>FZRE01000039.1 GCA_900199655.1 Prevotellaceae bacterium KH2P17
TGGAAAAGCCGAGCGCGTTTGACCCCCGAGGGCAAAGCGACGTTGCCCCCTGAAAACTTTTTTATTTTGCCCCCTCTAAAGTCCTGACTGGCGGGGTCATTTTTATTTTGCCCTGTTTACTTCTTAGCCTTCATCTTGCGGATGCTTTCGCCGAAGAGTTCGATGCGGTGTGATGAGTGTACGATCCTGTCAAGCACGGCATCGGCGACAGCCTGGTCACCGATGGCATCATACCAGTTTTCCACAGGGAGTTGAGAGGCCATGACGATTGACTTCCTGTCATGGCGGTCTTCGATGATTTCCAAAAGGATGGGGCGCTCCTTGGCGTCCAGCGGTACGAGGAAGGCATCGTCGAGGATGAGCAGCTGACACCGTTCTATCTTCTTCAACTCCGTCTCTATGGTGTTCTTGGCCTTTGCGACCTTCAGAGAGCTGAGCAGCTTTGAGGTGTTTGAATATAGCGTCCTGATGCCGTTCTTGCAGGCATGATAGCCTATGGCCGTGGCAAGGAAGCTCTTGCCTGTGCCGGCAGATCCCGTGATGAAGAGATTCTGCCCCTGCCGCACGAAGTCAAGCGAGAGCAGCCTTTCCATCTGGTTCTGGTTAAGCCCGCGGCTGATACTGTAGTCAATCTCCTCGGGATAGGCATTGTAGCGGAAGGAGGCTCCGCGTATGAGCCTGTCTATGGCTGCCGAGGAGCGGTAGTCCCACTCCCTTGCCATCAGCCAGGAGATGAAGCCGTCGGGTGTCATGGCCTCGGCATAGGTGGACGTGAGGCTTTCCTCAAAGGCGTTGGCCATTCCCGTAAGCCTCATTCTGCGCATCAGGTCGAGCGTGACCTGGTTCTGGTCTTTCTCCTGCACGATTGGTGCAGTCTTACTGTTTGTTGTCTCCATTGTCATCTTCTTTTTCGTTACCTGATAAGTTTGAGTAGTATTCCCTGCCGCGTATATTCTTGTGAATCTGCGGCTTGTAATTGAGGAAAGCGTCAGGGGTGTCATCGTCCGACGGCATGAAGTTCACGTCGTCGCCACGCTTGAGGATCTCCAGCACCTCGTTGTAGCCGTACTGCCGTCCCTCGGAGGCACAGGCACATGCCGCTACGAGGCGGGCAAGGCCGTACTTTTTCTCCAGCGATATGATGCCCTTACACGTACGGAAGGCCAGCGGCAGATACTTCTTCTGCGCTGCGACTTCCCTGAGGTAGTTAAGCAGGATGTTGTCTATGGCTCGGGCACGTTCGTAGATCTCGCCGAGGTCCTTCTCATAGGAGCCGTGACGGCCGGGCAGTTTGTGCGCCTCTTTCTGTGTGTAGCCGTATGGCGTGTCGTTACGCATGTGGGAGGTCACAAGCTTCAGCCCGTGGTATATCTGCAGGCTGTCCGCATCATATACGATGTCCACACGCTTGCCTATGTATTCCTTGGGCACGCTGTAGTGGTGCTTGTTCAGCATCACGTGGCTGTTCTTCATGACCGTAACGGTCTTCCGTGCCTTCATCTGGAAACGGACTGCGGGAAGCGGCTGGAGATATTCCTTCTCCACCTCCTCGAAAAGCTCACGGCGTGACTCTTTCCTTCCGCTCATCCTGCGGTCATTGAAAGCACCCAGCGAATTGCGTATGGCGGCATTCAGGGACGCGAGGTCATGGAACACCAGCCCCTCGATGTCGGCATAGACAGAGCGGTACATCAGCTTTACCGCATTCTCCACAAGTGCCTTGTCCTTCGGATGGCGTGCTCTGGCCGGGAATACTGCCATGTCGTAGAACTCGGCCATTGCCGCAAAGTCCTCATTGATGACAGGCTCGTTACGGTCGCTTCGCGTGACAGCAGCCTTCAGGTTGTCCGGCACGACGGCCATCGGCGCACCGCCGAAGAAGTGAAGGGCATTCTCGCAGGCCACGATGAGGTCCTCTTTCTTCTGTGACCAAACAGCCTCGCAGTAGGTGTAGTGGCTGCACGGGAGGATGGCAACGAACACCTCCACGCAGCGCACCTCGCCAGTCTCAGCATCCACGACCTCCAGCTTGTCACCCGCGTAGTCTATGTACATCTGGTCTCCGGCAAGATGGTCAACATGGCCGACAACCCGCACATGGTACTTCTGCCGGCGGACGGCACGCTTGAAGGTAGAGTACTTATAGCCGTCAGGATGCTCCCTGAGGTATTCCTCGTGGAGCGACTTGACAGTCACGCCCTTGCGGCTGAGCCGCTTCACGTAGTCGGGAATCAGAGCCTCCAGCTCATCCATGCGCGCAGATGGCTTACGGCTGCGATTCTGGTTGTCGAGGAACATCTCCTGGAGCTTTTCCTCAGACATGGTCATCAGCAGGTCAAGCGTCAGACCGCTCTCCTGATACCTGCGCACATACTTGCGCACAGTGTTACGCGAGAGATGAAAAGCACTAGAGATGCTTTTTATACTCATTCCAATGGCGTAACATCGCAATAAATTTCTTAACTTTGTCATTGAATTCTGTAGTTTAACGTTTATCCGCCAGTCAGGACGGCAACACAAAACTACAAAAAAGCCCCTGAATGGCAATCGCATTCAGGGGTCAATTTTATTTTGCCGCAGAGGGTCATTCTTATTTTGCCCGTAAGGGTCAACGTCGCTTGCCCTCGGGGGTCAAACGCGCTCGGCTTTTCCA
>FZRE01000037.1 GCA_900199655.1 Prevotellaceae bacterium KH2P17
AAAAACCTGACAACTATATTTCCACATAAGAAATTTATTGTCAACCTAAAGAACATTTAACTATAAAAACTGTCAACTAAATCCAGGACAGAGCAATGTTCCTGCTTTTAGGGTGCCATTTGATGCCTTCGGGAACTTTTGACAAGTGTCGCACGATTATTCGACAAGTGTCACACGATCGTTTGACACTTGTCAAAAGTTCCCGAAAGATATTATCAAGACCTTCTGTCCTTACAAAGATAATCAAAATAAAGGATCACATGGCCTGCATGGTGAATAAAAAAGGCCGCACCTGTGTAATTTGGTGCAGCCTTGATGGATTGATACCTTGTGACCGGTTAGTCCAACCACTTCACGTAGCTGAAGTCTTGTCTGTGCGGTAACTTTGAGTTCTTGGGGAACATACGCACTGCCGAGCGGAACGAACCGGCCTCGTCAGGCTCAACGGTAGCCTCGAAGATATAGTTATTACCTTCGTGGCCAACTACCTTGAACTCATGAACACTGTAGATGTTGTGGTCATCAGGATCCTGTTCCGGCTTCAGCGAAACCAGCTCAAGGCCTATGGCATCGTCCAGTCCCTGCTCGTCAATAACATAGCGAACCTTGTATTCTACGCCGGTTTCGCCGCCATTGTCAAGGAAGGAGGTGTCTTTGGAAACCACGTGGATAGCATCCCAGCGCTCTGCTACTGATTCCTTCCACTGTGCAATTTCTATAGCCAGGCGGTTGTTGTTGGCCGAGAGTTTCTTGAAACGGGCGGCCTCCTTGTTGTAGAACTTGTCATAGTAATCGTCAAGCTGGCGTTTCATCGTGTAATGCGGAGCTATGGTGGCGATAGAGTTCTTGATAACATTGACCCAACTCTCGCTGTAGCCCTTCTTGCTCTTGCCATAATACAGGGGGATAATTTCGTTTTCGAGAAGTCCATAAATAGTAGCGGCGTCCAGCTGGTCCTGATATCCCTGGTTGGAATAGGTGCGTTTCTGCGGCAGAGCCCAGCCTGCACCCTTGCGGTAGCCTTCAACCCACCAGCCATCGAGTACCGAGAGGTTGACAACTCCGTTCATTTCAGCCTTCTCACCGGATGTACCTGATGCTTCGAGCGGCCGAGTAGGCGTATTCATCCAAATATCGACGCCCGAAACCAGACGGCGTGCCAGCTGCATGTCATAGTCTTCGAGGAAGATTATCTTGCCCAGGAACTCCGGCCGCTGGCTGATTTCGTAAATACGCTTGATAAGTCCCTGCCCGGCACCATCGGCAGGATGAGCCTTGCCAGAGAAGAAGAACAACACCGGATGCTCGGGGTCATTCACTATCTTTGAGAGCCTCTCCAAATCTGTAAACAACAGATGGGCACGTTTGTAAGTTGCAAAACGACGGCAGAAACCAATCATCAGCGCGTTGGGGTTGATGCGTTCGAGCAGCGAAACCACACGAGCCGGGTCACCCTGGTTACGCAGCCAGGTCTCTGTAAACTTCCCGCGGATGTAGTCTATCAGCTTCTTCTTCAGAGCCATACGCGTATTCCAGATTTCCTCATCGGGCACCTTGTAGATGGCATGCCATATTTCTTCATTGCTCTGGTCGCTCATGAAGGTAGGCGCAAAGTACTTGTCATACAGCTGACGCCACTCCGTAGCCGTCCAAGTAGGGAAGTGCACACCGTTGGTAACGTAGCCTACATGGTTCTCCTCGGGATAGTATCCCTTCCAGAGAGGGGCAAACATCTTCTGACTTACCCATCCGTGGAGCTTACTTACACCGTTGATTTCTTGGCAGGTGTTGCAGGCAAAGGTGGACATACAGAACTTCTCGCTGTGGTCGTCGGGGTTCGTACGTCCCATGCCAATGAATTCTTCCCACGAGATACCTAACATGGCGGGGTAACCACCCATGTACTTGCCGAAGAGAGCCTCGTCAAAATAATCGTGGCCGGCAGGCACCGGCGTGTGTACTGTATAGAGTGAAGAGGCGCGAACCAGTTCCATTGCCTGGTTGAATGTGAGCCCGCTTGATACATAATCACACAAACGCTGCAGGTTGCAGAGTGCGGCATGGCCCTCGTTGCAGTGGTAAATATCTTTCTGGATGCCCAATTTCTTCAATGCGAGCATACCGCCAATGCCCAACAGGATTTCCTGTTTCAGGCGATTTTCCCAGTCCCCACCGTAAAGAGAGTGAGTGATGGGCCGGTCGAACTCGGAGTTCAGCTCGTTGTCTGTATCCAACAGATAGAGCTTGATGCGGCCAACATTGGCGCGCCATACGTAAGCATGAACCTGATAATTCATGTAGGGAACATCTACAACCACCGGATTTCCATTCTCGTCAAGCTGACGTTCAATGGGCAGAGAGTTGAAGTTCTGGGCTTCATACCGTGCAATCTGCTGGCCGTCCATGCTCAAACTCTGGGTGAAGTAGCCGTAACGATACAGGAAACCCACCGCACAGAGGTCTACGTTGGAATCAGAAGCCTCTTTCAGATAGTCGCCTGCAAGCATGCCAAGGCCGCCGGAGTAGATTTTAAGCACCTGGTTCAGGCCATACTCCATGCTGAAATAAGCTACCGAAGGACGCTTTTCGTCTGGCTCAACATCCATATATGAACGGAACAGACTATAAACATCCTTTATTTTCTTCATGATAGTGCGGTTCTTCACAATCTCTTCCTTACGCTCGTAACTCAAGCGCTCGAGAAGCAGTACAGGGTTGTGGCCTACCGCTTCATAAAGTTTTTCGTCAAGACTCTTGAACATATTGCGGGCCTCATAGTTCCAAGCCCACCACATGTTATGAGCTAACTCGTCCAAACATGCCAGCTGCTCGGGGAGTCGAGATTTGATAGTCAAGTTTTTCCACTGGGGATCATTGGCATAATCTGTTTTGATTTTCATATCTTTCTTGTTAGTTTATTTTATCGTTATTTATCTGCATGCGCTTCTGAGCACTGTTCAGGGCAAAGTCATAAGCCTGATAGTAATACTTGATGAAGTTGCTCCATAACGCCTTCTTCGATAATTTCTCGGCATTGCTGCGGGCCTCCTTCACTTCCGCTTCCGTAAAATTGGAGTATGCAGCAACAGTTTCCTTTATCTGGTCGGCTACTTCCGAATAGTTGTAATCGGTCCGGTGAATGACTTTCACACCATCCTGAATTTCGCTGTTTCCGCCTTTTTCCGTGTTAGCCCACAGGCCGAAGCCCGCTAAATCGGTTGTTATGCAAGGCACCTTAAAGGCGATAGACTCCAGCGGAGTATAGCCCCAAGGCTCATAGTACGACGGATAAATACAGAGATCGTTGCCCAGGACGATATCATAGTAGCTCAAATTGATAATTCCGTCATTACCCGTGAGGTAACAAGGCAGGAACACCAACTTCACTTTGTCATCCTTGTCGTTGTGCATATCCAGATGTTTCAGCATCCCGAGAACGCTGTCATGGCTCATGTTATTCAGCCAATGGGTTATCTCGGGAACCTCGAGAGGCGTGTCGTATTGCCTGCCACTGTCCAAACGCTCGGTTAAATCCTGGCGCGGTTCGCCTACCCATCCCGGCACCTCGATAAATGCAACGATGCTCTTCTTCAGACTTTTCTCGCGCAAGAGCCTGTTCATAGCCTCTATATAGACATCAACTCCTTTGTTGCGGAACTCGTAACGGCCACTTGTAGAGACTATCAAAGTATCATCTCCCAAGTTACTGCCTGTCAGAGCATTGGCAACGGCCAGCAAGCGCTGGCGGGCTGCCTTGCGCTTACGGGTAAACACGGCTCCGGAAGGTACGATGTCGTTCTCAAAACCATTAGGCAAGACGACATCGACCGGCTTATCCAAGAGTTCTGCACACTCCCGGGCAGTAATGTCACTTACCGTTGTAAAGCAATCAACGAACCTGGCCGTTTGTTTCTCTATCGAATGTTTGCTCTGCACATTCAGTTCTTCGGCCATCTGGTCGCCGTTATACGCAAAGAGATAGTCGTACAGTGGCTTGTTGTTACCTGCGATGCTCCGGCCTATACTTGTAGCATGAGTGGTAAAAATAGTGGCTATTTGAGGTAATGTATGCTTGATATACAACAGTCCCAGGCCCGTCATCCATTCATTGCCATGGTAGATTACCTTCTGCTCTCCTGATATATTGTTTTTATAGAAGCTCTCAACAACCTTGGCGGCAGCATAAGAGAACATGGATGCTTCGTCGTAATCGCCATAAGCATGGAGACTGTCTACCTGGTACAATTCCCACAAACGGGTGTATATCTCATTCTTTCTGTCATAATATTGCTTGAAATCAACAAGGATTGCGATAGGACTTCCAGGCACATTCCAGCGCCCCGTCCTCACTTTCAAGTTCTCGCTAAGAGCCTGCTTCCGCCAATCGCCGAAGAGACTGTCATCTTCCGTAAAATAAGGACAATCCCTATCCGCCCCCCAACAATCAGGACCAATGAAAATAACATGATCCTTCATTACCTTCTGTAATGTATTGGCGCGCGTGGACAGGACGGTGTATATTCCTCCTACCTTGTTACATACTTCCCAACTTGACTCAAAAATATAGTCGGGAAATAACATTTCTTTACCCATAAAAACTACTATAACTTTGCAAAGTTACTATAAAAAACATGAACAACCAATTTTTAACAGCCATAAATTGCTAAAACTCTTTGATTTATTGATTTATATCTGTATCTTTGCCTGCGTCTAATTGAACGAACTATGCTTACAAAGATATTGGCCGAAGGATTGCTTTTGCTCATGAGCTTGCCATGCAACGCTCAAACAGATACACCATTCAAAGGTTACCTGTACAACTCCGAATACGATGTATATATTCATATCAACCTCTACGAAAATGACATCGTAATACCAGGACAGGAACTCTTTGGAGCTGTATCCGGATACTTCGGCGATAACAAAGACAGCAGGAAATGGATATTCACCTCTGCCAAAATCAAGAACAACAAGGAAGCCGACCTTGAAATAATCAATGATTATGGCAGTGAAGACTTAACCGCAAAGCTGATTGTGCAGAACGACAGCACCTGTACCTTGCAACAAGAAGAAGGCAGTACGCTGAAGATAGCGAGGAACCGGAAATGGGTTAAGATGCCGAAAAAGCTGGATTTCGTCAGAAAATAGGCAGGTACTTACCCCCTGCCATTTCATTACACCTCATTTGCTGACAGCATCATGCAGAATAGGCTCGCACTATTCTGCTTGTCGAAGCATACGTTCAAGCCCCTTAAAGGCCACCTTCAAGGGGCTTGATGCTATCCTTCAAGCGCCTTGAAGCATAGCTCCTGTTTTCCCGCCTGCCACAACG
>FZRE01000036.1 GCA_900199655.1 Prevotellaceae bacterium KH2P17
TTGTCAACCTAAAGAACATTTAACTACAAAAACTGTCAACTAAATCCAGGACAGAGCACCAGCTGGAACTTTTGACAAGTGTCGCACTCATGTGCGACAAGTGTCAAACGATCGTGCGACACTTGTCGAAAGTTCCTGAAGCATAGCTCCGGCACCTTTTCCCCGGTCTTTTGAGCAGGCGGAGTGCGTGTATCAGTAGCTTTTTCGACAAAGGATGAGGGAATGTAAAATAAAAACAAGACGGATAAGGGCAAAAAAAAATTGATTGTCTCACGACAACCAATCTTTTCTTAACCTTAATAATCTAATACCATGAAAAACACGATGCAAAGATAAGTATTATTTCCAACTCTGCAAGTGTTTGCTACCAATTAATGCGGTTATTAAACATTAATTAAACGTTTCACCATTCCAATTAAGTTTCCTTTGCATTAAAATGGCCTTTACAGCCTTTTTATCATCTGCGGACAGCATGGGCAGCGAGACTTTCAGCGTAAGGGAGTTGTCTGTAGGAGAAAGACTTGCGCACACTAAAAAAGGTTCTATCATTTCAGACAGTTCCTCGAACCTGGCTTCTGTCATGGTGTCGGGCTTTACGATGAGCCGGTCACGCAACGATTGCGGTGCTTCCGCTCCGCTGATGAAGCCTTTCTGTTCGATCCGTTGCCAGTTTTTGGACCAGAAAGAGAGTTCGCTGTCGCAGGCAGGGCCGTGAGATGAACGTACCATGCACATGATGCTGTCACCGTTTTGCAGTGGAAGCATGCGCATCTGTACCGTTGCCGCCGCGTTCAGTGTTACGCTTAGGTAGCTGGCTGTCAGTGTGTCCATCACGCTCTCCTCGCCCAGCAAATTTTTTACTTCAGCCTTAACCTTCATGTTTACGAAGTCAACAAGCTCTATGCGCATGCTCTTATTTAAATAAGGTATAAGCGAATCGGGCATGCTAATCCACATGTCTTTGACCCGTTGTGCCTGCAGCGGAGCCGTAAGCAGGAGCAACAGGATGGTTAAGAAGGTAGTTTTCGTTTTCGCTCTCTTCATTTTCAGCATGATGTATTATCTGAGCCGATGAAAAGCTCCGTATCTAAGTTCGGTCATCCACTGTCCCTCTCTGCGGGCCGTAGAGAGCGTAAAGAGAAATCCGATGCCTGTAGGAGAAACGCCGCCTTTGTAGAACTTGTTCCCGTTTTCTTCGTAGTCGTAGGTCACACCGAAGTTCTGCATCAGCTGATTGGCCAGCGAATCGCGATTGGCAACAGCCTCATGGCGCGTGGGTTTGGTAATGAAAAAGCGGGCCTGGTTAAGATACGAGCCGCTTGTACCTTTCTCGAAGCCAAAGATTATCTTGCTGAAAGTGTAGCCGGAGATATCCTTGTCAAGATACACCACGGCGTTGTCTTCCACCAGCGACGGCTCTCCATACTTGGCCCGAATGGCCTCCATGGCTTCGCTATAATAGGTTCCGAAGTTCACATTCACAAAATCAGTATCCTCGCCTGCAGCCTGTATCGTCAATGCAGCAAGCAGAAATAACGAAAGAAGTATTTTTCTCATTTTACTCACTATCTGTTCTATTGCGTGCAAAGGTAGTAAATAATCTTGAAATCGGAGAACTTCTGAACGAAAAAGGGGATGGAAATCAGCTTCCATCCCCTTGTATCAGTCATTTTGAATTACAGTCGGTTTATTCCTCAACCGCGGCTTGAGCGGCCGCGAGCCTGGCAATCGGCACTCTGAAAGGTGAGCAGCTGGCGTAGTTGAGGCCAATCTTGGCACAGAACTTAACCGAGCTCGGCTCGCCTCCATGCTCGCCGCAGATACCTGTCTTTAGGTCAGGACGCACGCTCTTGCCTTTCTCCACGGCCATCTTGATGAGCTGTCCAACTCCGTACTGGTCAAGAACCTGGAACGGATCTACCTGCAGAATCTTCTTCTCAAGATATACCGGCAGGAAGCTGGCAATGTCATCGCGGCTGTAGCCAAAGGTCATCTGGGTCAAGTCATTGGTTCCGAAAGAGAAGTACTCGGCCTCGGTAGCAATGCGATCGGCCGTGAGGGCGGCTCGTGGTATCTCAATCATGGTGCCCACGGGGAACTTGATTTCGATGCCATACTCTTCGAACACATTCTTTGCTGTAGCCATGATGATTTCTTTCTGCTGCTTGAACTCATTGACAACACCTATCAGCGGAACCATGATTTCTGGCTTCGGGTCTTTGCCTTCGAGCTTCAGTTCACACGCTGCAGACAAGATGGCACGGGTCTGCATGGCCGTAATCTCCGGGAAAGTGATGCCCAGTCGGCAGCCTCTGTGGCCCAGCATCGGGTTGTTTTCGGCAAGAGAAGCTACTCTGCGCTGAATGGCCTGCAGGTCAACTCCCATCTCTTTGGCCATTGCTTCCTGTCCTTCCAAGTCGTGAGGAACGAACTCATGGAGCGGCGGGTCGAGCAAGCGGATGTTTACGGGGCAACCGTCCATGGCCTCGAGAATACCCTTGAAGTCGGCTTTCTGATAAGGCAACAGCTTCTCCAGCGCCTTTTCGCGGCCTTCGGAAGTATCAGACAAAATCATCTCTCGCATGGCCAAAATCTTCTTATCGTCAAAGAACATGTGCTCGGTGCGTGTAAGTCCGATGCCTTTGGCACCGAAGTCACGGGCCACCTGGGCATCGTGCGGCGTGTCGGCATTGGTTCGAACCTGCAGTTTAGTGTACTTGTCGCAAAGATCCATCAGTGCTTTGAAATCGCCGCTCAACTCGGCAGCCTTGGTAGGTATCTCGCCCGCGTAAACCTTTCCGGTAGAACCGTTGAGCGAAAGATAATCACCCTCGCGGAAAACCTTGCCGTCTATTTCAACTGTCTTGGTCTTGTAGTCAACATTGATGCCGCCGGCACCAGATACGCAGCACTTACCCATGCCGCGCGCTACAACCGCCGCGTGGGATGTCATGCCGCCCCGGGCTGTCAGAATGCCCTCTGCAGCATTCATACCGGCAAGATCCTCGGGCGAAGTCTCAATGCGAACCATCACTACATGATGCCCATCGGCATGCCAGGCAGCCGCATCGTCGGCGTGGAATACTATCTGTCCGCAAGCTGCACCGGGCGAAGCTGGCAGTCCTTGTGTTATGGACGTGGCCTGTGCAAGCGCCACTTTATCGAATACCGGGTGCAGAAGTTCATCCAGCTTTTGGGGCTCGCAGCGCTCGATAGCGGTTTTCTCGTCAATCATTCCCTCACGAAGCAAGTCCATGGCTATCTTCACCATAGCCGTTCCAGTGCGCTTACCATTACGTGTCTGCAGGAACCATAGCTTGCCTTCCTGTACGGTGAACTCCATGTCCTGCATATCGTGGTAATGCTTCTCCAGCTTGTCTTGGATATCATTCAGCTGTGCATAAATCTCCGGCATGGCTTCTTCCATTGACGGGAAGTTGGCTACCCGCTCCTCTTCGGCAATGCCTGCACGCTGTGCCCAGCGAATGGAACCGGCCTTGGTAATCTGCTGCGGCGTGCGAATACCGGCAACCACGTCTTCGCCCTGGGCGTTAACAAGATACTCGCCGTTAAACACATTCTCACCCGTAGCAGCATCGCGGCTGAAGCAAACGCCCGTAGCAGAGGTTTCGCCCATGTTGCCGAACACCATTGCCATAACCGAAACGGCCGTCCCCCACTCGTCGGGGATGCCCTCCATCTTGCGATAAAGGATGGCGCGGTCGTTCATCCAACTGCGGAAGACGGCACAGATGGCGCCCCAGAGCTGCTCTATCGGGTCGTCGGGGAACGAGCTACCTGTACGTTCCTTGATAGCTTGCTTGAACAAAACAACAAGGTGTTTCAGCTCTTCAACGGACAAATCCTTGTCCAACTTGATGCCGCGTTCGGCCTTCACCCGTTCGATAATCTCCTCAAACGGGTCGATATCTTCCTTATTGGCCGGCTTCATATCGAGCACGACGTCACCGTACATCTGTACAAAACGGCGGTAGGAATCGTAAACGAAGTGCGGGTTAGCGGTCTTCTTCACCATTCCCTCAGCAACTTCATCATTCAGACCAAGGTTCAGGATGGTGTCCATCATGCCGGGCATAGAGGCGCGGGCGCCCGAACGAACCGATACAAGCAAGGGGTTGACAGGGTCGCCGAACTTTGAATTCATCAAAGACTCGATGTGCTCCACGGCTGCTTTCACGTCAGCACTCAGGATTTCGACTATCTTCTCCTGCCCCACCTTATAATATTCATTACAGCAATCGGTGGTAATGGTAAAGCCCGGAGGTACCGGGACACCTATCAGGTTCATTTCTGCGAGATTGGCTCCCTTACCGCCCAAATGCTCTCTCATCTTGGCATTTCCTTCGGCTTTTCCATTACCGAAGAGATAAACTCTTTTTTCACTCATAATAGATTTGATATCAATGTTTTTGGATTTGTTTTTTATTTACTTGCAAAGATAGTACAAAATAATTAACGGACAAAAGATTGAACCGAAAAAATGTAATCTCCACATTGCATTTTCTTTGTTAGCGCTAACAAGAACCAACGCCTTGCCTGCTGTAAGGCAGAAATTCCATTCGGACCGACGAACTGTCAATAAATATGCTTTCTTGATTTAAAAGTCACAAATAAATCGTACCTTTGCAGCAAATTTGAAGTATTATGTCAAGTAAACGCAAGCCATTGCCAATATTGGAGAATGTACTCGTTGAGGCCGTTGCCGCCGAGGGGAAGTGTGTAGCCCACGTGAACGATATGGTGGTTTTCATACCATTCTGCGTGCCGGGTGACGTCGTAGACCTGCAAGTGAGACGGAAAAAACACCACTACTGCGAGGCCGAAGTCATCAGATTTGTCATGTACAGCGATGTACGCGAGAAGCCGGTGTGTGAAAGTTTCGGCATTTGCGGAGGCTGCAAGTGGCAGAACCTGCCCTACTCCGAACAGCTGAAAGCCAAACAACAGCAAGTACACGACCAGTTAACGAGAATCGGAAAGATAGAACTGCCGGAATTCCGGCCTATCATAGGCTCCGACAGAATATGGGAATACAGAAACAAACTGGAGTTTGGCTGCTCCAACAAGCGATGGTTCACCAAGGAAGAACTGAGCAACAAGGAGCTCGACTTACATGCCACTGACACCAACGCCATAGGCTTCCACATTACCGGAGCATTCGACAAGATTTATCCCATCGGCAAATGCTGGCTGATGGACAACCTGCACAACGAGATAAGGAACGAAATCAGAGATTACGCCTTGGCCCACCAACTAACCTTCTACGATATCAAAGAGCAGCACGGTCTGCTCCGCGACATCGTTATCCGCAACTCCAATACCGATGAGTGGATGCTGATTATCCAGTTCCATTTCGAGAGTAAGGGAGACGAAGATGCTGCCAAAGGCTTGCTTCAACACATACAAGACAAGTTCCCGCAAATCAGTAGCTTGCTGTATGTAGACAATCAGAAGGGAAATGATACCTTCGGAGACCTGGATGTAAAGGTCTTCGGCGGCAAGGATCATATATTTGAGACGATGGAAGACCTGAAATTCAAGGTCGGACCTAAGAGTTTCTACCAGACTAACACCGACCAGGCCTACCACCTGTACTGTGTAGCCAGAGAGTTTGCTGAACTTACCGGCAGCGAACTTGTCTACGACCTCTACACCGGCACTGGTACAATAGCCAACTTTGTGGCCCGCAAGGCCAGGAAAGTTGTCGGGATAGAATACGTACCCGAGGCTATTGAGGACGCCAAGGTGAACAGCAAAATCAACGATATTGGCAACACCTTATTCTATGCGGGCGACATGAAGGACATACTGACCCCGGATTTCGTCCATGCTCACGGTCGGCCGGATGTCATCATCACCGACCCGCCACGCGCAGGCATGCACCCCGACGTTGTTCAGGTTATACTGAACACGGCGCCCAAGCGCATTGTTTACGTTAGCTGCAACCCAGCCACCCAGGCACGAGACCTTGCTCTGCTGGATGCCGATTACAAGGTGACGGCCGTACAGCCTGTAGACATGTTTCCGCATACGCCCCACGTGGAGAACGTAGTGCAGCTCGTTCATCGGTAACGAGCAAAAACGAGGGTCCTAAAAAGCAGCTGACCTGTACTGAATAAGTTGACAGTTTACATCAACCAAAAGAAGTAAAAAGTCATGAAACAGTACAATGAAATCGAAAAATTAGAGTTATTACGTCGGTACCTCACGAGTGGCCTGTCGATACGCGCCTTTTCCGCAAATGCCGGCATTCCCGTGGCGACATTCTTCGGATACCTCCGCGCGTACGGCCACCCCGACAACTCATCAATTTCCTTGCTTATGAAACACGAAGAACTGCCAACCACGCTCGACGAGCTTCGCGCCCAGCTGCTCGAGGAGCGCAAGGCGCATGAAGCAGAACT
>FZRE01000034.1 GCA_900199655.1 Prevotellaceae bacterium KH2P17
CGTAATAACTCCAGTTTTTCGATTTCATTGTACTGTTTCATGACTTTTTACTTTTTTTGCTTGATGTAAACTGTCAACTTATTCAGTACAGGTCAAGCAATGGAACGGCGTCCCCACAGGCGCGCTATCATATTAAAATATGTAAATTCCTTTGGCGTTTACGCATTTTAGCCGTATCTTTGCAGATACGAAAATGCGGCAATAGCTCAGTTGGTAGAGCGCGACCTTGCCAAGGTCGAGGTCGCGGGTCCGAGTCCCGTTTGCCGCTCAAAGCATTCATAATTCCATTGCCGCAATGGTGGAATTGGTAGACACGAGGGACTTAAAATCCCTTGGCCAGTAATGGCTGTGCGGGTTCGAGTCCCGCTCGCGGCACTTTCCAAAACATCTTTAGTTATGCGTAAGAACCTAATTCTAACTTTATCAGCTTGTTCTTTGTTCGCACTCTCATCCTGCTCAAAGATGGGAGCGCTGTCGGCTGACAACTTCACCGTAACCCCCAATCCGCTTGAAACACAGGGAGGACAGGTGCCGGCCACCATCAACGGCACCTTTCCTGAGAAATACATGAAGCGCAATGCCGTAGTAACCATCGTGCCGGAGCTGCGCTCTGCCAACGGCACAGTGAAGCAGGGAACCGGTGCCACCTTTCAAGGAGAGAAGGTGATGGGCAACGACCAGTCAATCTCCTACCGCATGGGCGGCCACTACACGATGAAAACCAGCTTCGACTACAGCGACGACATGCAGCGGAGCGACATGTATCTCACCTTCAACGCACGCCGGGGCAGCAAGAAAGTAAGCATTCCGGCAGTGAAGGTGGCCAGCGGCATCATCACTACCTCGGAGCTCTACAAGCGCACCATGATGAATGCAGGCGGCTGCATAGCCCCCGATTCGTTCGAAAGAGTGAAGAAGCAGAAGCAGGAAGCCAATATTAAATTCCTGGTGAACCAGGCCAACCTGCGGCAAAGCGAGCTGAAGAACAACTCCGTGAAGGAGTTTGTGCAGATGCTGCGCAAAATCAACAAGGACCGCGAAGGACTGAACCTGCAGAACGTGGAGATACAGGCTTACGCCTCGCCCGAGGGCGGTTTCGCCTTTAACGACAAGCTGGCCAACAAGCGCCAGAACACTTCGGAGGGCTACGTGAAGCAACAGATGAAGAGCGCCGGCGTGCAGTCGGGCATTGATGCACACTATACGGCACAGGACTGGGACGGTTTCCAGAAGCTCGTTCAGGCCAGTAACATACAGGATAAGGACGTTATCCTGCGCGTGCTCTCCATGTACAAGGACCCCGAGGAGCGCGAGCAGCAAATCCGCAACATGAGTGAAGGCTTCCGCGAGCTGGCCGACGGCATCCTGCCCGAGCTGCGTCGCTCGCGTCTCATCATCAACTACGAGACCATAGGCCGCAGTGATGAGGAGATAGAAAACCAGTACAACGCCGATGCTGCACGCCTGAGTCCCGACGAGTTGCTGTACCTGGCAACGCTGAAGGAAACCGACGCCGAGAAGGAAGCTGTGTACAAGAAGACTGCCGAGCTATATGACAAGGACTACCGTGCCTTCAACAACCTGGCCGTCATGGCCTTCAATGCCGGCGACGAGGGAACGGCCAAGCGCTACATAGCCGAAGCCCAGGCCAAGAACAGCAAGGCTCCGGAGGCTTATGCCAACCTTGGACTCATCGCGCTGAAGCACGGCAACATCGCCGAAGCAGAGAACTACATGTCTCAGGCCACCGATGCCAACGCGCTGGACGAGGCGCTCGGCAACCTCAACATTGCCAAGGGCAACTACGCACAGGCCGAGAAAAACTTTGAAAACTCTGCCAGCAACAGCGCCGCTCTGGCCCAGCTGCTCAACAAGAACTATGCCGCAGCCAAGGCAACGCTGGGCAGCATCAAGCATCCCGATGCCCTTACGAGCTACCTGCACGCACTCGTGAGCGCCCGGCAGGGCAACAACTTCGCAGCCAAGTCATATCTCGACGAGGCCATCTCCAAAGACCCGTCGCTGGCAGAATATGCCAAGAACGATTTGGAATTTGCCAACATGAAGTAATGAAGCAAACCTTCTGTTTCCTATTTCTCACCCTGGTAGCGGTGTCATGCGGAACTCGCGGCAATCAGTTCAAGATTGATGGCAAGCTCCTACACCTCAACCAGGGTGAGTTTTACATTTACTCACCCGACGGAAGCGCCGTTGACGGCATCGACACCATTAAGGTCGAGGGCGGCCGTTTCAGCTACGAGATGGCCTGCCAGGACCCAGCCACGCTGCTGCTTGTATTCCCCAACTTTTCCGAGCAGCCCATCTTTGCCGAGCCGGGGGCAGCAGTTGAGATAAAGGCCGATGCCTCCCACCTCAAGCAACTTAAGGTTACGGGCACCGATGACAATGAACTGATGAACCAGTTTAGGGAGGAGATAGAGAATGCCTCGCCGCCTGAAGAGGTCAGCAGGGCAGCTCAGTTCATCCGAGACCACGCCGGTTCGGCCGTTGGTGTCTACCTGCTGCGCAAATACTTCGTTGCAAACGAAAGGCCGGACTATATGAGAGCCCTGCAGTTGGCTAAGCTCCTGCAGGCCGCCCAGCCCAAGAACGGGCAGCTGGTGAGGCTCATCCAGCAGCTCCAGCCACTCTCGGCAGCAGCCGTGGGCAACCGTTTGCCGGCCTTCAGTGCCGTCGATGTGAACGGTGCTGCCGTCTCCCGCTCCGCTCTTGCGGCCGCTCCGGTGGCCGTGGTGAGCTCTTGGGCGTCGTGGAGTTACGACAGCGAGAACATGCAACGCATGCTCCGCCGCATGCAGAAACGCTCCGGCGGCCGGCTGAAACTGCTCAGCATCAGTGCCGATGCCGGCAAGTACGAGTGCCGTTTGGCCATGAAGCGCGACTCCATTACGTGGCCCGTGGTGTGCGACGGGCAGCTGTTGGACGGCAGACTCATGCGCTCGTTCGGCCTCTATGCCGTGCCCGACAATGTTGTTCTGCAGAACGGACGCATCACCCAGCGCGGACTAACGACCGAGAAGCTGGAAGAACACCTCGCCAAACTCTTTTAGGAAGCCGCCTGCCGAGGCCCTTCACTTCTGAAAACACAATCTAATATGCTGGTAAAAACATTCTGTGCAGCCGTCAACGGGCTCGAAGTTACGACCATTACCATAGAAGTCAGCCTCAACCGAGGCGTGATGTACCACCTCACGGGCTTAGGAGACGAGGCCGTGAAGGAAAGCAAGGACCGCATTGCAGCAGCCATGCAGTACAGCGGCTACCGCTTTCCGGTGGCCGACATCACGGTAAACATGGCGCCTGCCGACCTGCGCAAGGAGGGCAGCAGCTTCGACTTGCCGCTGGCCATCGGCATCTTGGCGGCCAACGGGAGCTTCGAATCCGACTGTCTCAGTCAGTATATGATGGTGGGAGAGCTAAGCCTCGACGGCCGCCTGCAGCCCGTCAAAGGGGCCTTGCCCATAGCCATCAGGGCGCGGGCCGAGCACTTCAAGGGGCTCATCGTGCCGCGGCAGAACGTGCGAGAGGCCGCTGTGGTGAACAACTTGGAAGTTTACGGCATGGAAACCATGACCGACGTCATCCGCTTTCTTACCCGTCAGCAAGCCTACGAGCCAACTGTAGTCGACACGCGCAAGGAGTTTTACGAGCATCAATACAACTTCGACCTCGATTTTGCTGACGTTCGCGGCCAGGAGAACGTAAAACGCGCGCTCGAAGTTGCCGCTGCCGGTGGCCACAACCTTATTATGATAGGCCCTCCGGGGTCAGGAAAATCGATGATGGCCAAACGCTTGCCGTCCATTCTTCCGCCCCTCTCGCTGGCCGAAAGCCTCGAAACAACCCAGATACACTCCGTTGCCGGCAAGCTCGGCAAGGGCAGTTCGCTCATCTCACAGCGGCCTTTCCGCTCCCCACATCACACTATTTCGGAGGTGGCGCTTGTTGGCGGCGGCTCTAACCCTATGCCCGGAGAAATCAGCCTGGCACATAACGGCGTGTTGTTTTGCGATGAACTGCCCGAATTCAATAAACACACGCTCGAAGTTCTGCGTCAACCGCTCGAAGACCGCATCATAACAATCAGCCGTGCGAAGTACACCATCGAGTATCCTTGCAGCTTCATGTTCGTTGCGAGCATGAATCCATGCCCCTGCGGTTACTACGGCGACCCCACCCATCACTGCGTCTGCTCGCCCGGGCAAATAGAACGCTACCTCTCGAAGATATCCGGCCCGCTGCTCGACCGCATCGACCTGCAGGTCGAAATCACGCCAGTGCCCTTCCGCGACATATCCAAGGCCGCCCCCGGAGAGCGCAGTGAGCGCATCAGGGAGCGCGTGATAGCGGCGCGCGAAAGGCAGACCGAGCGCTTCAAAAGTCACCGGACCGTGCACTGCAACGCCCAGATGAGCGAGCGGATGATACACCAGTACGCCGAACCCGATGACGAGGGAACCAGTCTCCTGCGCACGGCAATGGAGAAACTGAGCCTGAGCGCCCGCGCCTACACCCGCATTCTGAAGGTTGCACGCACCATAGCCGACCTTGCGGGCAGCATCAACGTAAAGCCCGAACACCTGGCCGAAGCCATCGGCTACCGCAGCTTAGACCGCGGCGACTGGGCCGAACGCGGCCACTGAAACCACCACCAAAGCATGTCCTGCACCCTTCCGTAACCTGAATTTGTAACAATAAACATTCTAACATAAAACCAAACGAAAATGAAGAAACTGATACTGACACTCGCCACCGTGGCACTCACGGCACTCACCCCGGCCCGCGCGCAGAAGTGGGAACACCTGGCAGACACGCCGCAGATGGGCTGGAGCACCTGGAACAAGTTCGCTCACCACATTGACGAGCAAAAGATTGTGGGCGTGATAGACGCCATCGTCGAGAGCGGACTGCGTGATGCGGGCTACATCTACGTAAACATTGACGACTGCTGGCACGGCAAACGCGACGCCGATGGCTTCATTCACGAGCACCCGGAGAAGTTTCCGCACGGCATGAAGTGGCTGGCCGACTACGCCCACAGCAAGGGACTGAAGCTCGGCATCTACACCGACTGCGGCACGCAGACCTGCGCCGGCGAGCCCGGCAGCCTGGGGCACGAGTACCAGGACGCACTGACATACGCCCGCTGGGGCATAGACTATCTGAAAGAAGACTGGTGCAACACGCCCAACCAGAACCCTATAGGCGCCTACCAGCTCATGAGCGACGCCCTGCGAGCTGCCGGGCGGCCCATATTGTTGAGCCTCTGTGAGTGGGGAACGGCCAAGCCCTGGCGCTGGGCACGCGACATCGGCCACTCTTGGCGCACAACGGGAGACATCGGACCTTTCTTCAACAAGGACCAGGGTAAGGCCGACCAAGGGAGACGACTGAGCGTGTTGGAAATCATACAACGTAACGACACGCTGCGCGCCTACGCCGGGCCGGGCCACTGGAACGACCCCGACATGCTCGAAGTGGGTAACGGACTGACCGAAAATGAGGACCGCGCACACTTTACCATGTGGTGCATGATGGCCGCACCGCTCATCCTGGGCCACGACGTTCGCGACATGAGCGAGGCCACCCGGCGCATTATCATGAACCGCGACATGATAGCCATCGACCAAGACTCGCTGGGCGTGCAGGGCCTGCACTACTGTACGGAGCAGGGACTCGACTTCTGGTTCAAGCCTCTCAAGGGCGGCGACTGGGCTTTCACCATCCTCAACCCCACCCAGGAGGCCGTTACCTACGCCCTTAACTGGCAGGACTTCAACCTCACCGACGAGGAAGTGTCGGGCCGCAGCACCGATTTCAACCACACGCGCTACACCGTCTACAACCTCTGGAGCCACAAGCGCGAGGGCCGCACCTCGCTCAAGGCCGGCATCGAGCGCACCCTTACCGTGCCTTCGCACGACGTGGTGTCGTACCGCCTCATTGCTCCGGCCGGCAAAAACAAACATTAAAACCTCACGCATGAACATCAACACCTGCAACATAGCTGCCGGTCTGGCCTTCCTGCTCGCCGCAACAGCCGCGCCCACCCACGCCCAAAGCCGGTGGAACGACTACCGCGCGCAGGGCGGAACGGTAACTTACCAGGGTCAGCAGCTGACTGATGCCGACGCTGCCACCTTCGCCGAGCTGGGCTTCGGCTATGCCAAAGACCGCTACAACGTGTACTACCGCGGCGAAGTTCTGGAGTTCGTTGACCCTTCCTCCTTCCGAGTCAGCGCCCGCTTCACCCGCCATCACACCATCGGCACGCCCACATCGCCCGCCCGCAAGGCGCAGGCAGCGGCTGAAGCCTCCGGCGTCAAACCCGCAGAACCCAAGACCCAACGCCACAACAGCTTCGACCTGCTAGGCAGTTTGGGGGCCGACGAGGCCGGTGCCTACGCCGTGGCTGATGGCCGCGTAACGTATGAAGGCCGGCAGGTGAAGGGTGCCGACGCCGCCACCTTCGAGGTTCTGAAGGCCGGCTACGCCAAAGATGCCCGCCACGCCTACTACTGCGGCCGGCTCATCAGCGGCGCCCTGGGCGGCAACCACTTCGACTACACCGGCGACGATTACGCCACCGACGGCCTGCACACTTACTTCAAAGGCAAGGAAGTGGTGCGCGACTGACGGCGGAAAATCCTTTTTAAAAAGCTGACCTCACAACAGAAAAGAGCGCGTATTTACGTTCCGCCACATCTGCGGACGTAAATACGCGCTCTTTCTGCATCCATGCGGCTACTCTGCCACTGCACGGGAACGGGGAACAACAGACTTAACCACGCCCGTGTTCTCCCAAAACAGTACGCGCGCCGTGTCGTATTTCTGCAACTGGCGGTAATGTTCGGTGGTTATATAATGCTTTGAAAACGAGAACGAACGGTCGCTCTCCCACTTTATAAAATATCCGAACAAGTATTTCCGGGACCTGTCTTCGCCAAGCCGAAACCTACCCTCGTAGGTCTGCAGTCGGTTCCCAACGAGGTCGATGACCAGGGAACTCGCGGTTACTACAAACAGGCAGGCGCACACCAAACTCAGTACGAGCGCCGGATAACGCACATACCACTTGCGCGAGGGGGTTCTGAAGACGACGAAAAGCTGGCAGGCCCAAACCATGCAGAAGCCTACGAATATCAGGAAACGCACCATCCCGACGTATCCCTCGCAGAAGTCTTCGCCGTAAAAGAGCACGTACAGGAAGGCAACACTGAACACCAGCAGCAGGAACACAAGTATATGGGTAACAAAAACCGAGCTTCCCAGGCTCTTGTCTCCGTCTTTATAGAGCAGGCGTTGCCACCACGAGGGCTTCCGGGGGTCCATGCGGCCGTGCCCCTCCTGCCTGCTTTCGGCTAAAACGGCATCCCACTCGGCAGTGCCGGGGCGCAGTTCGTGCGTTCCGTAGTCGTCGGTAACGGTTATTTTTACAGGCTCATGGTCCTTATAAACGATGTTCCACCCGCGGTGCGTAGGCTGTATGGCGGTGGGCGTTGCCCCGTGTTCCAGCCTGTCTACATAGTCTTTGGCCTCCTGCAGGGTGCAGTCAAGGCTCTTGTGCACCAGTCGCACGGCCTCCAACTTTTTGCCTGCGGCCAGTAGTTGCCTTATTTCCTCGTCCATGTTGTACGTTTTGTTTCCGTTTCTCGGTACCGTTGCAAAGGTAGCTATTCTCTTTTTTACCCGCAAGCGCAGACCGCACAAAACTTTGTGTGCCACCGTTACAACCCCTTTTTATCCCATTCTAAACGGACCGTAATTCTTAGGGAACGGGCCGAAATGATGTTGAAACAATTTGAAACAGCTGCTTCTGAACGCGCGTTTTTACGCATCAACGCATCCGACGCCGCAAATACGCGCTTTTTACGCATTTTTACAAGCTGCTGATTGGCAGCTGTTTGCGGTTTTGCTCTAAATTTTCTGTATTCCTGAAGCTATCCCTCAAGGAGCTTGAAGGGCGCCTTTTAGCGTTCTTTTTCATGCTTTCGACCTCGCCGAAGCACACAAACAGCGCTGCCGAAGCTATCCTTCAAGCCGCCCGGAGGCATCTTTCAACATTGCCGAAGGATGCTTTCAAGCCTCCCGAAGCATCTTTTCGCTTCCTATTTTTGTATCATCCGGGAAGATAAAATTCATAAACTATTTGACAAAGTAGGCGTTGTTGACTTTTTAAATAGCAGTCTATGACTGTCCTGCTGCAGGTATCATCCCCTCCTAACCTCCCCTTTCTAAGGGGAGGAAACGCTGCTGCAACGCTGCTGATAGCAAGAAACAATTCCCTAAAATCAAACCACAAGGCTAACCGGTATCCTCCCCTTGGAAAGGGGAGGCGGAGGA
>FZRE01000040.1 GCA_900199655.1 Prevotellaceae bacterium KH2P17
CCATCGGGACTAATTACTGGAACAATATAAAGGCCCCATCAGAACCCACATGGTTATTTTACTTTAAAAATGTCCGAATAATGCCATCTTCTTGGAACAAAAATCTAATGCCATTGTATCTTGGCCCAGGTGTCAGCAGATTCTCTGGAGACTATGCCTTTCGATTTCAAGATTCTATTGACCATTTAGTTCTTCCAGCAGTATACAAAGGCGGGTGGAGAGACTTCGAATATACTCCTAATACACGGTATTTAGTTATACTCAATCCTACGCCTTGGAATCTGTATGGCCTTGGAAACTGTATGGAGGGTCCTTCATGCATATTCGTGAAGGACGAGTCGTACGATTTATACATCACTGAAGAAACTTGGAAGAATAAAAAAGACCGGATACATAAGTTATCGGAATTTTCAAAATTATTTCCAAGAGATGACATCTCCAAAGAAATAGCATTTTCTACAGGGTTACTATCTTTCTAATGTGCATATCTGATGAAATAATGCCGTGCATCAGGTAGTAATAGGATATATCCTCTATCGTGACGAACAGACAATTATTACAACGGTTCGTACATCCTTTCTGGCTCATGAGGGAAGTCTTTTGCAAACTGAGAAAAAGGATATATTTTATCACTTATATTCTTCCAAACAGGAGCTGTCTTGTAACTCTCAACCACGGAGTCAGGTATATAGTATCTCTTTGCAACAAAAGCGGCACGGTTCATTATTGGTGGAAGTAAAGACCCTATAATGCAATATTCAGGTGCTCCAAGCTCAAAAATATCATATAAGGTCTTGAGATTATTGCCGAACCGAACACCTCTGGTATGAGCGTTAATAAACGAATAAAACATTCGTGCATTCACGACAGCAGGGAAATACATATATGTAATATTCGTATGCTGAAAACACCCATCTTTATTTAATTCTTTAATGTTGTCAAAATTTGCTTCTGTTAATTTGCTACATCCTGCAAAATCAGGAATGTCGGTTATTAATGGAAAATATTTTAGCTCATTACATTTTGCTATATCGGTTCCTTTGAATATAGTCCCGATGG
>FZRE01000031.1 GCA_900199655.1 Prevotellaceae bacterium KH2P17
TATGCCCCGGTTAAGGGAAGGTTGGATACGCGTTACTCACCCATCCGCCGGTCGCCATCACAGGTTGCAAGCAACCCGCATGATGCCCCTCGACTTGCATGTGTTAAGCCTGTAGCCAGCGTTCATCCTGAGCCAGGATCAAACTCTCCATTGTAAAATATGAATTCCATTCCCATGCCACGAAGGGCACAGGAAATGTCTGTCTGTTCTCGGATGCACGTCTATCCTCTTCAAGAAGTCTTTTCAATATATGAATTGAACGGTTCGTTTCGTTTACCCGGACGCTTCACTACCTATTAATATAAATAGAAAAAGCGCCCGCTTCTCGTACTACTTTTCTGTCTATGTAAATCGTTTCAAAGAACTCGTTTGATGGCCTACGGAATTACCCGAAAGCGGATGCAAAGGTAGAACAAAAAACAGTAACCCCCAAACAAAATAAAAGGAAAATTTGAGGAAAATATCAAAAAAGAGCCCTTTATTGACATATATCAACACAAAAGTTAAATAAAAACAGCCTAAGACGGGCAATCCACACTCTAAATACAGATATTAACAAAAATCGCCTTGCAGTCAAAAGACTTCGAAGGCGATTTTTCTTAAACTTTCTGCACGTTATCATTAACGACCAACTCGCGGGGCAGCGTTATCACTTTTAATCGTTCGAACCAAACCCGCGACGAGCCTGCCACATGCCGCGTGGTGTGGCTGCTTATTATATAATAGGTGGCGGAATACTCATCCATTGCATCATCAAAAGCTTTCTTGATACGCGAGCATTTCTCGTTGATGGCATTGTCGAACGGGTTTATGAGGCGTTCCACCGTTTCCTCCACCTTTTCAAGGTTCATCCAGCGCGATGTTTCCTTGTAAAGTCCCAACAATTCCCGCCGATACTCCTTGAGACGTTTGAACTCAATGCCCTCAGGGTGATTGAGGAATAACAGATAGACAGCCTTGTGAACAGGCGAGAGTTCTATTTCCTTATTATTATATAAGGTGAGAAAGAAACGATAATCGCGCGTTATATGCAAAGGGCTCAAATGCCCACGCGCCGCCTCGATACGCAAATCTTCGAGTACAGGCACACCAATTGCATGAAGAAGCAAGTCGTTTCTCCCAAGTTGCCGAAGCTCTTTTACCCGCAGTCTGATTTCTTCTGCGAGCACCTCGGCATCATGTTCGCCCAGTCCAGCCATAAGCGACGTGCCTTCTCTCCTGCTGATAATCTTTTACCAGAGGGTTCTATCTCCGGCAAAAGACCATTAACTTACTTGCGGATAAGCGACCAAATCCACAGCAAGAGCACAGCGCCTACTATAGCCGTACCTATCTCGCCTACAAGGCCACCCCACGATACACCCAGCCAGCCGAGCACATGTCCGCCTAACCAGCCACCCACAATACCCAGCAGCAAGTCTATAAGGCAACCCTGGCCTTCGTGTTTCATCAACTTGCTGGCTACAAAGCCAGCAATAATTCCAACAATAATAGAAGCAATTAATCCCATAGTCAGTTTAATTTATAATGATTCGTAATTCTTGAATACCAGGCAAAGATACATATAAAAATTGAAAGTGCAATAACCTAACCCGATTTTTCGCTGGAGAATGCAAGCCTTGCGGAAAAGTGAAATAAAAAAGAAAAACACGTACCTTTGCAACATCAAGCATAATGACTATGGAAGAATTTGATATTGGCAGTGCGCCCATACTCGATTTTGGGCCGGTAGAAGACAAGACAAAAGATATCATCAAGGTGATTGGTGTGGGCGGAGGCGGGCAGAATGCCGTGGCCAACATGTTCAACGAGGGTATTGCGAACGTGACTTTTGCCGTTTGCAATACCGACTCGCAGGCTCTGTCCAAATCGCCCGTACCCGTAAAGATTCCATTAGGCGAATTAGGAGCCGGTGCCGACCCTGAGAAAGGGCGACAATCGGCCGAGGAACACCGGGAAGATATCAGTCACCTGCTGGACGACGGCACCAAAATGGCGTTCGTAACTGCCGGCATGGGCGGCGGTACCGGCACCGGGGCAGCCCCTGTGATAGCCGGCATTGCCAAGGACAAAGGCATTCTCACAATAGGCATTGTAACCATTCCCTTTTATTTTGAGAAGAAGAAGAAAATCGTCAAAGCACTGAAAGGTGTCGAGGAAATGCGCAAGAACGTGGATGCCCTGCTCATCATCAACAACGAGCGGATATGCGATATATACGCCGATACACAAGTAACCATCAAGGAATCCTTCCGCCGCGCCGACCAGATACTGTGTGACGCAACCAAATCCATATCAGAACTCATCACCGTAGAAGGCGACATCAACCTCGACTTCTGCGACGTGGAGACCACCTTACGCGGCGGGGGAGGAGCCATCATGGCCATGGGCCGCGCCAAGGGGGAGCACCGTGTGGAGCGTGCCGTGATAGATGCGCTCGACTCCCCCCTGCTCTACGGCAACGATATTGACAAGGCCAAGCGCATACTCTTCAACATCTACACCAGCGAGGAACACCCGCTCTTCGTGAGTGAGATGACGGAAATTGACGCTTTCATGGATGCCCTCGACCCTAACATCGACGTTATCTGGGGTGTGTCCGACGACAATACGCTTGGCGAAGATGCCAAGGTAACCATCCTGGCAACAGGGTTCGAGGACGACATGGACAGTCAGGGCAGCTCCGCAACGGCCACCCAGAACGACGCATACTTCGAGAGTCTCATCGAGAAACTGTACAAACCTTATCAGAAGAAGATGTGGAGCTTCACCACACCTACGCAGACTGCTGCCACCGAACCGAAGCTGGCAGTCGACATTCCGTTTACACTCTCGCCCACAATGGAGGAAGAAAAAGCCGAAACCGACAGCACTCCCTCACTGCAACCAACGCCCGTCGAAGTCTCAACGACAGAAACGCCCATGCAAGCTGCCGTCGTAACCGAACCGAAAGCAGAGTATCAGGCAGACGCCATAGAGCCGGCCGAGCCAGCCACCCCCACTCCCGGAACCGAAATTCACAATCAGCATGTCAGCAAGCAAGCCGCAGAACCCCTATATCCAGCTGACGGAGAATGGGACAAAAGGCCAACGGTTCAACATCGTGGTTCGTTTCTGCAAAGAGCTAAAGGACTGCTCGACAAGATAACGGAGCTGACGCAAGACCCCTGACAAGGTATATAAAACTTAGTAGGCAGACACCTGCATCTGAACAAATAGTCATTGCACACCTCGCTTCACAAGGGTAGATTTTACTTGCAACCGCCACGTATGCCGGCTGCCTCCATACACAGCAGCGTCAAACAGTTACTTTTCATGTGTTGCATTGCTGTTGGATCAAGCCACCACGAACCAGAACAGCACCGGGACATTATCTCCAGCCCATGAACATTTTTGTAACCTCACCGTCGTGATGATCGAAGAAAAGGCTCTTGCCAGTGTCGAGCGTGGCGATGTTTTGCATCTCGTCAGCGGTAAGCTCGAAGTCAAGAATGTTCAGATTTTCGGCCATACGCTCTGCATGGGTTGATTTAGGAATGATAATCACCCCGCGTTGCAACAGCCAGCGCAACGCCACCTGAGCTACACTCTTGCCATGCCTGGCACCGATTTCAGCCAGCAACAGATTGGTAAAGAACCCATTACGCCCCTCGGCCAGCGGCCCCCACGACATGATGCGGCAGTCAAGCTCGTCCATATATTTCTTTGCCTCGATCTGTTGGTCGAACACATGCGTCTCCACTTGGTTTACCATAGGCTTCACCTCTACATTCGCCGCCAAGTCTACCAAGTGGTCGGGATAAAAATTCGACACGCCGATAGCCCGCAGCTTTCCTGCCTGATAAGCCTCCTCCAACGCACGATAGGCACCGTAGCGGTCGCAGAACGGCTGGTGCAGCAGCATCAGGTCAATGTAGTCGGTCTGTAGTTTGCACAGGCTCTCGTCAATGCTCGCCTTGGCCTTCTCATAGCCATAGTTCGAGATCCACACCTTCGACACCAAGAACACCTCGTTGCGCTTCAGTCCGCTTTTCGCCACGGCACGCCCAACACCCTCCTCGTTGTGATAGGCCTGCGCGGTGTCAATCATGCGGTAGCCTGCTTTCAGCGCGTCCGTCACGCAACGTTCACACTCCTCGGGAGTTACTTGATACACCCCGTATCCAATCTGCGGTATTTCAACGCCGTTGCTCAATTTAATTGTTTCCATCATATTCTTTTGTTCACTTATTGTTGATTATTGTTGTTTTGCCTCATTGGCTATCTCGCGCGCCTCGCTGTCAGCGGTTTGCACCTCTGCCCCGTGGATAGACGTGCCGTCGGTAACCACCGCTCCCGGACAAAGCTTGCGGATAAACCTCACAGAACTGCCCATGCCGCTACCCTCATTGGTGCAGAAAGGGATGATACGCTTGCCGTTGAAGTCATAGCTTTCAAGGAAAGTGTAACACACCATTGGCATCGTACCCCACCAATTGGGATAACCTAAGATAACGGTATCATACCCGTCGATGTTTGCCGGAGCGTTTTTCACCTCGGGCCGCGCCTGCTTGCGCAGTTCCAGTTTTGCCTCTTCAATGCACGTCATGTAAGATGCCGAGTATTCGTAGGTGGTCTCTATCCGAAACACGTCGGCTTCGGGCAGAAGCACCTTGAGCTTCTCCACCATTACCTCGGTGTTACCGTACTCCAGGTTGCGAATGTTTCCGTTCACGTAGTTTTCTCCCCTGCGAGAGTAATACGCTATCAATATCCTTGCCATTTGATGTATTGTCTTTTATACCAAAGGAGGAAATGCACTCCACTCAAAGAACTGTTCACGCTCGGCTATCCACCAGCGGCCGTCTATCTTCACGTACTTGTCCTGATAGCGTACGGCATGCATGGTGAGTTTGTCCTTGCCTTCCTCCTCGGTCACCAGTGTTGCCAGTGCATAGCATGTACCGGTGGCGTGGGTGTCGTCGGTGAAATCAACGCTCTGCTGCCCGTTCATGTGGAATGACACTTTGGCTGCACCAAATGCCTTGTACTGGCGTATCATGTCCTTAACGTCGGTTACCTGCATCCCAAGCTTTCCGCCGAAATACACGTTCAACTTGATGTCCGGACGGAATATCTCCACATAGCAGTCCTGGTTGTTCTTGTCACTCTCCGTTGCGTAGAAGTCTACTAATGCCTTCAACTCCGCGCGGTCTTGCATTCTGAAATCCATTATTCTTGCTAATTTATTCTAAGTTACTGCTCATTGTCTTTACGAAGATTTCTTGTATTGACAATGCAAAGATAGCACATGGTGCGAAAGCCGGGGTAACACAATTTTCTGTAGATTTTACCAAATTCGGAGAATGATACTTTCAGGCTGTTTTACCGTCGGGTTTACTCTCTGAAGTCGCTGGGCTTCACGCCCAGATTGGTTTGTACATAGCGACTGAAATGGGAAAGCGACGAAAAGCCGAACATATCACTGATGGCCGTGAACGACAGGCTGCGGTCACGCAGCAACCTGCTGATGTCGAGCGCCGTGTAGCGGGTAATCCAGAAGGCGGCAGGCATACCACTAATCTTCTTTGACACCTCAGAGAGATATTTCGGAGTAACGCAGAGGCTGCTGGCGTAATAGCCTATGGTGCGGTTTCTGCGAAAGTTGCCCCGCTCCAGCATATCGATAAACTGCTCCATGAGCTCACGGCTCTGCGAACTTATCTTGTCGGTGCCGTAGAGTTGGGCG
Organism: Prevotellaceae bacterium KH2P17; assembly: GCA_900199655.1. Taxonomy (GTDB): domain Bacteria; phylum Bacteroidota; class Bacteroidia; order Bacteroidales; family Bacteroidaceae; genus Prevotella. The sequence continues at coordinate 5,729 of FZRE01000031.1, forward strand.
TGAAAGTCAAAGAAGTCGATAATCATGCACTGCACTGCATTGATGAGAGCCTCATGACGGAACAGATGGCTCATTTGCGAGAGACGGCGCTTGACAGCTTCAAAGTTCAGCTTACAAACTTCTTGCTGCTGAGGTGTAAGAGGTATGACTGGATTGTTGAACAGGGCGAATTGCCCGCGCATGCCGTAATTGCTCTGTGGCGTTGACAGTTCGATAAACTCTTGCGTCACATAGATGACGTCTACACTGAAGTCCATGCTCGTCTCCACTATCTTCACCAAATCGCCCCTGCGAGCGATAATCATGCAACATCCCTGCCCGAACCTGAAGGTTTTCCCATTGCGTTGCAGGATGCAGAACCCGGAATGGCAGTAAGCGTGGCAGAGATAGTTGGAAAAAGCCGGGCTGCTGACTTTGTTCAGAGTGTCGTCGATGATGATGTGTTGTATAGAATTCATGAATGAAAATATATAGCGTTGCATCTTTGGAATGCCAAATATACAATAAAAAGTCGAGAGAACAAACATATTTCCGTCCGGGTTGTGGCTGGAGTAGGAGCTGGGGTAAACAAAAAACACCCGGAAGTCAGTATCTACTGTACTTTCGGATGCCATCTTGTTGCGGAGGCAGGACTCGAACATGCGACCTCCAGGTTATGAGCCTGGCGAGCTACCAACTGCTCCACTCCGCGATATTGTTTGTTTGCAAATCAAGTTGAACCTGCGCTCTTCCTTGTTTACGAGTGCAAAGGTACTACTTTTATTTGGAACGGCCAAAAGTATTTATTGTTTTATTTTCGGTTTAACATCAATTAAAACAATATCAAGTTTTTGTAACTATTCAGCGGTAATAGATAGATACAGGGTATGTCAATTCATCAAACCTTAAATAAGGCTTGAATCGCATGATATGGAGTTTGGCCGTGCTTCTTAGCAGTTTCTACGACCGAATGAAGTTCGAGAAATGCGTCCGCTCCGAAGTCAGAACGAAATGTGCAGGAGTTTTTCAGTTTGATTTTCAGCTTGCGTATTCCCCGTTCGCTTCCATTATTGTCGGAGGGTATCATCGGATCCTCAAGGAAATTGAAAATGTAGTCCCTGCATTTGACTAATCCTTTTTTGAACGTAATGAACTTTTTACCAAGCCGTTCTATATTCTGTTTGAGCAGCCTGTCCAAACGTTCTGTCCATGGAACCTTGTCAATAACGGCGTTTGGATTGGCATTTCGCTCGTGAATGGCTTCACGGAACAGATTGGATACTTTCTTGGACCAGTCTTGGCCTGTGTTCAATTCTGAGAGATATTGCAGTTCGCGGAGCAGGTGCGCAAGGCAGACCTGATGATTGAGGAAATGGAGTGCAAAGTACGCACTGTGGCGGTCTGTGACAGCGGTCATTCGCTCCAGGCTGTCGCCAAACCTGTCTGCCAGCACCTTCGAGCCTCTTCCGCCAGCACGGAAAAGCAGGGTGTAATAAACGGTCTGTGCTATCCAGGCCCAGTCAAGCCTTTTGTTGCAGTACAGGCCGCTCTCATCGAAACCGACAACAGCTGACGACATGATATATTTCTTGATCTTGTCAATAACGGGCTGCGCGTTTCTCTTTGCCTGGTTCACCCAGCTCACCAGCGACCCTTTGCTCGGAGTGAGACCAAATACCTCACGCAAAAAACTTGCTATACGACCGTATGGAAGGAACTGTACGACACTCAGGTAAACCACCAGAGCCTTTACGCCTGAATCGTAAACCACGTCGTTTGACCTCCGCCTTGGTGCCGTCCGAATACGTTCACCGCAGTTCTTGCATACCGGCACATAGTGCCGTATTTCCTTGATTACCGGCTTCAGTTCAGGAATGGAGATAACCTGAGTCACATAATCAAGCACACGTTCCGCATCTGCTAAAGATTCTCCGCAATAAGAGCAATACGTGGGCATGTCATCGATTACCTCGTCTGGCCTGGAAGAAAAAGACAGCTTGTGCCCCTCATGTCCGTTTTGACCTCCCGGATTCCTGACGCTTGGCTCGCGGAGAGGCTTCGTTCTTCTGACAACCTCATCTTTCATGCGCTCCTTACTTGGAGGTGTGCTGCTGTTGCCAGAGTTCTTGCCAGGTTTTTCATACTTGGACAGGCGTTCTTCAAGTCTGGCGATGGTGACGTTTTTCTTGCGGATTTGAAGGTTAAGGGCATCTATGTTACGGTTCAATTTGACAATCTCGGCATACTGCTGATTGATCGTCTCACGCATCAACCGCATCTCTTCCCTCATGTCCTGTAATACTTTTGATATGTCCGTAACTTGCTCTTTCATAGGTATAAAGGTACGAAATATATCTTGAATATGAAAGAAAAGCAACTGGTTTGTTATAGCTTTTTGCAAAATTTTTGAGGCGAAATTATTGATAGGTAGCTACCGCTGAATAGTTACAAGTTTTTACCAAACCCGGCAGTGGGAAGCATGTTTTCCTGTACGGACATGATGACGCCACTGGAGACTGCTTTGTGTGAGGGAGAAATAGCAAAGCGATGGACTATTGATAAGGGAAGATACACAAAAAAGCAGGACTTTTGCGTAGTTCCAGAGAAAAGTTTTACTTTGTCATCGTGTTCCTGCGCTCACTCCGGGTTACGTCCTTTGGCCAACCCAAATCTATAAACTACACATTATTTCAATCTCCCTTTATTATACAGCTCAAAATCATGAAATCTCTGTGGTTGATTTTATCATTGCCATATCTGCTTCGTCAGTAATATCATACAGCTTCAAAACAAAATTGTCTATCTTTTCGTCGAGTTGTGCTACGATGTTTTGATTGCCCTTTCTCTTCTCATCCATTATCTCGTCAACCATTGCTTCTAATGTTTCTTTGTCTTGCTCTGAAATCTGAGGCAGCGGAAAACCCTTCAAGTCGGCTATGAGAATTTTGGGAAACGCGCCCTTTGTTGCCTTAGGTGAATGGTTAAAATGATAGAATGTAGCTAAACTTGAGTTTAATATAGCGCACAACACTTTAAGAGAATACTGTTTGTTGTCTAACACTATCAACAATGAAGGGTCATTATAGTACTCTTCATCTACAATGGTTGCGTATATAGACGGATTAGTTATTTCCCTGACTAATAATCTGCTGCCCAAGAAGAACTTTGGCTCTCGTGGGTTGGCAATCCCATCGCAGTAATCAATATATTCTTGTCCGTTCCATTTTAGATTATATCTTGTTACATCTTGTCCCCATAACCATTTCTTTAATCCGTCTTTGTATTCTTTGAAATGATACGCTCTTTTTTCAATTATTTCCTTAGACTGACCTTTATATTTGTCATAGGCAATGAGTCCCTGACTTATTTCCGGGAACAGATTCGAAACACAAGAATATGAATTGTTTATTTTTTGAACCAATTCTATAACCTCTTTCTTCCGTGAAAAAGCCAGTCCCCAGTTTTGGTTTAACGCCAGCAGGTTTTCTTTCTTGATGTAGTCAAGGTCTTCTTCGATAAGTTCGGAGAATTTATCGGCACAGTTGGTCTTTCTGAATCCTACGGTCTCACTGCCATTGTGAGACAATTGCATGTTCAAGACGGTATTACGTACCGTTACCGACTCAAAGATGTTGAACTGCGAACAGTCTAACAGTTCTTTTATTTCCCAGTGGTTCAGCAAGTTCACTCGAAAACTGCTGGCATTCATATTAAAAAGCCAGGAGTTTGGAATGATATGGCCAAGAGTTCCGTGTGGCTTAAGAATAAATTGCGCTAACTCTACAAAATAATAATATATCTCGAAGTCGGGCAAATGTCCCCACTGCGCAACAATCTTGGAGCGCAGTTCGCCCTTGAATGACACGCCATAAGGGGGATTTCCTATAATGCAGTCGAAACCCTCGAACTTGCCATCCGTGTCCAACACTTCCGGGAACTCATAACGCCACTCGAAAGCGTCTCTGTAAAGTGGGTTTTCCTTTATGTCGTCTACCTGTGCCCGCAGCCTCTGCACTGCTTTTCTTTTGGTTTCAACTTTCTTCAAAAACTTGACGTCGTCTTTTCCGAATGCGTCGTTTTCTAATGTCAATAATTCACGATTCTCCTTTGCCCACTCCTTAAAGACCGGATTCCTGTCGCTAAGTCCTGTTGTTATTTTGGATTTGATAATTTGGATGTCTTTTTCTATTTCCTTCTTGTTCGCCTTTACCGACGTGGTTTTATAAGCCTTTACATCTTCCTTGTATTTCTTGATGGTAAGATTGGAGTTTGCCAACACTTGCTTTATATTGTCGCCCAGCGTATGTTTCATCAACAGCGAATTTCCACACTTGATGTTGATGTCAATGTTGGGCAGTGTCTCCAAATGTTTATATCCGCTTGCCGCTGTGTAGTAAGAATTCTTCAAGAGTTCTATCCACAAACGAAGCCGGCAAATATTCACAGAGTTAGGATTTATGTCTACACCGTAAAGGCAGTTCTCGATGATTTTCTTCTTTTCATTAAACAGCGTTTCTTGGATTCGACGGCTTTCCGCTTGTTGGGGATGATATTCGAAGAGATTGTTGTCACTGTCGCTCACCAGGAGTTCGTCGTTCTCGATAGTAAAGGCATAATCCTGTTGCTTTATTCTTTTTCCGTCGGCATCCACCAATATTCCCAGTTCAAACTTAATCAATACGATTTCGTTGAGAGCCGACACAAGGAAGTGACCGGAACCGACCGCAGGGTCGCATATCTTGATACTGTCGATAACTTCATTAGCCTTGACAATATCAAAATCTTTGTTGTAAATGTCGGTTATCGAGGTGCAGTTCCAATTAAAGGTTTCATTGAATTTCTGTATGACTGTATTTCTTATCGATTGCCGGCACATATACATAGATATATACCCGGGGGTAAATACGGCACCGTCTTTATGACCGTTAATCTTCTCAAAGATAAGTCCCAACACAGATGCGCTGATAAGCGTCTTGTTGTTTTCTGCTATCTCGTCGGCTTTGTCGTTTCCATAATTGTAGGAATCAAGGAACTGGAACAAATACGCGATGATGGGCAGAGCCGAAACATTCTTATATTTCTTTTGTTTTCGGAGGACACTATTGGCGAAAACGGGCAGTTTCTCCTTTTGTGAAAGGCTGCTTATTTTTATAGTTTTCCGCTCCAGGTCAGTTATTTCAAACAACGAACTGTTCAGGTATGGCACATTCGGATAGTCGTTGGTTACATCCTCGCTCCGCTTGTCATAATCAACCGCCAACACTTGGAAGAACAACCGGTTCAGTTCGTCAAAGTCGGTTATCTTATCCGCATTGAGGAAACGATAATTCTGATCTCCGTCATTATAATTGATGAGCTGCGACTCCAATAATTTCAAGAACAGGATGCGGTTAATCCATGTAATGCAAAGTTGCAGCGCAATGTTGAACGTCTGTTCCTCCTTGTCGGCGCCAAATGTTTGCAGCTCTTTGTCGTTATAGTTACTCAGGCTGTCGTCAGTTTCCAGTTTGTTGATGACATTCTCTATCAGTGATGCCGCATTGCGGTCTTTCTTCTTGCGCTCTATGACGTGCTTGTTCGACTTGGTTACCTCCTCAATGCCAATGATGTGCAGAAGTTCTGTATAGAACCCTTTGTTTAGCGTATTGCTGTCGTTTACATAAGGAAGTTTCAGCAAGTAGATATTGCTGAACACTTTATACAGCGGTAGTATATCCTTTAATTTCTTATCATCACCAAGGTATTTGGCGTATGATTCTAAATTGAAGTAGACATAATCAATCTTTTCCAGGATGGTCTCTACATAAGAGCGAGCTATCTCGTTGTAGAAATGTGAGGTCGATTTATCAGTCTTAATCCCTTCTCTGAATTTCTTGAATTCCTTGAGAAAAGATTTGTTCTTGTAAAAGAGTTGCTCAAACAGCTGCGCGTCAAAGATAAAGAACTCTCGCATATTTGTGGCAATGAGATGCCTTACGTCGTCATTCTTTTTCTCTACCCGTTCAATTAGGAAATACAAGATAAGCTCATGCAAGGCTTTCCGGTTCAAATCTGCAGTTGAAATCATTTCTGTTTCATTAGTAGTTCGCTTTGCCTCGATGATAATGCCAATGTTGGTTGACTCGCTATTCCCTAAATGAATTGCCCAATCAATGTTGTTGTCTTCTGGCTTGCTAATAGCATAATCTTTATAAAAGGTAGCCTTAAGAAAATCACGCAAATGAGTCTCTTGATTGCCTTCTATCTGTCCGGCAGTTATTTTATGATAGAAAACAGACAGTGCTGTCGCGAACTGCTCTATATCTTTCCTAACAACAGGTTGTTTATAGTAAATTTTGTTGAGCGATTGTTTTATCGTCAGTTGTGCCATAGCTATTTTTATTTCCTTAATTGCGCAATACAAAAATACAAATAAAATCAGAGAAGTTTATTTCTTTCGGAAGTACATTTATTAGTTTGTACTGTCAATACTCCCACCAGCGAAGAACATTCAGGGCGTTAGCGTGTCATGGGTGGCAGTAAAGGTGACGGCGATGACTGTTGGCAGTTGACTGGAGGTAGCTTAAAAGTCAATATTCAAAGTAATGGAAATTTAAAGTGTTCAAAATACGCAGGAAAAGCAGGCAATATTTTACTGGTCGCCAAGACTTTTCCATTGAATCCTACGCTTTTTATTTTTCACTAAAATTGTTCCAGTATCTCGATGCGCTTGGCGGTATCGGGATGGGTGCTGAAGAGCGAGTCCATGAAACCCATGATGCCGGTAGACATCTGGTCGGGATGGATGATGAAGAGCTGCGCTATGTCTTCGCGGTTCACGTGGTCGAGACCGGGATCGCCCGATATCTTGCGCAAGGCGGAAGCCAGTGCGAGCGGATTGCCACACAATTCGGCCCCGCCGGCATCGGCCATATACTCCCGCTTGCGGGAGATGGCAAAGCGCGTAACCACCGTAAAGAAGTAGGCGATGGCGCAGCAGATGAGTCCCACAAAGAGCACCACAAGCACACTGAGCCCGTTGCCTTTACCGTCGCTGCTGCTTCTGCGGCTGCCTCCGCCGTACCACAGGGTGTTGTACATGATACGCACCACCAGGCTCATTACCGTAGAGACGATACCCACAAAGATGATACTCGTAATGAGCAGCCGCGTGTCACGGTTGCGGATGTGCGTAAGCTCGTGGCCGATAACGCCGGCCAGTTCTTCGTCGCTCAGCAAATCCATGATGCCCGTTGTCAGCGTAACAGTGTAGCTCTTCTTGTCGATACCGCTGGCAAAGGCATTCAGCTGCGGGTCGTCCACTACATTTATCTTCGGCATGTCCATGTTGCAGGTCATGCACAGGTTTTCCACGATGTTGTAAACGCGCGGATTATCCTTTCGGGTGAGCGGCTTGGCCCCCGTGGCACGCTGTATCATGGAGGAATTGGAGAAATAGGCTATCGCGAACCACACGCCCACACCCAGTATTACCCAGGGAATGGTGCTTACGAAGTACGAGTTAACGGTAGCCAAATCCAGCTGGTGCTGCACGTTGCCATAGGCATCGTAGGTGCCAGTACCGAAGAAGTTCAGTATCGCCAGAAATACCCATACCGTTCCCAATATGATGAGTGGAAACATGAGCAGCAACAATACGCTCATCACGTTGTTGCGCCGTATCTGAGTTTGTATTCCAACGTACTTCATCCACTCAGAAGTTTATCTCCGGAGCCTTGTCCATGCTGGCTCTGCTCTCTTCGGGAATTTCGTACATAGGTTCTTTCTTGAAGCCGAACATGCCGGCCAGAATGTTAGACGGGAAGGTCTGTACCGAATTATTGAGTTCGCGCGTAGTCGTGTTGAAATAGCGGCGGACGGCAGCCAGCTTGTTTTCGATGTCGGCTATCTCGCTCTGCAGCTGCAGGAAGTTCTGGTTGGCTTTCAGTTCCGGATAGGCTTCGAGCGATACCTTGAGCCCCGAAAGAGCTCTGGTAAGTTGATTGTCGGCCGCAATTTTCTCGCCGATGGTCGTGGCACTCATGGCTGCAGAGCGTGCCTCGGTAACCTTCAGGAACACTTCTTTCTCATGCTCGGCATAGCCTTTCACCGTAGCCACCAGCTGCGGGATGAGGTCATAGCGCTGCTTGAGCTGCACGTCTATGTTGGCGAAGGCATTCTCACGGTTGTTTCTTAACTTCACCAGGTTGTTATAGATGCCAATCAAGCCCAAAACGAGTAGTACGACGACTACCAAAATAATAATTAATGTCATAGCTTCTTAATTGATTCGACTATTAGATTGCAAAGATAAATTAAAAGTTGCAGACTATTATCATTTTAAGATTTATTATCAAAAAGCAAAGCGAACCGCCTCCCTTCAGGGTTAGCAGTTCGCTTTTCTCGTATCTGTGCAATAGTTATCTCATTGCTTTCATCACTTTCTCAAAGTAGCGCTGCGTTCTGCGGACACTGTAGTTAACGCCACCATTCCATGAGCGGATAGCCTTTTCGATGTCATTCAGCGGATTATACTGCGACTGGATGAGCAGAAACATCTCTTTCGATTTTTTTACACTGAACCGGTCGGACAGCTTGTACTTTTTCTTGCTCTTTCTGCTTGCCAAAATCTGATTGCAGTCTTCTACCAGTACAGGAGTTATCTGCATGGCACCGGCAGAATTGCCGCTTGTTGCTTTGCTGTCTCCACTACTCTCTACCTGAATGATTGCATCAATTACCGGGTCCCAATCAACTTCATCGGTTCTCCCCGGGTCAGCCGCGCTGGCTGATAATGACTGTACAAATAAAACGATAAAACTCAATAACAGCGTTCTGAAAATTCTCTCCATAACAACTTCTTTATGGAACCTGAACCTCTGGATCAAGGTTCGCGACAAAAGCCACAAGAGAAATGGATGGCTGCAAGTCTCAGTTCCGTTAGATACTCTTAGGGATATCAATTTCCATAATGGCGGAAAAATCAATCCTTCATATTATCAGACACAAAGGTACACAAAAAATACTAAATGAGCAAATTTACGTCTGCAGTATTGACAAATATTAAGAATATATTTAAAAACTTCAAAATATTGAATATCAATAGCATACAAACAAGAACGTGTCAACAATTATTTTGTAACAAGAAATACAAGAAGCCGAAGAACCGCAGCTATCCTTCAAGCCTCTTGACTGCCATCATCAAGCGCCTTGAACCTATCCTTCAAGGGCCTTGAAGCATAGCTCCGGTTTTCCCGCCTGCCACAACAGGGGATTTCATTTGAGGAAAGAGGAAGGATATGGGCACGAAAAAAGCCTCCAAGACATTGCTGTCCTGAAGGCTTCTATACTAAAAGGAGGCGGCTTCCTACTCTCCCGCATTGCATTGCAGTACCATCGGCGCAAGTGGGCTTAACTTCTCTGTTCGGAATGGGAAGAGGTGGGACACCACCGCAAAAGCCACCTGAAAGGGTGACGTATCGTACACAGACAATGACTGCGCTGCGTGGGTTTAATGCACGCGGCGGAACGCCTATACGGCTGAAGCACGGCTGCCGGATGAAAGTTTCGGGCAATTAGTAGCGCTCGGCTTTGACGTCGCCGTCTTTACACCTGCGCCCTATCAACGTCCTCGTCTAGGACGACCCTCATAAGGAGTTCTCATCTTGCGGCTGGCTTCGCGCTTAGATGCTTTCAGCGCTTATCCAATCCAGACGCGGATACCCGGCGGTGCACCTGGCGGCACAACCGGTAAACCGGAGGTCTGTCCGTCACGGTCCTCTCGTACTAGTGACCGAACCACGCAAAACTCCTGCGCCCACGATAGATAGAGACCGAACTGTCTCACGACGTTCTGAACCCAGCTCGCGTG
>FZRE01000029.1 GCA_900199655.1 Prevotellaceae bacterium KH2P17
AAGGGAATTGATGAGTTGTCGGGGTGGCCGTACGCGCGGAGGTATCCGAAGAATGTCGCCACGGGAATGCCGACACTCGCGGAAAAGGCGCGTATCGACAGGCCAATCGTGAGGTACCGACGTAATAACTCCAGTTTTTCGATTTCATTGTACTGTTTCATGACTTTTTACTTCTTTTGCTTGATGTAAACTGTCAACTTATTCAGTACAGGTCAAACTGGTATATGAGACGATGAAAGGCGTGCAACTTGCTGACAATTGCACGCCTTTCTGATGGATTTTTATGACTCTCTCTGCTTTCCGGGCTCATCGTAAAGTCTCACAGTGGAAATGTGAAGGAAGTTTTTTTCGCCGCCTCCTGTGACGCGAATGCAAAAGGGCAGAGGAGAGTTTATTTCTTCCGTTCCTGTTCCTTTATAAATCCGTGCCGGTAAGCATAGAGGAGTTCCTGCAGGTCGTCTATCTGTTGGCGCAGCTCCTGACCTTTGTCAGTATCGGCTACCAGCATGCGATGAGCCGACAGTTCCACTATTTGTGTGGTACTCTTGATGTCGGTGCCGCGCTGGATGGCATCTGCCGCACTGGTAAATGGTTCATGCTGTACGAGCTGCAGCCCCCTACTGTGGTACACCAAGGTATAGCCGGCTATGCCTGTTTCCTTGTGGTAAGCTTGCGAAAAGCCGCCGTCTATCACCATGAGTTTGCCGCCGGCCTTGATGGGATTTTCGCCGTTGGCCACGTGGACGGGAACATGACCGTTGATGATGTGCCGGTTGGGTCCTGTAACATGGAAGGAGTTCAGAATGCGGTCAACCACTTCTTCATTGTCGCGCAGCTTGAAGTAGTTGCCTTTTTCCTCGTGCCAGGTGGCCTTGTCTGCAATGAAATAGCGCTCGAAAGTTGCCATCTTCGATTTGTCGAAGAGCGGACTGTTGGGTCCGCACCACAGGTAGAGGAAGTAGTCGATGGCATACTGCTTCTCTGCATCCTCGGAGTCGGACTGGAAGGCAGTACGAATCATCATGCCCGTGTGGTGCATGAGCTTCTGCCCGCTGTAGCTGTGGCCTGGATAGATTTCAACCTCTTTCAGGCTGCCGTCGTCGTTCAGTGGTATGGAAGCATGGAAGAGCAGGTTGTTGTTATACACGGCGTACATGCAGCCGTGGCGTAGCATGAGCCGCATGTGCTTGTGCAGCTTCTCGCTTATCATAAACGAGTGGTGCAACTTACCCATGAGAGTCTTTTCCTCGAACGTTAGCTCGTTAGGATGTTTGGGATTGATGGTGGGAAAGTTGTTGCTCCTCATCTCGTATTCCTTGCCGTCCAGCGTGATTGTGCCATGCTCAAAGTCCACGTTCTTGAAGAGTTCGCGGTCCTGCATGCCCCATTCGGGATGTCGTTCGTATATTTTAGCCTCCTCTTTAAATTGAATTATGGCTATGGCTTTGTGCATCTGGGCCGTGAGTCGTTTGGTTTTGTCGTCCATTTGGGTTGCACCGCCATTCATGTGGGGCTGGAATTCCTCGCAAGGATCGTCGCCGTAGCACTCCATAGCGAACGTAGCCAGAGGCACCAGGTTAATACCGTAGCCCTCTTCGAGCGTAGCCAGGTTGGCATAACGCAGCGACAGGCGGATGACGTTGCATATACAGGCATCGTTGCCGGCGCAGGCTCCCATCCAGAGCATGTCGTGGTTGCCCCACTGTATGTCCCAGCTGTGGTAGTTGGCCATTGTGTCCATGATTATGTGGGCACCGGGGCCACGGTCGTAGATGTCGCCTAAAATGTGCAGTTGGTCTATGGCAAGCCGCTGGATGACATTGGCTATGGCCACGATGAAATCGTCTGCCCGGCCAATGGAGATGATGGTGTCAATGATAACGTTGACGTAGGCCGTCTTGTTGGTATCTTCCGTGCGCTCGTGGAGCAGTTCCTGAATGATGTAAGAAAATTCCGCAGGCAGTGACTTGCGTACTTTGGACCGGGTGTACTTGCTCGACACGTCGCGGCAGATGGCCACCAGCTGGTGAATAGTGATGTGGTACCAGTCGTTGAGGTCGCTTTCTGTGGCCTTTACCAGTTCGAGTTTCTGTTCAGGGTAGTATATCAGCGTGCAGAGTTCGCGTTTCTCGGCTTCGCGCAGTGTATTGCCGAAGAGCTCGTTTACCTTGCGCTTGATGTTGCCCGAGGCGTTTTTCAGCACATGCTGGAAAGCCTCGTATTCTCCGTGTATGTCGGCCAGAAAGTGCTCCGTACCTTTGGGTAGGTTCATGATGGCCCGCAGGTTAATGATTTCGGTGCTTGCATCGGCTATGGTAGGAAAAGAATTAGCCAGTAGCTGCAAGTATCTCATATCCTGTTCAATGTCATAGTGTGTAGCCATAAGCAGTCATTTTAAGTGTGTAATGTTCTTTCTTATTTTGTCAGTGGTCTTGTCATCCTTGCCCTCGAAAGGCATGAAACCCTCCGTGAGGCCGATGACATCGTGCAGTATGAAGACAATCCGGGACGCAAACGGTAGAATATCCATCTGTCTGAGGATGTCTTTGAGCTTGTCTTCGTCGTAATTGTTGGTTTTTATTTTCTCGTAGAGATCTGCCAGGTGACGCATGGGCATACTGCCCTGGTGCAGCTCCGAGCGGATGTTGAGAAACATGATGCAGAGCTGGCGTTCGATAGGGTATTTCGCAGTAACCACCTCGTTGAGCTTTGTACGCAACAAGGGGCTCTTGGCCAGCAGCTTGTTTGTTTCGAGCGGGCCGTCTTTTAGTTTTGATGTAACTGGAAAGCGTTCGAGCGCTTCAACATCTGTCTGTGGTGCATCGTACTGCAGGCGGCTAATGCCGGCATTGATTCTGTCGGCTATCTGCTCATCGTGAGCATAAATGAAAATGAGGCGCCACTGCGCCGGAGTGAGAGCTTGCAGAGACGCAAGGATGTTTTTCTTGCGTTCCCTGTTCCTCAGGGCCTCGCCGTCAAGTCCGGCCAGAAGCAGGTAACCGATGGCATCTTCCACCTCGTCGTTAATGAGCATGTTGACATTACTGTCAAGGACTTTCTGGTATAGGCGGCACATGTCTGCTGCCATCTGTTCCATCGTGACTGCTCGCGTTAGTATCGGGTTCTTGATAACGGCAGTTTTCTTGTTCCAGTCCAGAGCCTGAAAGGTTGTCAGCTCAAGTGTGCCACAAACATGTATGGCCGAAGCAGCGGCCACGGCACGGTGCATAGAGGCCCTGTCGGCCTTGTGTTTGCGGATGACCCAGGGCTGCAGGCCGCCCAATGGAGAGAATACCGTGGGCACTCCATACCTGCCTGCTTTGAGCAGAATGGATGAAGCGGTGTGGTTCCAACAGCCGAATACGTGGACAATGTCAAAGTCATTGACGGATAGGGGAGCGTTCTCGGCATCTGAATTCTTCTTCGGTTTACCAAACATCGGCCGGTGACAGGTCTTCACGATCTCGGTGTTGCTGCCGACGTGCGAAATGAGACCGTCTGTCATGTCACGATAGATGTCGACGCTGTCGAATTCCTTTGGTATGTAGAGAAGAACCTTCATGGGCTTTAGTGCTGTGAATTATAGCTTGTGACTGGTGAAGTCGTTCTTGTCGGCTCTCCAGTATTTATACCTGTAACCTAAGTTGTGCCACACATGAGCCACTTCATAGTAAAGAGCCTTGATAGCTGGTATGTCTTCTTCAAACGGCCTGATGGCCTTGTTGGCGATAGATGCTCGCATGAATAAGGTTATCAGCAGTGAGAGAACGGCTGTGGCAGCAAGAACCCATCTCTGGGTGATGGCAGCAAAAATTAGTGCTGCAAGGATGGCGAGATAGTTGAGATGCAAGGCCAGCTGGTCGATGAAAGCCAGCAGCCTTGGGGTGAATTTTCTCTTTAGGAGCTTGCGCGAAGCAATATCGTAGAGGCGACTGTTAGTCCAGGCCTTAACCGAAGGCTCGTTTTCTACAATTCTGGCTTCGGATGAGAGCTCTAAGGCGGTGGAGTTCTCACGGGCAAACTTGTTGACAATAAAGTCGTATTCGCCTCTGACTAGTTCCAGATTGCCCAGAAAACCATCAGCTTTCAGAAACTCGCTTTTGCGGAACATCAGGTTCCGGGTATTGCACCGGTAGGCTTTCTTGCCATTGGCCTTTCTGAATAAGTAGAAAGATGTGCGCAGTTGTTCAAACCTCTTGTAGGCGCTTGTGTCGTTGTTGTAGTTGCTGTAGCCGATGATGAGGTTTTTGTCATCATTGCATTTAGCCGACATTTTACGCAACCACTGGTCTGAGACCGGGGCACATGTGGGCTCGGTCAGCAAAATCCATTCGCTTTTGGCTGCCTTTACGCCCAGTGAGATGGCGAGCTTTTTGCGGCTCATGTATCGCGAGCTTTCCGGTATGTACGTATAGTAGAGGTGCCCGTCAGAAGCAAAGCGCTTGAGCACATCTTCTGTTTCACTGTCTCCCTTCTCTGCAACAACTACCACTTGGAAGTCCGGATAGTCCTGTGCCAGCATCAAGGGCAAATGTTGTTCTAACTCCCTGGCATTGTCGTGCAGAGCCAGCAGTATCGTTATCTTCGGTAAGGCAGCGTCATTTTTTTCATCATCGTCCTTGTTCTTCGCATTGATGAATGACTTTCGGAAGAAAGGATTAATCAGCGGGGTGACGATGGCCAGCAAGATAAGAATTGCGCAACCTGCGAGTGTAAGTTCATCAATAGTCATATTATAATTCCTCGGTAATATAACCTTGCGGTAATTTCCGGCAATTGTATTGGCATGCCATGCTCTCACCATAAGCACCAGCCGAGCGTATGGCAATACAGTCTCCGCGGTGCGTCTTATTGAGGTCAACAGCCTTGGCAAATACATCGCTCGACTCACAGATGGGCCCTACTACGTCGTAGGTCTCACAAGAGCCATCGCTGGAAAGGTTCTCTATTTTGTGGAAAGCATGATAGAGCGCCGGCCTAATCAAGTCGCTCATACCGGCATCAACGATGGCAAACTGTTTGTGAGTTCCCTGTTTGATATACAATGTACGTGTGATGAGGCTCCCACACTGAGCTACTACGGCTCTTCCCAACTCAAAGTGCAGCTTTTGTCCGGGCCGGAGCTTGAGATGTTGGGCATAAGTATCGAAGTAGGCCTTGAAGTTTGGTATCGGTACTCTGTTGGGGTGCAGATAGTCAACGCCAAGACCTCCCCCTACATTGATGTTTTCTACGCTGATGTGATGTGTTTCCAACTGTTGCTGCAGGTTGTTGATGCGGTTGCACAAAGCCTCGAAGTCGCCCATGTCAAGTATCTGTGAACCAATGTGGAAATGAAGTCCGGTAAACCTGACGTGTTCCATTTGCGCTGCTGCTTCTATGGCTTTTTCCATATCATTCATAGAGATGCCGAACTTGTTCTCGGCAAGTCCCGTTGTAATATTGGCGTGGGTGTGGGCACCTACATCCGGGTTAATCCTGAAAGCGATGTTTGCAGTCTTGTTCTTTCGGGCAGCCAACTCGTTGATAACTTCCAATTCGGGAATGCTTTCAACGTTGAAACAAAGAATGTTCTTGTCGAGTCCCAAGTTTATTTCCCAATCGCTTTTTCCTACTCCGGCATAAACAATCTTGTCGGCAGCAAAGCCCGCGTTGACTGCAGCTTGAATTTCGCCACCGCTCACGCAGTCAGCACCCAGTCCGCTCATGCTGATAATGTTCAGCAACTTAGGATTGGCATTGGCTTTAACGGCATAATGTACCGAGAAGTTGTCATGCTTGCCGGCTTCTGCCCTGATAGTCTGAAGTGTTTGACGGAGCAAGGCCGTGTCATAATAGTAAAATGGCGTTTCTTTGTTTAGGAATTTATCGAGAGGAAATTGGCCTTTCATATACAATACCTTTTCTTTGTATTCGTTGATGTTTCTTTTTCTTAAACAGCTTACTTGTTAAATAGAACGTTGCTCAAGTTCTGCAAGGCTCGTTGCTTGTCGGCCTCCCTGATAAGGAAAGAGATGTTGTAGTTGGAGCCTCCGTAGGATATCATGCGAACCGGAATGTTCTTCATGGCATCCGTAGCGAGGGTTTCGAAGCCCAAATTACTCCAGTCCAGGTCGCCTACAACACAGATAATGCACATGTCGCTGTCAACAGTCACGGTGCCGTACTTCTTCAGTTCGTTCACAATCTCATTCAGATGGGTGGCATTGTCAATGCTCATGCTGACACCGACCTCGGAAGTTGAAATCATGTCTATGGGCGTCTGATAGCTCTCGAATATCTCAAAGACTTTGCGCATGAAGCCGGTTGCAAGCAACATCCGTGAAGATTTAATCTTGATAGCAGTGATATTCTCCTTGGCAGCCACAGCTTTAATCTTGCCTCTTACCAGCACATTGTCAATGATAGTGCCTTCTGCTTCGGGTGCCATGGTGTTTTTCAGCCTCACGGGGATGCTGGCATATTTGGCAGGTTGCACGCAGGTAGGGTGCAGTATCTTTGCTCCAAAGTAGGCAAGCTCTGCTGCTTCCTCGAAGTTTAGCTGCCGGACAGCCTCCGTATGGTCAACTATGCGTGGGTCATTGTTGTGCATGCCGTCGATATCCGTCCATATCTGGATTTCCTCTGCGGCGAGGGCGGCCCCTATCAGAGAGGCAGTATAGTCTGAGCCACCGCGCAGCAGATTGTCTACTTCGCCATAGGCGTTTCGGCAGATGAAACCTTGTGTGATGTAAATCTGGTAGCCGTCGTGTTCCTGCATGATGGCTTGTAACTTCTCCTTAATATATTGTGGGTCCGGTTCTCCGTTCTTATCGGTGCGCATAAAGTCCAAGGCATTGAGCAATATGGCTTTAATGCCTTGCTCCTGAAGATAATTCACAACCATATTCGTGCTCATAATCTCTCCTTGAGCCACGATGCTCTTTTCCTCGAAAGAAGTGAACAGGTCCTTTGTAAACGAACGCAGATATTCAAATTCATCCGAGAGGAAGCGACTGGTTTTCTGTCTATATTCTTCGGTGGAGTAGAGCTCGCTTACATGTTGCATGTATTTCTTCTCGAGAGTGTTGATTACATCGTTGGCACCTTCAGGGTTTTTCTTGTACAAGTAGTCGCTTATTTCGATAAGGGTATTGGTCGTACCGCTCATGGCAGAAAGCACCACGAACGTTGGTTCGCCTGATTCTGTTATCAGAGAGGCTACGTTTTTCATGCGTTCGGGCGAGCCGACGGATGTACCTCCGAATTTCATTACTTTCATATCGCAAATATTTGAATGTTATAATAGGCCTTTTATAGCTTAGTTCTCTTCATCTTCCGACAGGTCGAGCTTGTTGTACTCCTTCGTTACATCAGAGATGACGCCGTCCTTGCAGCGGTAAACGATGCCGGGATATTTGTCCAGCATGGGTATGTTGTGTGTAGACATGACTACAGCCGTACCTGTATTGGTGATGTCCTTTAAGAGTTTGACGATGTTGCCGGCCGTTTCCGGATCCAGATTGCCCGTTGGTTCATCTGCAATTATCATCTTGGGATGGTTCAGCAGTGCCCGTGCAATGGCAATGCGCTGCTGCTCTCCGCCGGAGAGCTCATGCGGCAGACTGTTCTTTTTCTCTGTCATTCCGACGTCGTTGAGTACCTCGTCTATGCGTTGGTCTATCTCCGCTTTGTCCTTCCAGCCTGTAGCGCGGAGCACAAAACGCAGGTTGTTGTACACCGTACGGTCGTGGAGCAACTGGAAATCCTGGAAGATAATGCCCATCTCTTTACGCAGCGCGGGAACTTCCTTGCGCTTCAGAGCCAGCAGATTACGCCCCAAGACCTCGGCCTTGGCATCTTCTTCGGCATCAATGTCAAGCTCGCAGTATATCGTCTTCAGCAGGGAACTTTTGCCGGAGCCCACTTTTCCGATAATGTAAATGAACTCTCCTTCGTCTGCGTGAAAGCAGACATCTCTCAGGATGAGATTATCCTGCTGGTAGATATTTATTTTCTGATAATCAATTAGCATATTGTCTGTTATTTATTTGTTCGTATATGATGGATTTACAACTGTTTTCATTCTTTGCTTTTGGACAGTCGGCGGTCTTTGTCCCAGTCAGGATTATGCCGCCTCAGGAGCTCCGAAGCTACGTCCTCTATTCTTATTCCCTTGCTCGTGAGGAGCACTATCAGGTGGTACAGCATGTCCGATGCCTCATAAACAAGTCTGTCGTCGGTGCCGTTGGTGGCCTCTATCACCGTTTCCAGAGCCTCCTCACCAAGTTTCTGGGCCATTTTGTTTACCCCCTTCTTAAAGAGACTGGTCGTATAACTGCCTTCCGGCATCTGACGGTGGCGTGCCTGGATGAAGTCCTGCAACTCCGTGAGAAAGAGTATCGGGTTGTACTCATTGGTTTCTCCCCAGCAGGTGTCGGTGCCTTTGTGGCACGTGGGACCGTTGGGATGAACCCTGACGAGCAGCGTATCGTTGTCGCAGTCGTTCTTGATACTGACCAAATCCAGATAATGGCCGGATGTTTCTCCCTTTGTCCAGAGGCATTTGCGGGTTCTGCTCCAGAAGGTTACCTTCTTGGTTTCCACTGTCTTTTGATATGCTTCCCGGTTCATGAACCCGAGCATGAGCACATTCTTGGTCGTTGCGTCTTGTATGATGGCAGGAACCAGACCGCCTGCTTTATCGAAATCTATATCCATATAGTCTGTTGTTTCTTTTTATTTAAATGTCAGAGAGCCATTTTTAGGGTGCCTCTCTTTTAATATCGTACGTTGATACCTTCTGCCCGAAGGTAGTCCTTTAGCTCCTTGATGCCTATCTCACCGAAGTGGAAAACGCTTGCAGCCAAAGCTGCATCGGCCTTGCCGGTGATGAAGGCTTCTTTGAAATGCTCTTTCGTACCGGCGCCGCCGCTTGCTATGACGGGTATCGACAGCTCTACAGAGAGCCGCGCAAGAGCCGGACAGGCAAATCCGTCCTTCACTCCGTCGTGGTTCATGCTGGTAAACAGAATTTCGCCGGCACCACGGTCGGCAGCTTCCTTGGCCCAACTGAAGAGGTCGAGTTCCGTGCGTTCGCGTCCGCCTTTGGTGTAGCAATGCCATCCGGTGGCATCTTCTTTGGCATCGATGGCGCACACACACACCTGCGAACCGAACTTGCGGGTAATCTGACTGATGAGTTCCGGGTTGTAGATGGCTGCGGAATTAATGCTTACCTTATCGGCTCCGGCGTACAGCAGGCGTTCTACATCCTCCAGTTCGTTGATGCCTCCGCCCACCGTAAAGGGTATGTTGATTTCGCGGGCTACCCGTGTTACCATCTCGGTAAAGGTCTTCCGGCCTTCTGCACTGGCCGTGATGTCCAGAAACACGAGCTCATCGGCTCCGGCATCGCTGTAGGCTTTGCCGAGTTCTACGGGGTCTCCGGCCTCGCGAAGGTTCACGAAGTTGGTTCCCTTTACTGTCCTGCCGTTCTTGACGTCAAGACAGGGGATGATGCGTTTGGCCAAAGTGCTCATTGTCCGGATTGATGGATGTTGTTTAATTCTGCTACATTTATCTTCCCCTCGTAGTAGGCTTTGCCGAAAACTACCGAGTGCACGCCGACAGCTTCCAGTCGGCGGATGTCGTCATTGGACGAAACGCCACCGCTGGCAATGAGCCGTATGTCCGGCAACTGGCTGATGATGCGCCGGTACAGCTCCACGGCAGGCCCCTGCAGGGTGCCGTCCTTGCTGATGTCCGTGCAGAGTACATTGACAACTCCCTGCTCCCGGTACCGTTTCAGGAAAGGAATCAAGTCCTCTTCCGAGTCCTGATACCAGCCGTTGATGGATATCTTTCCGTTCCTAACGTCGGCTCCCAGTATCATCCGGTTGGCACCGTACTCGGCAAGCCACCTGCCGAAGAGTTCCGGTTGGGTTACGGCAACGCTGCCTACGGTTACCATTGCTGCACCTGCATCAATCACTTTACGGATATCGGCGTCGGTTTTGATGCCTCCGCCGAAGTCTACCGTCAGCGCAGTCGAACTCACTATGCTCTTCAGCACATCGTCATTCACTACGTGTTTGGACTTTGCACCGTCAAGGTCGACCACATGCAGCCGACTGAATCCTAACCGTTCAAATTCCTTGGCCTGTGCAACAGGGTCAGGGTTGTATATCTTCTTCTGGCCGTAATCGCCTTTGGTAAGGCGAACGCATTGGCCGTCAATGATGTCTATTGCAGGAACTAATTCTATTGTCATTTTGTCCAAGAGTGTTTGCTATTCGCTTAATTCCAGGAAGTTGCGCAGTATCTGCTCACCTGCTTTTCCGCTTTTCTCCGGATGGAACTGGCATGCCCAGAAGTTGTCTCTATGCAGTGCGGCGCTGTAGGGCGTGATGTAGTTGGCGGTTGCTATGGTGTAGCTGCACAGGGGCACGTAGTAGCTGTGTACAAAGTAAACGTACGGCGACGGCAAACCCTTGAAGAGACGCTCGCCCTGGCCTGCATGGGCGTTGTCGTATAGCAGCTTGTTCCAGCCCATAGCCGGCACCTTGTCTTCGTGGTGCTGCGGGCGGAAGCGTCTCACTTCGACAGGAAAGATGCCGATACAGTCGGTATCGCTCTCTTCAGAATGTTGGCAAAGCAGCTGCTGGCCCACACATATACCGAGAACGGGCTGGCGCAGGTCGCGAATAACCTTGTCCAGCCTGTGTTCCCTGATGTAACTCATGGTTGTACCGGCTTCACCCTGACCGGGGAAAAGCACCTTGTCGGCTTTCATCAGCATCTCTGCGTCGTCGGTCAGCGTAGGCTCTATGCCCAGTCTGTGGAGTGCATTTACTACAGAATAGATGTTACCCGCATTGTATTTAACGATTGCAACATTCATTGTTTGGTTCGGTCGTTTTATAAAACAATGCAAAAATACGAAATTTCTGCCACAAAGCGGCTTTATCAAACAATAATTTAACAGATATGTTGCATATCCTTTGATATTGTAACCTCAGATGGGCGGATTGCCTGTTTACAGGCTCTTTTGTGTCCGGTCGGTACGAACGGCAATGTGATTGCTGCAGGGTGGAAAAACAAAAGCATGCTTTCAAGCCTCTTGAAGGATAGCTTCAAGGCGCTTGAAGGCATGCTTCAACGAGCTTGAACGATAGGTCTATTCTTCCGTACTGTCGGCAGTGCGGAGAATGATGGAGGTTGCACCGATGGTAAACAGCGTTCCGTCCTCTATCAGCCGGCGCTCTCTGTCGCCCAGAATGTCGTTGCCAACAAAGGTGCCCGTATTGCTCGGCCCGTCTCGGAGTACGTACTTGAGCCGTCCCTTCTTGTCGCGCGATACGTTGATGATGCAGTGGGTCATGTCGATACTTGGGTCTACGGTCTCTATGGGGCAGTTGATGCCCGAGCCTTTCATGTACCGGCCGATGACATTATCACCCATGTGCAGGGGAATGACCTGCTTGTAGTGGAACACGTTCTCTATGACCACAATGGCTCCTGCAGCGCTTTCATCGACTGTTTCATCCGGGTTATCGTCTTTCTGCCGGTTGCGCAGCTTGGATACTCCAATCTTGATGCCGAACTGCTTGCCGCATTGCGGACACTCGAAAACCAGCGACTGGCCGGCTTCGTATTTCGTTTCATCAAAGAGAATGAAGTTATCACATTTGGGACAGCGTACTCGTTTCACGAAAAGAATAATTAAAAAGGTGGTGAGAAACTATCAGCCGTTAGCCTTCTTGCTTGGCTTTACGAGCATAATCCAGCAATCGGCAAACTCCTTGTTGTCGTTAAGTTTCTGCTGGGCTCTGTAGGCTTGCTTCTCCGACTGGTATTTTCCGTAAATAACTTTGGCTCCTTTGGAGCGTGGCAAAACCATGGCTTCGGCGTAACCTTTACGCTGTAACGTGGCTACATAGGCCCTGGCATTCTTCCTGGTAACTCTGCTGGCCAGCACGAGAGAATAATAGGGCGAGGCGTCAACGGCATTCTTGGCCGTATCAAGTTTCTCAGCGCGGGGCTTGGTTGCCTGCACCTGGGCGGTTTTAACGGGCAGGGCTTTAGCCAGGGAAATGTCTCTGGGCATGATGCGGTACAACATTCCCGTGTCAATATTGCTGGTTTGTTGCGTGTTATGTTTGCCGTTGCCAATGGGCGAGGGCATCAGCAAAAAGGCTATGATGACGATGCAGGCTACTGCCAGGTTTCTAAGACTGCCAATGCTGATGCTTACCGTTCTGTCGTCATCATCGTTTACAAAGATGTTGGAGCTCAGTTTAAGGGGCTCTTCTGCTTCTTGCTCAACCGCAACAGAGCGCTGCTCGTCCTGTTTCTTCTTGCTTTCAACGGCAATGGTCATGGGCTTTTCCGTCGCTGCTGCAATTGCAGAGACCGGTTGCATCTCGAAAGAACTTAGTCCGTAAAGTTCCGGCGTCAGGATGCCGGCTTCGCAGGGCTCGAACTCTATGTGGTGTTGGCCGTTCAGATAAATCACGCCAATGTCGTTCAACTCAAACCTGCCGTCGTTCTCCAAGTGCTGGCGCAGCTCGTTCACCTCATCTTCTATCCGCTTGATGGCTTCAGGATAGCTGATGTCATAGGCCTCGATGTAGGATTGAGCCAGAAGAGAATCGTTCATCTTGAGCTGTGGATTGAACCCGATAGTTCTCAGCGGCGGCAAGAAGGTGTGGTCACTCTCGTCGTAGCGGGCATCTACATGATGAGCCATAAATCCCCCGAAATTGGGAACTATTACGCAATCATTGCTCAAAAGCAGAATTTCAATATGTCTTTCCAGTTCAATCACCTGTGCAAAATTACGTTTTTTATTTGATACACCCAAAGCATTGGTCTGAAAAAATGAAAAAGGCAAAAAATATTATGATATCGGTTTGGCGTTCAATATTTTATTACTATCTTTGTACTTAAATAACATTTCACGTATGGAATACAAGAAGACGGAAGTGGATGGAGTCTACATAATCGAGCCGAAAGTTTTCAACGATGCCCGCGGATATTTCTTTGAAGCGTGGAAGCAGGCAGATTTTGATGCTCATATAGGTAAGGTGAACTTTATCCAGGACAACGAGTCGAAATCCAGCTATGGCGTTTTGCGCGGTCTCCACTATCAGAAAGGGGAGTACAGTCAGGCAAAGCTGGTGCGTGTTATCAAGGGGCGCGTGCTTGATGTTGCCGTTGACATAAGAAAGAGCAGCCCTACCTTCGGCCAGCACGTAATGGTTGAGCTGAGCGAGGACAACAAGCGGCAGCTCTTCATACCCCGAGGGTTCGCCCATGGGTTTCTGGTTCTCAGCGACGAAGCTGTGTTTACGTATAAAGTAGACAATGTATATGCGCCGCAGGCTGAGGCCAGCATCAGGTGGAATGATGAGACCATAGGCCTCCAATGGCCCATTGATCCCAAGGATATACTGACAAGTGAAAAGGATTTGGCGGCAAAGAGCTTGGCTGAATCAGAACTCTTTGAATGAGCAAGCCGTGGTCGCAGACTGCTAAATCGGGCGAAACGAAATGCTTGGTATAATTAATAGAATAGGATGAGGAAGTTGTGCGTTTTTCTGTTAACGGGAATGGTAATCCTTGTAGGAAGCTGCAAGGACAAGGCTCCGGTAGCTTCGCCAAAAGAGGACTTTACCGCCAAGAAGATGCTGCAAGGCATCTGGGTGAACTATGAAGAACAGGATGTGGCCTTCGAGGCCAAGGGCGATACGATTTTTTATCCCGATTCGACCAGTCAACCCGTATATTTCCAGATTATAGGCGACTCTCTTGTGCTTCACGGATCAAACGAAGTGCGTTATCCTATCGTAAAGCAAGCTCCTCATCTCTTTGCTTTCAGGAACCAGACCGGCGACTTGATTAAGCTGGAAAAGAGTGAGGACCCTAACGACCGTTATGCTTTCAGCGGCAAACGGCCTGTATCACTCAATCAGAACAAGCTGATAAAGAGAGATACCGTTGTGACTTTTCAGTCAAAACGTTACCATTGCTACGTCCAGGTAAACCCCACCACGTACAAGGTAGTTAAGCCCACGTACAACGATGACGGTGTAGAAGTGGACAATGTGTACTACGACAACATTATTCATTTAAGCATATTCAATGGTCCAAGGAAAGTTTTCTCGTCCGATTTCCATAAACAGGACTTCAGAAAACAGGTGCCACAGGACTACTTGAAGCAGGGAATACTGAGCGATTTCATGTTCACCAAGATTGATGCTCACGGTGTTCATTACACTGCCTCGATAGCAGTGCCCGACAGCCAGGTGAGCTTTCAGGTTGAAGTCAGGGTCGATTTCAACGGCCGACTGACGATGACTGTGCTGTAACACCCGTCCGTAGGCTTTTCTTACTGATTGATATATTCCTCGCGACGGCATGCAACAGCGAGCCGGGAGATTACTTCCAAGCGTTCAGACAGATATAACGTAAAAGGCGTGCAACCCGTTTACAGTTGCACGCCTTTGGTATTCTGCCGTCTGCAGGCACGGCAGCAGTTCTATTGAATCATGTCGACACTGCGCTTGAGGAATGCGTTCAGCGCAGCTCCCTTCAGCATACCGTTCTGCAGTAAGGCCAGGTCGATGAGCTGATGCACTATCTTGTTGTCTTTTGCATACGCTGATAGCACCTGTGTCTTCTTCTCCCGCTGCTCGTTGACAGCCTTCTCCGTGTTCTGCAGGTCGTCCTTTTCCTCCTGCGAGATTTCCTCCGGTTTCTTCTTGCCTTGGCTCTGATGGAGCGCTGCCAGGCGTGCCTGCTGCCCCTTGAGTTCGCTCTCGATGGGCTTCAGAGCCTCTTGGGTAGCGTTGTCCGTGTCGGTCAGCACCTTCTTGATGAGCGGATGGTCGGTGTTCAGCACCAGACTATAAGTGTCGGGCATCTGCTGGTAGAAGCTCATACCGGCCTGGAACTTGCTTATCTCCTTCATTCTGCGCATGTATTCGCTCTGCGTGATGACAACGGGCTGTGCCGTTTCGCCCAGCGACTGCGTCTCGACGGAGAACTCGGTTTTGTCGAGTTTGGGCATTTGAGTTCTGAATACCTGTGACAGATTGTCACGGTCG
Source organism: Prevotellaceae bacterium KH2P17 (assembly GCA_900199655.1). Lineage (GTDB taxonomy): Bacteria > Bacteroidota > Bacteroidia > Bacteroidales > Bacteroidaceae > Prevotella. Next base: position 15,090 of record FZRE01000029.1, read on the forward strand.
TCCTCGCTAAGTTCAGTAGACTTTGGCTCGTCTTTTACCACGAGACGGTCTATAGTGTCGGCATCAACGCGCGTGAAGATACTCTTCTCGAACTTGGATTCCAGCAAGGAGATGACCGGAACATCCAGCTGGCCGTCGAGCAGGGCCACACTGTAGCCTTTGGCTTTTGCCGCCTCAATGTACGTGTACTGCTCATCAACATTGGTAGCGTACAGATATACCAGCTCTCCATTCTTGTTTGTCTGGTTCTCCTTGATAAGAGTTTTGTACTCATCGAACGTAAAGTATTTGCCTTCTGTATCCTTGATGAGCGCAAAGTCCTTTGCCCTGTCGTAGAAAGTTTCGGGTTCCGAGAGCATTCCATAGTTGATAAAGAGCTTCAGGTTGTCCCACTTCTCCTCGTAGCCTTTACGGTCTTCCTTGAAAATAGCTTGCAAACGGTCGGCCACCTTCTTGGTAATGTAGGTCGAAATCTTCTTGACATTGGCATCGCTCTGCAGATAACTGCGGCTCACATTGAGCGGAATGTCGGGCGAATCGATGACACCGTGCAGCAAGGTGAGGAACTCGGGCACGATGCCTTCTACCTGATCGGTTACGAAAACCTGGTTGCAGTAGAGCTGAATCTTGTTGCGCTGCAAGTCGATATTGCTCTGTATGCGCGGGAAATAGAGAATACCCGTGAGGTTGAAGGGATAGTCTACGTTGAGATGAATCCAGAACAGCGGCTCGTCCTGCATAGGGTAGAGAGTGCGGTAGAACGACTTGTAGTCTTCGTCTTTCAGCGTGCTGGGTGCTTTCACCCACAAAGGCTCAATGCTGTTGATGATGTTGTCCTCGGCCGTATCTACCTGTTTGCCGTCCTTCCACTCCGTTTTCTTGCCGAAAGCGATAGGAACAGGCAGGAACTTGCAATACTTGTTGAGCAGTGTCTCTATGCGCGGCTTCTCCAGGAACTCCTTGCAGTCTTCGTCGATGTAGAGGACGATGTCCGATCCATGCCCCTCGCGTTCGGCATCCTCGATAGTGAACGAGGGACTGCCGTCACAACTCCACTTCACAGCCTGTGCTCCTTCGCGGTAGCTCTTGGTTATAATCTCCACCTTCTTGCTCACCATGAAGGCGCTGTAAAAGCCGAGTCCGAAGTGGCCTATTATCTGGTTGGCGTTCTCCTTGTATTTCTCCATGAAATCGTTTACGCCCGAGAAAGCTATCTGATTGATGTACCGGTCAATTTCATCGGTCGTCATACCGATGCCGTTGTCGCTGATGGTGAGGGTACCTTTGTCCTTGTCAATGTTTACATGGATAGTAAGATCGCCCAAATCTTCTTTGTAATCGCCCTGCGAAGCGAGCGTCTTCAGTTTCTGAGTGGCGTCCACAGCGTTGGAAACCATCTCGCGGAGGAAGATTTCATGGTCGGAATAAAGAAACTTTTTAATGACGGGGAAGATGTTCTCTGTAGTAACCCCGATATTTCCTTTCTGCATATTGTTTATTGGTTTTTAATAAGTTCTTTGCCTGCTGGAATGCAAATAACGTGCCAAAACCTTCTTCTGCCAGCCCGTGTGTGCTGTGCAATGCCTTTATTGTAGTTAATTCCTGATTTTCTCCAGCAGGCTCTTGGCGTTACGAATGTGTGTCCTGTCCTGGATTTAGTTGACAGTTTTTGTAGTTAAATGTTCTTTAGGTTGACAATAAATTTCTTATGTGGAAATATAGTTGTCAGGTTTTT
>FZRE01000038.1 GCA_900199655.1 Prevotellaceae bacterium KH2P17
GGAAAAGGCGCGTATCGACAGGCCACTCGTGAGGTACCGACGTAATAACTCTAATTTTTCGATTTCATTGTACTGTTTCATGACTTTTTACTTTTTTTGTTTGATGTAAACTGTCAACTTATTCAGTACAGGTCACATGGTAACAGGCGAGAGGCGTTTTTGCATTGTCAGGAAATGGAGAACACTTGGAGAAATTGACAGTCATTGTGCTCGTTGTTATCAGTTGGGAACGTTACTTGAGAACCTTTCGGCGGCTGGCAAAGTTAAATAAACTTAATACACGCCATATTCTGTATGCCTGGTTCCTGTGTTGTTTGATTAATTGTTTATCTTTGTCTCAACATTAAGTGATGTACGCGTATGAGAAAACCTATACTTACAGCATTTCTTTTCACATCTTTACTGATAGGGTTTCCTGCTGTCACGATGGCAGCAGCAAACGGAATGGAAGTTGAAGAAAGCGATTTCAACGAGATAGGTATATCCATACAGGGGCAATCGCTGCACATCGTCAATGCCAACGGCATGATGCTGCAGATTTATAATGTAACGGGCGTGTGCGTGATGAATGCCAAGATAGATGGTGCTGACAAGCGCTATGACCTTAACCTGCAGCGAGGCTGCTACATTATAAAGGTAGGAAAGGTTGTTCGTAAAATCTCTATCAGGTAATTTCCGTTGAAACTATCTGGTATCTTTTGGCTATCTGCGCTCGTCGTGACGCTTACGTTGCTGTCATGTCAGGATGAACCTTATAACCCCAACAAGTATCTTACGCTGGAGCAGTTTGCTTCTATGGATACGGCAGCCTATCGGGTAAATTCTCACAGAATACGCGAGGAAATAGGAAAGTTGTGTTCGGAGGACAAAGACTCAATGACTGCCGACTACCGTACACGGAGTTATTACCTGCAGAAAGGTGACTTCCTGTGGATTGACCGTCACGGTGTAGATGGCCGGGCCGACACTCTGCTGGCTTATCTCAATACTGTAGTGAGAATGGGATTTAGCAGGTCGCAGTTCCGTGCAGGCCAGATAGAGCTTGACCTGCAACGCATCCGCGCTCTTGATGTTGACCGGGATGAGAACCAAATCAACAAAGTCCTGGCGCGATTGGAATACAATCTGACCAAGGCTTATCTGCGTTATGCGACCGGACAACGCTTCGGCTTCGTTAATCCGCGCTATGTTTTCAATCGCCTTGACGTGCTTGAAAAAGACTCACTGCACGTAAGCTATCGCGGACTCTTTGACATCAAGATGGAACATGGAGGCAAGTTGTTCTATGCCACGGCCCTGCGCAAGATTAGAACCGACAGCGTAGGCGTCTTTTTACACGAATGCCAGCCTTCATCACCTTTGTATCGTAGGTTCCTGACTATGCTGAACGACGAAAGCGTACCGCTGAACATGAAGCCCAAAATACTGGTAAACATGGAACGATGTCGCTGGAGGCTGCACGATTATCCGCGTGGGCACGCCAAATATGTGCTGGTAAACATTCCGTCGTTCCACCTGCGGGCCATTGATGGGGATAAGGAACTGGAAATGCGTATAGGATGTGGCAGCATGGAGACTAAGACCCCTCTGCTGACCAGTTACATCAAGCGTATGGACATCAATCCGCAATGGATAGTGCCGCGCAGCATTATCAAGAACAGCATGATGCGCCATGCGGGCAATGCGTTCTACTTCCAGTCAAACCATTACTTCGCACGCAACAGGAAAACCGGCGAAACCTTGCCACCGGAACGCATATCGTGGGGCGTGCTGAATGACGACAACTTCCTGATAATTCAGGAGGGTGGGGAGCACAACTCCTTGGGACGCATCATCTTCCGCTTCGACAATTCCTTCTCCGTTTACCTGCATGATACCAACTCGCGCGGCGTATTCAGCAGAGAGGAACGCGGGGTCAGTCACGGCTGTGTCAGGGTGGAGCGGCCTTTCGACCTTGCAGTGTTCCTCTTCGATGACAAGAACGACAAGCGGATTGACAAGGTTCGCTACTCCATGAGCGCTGATGTAAGCTCCCTGGGAGTGAGCGGACGGCGCAAGCGAGCTGAAGAAATACCCGATACACTCAATCGTTCCATGCTCATAGGTTCGGTAGAAGTAACTCCTAAAATACCCGTGTTCATCACGTATTTTACGCTTTATCCGGACAAGGAGGACAAACTTCAAGAGTATGCCGACGTGTATGGATACGACAGTGTTATCTATCGGGAGCTGAACAACTACAGATAATGTGCCCGCAAAGTATAGTGGCAGGAACAAGATAAACGAGAACGAACATGTCATATGACGAGAAGGAAGTGCTGAAACTGCTGTCGTCGCCGGAGACCCAACGCAAGGGTTTCACGATGATAGTGAACCAATACAGCGAGCAGTTGTATTGGAAGATTCGCCATATCGTCATCGATCACGACGATGCCAACGACGTGTTGCAGAACACTTTCATCAAGGCATGGAACAATTTGGACGATTTTCAGAACAAATCCAAGTTCTCCACGTGGCTCTATCGCATTGCTATCAACGAGAGCCTCGACTTCCAACGGCGCCAAAAAGCTACAGCCAAGATTGGGGCTGACGGCGATCTGGCCCTTGCGGGCAGGCTGTTGGCCGACGAATATTTTGACGGTGACGAGACGCAGGCACTGCTGACAGAAGCCATAGCCAAACTACCTGATGTTCAACGAACCGTTTTCACGTTAAGATACTACGACGAAATGAAGTATTCGGAGATAAGTAAGATGCTCGGAACAACAGAAGGTGCGCTGAAAGCCTCTTATCATCTGGCGGTCAAAAAAATAGTGGAGTATTTGAAAACCCGCAATTAAACTTTCAGTAATTGCCATCGTCTAATAGCTAAAAGAAACATTATAATGAGCAGAGAAGAACGATATCTGGAGCGTACTTTTGGCCGCGAGAATCACTTTAAGGTTCCCGACGGCTATTTTGATACCTTGACCGACCGGTTGATGTCGAAACTTCCGGAGCACGAAACCAAGGTTGTAAGGCTGCAGCCCAGCTTCTGGCAGCGTAAGCGGACGGCTGTATTGGCTGCTGCCAGCCTGTTGGCAGCCATGTTCAGCCTGGGCGTTTATCTCCATACCGGGGACAGTGAGTCCCATGCCCGGGCCGTGGCTGCAAGCCTGCAGCCTGCAGACGACGGCAACCTGGATGTGGTTGCAGACTACACAATGATGGATAATATAGACATCTATGCTTACGTTTCGGATAACTGATGGATTGAGTTACGTTTGGTAAAGACACAAATAACTATGAGATTGAAAAGGTTTTTAGTCATTTTATGGGTCGTATTGATTGCTTGCAGCATGCAGGCACAGGAGCGACGCCGCTTTGACCCCAAGAAGTTTGAGGCCGATATGGAGCAGTTTATTACCAGCCATGCAGGTCTCACGCCGCAGGAGTCGAGTGTGTTCTTCCCGCTCTATCGTGAGATGCAGGGCAAGCAGCGTACGCTCTTCGGCGAGATGAGGCGATACCGCCACACCAATACCGATGATGATAAGGTCAGTGCAGAGGCTATAGAGAAACAAGATGCCATCGACATTGAGATAAAAAAGATACAGCAGCAATATCACCAGAAGTTCATGGATGTACTTCCGGCCAGCAAGGTGTTCAAAATCATCAGAGCCGAAGAGAAGTTCCATCATCAGGCTTTTCGCCGTGCAGCGATGCGCAGGCAGCGGTGAGGCAACCCTGTGGCGGAACAACGACAAGCCATAACTGGCGCGTGAGCCGGGTGGAGGATATGCCTCAGCTGTTATCCTATGCACACTTGCGCGGCAACATGACGACATATTTATGAATTAAAAATATGAGAAAATCAAGACGAACAAAATCAAATAGTCCCGTGAAGATCCTTAGGATGATTTCACGGGACGAAGAGTTGGAGCGCAGGGACGGCAGGTTCCAGCACCAACAGGTTTACAAAAACAAGCGGAAATATGACCGCCATGCAATGAAAAGGGAGTTAGGCCTTCAGAAGGAGCTTGACTCCCATTTTTTATTTCCGTACATTGCAGCTTCGCCGGCAAGCTGACCTGCGGCTCCACTCACGGCAGATTGCCGTAAATGGTGAAGCGGGAACCGTGACCGCCTACTCCGTCATAGTCGGTTGGCAGCGGCATGTGGGCACACAAGGCAGAAATTTGTTCGTCGCCAAGAGTCTGTTCCAGCTCCAGTGCGAAGCTGCAGGACTTGCCGTTATACCTTAAATCCCACACTGTGTAGCCCAAGGCATTCGCGGCAGTAGTTATCCTGTCCTGCCATATCCATGCTTCTTCGTATCTCATTTACAGTGCAATGGCTGTTTCAGCACCCGGAACCATCAATGCTGCATGCAGGCCCGTCGGGCATTGGCTCCAGCCCTACGTCTGACTTGTACTGAATAAGTTGACAGTTTACATCAAACAAAAAAAGTAAAAAGTCATGAAGCAGTACAATGAAATCGAAAAATTAGAGTTATTACGTCGGTACCTCACGAGTGGCCTGTCGATACGCGCCTTTTCCGCAAATGCCGGCATTCCCGTGGCGACATTCTTCGGATACCTCCGCGCGTACGGCCACCCCGACAACTCATCAATTCCCTTGCTTATGAAACACGAAGAACTGCCAACCACGCTCGACGAGCTTCGCGCCCAGCTGCTCGAGGAGCGCAAGGCGCATGAAGCAGAACTGAAGCGCCTGAAGAAGGAACTGGCCCAGGAGAAACTCCGCTGCCTGGCCAATTCCACGATGATAGACCT
>FZRE01000028.1 GCA_900199655.1 Prevotellaceae bacterium KH2P17
CCCCTGGAAGAGATGCAGCGGCTCCTTTCCCTGGCCGCATGACAGCCACAGAGGCTCCCGGGGGCTGCGAGCCCCCGGCCGCAAGGCCGCCCCCCGGTGTTTTTCATCAATTCAACGTTTCACTTAAAATAAGGAGGTCAAAGAGCTCACAGAAAACAGAAAATGATTAACTTTGCATCCGGAAGACAGCTGTCAACCCAAAGTGCACTTAACAGAAAAACCTGACAACTATATTTCCACATAAGAAATTTATTGTCAACCTAAAGAACATTTAACTATAAAAACTGTCAACTAAATCCAGGACAGAGCACTTTTTTTCAGTTCAAAAGACCACATTCGGGAACTTTCGACACTTGTCGCACAATCATTCCACACTTGTCACACTATTATGCGACAGGTGTCGAAACTTCCCGAAGCCGTCAATTCTGCACTCAATCAAGGAATACCAGACACCTACAGCGGCTTTATCTTCCGGCTGTATTGATTTTAGCATAGCCCACCAACCTGTCGGTTCTGTCTCCCGGGCCATGATAGTAGACCAGCGCCTGGTAGTCGTTCTCTGTCTGATAGAAGTTTCCTTCGGATGCAAGAGGCGCCGTGCTGCCGTCTTCTCCTGCCACGACATATTGATAACTGTAATAGCCCTGCTTGAGCAGAAGTGAGGTTTCGTAGCAGTTCTCCACAGCATTGTAAGTCATTCTGTATTCGGGGGTGAGCCTGTCATGGGTCCAAACGCCGTTGACATACACGTCTCCGGGTTGGCGGGGAGCCTTCAGGCGGAAGTGAACTATGATGTACTCGGAGCTGAAATCTACGTCGGTATCGTCGCTGTTGCGTATCAGGAAGCTGCCGTTTGCCGACTCATCATAGACGTACGAAGGCCTTGGCTCGTCCGTCCACACGTAGGCATGGTATTGCTGTCCGTCCCAGTCGACGGATTCCAAGCCCATAGTAGCGTGGCTGTCGTCCAGCATCTCGAACTTCCGATATTCGTTTCCGCCATTGAAGACATATTCCCTGCAGTGCTCCCATCTCATGCCGTCGCCCGTTTGGTATTGCGGCTTGACGTTGATCTTGGCCTGCGACCATCGTCCGTTTTGCATCAGTACCGTCTTTATTTCCCTCTCCGGATTGGCTATGTTGAAAGGTCCATAGCTTAATTCCATGGCTATTTGCTGATGCCGGCCGTTGATATCCAAGTCGGTATTGGAGATGGCACGGAGGGCGATGCCCATCATGGGCTCCACTACCATGAAGCAGGCGCGGAGCAGAGTGTGGCCGTCGTTGCCGTCGTAAACGGTTACGCGATAATTTCCGCTCATCTTCAGGCGGCACCTGTCGTTGGGAACCTGGAAGTGATAGTGCGTGTACTGCGTGTTGGTATTCACCGATTCGTGCATGTCGTCAATGGTGTTGCCGTCGGCAAAGCCCTCAATGTAGTCACTCTCGAACAGTTGTTTGGAGACGTTCCAGTCGGCTTCGCAGTGTTCAACCTTGTAAACAAACCGGTGGTATTCATGAGTCAGGTCGTCGAACGCTATCTGTATGGGCTGTCCGCCATGCAGATTGGTCACCGGTAAGTCGAGCCAGTTGCCACCCGAAGTTACCTGCAGGGAACGTATGTTGGGACTTAGTATTTCATTGCGTTGCGCTTGCATGCCAATAGAAGCTATGCAGGCCAGCAACAGCAGTAAATGTTTGAGGCTGTTCATCGTTTGTTTTTAATTTACGGCAAATATCGTATTTTTTTCTGATAAAATGTTTTTCTTATTCAATTATTTGCTATTTTTGCAGCGTTATCAATCTTAAATGTAATCTTATGAAATCCAAGTACCGCTCGGGAGCCATGTGCCTGCTTGTCGTGGTAGGGCTCTTTTCGTTGATAGGTTACAAGATGGGAGCCAGCCAGATGCTGAACACCATCATGTACACAGCGCATGATTTGCTGCTCAACACCTGTTTCTTTCTGATGGGCATTTGTGTGATAACGGGCGCCATAGGCAAGTTGTTCGTGGAGTTTGGCGTGGTGGATTTGTTGGAAAAGATAGTTCGCCCGTTGATGAGGCCCTTGTTCCATCTGCCGGGAGTGGCCTCGCTGGGAGCCGTGATGACATTTCTCTCTGACAATCCGGCCATCATCACACTCTCCAAGGACAAGCGATTTAGCAGCTACTTCAAGAAGTATCAGTTCGTTTCGCTTACCAATTTCGGCACTGCTTTCGGCATGGGACTCATCGTAATGATTTTCATGATAGGCAAGGGGTATGCGATTGAGCCTTTCATTGGACTGGTTGGTGCCATTGCCGGAGCCGTTACTTCTACGCGCCTTATGCAGCATTTTACGCTGAAAGCCTATCCGCAGTATGCCGAAGAAGATGCTGCACCCAAACCGACCACAGCCGAGTTGGAGCCGGAACACAAGGAAGAGAAAACCGTTTTCCTGCGTACGCTGAACTCGCTGCTCGATGGCGGCAAGACTGGGGTAGATGTCGGCATAGCCATTATACCCGGAGTGCTGATTATTTCAACGTTAGTGATGATACTCACCTTTGGCCCTTCGGCTAGTGGAACCTATACAGGCGCAGCCTATGAGGGCGTAGAAGCGCTGCCCGCCATAGCCAATCTGTGCGACGTGGTGCTCGATCCGCTCTTCGGATTTACCGATCCTCACCAGCTTGCTTTCCCCATTACGGCTTTGGGAGCAGTTGGGGCAGCCTTGGGAATCATTCCCAGTTTCGTGCAGCAAGGCTGGATTGACGGCAATGCGGTGGCCGTGTTTACAGCCATAGGCATGTGTTGGAGCGGTTATCTGAGCACCCACACGGCCATGTTAGACTCTCTGGGCTATCGCGAACTGACCAGTAAAGCCATTTTGAGCCACACCATCGGAGGCATTGTTGCTGCACTGGTGGCGCACTGGGCATACGTACTCTACAGCCTTATTTAAGCCGGCAGGAACTTTGCCGGACATTATTGGGATAGCCGGGAGCCTGGAGCTTCCGGCTATTCGTCGCTCATGGGGAAGAGTCCGAACAGCTTGGCATCAATCATATCGGTAACTTTCTGGAAGTCGGCAGGGTTGCTTTCAAATTTTGTTGAGTCTCCGTCAACGATGATTAGCTGCCCTTTGTAGGTGCTAATCCAGTCTTCGTAGAGCTTGTTCAGACCTTCCAAATAGTCTATACGGATAGTTTGCTCATAGTCTCTGCCACGCTTCTGTATCTGCGAAACAAGGTTCGGAATGTCCGACCGGATATAAATCATCAAGTCGGGCAGCCTGACGAGCGACATCATGAGGTCGAACAAATCGGTGTAGTTGTTGAAATCCCTGTCGCTCATCATGCCCATCGCGTGCAGGTTCGGTGCGAAAATCCTGGCATCTTCGAAGATGGTGCGGTCCTGAACCACGGTTTCCTTGCTTTTTGATATTTCGACTATGTCCTTGAACCTCTTGTTGAGAAAGTAGATTTGGATATTGAACGACCAGCGGTTCATGTCGGCATAATAATCTGCCAGATAAGGATTGTTGTCAACGGGCTCAAAGTGCGGCGTCCATCCATATCTCTTGGCAAGCAGTTTGGTGAGGGTAGTCTTGCTGCTACCAATGTTTCCGGCTATGGCTATATACATTGTTGTAAGATTTTACGATTAAATATCAGTGTGTTCGTTTGAGTCGGAGAAGAGGCCGAACAGGCGCGCGTCTATCCGGTCTATGATGCCTGCAAGGTCCTTGGGATTATGCAGAAAGTCGATGTTGTCTACATCCACCATCAGCAACCGGCCCTTGTATTTGTTGTTGATGAAGTCCTCATACCTCTTGTTCAGGTTTTCGAGATATTCGAGCGGTATCTTCTGTTCGTACTCCCGGCCTCTCAGCTGGATGTTGGCTACCAGATGGGCAACCGACGAACGTAAGTATATCATCAGGTCGGGCAGCTTGACAATGGTCATCATCTGTTCGAACAGTTCCATGTAAGTTGTAAAATCCCGGTCGTCCATGTTCCCCAGTTCCTTGTTGTTGGCGGCAAACACGTACACACCTTCGAATATGGAGCGGTCCTGGACGATGTGTTCGGAAGAGCGGGAGAGGGCAATGAGGTCTTTGAACCTTTCCTTGAGAAAGAACACCTCCATGGCGAACGACCATCGGGGGATATCTCTGTAGTAGTCCTCCATGTACGGATTGTAGTCTACAGCCTCAAAACGCGGAGTCCAGCCGTAGTGTTTGGCCAGGAGCGTGGTGAGGGTCGTCTTGCCGCTGCCTATGTTTCCTGCGATTGCTATGTGCACGTTGCGTATGTAATTTTAAGGTATCGGTGATTGTTTATTGTGCAAAGATAAGCATTATATTTAGATTATGGAAAAACTCTGCCGGTTTTTTGAGCGGCCGACAGACTGCTCGGCTCACCCCTGCCCGCATGCAGTTGCAATGTGTTAATTCTGCGTATAGAACTTTATCTTTGCCTTGCCGCAAACGGCTTCGGTTTTCTTTTAGCTGCCATTTGGGATGTAAAGCGCTCAAATTGATGATTTTCTAATATGCTGACTATCAACTCTTTGAAAATGTTTCTTGGTTTCTGGTTTCCTAAAAACATGCTTCAAGGGCTCCTGAAGGATAGCTTCAAGCCGCCCGGAGTTATGCTTCTACGCTCCAAAAGGTATCGTTCAACACGCTTGAAGCACCCTTTCGGGAAGCCGAAAGCTATGGAACCAAACGGGAACAGGCAAAAGGAAGGTTCGCAGAAGCATGTTTCAGATGCCGAAGAGGGCATGAGGAAGTGTTAAAAACCGATGAAGTTTCCTGACAGCACAAGGCGAGTTGATTTCTTCCCGGACTACCGCAGTTACGGGTTTCATCCCTTTCGGCCACTTACGTGTTCTGCTTTTTTGTTGATATAAGAAGATACAAGAAAACCTATAAAAACAAAAAATAGTTGTTGGTTTTGCTTCTTTTTTCTATATTTGTGTATAATCGGTAGCATGACAAATCAACTGTACACCATGAATTTGGGTGGATGAGAGAAGACAAGTTCATATTGCAAATCTTTGGACCAATGAAACAGGGAAAACGAAACATAGCATCAAGCGACATCAGAAACAAGTTCGCAACCAATCTGGAACCCATATTCAGGTTGGCAACAACGTGTGCCGGCGTGCAGGAGTTCAGGCTGCGCCTTGCTGAAGAATTGCAGCAGGCCGGCAGCTCGGCATCAAATCCGGGGAAAGCGAACATCAAACGACTGGTGGAATTTGACGGGCAAACGATTACCGAGGCTTCAACCGGCCGCGAGATAACCTTGCGCACCATCACGTTGCTGTGGCATTTCCTCAATGACCACAGCGAGGCTGCCGGATTGAGCACCAATTTCCTCATCGACGTGTACAAGCAGTTCGAGCGGCTCTATGTGCCAACTATGCCCAAGCCCGATAAGCAACAGGTGACTAAATGGATGCGGCGGTGGCCAGTGGGAACTGATGAACGGATAATGGAAGCGAGGATACGCAACCGCCAACGCATCATCGAGCGGCTGATTAGGCGCGTAGAATTGCGCCATTCGGAAAAGAACCGCTACGTGTTCCCTCTCGGACTTTCGGCCGAAGCTAAACAGCACATGGTCGAGGAGTGGTGGAACGATTTCCGGTTTCATCTTAGCCTGGCCGCCAGGAGCGTGAGAGAACTGAATTATATGCTGGGAGGAAACATGCTGGACGAGCTGCTGGCTGTTTATCATGAAGCGCAACGGAAAGGTATCCCTGTATTCGTTACGCCCTATTACCTATCGCTGATTGACACGACGGGCAGCGAATACGACGATGCCTCGCTGCGTTCGTATGTGTTCTATTCGCGCAATTTAGTCGACGCCTTTGGCCATATCCGGGCTTGGGAGAAGGAAGATGCCGTGGTGCCCGGCCAGCCCAATGCTGCGGGATGGTTGCTGCCCGATGGGCATAACATCCACCGGCGTTATCCGGATGTAGCCATACTGATACCTGACACCATAGGGCGGGCTTGCGGAGGACTGTGTGCCTCGTGCCAGCGGATGTACGATTTCCAGAGCGGACGCTTCAACTTCGACATGGAGTCGCTGAAACCAAAGGAAGGATGGGACAGTAAACTGCGGCGGCTCATGAGGTACTTTGAGGAAGATACACAGCTGCGTGACATTCTCATAACAGGTGGCGACGCCCTAATGAGCCGCAACGGAAGTCTGCGTAATATTCTGGATGCCGTTTACACAATGGCTAAACGCAAGCGGGAGCAGAACAAACACCGGGCTGAAGGTGAAAAATTCGCGGAGTTGCAACGGGTTAGACTTGGAACGCGCCTGCCCGTCTACCTCCCCATGCGCATAGACGACGAGCTAATAGGCATCCTGCATGATTTCAAGCAGAAAGCTGTGACGGTTGGTATTACGCAGTTTTTCATCCAAACTCATTTCCAAACTCCGCTCGAAGTTACTCCGGAGGCATGTCTGGCAGTTAGCAAACTGCAGTCGGCAGGATGGACTGTAACCAATCAGCTGGTGTTTAATGTAGCCGTATCACGCCGGGGACATACGGCCCGTTTGCGTCAGGTACTCAACAAACTGGGCGTGCTTTGCTATTATACGTTCACGGTTAAGGGCTTTGAAGAAAACCATGCAGTCTTTGCCCCCAATAGTCGGACAATACAGGAACAGCAGGAGGAAAAGGTTCTGGGGCAGCTTGATGCCGAGACTTCGTTACAGATGGCAAGACTGCTGGAAGACAGCACGGTTCCCATGTCACGTACAATCCGCCGTATAATGGCCGACTGCCAAATACCATTTCTGGCTTCTGACCGCAATGTACTGAACCTGCCGGGAATTGGCAAGAGCATGACATTCGGCTTGGTTGGCATCATGCCTGACGGCTGTCGCGTTCTGGCTTTCGACCATGACCATACTCGCAAGCACAGTCCGTTGGTAGAGCAGATGCCGGTAATCTATATCAAGGAGAACAAGTCGGTGGAGGAATATCTCTGCCAATTATCCGAAATGGGAGAACAGAGAACCGATTACGAGTCAATATGGCAATATACAGACGGACGGACAGAAGAGCGTTTCCCGTTTTATGAATATCCGAGCCCACTGAATGGAATTACGGAGCGATATACTCATTTGGCATCTTTCGTTTCATGAAAGCACAAATTAATGTAAATTTGGCGTATTTTAGCCCTTAAAGTTTTCTTATGTCAAAAAATAACCGTAACTTTGAACTTGGAAAATGAACCCAAAACGGCTCAGAGAGCCTTAAAAGTGGCTTTAAAGCGATTTGCTGCAGAAAATCAGGTTGTCGAATGTGGTTGTAATTCCAGTGAAATCACGAATATCATAACTAAATAAATAAGGTATAATTTTAAATGGACGAAAATCAAACTATCGATCAGGACCGAATCATGAAGATTAACATTGAGGAGGAGATGAAGTCATCCTACATTGACTATTCTATGTCAGTGATAGTGGCTCGTGCGCTTCCCGATGTCCGTGACGGTTTCAAACCTGTTCATCGCCGCATTCTTTACGGTATGCTCGGAATAGGAAACACAAGCGACAAACCCTATAAGAAATGCGCGCGCGTTGTTGGAGAGGTGCTTGGAAAATATCACCCTCACGGCGACTCTTCCGTCTACGGGGCTCTGGTTCGCATGGGTCAGGACTGGAACATGCGTTACAAACTCGTGGACGGGCAGGGTAACTTCGGCAGCGTAGACGGCGACTCGCCTGCTGCCATGCGTTACACGGAGTGCCGCTTGTCGAGAATGGGAGAGCATATCATGGACGATCTCGAGAAAGATACGGTCGACATGTCCAACAACTTCGATGATACGCTGGTTGAACCATCCGTCATGCCGACCAAGATTCCTAACCTGCTCGTTAACGGCGGAAACGGTATTGCCGTTGGTATGGCAACCAACATACCGACCCACAACCTGGGCGAAGTGATTGATGGCTGTTGCGCTTACATTGACAGGCCCGATATCACTACCGAGCAACTCATGGACTACATCCCTGCTCCGGATTTCCCGACAGGTGCCTACATCTATGGCTTGCAGGGAGTGAAGGAAGCCTACGAGACCGGTAGGGGCAGAATAGTCATGAGAGCCAAGGCAGAGATTGAGAGTGATGATACGCACGACAAGATTGTTGTAACGGAGATACCTTACGGTGTCAACAAGCAGCAGCTTATCGAATATATAGCCGACTTAGTAAAGGAGGGCAAGCTGGAAGGAATTTCCAACGTGAACGATGAGACCGGACGCCAAGGCATGCGTATCGTTGTTGACGTTAAGCGTGATGCCAACGCCAATGTTATACTGAACAAGCTGTTCAAGATGACAGCACTACAGAGCTCGTTCTCAGTTAATTGCATCGCTCTGGTTAAAGGAAGACCTCGCTTGCTGAGCTTGCAGGAATGCGTGAAATACTTTGTGGAGCACCGCCACGATGTCACGATACGCCGAACCAAGTTCGACTTGAAGAAAGCACAGGAACGTGCGCATATACTCGAGGGGTTAATCATTGCTTGCGACAACATAGACGAGGTTGTTCACATTATCCGCGCAAGCAAGACCCCGGTCGATGCTCAACGTAATCTGGAAACCCGCTTTGAACTGGACGAGTTGCAGAGTAAGGCTATTGTTGATATGCGTCTGAGTCAGCTCACCGGTCTGCGCATGGACCAGTTGCACCAGGAGTACGAAGGGCTGATGCAGACTATCAAGGAGTTGCAGGAGATACTCGATAATCCAGAAAAATGCAAGGAGGTGATGAAGAACGAACTGCTTGAGGTTAAAGAGAAGTATGGCGATGTCCGCCGCACGGAGATTATACCCGATGAGCATGAGTTCAACGCCGAGGACTTCTATCCCAACGACCCCGTTGTAATCACGGTAAGCCACCTGGGCTACATCAAACGTACGCCGCTGGCCGACTTCCACGAGCAGGCGCGTGGCGGAGTGGGGAGCAAAGGTGCCCACACACGCGACAAGGATTTCACGGAATACATATATCCTGCAACCATGCACCAAACCATGCTCATCTTTACGAAGAAGGGACGTTGCTACTGGTTGCACTGCTACGATATACCAGAGGGCGACAAGACCAGCAAGGGTCGTGCTATCCAGAACCTGCTGAACATTGACAGCGATGATGCGGTTAATGCTTTCTTGCGCTTAAGAGGACGTGGACTGGAAGATGAAGAGTTTGTGAACAGCCATTATGTTGTATTTGCAACCAAGAACGGTGTTGTGAAGAAGACTTCGCTGGCGCATTATTCGCGTCCACGCTCAAACGGAGTTATCGCCATCAACATCCTGGAAGGCGACGAGGTAATAGACGTCCGCCTGACCAACGGCCACAATGAGCTGATTATGGCCAACCGCAACGGTCGCGCAGTTCGCTTCAATGAAGACGCCATCCGCACAATGGGTCGTGTGGCAACCGGTGTACGTGGCATGCGTCTGGATAGTGGCGATGATGCCGTTGTGGGAATGGTAGTTGTGAATGACCCGGAAAAGGAAAGCGTGATGGTAGTTAGCGAAAACGGCTACGGCAAACGCTCTCAAGTGGAAGATTACCGTGTAACCAATCGTGGCACCAAGGGTGTAAAGACCTTGAGCATTACTGATAAGACCGGCAGACTGGTTAGCATCAAGAACGTGACCGATGACAACGACCTCATGATTATCAACAAGAGTGGTATCGTTATCCGTCTGGCTGTAGCCGATGTAAGAGTCATGGGACGTGCAACGCAAGGCGTACGACTGATAAACCTGACTAAGAAAAACGATGTGATTGCCAGTGTCTGCAAGGTAATGAGCTCTGAACTGGAAGCTACCGTTGAAGAAGAAAGCCGCACACAATGGGAACAGAAGACAGAGGAACTAAAGAGTGACAATACTTCTGCAAACCCTGTTGGAGAGATGGATGCAACTGATGACGCAGATGATGAAAATGAGTTATTGGTTGACTTCAGCGACGAAGCAGAACCGACTGATGAATAACCAAAGGGTTTTATGAATGTTTACGTATGATAATAATTGCGAATTTCGCATGAAGATTTAAACTAAAAGAAAGATTTGTGCGTCATAACAAAGCAAAGATATAATTATGGGTGTGTAAGCATTCGTGGAATCTTATATAAAATTGATTATAAACCTTTTAATTAAAAAGAATATGAAAAAGTTAATGATTGCGGCTCTGATGTTGCTCGGCACATCTGCAGCTTTTGCCGGAGACAGTGAAGCTCTCAAGGCAATCTTAAAGGCAAAGACTTACTCTGAAGCAGAAAGCCTGTTAAAGAGTGGTCTTTCACAACTTGCCAACGACGAGGAGAAAGCGAAGGCATATAACAAGATGGTTGACCTTGCCATGGAGAAAGTGACCAAGGAACAGGCTGTAATTACACAGAACCAGATGGCCGAACAATTCAAACAGGGAAAGGTAGAGCCATACGATACAGTGGGTTTTTACGAGGCTGCTTACAATGTCGTAGTGAATGGTATAGAATGCAACAAGTACGACCAGAAACCAAACGACAAAGGTAAAGTGAAACCGAAGTTCTTCGATGCAAACAAGGATCGTGTGCAGTCTTGCCGCATTCATCTGGTAAACGGCGGAGATGTTTATCGCCAGAAAAACGACACGGAAACTTGTCTGAAGTATTGGAGTAAATTCCTGAAGACAGAGAACGACCCGTTGTTGGCTGCTGTAGACAAGAAGTCGGAGGAGAGCTTCCGCGCTCAAATCGCATTCCTGGCTGCTTACTTTGCATTGCAGAAAAAGCAGTATGAGGATGTAGAAATGTTTTCGGATTTCGCCCTCAATGATTCTACTTATGGCAAAGATGCCCTTACACTGAAACTCGAATCAATGAAGAGCCAGCTGAAAACCAAAGAAGACACATTGGCTTATGCCAAGAAGCTGGAAGGATTATATCAGGCCGACCCGACCAATGATGTTTATTTCGAAAATCTGTTTTCCGCTTATCAGGGAAACAAGGATGCTCAAACAAAGTTGATAAATGATCGCCTTGCTAAGAATCCCAATGACTTCATGGCAAATGCCGATAAAGGCATCTTGGCTATGAATAACAATGATGCCGATGCTGCGGTTGAGAGTTTCAAGAAAGCAATTGCTGCCAATCCTAAGAACCCTGCCGTTCTGACTTATCTGGGCCAGTGCCTGAATTTCCAAGGTGGCAATGCCCCCGACAAGGCTTCGCAGAAAGCAAAATACGAGGAGGCGATTAAGTATCTGGAGAAAGCTAAAGAGCTTGACCCTAACGAGTCGCAAGCCAGATGGGGATACTATCTCTATCAGTCGTATTATGGCGCTTATGGTGCTGACGACCCAAAGACCAAGGCCGTAGAGCAGTACTCTAAGTAATTCACAAACACAACCGAGTTAGAGAGCTAAAATCATGAGCTCTCTAACTCTATATTCTTTATTATCATGAAAATTAATATCCTTCTGATGTTTTTATTGTCTATGAGTGGCATCACGGCGTGGAGCCAGGATGTAGACTATCGGGCACAGGCCAAAGCTGAAAATCATCAGTTGGATGTTTTGATATCTAAATTGTCTGCTGTATCAGATTCCACTTATTACTACGAAAGTGTTAAGCGAATTGTAAAAACAGCAATTCAATGCGAGAACTTTGACGGACGTCCGGATATAAAAGGCAGGACGCATCCTAAATATCGGGAGAAGAATTCAGAGCGAGTAGCTCCGGTGAGAGAGCTGCTGCTGTCGGCTGCTAACTATTATATGACACAACGGCTCAATCAAAAGGCTTTGGAAGCATACGAGCTTTACGTTGATACATCGACAAATCCTTTATTCGTTAAACTTCCGAAACAAGATGGCTTGATTTCTTATTATGCCAGTTTACTTGCTTATGGAATAAAGGATTTTAAGAAAGCAGAACGCTATGCCGATATAGCACTGACGGATACGAATTATGCGAAAGATGCAGCAGAAATAAAAATAAATTGCATGAAGAACCGTATGTATTCCCGTGAGGATTCGGCCAAATATGTAATGGCGCTTTTGGAGCTTCACGATAAAGCTCCCGAGAATTCCAACTACTTTTCTATGCTGGTTGATTATTTCACTCAATCTGGTCATGAAAAAGAATTAAGGCAATTTGCTAAAGACGAAGTACAAAAAGACAGGCAGAACACGATAGCGTGGGCATTGAAGGGTGAAACCGACATGCAGCAGAAAGACTGGGATGCTGCCATTGCTTCGTACCAGCAGGTGGCCAAATTGGATTCTTCAATTGTCCCTGCCATTTATAATATAGGTATATGCTTTAGTTCAAAGGCAATTGAATTAAAAAACAACATTTCACTTCACAAAGATAAATTCTCCAAAGACGAATCGGAAACAATACTATCATTGTTCAACCAAGCTATTGCCTATTTGGAAAAGACGCGACAGAAAGATCCGCAGCAGCGTATAGTTGCATGGGCTTCTCCTTTATATCAGGCCTTGTATGCAGTCGGAAGAAGAAAAGAGGCAAAAAGTATAAAAGCATTAATGAATTAAAAAATGAATGGTTGGGATGAGAAGGATAATATGTTTATTTTTGATTGTAATTATGTCAACATGCACACTCTGTGCTCAGAAGAAGGAAATCTCGCAAGCGAGAGATTTTATCAAGAAAGGGAAAAATCTGCAGCAGGCCGAGGAAATGATGACAAACTTGCTGAAGGATTCTGCTAACAAGACTAATGACAAAATTTGGGTTACTCTATTTGAAGCAGTAAGAAAACAGTATGAGCAAGGGAACGAGAAGCTGTATCTGAAGCAATCTTATGATACGGCCGCTTTTTTCAGGTCGGCCTATAAAATGTTTGAGATACTTGGAAGTTTGGATTCTTTGGATATGCAACCTGATGCCCGTGGCCGTGTGAAGTTGTCTTATCGCGAAAAGAATGCAGAGTTTCTGAATACTTACCGGCCAAACCTTTATAACGGCGGGGCATTCTTTATCAAGAAACAACAATATGAAGAGGCATATAAGTTTTTTGATATATATATAAATAGTGCTACACAACCTTTGTTCAAGGCTTACAATTATGCAGAGACAGACAAAACGCTGCCCGTTGCTGCTTATTGGTCCGTGTATTGCGGTTACAAGCTAAAAGATCCCAAAGCTACGTTACACCATACTTATTTGGCTTTAAAAGATACTGCCCATTACAATCTTATGTTGCAGTACCTAGCTGAAACCTACAAACTTGAAAATGACACACTACGTTATATAGAAACACTACATGAGGGCTTTGAGAAATACCCCAAGTTTCCTTTTTTCTTCCCGCGCTTAGTAGAGTATTACGCTGACAATAGTATGTGGGAAGATGCCATGAGAGTATGCGAAACGGCGATGCACATTGACAGCACAGACGTAGTGTACAGATTTGCAACAAGTAATGTGTATCTGAACACCGGGAAATATCAAGAATGTATTGATATTTGTGACCAACTCATTGCAGAGAACGATTCACTTGCGGAAGCTTATTTTAATGCAGGTCTTGGATACTTTAATCAAGCAATAGAGCTTGATAAAGCAAATAAAGTTTCCAACAAACGGCGGCAACATATCCTTGACTTTTATAAAAAAGCACTGCCTTATCTACAGAAATATCGCGAACTGTTACCTGATAGGAAAGATAAATGGAGCTTACCGCTCTATACCATTTATCTGAATTTGAATATGGGCAAAGAATTCGATGAGATTGATAAATTGATACGCGAAGAGAGAAAATGAAAACAGAGAAAGAAATATTAGAGAACTTAGGTTTTCAGGAGTTAAATGATATGCAGAAGGCTTCTGTAAACTCTATATTGCATAGTGACAAAGATGTAGTAATACTGTCGCCTACAGGAACTGGCAAAACACTGGCTTACCTTCTGCCACAGGTTCAGTTGCTTGATGAAAGAGACGACTCTCTTCAGGCGGTAATAATAGTCCCTGGTAGAGAATTGGCATTACAGTCGGCAACTGTTCTTTCTGAAATGAAGTGTGGCTTAAGAGCATGCAGCTGCTATGGAGGTCGCAGCACCATGTCAGAGCATCGCATTCTTCGGCAGGTAAATCCTCAAATAATCTTTGCTACACCGGGAAGACTGAAGGACCATTTGGAAAAGGGAAATATAGATGCCAACTCTGTAAAATGGCTTGTGATAGATGAGTTTGATAAATGTCTTGAAATGGGATTTCAAGAAGAGATGTCATCTATAATAGGAAAACTGAAAGGTGTTAGGCACAGGGTACTTCTTTCTGCTACCGATGCAGAAGAAATACCGGCTTATATGAATCGGAAATCTATGTCTCAGGTTGAAATCATTGATTATTTGTCGGAAAAAGAACAAGTTTCTGGTAGGGTCAATATATATAAGGTGCTGAGTCCCGAAAAAGATAAGCTCACAACATTAGAGCAGCTCTTACGCCATCTTGGCGACCAAAGCAGCATCGTCTTTCTAAACTATCGGGACAGCGTGGAAAGGACTGCTGAGTTTTTAAGAAAAAAGGGATTTGCCATCTGTTCTTTTCACGGTGGCATGGAACAGAAAGCACGTGAAGATGCGTTATACAAGTTCTCCAACTCATCTGCAAACATCTTTGTCAGCACCGACCTTGCATCTCGTGGGCTCGACATTCCCAATATTGACAATATCATCCACTACCATCTTCCGGAAAATGAGGACAGCTATGTTCACCGAGTGGGCAGGACTGCTAGATGGGATGCAAAGGGAAGGGCTTTCTTCATATTGGGGCCATCCGAACATTTACCTGAATATATTGAAATAGGACCAGAAGATTACGAGCTTCCACGAGAATTACCTGAACCTGCTCACCCCAGGATGGCAACAATCTATATTGGAAAAGGCAAAAAGGACAAAATTTCCAAAGGGGACATCGTTGGCTTCTTGTGTAAAAAAGGAGATTTGTCGAACGACGAGATAGGGCAGATTGATGTAAAAGACAGATATACCTATGTTGCTGTCGCAAGAAAGAAACTTCACCAAGTATTAAAACTGACAAAAGGTGAGAAAATCAAGGGAATTCATACGGTTTTTGAAGAAGTGAGGTAAATTACATCTAAATATTTGTGCGTTTCAAATAAATAATGTAAGTTTGCAATATCTAATATTAACTTTAAAATCATTGTCGATATGAAGAAGTATAATTTTAATGCAGGTCCATCAATTCTTCCAAAGGAAGTGATTGAAAACACAGCCAAACAAATTCTTGACTTTAATGGTTCCGGACTTTCGTTAATGGAAATCAGCCATCGTGCAAAGGATTTTCAGCCTGTTATGGATGAAAGTGTAGCTCTCATCAAGGAACTCCTTGACATTCCAAATGGTTACTCAGTCATCTTCTTGGGTGGCGGTGCTTCTTTACAGTTTATGCAGATACCAGCCAACTTTCTGGTAAAGAAAGCGGCTTATCTCAACACAGGCACATGGGCAAAGAAAGCAATGAAGGAAGCAAAGTTCTTTGGCGAAGTAATTGAGGTAGCTTCTTCTGCCGATGCCAATTATACCTTTGTCCCCAAAGACTATACTGTTCCTGCTGATGCAGACTATTTCCACATAACCACAAATAATACAATCTACGGTACGGAAATTCGCAAGGAACTTGATTCTCCGGTTCCATTGATAGCTGACATGAGTTCTGATATCATGAGTCGGCCTGTTGATGTAAGCAAATATAATGCTATATACGCAGGTGCACAGAAGAATATGGCAATGGCTGGTGTAACTTGTATTATTGTCAAGGACGAGGTGTTAGGTAAGGTTCAGCGAAACCTTCCTACAATGATTGACTATCGCACCCACATTGACAAGGGCAGTATGTTCAATACTCCTCCCGTAGTTCCTATTTACAGTCTGCTTGAGACGATGCGTTGGGTGAAGGCACAAGGCGGTGTTAAGGAAATGGATAGACGTGCGCATGAACGTGCCGATATTCTTTATAACGAAATCGACAGAAACAAACTCTTCCACGGTACGGTAAATGAGGAAGATCGCTCTTTAATGAATATCTGTTTTGTGATGAATGATGAATATAAGGAGTTGGAAAAGACTTTCTTCGACTTTGCTACTGAACGCGGCATGATTGGTATAAAGGGGCATCGTTCGGTAGGAGGTTTCCGTGCCAGCTGCTACAACGCCCAGACCGTTGAGGGTGTTCAAGCTCTTGTCACTGCAATGAAAGATTTTGAAGCAAAGTACTAATTTAGGATTTCAAAGTTCAAGAGGATATGAAAGTATTAATTGCAACAGAGAAACCTTTTGCCGCTGCCGCAGTAGAAGGTATAAGAAAAGAGTTGGAAGAAGGCGGACATGAAGTTGTCCTGCTTGAGAAATACACCGACTCACAAGCATTGCTTGCTGCAGTCGCGAATGCTGACGCAATGATAGTCCGTTCTGATAAGATTACTGCCGAAGTTCTTCATGCAGCCAAGCAGTTGAAAATTGTTGTACGTGCAGGTGCTGGCTACGATAACGTTGATTGTGAAGAAGCAAAGAAACAGAATGTCGTTGTTGAAAACACGCCCGGGCAGAATTCCAATGCGGTTGCCGAGTTGGTATTCGGCTTGTTGGTCTACACGGTACGCAATTTCTACAACGGTAAGGCCGGTTCAGAATTGAAAGGCAAAAAGCTGGGTATTCTTGCTTTCGGTAATGTTGGTCGAAATGTAGCCAGAATAGCCAAAGGATTTGGCATGGAGACTTTCGCATACGATGAATATTGCCCCGCAGATGTTATAGAAGCTGCTGGTGTGCATGCACTAACCAGTCGAGATGAACTCTTCAAGCAGTGTGACATTGTTTCGCTACATATTCCGGCTACACCCGAAACCAAGCAGAGCATCAATTATCAGGTTGTCAATCAGCTTGGTAAAGGTGGCATCCTAATCAATACAGCCCGTAAAGAGATTATCAATGAGCCTGATTTATTGCGTTTGATGGCCGAGCGTGAAGACTTAAAGTACATAACTGACATTAAACCTGATGCAGATGCAGAGTTCTGCAAGTTTGAAGGACGTTATTTCTCTACTCCCAAGAAAATGGGAGCACAGACAGCAGAAGCCAATACCAATGCTGGTATAGCTGCTGCCCAACAGATTAATGCTTTCTTCAAAGAAGGCTGTACTAAATTCCAAGTAAACAAGTAATCCACCATACGATGGCTTCCGTCAGCATAAGGACATGTGTCCCGTGGTGATGGAATCCATCGTTATTTTGATTAATCCTAATATCTATGGCAACTATTAAACCTTTTAAAGGACTTCGCCCACCCAAAGATTTAGTTGAAAAAGTGGAGTCACGTCCGTATGATGTTCTCGATTCTGATGAAGCAAGAGCTGAAGCTGGTGACAATGAACAGAGTCTTTATCACATTATCAAACCGGAAATTAACTTTGAACCAGGCACTTCTGAATACGATCCTCGTGTTTATCAGAGTGCCGCAGAGCATTTTCAGATGTTCCAAGACAAAGGATGGCTGGTTCAGGACGACGAAGAGAACTACTACATCTATGCCCAGACCATGAATGGCAAGACACAGTACGGTCTGGTTGTTGGCGCATGGGTTAACGATTATTTAAGCGGTGTAATCAAAAAACATGAACTCACACGCAGAGATAAGGAGGAGGACCGCATGAAGCATGTACGCGCATGCAATGCGAATGTGGAACCCGTTTTCTTTGCTTATCCCGATAATGTGCTGCTTAATGAGCTTATCATGCGCTATGCTGCAACTGTGCCGGAATATGATTTCGTGGCTCCAGTAGACGGATTTCGCCATCAGTTCTGGATTGTTTCCAATGCCGAAGATATCTCTGCCATCACTGCCGAATTTGCCAAAATGCCATCGTTGTACATAGCTGACGGTCACCACCGGTCTGCTGCTGCAGCACTCGTTGGTGCCGAAAAAGCAAAACTAAATCCAAATCATACGGGCCAGGAGGAGTATAACTACTTCATGGCTGTATGCTTCCAAGCCTCACAGTTAACTATCTTGGATTATAATCGTGTAGTTAAGGATTTGAATGGCATGACTACGGCAGAATTCATCCATGCTCTGGAGAAGAATTTCAGCGTTACATGTATGGGAGCCGGCAACTATAAGCCTGCTAAACTTCATGAGTTCAGCCTCTATGTTGATGGTCTTTGGTATAGCCTTACGGCAAAACCAGGAACTTA
Source organism: Prevotellaceae bacterium KH2P17 (assembly GCA_900199655.1). Classification (GTDB taxonomy): domain Bacteria; phylum Bacteroidota; class Bacteroidia; order Bacteroidales; family Bacteroidaceae; genus Prevotella. The sequence goes on from FZRE01000028.1 coordinate 18,249, forward strand.
TAATGACCAGGATCCTATCGGAGTTCTGGATGTCGACATCTCTTCGCGCTTAATTCTTGACGAACTCCTGGGCATCAAGGACTTGCGGTCCGACAAGCGCATTGACTTCGTTGGAGGTCTGCGCGGTCTTGATGAGTTGAAGCGCAGGGTCAACAGTGGCGAGATGCGCATGGCCTTAGCCCTCTATCCCGTATCCATGAAACAGATAATGGATATAGCAGACAGTGGCAAGATTATGCCCCCCAAAGCCACATGGTTTGAACCCAAGTTGCGGTCTGGACTCGTTATCCATAAACTCGAATAATCTTTTAGGCCGTATCTCGGTTGTATTACCATTATTTTTGCTACCTTTGTATAGATAAGCTGACAGGAATAATCTCATGAATGCAAACGAAGATTCATATCAAACCATATCTGAACTAACAATAGGCGAGGGATATTACACCGATAAACGGAGTAAATTCCTCGCCTTTGCGCATCATGTAACAACGGTTGAGGAGGTAAAGGAAATCTTGTCTCGCTACCGCAAGAAGTATTATGACGCCCGGCATTGCTGTTATGCCTATATGTTTGGACCACAGCAAGAGGAATTTCGCATGAACGATGACGGCGAACCGTCCTCTACTGCCGGCAAACCCATCTTTGGCCAAATACAAAGCCGTAACCTTACCGATATACTCATAGTAGTAGTCAGGTATTATGGCGGCGTAAACCTGGGAACAAGCGGACTGATAGTTGCCTATCGCGCAGCAGCGGCCGATGCTATCGCGCACGCTGATATAGAGACGCGGATTGTAGAAGAGACGCTGACTTATACTTTTAATTACGCAATGATGAACGACGTTATGCACCTGGTTAAGGAGATGGATGTCCGTATCGTCTCTCAAGAGTTTGACAATACATGTTCCATCACAATGGCCATTCGGAAAAGCCAGATAGAGCAATTACGCAACCGGCTTGAAATGTTGTCTTTTGGTTAGGCAGGCCAGCTGACATGCCTCTTTCTTAGACTTCAGCGAACGGAAAAATATAAAAAACAGTGAAAATGAGCTGTATATGAAAATAAATAGCTATATTTGCAACGTATTAGCAGAAGGCTGACCACAATGTATCTCATGTAGTTAACATCGTTAAATTTGGTGCAACTTCTGCTCATTCATGTTGAGGACTTCAGTTTCAGGCCTTACTAACTATGGGGTTGACTGGATTTGACAGCGGGATGAAATGGTACGTAAGCACGCGGAGACTTGTCTGTTCGCTCCTTAATCCGAGTAGGCAAAAAATTAATTGGCGAAAACAATTACGCTCTCGCTGCCTAATCGAAGCATAGTAGATTACTGGCTTTATCCCGTCACAAGGTGACAGGACGAGACATCGCTCCAAGGATGTTGTTCCGAATCTAAGGGTTCAGCGGTGCAGATAAATCGGAAATAGCTCGTATAGGTCTCGCTACATGGGTGAAATTTTAGAGAATAAGGTTATGGTTGGTGGTTCAGGTCTTGCCATAACACGAAAATGAAGTCTGAAATAAACGTGTAGAAAGCGTATAGTTTCCCTGTTTGGACGTGGGTTCGAATCCCACCAGCTCCACTGGATTCAGAAAGCGAAGATTAGCATTGATTACTAATCTTCGCTTTTTTCAGTCAAGCATACAGCCAATATCATAAACCATTTCAGCTTGTTGGCTATTTGATATAGTCTGCGTTTGCAACCATCTTATGGCCAAGGGCGCATGCTCTAATGTGCTCGCCTTATGCGAACAGGTCATTTAAACCTTCAGCCATAGTGGGATGTGTGAAAATCATAGTGCGAACATAAGAGGCAGGAATATGGTTGTCGATGACAATCTTGAACAGGTTTATCAGCTCGTGCGACTCTGCGCAAAACAGTGTCACGCCCAGAACTTCGTCGGTTTCGGGGTTAATGACGGCTTTCAACAGTCCGTCTGTCAAGCCCAGCACTTTGGCTTTTGGAATGGTATTGGCCGGCAGTCGCTTCGTGATAAACGGGTACCCGCTGGCTGCGGCCTGCTGCTCGGTCATTCCGATGTGCGAAAGGGGTGGGGTAGTAAACACACTTGTAGCCACGGCTCCGCGGTTGTTACGTGTGCGACTGCCGTCTCCAAAGAATTGGTCGGCTACGATGCGATAGTCATCAAGCGATATGTAGGTAAACTGCGGACTGCCCGCCACGTCGCCCATAGCCCAGATGTTGGGAGCTGCCTTCAGATAATCATCGGTGACGATGTACCCGCGTTCGTCTACTTGAATGCCGGCTTTATCCAGTTGCAGTGCCTGAGTGTTGGGATGGCGCCCTATACCTACAAGCACTGCATCGGCTTCGAAGCGGCCCTGTGAAGTTACTACAGTAGTGCCGGCGGCATGGTGTACAAAGCGTTCTGTACGAGCCTTGGTCACCACGTCGATGCCTTTGGCGTTGAGCGTGCACAGCATTTCGTCGGCAATATCGCGATCTTCTCGGGCAAGGAATATATCGCCAGCCTCCAAAATCGTGACTTTACTGCCAAATGCCTGGTACATACAGGCAAATTCCAGCGATATATAACCGCCGCCTACGATGACGAGACGCTCCGGGCACCGGGCAAGCGAAAGCATTTCTGTGCTGTAATAGATACGCGGACCGTCAGCTCCTTCGATGTTCAGGCGGTTGGCTGTGGTGCCGGTATTAATGAAAATGCGTTCTGCCGTCACCAGTGTTTCTTTGTCTCTGCTCTTCAGCATCACTGTGTGTGCATCAACAAACGAGGCTTGAGCATTCATAACCTCAACGTCAGGTGCATCAGCCACTTTATGATAATTGGCATTGCGCAGGGCTTCAACCAGTTTGGTTTTACTCTCCATTGCCGCTCCGAACGCCTCGGTTTTGTCTGACTGATATTGGCGTTGTTCGCCCTCGGCGATGAGTTTCTTGGAGGGTATGCAGCCAATGTTTATACAAGTGCCGCCATACATTAAGTTACTCTCTTCGGCCAAGATTACGCTTTCGCCGTGTTTAGCCAAGTCGGCAGCCAAGGTTTTGCCTGCCTTGCCAAATCCGATAATCAGGTTTTTGATTTTTATTTCTTCCATAAGAACCAGTGTTTTGTTTTCAACATTGTGCCCACAAAGGTAGTCCTTATTCTTGAAAGGTCATGGTTCTTTAGCTAAATTTTAGGTACAAATATCGCAAAATGGTTGTAGCAGGCAGAACGGATTAAACCGATAGCTACTCCGTTCGGCAGCTCCCTTTCCGATTTTGCTGTTAATTCGTTGCTCCAAAATGACTCTGCCGTCCCACTATAAGCAGAAATTCAGGTGCAGAATATCCCAACATGGAACTTTCGACACTTGTCGCACGATGATGTGACAAGTGTCAAACGATCGTGCGACAAGTGTCGAAAGTTCCTGAAGCATAGCTTTTTTAATCATTTTCTGTTTTCTGCGGACTCTTTGACCTCCTTATTTTAAGTGGAACGTTGAATTGATGAAAAACACCGGGGGGCGGCCTTGCGGCCGGGGGCTCGCAGCCCCCGGGAGCCTCTGTGGCTGTCATGCGGCCAGGGAAAGGAGCCGCTGCATCTCTTCCAAGGGCGTGCGCATGTCCAGACTCTGGTGCGGACGCACGGTGTTATAGACTTTGACAGCCCTGGCGAGGAGTTCCTCTACCTGCCGGAAAGTCTTGTCCTGTGTCTCGAAGAGCCAGCCGTTCTTCACGGTGTTGTTCACTCTCTCGGCCAGTGCGTTGTGCAGCGGGTCGCCCGTCTGCGTCATGCTTATCCTCATGCCGAGGCTCTTGAGCAGGCCGGTGTACTCG
>FZRE01000027.1 GCA_900199655.1 Prevotellaceae bacterium KH2P17
CATGCGCCTTGCGCTCCTCGAGTAGCTGGGCGCGAAGTTCATCAAGTGTGGTTGGCAGTTCTTCGTGTTTCATAAGAAAGGAAATTGATGAGTTGTCGGGGTGGCCGTACGCGCGGAGATATCCGAAGAATGTCGCCACGGGAATGCCGGCACTCGCGGAAAAGGCGCGTATCGACAGGCCACTCGTGAGGTACCGACGTAATAACTCTAATTTTTCGATTTCATTGTACTGTTTCATGACTTTTTACTTTTTTTGTTTGATGTAAACTGTCAACTTATTCAGTACAGGTCAGGACACCTTTATAAGAACGGAAAAAGCAATCTTTAAAACAGGAAGAGCGCATGTACAAAACCTTGCAAGCCATGCTCCGGGCAGCCTCTGCGACTCCAGCGGCACGAAAAAATCTCAGACTCCACCGGCCTGAACATCCTGTTCCGGTTCGTGGAATCTGAGATTTTACTCCTTGCAGGCACTGCTTTCGCATCCTGCGGTTATGTAGTTGCGGCCGCCGTCGGTTTCAGATGGTGGCTGCGCAGGGGCTTTATGCCTCCATCAGCTTGTTGAAGTCGTCGAGCGTGGTTTCCTTCTCGTTCAGCTTCACCACACCCTTCAGGATGGCGGTTAGCTTGCGGTCGATGGCGCGGTCGACAAGAGGCTGCACGCTCTCCTGCTTCTTCAGCAGTTCGGCCGAGTAGTTCTCGATGTACTCATCGGGCACATTGTTCATGCCGTACTGGGCAAACTGCGCGCGTGCTGCTTCCTTTGCGGCGTCCTTCACGTCGGCATCTTCAATCTTGATGTTGTTGGCAGCCACCAGTTGTTCCTTGATGAGGTGCCACGTAAGCTCCTTTACGCTGGCTTCGTAGTTCTTGTTAACGAACTCGTCGTCCTTGTCCTTGTTGTTATTCTTCATGATGCGCTTGAGCAGGGTGTCGGGATAGGTGAGCTCGCCCACCTTCTTCTCCAGGTATGCTCGCACGTCCTGAATGAACTTGAAGTCGGAATCAGTGGCCAGCTGAGCCTTGAGTCCCTCGGCTATAGCCTTGCGGAACTCGGCTTCGCTCTTTACTTTGTCCTTGCCGTACACGTTGTCGAACAGTTCCTGATTGACCTCGTGGGGCTGGAAACGGCTGATTTCAGTTATCTGATAGCTAAAGTCGCCGGTGTGTGCAGCTACCTCGTTGCGCTCTATCTTGAGCAGAGACGACACCTCGGAGTCATTGTCCGGGTAGGCCCTACGTGGGTTGAAGATGATGATGTCGCCCGGTTTGCAGCCGTCGAAGAGCTTCTTCTGGTCGTCTACCTTGATGTAGTCGGGCATCAGCACGGCTGCCTCAACGGTAATGCCGCCTTCCTTCGTGCTGCCGTCTGCATTGAGTTCGCGCAGGTCTCCCTTCAACATGTCGTTGGCTTTGTAGTCTTCGGCCTTGATGTAAGAGCCCGACTGGCGTGCGAACATGTCTATCTGGCGGTCTATGAGGGCGTCATCAACCTTGATGTTGTAATAGTCTATCTTGTCTTTTGCGGTGAGTTCGGCCTTGAATTCGGGCGCCACGGCCACGTCGAACGCGAACGTGTAGGGGCCGTCTTTTTCCAAGTCCTGCGGCTGTTGCTTCTCCGAAGGGAGCGGTTCGCCCAGCATCTGAATCTTGTTGTCTTGTATGTACTTGTACATCTGGTCGCCAACGAGCTTGTTGATGGCGTCCATCTTGGCCGATGTACCAAACTGTTTCTTAATCAGCCCCATTGGAACCATGCCCGGACGGAAGCCCGGATAGTTCGCTTTCTTGCGGTAGTCTTTCAGTGTCTTCTCGACATCATCCTTGTAATCAGCGTCCTCTACGGTTACTGTAAGCAGGCCGTTAATCTTGTCAGGGTTCTCAAATGAAATGTTCATCTCTGATGTTTTTGTTTTTATTTTATTGTTTATTGATGCGTTTTTTGTACCAAGCCGCATTGCCGGTTCTACCAGGACAGGAACGAAAGGCAGGGAATACGGGCCGCCGGGGCTTTGGAGCTGCAAAATTACTCATATTTGGCGTAACAGCCTAATATATAGGTCAAAAATTTGTTTTTTTAACTGTAACCCGCGTGCACCTACAATCCGGCCTGACGGTTTGCCGCCACCAGCCTATTGCACGGCCTCTGCCTCCACCTGTTCATCTTCCTCATTGGGCTTGAAACGGCGGAATACAAAGTTGTCGCTCAGGTAGTTCTTGCGCACCACTGGGTTCTCGGCAAGCTCCTCGGGCGTACCGTGGAAGAGGATGCGGCCCTCGAACAGCAGGTACGCACGGTCGGTAATGGAGAGCGTCTCCTGCACGTTGTGGTCGGTGATGAGGATGCCGATGTTGCGGTACTTGAGCCTCCAGACGATGTGCTGGATGTCTTCAACGGCAATGGGGTCCACGCCTGCGAACGGCTCATCGAGCATAATGAACTTCGGGTCGATAGCCAGGCAGCGCGCGATCTCCGTTCTTCGCCGCTCTCCTCCTGACAGTTGGTCGCCTTTATTCTTGCGTACTTTGGTCAGACGGAACTCTCTTATCAGGCTTTCCAGATGCTCCAGCTGCTCTGCATGCGACAAGCTGGTCATCTCGAGCACCGACATGATGTTGTCCTCCACGCTCAACTTGCGGAACACACTGGCCTCCTGGGGCAGGTAACCGATGCCGGCACGGGCCCGTTTGTACACAGGATAGTCGGTGATGTCCTCATTGTTGAGGTACACATGGCCGTCGTTGGGAATCACGAGGCCCGTAGTCATGTAGAAGGAGGTGGTCTTTCCGGCTCCGTTAGGGCCCAGCAGGCCGACGATTTCGCCCTGCCTGACGTCTATGGAGACGCCGTTGGCAACGGTACGCTTGCCGTATCGCTTCACCAGTCCTTCTGTACGGAGCACCATCCGGTCGTCGGCGCCACTCTTGGTAGTTTCGTCCATGATTGTTGTATTTAGAATGCAAAAGTAGTAAAAATGTGCCTAATAACGGTTACATAATTAAAAACTATTGCTTTTATTGCAGTTTTTTAGCGAATTATGGTTACTTTTGCAAACATCAATCAGCAATTTCAACATGTTCATCATCCACTTACTGCACAAATACCTCACCACTTTCGGTAACTATCTCATGCTCATGGGACGTGCTTTCAGCGTGCCCGAACGCATGCGCATGTTCCTAAAGCGATACGTCAAGGAGATGTCTCAGTTAGGTGTTGACTCCATTCCCATCGTTCTCCTCATCTCTTTCTTCATCGGAGCCGTTATCTGCATCCAGATGAAGGTGAACATCCAGAGCCCCTGGATGCCGCGATGGGTGTCGGGATACACCACCCGCGAAATCATGTTACTGGAGTTCTCAAGCTCCATCATGTGCCTGATACTGGCCGGAAAGGTGGGCTCCAACATAGCCTCCGAGCTGGGAACGATGCGCGTAACGCAGCAGATTGACGCGCTCGACATCATGGGCGTGAACTCTGCCAGCTACCTCATACTGCCCAAGATAGCCGGACTCATCACCATCATGCCGTTTCTGGTCATCTTCTCCTCGGCTATGGGCATCCTCGGAGCTTACGGAACGGCCTACATCGGGCATCTGCTTTCGCCCGACGATCTCACGCTCGGCATCCAGCATGCGTTCAACCCGTGGTTTGTATGGATGAGTGTAATCAAGAGTCTGTTCTTTGCCTACATCATTGCCAGCGTGTCTTCCTACTTCGGCTACACCGTACAGGGAGGATCGGTAGAGGTGGGCAAGGCATCCACTGACGCCGTGGTGTGCAGTTCGGTGCTCATTCTCTGCTCCGACGTGTTCCTCACACAGGTGCTGAGTTAGTACCTCCCCCGACCTCTCCGAAGGAGGGGAGGGCCTCGCGGAATGGCTTTTCGCTTACGGTCAGATGCGCTTGCGCTATCTGACAACAATGAGGTTACGATTGCAACAGGCTGCATTAGCAGCAACAAACAAAATAAATAAGGAGCCCCCACGCACCAAGCGCCACGCCAGGAACACAACCCGCAAGGCGCTCCCCTCCTTCGGAGGGGCCGGGGGAGATACTATGATAGAAGTAAAAAACCTAACTAAATCGTTCGAGGACAAGACCGTTCTCTTCGACATCAACGCCAAGTTCGAGACAGGAAAGACAAACCTCATCATCGGACAGAGCGGCTCGGGCAAGACCGTTCTTATGAAGAACCTCGTTGGATTGCTTGAACCAACCCGGGGCGAGATATCCTACGACGGCCGCGACTTTGTGCACATGAGCAAGAAAGAGAAAGTGATGATGCGCCGCGAGATGGGCATGATATTCCAGGGAGCAGCGCTCTTCGACTCGCTCTCGGTACTGGAGAACGTGCGCTTCCCGCTCGACATGTTCTCTTCCATGAACTACGGCGAGCGCATGAAGCGTGCCCAGGAGTGCCTGGACCGCGTCAACCTGCTCGACGCACAGGACAAGTTTCCCGGCGAGATATCAGGAGGAATGCAGAAACGTGTGGCCATCGCCCGCGCCATCGTGCTGAACCCGAAGTATCTCTTCTGCGATGAGCCCAACTCGGGGCTCGACCCCAAGACCTCGCTCGTTATCGACGAACTGCTGCACGGCATCACGCAGGAGTTCAACATGACTACCATCATCAACACACACGACATGAACTCGGTGATGGGAATAGGCGAGAACATCATCTTCATCTACAAAGGACGCAAGGAATGGCAGGGCACCAAGGACGAAGTTATGAGCGCAACGAACAAGAAACTCAATGACCTCGTCTTTGCCAGCGACCTCTTCCGCAAGGTCAAGGAGGTGGAACTGGAGGAGGAACGCCGCGGAGAAGAAGCCGCGAACGAAGGCTGACGAAACGCAGGAGATTGTTTTTTTTCCTGCTGATGCTCATCCCCTCCTCCGCCTCCCCTTTCCAAGGGGAGGATACCAGTTACTCTTTTCGCTCACCGCTCCTTATTCATCGCTGCCAACAGTCAATCCATCAGCAGCAGCAAAATTACGCTGTTACGCTGTCTTTAATAATCTGCAACAAACTTGCAGGAAGCCTGCAGCAGCGTTTCCTCCCCTTAGAAAGGGGAGGTTAGGAGGGGATGATTTGTCCTGCTGCTTTGCTGATAGCTGCCAAATGCTCATCCCCTCCTCCGCCTCCCCTTTCCAAGGGGAGGATACCAGTTACCCTTTTCGCTCACCGCTCCTTATTCATCGCTGCCAACAGTCAACCCATCAGCAGCAGCAAAATTACGCTGTTACGCTGTCTTTAATAATCTACAACAAACTTGCAGGAAGCCTGCAGCAACGGTTCCTCCCCTTAGAAAGGGGAGGTTAGGAGGGGATGATTTGTCCTGCTACTTTGCTGATAGCTGCCAAATGCTCATCCCCTCCCCCGCCTCCCCTTTCCAAGGGGAGGATACCAGTTTGCCTTTTCGCTCACCGCTCCTTATTCATCGCTGCCAACAATCAACCCATCAGCAGCAGCAAAATTACGCTGTTACGCTGTCTTTAATAATCTGCAACAAACTTGCAGGAAGCCTGCAGCAGCGTTTCCTCCCCTTAGAAAGGGGAGGTTAGGAGGGGATGATTTGTCCTGCTGCTTTGCTGATAGCTGCCAAAAGGTCATCCCCTCCTCCGCCTCCTCTTTCCAAGGGGAGGATACCAGTTACCCTTTTCGCCATTTGTTGCTTTCCTTTTTATCTTTAAATAGCAAGCTGTGAGCAGCTGTTCCTCCCCTTAGAAAGGGGAGGTTAGGAGGGGATGACGCCCACGCAACCATCCTTTTTTACCCAAGAACGCAAGATGTTGGAAATCAGATAGTTGCGTAAAGCAAAGAAAAAGCTGTCCTTCAAGGGCCTTGAATGGCTGCTTCAAGGACGTTGAAGGATAGCTTCAAGCGTGTTGAATGACAGCTTCAAGCATGCGACCGAGGGCATACAGGAACTTCTGGGAGCCATTGAAAGTCCTCAAAAGATGGTTTTTGCACCCTGCGAGGCAGGCAAACATGGCCGCAGGAGGAGGGAAACAAAAGAGCGTGCAGCCATCAGTTGGCTGCACGCTCTTTTGCATCGGCAGGCTCGGCAGGCCGTTCGCGCCCTACCGCATGTACCAAACGCCGCGGCGCTCCACCATCGGCACCACCACTTCTTCGTTGGTGCTGTCGCCATAGGCGAACACAAGGAACACGTTGGCCGTGTGCCGCGCCGTGTCTGCCTTGGCGTTGGCAACGCGTATCTGCTTAATACCGCGGTGCTCCTCCTGCTGCTGTCCCACGAACATACGGGCGTTGGTTATCAGCTGCTCGCGGTAACCGGCGGGGATGCTGTCGGGCTGGAAGCGGCCGTCTACAAACTCTTCGTACTTTCCCTGCAGCAACAGGTCGTAGTAGGTCTTGGCCGTCTGGGCCACAATCTCTTCGGGTTGCGGCTCCCTGGTGCAGGCAGCGGCAAGGCAGCAGGCTGCAAACAAAATCAATAACTTCCTCATATCGCGTAGGTATTGGTCGCCCGCCATCCGGCAGGAGACGGTTTGCAGTTTACTTCTGGCGGATGAACACGTTGATGGGACACCCGTGCATGGACCAGTTTTCGCGTATCTTATTCTCCAAGAAGCGGCGGTACGGCTCCTTTACATACTGCGGCAGGTTGGCGTAGAACACAAAAGAAGGTATCTGCGTGTTGGGCAGCTGGGTGCAGTATTTTATCTTGATGTACTTTCCCTTGATAGATGGAGGCGGCGTGGCCTCGATGATGGGTAGCATCACCTCGTTGAGTTTAGACGTTCCTACGTGGGCGCGGCGGTTCTTGTAAACCTCCTTTGCCGTTTCCAGAACCTTGAAGATGCGCTGCTTGGTGAGTGCGGAGGCGAAGATGATGGGGAAGTCGACGAACGGTGCCATGCGCTGGCGGATGGCGTTGGTGAAGGTATCAATCACCTTCTGGTCCTTGTCAGTCACCAAATCCCACTTGTTCACCACCACCACCAGGCTCTTGTTGTTCTTCTGGATGAGCTGAAAGATGTTCATGTCCTGGGCCTCGATGCCGCGCGTAGCATCAATCATGAGGATGCACACGTCGCTGTTTTCGATGGCGCGGATGCTGCGCATCACGCTGTAGAACTCCAAGTCTTCCGACACTTTGTTCTTGCGGCGGATGCCGGCGGTATCTACCAGATAGAAGTCGAAGCCGAACTTGTCGAACCGGGTGTAGATACTGTCGCGCGTGGTGCCGGCAATCTCGGTCACGATGTTGCGCTCTTCGCCGATAAAGGCGTTGATGATGCTGCTCTTGCCGGCATTCGGACGACCCACCACAGCAAAGCGGGGGATGTCTTCCTCGATGTCTTCCTTCTGCTCGGAGGGCAGCTTGGTGAGGATGAGGTCGAGCAGGTCGCCCGTTCCTCCGCCCGTGGCAGCGCTGATGCACTGCGGCTCTCCGAGGCCGAGTTTGTAGAACTCGGCTGCCTGGTAGTAGTTGGCGCTGTTGTCAACCTTGTTGGCCACCAGGATTACCGGCAGCTTGGCGCGGCGCAGGATGAGCGCCACGTCCTCGTCCCAGTCGGTGAGTCCGGTCTCTATGTCAACCAGGAAGAGCACGAGGTCGGCTTCTTCCGTGGCCACGAGCACCTGCTTGCGGATGGCGTCTTCAAATATATCATCCGATTTAACAACCCAGCCGCCGGTGTCGACGACCGAGAATTCGCGTCCGCTCCAGTTGCATTTGCCGTACTGGCGGTCGCGGGTAGTGCCCGCGGTGTCGCTCACGATGGCCTGCCTACTTTGTGTCAGACGGTTGAAAAGTGTGGATTTGCCCACGTTGGGGCGCCCCACGATTGCTACTAAATTTGCCATAATGAAAACCTCCCCCGGCCCCTCCGAAGGAGGGGAGTGCCTTGCGGAACAAGGGGGTGCTATGCTATTAAGTGATTATTCTTGTTTATCGGAGAACCTCCCCCGGCCCCTCCGAAGGAGGGGAGTGCCTTGCGGAACAAGGGGGTGCTATGCTATTATCTTGTTATTTATTTCTTTTGTTTTCTTTCCTATTACCTGATTGCGCCTCCCCTCCTCCGGAGGGCTCGGGAGATATGTCATTTCCTTATCTCTTTCCACACTTCTACTGGTACTTCGCTCCTTCAAAGTGGCAGGGCAGGAAGTATGCTCTTAGTCCCTCAACATGAGCCGTCAGGCACTCCCCTCCTTCGGAGGGGCCGGGGGAGGTCATTCCTCCTTTTCCTCTCCCGCTACCCGTCAGGCACTCCCCTCTTTCGGAGGGGCGGGGGAGGTCATTCCTCCTTTTCCCCTCCCACTACCCGCCAGGCACTCCCCTCCTTCGGAGGGGAGGGGGAGGTTTTAGTCTGTACTGTACCCGAAGTTCTCCAGTTCGCGCTGCGAGTTGCGCCAGTCTTTGTCTACCTTGACAAAAGTCTCCAGGTAGATGCTCTTTCCGAAGAACGACTCCAGGCTCCTGCGGGCCTCGGAGGAGACCTTCTTCAGCGCCATGCCCTGATGCCCGATGATGACGCCTTTCTGTGAGTCGCGCTCTACATATATCACCGCATTGATGTGAATGTGGTGTTCGTCCTCCTTGAAGCGTTCCACCGCCACCTCCACCGAGTACGGTATCTCCTTGTCGTAGTAGCGTAGTATCTTCTCCCTGATAATCTCCGAGACGAAGAACTTGGCCGGTTTGTCCGTCAGCTGGTCCTTGTCGAAGTAGGCGGGGCTCTCCGGAAGAAGCTCCTTGATGCGCTTCATGAGCATGTCTATGCCGAACTTGTTCTTTGCGGAGATAGGAAGAATCTCGGCGTTGGGCAGCAGCGCGTGCCACCGCTCTACCGTATCGCCGAGCTTGTGCTGGTCGGTCTCGTCAATCTTGTTGATGAGCAGCAGCACCGGAATGGTCATCTTCTTCACCTTCTCGAGGAAGTCGAGGTTCTTCTCGGGGTTTTCAACCACGTCGGTCACGTAGAGCAGGACGTCTGCATCGGCAAGCGCCGACTCCGAGAAGGCCAACATCATCTCCTGCATCTTGTAGTTGGGCTTCAAGACTCCGGGCGTATCGGAGAACACTATCTGCATATCGTCGGTGTTCACGATACCCATGATGCGGTGGCGCGTGGTTTGCGCCTTGAACGTTGCAATGGAAATCTTCTCGCCCACGAGCTGATTCATCAGCGTAGACTTGCCCACATTCGGATTTCCAACGATGTTTACAAAACCTGCCTTGTGCATATCGGTCGTTTTAATGATGGCCTGCAGCGCCCCCGGTGGGATGCCGCAGCGGCGCGAAACAAAAGGAACGCATCCTTTCCCGTTATCAGATAAGAATGCGTTCCCTGAACTATAGCGTCGTAATCGGATTAATGCTTTGTCTCTACAGAAGCTCCATCGTAGGCCCACTTACAGTAAGAGGCGCCGTGGACGAAGCCGGCTCCGAAGGCCGTAAAGATGACATTGTCTCCTTTCTTCAGCTTACTCTCATAGTCCCAAAGGGCCAGGGGAATGGTTGCTGCACTGGTGTTGCCGTAGTGCTCGATGTTAACAGCCACCTTCTCCATCGGGATATCGGCGCGTTTGGTCACGGCTTCGATGATGCGGAGGTTGGCCTCGTGGGGCACAACCCAGTCAACATCATCGGCGGTGAGGCCGTTACGCTTCATTACTTCTACCACATCGTCGCTCATATTGCTCACCGCATAGCGGAAAACGGAACGACCTTCCTGGTAGAGGTAATGCAGTCGGTGGTCGATGGTGAAGTGCGACGGCGGGCAAACGCTGCCTCCGGCCTTCATGTGCAGGAAAGGCAGGCCCTTGCCGTCGGTGCGGAAGTACATGTCCTGCAGTCCTACGCCTTCTTCCTCGGTACCTTCCACCAGCACGGCGGCGGCTCCGTCGCCAAAGAGGACGCAGGTCTGGCGGTCCTGATAGTCGACCATCGACGACATCTTGTCGGCTCCGATGACGATTATCTTCTTGCAGCGGCCGCTCTCTATCATCGACCCGGCGAGGCTGAGCGTGTAGAGGAATCCGCAGCAGGCAGCCTCCAAATCGAATGCGAAAGCATTCTTGAGCCCCAGTTTGCCCAGGACGATGGAGGCCGTAGACGGGAACTTGTAATCAGGAGTGGTAGTGGTAACGATGAGGGCATCAATCGTATCGGGGTCTACTCCGGTTTTCTGGATGAGCTGCTTGGCAGCCTTGCGGGCCATGTAGCTGGTGCCCAGTCCTTCTTCCTTGAGTATGCGGCGCTCCTTGATGCCTACACGCGTCATAATCCACTCGTCGCTCGTGTCTACCATGCGCGACAGTTCCTCGTTGTTGAGGATATAGTCAGGCACGTAGCCGCCTACGCCCGTGATTACCGCGTGAACCTTACCCATTACTCAGCTGTTTCCTTAACGACAGCAACCTTGCCCCTGTAGTAGCCGCAGGTGGGGCATACAGTGTGATAAACGTAATAAGCGCCGCAGTTTGGACATACTGCCAACGTAGGAGCTACTGCGCCATCGTGCGTTCTTCTCTTCAGTGTACGACTCTTTGACTGTCTTCTTTTAGGATGTGCCATAATTGTTTTGAATTTAAATTTTTGTTCTTTATTCTTTTATTTTCAGCAGTGCCGCCCAGCGCGGATCTATAGGCTTGTCGCCCTCCTCATCGTCTCTTCGGGAGGCGGAGTGTTCCTGCAGGACCTTCATCATGGCAGAGTTGCATTTTCCAGGTGCATGCACGTGCCTGATTGGGATGGCGAGTTCTATAAATTCATAGATGAACCAAGCTACGTCGAGTATTCCTTCATCCTCGGCCACAGTAACCAGGTCATCCTCTTCAGCGTACGTTTCGCCGAACTTCACGGCCAGTCTGTTGTCTGCCGAGACGGGCTGTTCCATGTCGTCCAGGCACTTGTCACAGGGTATAATGGCCGTACCTTGGGTGTGGAACTTCAGTTCGAAGAATTTGTCTGTCCTCAAGATGACGACCGTAACATGAAAGTTTCCTTTATGGATATCGGGAGCCTGGACGGCCTCCAGATACCTTTCGTCGAGGTCGTAGTCAAGAACGGTCTGCCCGTCCCTAAGACCATTGAGGTCAATCCGTAACGACTCTAAGCTGGACATATCTACACTTTGGGCTGCAAAGTTACGAAAAACTACGTAAACTGCAAAACAAAAGCCCCGTTTTTTATCGTTTCCGCACTTGCCGCCAGTGTTTTGCGCCCCGGCCGAAGCAAAAAACCGGCGGTGGCGTGTTGGCCGTTTCAGAAACTTTTGCTAAGTTTGCAGACGGCTGCACGGAGGCCTGCAAAAGAGGCCGCAACCACATCCGGCCAACGTGCTCTGTACCAGGCACTTTGCCGAAGGTGCCTTTCAAGCGCCTTGAACGACAGCTCCAAGCGCCTTGAACGATACCTCCGGGCGCCTTGACCGACAGCTCTTAAAAAACACCTGCTCATGAACACTTCTCCCAACCCGCTGAACGAGGCCCTGAAGAGGCTGCTGCCGGCCCTGTTGCTGCTCTGCTGCTGCACCGCCGCCAGTGCCGCCGGCTACACCAAACGCCACGTGATGATACCCATGCGCGACGGCATCGGCCTCTACACCAACATCTACGAGCCCCTCACGCCGCCGCCCGGCGGCAGCCCGATACTCATCATGCGCACCCCCTACTCGCTCGCCCCGTACAACGACAACGCCTTTTCGGCCGCCCACTTCGGGCTCGACAGCATCTATCTCGCCCACGGTTACATCCTCGTTGAACAGAATGTAAGGGGCACGTACCTGAGCGAGGGCGAGTTTGAACAGGTGCGCCCGTTCAACGCCCGCAGGCGGAGAGCGAAGACCGACGAGGCATCCGATGTTTACGACACTGTGGAGTGGCTGCTCCGCCACTGCCGCTCCAACGGCCGGGTGGGCGTTAAGGGCACCTCGTACCCGGGCTTCTACGCCACCCTGGCGGCCTACTCGGGGCACCCGGCCGTAAGGGCCGTGTCGCCGCAGGCACCTGTGTGCGACTGGTTCATGGGCGACGACATCCACCACAACGGTGCTTTCATGCTGGCCGACAGCTACAGCTTCGGCGCCTCCTTCTTCCGCCGGCGCCCTTCGCCGCGCACTACGGCGCTGCCGCCGCTGGCAAGTATCGACACTGCCATTGCCGTTTACTACCGCCGCCCCATTGCAGAGCTGCTCCTGCCGCTGGCCGACAGCGTACCTTTTTGGCGCGACATCGTGGCCCATCCCAACTACGATGCCTTCTGGCGGAGGCGCAAGTCCACCGCCGGAGCAGGCTCCGTGCGGCCTGCCGTGATGGTGGTGGGCGGACTGTACGATGCCGAGGACTGCTACGGAGCATGGGAAACGTGGCGCGGGCTGCGTGCCCGGTCGCCACGGACGGAGGTCTTCCTGGTCCAGGCTCCGTGGTATCACCACGCCTGGAGCAACGACAGCTACCAGCAGTTGGGCTGTGCGTGGTTCGGCACAGGCAGTGCCCGCTACTTCATCCGGCACGTAGAATATCCCTTTTTTGCCTGCTATCTCGAAGACCGGGGCCACAAGCCGACGGCGGTAACGTTGCTGCCATCGGCCGAAACGGCACCGGAGAAGATGAAAGACCGGCCCTCCGACGACCGCTGGCAACGGCTCGACAGCTGGCCGCCGAGGGGTGCGGAGACGATGAGGTTTTATCTCGAAGGCGGTACGGTGACGGCAGACCCGCTGCATCCCGTACCTTATTATAATAAAGGGAACGGCAAGAAGCGCGACAAGAACTACATGGCGGCCGACCAACGCTTTGCCTCCCGCCGCCCCGACGTGCTCACCTGCAGCGGCCCAATACTCACGGATACGCTCTCGCTCATGGGCCCCGTAGACGTGAGCCTGCAGCTGCGGGCCTCGTGCACCGACCTGGATGCAGTGGTAAAGCTCATCGACGTGCGCCCCGACGGCTGCCAGCTGCTGGTCAGAGGCGACGTAATGCCGGCCCGGTTCCGCCGTTCGTTCCGGCGGCCGCAGCCCGTGAGGCCCGGCAAAGACTTCGTGCTGAGGTTCCGCATGCCCGACGTTGCCCACCTGCTGCTGCCCGGCCATAGGCTCATGGTGCAGGTGCAGTTCAGCTGGTACCCGCTGGTGGCGGTCAATCCGCAAACCTTCCTGCCCAATCCCTACAAGGCTCAGGCCGGCGATTACAGGCCTGCACGCATATCGCTCGTAAAAAGTAAGAAGAGTTGTTTAACCCTTACGGTTAAACGGAACTAAGCAGGAAGCTCGATGCGGAAGGTAGTTCCCTTGCCCACCTCGGAGCTCTTGACCCATATCTTGCCGTGGTGATACTCCTCTACGATGCGCCTGGCCAGCGAGAGACCTAAGCCCCAGCCACGCTGCTTGGTCGTAAAGCCGGGGCGGAACACGTTGCCCAGGTCCTTCCGGCGTATGCCCTTGCCCGTGTCGGCCACCTCTACAACGGCCTTCCGTCCCTCCTCCAGCACGCGCAGGGTAATGGTTCCAGGCGCGCCGCCCATAGCGTCGGCGGCGTTCTTGCACAGGTTTTCGACCACCCACTCAAACAAGGAGGCGTTCAGCTGCACAACGACATCGTGGGCGGGCAGTTCCTCCACCACCTTCACCTGCCGCGACGTGCGGCGCTCCATGTAGTTGGCCACGCGGTGCATGACCTCGTTCAGGCTCGCCGGAGCCAGCTCCGGCAGCGACCCAATCTTAGAGAAGCGGTCGGCGGTAAGCTGCAACCGCTTCACGTCCTTGTCCATTTCGGGTATCAGGTTGTCGTCGGGATAGTTCTCGCGCAGTATCTCCATCCACGCCATGAGGCTGGATATGGGGGTGCCGAGCTGGTGAGCCGTCTCCTTGCTGAGCCCCACCCACACCTTGTTCTGTTCCGCCCGCTTTGACGTGAGCAGTGCAAAGATGGCTATGACCACAAACAGCAGCACCACGCCCAGCTGCACATAAGGGTACAAGGCCAGCCGGCGGAGCATGACGGAGTCGTCGTAACACACGTTTACATGGTCGGTGCGGAGGCTGTCGTCCAGCTCTATGGGGATGACGTTGCCCGAGTTTTTCAGCTCCCGGCCTATGATGGCAGCCTGCCGGAGGCTGTCGGCACGGTTGCCGGCCTTTATCTTCAGGTTGCGGAAAGTCTGCACATTGCCCCACGCATCGGTCACGATAACGGGAATGGTGTTGTTGCCGTTGAGCACCCGCAGCACCAAGTTGAGGTCTGTATGCTCGTCGGCAGTGTTCAAGGTGCGCATGGCTTCGGCCCACACTTCCATCTTCTTGCGCTCTTCTGTTTCGAGATCGCGTATCAGGAAGTGCGATACCACGAGCGAGGCCACCGCTATCAAGACGGCTGCCAGCACGAGGACAATCTTCACCTGTCGTATTCTGTCGGTCCACTGCATCGTATTCCAATAACGCCAAAGCTGTTTATATATTGCCCGCTCACGTAATTTCAGAGGCCCGATACGGAAATTACAGCCCTGAAAAGTTGGCAGTTTGCGAAAAAATATCCATCTTTGCAGCGGGAGGTTGGCCACTGGCCGAAGCATCAGAGGCCGCCTCCGCCATGAACAGAGAACCCTAAAAGCCAAAAGAAAATGAACAAAACCAAAACGCTGCTGGCCCTTTTTGCCGGCTTAGTAGTCATTATCAGCGCCTGGCTGCTGGCGCGCGGCGCCACCAACTTCCGCAAGGAAGACCCCACAATCAACGTAACGGGCATGGCCGAGAAGCAAATTACGAGCGACCTCATTGTGTGGAACCTCACCCTTAACGCCAAGAACGACACCCGGGCCAGTGCCTACGCCGCGTTCAAGGGCGCCGCCCAGACCCTGCGGCGGTATCTCAAGGCGCAGGGCATAGCCGACTCCTGCCTCTCGACGAGCAGTGTAGACATCTCTGCCCAGACCAAATCGTTCTACAACTCCAAGCTGCAACAGTACGTAAACATTGACGACGGGTTCGCCGTATCGCAGACTTTCACCGTGCGCTCCACCAATCTGCCGCTGGTGGAGAAGGTGTACCAGAACATTTCCGAACTCTACAACGAGGGGCTCAACTTCAGTTCAAACGCCCCGTTGTACTACTACACGCGGCTCAACGACCTCAAGATGGAGATGCTGAACAAGGCAAGTGCCAACGCCTACGAGCGCGCCCAGACCATTGCCAAGGGCAGCCACGCCTCGATAGGGTCGATGGCATCGTCGTCGATGGGCGTGTTCCAGATTGTTGGTCTCAACAGCGACGAGGAATACAGCTGGGGAGGAACCTTCAACACCAGCAGCAAGGTGAAGGTTGCCAGCATCACCGTGCGCACTACCTACGAGGTGGAATAACCCCTGCAGGGCAGCTCCGGGAGCGGCCCTCAGCTGCCCCGGCAACCCTGCCCGCCGGCCCGCAGTTTGCCGAAGCTATGCTTCAAGCCTCTTGAATGCCCTCATCAAGGGCCTTGAACCTATCCTTCAAGGCCCTTGAACGATACCTCCGCCAAACCGCCCTGTACAAAGGGCTGGCGGCGAGGCATGCCGGCGGCGGGCGCCCACCGCATCCGGCACTGGCTTCATCGGCACTTGGCATTACGCCATGTTCCGCTTCCGTGGGCGGAACTGTTTTGCTTGCAGAGGGGCGAATGTTTCCTCCCCATTCTCAACAGAACATGACGCATGACGATAAATAAATGGGAAAAAAGCGGCTAAGCAGATATTATTTACTATCTTTGCAGGCACTTACAAAAGCAAGTAGCCTGCAGAATGGAACGTGTACTCCAAATTCTGGCGCTCATCTTCATCCTTTCCGTAGGATGTCCGGAGCAAGGTCTGGCCGCCGAAAGCGGGCAGCAGGACGTGGAGATGCGTGCAGCGGCTTTCCTCACCAGGCAACTGCCGGTGGCCGTACCTGCCGACCCGCAGCCCGTTTACCGCGTGTGCAGCTCGCGCCCGCAACGGTTGCTGCCCCCGTTCGGCAGTTCACGGCATACGGTTAGCGGCCACCGGCTACTCGCCCACAGAACTTTTTACTCATCCTTCAGCCTTTACGGCGGGCGGGCACGCATGGAAACGGCGCCCTTTCCGTCGGATGCTTCGTGCGATTATTATGTCTTCGCACTGAAGCATCTGCTCTGTTAGCCCCCTTGGCTATTCTTACCCGCCAAGGAGAAAGCGGCCGGCGGCAACGCGGACTGGCGCTTTGGCCGCGCTCCGGAAGGCGGCATTTACACATTTTTCATTATCAACAAGTGAGGCAGCATGCGCAAGCCGGGCTGAAAAACCAGGCGGCCGAGCGCTGCATGACGGCCTGTTGCGGCTTCCTCACGGCAAAACAAAGATACAATTATGTCAAGTATAAAAGACTTCAGAATGGCAGAAACCCTGCTCAACAACGACAATATAGAGATAAAGAAATCATTCTTCGGCCTGCAGCGCAGCGCCTGTTACAAACCTACGGGCAGCCGTCTGCGCGCCTTCTACGCCGAATACACGCCCGAGGAGGGCGCCAAGCTGGAGCGCATCCTAAGCTCTCCCGTCGCCGAATGGGAAACTCAACTGGGCAACAAGCGCCCACAGACCACGCCGATGGGCAACATGATACTCGAAGGATGTGCGTCGGAAGACGGCAGGTTCGCCGTTCTGCACCTGTTGCGCTACCAGGATTTCCACATAGTTGAGGTATTGAAGCCGATGGCTTTTGAGGAGCAAGAGGCTGCCATCGTAAGCCGGCTGTTTTAGAATAGCAGCCTGCAGTTTGTAATAATCTCCGGGCAACGGGCCTGGAGATTATTTTTTTATCCGGCCAATGCCTGCATCGCCGGCCGTAACATTGCCGTTTGTTTGCCCTGAGCACTGCCGGAAGGCTTTTGCGAGGCTGCGCTCTACGGTCAATACTTCTTTGTTCTGCTTTTGTGTACATAACCGGTGGTCCCGTCGGAGGTTTTTACTTTCCACCAATCTCCTTTTGAATTGATTACATCAACAGGACTGTCAGAGGCTATGCGCTTGATGATTTTAGCCGACGGACTTCCTTTCTCACGCAGGTTGCAGTAGCCATCAGGGTCAACGATGTGGTACCACACCATGTTCGCATCATAGGTATCAGCTTCATCTTCGTGCGAAGCGGCTACGATGTTCATGAGCTCCTCCAGCTGTTTGTTATTGTAGTAGTTCTTTGCCTTTAGTCTCTTTGCTATATCCGGATTGCTGGTGAGCACGTTGCTAACGAATTGATACGACTTTGCATACCGCAAATCAAAAACCTCTTCATCATGCTTACGGTCATAATCCATCAGGCACGAGATTAAGTAAACTAAGCACTCATCCTTTACTTCGGGCTTGTAATCCAATTGTTTGTAAGCACCAATGTAGCTGTAAATAAGGTATTCGAAATCTTCTGTTTTCTTTTTATCCGTGCAGCAATACTGATAGATGTCGGCGATAAAGTTCTTTCTGAAGCCTCGCGACTTGTTGTGATAGAACAATATATCCTCCGTGAAGCCTGTATAGACATCCGTCTGATGTGCAAAAGCTATTGCCTTTTTCGTTAAAGCAGGCTTTCCTTCATAGTCAAGGTTGTACACCACTTCTATTGCTTCATCCGGATGATTGCCGAAATACGCCAAGGCAGCATCGTCGTCGTTGAACAGCAGCTTGTTGTAAGCTACGAGCTGGTCGCCCAGACCGTTTTCTTTTGTTGCCAACATTCGCCTTGCCGCCGCCTCTGTTGGCGCTCCGCTGACTTCCGGCTGATAGAATAAACCTTCGGCATTGGTAAACATCAATCGCGCCGGTTCATTGAGGCTGTATTCCACATGAGGCAATATGCTGCGGGCGTAGTCTTCTGGCGACTCGTTTAAGGAAACACCGAAGAGGAACAAACACTTGTTTCGGAACTCTTGATACGAAGGTTCCTTGTATCCGTTCTTCCTCATAAAGTCCCTAAGTATCTCTGTTTCCGTCCTTTCTCGCTCATCCCAACCATGATGCAGGTATTTGGGATTGACACTGAATTCGGCCGCACCAACGTCAAGGTCGCCACTCTCGGGAATGCGGTACTGCCCCCACGCGCATTTCTTGCTTTGTTTTGTCGTGTAGCTTTGCCATGTTCCGGCATACTGGTTATTGCAATATCCATCTGCATCGGCAAATATATCATCATATACAATTGTGTCCTGAGGGGTCTGATACCAAAAGAACAAGAGGTAACCAGAGAAAACGCCGCTCCCTGCTTCGTTGCGGTTTTCCTCAAATCTGTACTTTCCAACGCTGCAGCCACGCCTTTTGAACTTACCTTCCATGGTATCATCAACGCCGTACATGGGATGGATGAACTCCCTGTTATCCAGTATTTGTATCGTTCCATGGAAATGAGAGAGGTTCTGTCTGACGGTAGATGTGCCGGTAACATCATACTGGTTGCTGCCTTTACGCTGCACTTTAATGAAATCTATCTTAAGTTTTTGATAATCAGAACCAATGAACCCGATGAAAGGATCGTCCTTTGCGGACAAGATACCGGAGAAGTCTGCATCGACCGTTACGGTCCTGGAGTCTGCCGTCATGTCCCGAATCCATTCGGGAAAGTCTGATTTCGCGCTGCTTACTCCTTCTTGTTCCCGCTCATGAAGGCAATCACCAACTGCCAGATACCGCCCTGCCACGGCAAAGTCAGGCCCCGTTTTGGCCTGTAGCTCATACGGAAGTGCCACACCGACGCCGCCCAGCACCGATGCCAACAACAGCATACATGTTTTTTTCATCATTCGTTTTTTATTATTCATGCCTACGGTTTAATTTGTAACATGGTTCACCACGTACTGCAACAGTTCCTGATGAACCGGGAGCTTTCGGTCTTTTCTTTTTGATGCAAAGATGTTCTCACAGCGTTCCCTGTCAGCAAGTGAGTTGGGGTTGCGGGTTATCTGGTCGAGCATCAACCTGTTGATGGCAGCCGATTTGTTATAACCATAGCCCACGAACAAGCCACGAAGAAAGTCTTCATCATGTTTCAACAGCCAATTGAGCGCAGCCTCGCTGTCATGAAAAACAAGCTCATTCCGGTAAAAAAGTTTTTTGCACCAGTCTTCAGTATAATAGATTTCACCCGTATTGATAAGGTTTGGGTCGTAATCATCTACAAACATAGTCTCCAGTCCCTTGATACAGACCACCTCGTTAATCGCAGGAAAGGTTGTTATATAATTATAGTTAGGAACAAAGATGATGCTCTTCCAAAACTCAGGATAGCCATTCTCGGGGTTTATGGTCATCAATTTTGTCTGCTCGAACCGCTCGTCAGGATTTCCGTTCTTGAATATAAACCGCCGGAAATGCTCGCGTTGCAGAGCCTTGTTGCTTGCTGTAATGTCAACGCCATAATACTTTTTGATGGCGTTTCGTGCGGTCTGGCTGTCAACAAACTTAAATCCTTGCCTGCGTAATGCTTCAGAAATCAGTTCAATAGCTATGTCGGTGTATTTCACCTTCTCATGATTTGACATGACCAGAACTCCATCCATGCCCGCATCTTCCAGCTTTTTATAGTATTTCCTGATTTGTTTTTCATACACGCGCAGCACATCTTCCTTGCCGGGTGCTGCCGAGGCAGCAGCTTCCTGATGCCGGGCAGTCTTGGATTGTGCCTTGCAACTGCCTGCAAGCAGCAAGAAGAGCAGGGGCAATATGATGTTTAAAGCCTTCATGACTTACGCTGTTTCTGTTTCATGCAGGAAAGTATGGCGTGCTCGAGCATTCCCATTTCTCCCCTTGCTCACGGAAAGTTTTCGGCACAAATATAGACATTTGCCTTGATACCTGCAAATTTTCAGCTTACGTAAATACCCATTGGCGGCCCCAAGAACAGTCCGCCGGCGGGGGCAAGAACACACCAAAGCAAAGCCACCAAGCAGTAAAAACGGCCTTATTTAGGGAAAAAGACTGTAATGATAGGCATTTCCCTATGCGTGAACCGTGAAGTTTTAGTACCTTTGCCGCCACAACAAAGATAATAAAACAGAAAGGAATAAAACAATGGAGAACTTAAATTCTGAACGTATGGGATGCTATCGCAACTCGAAAAAGCAGACAGTAAGGACTGTCCTCAGATGCTGCATGCTGGCCATGTTGTTTACTTTAGGCTGTGCACAGCAAGTAAAGGCGCAGGGATTCCTTAAGGGACTGATGGATGTAGACGTGATTAAGCACGACGGCGGACTGGAAGAGCAGGTGCGTTACCTGCCGTTCAAGGGCAAGACGGGGCGCATTCACTTCTACTACTTTGCAGCAGAAAAGGACGCGGCCGAGAAGTATATAGAGAAAAACAAGCTGACCAGAGTCTACTCGGTTGACCGTGAATACGCCCGCCAGACGGCCAGCACGGCACGTGCCGAACTCACCAAAGCCCTGAAAGCCGTGCTCACGGCCGACCAGATTGCGACTTTCAACGCCCTGAAGAATAATCCCTTTGAGGCCAACATGTACGTTTACAACAAGGAGCACAAGTGCTTCGCCATGTTCATCGTATTCGATGGAGCAAACAAGTGCATCAATGAAGACCAGATTCGCAAGGTGCTCGAGCAGCTCGGCAACGTGAAGCTGCCCGTTCTGCCAACCAAAGGACTCAAGACGCAAAAGGCCTATTATGTCTTCGAGCCTGCCATTCATAAGGTTTTGTAAGGTTTAGTTGAACAACAAACCCGGCGGCACACCATGAGCATTCCTCACGGCGTGCCGCTTTTTTGATGATGATTAGAGTTTTTCCAAAGGGCAAACCGGTATCCTCCCCTTTCCAAGGGGAGGCGGAGGAGGGGATGACCTGCGGCAGGAAAGATTGCCTCCTTAAACCTAAAATGCAAAACTTTGATATTCAGCCACTTACAAACAAAGTGGCAAAAGGTGCCTTTCAAGCCTCTTGAATGCCACTATCAAGCGCCTTGAACCTATCCTTCAAGCCCCTTGAACGATAGCTCCTGCAAACCGCCCTGTACAAGGGGCCGCAGCGAGGGGCAAAGGCGGCCGACAAAGGAGCCACCGCCCAACAGGCAAATCACCGGAAAGAGCACTTTTGCTGCTTAGTTCCAAATACGGAACCCGCATCTTATCAGCATTGTAAATGGATTGTTAACCGTTCTTCATCCGGATGACACATGTTCTTAACACAGCCTGGCTACCTTTGTCCCGGTTTTTTACAGACAGCAAATAAGATTTATGTTAAGAATGAAGAAAGGCGTAATGGGAATAGTGGTTGTGCTGATGTCGATACACTGTCTTGCCGTATTTGCCGCTGAAGGGACGGCAAACCCCGACTTGGGTTCTATCAAGGGAAAAGTGATGGATGCCGACAGGCAGACTCTGCCCGGAGCTACAATTACGATAGAGGGAATGAACGTAGGGGCCACCAGCGACGTGAATGGCGACTACACCTTGCCCAATCTCAAGCCGGGAACCTACACCGTCAGGATTTCTTATGTGGGTTATACGCCTGTTACGAAAGCTGTGAGCGTGAAGAAAAACGGAACCGTGGAGCAGAACTTTCTGCTCACGGAAGGTGCCGAACTACGTGAAGTGACGGTGGTAGGGGCCTTCTCGGCCCACCGGCGCGCCATCCAGCAGCAGAAGAACGAGATGGGAGTGGTGAATGTGGTATCGGCCGACCAGGTTGGTAAATTCCCCGACTCCAACATCGGCGATGCCCTGAAGCGCATCAATGGCGTAAACGTGCAGTACGACCAGGGCGAGGCACGCTTCGGACAGGTGCGTGGAACTTCCTCCGATTTCACTTCCGTGACCGTAGACGGCAACCGGATACCCTCTGCCGAGGGCGATACGCGGAACGTGCAGCTCGACCTGATACCTGCCGACATGGTACAAACCATCGAGCTGAACAAGGTCGTTACGGCCGATATGGACGGCGATGCAATAGGCGGAGAGATAAATCTCATTACGAAGAACACCCCCAACCACCGCGTTATCAGCGCGATGGCAGGCACCGGCTACAACTGGATTAGCGGCAAGCCGCAGTGGAACCTGGGCTTTACTTACGGCGACCGGTTCTTTGACAACAAGCTCGGAATGATGCTGGCTGCCTCTTATCAATATGCTCCGGGAGGCTCGGATAACACTGAGTTCGAATATGACGTGGACGAAGATAAGGTTATTCTGACCAAAGCCGAAGTGCGTCAATACTACGTTACACGCCAACGCCAGAGCTATTCGGCTGCCTTCGATTACAAGTTCAACATCAACAACAGGCTCACCTTCAAGGCTATTTACAACCGCAGGCACGACTGGGAGAACCGTTATCGCGTTACTTACAAGAAGCTGGACGGCAAAGCCAACAAGCAGAGTGTGGTGTTACAGACCAAAGGAGGTGACGACGACGAGGACCGGAACCGGCGTCTGGAACTCCAGCAAACGCTCGACCTCTCGCTCGGTGGCGAACATCAACTCGGCGCTTTGGGAATGGACTGGGGGGCATCTTACTCCCGTGCCACCGAAGACCGGCCCAACGAACGCTACTTCGGCATCACGATAAAAGATGCGCACAGTGAGTTCTTTGAGGACGTAAACGGCAGGCAGCCGTATTCCACGAGGCCAATACCTGCGGTAAACAGCGATTGGGAGATTGATGAACTTACCAACTCGGACGAGAAAATACGCGAAAATGAATGGAAGATGAAGCTCAACTTTCGTCTTCCCCTTGGCGAAGCAGCCCGCTACGGTGAGCTGAAGTTCGGCGGAAAGTATGCAGCAAAGAAGAAAGAACGCGAGACGCACAACTTCGATTATGCCGATGCGTACGACGGAGACTGGCTTTCGCACCTGACCCCGCAAATCAGGGAGGACTTCATGCCCGGAAGTCAGTATCCTGTAGGAACTCCTTTCATCAACAACACCTACCTGGGTTCGATTGATTTCGGCCGGATGAAGGGAGAAGAAATACTGGAAGATGCCGCCGGAAACTACAATGCACGCGAGAATGTGCTGAGCACCTACCTGCGCTACGACATCAGGCTGGGCCGCCGGTCCAGCTTGGTAGCCGGCTTGAGAATGGAACGCACCAACGTGAAATACAGCGGTTTCAACTGGATTGTGGATGAGAACGAGGACGAAAGTCTGGCTGCCACGGGCCGGCAGTCGCACAGCTACACCAACTGGTTGCCGAGCGTGCTCTATAAATACGATGTGAGCGAGCAGCTTAAACTTCGCGCCTCCTTCACCGAAACGCTGGCGCGGCCCAAGTATTCGCATCTTATTCCGAACGTGAATTATAACATGGCCGACCAGGAAGCTACGATTGGCAATCCCCGCCTGAAACCTACAACCTCCTATAACTTCGACGCGAGCGCCGAATACTACTTCAAGAGCGTGGGACTGGCCAGCCTGGGAGTGTTCTATAAAGACCTGCACGATGTAATCGTTGAAGAGTCCTGGAAGGGCGGCGCAGCAGAGATTCCGGTAGCGAACGACTACAGAATCTCCAAGCCTGTTAACGGTTATAACGCTTCCATCTTTGGTGTAGAGCTGGCATACGAGCGCGATTTCGGGTTCATTACCCCCGCATTGAGCTGCCTCGGGTTCTATGGAACCTACACCTATACGCACAGCAAGACACGCGATTACAAGTTCGAGCACCGCGTAGTAGCCGACGGAGAGAACATCAAGATGCAGGGCACGCCGGCTCACACGGGCAACGCGTCGCTCTATTTCGACAAGTGGGGGCTGAACATGCGCCTGTCGTACAACGTTGCTTCAAGTTTTGTAGACGCAATGGGCACCGAGGCAGTGCTCGACCGTTACTACGACAGCGTGAATTATCTGGATATTAATGCCAGCTATACCTTTGGAAAAAAGACAAAAATAACTATCTTTGCCGAGGCTAACAACTTGTTGAACCAGCCCTTACGCTACTATCAGGGCAACAAGGACCGCACCATGCAGGTTGAATACTACGGCGTAAGATGCAACTGCGGCGTGAAGATTAATCTCTGATGTGACAGACCAAAGGCAATAAAGGAAATATGAAAAAGATACAAACGATACTGATAGCGCTGGCTGTCATCCTCTCTGTCGGAACCATTCACGCCCAAACACCGGCAGAATGGGAGCAGATGAAGAGCGACCTGACCTTCTACATGGTCAATGACAACGGCCGCAATGGCTATTACGACCAGAAGACAATTGCAGAAACAATGGGAGTGATGGCCGAAACCGTTGAGCCCGAATGCGTGGTAGCTGTGGGTGATGTGCACCACTTCAACGGTGTGGCTTCGGTGAACGACCCTCTATGGATGACAAACTTTGAACAAGTCTATTCTCATCCCGAGCTGATGCTCGACTGGTTGCCCGTTCTTGGCAACCACGAATACCGGGGCAACACGCAAGCTTGCCTGGATTATGCGCAGGTAAGCAGGCGGTGGGCGATGCCCGCGCGCTATTACACGAAGGTACTCGAAGACAACGGCGTGACCGTAAGAATCGTTATGCTGGACACATCGCCCATGATAGAGAAGTATCGCCGTAACTCTACGACCTATCCCGATGCGTACAAGCAGGATTATCAGGCACAACTCCAGTGGCTCGACAGCGTGCTGACCAATGCAAAGGAGGATTGGGTTGTTTGTTTCGGGCACCATCCTATCTACGCCGAAACGCCTAAGAGCCAGTCGGAACGCACCGACCTGCAGAACCGTCTGCTGCCGGTACTGAAGAAACACGCGAAAGTTGTGGACATTTATGCTTGCGGACATATCCATAACTTTCAGCACCTGAAGATGAAAAACGACCCAATCGATTACGTCGTTAACTCCTCTGCGTCGCTCTCCCGGAAAGTTCGCCCCGTTGAGGGAACAGTGTTCTGCAGCCCCGAATCCGGCTTCTCGGTGTTCTCCGCCTCAAAGGCAGCACTCACCATCTACATGGTCAATAAAGAGGGCAAGGTTCTGCATACGGTAACTAAGAACAAACAGTAACTTCCGGGCACGAAAAAAGCCTCCAAGACATTGCTGTCCTGAAGGCTTCGGTTCGAAAAGGAGGCGGCTTCCTACTCTCCCGCATTGCATTGCAGTACCATCGGCGCAAGTGGGCTTAACTTCTCTGTTCGGAATGGGAAGAGGTGGGACACCACCGCAAAAGCCACCTGAAAGGGTGACGTATCGTACACAGACAATGACTGAACCACCTAATCTTGCGATTGGAGGTTGAACTTCCCTACAACTGAAGCACGGCTGCCGGATGAAAGTTTCGGGCAATTAGTAGCGCTCGGCTTTGACGTCGCCGTCTTTACACCTGCGCCCTATC
>FZRE01000026.1 GCA_900199655.1 Prevotellaceae bacterium KH2P17
CCATCACGGTCACGAGGTGTCTCGATCTCTACGGGACCATACTCCGTTTGGAGCTGCTTGTGCATCTTGCCATTACGACGATTACCGCTTACCGGATTGGTTGCCTCAAGGTGACTCTCCAGCTCACCCTCCATGGCAGCGTTAAGGAAGTCCTCTAATACTTGATGGAATGCACCATCCTTGCCAAACAGGGGCTTGCCGGACTTGAACTGATCTTTCGCTACAGCAAGCATCTTTGTGTACTCTTCTTGTGTCATTGTACTAATCTTTATGCTCTATAAACAGAGCAATGATAAATCTTATTGTCTTAGTCTTTGACACAGTTCAGATGACAGCCTCCGATTCCTATAGATCATAGTGTGATGGATTTTAATGGACATAGTTTGTTATTCATCTATATTCCAGAACAAGCAGACAAACCTGTATTCTTACGTGGACATGATGTGTTTAATTCGTATTTACGTTCCGCAGGTCAGACTGTTAAGATGTCACGCAATCAAGTGAAAGAAATGATTGCAACCTCTAATGAATTTACCTTCGAAGAGCATACGGCTCTTTCTGATCTTACAAAGGAGCAGGTACTCCAATTCCTGAATTACAAGTCTTTTTTTGAACTAATGGAGAAAGATGTGCCGAGCTCAACAGACTCTATAGTCAATCGTTTAAGTGAATATAATTTCTGCCATGAAAATCATGGGATTTGGAGTATCACTAATCTGGGAGCTTTGCTTTTTGATAGGGACTTTAAAGATTTTCCAAAACTGCGTGGTAAAGAAGTAATCGTGAGAAAGTATAATGGCACGAACAATCGTTCTCAGGAGTTCGAGCAACATGGAACTTATGGATATGCTGTAGGTTTTGAAAGTTTGATTGATTTCATCATGCAGAATACAAGCAGAGAAAACATAGATGTTAAGCGAGAGATGATTCCCACTTATCCTCGGATTGCTATTCGTGAGTTTGTTGCGAATGCCCTTGTTCATCAAGACTTTGGGATAAAGGGAATGCCTGTGACCATAGAGATCTTCTCGAATAGACTTACTATTACAAATGCAGGGGCACCACTTAATGACATCAATAGGCTGATAGATCTCCCACCGCAGTCACGTAATGAGGAATTAGCTCAGACAATGTTTCTTTTGGGTATTTGTGAGAAACGAGGTAGTGGAATAGACCGCGCTATTGCTGCAGTTGAGCAAATGTATTTGCCTGCTCCCAAATTTACCAAGAGTGAACAGCATACCAGAGTTTTCCTATATCCTCTGAAAAAGTTCAAGGATATGACAAAGGATGAGAAAGTATCGGCATGTTACCAACATGCGTGTCTGAAATATGAGGATGGAGAAGCTATCAATAACCAGTCTGTCAGAGAACGTTTTGAGCTTACAAAGAATGATTCATCCATAGCTTCTCGTATAATTGCTGATACTGTAGAGGCTGGATTGATAAAGCCTGTGGATGCAGAAACCAAGGCTAAGAAATTTATGACTTATCTGCCATATTATGGATAGAATCTTTTATTTGCAGAGATATTCACACTTGTACATAACTAACTGATAATCAATATGTTTTTATTTGCAAAGAAAATCCATATCTCTCGAATTAGGCCATTAGACACTTACATCCGGCCAATAATTTCATAATTTGGTTCGGTGATTTTAGTATTGGTCCGATAGGAACAAGTTGGTCGGATGATTTTGCTTGCAAATGATTGCCTCACATGGTATAAAATGGTATCGAACTCAAATGCTATGTTTTCGCATTGTTTTCGCAAAAAGAAAAATCAGCAACTTGTCAAGTATGTAAGTTGCTGATTTTCGGTAGTGGACCAGCCAGGGCTTGAACCTGGGACCTCCAGATTATGAGTCTTTTCCATGGTTATTTTATGGAATTTCAAAAAATCCTAAATGTCGATAAATAAATGAGTTATAAATTTTGTGGTTTGCAGAAAATGTAGTAAATTTGCAGCAGTTTTCGGGAGAAAGGTCACCTGAAGGTCACCCAAAATACCCCCAGACTATAATCTGAAGGCCCTATAAAATAAGGATATTATAGACATTTGAATTATGAAATCAAAAAAGGAAAAGGTTACAGAAGGTCACCTTTCGGCTTCTAACGACAAGCAAAAAAGCAGCCGAGGCGAGAAATGTTTGGCCAAATTCACATCTTCCAATGGAAGTGTTTTTGGTTCATTGACGCTTGACATCCGTAAGGCTGGCGATTATAGTCAGCCCTTACCAGTTGTTGTAAGAATCGCGCATGAAGGGAAGAAGGCTTTTCTCAGACTTGGCGAGAAATACACGATGGAAGAGTGGATTCAACTCTGCGATTATGAGAAAACAGGTAGAAGAATCCAACTGGCAGAACGGAATGATCTGAAAGCCTTAATGGAGAAAATCAAGGATATGACCAACCAACTTGTAGATGAAGGGCGTTTCTCCATTAAACGACTTCAAGACCTCTATCAGGGAAGGGAGGACGGAGATTCCAGCATCTATAAAATTTGGGAGGAATATCGCCAAAACAAAAAGGATGAAGATAGTGTCGGGTCTGCCCGAGTTGGCCGAGATGTGATGAATCGGTTTATCAAGGATAATGGTGACAAAGTGGCATTCTCTGATATAGACCATGACTTTGTAATGAAATGGAGAAAGAAACTGGAAGACGAAGAGAAGAGTTCTTCTTACATAGGACTGTTGATGCGAACATTCCGAACTATTGTCAACATTGCTATTGACCGTGGACTGATAAAAGGTAACACAAAAGAAATGTTCAAAAATACCGGCTACAATCTAATGGAAAGTCGGAAAGGTTATTTTGTAGGGCCAGCTGTCTGGAAACAGCTATACGAGTTTTGGGAAAAAGGGGAGGCGAAAGACGAAAACGGAAAGGAATTATTCATTCCGAAAGAAAAGGATGCAATATTCCGTGACCTTGGTCTACTTCTGTTCATGTACCTTGGCAATGGTCAGAACCTGGCAGATACTCTCCGTCTGGAATATGACGATTGGTATTTTGCCACTGAAGGCAAGCAAATGAGATTTCATCGTCACAAGACAAAGGGACGCAATAAGAATGGCAGCGAGGTCATTTTCCCCGTTACGCATGAGATTCAAGAAATCCTCGATAGACATGCCAACAAGCCCAAGCTTGGCCAGCGTGTATTCCCCATTATGAGCAAGTTTATTACAGCCGAACAAGAAATGTGGGTAGTACAACGCTACAACAAGTATATCCGTAACCACATGAAAAAAGTCACAAAGCTGTTGGATATAAAAGCTCCGCTGACTCCTACTTGGGCTCGTCATAGCTTCGCCACCAATTTGACCAGCACTGGTAATGTGCCAGATAGATACATACAAGGCGGCATGGGGCATAGTGATAGTGGAGACATAACCTCAAAATACATTGGCCCATACCCTTTAAAGAAAATGTTGGAATATAATTCGTATTTGCTCAAAGTGATAGATGACGAAGAAGAAAACAAAGAAGAGAACGCTGCCGAACAAAAGGACAAACTACTCGAAATGCTGAAGAACATGAGTGAGGAAGAACGTGCAGCACTGATGGAAGAGGCTTCTAAATAGGTTACAACTTGGCGCAATCTGGCAAAAAAGTCGAGATTGCGCCAACTTATGAAGATTATGAATCTTGGAAAAATGTAAATACTTGGCTTATTCCGTCCTGGAAAAGTGTAAGAAGAGGCATGAAAACACTTTGGATTAGCATGGGTTTTAGGGTATATGACACATTTTATACAACACAAAAGTTAAAAATCTGCAGATTTTATCTTTTATAAAAGATAAAATTATTATCTTTGCAGCAAATTTCATCTATAAAAGATATGAAAGCAATCGTTAGACAAAGTTATCTTGACAAGATAGCTAAGCATCTTGGTAAGGACACCATCATTATCATCGTCGGTCAACGTCGTGTTGGAAAGAGCTACACCCTACGCCTCTTTAGGGATCAAGTTGCAGAAGATATTCATGCAAACATTATCTTCATTGACAAAGAGAAACATGAGTTTGCCGACATTCAGACCGACCGGGACTTGAATGCCTATATTGATGAACGGCGAGACAAGACAAAGACCAACTACATCTTGATAGATGAAGTTCAGGATATAGAAGGTTTTGAAAACAGTATTCGCAGTTATTATGAGGAGCCTGATATTGAAATCATCGTTACAGGCTCAAACTCCAACATGCTCAGTGGTGATTTGGCCAACAAAATAGGTGGTCGCTACAAAGAAGTCTATGTCCAGGCACTAAGCTACGAGGAATTCATGGAGTTCCATGAGTTGCCCGATAGCGATGATACGTTGGCAAAGTATATTCAGTTTGGTGGACTGCCTGGCTTGAAAAAGATAGGACTCGACGAACAGGATGCACGGGAATACCAGATGGATGTATATAGCACCGTACTGCTGAAAGATGTGATCAAGCGGAATAATATCCGCAATGTTCCTTTTCTGGAAAACCTTGTGCATTTCCTTGCTGACAACGCGGGGAAAATCATCTCAGCCAACAGCATCGCAAAGTACATGCGGTCGCAAGGAGAGAACATTACCTCCACTGTTATTATCAATTATGCTAAGTATCTGTGCGAATCATACATGATCCACAAGGTGAACAGGTATGACATCCACGGACGGAAGATATTTGAGAGCAACGATAAATTCTATTTTGAAGACAATGGTATTCGTAATGCCCTTGTAGGTGGTTCGCGTGAGAGAGATATTGAAAAGGTGATAGAAAATATCATCTATAATCACCTTGTTCGTCTGGGCTATGAAGTAATGGTCGGACAACTTCAGGCTGGTGAGATTGACTTTGTATGTACCAAGCCAAAAGGCGAAAGAATCTATGTTCAGGCTTCTTATATCATAGCCGACGATAAGACATATGAGCGTGAGTTTGGCAACCTTCGTGCCATCAAGGACAACTATCCCAAATATGTCATCTCTATGACACCATTGGTTACCAAATCTGATGACAATGGCATAACCCATCTTCATCTCAGGAGGTTCTTAACAAATGGGTTGGAGAAGTGACATATATGCAATTTCACTCACAAATCACCGCTTATTCCGCTATGGAGTTCGCCAAATGGGTAGTTTTAGCGGAATAAGCGCGTTTTTATTCCGTATTTAACAATTCAATGTATTCGTCTAAATGAGTGAGGAAGTACTATTAGATTGGAAAGAATCCCACGCAGATGTCTATTTCAAGTTCAAGCAAGACTTGGAAGAGCAACTGCTGAAGCCGTACCATCAGAACATCTTAGACCTTGGTGACGGCAATGCAGAACCGCTGCAATCAGTCATTGTCAATCTTGCTGCCGTGTCGTCGAAGGAAGGCTTTGATATAGACAAGTTGTACGCAAAGGCTGTCGAGTCTGGTGATGCTTCTGTATACTGCTTGTGCTGTTATCTCCTATTTGACAATGGTGAAGGCCGATTGGCTGATGCCATAGCGGATAAAGTCGAGAAGCCAGACGCACAGGAAATCTTCGAAGCCATCCAAGATTACAAGCGGTTCTACAAGCAGAACCGTAAACAGGAGGTAGCCGAGATAACGACAGATGAGCTGAACATCCTTACTCTTCGACGTTGGCACTATGGCCATCCAGAAGAATATAAGGAGTTTACGAATACGTTCCAGAAAGCCTACGATGGCGACATGACTTTCATCCAGACCAACTTCTTCTTCCTGATGGAAATGTTTTCGACCAAAGGTGTGAAAGGTATGATGAAAATCGTGGTATCCTTGTTCCCTGGTAATAAGCACTACCAGCAAAGCCTGATGGAAAGAGATGAAAATCCTTTGAAAGGTCGTTTGTCTGAAATGCTTGATTCTTCTCTCAACAATGAAGCTATCCGTGAGCGACTGCTTCACAAGAACCCTTACCTGTTCAGTCTTTATTATTGGATCATCTTCGACAATGGATTCCTTCATGCAGCCGACCTTATATCCCAGACTTTTCTGAAACCTGAAAGCCCTTATTGGGAGAAGCTTATCGGAAGGCGATGTGTGGAAGCCCTCATCGGTGCAAGTATCGACAAGGCCCGCTATTCAAAGAGCCAATGGAAGGAAGTAACCCAGAAGTTGAAGAAAGGTGGAACCAAGCAGGTCATAGATGCAGCCCTGATAGAAGTACAAGGTCGCAGAGGAAGGAAAAGTACATATGTTCTATTGGAGGAAATGCTGCCTCTAGAGGATGCCACTACTCTTATTGGTGAGATCCAGAAGGTACTTTCTGAGTGGAAACAAGTCGATGATGCAGACATCATCTTACCTTATATCTTCGCGGCATTGGTAAAAGGTGGCCTCACAAACGGTGATTATAATTATCGCACCTTCCATGCAGCTATGAGAGAGAAATTCCCCGACTACCACATTAGTAAAGGCTTTAACTGGGCCGAGGCTGTTTATAACGCCATCGTGTCAGAAGATAACAGTGGTAATCTTGATGTTTCCGATGCTCAGATAAGACGAGGACGAAAGTATGCGACAGGCATAAAACTTCGTCTGCTATCTGCAATCAATCCCAATATCAACTAAACTTACAAGGATGCTCACTTTGGGCATCCTTTTTTCGTTCCTTCAGAGTTGAACTGTTAAATAAAGACCCTTATTTGTTAATTTTGACTTGGTAGAAATCGTGCTGATTTTTACCAAGGCAACACCCTATGGCATTCCTGTACCTTTGCGGCATGAAATTATAAAATGCGAAAACATGACAGGAAATTTTGTAATGTTACAGATGGATGACCTCAGGCAGGTTGTCACTGAGATTGTAGAAGAGGTCTGCGCTAAGCGCGGTCTGAACGAGAAGTCTTCCGAAGAAGAAGGCGAGTGGTTAACCCGTGAAGAGGTGTGCGACATGCTGCGCATCACCTACACGACGCTATGGCGAAAGGAGAACGAGGGTCTCAGCAAGAAACACAAGATGGGCCGACGCAACCTCTATTCCAAGAAAGAGGTGATGGACATTTTCTCTTCTGCTATAGAAGGTGGTGATAACAAATGTAAGGAGGAATGCCATGGATGAACCCATCATGTCTTTTGACGGAAATGGACAGCCGGACGTCCTTTCCCTCATCAACTCCGAGGCTGAGAAGGTGGAGCCTACAAATAAGGTTCCACCTACTCCCCCTGTAGTGCGAGCACCATCTCTTGAACTTCCAGAGTCTTTGCCGACTCCACCTGACCAACCCAAGGAAACATCGCACCTAAAGGCATCGACTTTTACTGAGCCGTTGTTGCCTATTGATTGGATGTCCGAATCGGTTCAGGAGTATATCCGTACTGTTGCTGAGTCCTACGGATGTCCGCTGGAGTATGTGGTGGTCAACAGTCTCTTCACTGCTGGCCTCGCGGCAGGGAAAAAGGCACAGCTCGTCACCAACCCTTATACAAACTATCCCTGCGACTTTTTCTGTATGGTGGGAAAGCCCAGCCGCAACAAGACAGGGCCTCTGAAAGAAGTCACACGTCCATTGCGCGAGCAGGACAAAGCCAACTTTGCCAAGTACCAGGATGAAAAAGCCGCTTATGACCAACGCAAGCGTGAAGATAAGAACTACAGCGGAGAACAGCCTGTATTCCATCAACGGATAGTCGGCGACAGTTCACCAGAATCTCGTAATGCCCTGCTTGCACAAGGTGATATGATTGGGGTTGTAGCCGACGAACTGAAGTCGTTCATTGATTCCTTGGGCCGTTATTCCAAAGGCGGTAATGGGCTTGGCGCTGAGTTATCACAATTGCTTTCCATCTGGTCTAATGTCAGCTTTGCCATTAATAGAAAGTCCGAAGAGACCAAACTGATTGATGATCCTGCCATGTGCATCAACGGCGGTATACAGCCAGAACTGCTCGGCAAAACCTTCGGAACTGATGCTTTGATGGATTCCGGCTTCACGCAGCGATTCCTCTTTGTCTATCCCGACAAAGGCACGTTTATAAAGCGATGTGACCGTAAGTTCATGACACTAGAGATGCGTGAGAGCTGGACTGGCATCATCGGCAGACTGTTCAACATGCAGCCGTTAACCCTCCAGTTGTCTCATGAGGCAAACCGCCTTTACTCCAACTATGCCGATGACAATGACATGAGGGCAGAGGAGGATTGCTATATCAGCGGTATGATACAGAAGATGAACATCCATACACTGCGCCTGGCTATCATGGCGCACCTGCTGTCCGACCATTGGAACGAGCCAGTTATCACGGCTGAAGGAATGGAACATGCCATCCGCATGGCTGACTACTTTACTCGCATCCATATCGAGCGCATATATCCTTTGTTACGAGGCTCGGCAGCCACACAGCGTCCGATGACCAACGGTGACCTGCTACGTGCCGTCAATCGTCAGTTCACAATCAAGTCGCAGAATGCCCTTGCCGAAGCTCTCGGCGTTTCTCAGCAGTATGTCAATAAAATACTAAAGGTTCCGCCTGCGCCTGAGCGACGCGAAGAACAATGATGGTTGTAGTTGTAGGTGTTAGTAATAGCCTGTGGATAAAGGGCATAAGCATACAACCACCCTACAACCAAGGTACACACCTCTCCATCATGGACTCACATCCTCATGGTTGTACCCAAGTTGTAATGTCAATGCCTTATAAGTCAAGGTTTTCGGTTCAATTACAACTACAACCACTAACTTTAAAAATTGAAGAACTATGACAAGTATATTTGATACAAAGATTAGCTTTTACCGAAACGTAGAAGACAATGTCGGCACGGAAATATCCCTGCGCGACTTCCTCTTCTGTGATAGGTACAAGGAACAGATAGAGTATATCCGTTCCATACTGGATGAAGATATGCAAAAGAGCCTGAAGTTGCAACTGCCTGTGGCAACCATCTCAGGTACATTTGCTCCTACATGTAAGGCGGAAAACCTCGTGGCCCACTCGAACCTTCTCTGTATCGACATCGACAAGAAAGATAACTTGGATGTTGACTGGTTTGATGACATGAAGCATGAGTGGCATAACATCCCCCAGATACTCTATGCGGGCCGTAGCATCCGTGGCAAAGGCTGGTTTGCTATCTTCCGCATTGCCTATCCTGATAAGCATGAGGCTCAGTTCGAAGCGCTGAAACGTGACTTCGCAAACAGCAGACTAATCATTGACAAAGCATGCAAGAATGTGAACAGGATGCGCTTCATCTCCTACGACCCAGAGCCGTATGTGAATGAGGAGGCTACATTATATACTAAGGTGTGGTTGGAACCCAAACCGGCATACCACAGTTCCGGTACATATAGTGGTGGTGACATGGAACAGGTTGAGAAGTGTTGTAAACTCATTGCTGACCAAGGCATCGACATCACGGCTACCTACGATGACTGGTTCCATGTAGGTGCAGCTTTGGCCTCACTTGGTGAACGTGGACGTAGCTTGTTCCATCAGGTCAGCTCGCAAAATCCGAAGTACAAGGCATCTGAAACAGACAAGAAGTTCGACAACCTCCTGCGCAATGTCAGCGGTATCAACATCGGAACGTTCTTCCATATCTGTTCGCTGCATGGAATCAACTGGAAGGAGGGTTGCCTATGAAAGCGGAGATAACGAGCTTCAACAGTTCATTCTTTGAATACCTCTGTGGCTTCGTCTGGTTTGACCAAGAACGACTGGAGGCCCTAATGAAGCGATATCCTATCGGGGCAACCGAGCAAGGCGAACCGATATTCTGGCATATCAATTCGGAGCATAAGATTACCAATGGTCGCATCATCACAATGGACAGCGAAACAGGCAAGGTCTATGATGACAGTTGGTATTATCAAGACGGGCGACCGACTTGCTTGTTTGGTGAGCACTTGCTCGATAGCTTCCCCACCCAGACGGTTGCATTGGTGATGGATGAAATGACTGCTGCCGTTATGAGTTGCTTCCCGACACCATACGTTTGGATTGCAACTGGGAAAGGAAAGGCCACTCCCACCGATTTGCTTCCACTTGCAGGAAAACCTGTGGTTGTGTTTCCAGATAAGGGTGACTACAGCAAATGGCAAGAAACGCTGCAAGCGGTTCCCAATCTCCAGTTTTATGTCTCAGACGTGATGGAGAAAGCGCAAGGCGATTGCCACACCATTGCTCAGATGGTTCTCAGCCAGCAACCCTTACGACCGACCGAAGCCGAAGCTGCTCTGATGCGGATGGAGGAGGTCAATCCTAACGTCGCATTGCTCGTCAAGGCACTCGGATTGGAGGTGGTGGGCATTTTACCCACCAGCGACATTTCCCAGGATGAAACGCCAAAAACGGAGCCTGTTTCGAAAGAGCCGAAAGAGGATGCTGTCATGCAATCAATCCTATTGGCTCAGGAAGAACGATGGCATGGAAGGACCCCGGAATGCCACAAGTGTCCCCTCTCGCACAAGGGTATCAACGGCACCTATTGTGGCAAGCTCCATCGATATGTGGAGCATGGGAAGGGCGACTGCGGCTTAGAAGCCGAAGTTCCTCCTGCTCCTGAGTAAATGCTACGCCGAGAGGGATTACCGAATAATCCCATAATATAATATGGACTTTTAGATTCGCGCGCTCCCTTAAAAAGTCCCATTATGCTCTCCGAGGGTTAGACCGCCGCTATACAGCAGTGTTGCCGCATGTGGCACAAGCCAGAAGCAAAATGCATCTGTGAGGGAGTGACTCTCTCCCTCAACCCTCCACTCAGGTTCCACCCGAGACCCGATAAACAATTATACATAAACTTCAAAACTATAGAACAAAATGAGTAAATCCAGAAACAATGTACCCCGTGCCGCCATCCATGTCGGCGCACCGGCAAAGTCCTTTTCTGCAGCGGAAGGCTATGAGCCTGAGCGTCGCGGATGGGACGAGAACACCTATCGCCAGAAGAACCAGGACACAAACAACCATTACGATTTCACGCGCAAGCATCTCAACTTTGAGATTAACAGCCAAGGCGAAATCGTTCCTCTTGGTTCCAATCCCGTGCCACTTCATGAGCGTTTGCAGAAACGCTTAGATGAACTTGGCTTCAAGCCATACATGGACAATAATAATTCCCTGGGAATCTCCGACAATAGTCCGAACTGCACTGTCGGCATCATCATCAGTGGTGACCATGATGTACTGACCCGACTTGCCTTCGGTGACCAAGATGTGGACTTCACCCTTCAAAAGAGCAATGCCCATGTCTTGCTGAAACAAGGTATCAAAGACTGGGCAATGGACACCTACCGTTGGGCATGTGACCGCTGGGGAGCGGAGAACATCATCGGCTTCGACGTTCATCTTGACGAAACCACACCACACATTCAGATTCAGACTATCCCCGTGGCAAAGACGAAATCCAGAGGAAGGGCATCTGCCAAGTATGTACATAAGGATGACAAGTCGAAGGTACTCTCCCATAAGGAATGGAAGAAACTTCCTGAAGAAATCCGCTCGAACTTCGTAAGAACAGAAGCCGAACGGAGGGAAAAGGAAAGTGTATCTTATGCCAGTGTATGGGGCAAGGACAAATATGCCGTGGGAGAAACCTACAAACAGATGCACACAGACTACTATAACGAGGTTGGGCACAAGTACGGTCTTGAGCGTGGCGATGACATCGCCATGCTGCCAGGTGAGGAACGTCGTGAACGTGTTCACAAGAGTAAGCCGTTTTGGAGGCTGAGCGCCAGGCCAAGGATGCTATCGCTCAAAACCAGATAGAGAATGAACGTCTGGAAGGCCAGAAGGAGAAGATGGCGGGTGAGGTACAGGAGATGAAGACGCAAAAGGAACACCTGGAAGAACAGAAGGACAAGTTAGAGGGTGAGATACAAAACAAAGAGCAGCATAAGGAAAGGCTGGAAGGCAACATCTCTCAGCTGGAAGACTATGCTGCGGCATTGGACATCAAGGAAGAAGACCTGATTGTACCAACCTTGAAGACCGACCCACTTGTAAAGAATGCTTGGGATTCCATAAAAACCGAACTTGAAAAGCCAATCCCTGCTTTCGGGCAGAAGGAATGGAGAGAGGAACGGCGGAAAGCGATAAAGGTTATCCTTACAGAAATGCAGACTGCACTCATGCAAGCCAAGGAACTCCAGAAGCAGGATATACTGAAACTGGGGAAGGCACTCTACAATAAAGCCATGCAGAATGTAAGAGCCATCATAGAGCAGAACAAGCAGCTACAAAAGGAGAACAGCCGATTGACTGAAGAGAACGATGTCCTCAGAAAGCGGATAGCCTCGATGGACGAGAATGCCATCACCCGGCTTCGGGACAAGAAGGATGCAGAAATCAAGGAATTACAGGAACGACTTGGCAAAGCCGAGTCCGAGGCTGTCCGTTCAGGCAACAAGGCATATAGTGAGCATCAACGGGCCGAGAATGCAGAGAACAAAGTCCGAGAATTGTTGGGTATACCAGAAATCAAGGAAATCTGGGAGAGCATACTGCAGAACAAGGAAGCCTTCAGGAAACAGATTGACAAATGGATTAAAGATGGTGTTGCTGCCATCAGGGATTATGCAGATAGCAAAGACAACGACTTCCAGCCAAAGCAGGATAACACTGTTGCATGGGGCATCATTGCTGAAGCATTCAAGTATGGCCTTGACCCAACTGACGAAAAACAGCGCAGGATGGCTACTGCCTACCTGTTAGAAAAGGTGTCGTGGACAGGTATGTCCGAGTACAAAGCTGGTCTTACAGCATCTCGCACTCGGCAACTCTGTGATGCCATGACGGTCACCAAAGATTTGATGGCGAATCTACTTCTGGCCGCAGGCGGTAGGAGCGGTATTAGCACAGGTGGTGGCGGTTCCAATGGTGAACTTACCAACTGGGATGGAACGAAGAAGAAAACAGGCTGGGGAATTGGCTAGCTTTTATTCCGATTTGAACCACCGAGAATTCCTCGCCAGT
Organism: Prevotellaceae bacterium KH2P17; assembly: GCA_900199655.1. Taxonomy (GTDB): domain Bacteria; phylum Bacteroidota; class Bacteroidia; order Bacteroidales; family Bacteroidaceae; genus Prevotella. The sequence continues at coordinate 12,915 of FZRE01000026.1, forward strand.
TGCCATACCATCGAGAGGGGGTGTTATTCTGACACTCCCTTTCCGAGATTACCATTTGTACAAATTGTACGTTTGCAAAAACAAGTTGACATTCTTTTAACGATACCCAGACATTGGTGCCAGCCTAAACGAAACACTTTCCGAGTCACATTGGTGAATCGCCAATGTGATTCGATTTTCCTTCAAATGGCATTGTGTCTTTGCCATGCAACTCAATGTCTAACTTTATTTGCTCGCATCCTTTGTCAGTTCGTTATAGAGGGCGGAGCCCTTGACGGTTAGCAGATACTTTTGCCTTGGATGCCGAGGTCTGTCTGGATAGAGCAGGCAGACAAAGCCTTCAGCCATTGCTGGGGTAAGAGAATACTCCATAAAATTCATTCGGTCTTTCAGACCAACGGCAGCAAGCATCTCCTTTACGGAGAGCTGACGATGGCCAATAGCTTTGACCAACCGCAAAATATTCTCATTGTCGGTCGCGAATGGAGCACCAGTACTTGATGGGGTACTTGCGGGGGTACTTGATGGGGCTGCAAGTTCTTCTGGTGGATTAACGAGCATATAACGGTTGTGCAACTCGTTCTTTTCGCCCATCAGCAAGTTTCGGAAGAATAGTTCCAAGAATCGCGTGTCGCGTTGAATCCCCCTCGCTATATTTTGGTAATTGGCCCGTACCAGCGCATTTCGGAAATACCACGAATGCATGGAAAACAGGTGATTAGTAACGTCGAACCCGATGGAACGCAGATACTTAATGGTGAAAACAGCCGTCGTTCGCGTGTTTCCTTCTCGGAAAGGATGTATCTGCCAGATACTAGACACAAACTTTGCGAGATGCTCCACCACCTGGCCCATGTTTAATCCGCTATAATCGAACTGTCGTTCTTGCTCCATGTCATACTCCAGAGCCATTCGCAGATCTTGACTCCGTCCATAGAGTACCGTATCGCCACGCAGCACCCACTCCTTTTTCGTAATGTCGTAATTGCGCAGCTGTCCGGCGTGCTTGAACACTCCCTCGAAAATGTGACGATGGATGGAAATGAGTGTTGGCACGCTAAAGGAGAACGACTGCTCGGCTATGATTTTCGCGATGTTGCCTGAAACCTTATCGGCTTCCTGCTTCTCTTCGTCGTCTGGCTCACGGCTTGTTTTTGTCTGATAATAGGTCTTGATAAGTTCACGAGCTTCATCAATAGTGATTTCACCCTCAATATTCCTTACGGCTGTATCTTTGAGATATTGCGACACAGTCAGCCCATCTACCGCCTGAAGACCGATAGCTGTGCTCCATGCGTAAGCCCTTTCCGCTTTCTGAGGTTCCCCTACTTGTGAGTATTCCTCAAAATTTATATAACCTTCTTTCTGTGACATATCTTATAACGTATTATCAAGTTGCTTTATTTCCATATATTGTTGAAACGTCCTCTGCCGCCATCATGGGTTCTTCCTCTGGTATCTCATAGTGCCTGATGCTATGGTCTTGCAGGTATATTTTGTTGAGTGTGAATGCCAGCGACTCCAACGTCTTCTCCCGTACCTTCGGTTTCAGTTCACATTCCCAAATGGTAATGGAGTGCCAGCCCATCGCAGCCAGCTCATGCTGCACCTTCAAGTCCCGCTCCTGGTTCCTCCGTATCTTGGCTACCCAAAACTCCCTGTTCGTCTTCGGAATCTTGCAGCACTCGGAATTATCAAATTCTTTGCTCCCCTCGCCTTTTGGAGAGGGGTTGGGGGTGAGGCTCACATTGTGTCCGTGCCAGAAGCATCCATTCACAAAGATACAAGTTCTATACTTCCGCATTACAATGTCAGGTTTTCCGGGCAGTCTTGGATGATTCAGTCGATAGCGGAATCCATGTCCCCACAGCCAACGACGCACCACCATCTCCGGCTTCGTGTCCTTGCCGTGGATGGCAGCCATATTAGCGTGGCGTTGTTGTGAGTTGAGCCTGTCCATATTACTTATTAGTTATCAAATTGTACAATTCCTTTGCTACAGCTTCTGCTAGAAGTACAGGAACACCATTACCAATGATTTTGAACTTTGCAGATTGTCGTCCAGGTCCCCATACATACTTGTCATCTACGCTTTGAATTCTCAATGCTTCTCTCACAGTAAGGCGCCTGTTTTTGTAGGGATGAAGAAAAACTTCATTATTACCAAAACAGGTGGTTGGACTATAACGGAAACGATGCAATCTTTTAAAAGAACGTCTTTTGGTATCTCCTTCGTTTATAAGCAATCTTTTATCTGCGTCTTTTACAAAAGCGAAATATTCATTACCATTTGGCAAATCTTCAGCATACTCTAAGCATCTTTGTACACATAACTCAAATGGAATGTCTTCAGGTTTTTCCACGTTTGCAGTTCCAAAAGGGATATCTTCTGGCCATTTAATTGTAGTATGAGCATCTGGATACTTGGGAGTAGGCCACGGAAAATGCATACTTCTAACGTCTTGCATTGTAGGTTCAATGGTATCGGATACATTAAATGCATCCTTTCTTAGCCCTACTATAAATACGCGTTTACGATATTGGGGAACGCCAAAATCTAGGGCATTCAGAGTAGTACGATCAATATAATAATCTTCGCTTAACAGTTTTAATAACAATGTATCTAGAATACGCTTCGGATCTTTTCTCATAAGAAGACCTACAACATTCTCCATCACAAAAAATGTAGGCTCCATTTTCTTAATACGCTCAAAGAATACATGAGTCATTTTGCCACGTGTACCCTTAAACCCATCCCCTTTTCCATTCATAGTAAAATCTTGGCATGGAGGGCCTCCAATAATTCCCCACATACTTGGAACTCCTTTAGGGAAAGCTTTCTTTAAAATAGCATCGGGGGATAAATCAGACAGGGACTCTGTACTTGTAATTGGACAATACTTCTTTTTATGTCCTCTTCCCCATGAAGAGATACCCTCGTCATGTAGTTCTGCAAAAACTTTTTCGTATTCATTTGCATACACGACTTGGAAACCGGCATTCATGAATCCCATATCCATGAATCCGCCACCAGAAAAAAATGAAACGACTGGTATTTTATCTTTTTTTTTCTTATTATAATTCATATATAATTGTATTATTCGAAATCTTATAACTGCTAGATGGTTTAGCCATGTTCGAGTTGAGAATGTTTATAAGCGATAGTTTTTTATCGACATATTGTTCAGGCATGTCTAAATGAAACTCCTCCAATCCCGATAAAGTAATTGTATCACCCGTGGTTGTTGCTAACTCAAACAAATTAGGACTGATGACTTTATTTACTACACCTATAATATCAGTGAAAATGGTGTTTTGGCTCATATCTCTTTGTTCACATATATGGCGAACTGAGCATAACGAACACGATTCACATGGTTTTAATCCATTGTTAAATTCTCGTTTTTCAATTATTTGATTCAACTTTTTTATTGTTTGTTGTACTTGGATAAGATATGATGCATTCAAGCCCTTGTCATACTTAACGAAATGTCTGTTGCCATCAATATCTACAAGAGAAAGTGACTTTATTGATCCTAGTTTAAGATGTTCACACATTATTGCATAAAGGTGCAACTGAGTAACATATTCCTTTTTTATGTTATCTGTTTCATCAATAACAACACCTGACTTGTAATCAATTATGTCAACACCATCAGGATTCAAGCGTAGCTTATCAATAACTCCACGCAAGCCAATATCAGTACAATCAATCCAATATTCTGAATAAGTCTTCGTTTTTTCTGAATTCCCTCCTTTATGCGAACTACTATTGATAATAGAAAGTGCATAACGGAAGCATTTGTTTCTTTTGTCATAGTCATTAATATCTACATTTTGTAATGTTGGATAATATTGGCTCAATTTATCTTCCTGCGCTTTTACTAGCTCTTCCCATTTGGACGATAAATCTTTTATAGAGCAGATCTCCTTTTTAGAAGACAACTCGTAAATCTTATGGATGATGGTTCCTATAAGTGTGCTTTTGGAAGTCGGTAAAAGATAACGTCTGTCATTAAATGAATCTAAAGCCTTTTGAAGTAGCAATTGGTATGAGCAGCCCGTATCTATCCATGAGAAAGAACTTGGAGACAATGTTTTTATCACAACATTGTCCCAAGTGTTCTTAATATCAGGAATTTTAACGAATTTCATATTCACTGATTCTGTAAGTTCTGAATATACTCATAACAATTACTTGTACGCCTTAAAAGATTAAAGGTGTCTATTGTAATTATGTCACTATTATTCCAATTTTCATTGTGAAGAAGAGAAGCTTCAAGGACAGAATCTGCAATAATTCTTGTTGACATCCCTTCCCATAAAGGATGTGATGCGAACACTGGCTTACGTCTTCCACTTGGATCATATAGATATGGTATTCCATCACTAGTCTGTTCTAACTCGAAAACCATTGTCCCAGAAGAAGTACGGAAAAATCCTTCGTTTAACGCTATAAGAAGAGTTTTAGCGAATTCTTTCCATCCCTTTAGCTCCGGATAATCAAAATTTCCATCAGCTCCAGCCCTATAAGAGGAATCTATCATAATTCTAAACAGAGCGATTCCCAATCTCCAGTCCAGAAGTCCATGATATGGCATATTCCTATAAGTTTTTAGACACTTGTAGCACGAGGAGTCACAATCATCAATGTGCTCATCACCGAGCATCTGTCTAAAATATGAGTCTTCACTATTACTGCCTAATATCCTATTAATATAGTCATCAAAGCAGTTATAGAAATCTGCGACAAATCCGGAGCCGTTAATCTTCTCATCTGCAAGACATACCTCTCCTAAATATCCGGGCTTTGATAGGACTTCAACTACGTCAATCTCTGTAGGATCAACATCAAGTTTAGATGCTATGGCTCTTTGTATTAAGAAAGAGAGTGAATAATATGCAGCTCTAACCCCTTGTGTTCTGAAATCTAATTTCCCATTATCATTACAATGGAAGGGTTCTAAGGTTAAACCGTGGATTCTATTTTTAGGAGAAAGCGTTATTACATTCGTGATTTTTTGGGCTGCTAGATGTATTCTCTCCATCTGACCATTGGGAGAAATGAAAGTTCTAACATCTTTATTATCATCTGATCTTAACTCTATACCGGTTTGAAGCGTTTGTGGTTGATCTGTCCCATTATATACTGGGGTGGCAATCCATTGTAGGGCTGATGAAGAAAATCTTGTTCCTCCTAAGATATAATGAACACTGCACACACAACCTTCTATTTCCTTATCACTAATACGCCATGTTTTACCCTCTTTAAGTAAAGAGAGGTCAAAATTCATGTTAGTAGGACATGGTAAAGTTATAGGATTTGCAGAGCTCTCCATTCTAATGCCATTGCGCTTAACCAATATTTCAGCGTCATCTTTCTGATCGAAGCCCTTAGATAAACTGGTTATAAAAGCTGCTGGGGTACATATGGTTGATGGAGTCATGGGCGCACCACATGATTCACAGCTCATTTCATTGTTAGAATCAAGACTATTAGTGACCATTTTGTTGCAACTAGGATTACTGCAAGTCCATAGAGTCAGTCTTAATGGGAAAACTGGTGAAATTGGTGTTCCCTTAGTCTTAATACATTTCCGTCCTTGCATACCTTCTCCATAAATAATTGACGGTTGAGTAAAACCGATGGAAGTTAAAATATGCTTGTCCTTAGTTATTGAAGAACCTGGTGCAAAGGCCGTAATTGCTTGGTCTATTGGACGAGACACGGAAGATATTTCTTCTTTTATCTCATTCCCCCGTGCATATTGCAAACTATGATATAAAACTCTATCTCTTGTTGGCATACCATACATTGGAAGTACGCCAGCTTCTGCAAGACACTCTGCCAGAGTATCCGCAACAACAGACTCATCATCTACAGCATAGCCTATCTTTTTGAAAAGGTTACTATCCTGTTCTGTATCGTGTGCAAACAAGGATAATTTATCAATTAATGTTGTGTCACTAGTCAACAATGATGCTATTTTTCGGAGAAGTGACATATTCGAATTACTCGAAAGCCAAGTATTGATTTCATCCACAATGTTGTTCACATTGTCTTTCCAATCTTGACGAGTTCCAAATTCACCATGTGTATTGCCCTCTAATCTAATATCATGGTTATTGGCAAAGGACTTAAAAGCATAATACAATATCTCTTTTGCGTACAAGCGCTGAAGAATTTCGAACTGATCCATAGATAAAAATGGAGTTGGTGGTTGGTCTCCAGTAATTTGATACGGATTTAAGAAATAATGCTCGTCATGACTGCGACCGCGACAAAGTGTTAATACAATAGAATAAGCTTGTCCTCTACGTCCACCACGTCCAACTCTCTGCTGATAATTGAATCTTTGTGGTGGCATATTTGTCAGCATCACTCCTTGTAATGGACCAATATCAACACCTACCTCCATCGTAGTTGTAACACTGAGAACATCTATTGATTTAGCTTTCTCCAAATACTCTGAGTTCTTATCCTGAGAGTTAACTTTAATGATATCCCTGAATTCCAGTTGACGTTCTCCTTGGTTATCTGTTTGACCAGAAAGCTCTTCACAATGCAATCGACATGCAGGTCGGTGCTTTACAGAGTTAATCATTAGGTCGGTTCTTCTTCTTAGTTCGTCAACAGTTATTGTGTTTTGTTCATCTAAACGGCTAAAGCAGTTAGTACAGATACCTGCAGATTTGTTTAAATGAACCCGACCGCACTTTGGGCAAATGTATCCCTTTTCTTGGCCTGACACACATCGTATTTTTAATGTATGAGGCATTAGGAACATCTGTTTGTTGCCCGTGTCTCGCAGGTAATCAAGAACTGCCTGTCCTAAAGTATTGGGTGTCTTAGTTTTCCTACCATCTTGCTGACTATATGGGATTCCATATTTTTTGCAGCACTCGTATATATACAGCCTAATAGGTGCTTTCGCCTTCAGGTTTTGAAAGTCTGCATCAGAAGCCTTGGGGAACACATCGTCTTCGTATGGATTGTGATAATATCTGTAGGAATTACCAATTAATCTTATCACAGAAGTAACTATCTCCATGAATATATCATGAGAAATAAATGTATTTAGCCCTCTGTTGTTTTCTGTAAGTGCCTTTTCTATTTTTTCTTCATAACGAGAGACGGTTACCCAACCAATGCCTGAACTTTCAGCATTGTAATGTAAGCGCCCAAAAAGAACTCCCATTACATGTTGGATGATAGCCTTTCCTGCTTTCTTTTCTACATTTTCTATTAATTGCTGAGAGGCATTTTCATCCACTTCATACCACATAACAGGGTCTGCATCTCTGGTTTCTTCATAGTGCTGATTTGTAGAATCACAGCCTGCAGGGTTAGAATATAGTTCTCGGAAAGCTTTATATATAGGCGAATCTATACAGTGATCTGTTTTTATCAGGTCTTCAACAGATTTTGTCTTCTCAAGAATACTCTTTACTACTGCTATTTCACCATCAATGCCGGAAAGTATACGCAATGCATTCCTTTTTTCACGTTCAGAAGAATGAGGATTATCACGGGTCGTTAATGCATTCTTTTTATCTTCTATCAGCTCATTTAATTCCAATTCCTTTGCGTCATAGTCAATTGTCGGATCAAGCGTGCACTGTTCTACAATAATATCTCGCATTAAATCTGTATACTGGTTGCGCTCTATGTCGTTAGCAACGACAGCAGCATCTTGTCGACTGTCTGCAAATGTAACTAGTTTGCGGTTATGGAGAGTAGGCAACTGATAGAACAGTTCTCGTGCATATAATTGAGTAACCTTATTGAAACCAGTTCGGAAACCTCTTAAAGGAGATCGGAAGCCTTTGCCATGTTTATCTGTAGCGCAATAAGGACAATGACAAGGAAGTGCAGGCGCAGCACAAGCTGCCTCAATATTTTGCTCACCATCTAGGCCATGGACTGTATAAAGGAATCCTTTGATACCAGATTGTTCGTCACCTTCATCTGCAAGTGTTACAAAACCTGTTTTCTCGTCAAGATATGCAAATTGCCACTCACAATCAAATTCTGTATCGGATTTCCCGAATTCACCCTTATGCAGCATCTTTACGTCTTGCTCATGCATTCTCTTCTCGACCGTGTCAGCCCTTTCTGAAGGAGGTATGGGATAGAATATCGCAAAGTCATGGTAATTACGTTTCTCTACCATTACCTGGCTTTGCCGTTCAGGTAATTCTTCAAGATTTGAACTGGTAGGTAAGATATTGGTTAGCCATTTGTAGCTATTCGGTTCTCTATACGCATGTCTTTTGCCACCATAGAAAAGTGTACCACATTGTTCACAATATAATAGTTCAAGAACGCGTTTGTCTCCATCTATATCGCGAGAGTGAGCATGAAGTCTTCCAACAGGTCTGTTATTGTCTTCGTTGTAATCATCCAATGTAGCCCAAAGTCCATCTATATTCCTATAAAACAAATGAAAGCGGAAACGTTGTAATGTCGAAGCGGAGACGTTAAATATATCATATAATCCTCTTAAAATAACAAAACCTTCAGCAGCCTTTGCTGATTCATTTTCGTCAATGTCTTCACCAAAGAGAAACGAAGTAAAATATCTGCCTAATTGATTATTTGACTCGTCTTCATTTTTTCCTTTGCAGAATGGCAAGGCTCTGTTATGCCCCATTTCCCCCAAATCGAAAGTGTCAAATAATCGTTGTGTAACTGCCAGTTCATCAGTAATGAACACATTCAGCAATTGTTGTAGTCCATCAGATTCTATCAAACCTACATTTGCATATGACGCAAGGACTGAAGCCGCATTATGGCAAACTGAATCAATATGAGATTTAATCAAAGCATCATCCTTATATTGTTCAAAGCATAATGGATTCTCATAGAAAAGATTGTATATGTCAATAAATGGATTAATAGGTAGTTTCGTGTCATAGTGTTGAGTCGTCTGCACATAATGACCTTCAACAATGTTTTCTACTGTAAAATCGCAACCAAAGAAGTCTTTAAGGAATTTCAAACTTTCTTCCTGTTTATCACCATTAACTTCCAATGATGCAGACGAAGATAGTATCCTCAGTTGAGGGCTATCAGGAGTTAATCCCAGACGGTTTAACAATAAGCGAATAAGGTAGGCAGTCTCTGTTCCAGCTGTTCCACGATTCAGATGTAATTCATCGATTATCAAATGGAAAATATGTCGCCTATCTTTTGCTAACCACTGACGTGTTTTCTCTATGATGGGATTGTCCACCTCACGCATCAGCATCATTGCCAACATCGAATAGTTAGTAATGAGTATGTCCGGCGGAGTTTGCTGCATGTCAAAACGACTACGCATTTCCGAAGATGCGATACCATCACGACCCTTAGTCATTGGTGAGATTGTACGCCTCACCTCGTATTTGTGAATATTTTTTAGCTTTTCTCTTTCCTCATCAGTCAGATTTTGTTTATCTTCTTTTTCTTTTTCACGTAATCTGATTTCTTCTTCTCTGTCAATACCTTCAATTAGTGCAAGTGTGTCACTTGTCTGCTCATCAAGTTCTCTCATTGCAGAGAGAAGACGCTTATAGATATTACTATTAGCAGCATTTTCACCACTCTTAGGATAACCTGATGTTGGAGTCGCCCCATTATATCTTCCATAGAAAATCCTATTCCCATGAAGTCTGTCAACCATCCATTGTTGAACTTCGTCATTGTCAAGTGCATCGCGAAGGCGAGTCATTTGGTCTTCTACTAAGGCATTCATAGGATAAATGATGAGCGCTCTTACAGCAGCGTCCCTTTTTTCATTGGCACGTTGGAGTGCATGTGCTGTCATTCGACCAGGTGTTCCTCGAACTGCCCCTTGAGGAAAAACAAATACCTCATTTTTGCTAAGTGGTTCTCCGTTATTAGCCTTCCACCACTCATGTGTGGTATAATTCTCAGAAGTTGACCACTCACTCTCTGCTTCCTTCATGATATCAGCCAACATCGGAAGCAAAAAAGATTCAGTTTTACCTGAACCTGTACCAGAAGTAATAATACAGTTTTTACCTAAAAGTGCCTTCTGAAGCATCTCTGCCTGATGCTGATAAATAGGATAATTACCACTAATGAGACCCTTTAATATGAATTCCTTAAAAAGTGATCTCGCTTCTATGTTCATACCGGGAAGATCAGACTCTTCCAATGATGAAATACGCAGTTTTTCACCATTCCTTTCAATATTATTATAGGAAGGCAACGGTTCTATCCAAGGTTCTCGTGAGGCTATTGAATCAGTATTCAACAACTCTTCTCGCTCTTTCTCGATACTATCATATCTGGTACCAAAAGCTGTTTTTACATAAAGGATAAAATTTTCTTTTATCTCCTTATATGAATATATAGGATTAATCAGGTACTTCGCCATAATTACAAATATTTAATTTTGTCCGAGTTTTCTTAAAATAGTTTCTGGTTTACAGGCCTTTATTAAAGGATTTTGTCCAACCACGTTATAGGCTCTACTTCCAAAGGTGGCACTTGGAGTTTTACCGGTAATAAGTGTCAAGGCTCTAGCATATAATAAAGGCAAGCGTATTTGCTGAGGCAGAATGATTAGTTCCTTGTCTTCATCATATTGCAACACCTGAGCATTTTGCAGACGCATTCCTATAAAATGGCCCCAATATTTATCGATTTCTATCATCCTACCGTTATCTATCAGAACACAAGTTTCATCTCTTGTTCCAGGGAAGAACACTACAACATCATTATTCTTGTCATATTCTTCTTTGTCTATTTCTGCATTGGTTAGGCATCTGCCCTTAGCAACTCTATCAGGATAAAGATCTGACATTTTCTTGTAATCAATACTTCTGAAGTGTTTAACAAGAAATAAATCTTGCTCATAGCCATTAACTTTCTTCATTTCTTTATAGTCATCTACAGAGGGGAGATCTTCAAGCAGAGCATTAGAGTATAAATTATCCTGATAGAGCAAATGGCATCTTTCTGCAAGTTGTTTGAATGAACTTCTTGATTGTGCATAAATATATACCGTCTGCGGCATCAAAATATCTGTACTCTCTACGAATTCTACTGATATTCCTAATGCTTTTTGCTGCTTTTCAATGTCTCTAATCAATGCAATAGTTCGTCCGCCAGTGAGTAAACACTTAAACTGATTATCTGTACACTTAAAGGAATACATTTTTTTGCCGTTTAGTCCAGGCGACACTATTTTTTCGTAATCAGGAGTCAATAGTACCAAAGTTGGTCTATTCGCAACAAGACGGAGCCCCCGTTCCGTATATGCGTAGTTGATATATCCCATTCTGAAATAATCCGCCAATGCATTTTGTAGAGCATACTTATCAGATTTGGGCGCAGATTCACCATCATCAACATCTTGCATCAATCTGTCCCTAATAGACTTTAGCCATTCGGTAGTGATTATCCATTTGTCTGTTTCATACGAAGCAGATGTGATAGCATACAGCAGGAAATCTCTTTCTTGATATATTTTGGGAGAAATAGCCTTTGCTGGTGCATGTTTCATCTGTAATGAAAGAAACGCCCAATTAATAAGGTTATTATTTATGATGTTATTCGGTAATTGAAGACCCACGGAAAACTTTTCCTCACTCATCATCCCCAATTTGTCTAAAGATAGTTCTTTAAATGTATTGGGCAGTATAAAGTCAGAGAATCTATATGTTTTCCCATACGGAATAGGACTCTCATTACAATAAAGTTGGAAATCTTTACCCAATTGAAATAGATTGGTAAAGACTTTTAATACCCATAAGTTTTTCTCATGATCGTATGCAAGTTCGGAAGAATTGCGGTGCAAGGTATTTACTGAAACTGCATATATTTTATCCTGTGATATGTCTATGCCGGTTATTTCAAACTGGGCAGGTAACAACTTAGATAGCAAAACAACTTCGCTGTCTGCTTCTGATTTTATCTCCAGGTTATTAACAGATCGACATTTTATTTCTTTTTTAAACCGTAGGCTATTGCCTTGTTCAGATTCCTCTATGGCATGCTGAATACGAAAAGCACTATAAAAGCCACCGAGAATATTGTTGGAAATAAGTTTAGCATTATTGCTTAATATCCAGGATTGGAACTTGTCGAGTGCTTCATTCCTAATTACAGCAAAATAGAATTCACCTTTAACAAACTCATTAGTTGAGATGTATTTGTTTTTGTATTGTTTGAGCAAATAATAATCAGTCACCACAAAACGACCTTTCATCGTTCTTTCGTTTACTTCATATATTCCATATGTTCCTTCTCTGTTCTTAAAGATAGAAGAGATTTCGTCATCCTTAATGGGAAATGGACGACTTGCATAACCGTCGTTCTTAATATATACAGGAGGCAATGGTGTATTAGTCGATTCCGTCTTGAAATTTAAATCTTCAATATCTTCAATGTCGGAACAATAAAGATGCAATGCAAAATTCATCTCGTCTGTTAAAACATCATACTCCATACTTAATAGTAAGGGATAGCATGTGTTACCGGACTCAATTCTTGTTCTACCGGTTTTACGGTCTCGTTCCTTAATCTTTGTAGTTCCATCCCACCTTTGATATTCTGAGTGTAGAACAGAAGTAAGGTATTCTTTGTTGTCTGTTCCTGTTAGAGTTTTGTATTTTGATAAAGGGATCCCAATCTGAGCATAGTAGTTGGAAAAAGCTGATAACAGTCTGGTATCACCAATGTTTGCTCTTGGCACTAAACCTGCTTTATCAAAAAGAATACCAAACCTTTGAATTTTGGACGGAGACAACAAACTCTCTTTCATTAGTGATAACGCATACTGTGTTGCACCGTTATCAGAAATAACGAGATTAGATTTATAATTAAGGTTGTTGTCTTTTGCCCAATTATCAATACATAACCATATCTTGTCTAGATGTATTGTTCCAAGAAAACTGCGGCTCCATTTGTCGGTGTCTCCTTGCTTTCCTTTCACGAATCCGTTACTAATCAGGAATTTGTACAAATGTCCATAATAATCTCTGCCATGTAGTTCCAATTCATCATTTTCGCATATGGGCATGATTAAAAGAGCAACGATAGACAAGAGAACTACATAATCTTCCTCATTGATGGCAAGATTTGCTATGTGATTAATCTTTTTTTGTAAGTCTTTCAAATCTTTATTACCATCTGTATTATACCAAAACTTCCTAACGAAATCATTGCGAATAAAAATATCATCAAATGATGTCGCTCCTCTTCCATTTGCTATTTCCACATCAAGGTCTTTAGCAAAATCAATAAGATCCTGCATGGAAATGTGAAGAATAACTCTATCACCGAGTTCTCTTTCAAAGTAATATTTGTAAATCAGGTTACTCCAACTCTGTATGTTCATAATACAAATTCTATCGTTTAAGTTTCAGTTAATCCGATTAATATTTTACTTTCATCTTAGAGCCATCCCCGAGGGTATAAGCTTGATTTAAGCTACTCCTACGCTTGACCTTCCTACATCAACTACCTTCCTACAAACACGTGGTCACGATGATAAGCCAGGAAGTCGCGTTTGGGTGCATAGTCCTTGGGAACCTGTATCTTCTGGCCGGCAATACTGCCGAAATGCTTGTCGTAGTACTCCGCGGTTTTGTGCTCCTGTAGGGCAGATGAGAGTATGACGCTATAGTCATCAGGCGAAAAGGTTATCAATCCCTGATCAAAGGCTTTATCGTATAGTGCCGACAGGCAGATACCATTGCAGGGGTTAAGGCGGTCTTGCTTGTGTGCTTTCTCCGCCCAAGGGATTATATGGCTAGCTAGCAACAGCTGCGGAATATCCATACCCGTCAAGGCGCAACGACCACCGTAGTTTGTCAGTATCATTCTGCGGAAGTAGTCTTGTCCTTTCCTGCGTTTCGATTCAGATACGACATCTTCGCCTTCTTTTGTCAGATTGAAATGGTCAATCAGCCTTGTGGAAATGCTTCGAGGGTCGGCCTCCTGAGCCACTATTCTGTCTGCCTCATTGACATCCTGCATATATTGGGCATACTTCTTCAGACTCTTCAGAGCCGCAGAACAAAAACTTTTAAGCGGATAGCTTCGTTGGTTGGGCTTGCCGTAATCGTCGAAGATGTTTTGCTGTTGGAGCTTCATCTTCTTTACCTCATCATTGACCAGATGCAGTATGGCTTCTATGACAGCAGTATCAGAGACTTGATAGAGAGACTGCCTGTGAAGATCTACTACATCTTGGTACGGCAACACCTCATCCAGAACTTGTATGGCACGGGCATAGCTGTCAGCCTTGCCTGAATTCTCTGGCGAAAGTCTGGTGTTAAAATCTATAAATCCCTGTTTATCCATATATCATTCCCCGCTATTTGTTTTCTCCAACTCTTGTGAAAGAAGGTACTGTTTATACTCCCTCACAAATAACTCCCGTATATCAACCTCCAACAAATCTGCTATTTTGAGAATTGTGGCGAGGTCGGGTTGAGAAGAATTGGTACACCACTTACTGACGGTAGAAGGGGTGACACCCATCTCACCTGCCAGCCATCGAGCTGTTTTCTTCTTCTCGAATAAAACCATCTTTATTCGGTTAATATCTTCCATATATAAATAATGTAATATTTACCCTGCAAAGGTAGTGAAATACTTTCAATTTCTGCAGCTCTCTTTTAAATAATCGTGGTTCTGCGCCTCTTTTTTATGCTTTTTTATGTGTTTTTGCTGTTCATATATCCACCAAATATGGTTTTCTTGATGATTAGCGGAGCAACTCAAAACCACATACCTAAATCTGGTATCTGGTTTTCTTCTCCTGCTTGCCGCTTTTAGATAATGCTCCTTGTTTTCGCTGTAATCTTTGCAAAAACATTTCTTGAACTAACAAATAATCTCTCTACGTTTCAGAAGGTAACGCGAGGTCACTTTTGTCTCAAAAAGGTCACTTGAAGGTCACCGACAAAAGAAAAAGCACCTACAAAATCTTTGTAAATGCTTGATTTTCAGTGTGGACCAGCCAGGGCTTGAACCTGGGACCTCCAGATTATGAGTCTGTTAAAATAAAATTTTTTATAGTTTCATAAAATTTTTCTTGACTTCGTAAGTCGTTGTCTCACAATTATTTTGTAACTTTGCAGCGCAAAAGTGAAATTTCAATAAACCTCAATTAATGGGCGATTTTGTTCGCATTTTGTTCGCAAATTGTTCGCAAGATTCCCATGAACGAAGCAACAGACTATAGTTATGAAGGCTGAAAAGACATCAATCAAGTGCGGAAAAGTGGACAACTGTTCACTTACTTTAGTTCTCGACAAACGTACCAATAAGAGTACGAATGTATACCCTTTGGCCATCTGTTTTCAGATAGCAGCTAAACGGTATTACTACAAACTAAAGGATATGGACTATCAAAGCGAGAAGTACTTCAATGACGTATGTAGCGTGAAAGGAGCGAAAAGTTCGCTCATGCCTGTTCATGTCGAATGGCTAAAGATGCTAGAAAGCTACAGGGAAAAACTGGAGAAACTGAGCAAGAAGCAGACTTTAACACTCGACCTTATCCGTACTTATCTGACAGGTGCGGAAATCGAATATGATAAAGCTACATCTTTTGTAGGTGTTTGGGAGAGCATTATCGCAAGAATGAAAGCAGAAGACAGGGTTGGTACCGCAGAGAACTACCAGTGGGCACTCAACTCCTTCCTTAAATACGTTGGTGATGTGAAGGGCTTCATGGTCGGCAAAAACGTAATTGACAAGTGGAATGATGTAATGAAAAATGGTGTGGTCGAAAACGGCAAGGTCGTCGGGAAGATTGCTGATGCTACCCGTGGTATGTATCTTCGGACCTGCCGTGTTGTTTGGAATGAATGTATTCGCCAAGGTTTTTTGACCGAGGACAAATACCCCTTCTCCAACAAGGACAACACGCTCATCTCAATTCCACGAGGTAAACGTCGCCAGCAATCATACCTTAGCGTTGATGAAATGACGGAACTATATAAAGTCTTCGTTGAGAAGCGCTATCCCGAAGGTTGGGATCCAGCTTATAAGAAACGTGCCCATGATTCTTTGGGCCTATTCCTGGCACAATATCTGTGCAATGGATTCAATCTTGCCGATGCAGGACGTTTGACCTACAACCGTACTTACTTTGCAGAAGGTGGTCGTGCTTTTGAGTTTATGCGAAAGAAAACATCGGCACGAAGCAACAGCATGTCGGTGGTTATCGTTCCTATCATAGAACCACTCAAAGTGATCCTTAATGAGATTGGAGCCAAGCCAGAGAAGGACGCATATGTTTTTCCACAAATCTTCAATGGAGCCACAGATGAAACCTTGCGAAGGAAACTGACGGTACAGGAAAACTCCAACATCAAAGACCGCATGAACCGTATATGTAAAGAAGTACTTGGGTGGGACAAAGTGGTGTCTGGAACATGGGCGCGTCATTCCTTTGATACCAACCTGAAACTGGCTGGCGTAGAGGAGTTGTACATCTCTGAAAGTATGGGTCACTCACAAGGGAATGATGTGACAAGCGGCTATCAGGATATGTATCCTCTTGAAATCCGATTCCGTAACAATAGTAAGCTGCTCAACCTTGAAAAGGAAGAAGAACCCATCGACATCGACAGCCTATCCCCTGAGCAGATGAAAGAACTTTTGAAGAAGATGATGGGACAACAATAAAAACCACAATAATTGCGATTCTTCAAAATTGTTGTTGCCTTCCAAGGGAATAGAGTAAATATCCTCTTTGCCGACCAAGAAGAGAAAGAAAAACCTGTATTTAAACTCAAAGATGGCAAAATAAGGTTATTTGATCACAATAATACAAATTCCTTGGTTTTCTTTCTTGATTTTAAAAGTAAACTCGCCGATTTGCAGGATTTTTACATATTTGGGAGTTTTCTTCTTGAATTAAGGAAGATAAGTCAAAGTCATATTACCGTCCTGAAGAGAAAGATAAAAGGCCAGATTGGGGATAATAGTATCAATCATGGAAGTTGGGAAACCGTATTTCACGGCTATTATAGATTTATACGTTTAGAAGCTCGTTTCCGTTAATGTTTTTGATTTTATAAAATGGACAAGCCTCTTGAAATCCGATTCCGTAACAATAGTAAGTTGCTTAACATCGAAAAGGAAGAAGGACCTATCGACATAGATAGCCTTACTCCTGAACAGATGAAAGAACTTTTGAAGAAGATGATGGGACAACAATAAAAATCGCAATGCGTTGTGATTTTTACGTATTATTATGGCTATTCATAGTAAATTATGTCCAAAATCGCATTTTATTGAGAATTCGTGTCATTATTTGAAAAGAATTGCTTATCTTTGCACCGAAATCGCAATATATTGAGATTATGATACAACAGGAAATAGGGAATGCCATCAAGGAAAGAAGGAAAAAATTGGGTATCAACCAACAAACATTGGCTGACCTGGCAAGTGTAGCTGTTAATACCGTTGTAGCGATTGAACGAGGCGAGGGTAATCCTCAGCTCGCCACCTTGCTCACGATACTCGATACTTTGGGTTTGCAAATAGACATTAACATCAAGCAGCTTGATTATGAGACAGTGTAAAGTTTATGTTCACGATATGGAGGCAGGCATATTGCAAGAGACGGATGCCAGGGAATATGTGTTCACTTATGGTGAGGACTACCACGGCGAGCCTGTTTGCTTGGCAATGCCTGTCAGGAAAGAGGCATATCACTCTATCCACCTTTTTCCCTATTTCTTTAATATGTTGTCTGAAGGTTCCAACCGCCAAGTACAATCTATGTTGCATCATATCGATGAAAACGATGACTTCGGCATCATGCTGGCAACAGCTCAGCACGATACCATTGGAGCCGTAACCGTTAAGCCCTTATGAATATGGTAGAAATAAACGTATGCCCTTCTACATTGCAGGAAGGCTTTACCACCTATTCCCCTGTAGCTCGGAAACAACTGTTTGATGAAAAAGAAGTTTCCCATATTCTTGATTTTGACAGTCCCAATAACGATAGTGGTGACAATGAAGCTTATCTGAAGAATGTGGGGCGCATCTCGCTCTCTGGCGTTCAACCTAAGGCGAGCTTGGTGTTGAGTGAAGGACATTTGGTAAAGCCAGCTGAAGGTGAACGTGGAACATACATTTTGAAACCTGCTCCAACATCCTATGCTTTGCTCGACCGTAAGTATTGTCCAGCCAATGAGCATCTGACCATGCAGTTGGCTTCGCAAGTCTATCATATAGAAACGGCAGCAAATGGCATTTGTTTCTTCCAAGATGGTGAAGCTGCCTATCTTTGTCGACGTTTCGATGTCGGCCCTAATGGGCAAAAGTATAGCCAAGAAGACTTTGCCTCTCTTGCAGGACTGACCGATGCCAATGGTGGCAGCGATTTCAAATATAGTAATCTGAGTTATGAGGAATGTGCTGACATCATCCGCAAATACGTCAAGGCTGCTCCCGTCGAAATCCTAAAGTACTTCCGCATCGTTGTCTTCAACTATCTCACTCTCAATGATGATGCGCATCTGAAAAACTTCTCACTTATCAACCGAGGTGACGGAGAATACCACCTCACCCCTGCCTACGACCTCATCAATACCAGTCTACATTTGAGCATGCCACGCATCTTCGCTCTTGATAAAGGATTGTTCAAAGAAGGCATGCAACTATCCGATACAAGAACTGTTGGCCGTAAGGACTTCGAGGAGTTTGGTCGCCGTATAGGTCTATCTGAGCGATTGATAAAACGAGAAATGGATTTCTTTGCAGCAGAGCATCCTCTGGCAAAGGATATGATTGACCATTCTTTCCTGTCCGAATCCCTGAAACGAAGCTACTGGCTTTCGTACAACTATCGACGTGCAACGTTGGGATTTAAATGATGCGATTACACTTGGAAAAGCCGAGCGCGTTTGACCCCCGAGGGCAAGCGACGTTGACCCTTACGGGCAAAATAAGAATGACCCTCTGCGGCAAAATAAAATTGAC
>FZRE01000010.1:0-108720 GCA_900199655.1 Prevotellaceae bacterium KH2P17
GGTAGTGTAAATAGAACTGTGTCAAGGTCATTTTCCTTATTATATTAACCTCAGATGAGGAACACGCTTTTTAATCGTGTTTTCCAAATGAGGAGCCTTTCTGGTTGCGAAGTTACATAATTTCAAATCTATCTCCAAATTTTATTGCCAATTGTTGTGAGATGAGTGCCCAGTTCGCAAGGGGCATGGTCCACTTTTCGCTGACATTACGATATGCCAGATAGACCAGTTTCTCCAAGGCTGTATCAGATGGGAATACGCCCTTGTTCTTCGTAACTTTGCGTATCTGGCGGTGGTAGCCTTCGACGGTGTTGGTCGTATATATGAGACGTCGGATTTCCTTGGTGTACTGGAAGAACTCCGCCAAGCGCTCCCAATTGTCACGCCATGACTTGATGACGATAGGATACTGTTCGCCCCATTTGGCTTCAAGGTTGTCAAGTTCCGTTTCCGCAGCCTCTTTGCTGACGGCTCCATAGATACGCTTCAGATCTTTCAGAAACTCCTTCTGGTGCTTGCTGCCAACATACTTGATGGAATTGCGTATCTGATGCACTATACAGAGTTGAACGGCAGTATGTGGGAATACGCTTTGGATAGCATCAGGGAAGCCCTTCAGACCGTCCACACAGCATATCATAATGTCCTCCACGCCACGGTTCTGCAAGTCCGTAAGCACCTCAAGCCAGAAGTTGGCTCCTTCGCTCTTTGCGACGTACATGCCAAGTAACTCTTTATGACCCTCCTTGTTTATGCCCAGAACATTGTAAATGGCACGAGTGACTGCACGACCTGCATCATCCTTGACCTTGTAATGGATGGCGTCAAGCCAGCAGATAGCATATACGGCATCAAGGCTACGCGACTTCCACTCTTTAATCTCAGGCAGAACACGGTCGGTTAT
The DNA here is from genome assembly GCA_900199655.1 of Prevotellaceae bacterium KH2P17. Taxonomy (GTDB): domain Bacteria; phylum Bacteroidota; class Bacteroidia; order Bacteroidales; family Bacteroidaceae; genus Prevotella. The sequence goes on from FZRE01000010.1 coordinate 905, forward strand.
CGCACTGATAGTCTCTGCAGACAGTCTGGTGTTAAACTCACGCTCAAAGTAGCGGCTAATCTCACGGGTGCTTGTACCAAAAGCATACATGCCAATAATCTGGTCTGCCATCCCTTCTGCAAGAATCGTCTCACGCTTGCGGACAGTCTGGGGATCAAAGCTGCCATCACGGTCACGGGGAGTCTCAACGGTCACTTCACCATATTGTGTCTGAACTGTCTTGGACATCTTCCCGTTACGCCGATTGCCAGACTCACGGGATTCTACACTCAGGTGAGCATCCATCTCACCTTCAAGAGCTGCATTCAATATACGCTCCAACATCGGTGCCAAAGCACCGTCTTTTCCAAATAAAGGCTTGCCTGTACGTAATTGCTCGGCTGCCAACTTGTAATCTATTTCTTCGTTTGCCATCTTAAAATAAACGTGTTAAACTACTTTTTTATTGGTGCCTGACACAGTTTACTTTACACTCTCGAGAAGCTCAGGCACATCATGCTGGTCAATGAGAGGCTGAAAGAGTTCTCTTGGTTAGCGGAATACTATTCTGGCTCAGAGTATTCTGAATTTCTTGAAGCCATCGAAGCCCCGGAGTTCTCCACGTTGTTGCTTGAAGCAAAGACTTATGGCTTCTCCGACTTCCAGATTGCTCGTGCTCTTGGCCTCGAAGCAGACATGAAGATGGAGCGGGCTGGACTTACGGTCCGGAAATGGCGCCAAGAGTTGGGCATCATGCCAACAGTCAACCAGATTGATACCCTTGCTGCCGAGTATCCTGCCCAAACGAACTATCTCTATTTATCATACTTATAGAGATACCGTACATCTAATAATATGTGAACCAAATACCTTTTATGCTATGACTATTCCGTCCCGACACTTCCAAATGACACAATATGTTCGATGGGGTCAGACACCTTCTGCCTTCCTCACAATATCCGAAAACTACTAATTAAACTTAGACGATGAGACTAACTTTTTTGAATTTTGGATTTAGATGCCCCAGCCAGTCTTTTTCTTCGTACCGTCCCAGTTGGTAAGTTCACCGTTGGAACCACCCCCACCTGTACTAATGCCACTCCTACCGCCAGCAGAGAGGAGTAGATTCGCCATCAAATCTTTGGTAACCGTCATCGCGTCACAGAGTTGTCTGGTTCGGGCAGCGGTAAGATCTCTTTTGAATTCTGATGCGATGCCAGTCCACGACACTTTCTCTAGCAGATAGCCTGTTGCCATCCTGCGTTGCTTTTCGTCGGTTGAATCAAGGCCATACTTGAATGCTTCAGCAATGATGCCCCACGCAACTGCATTACCTTGCTTTGGCTGGAAGTCGTTGTCCTTGCCATCTGCATAATCTCTGATGGCTGCAATTCCCTCTTCAATACATTTGTCAATCTGCTTCGAGAAGGCTTCCTTTTTCTGCTGTATGCCCTCCCAGATTTCTTTGATTTCCGGGATGTCCAGCATTTCCCGGACTTGGCTTTCTGCGCTTTCGGCCTTCTGATGCTCACTATATGCCTTGTTGCCTGAACGAATTGCCTCAGACTCGGCTTTTCCAAGTCGCTCCTGTAGTTCCTTGATTTCTGCATCCTTCTTGTCCCGAAGCCGGGTGATGGCATTCTCGTCCATCGAGGCTATCCGCTTCCTGAGGACATCGTTCTCTTCTGTCAATCGGCCATTCTCCTTTTGTAGCTGCTTGTTCTGCTCAATGATGGCTCTTACATTCTGCATGGCTTTATTGTAGAGTGCCTTCCCCAGTTTAAGTATATCCTGCTTCTGGACATCCTTGGCTTGCATGAGTGCAGTCTGCATGTTTGTGAGGATGCCCTTAATCGCCTTGCGCCGTTCCTCTCTCCATTCCTTCTGTCCGAAGGCGGGGATGGGCTTACCCAATTCTTCTTTTATGGCATCCCAAGCATCCTTTACAAGTGGGTCTGTCTTTAAGGTCGGCACAATGAGGCCTTCTTCCTTGATGTCCAATGCCGCAGCATAGTTTTCCAGCTGAGAGATGTTGCCTTCCAGTTTTTCCTTACGGTACTCCTTGTTTTGTATCTCACCCGCTAACTTGTCATTCTGCTCTTCCAAACTTTCCTTTTGCTTCTTTATGTCTTGCACCTCACCCGCCATCTTCTCCTTCTGACCTTCCAGGCGTTCATTTTCCATCTGGTTCCTGGCTATGGCATCCTTGGCCTGGCGCTCAGCCTCTAACACGGCCTTGCTCTTGTGGACACGTTCACGTTGTTCCTCACCTGGCAGCATGGCAATGTCATCACCACGCTCCAGACCGTACTTGTGCCCGACCTCGTTATAGTAGTCGGTGTGCATCTGGTAGTACGTCTTTCCTACAGCATATTTGTCTTCACCCCATACACGGGCGTATGATACACATTCCTTTTCCCTCCGTTCGACTTCTGTTTTTACGAAGTTCGAGCGGATTTCTTCAGGCAGTTTCTTCCATTCCTTATGGGAGATTACCTTCGACTTGTCGTCCTTATGCACATACTTGGCAGATGCACGACCTCTGGCTTTTGTCTTGGCAACAGGAATGGTCTGGATCTGGATATGTGGTGTGGTTTCGTCAAGATGAACATCAAAACCAATGATGTTCTCAGATCCCCATCGGTCACATGCCCAACGGTAGGTGTCCAATGCCCAGTCTTTGATACCTTGTTTCAATACAACATGGGCATTACTCTGTTGCAGGGTGAAGTCCACTTCTTGATCACCGAAGGCTAGTCGGGTCAGCACATCATGGTCACCACTGACGATGATGCCGACGGTACAGTTGGGGCTATTATCGGAGATGCCCAAGGGATTGTTCTTGTCCATATAGGGCTTGAATTTAAGTTCATCTAAGCGTTTCTGCAAACGCTCATGAAGTGGCACGGGATTGGAACCAAGAGGAACGATTTCGCCTCGGCTGTTAATCTCAAAGTTGAGATGCTTACGTGAGAAATCGTAATGGTTGTTTGTGTCCTGGTTCTTCAGACGATAGGTGTTCTCGTCCCACCCTCTGCGTTCAGGCTCGTAGCCTTCCGCAGCAGAAAAGGACTTGGATGGTGCGCCAACATGAATGGCCGCACGGGGTATATTATTTTTGGCTTTAGACATAATACATTTTTTAGAATTAGTGATTAGGTGAAATTTGGGTCTCGGGTGGAACCTGAGTGGAGGGTTGAGGGAGAGAGTCACTCCCTCACAGATGCATTTTGCTTCTGGTTCTTGCCATGTGCGGCGACGCTACTTTATAGCGATGAACCAACCCTCGGAGAGCATAATGGGACTTTTTAAGGGAGTACACCTTGGGGTGTGGCGAATCTAAAAGTCCATATTATGTTATGGGATTATTTGGTAATCCCTTTCGACGCAGCATTTACTCGGGAGCAGGAGGAGCTTCGGATTCTATGCCGCAGTTACCCTTTCCGTACTCGACATAGCGGTGAAGTTTGCCACAATAGGTGCCATTGATGCCCTCATGCGAGAGCTTGCACTTGTGGCATTCTGCATTCCTTCCATGCCAACGTTGCTCCTGTGTCGAGCTTAAATCCTCCGCACTTTTTCCTTCTGTCTGGATTATTGTCAGCCTGTTGAGTTGTGGTTCCGACTCAACTTTTGTTGGAATTTCATCGCATTGTGATGAGTCCATCACTTCCAAACCAAGTGCATCAATGAGTTTTTGAAGTGCAGGATTGCGTTCAATCATTCGCTGGAGAATCATCTGCTTAGTTTCCTGCATCAGGAGAAAGTCAGAAATGTCAAGTCCTGCTTCACGCTGTTCATCAGTCGCCATCTGTTCCAAAACAGTTGAAACGGTCACGCTCTTGCAGATGGGAGTGAGGATAGCGGACTTCTTGGCCCACTTTTCTGTCGCCCCCAGATCTGGCATCAGAATCACATCCCTGCCATGGAGCACCTGCATGGTCTCCTCATTGAAGCACCCGTCCTTACCACCTGTAGCGAGCCAAAGGAAATCCGGCATGAAGTGGGATGCTATCAGGCAGGTCTTCTCACTTTCCACCAACATGATAGTGGCAGAAGATGTGGCAAGCAGATGTTCTCCAAACAGGCATTGCTTCAGATGGAAGTCTGACAGTTTCAGTTCAGTGTGTACCCAGCAGACTTGTGGTATCGGCTCTTTGATACGGTGTCCGTCCTTGGGATTGTACCCCATCAGCTTTCCTGAGCGGACGTTGCTATCTTTGTCAATCTGCCAAAAGACGGTAGCGCCTCCCCATTTCTTGGAAGTTCCCACCTTGTAGTGTTCAAATTGTCTGTTGGCTGCATCCTTTCCGATAGTCTTGCATAGGAACTGGTATAAGGGATTGATGTCATAATGCGAGAGAGTCTTTCGCATTATGTCAGTTGACATGAAAGACGTGACCTCTGGTTCTGGCTTAACCATGACGGACTTATTCGTCTTATCATATTTCCATGTATCATTCTCAAAGTCGTTAGGTTTCAAGTCTGGGTTGTCCCTGAAGAAGTCTTTGGGCGTATAATGGTAACCACACGAATCCTCATGGTCGCATCTTCCCACATAGTCGGGGAACTCAATCTTACCTTCTTCGTCAACATACCTGACAAAGCATTTCCTTCTGCCGCATTGGGGACACGTTTGTTTTGTGTTCCTTCCTGCCTTGTATTTCTGTAAATGGAATCTATACTCGTTCATTGTTTTGTTTCTTTAGATTATTGAACAATGGTCCTTACACGATGGAACTTTACACTTTTACACTTTGGGAAAATGTAAAGTGTAAAATGTATCGAGTGTATCAGAGTAGTTTTTTGTAAACGCCATGTGCCGTTTTCTGAAGAATCTGTTCTTCGCACATCTTTGCAAGATCCTTTTTGACTGTACTCTCACAGATGCCTATTTCTGCTCCTGCTTTGATTGCATCAGCTGTAGTGAAATCTGGGTGTATTAAATCAAGAAAGGCTTTCTTCAAAGGAGGCATGGAATCGGTTTGGATGTGCGACTTGATGCTCTGATACGAGAGCTCCAGATAATCATACATGCGGATGGCAGCCTGGACAGAGCAGACATCTATGTGCTGCATGTGGATTTCGTCACAAGCCCAGCCCAAGAGCTGGAAAACCAAAGCAAGTCGGGCCACATTGGAATCTGCTTTCATCATACGACTGTCAATGAGTCTTTCATCTTCAAAGCTATTGGCTTTCTCAATGAGGGTGTTTTTCCATTTTGCAAAGCACCTGTAGGTATCTTCACTCATGTCTAACACCTTGGGTATGATAACGCCTTTCTCATCGTGGTCGGGTTCCAATGCCAGCAGCTTATCAATAATCGCTTTCCACTTCCGATAGACACTCTCAGCTCTGTCGTTCCCTTGCATACCTGCATCAGGGTTCTCCTCCATCTTAGGAATGTCCCGATTCTTGGGATGAAGGAACAGAATTCGGTCTATCAATCCACTTGATACATTCTCTTTCGTGAAGAGTTCACCAATGCGCTGCGTCTGGGTAGTACCGATAATATTGATGCAAGGATGTGGAATGATGATGGGAACGGGGTTATTACAACGGGACACCTTCAAGGGCTTGCCACTATAGGCGGTCAACAGCTGGGTTAGTAAGGGACTGTCATTGTATCGATAGATACTGTTGAAGAACCCCATGATTTCATCCACAAGAATTACGATACCACGCTGATTATCATTATGGATTCGCATCATGGCCTCCTGTGTGAGGTCGGAGAGGATGGTCTGCACGAGAACTGGTTTGTCGGTATCAGTGGCATTGCCTTTGTTCCCGGCATTCAGCTCTGCATAGCGTTTGTTCTCTTCAATGAACTTGCTGACCTGAAGGAAGTCATGTTCTTGAAGTGGACGGAACGCGTAGTCAAGTGGTGGAGTTTTGCCCTGCCCAGGTCTTCCTATCAGGATGACATACAGGGCTGGGCAACTCTTCCACGAACCACGGATGCGGATGTGACAACTGTTGCCGATGGCGATAGCTGCTGCCGATAGCATACTCATGGTTAGATACTCCAAATCGAACTGCTCTATGCGGGCCACCTCAAAGATGATGTCCTGCAGCTTCTGCGGGAAGGCATCGAGGGGAAGGCCGATGCGTTTAACGTCTTCGGCTTCCATTCGCACTTTGTTAGTGAGTTCTAGTACATTCATACACACCTCGCTTTCCGTTTAGAATTGACAAACGCTTGTGCCTCCTTCTCCAAATCCCCCATAGACTTCCGCTTGCCATTGCGAAGCCATTCGTCTATTTCCGATTTGCGGAATACAATACTTTTCCCTTTCTTATGATAAGGGATAAAGTGAGTGCTTGTCCAGCCATATACCGTTTGTTCGGCTGGATGATTGGGAAGATAATTACAAAGGTCTTTCAGATTCAGCCATGCGTCGGCATCCTCTCTCGGAACTGATTGCAGAGCATCAATCTTGCGTTCCATGACCTCCAATCTTTGGGCGATGTCTGCCAAAATCTTTGGCATAGCATCAAATGAATAAGTTATTTCGGCCATATCAATATGGTTTTTAAGATTGGCTGCCGTCAATATGAAAACAGCCACTTTCGAGTGAAAGCGACTGCAAAAGTATCGGTGCTTTGAATGGTGGATTTGTGGTGGAATGATTCACCATCCTATCACCACGAGAGTTCTGTCAAATTCATCCTAACAGACTGAAAATCAAACGTGTTAAATAACTTTAAAGGGAAAATATTTTTGAATAGTGAAAGCATGGTGGGACGATGGTGGGGCATTTCCACCATCGTTTCACCATCAAAATAGGGTGTTGGACACAAAAAAGGGACAAGATTCTTGAGATGTCAAGAGTCTTGTCCCTAATATGAAGGAGGCAGATTTGCCTCAATTATTGAAATCTACATTCAGTTTTATGGTGTCAGCAGCCTGTTCTTTCTTCTCGTCAACCACCTTTGCATAGACTTGTGTCGTGCGAACATTGGTATGGCCCAACATTTTGCTGACGGTATAGAGGTCTGTGCCGCTGGTCAACTGGAGCGTAGCGTATGTATGGCGGAAGCAGTGGAAGGTGATATGCTTCTTGATGCCAGCAGCTTTTATCCAACGTTCAACTGGTTTTGAAATCCAGGATGGCTGTGGAAGTCCACCGAAAACGAGTTCGTCAGGATGCCCGGGCTCTCCACAAAGTTGATATGCCTGGTCGGATATTGGCATGTATTCCACACCTTTAGTCTTGCGTTGAGTGAAATTGATGCGATAGTGTTCGCCTTCTTTAGTAATCTCTTGCCAGGTCATCTTCATGATGTCACTATGCCGGAGACCTGTAAGTGCAGAGAACAAGGCAGCTCTCTTGATAACAGGATTACTACATGGTGTTGCAGCCAGTTGGTTAAGTTCTTCCATTGTCAGATGCTCGCGTCTGCTTTCCTGCTCCTGAATGCCTTTGACCTTGGCAGCAATGTCAACCATAAAGTAACCATCGATAAAAGCCTGCTTCAAGGCAGTCTTAAAGATGCCGAAATACGATGAAGCCGTGTTTTGGGAAATTATTCCTTTCTTTCCTGCACCCTTGGGAGCCACCAAAAGGAATTGCCTAACTTTCTCTATCATTTGTAGATTGATTGAGCCGAACAGTAACGGCTGGTTATCGGCAAATAGCTTCAATAATTCATATACTCGGAACCAAGTATTATAAACACTATCTGCATTATTGGTATTACGAGTGTTCGCCAACTTTTTGAAGTAAGCGATGAAATCACATCTTGATTTCTCCACTTGTTCTGCCATTGCTGCATCGGCATCAGAATAGAGGTCTTTGGTGTCGTATTCCTTTTGGCGAATGGCTCTGATGCGGTCTGCGTAGAGACAATTCTCCTGGTCTAACTCTGACTTGCAGAGAATTATACCATTCAAATCACGCTTAGGCTTATAGGTTACTTTCCCATCTGAGCCAGTCCGAGCTGTTCGCGACTTGTCCCAGATAGGTGTTTTAATAGAACGGTTGATGTACTCTCTCACTCGCTGTGGCTTATCCTTTCCCTCCACTTGAACAGGATAAGCTTCCAGATAGAGGTACCATTCATCATAATAATCTGACTTGCGCAACCTGACCGTTACGCGGGTATTAGTAAATGATTTCTTCATGGCTTGCCTGATTTGTAAAGGTTATCAATGTCTTCTTTGGGCGCATACACATAGTTCCCAATCTGACGGATGGGGATGGAGTACTTACGAATATGAAGATAAACAGTACTGTCGTTCACATGGTATTTCTCAGAGATTTCACCAATCGTATAACAATTCTCTGGCTCCATGTTGTAAAGCTTAGGCAAGGGTTTGAAGGTGTTGTCAAGTACATACTCTCTACCGCCAAACATATTTTCCAAGTCAGACTTTTTTATCCGGATAAGGCGTTTCCCCAAATTCACACATGGAATTGTCCCTTTGCGGATGAGACGATAAATAGTGTCCTTGCTAACAGAAAACATGGCAACAGCCTCTTGAACGCTGATGTAATCTCTGGAATCTGGGATATTGGCAACCAACTCTTCAAGTTTCGCCAACTTTTCAATCTCTGCTTTTTTCTTCTTGCTTGCAATCTCACTACACTTCTTTGAGCAAAACCTAGACTCAACGGTTTTGGCATAAAACCATGCGCCACAGATTTCGCATTTTCTCTTGATTTCAAACTTTGCTCTTGCCATACTCAAAATTAGATTAAAACAAGCCAAATTTCGCTCGTAGATTTTACATGTATATTTTTGTTGTGTGTCATTGCAAAATAAGTTTTGGTACAAATTCGTTGCAAATTTACGCCAAAAATCGCTATAAAACAAGAGAAATATCAGAATTAACAAAAATTAAAAATCCGTGCAACTGATTGAGTTACACGGATTTCTTTATGGTTTATTTATGGATGTTTAACTTCCATCAATGGACCTCCTCGAAGTCTGCATCCTGGATGGTGTCGTCTTGTTTGGGTTGTTCTTGCTGGCCGGCATCGGCTCCGGGCTGGGAAGCACCGGGCTGCGGGCCTGCACCTCCCTGGTACATCTGGGCGCTGGCAGCCTGGACGGCCTGGTTAAGGGCGGCGGTGGCAGTGTCGATGGCGGCAACGTCGGCAGCCTTGTGGGCGTCCTTGAGCTGCTGGAGAGCCTGCTCGATGGCGGGTTTCTGGTCGGCCGGAATCTTGTCGGCATTGTCCTTCAGGAAGTTCTCGGTGGTGAAAATCATCGAGTCGGCCTGGTTCAGTTTGTCCACCTTCTCGCGTTCGGCCTTGTCGGCAGCGGCATTCTGTTCGGCCTCTGCCTTCATGCGATCTATCTCTTCCTTGCTCAGACCGCTGCTGGCTTCGATGCGGATAGCCTGCTCCTTACCCGTTGCCTTGTCCTTGGCGCTGACGTTGAGGATGCCGTTGGCATCGATGTCGAACGTCACTTCAATCTGCGGAACGCCGCGGCGAGCCGGTGCGATGCCCTCGAGGTTGAACTGGCCGATGCTCTTGTTCTGCGCTGCCATTGGGCGTTCGCCCTGCAGCACGTGGATGGTAACGGCCGTCTGGTTATCCACCGCGGTAGAGAAAGTCTCGCTCTTTTTGCACGGGATGGTGGTGTTGGCGTCGATGAGCTTGGTCATCACGCCGCCCATGGTCTCGATACCAAGGGTCAGTGGAGTAACGTCCAGCAGCACGATATCGCCCACTCCGTTCTCCTTGTTCAGGATGGCGCCCTGGATGGCAGCACCCACTGCAACCACCTCATCGGGGTTCACGCCCTTTGAGGGCTCCTTGCCGAAGTAGTTCTTCACCAGCGTCTGAACAGCCGGGATACGGCTCGAACCGCCTACGAGGATTACTTCGTCAATGTCAGAAGTCTGCAGCTTGGCGTCGCGCATGGCGTTCTGGCAGGGCACCAGACAGGCCTGGATGAGCTCGTGGGCCAGCTGTTCGAACTGTGCACGGGTGAGTGTCTTCACCAGATGCTTGGGTACACCGCCCTCGGCGCTGATGTAGGGCAGGTTGATTTCGGTGGTAGAAGAGCTCGACAGCTCGATTTTGGCCTTCTCGGCAGCCTCCTTCAGGCGCTGCATGGCCATGGGATCCTTGGTCAGGTCGATGCCTTCGTCGGCCTTGAAGCCCTGTGCCAGCCAGTCGATGATAACCTGGTCGAAGTCATCACCGCCCAGGTGAGTGTCGCCGTTGGTGGAGAGCACCTCGAACACACCGCCTCCGAACTCCAGTATAGAGATATCGAACGTACCGCCGCCAAGGTCGAACACGGCAATCTTCATGTCCTTATTAGACTTGTCTACGCCATAGGCGAGGGCTGCGGCCGTAGGTTCGTTGACGATACGGCGCACGTTCAGTCCGGCAATGGCACCGGCCTCCTTGGTTGCCTGACGCTGAGAATCGGAGAAATAGGCCGGCACCGTGATGACGGCATCCTTCACTTCCTGCCCCAGATAGTCCTCGGCAGTCTTCTTCATCTTCTGCAGTATCATGGCCGAAATTTCCTGCGGGGTGTATTTCTTGCCGTCTATGTTGACGCGCGGATAGCCACCTTCGTTGTCGACCGTAAAGGGCACGCGTTCTGCTTCCTTGCGGCTCTGGTCGTAGGTTTCGCCCATGAAGCGCTTGATGGAGTACACCGTGTTCTTTGGGTTGGTGATGGCCTGGCGTTTGGCCGGATCGCCAATCTTGCGTTCGCCGTCCTTTACGAAGCCCACTACCGACGGGGTGGTGCGCTTACCTTCACTGTTTGCGATGACTACAGGCTCGTTTCCCTCGAATACGGACACGCAGCTGTTAGTAGTACCTAAGTCTATTCCAATAATCTTTGCCATAATCTTGTATGTTGTTTTTATTATTATTCTATGCTTGTTCTGCCCACCACTTTGCGCGATAGGCTACAGGGCAACTAACAAAGGCCGTGCCAAAAGCGGCAGAATGTCAGAAGTTTCTGTCAAATTGCCAGATTGTCACAGCCTCCCTCCGCCTCATCGGGCTGTCTGCGCAGGTTCTCCCAGCCTGCCTGCAGAAGCCTCGCGGGCAGCTGCCTGCCACCCCCGCCGCAAGTGCCTGTACAAGGCGGTTGCGGCGGAGCTATGCTTCAAGGCGCTTGAATGTGCCCTTCAAGGGCCTTGGAGCTATCCTTCAAGAGGCTTGAAGCATAGCTCCGTGAAACCGGCACCTGCCGAGGGCCCTGCCGATGGGGCTGCAGCGGCCGTGCTGCCAGTGGAGGAACGGAGGCCGAAAGCCCGCTCCGCAGCCCGCTGCCAGGAAGCCTCCGCGCAGGCGGAAGAATAAGTTGGGGCAATCATTTGGGCGGAAGCGTTTTTTTCTTATCTTTGTTACCTTATTATAATAGTCACTCAAGAACTGTTTAAACGGTACAGCAATGATGAAAATCCATCTTAACAAACTCCTCCTCGCCACCGGTCTGGCCTGCTCGGTACTTGCAGCCGGAGCCGCAACGGGGACACCGCAACGTGAAAACAAAGTGGCCAACAACCCGCTTATGAAACCAAGTACATTACCCTTTGGCGCGCCCGACTTCAGCAGAATCAAGGGCGAGCACTACCTACCGGCACTCAAGGCCGCCATCGAGCAGCAACGGGGCGAGATTGCCGCTATCACAGACAACAAGCAACGGCCAACCTTTGCCAACACCGTGCTGGCCTACGAGAAGAGCGGACGTACGCTCGACCGCGTGAGCAGCATCTTCTTCTGCGTGACGGAGGCCGACAAGACACCCGAAATAGAGAAGGCCGAGGCCGAGATTATACCCCTGCTGACCGACTTCGAGAACGAGATAAAGTTCAACGGAAAGCTCTTCGGCCGCATCAAATACGTGTACGACCACGAACGACAGGCGCTCCGGGGCGAGGACCTGCGCCTGCTTGACGAGGTGTACAAGAGCTTCGTGCGTGCCGGAGCACTGCTGCCGCAGGACAAGATGGCCCGCATGCAGGACATCAACCGCCAGCTGGCCAAGCTGCAACAGGACTTCGGCAACACGCTCCCCAAGGCTGCGGGCGAGGTGGCCGTGTGGGTCGATGACGCCAAAGAGCTGGCCGGGCTCAGCGAGAGCGACCTGGCGCAGTGTCGCAAGGACGCCCAGAGCCGCGGCGGCAAGGCTGCTTACTGCATCGTCATCACCAACACAACGCAGCAGCCCATACTCTCCGGCCTCCGGAACCGCGGCCTGCGCGAGCGCGTTTACAACGCTTCCGTCCACCGCACCGACGGTACGGGCGCCTTCAACACCTTTCCGCAGGTTGTACAGATAGCCAAGCTGCGTGCCGAGAAGGCCGAGCTGATGGGCTACAAGAACTACGCAGCGTACTCGCTTGATAACGTAATGGCCAAGAATACGGACAACGTGTACGCTTTCCTGCGCCAGCTCATCAGCGCATACAAGCCCAAGGCCGATGCCGAAACGGCCGCCATAGAGGCCTACGCGCGCCAAACAGAGGGCCCGGACTTCAAGCTGCAGCCCTACGACCGCCTCTATTACTCGGCCAGGATGAAGCGCGAGCAGTTCAACTTCAGCGAAGACGAGGTGAAGCCTTATTTCAACATCGACTCCGTTCTTGTAAACGGCGTGTTCTATGCAGCCCATCGGGTGTACGGACTCACCTTCAGCGAGCGGCACGACCTGCCTACCTATCATCCCGACATGAAGGTTTTCGACGTGCTCGATGCCGACGGCCGGCAGCTCGCCCTGTTCTACTGCGACTACTTCCGGCGTCCTACCAAGCGCGGCGGAGCGTGGATGAGCTCGTTCCAGAAGCAGAGCCGCCATCGCGGTCAGCTGCCTATTATATATAATGTGTGCAACTTTGCCAAGGCTCCTGATGGCCAGCCAACGCTCCTGACGTGGGATGAAGCGCAGACGATGTTCCACGAATTCGGCCATGCTCTGCACGGTATGCTCTCCGACTGCAACTATAACACGCTCAGCGGAACGGCCGTTGCGCGCGATTTCGTTGAGCTCCCGTCGCAGTTCAACGAGTCGTTTGCCAGCATCCCCGAGGTGTTCAACCACTATGCCCGCCATTACAAGACCGGCGAAGCCATGCCCGAGGAGCTCAAGAGCAAGATGCTGGGCTCGCTGAACTTCCACTCCGCCTACGCCCTTGGCGAGAACCTGGCCGCCACTTGCGTTGACCTGGCCTGGCATTGCCTGTCTTCGTCGGAGATACCTGCGGCCGACAAGGCGCTCGACTTCGAGACCTCGGCGCTCAAGGCCGTCGGGCTGCTCGACAGCCAGATACCTCCGCGCTACTCCACGTCGTACTTCAACCACGTGTGGGGCGGCGGCTATGCGGCCGGCTACTACAGTTACCTGTGGAGTGAGGTGCTGGCCGTAAACGTTGCCGGTTACTTTGCAGCCCACGGACCGCTGACACGCACGGTGGGAGATGCCTTCCGCGCCAAGGTGCTAAGCCGTGGCAACACGCGCGACCTGATGTCTGTCTTCTCCGATTTCACCGGCCTCAAGGCTCCCGATGCAGCCGCCCTGCTCAAGGCCCGGGGCTTTAAGCGCAGCTGCTGATAGCCGGCAGTGCCGTTTCCTGCCGGCTGTAACACAAACAATCCGGCCCTGCAAGCCAATGGTTGCAGGGCCGGATTGTTCTTTTAGCTGTGCTTCGGTCAGTCTCTCTTGTCGGCTATGGCCTGCTTGATGAGGCCTTCCAGCTCCTCGCACAGTTCGGGATTGTCCTTTAACAGTGCCTTGGTAGCGTCGCGACCCTGTGCCAGCTTGGCGTTGTTGTAGCTGAACCAGCTGCCACTCTTCTTCACTATGCCGTACTCTACGCCCAAGTCAACTATCTCACCTATCTTACTGATGCCCTCGCCGAAGAGTATCTCGAACTCTGCCCGGCGGAAGGGAGGAGCCACCTTGTTCTTAACAACCTTCACGCGGGTGATGTTTCCCAGCACGGCATCGCCGTCTTTGATGGCTGTACTCTTGCGTATGTCGAGGCGCACGGAGGCATAGAACTTCAGTGCATTGCCGCCCGTAGTGGTCTCGGGGTTACCGAACATCTGGCCAATCTTCTCGCGCAGCTGGTTAATGAATATGCAGGTGGTGTTTGTCTTGGCAATGGTGGCGGTGAGTTTGCGCAGTGCCTGGCTCATCAGTCGAGCCTGGAGGCCCACCTTGTTCTCACCCATGTCGCCCTCGATTTCGGCCTTCGGCGTGAGTGCAGCTACGGAGTCAATCACCAGTATGTCCACGGCGCTGGAGCGAATGAGCTCGTCCGCTATCTGCAGAGCTTGCTCGCCGTTGTCCGGCTGGGCAATCCAGAGGTTGTCGACGTCTACGCCCAGCTTGGCCGCATAGAAGCGGTCGAAGGCGTGCTCGGCGTCAATGAAGGCCGCGATGCCGCCCAGTTTCTGCGCCTCGGCTATGGCGTGGATGGCCAGAGTGGTTTTACCTGACGACTCGGGGCCGAAGATTTCGATGATTCTTCCGCGTGGGTAGCCGCCTACGCCGAGTGCAGCGTCCAGCCCGATGCTGCCCGTCGGGATTACTTCTACGTTCTCTACCTTCTCGTCACCCATCCTCATGATGGCGCCTTTACCGAAGTCTTTCTCTATTTTAGACATGGCCGCTTGCAGTGCCTTGAGCTTTCCCTCCTGCATGTTTTCGGTCTGTTCGTCTTTTTCTTTTGCCATTTCAAATTGCTGTTATTGGTTATTTTCTTCTTGTTTATTGGTCGTTTGCAGTGCGTATGGTCATGACTAAAGCTCCAGGTCGCCGTCGAACACCTCGTGCCAGGGCAGCCCCTGCTTGTTGAGTTGCTCCATGAACGGGTCCGGGTCAAAGTCTTCAACGTTCCAGACGCCCGGCTTTCGCCACAGTCCTTTTAAGAACATCATGGCTCCAATCATAGCCGGAACGCCCGTGGTGTAGCTCACTCCCTGCATGCCTGTTTCCTTGTAGGCCTCCTGGTGCTTGCAGTTGTTGTACACGTAGTAGGTGTGTTCCCTGCCGTCTTTTATGCCCCGGATGCGGCAACCGATAGAGGTTTCGCCCTCGTAGTTCTCGCCCAGGTCCTGCGGATTGGGCAACACGGCCTTGAGGAACTGCAGCGGAACGATGTTCACCTTCACCTTTCGGCCTGTTCCATCGGCCAGCGGAGCCTCATACTCCACGTTGTCAATGCGCGACATGCCCAGGTCTTGGATGACGCGGAGATGCGTCAGGTACTCTTGACCGAACGTCATCCAGAAGCGGGCACGCCTGATGGTGGGGTAGTTCTTCACGAGCGACTCCAGTTCTTCATGGTGCATGAGGTACGAGTCGCGTGGTCCGATGTTGGGATAGGTAAGGTCCTTGTGCACTGCCAGCGGCTCCGTTTCTATCCATTTGCCGTCTTCGTAATAGAGACCTTTCTGGGTTATCTCCCTTATGTTTATCTCCGGATTGAAGTTAGTGGCAAAAGCCTTGTGGTGATTGCCGGCATTACAGTCGACAATGTCAAGGTAGTGAATCTCGTCAAAGTGATGTTTGGCTGCGTAGGCGGTATAGATTCCGCTCACGCCTGGGTCGAACCCGCAGCCCAGAATGGCCGTAAGGCCGGCCTGTTCGAAGCGTTCCTTGTAGGCCCACTGCCAGCTGTATTCGAAGTGGGCTTCGTCCTTGGGCTCGTAGTTGGCCGTGTCCAGATAGTTGCATCCGCAGGCCAGGCAGGCTTCCATGATGGTAAGGTCCTGGTAGGGCAGGGCCAGATTGATGACCAGTTCGGGCTTGTAGCTCCCTAAGAGAGCCTTTAGCTGCTCCACGCTGTCGGCATCCACTTCGGCGGTCTGTATGCTGTAGTCGTAGCCCTTGGCATGGATGGCCTCCACCAGGCGGTCACATTTCTCCTTGTGATGGCTGGCTATCATGAACTGAGTGAATACATCGGCATTCTGAACTATCTTGAATGCCGCTACCGTAGCTACGCCTCCGGCACCTATCATTAATACTTTGCTCATTTCTCTTGAATTGTTATGTGTGGAAAAAGGTTGGTTGTTGTCTTACTGATTGATTTCACCGGCGCTGATGCCCAGTGCGTTCAGGAGCGAATAGCCTAATATCTCCTGGCGGAAATTGCCGCCGGGCATGGGCTGCATGGCGAAGAGCGTGACGCGCTTCTCGTCGCTCACGTCGCGCAGGGCCGAGCGGATAAGGTCGTAGCTCTCGCCCTCCTCGGCGTTAGGAATTACCATGACGCGCTTCACCTCGTCGTGACCGAGCACCGTCTGCAGCATGTCGAGCATCATTTCTTCCTTGCTCACAAGCTCCTCTACGGCATAGGCGTTAACCGTGAACTCGCCCAGCCGGGCGTCTCTGAAGGCCTTGGCACTCAGCTCCCCGGCGTAGTCGGCGGGGCGGAAGTTCTCCATGCGCGTGCTTGCCTTGTCGTGTATGAGGGCCACCTGCGTGTGGTTGTCGCCCTGGCGGAGGCCTCCGTCCAGCGCCACGCACACGGCCCACTGGCTCAAGTCGGCCGGCCTGATGCGCCTGTTGAGCATCCGCTCGAAGTTTACTGTCAGGTTGAAAGCCACCCGGTCGATGTAGTCGGCATCGGCAATGATGATGTTTTCGCTCAGCAGAATGTTGCTCGTGTCTTGTGGGTTCATATTGCAAAGATACTAAAATAATTGATATTTCACTTTTGGGTACATGATATTTTTGAGAAAATTGTTATCTTTGCAGCCATGTGAAAAATATTATATCAATCTTAACAACATGAGTTCTTTAACCATTGCGATTATTGTTGCGTTCTGCGTGGGCTATTTGTTCATTGCCCTTGAGAGTGTAACGAAGGTAAACAAGGCAGCTGTCGCACTGCTGATGTTTGTTTGCTGCTGGACGCTTTTCATGCTCTCGCCGGGCAGTTACATAGCCGGGCTGAGCGGACAGGAACTGATTAACGAGGTGGGCCGCCACATAGAGGAGCACCTCGGCAGCACCTCTACCACGCTGTTCTTCCTCATGGGCGCCATGACCATTGTGGAGATAGTTGACCAGAACGGCGGCTTCAACTGGGTGCGCGGCGTGATGCAGACCCGCAGTAAGCGCGCCTTGCTGTGGCGCATAGCCTTTATCACGTTCTTCCTGAGTGCTATTCTCGACAACCTCACCACCAGCATCGTGATGATTATGATACTCCGCAAGCTCGTTTCCGACCATCACGACCGCATCATCTACGCCTCCCTGGTCATCATTGCAGCCAATTCGGGCGGTGCCTTCTCGCCTATAGGCGACGTGACCACCATCATGCTCTGGAACAAGGGCGTCATTACGGCCCTTGGGGTGATATCGGAGATGCTGGTGCCCTCCGTAGTTTCCATGGTTATACCAGCCTTTATACTGCAGTACGGACTAAAAGGCAAGCTCGAAACGGAAAATGAAGTGGGCATGAAGTCCGACTACGAGGTGCTTGATTTCTCGAGTCGGCAGCGCAAGGTCATCTTTGTATTGGGCGTGGGCGGCCTCATGTTCGTGCCCGTATTCAAGGCCCTGACCAATCTGCCGCCCTTTGTGGGCATCCTGTTCGTGCTGGGCATGCTGTGGACAGTTACCGAAATCTTCTACCGCAGGCTGCACCGAACCGGCGACCATGAGGGCACCCAGAAGCGCGTTACCAGTCTGCTGAGCCGCATCGACATGTCTACCATCCTCTTCTTCCTCGGCATCTTGATGGCTGTTGCCTGTCTCGAGGAGGTCGGAGTGCTGACTATGCTGGGCCAGGGGCTCAACACCGCCTTCAATGGCAACCACTACGCAGTGACCGGCATCATAGGAGTGCTGTCCAGCATCGTGGATAACGTGCCGCTGGTTGCAGGCTGCATGGGCATGTACCCCTTGGCAGCAACGGGCGATATGGCCGTAGACGGCATCTTCTGGCAGCTGCTGGCATACTGTGCCGGAGTAGGTGGGAGCATGCTCATCATAGGCTCCGCCGCCGGCGTTGTGGTCATGGGGCTGGAGAAGATAACCTTTGGCTGGTACATGAAGCACGTAAGCTGGATAGCTTTTGTGGGCTACGTAGCCGGCATCCTCTGCTATTGGGTCATGCGTACGTTCATCTTCGCCACGCCGCTTTAAGCCCTTTTCGGACACAATTTTTATGCTCTTTGTAACCCGTTGATATCAAGCGGGTTACAAAGAGCTATCTTTTAAAGACAGAGTAACAGCGTAATTTTTTTGCTGCTGTAGGTTTGCTACGCGTTGGCCTCTTATTTTTAAAGACAGAATAACAGAGTATTTTTTCTACTGCTTGTTGTTCGCTGTTTAACAGAAACGGGCAAGCAGCGGGTTGCGAAAAGGCAAACTGGTATCCTCCCCTTGGAAAGGGGAGGCGGAGGAGGGGATGAATAAATAGCAACATCTTGCCACTTTCTTGCTGCAATCATCCCCTCTTTAAGTATGAATTGTGAATTATGAATTGTGAATTAGCAGCTTGCTGCTTGCAACATCATCCCCTCCTAACCTCCCCTTTCTAAGGGGAGGGACCGCTGTTGCATCTTCTCTGCGCGTTGGCCTCTTATTTTTAAAGACAGAGTAACAGAGTATTAAGTCTTCAAAAATATCCCTTTTTAGTCCCCATTTGCATATTATTGAAATTCAATAACTTACAAGTGAGAAAGTAAAAGATGCCTTTCAAGCCTCTTGAAAGGCATCTTCAAAGGGCTAAAAGGTATCGTTCAAGGAGCTTGAAAGACACCTTTTACTTTTGGGGTTGTTGTTTCCGCCTTTTCGGAAACATAAAAGGGGAAGTTTTAGATGTGTTTTCCGTCCACTAAATTGATGACCAGATGGCGCATGGGATGGCCGCCCCAGGCGGCGTCGTTGGCGTAACCGAAGCCCACGCTGCAGTACAGCCGCTCGGCTGCAGGGTTGCCCTGGTCAACCAGCAGGCCCACTGCCGGCAGCTGCAGGCGGCGGGCTTTGGCTATGGTTGCCCGCAGCAGCGCCGTTGCCACGCCCCGGCGGCGGCACTCGGGGCGCACGGCCAGGCTGTCGATGTACAGTTCGCCGGCCTGCGTCTCATCGTCCATAGCCGAGAAGTCGCGGCCAAAGGCCTCGCGTGCAGCCTCTGCGAAGGCCCTGCGCAGGCTGTGCAAGCGGGCCCCGTCGTAGCTTACGCTGATGCCGGCCACCTGGCCCGCGGCGTCTGTTGCAACAAGGGTGTTGCGGTAACTGTACTGGCTGCAGTCGCCGGCAACGAGCTGCGCCATCATGTCTTCAAACTCCTGCAGCGTGTGGTCGGGGCCCGTGAAGTAGCGGCAGCAGTCGTAGTTCATGGCTGTCATGATGAGGCGGGCTATCTGCCGCGCCTCGTCGGGTTTGGCGTTTCGGATGTTCATGCTGCAAAGATACGCAAAAAAGCTGATAAACAGACAATGGCCGACCACTTGGCCGACCATTGTGCGTTTTCCTGCCGCCATCCTGTCGTGTCGTGGCGGCGGTGCTATCCTGATGTTTCCCGTGCCGGGCTGGCCGGCTGCTTAGAGCGGATAGTCCTCGAAAGCGTAAAGAACAGTGCTCAGATAGCGTTCGCCCGTGTCGGGCAGAAGCACCACTATCTTCTTCTCTTCGTTGCCCGGACGCTTGGCAATCTGCGCTGCGGCGTAGGCTGCTGCACCCGATGAGATGCCTACGAGCAGGCCGTCGAGCCGTGCGAGTTCGCGCCCCGTGCGGATTGCATCGTCGTTCTCAACGTCGAACACCTCGTCTATTACGCCGGCGTTGTAGGTCTGGGGCACGAAGCCTGCACCTATTCCCTGTATCTTGTGGGGGCCTGCGGGCTGGTTGTTCAGCACGGCCGAGCTCTTGGGTTCTACGGCCACAATCTGCACGTTGGGGTTCTTTTCCTTCAGTCTTTTGCCTATGCCGCTCACTGTTCCGCCCGTTCCAACGCCTGCCACGAAGATGTCTACCTGCCCGTCGGTGTCGTCCCAAATCTCCACTCCCGTGGTGTCGTAGTGCTTCTGCGGGTTGGCGGGGTTCACGAACTGGCCCAGTATCACCGCTCCGGGAATGCTGTCGCGCAGCTCCTCGGCCACCCTGATGGCTCCGGGCATGCCGTCCTTGCCGCTGGTGAGCTTTACCTGGGCGCCGTAAGCCTTGACTAAGCTGCGGCGCTCCACGCTCATGGTCTCGGGCATGGTGAGTATCAGCTTGTAGCCTTTTACCGCCGCAGCCAGCGCCAGGCCCACACCGGTGTTGCCGCTGGTGGGCTCTATGATGGTTGCTCCGGGCTTGAGGAGGCCTTTCTGCTCGGCATCCTCTATCATGGCCAGGCCTATCCTGTCTTTTACACTGCCGCCGGGATTGAATGATTCAACCTTGGCGATGAGCGGGGTCTTGAGCCCCTGGGCAGCCGAAAATCTGCCTATTTCGACCAGCGGCGTATGGCCGATGAGGTCGGTAATCTGTTTTGCTATCTTTGTCATATTGCTTTTACTTTTCGCCTTTCACTGCTTCAAAAGCCTGATCCAGGTCGTTAATGATGTCTTCGTAATGTTCCGTGCCTATGCTCAGCCTGATGGTGCTGGGCGTAATGCCCTGATCGGCTGCCTCCAGGGGGCTGAGTTCGGAGTGGGTTGTGGAGAGCGGGTGGATGACGAGCGACTTCACGTCGGCCACATTGGCCAACAGAGAGAAGATGCTGAGATGGTCTATGAAGTCAAAAGCCTTCTGCTGGCTGCCGTCAATCTCGAAAGTGAAGATGCTGCCGGCCCCGTTGGGGAAGTACCGCTCATAGAGATTGTGGTTCGGATGGCCCGGTAGGGCGGGGTGGTTGATTTTCTTCACCTGCGGCTGTTGCTGCAGGTAGTCCAGTACCTTGAGCGTGTTAAAGACCTGGCGTTCCACGCGCAGCGAGAGCGTTTCGAGCCCCTGCAGCAGTATCCAGGCGTTGAAGGGGGAGATGGTGGCGCCCTCGTCGCGCAGCAACAGCGTGCGGATACGGGTCACGAAGGGAGCAGGCAGGTCGCCGAACTTGAGCCCGTGGTACGATGGGTCGGGCTCCGTAAAGCCCGGGAACTTGTCGTTCCGGGCCCAGTCGAAGGTTCCCCCGTCAACAATAACGCCGCCCAGCGTGCTTCCGTGGCCACCAATGAACTTGGTGGCAGAGTGCACCACTACGTCGGCTCCGTGCTCTATGGGCCGTATGAGGTAAGGAGTGCCGAAGGTGTTGTCAATCACCAAGGGTATTCCATGGCGGTGAGCAATCGCTGCAGTGCGCTCAATGTCGGATATGTTGGAGTTAGGATTGCCCAAAGTCTCTATGTACACCAGCTTTGTGTTGGGCCTGATGGCGGCTTCCAGCTCGTCGTAATCGTCGGGATTAACGAAGGTCGAGCTGATGCCATAGCGGCTCAGCGTGTGCAGCAGCAGGTTGTACGTGCCTCCGTATATGCTCTTGCTGGCCACCACATGGTCGCCGGCAAAGGCTATGTTGGTAATGGCGTAGGTCACGGCAGCGGCACCCGAGGCCAGCGCCAGTCCGCCTACGCCCCCTTCGAGAGCCGATACGCGCTCCTCGAAAATGCCCTGCGTGCTGTTGGTAAGCCGTCCGTAAACGTTTCCGGCGTCCTTCAGGGCAAAGCGGTCGGCCGCATGCCGGGAGTTGTGGAACACGTAGGAAGTGGTCTGGTAGATGGGCACGGCGCGCGAATCGGTGGCCGGGTCGGCCTGCTCTTGTCCTACATGAACCTGTAATGTCTCGAAGTGAAGTTTCTTGTTACTCATAATTTTACCTTTGTTTTTGGCCTGCCGGGGGCCCTGATGAGAGGTCGGCAGGCGGCGTTCATACATTTATTGATATTTCACACTGCAAAGGTAAGGCTAAAAATACGGACGTGGAATAGCACGATTGTGCCATTTCGCATACCATGATTGTGGTATATGCCGCCGGCGGAGGTTTTTTTCGGCGTTTCGGCATCAGTGCTGCGGCTTTTCTGCAGCACCCGAGGCAGATTGTTCCACATCCCTGCGGCTCTTCGATTTCGTAACCATCCACACGCCGCTGAACACCAGGATGATGGCCAGCCCCTGTGCAGGCTTGAACACGCCGAGCCCCGTCAGCACGCTTGCTGTTACGGCCACGATGGGCTGCACGTAATTGTAAATGCTCACGACGGTGGGCCGCAGCGTCTGCTGGGCAAACATCATGAGCAGGTAACTCACAAAAGTACCCATCACAACAACGTACACCGTCTCCATCCATACGCTGAAGGGAATGGCCTGCCAGCTGATACCGGCAAGGTTACCCGACGAGAACGGCAGCACGTAGAGCGTGGCCCAGGTGAACATCCACTTGTTAACGGTGATGGCGGAGTACCGTTTTACGAACTTGCTGAACAGCGACAGGTAGAGTGCAAACGACAGTTGGGCCGCCATGCAGAGCAGGTCGCCCCGGATGTCGCCCACCTTCGAGCTGCCTGCCGATATGCTGGTAAGTATCAGGATGACGGCTCCGCTGCAGCCGATGGCCACTCCGCTCACCTTCAGCAGCGAGAGGGGCTCGCGCAGAATGAGGAAAGAGAGCAGCATGGCGAATATGGGCATGGAGGTGGTAGCTATGCTGGCATTAATCGGGGAGGTAAAACTCAGGCCGATGGTGAACATGCACTGGTTGAGCGTAACGCCGAAGAGGGCGGCCGCACCCAGCTTGAGAACATCCTTGGTGGGCACGTGCTCGCCCTTTGCCACAAGCGAGGAGAGCCAGAAAAGGATGGCAGCGCCGGCCACGCGGAACGTTACCATGTCCAATCCTGATAGTCCGCGGCTCATTGCATCCTTGCCTATGGGCGACATCAAGCCCCAACAAACCTGTGCGGCCAGCAGACTCAAGTGTGCCTGCAGCGGTCTCTTGTTATCCATTTTTTACCTTATATAAGTTAAAACAACGGCAAAGTTACGAAAAAGATGAGACAGGAGAGGGCGGAGATGAAAGTTTTTTGCTATTTTTGCGATATAACTCAGACCTACTGTTATGCAGAAATATGCGGATTATATCGAACAAATAGAAATCGACTCGCTGTGGAGCGGGGTGAAACATGTTGTGTGGAACCTTGACCGCAAGGTAAATATATTGAGCGGAGTGAACGGAGTCGGCAAGAGCACTATCCTGAACAAGGTGGTCAAAGGCTTGTCGGCAGGAGGCGAATTCCCCAGCCACATGCTCAAGGGAGTGCGCCTGAAGGTGGTTCCGTCGGATGCTAAATGGATTAAATACGACATCATCCGCTCCTTCGACCGCCCGCTCATGAACGCCGAAGCCATAACGAAAATGGACTTGAGCCTCGTTACCGAGCTCGACTGGCAGCTCTTCCAGCTGCAGCGCAAGTATCTGGACTACCAGGTGAACATCGGCAACCGCATCATCGAAGTGCTCCAGTCGGGCGGCGCCGATGCAGCTGAAAAGGCCCAGCAGGTATCGGAACCGAAGAAGATATTTCAGGATATGATAGACAATCTCTTTGCCGACACGGGCAAGAAGATTATCCGCACCGAGAACGAAATCCGCTTTTCGCAGATTGGGGAGACACTGGTACCCTACCAGCTCTCCAGCGGCGAGAAGCAGATACTGGCCATTCTGCTCACCGTTCTCGTTGAAGACAACGGCAACTACGTGCTCTTCATGGACGAGCCCGAGGTGAGTCTGCACGTGGAATGGCAGCAACAACTCATCGACCTCATACTCAAACTCAACCCCAACGTGCAGATTATACTCACCACCCACAGCCCGGCAGTCATCATGAACGGCTGGATGGACAAGGTGACCGAAGTCTCCGACATAACCGACCAGCCATGAGCAGACGACTGAAAGAGAACCTCTCGTCACGTTACCTCGAGGCGGCCAACCGCCTGAACTCCAAGAACGCGCGCCGCAAGATTACGGCTTATGTGGAAAGCTACGACGATGTGTTCTTCTGGCGGACGGTGCTCAGCCCGCTTGAAACCGACAAGCTGTACTTCCAGGTCATGCTCCCCACGCGCTCGCCCCATCTGGAACGCGGCAAGAAAGCAGTGCTCATGAACCTGCTCTCGGGCAAGATGGGCGAGAACCTCATAGCCTGCGTGGATGCCGACTACGACTATCTGATACAGGGAGCCACCCAAACGTCGCAGCTGGTAACCCATAATCCCTACGTGTTCCACACCTACGCCTACGCCATAGAGAACCTGCAGTGCTACGCACCGTCGCTTCACGACGTCTGCGTGGCCGTTACCCTCAACGACCATGACATCTTTGACATGGCCGAGTTCTTGCGTCAGTACTCGCAGGCGGTGTTCCCTCTCTTCGTCTGGAACATCTGGTACTACCGCACACCCAAGTATAAAGACTTTACGATAACCGATTTCAGCCGGGTGGTTGAGCTCGGTAACTTCAGCCTGCGGCATGCACCGGAGCTGCTGGCACGCCTCCGCCGCAAGGTAGGTGTTAAGGTCGAACAGCTCAAACGCCTCAATCCAAACGCGCGCGAAAGCTACCAGCAGACCAAGGAACAGCTCAGGCAGCTTGGCGTAACGGCCGATAACACCTATTTATATATACAGGGCCACCACCTGTTCGATAAGGTTGTGCTGCCCATGCTCGATAAAGTGTGCGACCAGCTGGTGCGCGAACGGCAAACGGAGATAAGTCAGCAGAGCTTGCACAGCACCCAACGGCGCAACGAACTCTCGAGCTATTCGCACAGCATAGACGACATAACGTCGGTTCTGAAGAAGAATACAGCCTACCAGTTCTCCGATGCTTTCCGCCACATTCAGGCCGACGTACGCGACTTCTTGGACAAGTTGGCGCAGCCTGCGGCCAGCACCTTACAGCCAGCTGATTACCACTAGGCAAGCCGCTAACAAGCTCCTCCTTTCCTGTTGCTTATTCCTTATGGTTTAAAGACAGAGTAACAGAGTATTTTTTTACCTGCAACGGGCTTGCCGGTTAGCAGGAATAAACCAGCAACAATTAGCAAGAAGACAAACCGGTAACCTCCCCTTGGAAAGGAGAGGCGGAGGAGGGGATGACCTGATAGCAACAAATAGCAAAGCTGCAAGGGAAATCATCCCCTCCTAACCTCCCCTTTCTAAGGGGAGGAACCGCTGCTGCACATTTGCTAAAAACAGCTACGTATTAGTAAAGAGTTTGCAAGAAGTCAAACTGGTAACCTTTCCTTGGAAAGGGGAGGCGGAGGAGGGGATGACATGATAGCAACAAATAGCAAAGCTGCAAGGGAAATCATCCCCTCCTAACCTCCCCTTTCTAAGGGGAGGAACCATTGCTTCACGTTTCCTGCTGCTTATTCCCTGTGGTTGAAAGACAGAGTAACAGAGTAATTTTTTACCTGCAACGGAGGGCATGAAAGATAGAAGCAGGAACTTTCGACACATGTCGCACGATTATTCGACAAGTGTCACACGATCGTGCGACAAGTGTCGGAAGTTCGTGAAGCATGCTTTCAGCACCTCCGTCGGGGGTGTTTTAACCCCTCGGGAGGTGGCTGTAGCGGCGTTGCAGCTTTATTTCAATTGATAGCGATGGTAGATGTCGGGGAACCGGAGGTTGAGGCCAATGCCGGATGTATCGTTTGGATTGGCGATGATGTGGTCGATGTTCTGCTGCTGATAGATTTCCACGGCACCCTTGCCGCTCACCGTGAGCGTGCCAATGTGGAATTGCTGGCCGTGTAAGGGTGTTGTGCTGTAACCATCGTCTGTATGGAGGTGCATCTCCATTTGTTCCACTCGCGAGTCGAATAAGGCGACATCGGGGTAGCCAATGGTAGTGAGCCGACCGATGGACGAGCCGCAGCAGAACTCCAGCGGGGAACTTGTACTGACCTTGATTTGCGGCAATCGGGCGGTGTTAAACCTGATGCAGTTGCCCGTGTTGCCCGTTACGCTGCGCAGGCGGGCGTCGGCCTGCAGGTATATTCGCAGCGTATCGTTGCTAAGGATGGTATCAGGGTCAATCTTGGTGAGGTCGGCATTGGCCAGGAACCGATGCCCCTCGCGTAGCAGTTTGCGGCCTGCAGGCGAGAGACCGATGGTGAGCCGGCCGCCTTTCTGCGTAACTTGCACCATCTCTTTGGGGTAGGAGACGCGGCAGAGAGTGCTGTCGCTGCGTGTTGACACAACGAGCTCGAGACGGAGACCGGCACTGTCGAGCAACGCGCTGTCGTTGTTGAACACCACATCTGTTACGGGTTGCAGGTGCTGCAGGTGGCGGGAAGTGAGGTTGATAACGTTACTTTGCTTCCTGGTGCGCATGCTGTTGGAGAGCAGGAGCACAAAAGGCGTGATGATGAGCACGATGAGTGCGATGATGGTTGTCTTCTTCATGCGGTGTTCCTCCTATTATATGCGGTCTATGACCTCCAGTTCCCGGAAGCGCCGGTACGACAGCCACCAGCCCAGCAGCACCGTGGCCCATAGATAAACTTGGATGAACACCAGCTGCGGAGAGTAGTCATTGTATGGCGACTTGACTGTATCGAAGCTGAAAGTCATCAAGATGAGTGCGAAGTAAAGCCCCGCAAAGAGCGCTACAACGGATGTTGCGAGCACGGCGCGGCGTGGGAAGAAGGTGCCGCCAACTAAGTAGAACGTGGTGCAACAAGCGTAGGCAAGCGCGATATAGGGAATCGTGGTTCCCGTAAGCGCATCGGATCCGAGCCAGAAAAGGCTGATGCCCAGCTCCGGATAGATGGGGGCGAAGACGGCTACACGTATGGCATCGGCCGCATGAAAGCAAACCAGAAAGGCCACGAGGGGCAAGGGCATGTGCATGAGCCACCGCGTGAGCCAGTTCTCAAAGGGCGAAACGGGCGTAGTGAGCATGGCAATGCGGGCGGGCTTACGGCGCCCGTCGTGCAGCAACTGCGATGCCATGAGAATGCCGACGGCAAAGAGCGAGAGCAGGAAAACTCCATATTCTGTCATATGTATGGGGTCTTCCGTACGGTCGCTTTCATCGTACACGGTTCCGTTTTCCAAGTACAGGTCGGGATAGGTGGTTACAGCTATCAGTATCATGACAATGAGCAGGCCGGCAAACAGCAGCAGGCAGCGGATGGCGTTGGTGCGCCACTGCTCGATGAAGCGCTTGCTGAAGTAGGCCGCAAAGCGCCGGAAGCTGAAAAATGGGTGGTTACTCATGGCGGTCCTCCTGTGTTTTAAGGGTCTGGTTGTAGAACTGTTCGAGGTCAATGTGCCCGCTGGGGCAGATGTCGGCCATGTCGGCATCGGCTATGATGCCCGTTTGGTCAATCACCATAACATGGTCCAGCACGGTCTCAATGTCCTTAACCTGATGGGTGGAGACCACGAAGATGCTCTCTGCCGAGCGTCCGCGGGTGAGGAAAGTGCGGAATTGAGCCTTGCCGGGAATGTCGAGTCCGTTGGTTGGTTCGTCCATCAGCAGCACCCGGGTGTGCGTAGCCATGGCGAAACTCATGAATATCTTCTTGCGCTGACCTAATGAGAGCGCGTTCAGTTTCTCGTTGGCCGTCATGCCGAACACCTGGAGGTAGGCCTCCATGTCGGCCTGGCTGAAGCGCGGATAGAACTTGCTGTTGGACCGCACGTACTGTTGCAGCGTGACGGAGGGCAGCTCGAACTCGTCGGGAACGATGAAAATGTCGGCCAGAGTAGCCGGCAGGCGGCGCCTGACGTCGGTTCCGCCGTAGCTTACGCAGCCCTTCTGGGGCGTAAGCAGGCCCGAGAGCAGATACAGGAGGGTAGACTTGCCGGTGCCGTTGGCGCCCAAGAGGCCGTAGATGTGGCCAGGAGAGAGCTTTAGGTTGAAGTCGGCAAAGACCTTGTGGCGCGACCTCGGGTAAGTGAAACCGAGGTTGCGGGCCTCTAACAGGGGCGTGGTGTCGGGTTGGTTCATGGGTATCGGGTTTGTTGTAGGTAATCTGCGGGACGGCCGCAGGCGGCCCATGCTCCCGCTGCAGGGCGGGAGCACGTTGGCTGCTTATACGTAGGTTTCGAGGAACTTGATGGTTCCCTCTATCTTCAGCGTTTGCGTGGTGGCCGGCACCAGTATCGACTCGCCGGCCTGCAGGGTCAGGGTGTTGCCCTCGTTGTCGGTCAGGGTGCCGCTTCCTTTCATGCCTATGAGGATGACGAAGCTGTCGAGTTCGCTGTAATCGAGCGTCATCGGCTCGTCCAAGTCGTACACGGCGGTGTTGAAGTAGGGGCAGCTTACCAAGGCAACGCCCTGGTTCTTGGTGGGCACATACTCGGTGCGGTAGTCTTGCTCTACATTATAGTTGATGCACTCTGCGGCCTCCTTGGTGTGCAGTTGGCGGTAGTTGCCGTCCTTGTCCTTGCGCTTGAAGTCGTAGATGCGGTAGGTAACGTCGCTGGTTTGCTGTATCTCGGCCAGGAAGCAGCCCGTTCCGATGGCGTGAATGCGGCCGGCGGGCAGGAAGAACACGTCGCCCTCCTTGACCGGATACTGCGCCAGGGCGTCGCAGATGGTGTCGTTTTCAACCATCTCCTTGTACTTCTGGGGCGTTAGCTGCATCTTCAGTCCGCTGTAGAGCTTGGCATCAGGGGCCGAATCCATGATGTACCACATCTCTGTTTTGCCGCGTTCCTTGCCCTGCTTGCGGGCAATCTCGTCGGTGGGGTGCACCTGTATGGAGAGATCTTGCCGCGCATCGATGAACTTGATGAGCAGAGGGAACTCGTTGCCAAAGCGCTTGTAGTTGTCCTCACCTACGAGGCTGGCCTGCAGCTCCTCCACAACAGCGTTGAGACTGCGGCCTGCGAACTCGCCGTCGGCTACGATGGTCTCGCTATCCTTGACGCCGGAAATCTCCCAGCTTTCGCCTACGTTCTCCATTGACTCATTGAGATGCTTGAACGGGATGATCTTGTCGCCACCCCAGAGGGTCTGCTTGAGCAGAGCTTTAAACTTTAAAGGTTTCATTTCTTTATATGTATTTACGGTTTTAATCAGTTGTCTTTCCAGAATGCCGGGGTAAAGATAACCAGCACGGTGAAAATCTCCAGACGCCCCATGAGCATCATCAGCGAGCACATCCAGGTAGCAACATCGGACAGTTCGCTCCACGACATGGTCGGTCCTATTTCTATTCCAAGCGTCGGCCCCACGTTACCAAGACTGCTGAGGGTGATGGTGATGGCGTTCGTGTTGTCTACTCCGGTGGCTATCATGGTAAAGGAGACGATGACGCAGAGGATGAGATAGGTGGCCAGAAAGGCCACCAGCGTGACCCGCTGCTGGTTGGGAATGTTCATGCCGTCAACCTTCAGCGGCAGTACTGCATTGGGGTGGAGTATCTGCCGGAACTCGTTCTTGATGATTTTGAGCAGCATCACGCCCCTCACACATTTGAAGGCGCCGCTCGTTGAGCCCGAGCAGGCCCCCATGAACATGCAGAACGCCAGCACCACCCACGTAACATGCGGCCACAGAGCGGCGTTGTCGTTGAACAGCCCGGTTGTGGTGAGGAACGAAACTACCTGGAAGATGCTGCTGCGGAAGGCGTGCTCGAGGTCGTAATGATTGCGGGCAATGAGCTCAAGCATGATGAACAGCGTGCAGGAGAGCGTAATCAGCAGGTATAAACGGAACTCCGAGTTGCGCAGCAGCTCCTTGAACTTGAGCTTGGCCACGGAGAAATAGAGCAGCGTAAAGTTGGTTCCGGAAGCAAAACAGAAGAATGTGGTGACATAATCCATGCCTGCCGAGCGGAAGTGTTCGGTGCTGTTGTTGTAGATGGAGAACCCTCCGGTGGCCGTGGTGCTCATGGCGAAGTTCACTGCTTCGAACCAATCCATGCCAAAGAGCATGTAACTGGCCAGGCAGGCGATGGAGAGAACGAGGTAAACTGCCCAAATCCACTTGGCATTAGTTGACAGGCGGGGATGCAGCTTGGTCTGTATGGGCCCTGTGGCCTCTGCAGCAAACACCTTGGTAGAGCCTCCCACCATCGACGGCAGCAACGCTATGGTGAAGAAAACGATGCCCAGTCCGCCTATCCACTGCGTGAGCGAGCGCCAGAAAAGGATGCCATGAGGCAGCGCCTCCACGTTGTCGATGATGGTGGCGCCGGTAGTCGTGAAGCCCGACATGGTCTCGAAGTAGGCGTCGGTGAAGCTGGTAAGATAGCCGCCGATGAGGAACGGCATCGTTCCAAAGAGGCTGAAGACGATCCACGACAGTGTTACAACGAGGTAGGCGTCGCGCCGTGAGAGCGTGTTCTCTGCGTTATGACCGAGAAAACGCAGAAAGAAACCGAAGAATAAGGTAACGACGGTGGATATCAGAAATGCCGGTACGTCGTCCTCACCGTAATGAAGCGCCATGCCGAGGCATGCCATCAGCAGTACCGCCTCTATGAAGAGCAGGGAACCTAAGATTTTATAAACAATCTTGAGATTAATCATATAAAGAGCTTCTCTATTTTTTTCATGTTCAAATTGTGGCAGAACACCATGACCGAGTCGCCCGCTTGGATTTGCGTGTTGCCCGAAACGAGCATGCCCTCGCTGTTGCGCACCAGTCCTCCTATGGTCATTCCGGCCGGCAATCCGAGGTCTTTAACGGGCTTGCGGGTTACTTTCGAGCCCTCTTTAGGTATGAATTCGGCCACGTCGGCATTAGCTGTCATGAGGAATCTCACGTTCATCACGTCGGCATCGAGCATCATCTGGTAGATGTGGCTGGCCGCAATGGCCTTCTTGTTGATAATCGTTCCGATGTCCAGACTTTCCGCCATGGACACGTAGTCGATGTTTTCTACCATGGCAACGGTCTTCCTCACGCCCAGCCGTTTGGCCGTAAGGCAGGCCAGAATGTTGGTTTCGGCATTGTCGGTGAGTGCCACAAAGGCCTGCGTGTTCTTGATTCCCTCCTCAATGAGCAGCGGAATGTCGCGCCCGTCGCCATGAATAACGAGCGCCCTGTCATCCTGCAGCAGCATGTTCAGCTCCTCGCAGCGTTGCTCGTCCTGCTCAATGATTTTCACGCTCATGTACTCCGGCATCGTTTTCACTGCCCTCACAGCCGTGTTGCCGCCGCCCATCACCATTACGTTCTTTACGTCCACATAGTGTTCCTTGCCCACTATCTTGCGAATGTAGGGTATGTATTGGCGGGTTGTCATGAAGTAGGCGAGGTCGTAGAGCTTCAGTTCGTCGTTGCCGCCGGGGATGATGGTCTCGCCTCCCCGCTTGATGGCAACCACGTGGTAGGGGTCTTGCGGGCCGCAGAGGTTCTTGAGCGGCTCGTTCAGAACCTCGCACGACTCGCGCAGCTTGATGCCGAGCATCACCAGCGAGCTGTCGTGCACGTCCCAGCGTTGCCGCACCCACGACATCTTCAGGCCGTTGTTGATATCCTTGGCTGCCAGCACTTCGGGGTAAATAAGTGAGCTCACGCCGAGCTCGTTGAAGAACTCCTGTATCTCCGGTTCTATGTATTCGGCCTCGTCTATCTTGGCAACGGTCTTCTTGGCGCCCAGCTTCTTGGCCAGGATACAGCAGTTGATGTTGAGGCTCTGGTTGGGAGTTACGGCGATGAAGAGGTCGGTGCTGGCCGCTCCTGCCTCGCGCAGAGCCTTCACACTGTCCGGAGAAGCCTGCATGGTGAGCAGGTCGTAGTCGCTTCCTATCTTGGCGAGCCGCTCTTCGTCCTCGTCTATCAGGGTGATGTCCTCATTGTTACGCGACAGCAGTCGGGCCAGATGAGTACCTATGGCATAAGCGCCGGTGATGATGATTTTCATTTTTGAGCAGATGTTTTTTGTAATATGTGTGCGGCGATGGTTTGCTTGATGGAGCCCGGGTCGGTGTGGCAAATCTGCCGAAGCTCGTCTACGGTGCCGTGTTCTACGAACTTATCGGGCAGTCCTATCCTCACCATACGCGGCCGGTAGCCGTGGTCGGCCATCCATTCCAGCACGGCCGAGCCGAACCCTCCCGTGCGCACGCCGTCTTCTACCGTAACGATGCGGTCGAAGTTCTCGCCCACCTGGCGCAGTATCTGCCCGTCGAGCGGCTTGAGGAAACGCATGTCGTAATGGGCAACGGATACGTCCGGGTTCTCGGCTTCTATCTCCCGGATGGCCTGTTCCACGTCGTTTCCCACGGGACCGATGGTCAGCACGGCCACATCATGCCCCTCGTGCAGCAGCCGTCCGGTGCCCACTTCGACGGCCTCCAGCGGGCAGCGCCAGTCCTTGAGCACGCCCCGGCCGCGCGGATAGCGTATCACGAAGGCTCCCTTATTGGGCAGTTGGGCCGTGTACATGAGGCGGCGAAGCTCGTGCTCGTTCATGGGCGAGGCGATGGTCAGGTTGGGAATGGGCCGCAGGGCAGCCATGTCGAAAGCGCCGTGGTGCGTAGGTCCGTCCTCTCCCACAAGCCCCGCGCGGTCCAGACAGAACACTACGGGCAGGTTGAGTATGGCCACGTCGTGGATGATATTGTCGTAGGCACGCTGTGCGAACGAGCTGTAGATGTTGCAGAAGGGCTGCAGTCCGTCCTTTGCCATGCCGCCCGAGAAGGTCACGGCGTGGCCTTCGGCAATGCCGACGTCGAACGTACGGTCGGGCATAGCCTTCATCATGATGTTCATGGAGCAGCCTGTGGGCATGGCGGGGGTAACGCCCACGATGCGCGGATTACGCTCCGCCAGCTCCAGGAGCGTATGGCCGAACACGTCCTGAAACTTCGCCGGCTCGTCAGCAGCATCGCTTACGATGCGCTCGCCCGTAGCAGGGTCGAACTTGCCCGGTGCATGCCAGATGGTGGCAGCTTTCTCCGCAGGCTCGTAACCCTTGCCTTTTACGGTGTGCAGGTGCAGCAGCTTGGGGCCTCTCATGTCCTTGAGCTGGCGCAGCTTGCGCACAATCTCCTTCACGTCGTGCCCGTCGAACGGTCCGAAGTAGCGTATGTTCATGCCCTCGAAGATGTTCTGCTGGTGGCTGATGGCCGACTTGATGGCATTGTTGAGCCTGATGATGCCCTTGCGGCGGTCGTCGTTCAGATAGCCCTTGGCATGCAGCCACTGCGACGCCCTGAAGCGCAGGCGGTTGTAAGTCTCGTTGGTATCGAGGTTGAGCAGGTACTGTTCCATGCCGCCCACGGCCCGGTCAATGCTCATGTCGTTGTCGTTGAGGATGATGAGCAGGTCGTTGGGCGTAGAAGATACGTTGTTCAGCCCCTCAAAAGCCAGTCCGCCGCTCATGGCGCCGTCGCCTATCACGGCCACCACATGCCTGCCGCCGTTGCCCGTCTTCTTGGCGGCAACGGCCATGCCCAGTGCGGCCGAGATGGAGTTCGACGCGTGCCCGCAGGTAAAGGTGTCGTATTCGCTCTCCAGCGGAGTGGGGAAGGGGCGGATGCCGTGCAGCTTGCGGTTGGTGCAGAAGCACTCGCGGCGGCCGGTGAGCATCTTGTGTCCGTAGGCCTGATGGCCCACATCCCACACCAGCCGGTCGTCGGGCGTGTTGTAGACATAATGCAGGGCGACCGTGATTTCCACCACTCCGAGGCTCGAAGCGAAATGTCCGGGATTGACGGAAACCTCGTTTATTATCCGTTGTCTTAGCTCCTCGCACAGCTGCGGCAGCTGGTCAATGCTCAGCTTGCGCAAGTCCTGCGGATAACTTATTTGACTTAGCAGTTCTGTTTTTTCTTTATCCACGATGAATAGGAATGAATAACCTTGCAAAGGTACGATTTTTCTATGGATTGACAAGCGAAAGCAGTGTTTTTTCAGACCTGCACTTGCAGCTGTCTTTTCGTAGTCTGGGTAGTCCCTTGTCTGCATCGGCGCCACAGCCCGCGGCGGGAGGCTTCTCCCGATGCCGCCTACGCGGGTGCCGAAGGCATGCTTCGGGAACTTTCGACAGGTGTCGCACGATTGTGTGACACTTGTCGAACGATGGTGCGACACTTGTCAAAAGTTCCCGGGTGATGGGTGTTGGGTGATGGGTGATGGGTTGCGGGGAGCCGATGCCAGCCCTTCGACTCACGCGCCGAAGGCCGCCAAGTTTCGCGCTGCGGGCGTATTTAATGCGTGTTTCTTGCGTTTTTCAACCTTTTTTCGTAACTTTGTGCCAACGGAAATACACATCAATCACAACACAATGAATACAAGAATCTTGCTCATGGCCGTTATGCTGGCTGCTGCCGGCAGCTTGCAGGCCCAGACTAAGGACGGAGGCATCTCGCCGCAGATGCTCCGGCAGGTTGAAAACGCACAGCAAACGACGGCTGCCGACAAAGCTCTCTTCAACGCCATCGCGTCCAATTCCATCGACGACCTGGCTCGTAACCACGCCGTGCAGGGCGACTTCGACACCCACTTCAGCATCGAGACGCCCCGCCAGAGCATCCACAACCAGAAGAGTTCGGGGCGTTGCTGGATGTTCTCCGGGCTCAACGTGCTGCGTGCCGACTACGCCCTGCGCCACGAGGGCAAGCAGACGGTGGAGTTCTCGCAGGGCTATCTGTTCTTCTACGACCAGCTGGAAAAAGCCAACCTCATGCTGCAGGGCGTCATCGATTGTGCCAAGAAGCCCATGGACGATACCCGCGTGCAGTTCTTCTTCCACTATCCCATCAACGACGGAGGCACCTTCTGCGGCGTTGCCGACCTGGCCGAGAAGTACGGACTGGTGCCCATGAGCGCCCAACCCGAAACTTTCTCGGGCGAGAACACCAGTCGCATGCAGCGCGTTCTGGCGTCCAAGCTGCGCGAATACGGCCTCGAGCTGCGCTCGATGGTTGCTGCGGGCAAGCCGAAGCAGGCCGTCCAGGCCCGCAAAACCGAGATGCTGGGCACCGTCTACCGCCTGCTCTGCCTCACGCTGGGTGCTCCCGTCAAGGAGTTCAGCTACGCTTTCCGCGACAGCAGCGGCCGCATCGTTGTGCCGGAGCGCAAATATACGCCCCTCGAGTTTTACGAGCTGACGGTAGGCCGGCCGCTCAACGGCTCTTTCATCATGGTGATGAACGACCCGCGCCGGCCCTATTACAAGACGTTTGAGGTGGAGTACGACCGCCATACCTACGATGGGCACAACTGGAAGTACCTCAACCTGCCCATGGAAGACATCGCCCGACTGGCCATCTCCTCGCTCAAGGCCGGCCGGAAGCTGTACAGCTCGTACGACGTAGGCAAGCAGTTCGACCGCAAACGCGGCTACATGGACTCGCAGATGTACGACTACGGCACGCTCTTTGGCACCACCTTCGGCATGGACAAGGCACAGCGCATAGCCACCTACGACAGCGGCAGCACCCATGCCATGACCCTTACGGCCGTAGACTTGGATGCTTCCGGCCAGCCGCTCAAGTGGAAAGTGGAGAACAGTTGGGGCCCGTCGGCGGGGGTCAACGGCTATGCCGTGATGACCAACCAATGGTTCAACGACTATATGTTCCGCCTCGTGGTGAGCAAGGAGTTTGTACCCGAGGCCATGTTGAAGCAGTACGAGCAGAAGCCTGTTATGGTTATGCCCGAAGACCCGTTATTTCAAGCAGACCGATAAGATGAAAAGAACATTGTTGCTCTCGGCCGCCGTGCTGGCCGCCGGGTTCGCTCTGGCGGGCGAATTGCCCGTGAGCGTGTTCAGATACAGCGGCCCCTACGTGCTGCAGAAGCCCGTGATGGTAGACAGCATCGACTTTGGAGGCAAGCGTTTCGATGCCTCCACGCTGCTCAAGACGCCCGTCGACATCAGCCGGGCGGCCGAAGGAAGGGCCTTCAGCGGGGCCGTGGCGCCTTCTGCCAAGGCCGACTACGCCCTCCATCTGCTGTACTTCAACGTAACGAACGCCAACTTCGCCAAGGCCAAGGTAAAGGTTGGAGGACTTAAAAACTATGTGCTCTACGTGGACGACCGCGAGAGCAAGCCCTCCGAAGAACTGCAGCTGGAGCCCGCCACACATGCCTTTGTGCTGAAATACCTTACCGAGCGGGGCCGCGCAGACTCGCTCTCGGTTTCCGTCTCGTCGGCTGAGGCCGCGCTCAACGTGGGCAGCAGTCCCTCGCGACTGCTCACTTTGGCCGACCTTTGCGATGGAACCCGGCTGGGACAGGTGAGCCTTTCGCACAACGGTCGCTACCTCATAGCCGCCTACTATACCGTGGAACGGGGCGGAAAAACCACCTGGCGCTGGCGACTTACCGACCTGCAGACGCGCCGTACACTGCGGGAAACGGATGAGAACATCAGCTTCATGCCCTCAACCAACCGCTACTATGCCAACCGCAACGGCCGACTCGTGGTGACCGACATCGTTACCGGCGCCGAGACCGTGCTGGCCGAAAGCCTGCCCAAGGGCTCGATAGCGGTGTCGCCAACGGAGGATTACCTCATCATCACCCAGCAGAACGAGGGCCCGAAGGAGCAGAAAGACGTCTACGAGGTGGTTAGTCCCGACGACCGCCAGCCCGGATGGCGCGACCGCCCGGCACTGTATCGCTACGATTTGCAGTCGGGTTTGCTCCAGCCTCTTACCTTTGGCTACCGCGGAACGTCGCTACTTGACATCTCGGACGATGGCCGCTACCTGCTCATCATGACTTCCCGCAGCCGCCTTACGCAGCGACCAACGACGCTGTTCTCCATCCTTCGGCTCGACCTTGAAACCATGCAGGCCACGCCCGTGATAACTGACGACGGCTTCATAGCCGGCGCCCGCTTCTCGCCCAACGGCCGGCAGCTCGTCGTGATGGGCTCGCCCGAAAGCCTGGGCGGCATCGGCAAGAACGTGCCCGATGGCCGCATACCTAGCATGTACGACTATCAGCTGTACACGATTGATGTTGACGGCCGCAACGCACGCCCCCTGACGCGCGACTTCAAGCCCGGAATAAAAGACTACGAGTGGAACAGCGCCGACGGCAACATCTACTTCACGGCCTACGACCGCGACTATATTCACCTCTATCGCATCACTCCCGCCAACGGCAGAATAACCCTGTTAGACACGCCGGAGGATGAAGTGGCCGGCCTGTCGCTGGCCGACGACGCCCCCGTGATGGCCTGGTACGGCGAGGGAGTGTCAAATTCGTACCGCCTCTACACCATGAACACGCGCACCGGAAAGTCGGTTCTGCAGGAGGACTTGAACAAGCAACTGCTCAAGAACATTGAGTTGGGAACGTGCCAGGAGTGGAGTTTCACCGCCTCTCGTGGCGATACCATCAGCGGCCGCTACTATCTGCCGCCCCGTTTCGATGCCTCGTGCAAGTATCCCCTCATCGTTTACTACTACGGCGGCTGCTCACCAACGAGCCGCGGTTTCGAGAGTCACTATCCTCCTCACCTCTACGCAGCCCAGGGATACGTAGTTTACGTCATCAACCCGAGCGGTGCCGTGGGCTTTGGCCAGGAGTTCTCGTCGCGCCATGTCAACACGGCAGGCAAGGGAGTGGCCGACGACATCATCGAGGGAACACGCAAGTTTGCAGCCCAACATTCATATATTGACAGCCTGAAGATAGGTTGCATCGGCGCATCTTACGGCGGTTTCATGACCCAGTACCTGCAAACGCAGACCGACTTGTTTGCAGCAGCCGTGTCGCATGCCGGCATCAGCGACCACACCAGCTACTGGGGCGAGGGCTACTGGGGCTATAGTTACAGCGAGGTGTCCATGGCCGGCAGCTATCCTTGGGCCGACCGGGAGCTCTATGTGGACCAAAGTCCGCTCTTCCATGCCGACAAGATACACACTCCTCTGCTCTTTCTGCACGGCAATGCAGATACTAACGTGCCCATCGGAGAGAGCATCCAGATGTACACTGCGCTCAAGTTGCTGGGCCGCCCCACGGCTTTTGTGGTTGTAGACGGGCAGAATCACCACATTCTCGACTACAACAAACGCATCAAATGGCAAAATACAATCTTCGCGTGGTTCCAGAAATACCTCAAGGGTAATGCCTCCTGGTGGGACAGCCTCTATCCGCCCAAGCACTTGTAGGTATGGTTCGGGAACTTTCGACACTTGTCGCACGATGGTGTGACAGGTGTCGAATGATTGTGCGACAGGTGTCGAAAGTTCCCGGATGATGGGTGTTGGGTGGCGGGTGATGCGCTGCAACACCGCTGCTGCATGGCTTCGGCACCGTTTCTTTATTCCGAAGCGGGGGCTAAACCATCCCAAATCTTCTTTAACTGCACGCCTCCCGTTACGCGGTTGCGGGCTGCCTCGTCCACTGCAGGTGCCAGCAGGCGGCGCAACTGGGCGTCGTGGCGGGTGCTGCGGTGCAGCATTGCCTCGCCAAGCAGCTTGTTCAGCCGGCTTAGCGGATAGAGGTGGCGGCGCAGGAGCTCGGCCAAGTACGCGCCGGTTTGCACGTTGTCGATGGCATCTTGTGCCGTGCGCTGTGCCCAAAGCTCGGCTGCAATGGCGCGGGTGGGGGCATCGGCGCACACCAGGCAGGCCGCCACGAAGAGCAGACTCATGCCCCGCAGGGGGCAGCTGAACTCCATCAGCTGGCCCAGGGCGGTGCAGATGATGCGCCGGTGGCCGTTGGCAGGGCTGTCCATCATCATGTACTCGTTCATCATCTGCCCCAAGAGCTGTTCCGGCCGGTTAGGGAAGAGGCTCATCATGGCCTCGGTGTAGGTGTTGGAAACACGGTAGTAGTCTTCCATGTTGAGGTATTCCTGCCACAACCTGGGCCCGAACGGCTGGCGCAGAAAGGTGCGCCCGCAGTCCAGCCGGATGACTTTTTGGGCCGGTTTGTCCTCGTAATTGGCCGGTAGGGTGTACGTTCCGGTGAGGAACTTGCGCGGTTTGAGGTTGAGTTTGAAGCCGCTGAAGGCGGCAAACTCCGTCTGCGGAGCCTTCACCAGGCCCGCTTCCACCCACGCGGCCTGCAGGTTGAAGGGCGGTGCAGGATTGGTATCAGCTTCCAGAAGGAACAACATGAGGTTGCGGTATTCGCCCTGCAACACTTCCTTCGCATGTGTTGCGGCCTCCTCGCGCTGCTCCATGGCGCAACGGTTAATGGCCAGTTGCAGGTCGAGCGACGAGGGTTGGCAGCCGGACTGCTGATACTCGGCCAGCCTGTCGATGAGCGTCAGCGGACTGACATAGCACGGGCGGTGGGTCGGGGTGGAGAGTACGGGCAGCGTGAGGCCGCGCTCCAGCCGGGCAATGATGCCCTGGAGCAGCAGGCTGATGGCGCTGCCGGGCGTGTTGTCGGCCAGCGTAGCCCGGCCCAGCAGTGGCGTAAAGGGCTGCTGCATGAGCGTGTAGCGCCCGCCGACGAGGCTCTTGAGCCCTGCGATGACGCCTTTCAGCGAGGGCACGGCAGGCCTATAGCGGCGCTCCAGCAGCCTTCCGTACTCCAAAACGAAGGTTGCCAGCCCGTTTTCGAACGGTTCGCCTTGGCCGTTAACGCAGTCGAACGCCTGCCTGAAGACAGACTCCAGCCGCTCCAAATCCTGCTTTTCCAACTGCGGGAACCAGCTGTTGGCCGCATCTACGGCCGTCCACAAATCGGCTGCCGCATCCATGTTGGGCAGTCGGGAGAACAGGAAGATGAAGTCGTCTTTGGTCTGCGGCCCCGTCAGTCGGTTGCTCTCGGTGCACACGGGCTGCGGTTGCTGCGGTTCGAAGGGCGGCACCAACGTCGCGGGAGCTATGGGTTGGGTGATGTAAGGGGCAAGAACCTCGCGCACGGCAGGCGGCAGCGCGGGGCCGTAAGTGTTTATTTCGGCTTGTAGGGCGGCATCATCCTTGTCGCCGTATTTGGCTATCAGCCGTGCCGCCCGTATCTGTACGGCCTCTTTGAGGGTAGCAAGCAGCGTGGCAGCGGCCGCACACAGCGCCGGCCGGAGTGCGGGGCGAGCCTTTGCCAGCACATCGTAAATGCCCATGATGGCTGTTTGCGCGTTCTGCGGAAGCGTGAAGAGCAGGGGCGAAGTGGCACTCATGAAGGCCTCGGCATGGAACTCCGGCTCGCCAGCTGCTTGCCGGAGGAGCTTCAGCTGGGGCATGATGGTCTTGATGCCGGGCGTGGACAGTACCTTGAGCAGCGTGTCCTGCAGGGGCAGAAGCTCTGCTGCAGTGGGCTCGAGACGTTGCAGGATGTCGGTAAGCCATGCGTTTTGCGCATCCGGGAAGTTCTTCAGATAGCCGTTGATGGTGGCACCGATGAGTCGTGTGCGGTTCATCCGCCCGTCTTGGGCACAGCGTGCAAAGAAGGCGGCAAAGCTCATGTCCTCCTTCATTCGGCCCCCTTTCAGCCATTCCTTAATCATTTTATCGGTCTCGGGAGCCGGTGTCTGATAGTCGAACAGGTACCAGATGTACTCCTTCATGATGCGTTCGTCCTGCCACAAGGGTTCGTAACTGTAGCTTGGTTGCCATTCCGACCACTCTACTTGTTGCCTTACTTCGGTCAGACCGGCCACGAGTATGGCTATTGCCTGTGGCTTAATCTCCTTGAGATAGCCCCTTTCGTGCAGCTTCATGTACTGGAAGTAGTCGAGCGAATACAGCGGCGTACCGTTCGGGAAGTTAATGGCAGCGTCGAACCAAGGCGGACAATGCACGGCCAAAAGCTCGAGTAGGAAGTCGAAATCGAAGCGGCCGAGACTGCTGTGGTTGGCATGCTGGCTGTCTAAAAAGAAGAGTTTGGTGGCTTCAATGAATGTCCGGCGGTCTTTGCTGCAGGGCTCCCAGCTCTCGCCATAGCGTGTTTTTACAGTCACATAGAGCAGTTCTTCGGCCACATCGACCAGCGGCAGGAGTTCTTCGGGCGGCAGCTGGCGCAGCTCCTGGCAAAAAGGCAGCAGCACGCCGGCGCGGTTCTGCGGCGTGTCCTTGTAGCTCTTGGCCAGCCGGGTGTAACGTTTTACGAGTTCGTTTGCCATCCTGTAAGTTTTTTAACGGCCAATATATGCTTGCAATAGCCCCGTTCGGCCTCATTTGTACGCGACCATTGGCAGGTGCAACGGGCCTGATGGCGGTCGAGGATGACCGTGTGGTGCGTGCCCGATGAGCCCAGCACGCGGGCTTCCACACGGTCAGCAGTCTGCTCGACGATGCTCACCCGCCCCTCTGCTATCAGCTTTTCGGCGTTCTGCAGGCGCGGGTTCAGGCTCATGATGCGGCTGAGTTTGAAGGGCAGCCGGCGGTAGAAGAAGGCGTTGTCGTCGAGGTCGAAGCCCAGCAGACCCATCGCCGCGAGGCGTGCGGAGAGACTGCCAACGAGGCCGGGGGCTATGTGCTGCTCGATGGCAAACAACGTGGGGTTGAACTGCTGGTTCGCATAGCTGTAGTTGTCCAGGGCCTCTATCCACGCTGCAGGTACGTCGTCGGTGAGCGAAGCGAGTGCAGCGCCCTCGCCGGAGAAGCCCCTGTAGCACTCGCGAGACAGCGAGAGGCTGAACCGCAGACCGTTGAAGTAGAGCTGCCACACCGTTATCTGCCCCACCGGATGGGCGAACACGTGCATTGCCTGGGCGTAGGGAAGCAGCTGCTCCAGCAACCTGAGCCTGTGCAAGCCGCCCACGCAGAGGGCTGCAGGGCTCTTTACGGGCGTGAACACGGGCTGGCTGCCGCGCAGGGTGAGGTAATAGTCGACCTTGATGTCGCCCTTGGGTATCGACCGGAACAGCCGGAGCGCCTGCAAACGGTTAAAACGGTGGACGCAGACGGCGGCCGACTGGTAGATTTGAACCGTGGTGAGGCCCTTTATCCACTTAGCCGGAAGGGGCACCTTGCGCTCCTTCACCCGGCCCGCTGCATGGTAGAGCCCTACCTCGCGCGGACCTACGGAGAGCATGAGCGGCTGGCCCGGGCCCGTGAGGTTGAGCGCCCGGAGCATCTGGTCGTTGAAGTCAACGTTGGTGGTGCCGCACTCCGGAAACTCGCCATCGTGCCCCTGGGGCAGCACGTCCACGCGGGCATAGACGCCGGCGCAGCCCGAAAAACCCTCGAAACGCAGCTTGCCGTTGCCTGCGGTGACAATAGGGTCGCGCATGGCGGCTATCTGCGCCGCCGTAAGTGTAAAGTTGGAACGCACCACCTTGCTAAGTGCAAGCAGGCAGCGAGAGGTGACGAAGGGCTCCGTGAGCCGCCCCCAGAAGAAGCAGTTGCCCTGTTTGCGCTCCACCTCGCTGTACTCCGAGAGGAAGAGTTCGCTGCTATCGGCCCGCCGGGTGAGT
Source organism: Prevotellaceae bacterium KH2P17 (assembly GCA_900199655.1). Taxonomy (GTDB): domain Bacteria; phylum Bacteroidota; class Bacteroidia; order Bacteroidales; family Bacteroidaceae; genus Prevotella. The sequence continues at coordinate 43,060 of FZRE01000010.1, forward strand.
GCGGAGGGAAAGGCGTAGTTGTAGGTCGCGTAAGTCATTGATAATCAGTTGTGTTTTAAAAGCTATCGTTCAAGCCCCTTGAAGGGCACGTTCAAGGGGCTTGAAGCATACCTTCAAGGGGCTTGAAGGACAGCTCCGGGGAGACAGCTTTATTTGTATTGCGGGTTCTGATGCAGGTTGGGGTTCAGCGAAAGGGCGTCGGCAGGGATGGGGAACACCGTCGTGTGGCCGTCTGCTTCGCCGTCCTGCTGCGGCCGGAGGTCGTAGGAGCGGCTGTAGAGGCCATATCTGACGAGGTCGTTGCGGCGCCATCCCTCCCATGCCAGCTCTATGAGGCGCTCGTGCAGGATGCTTTCGAGGGTGGCTTTGACGGCCGGCATGCCCGCCCGGCGGCGCACTTGGTTCAGCTCCCCGTTGCCGTCGAGGCCGTTGCGCAGCTTTGCTTCGGCCTTCATGAGCAGCACGTCGGCGTAGCGAAACAGCACGATGTCGTTGTCCTGCAGCTTTCCGTCGGCGTGTGCTTTGGTGTCCGTCTCGTATTTAGCCATGCGTGCGCCGGCCGTTTTCACGTAAGGACTGTAGGTGAGGTTCACCTCCACGGCCAGCGGCACGTAGATAAGGGGCTGCCCGTTGTCAAGGGTAACGGCCCTGCCGTTCAGCTTCAGCGTGTCGGACCAGTAGTTCTGGCGGTAGCGTTTGTCCTCCTGCGGGGTGCCGTAGGCGTTTGCCCTCACGGTCGAAGGCGTGGCGCAGGAGCCGTTCTCGGCCGCCATGCCGAGGGCGCCGCCGTGGTTGTAGTGCCTGCTACGGAACAGGTACTGGAACTGGTTGGCGTAGAGCGTCTTGTCCATAGGGATGGTGAAGATGTTTTCCACGGAGTTCTCGTTGTGCACGGCGAAGTTTTCGGCGTAGCTGTCGGCCAGCCGGTAGCCGTCGGTCGATAGCTTGTCGCAGTAATGGATGCACGCCTGCCAGGCGTTGAGCTTGCGGCCTTCGACGGTCAGGAGGATGCTGCGGCCGTTGGGACGGACGGCATCGGTCCAGTCGTTGTCGGTATATACCTCGGCATTCAGGGCCAGTTTGGCCAGCAGGAAGTGCACCACGGGGCGCGTGATGCGGCCGTACGAGTTGCCCTCCAGGTTGCTGTGCTCGGCCGGCAGAATAGGTTCCACGGCCTGCAGCTCGTCTACAATGAACTTGAAGGTATTGGCCCGCGGGCTCTGCCGCACCTCGCTGAAGGGCGTCTTGTCGTCGGTAATGAGCGGGATGTTGCCGTACATGTCCATCAGGTACCAGTAGAACATGGCCCGCAGGGCACGTACCTCGGCCGTGTAGGCCGTTAGCTGGGCGTCGGTGAGCAGGCTCTTGTGGGCCTGGATGGTGGCGATGGACTGGTTGCAGAACACGATGACCTTGTACAGATACTTCCAGGTGTCGTACAGGGCGCCGTCAGCAGGCGTCCAGCGGTGCAGGAACAGGTTCTCCCAGAAGCCTCCGTCGTACCAGTCGCCGCCACGAATGGGGATGATGGCCTCATCGGTCGAGAAGGTGTTATAGTCGTAAACGCCTCGGTAAGTGCCCTGCAGGCCCTCGCTGTCGGCCGCTCCGCCGATGTGGTTATATAGTGTGGCAACGGCGTTGATGTATAGGTTTTCGGCCGTGTCGTAGGCCTTCTCCTGGTCTATCTGGTCTCTGGGCGACTCTTCCAGGCAGCCCGTGAGCGTGAAACCGGCCAGCAGGCAGGCCGCCGTAAGCAAATGGTAACTCAGTGTTTTCATCCTGTTGTGATTTAGAAAGGTGCGGGGTTCAGAAGGAGATGCTCACTCCGACGGAGTAAGTACGGTAGATGGGATAGGAGCGCTTGTCGTCTATGCCGAGCGTGCTGTTCACGATGTAGCTGTTTATCATGGGCGTAAGGCCGCTGTAACCAGTGATGGTGGCCAGGTTGTTGATGCTGCACGAGAGGCGCAGTGCGCTGATGTACTTGCTGCGCACGGGCACATTCCAGCCCAGGGTGAGGTAGTCAAGGTTCAGATAGCTGCCGCTCTCCAGCCAGTAATCGGTCACGTTCTGGTCTACGATGTTGCGTTCGGGCGCGCCCTTCATGACGTTGTAGTCCGGAAAACTCGACATGTTGAGGTACGAGAGGGTGGTTCCGTTGTAGATTTTGTGGCCGAACGCGCCGTTCATCTGCAGCGAGATGTCGAACGCCTTGTAGCGGAAGCTGATGTTGGAGCCCAGCGTCATCTTCGGCGTAGCTTGCCCGGCAATGTACCGGTCGCCGTTGTCGCTCAGGTCGATGACGCCGTTCTCGTCCAAGTCGGCTATCTCATACTTGTTGTGACCGTGGCCGTTGTCGACGATGCCCGTGCAGTGCGGCAGGTAGAAAACGCCCAGGGGCTGGCCCACTATCTGGTAAAGAATGCTGCTGTTGCCGCCGTGGAAGCCCGCTCCATTTAGCTGTCCGATGCTCGTAATGGCAGCTGCCGACATGTGGTAGCCGTTGTATTGGCCGCTTAGTGAGAGCAGTTTGTTCTTCTGCCACGACAGGTTCACGTTCAGGTTGAGCTCCATGTCCTTCTTGGAGATGGGGGTCAGGCCGATGCCTACTTCGAGTCCGCTGTTCTGCATGGAGCCTATGTTGGCCAGCAACTTGTCGTAGGCGAAGGTTGGTACGGGCACATCGTACTGGTAGAGCATGTTGGTGGTCTTGGAATAGTAGTATTCCGCCGTGAGCAGAACGCGGTTGCGGAAGAGCCCGAGGTCGGCTCCGATGTTGAAGGTGCTGCGTGTCTCCCACCTCAGGTCAGGGTTCATGTTGCGCAGAGTGCCCATGGTAACGGTGGGAGCGCCGCCCTGCGACACCAGTCCTACAGGCATAACGGTGTTCAGCGTGTTATAAGAACTGATGCCGCCCAGGTTACCCGAGGAGCCGTAACCCATGCGCAGCTTGAGCAGACTCACGGCTTTGGCCTGCCGCATGAAGGGCTCCTGACGGATGTCCCAGTAGCCCGAGACCGACGGGAAGGTGCCCCAGGTGTGGTTACGGCCCACCATCGACGAGCCGTCGGCACGCAGCGTGAGGGCCAGCGAGTAGCGACCCAGCAGCGTGTAGGAGGCACTCCCCATGACCGAAGCCAAGGCCGGAGCCTCGTAGTTGCTGCCCGTGCCGCCGAAAGGGCGTATGGATGCCGCGCCCAGATTGTTGTATCCGAAGTCGTTAGTGGTAAATCCCTTGACCAGAGTCCAGAACCCCGAGCGCTTGTTTTGCTGGTATTCGCCCATCAGAGTGGCCTCTATGCGGTGGCTGCCCCATGTGTGCTGCCAGTTCAGAGATACGTTGCCGAGCCAGTCTTCGCTCTTGTGCTCGCCCCGATAGGCTTGTCCCTGCGCCCAGACCCACGTGGGACAGAACTGTGCATTCTCCGTTGAGTTGAACGAATAGGCACCTGTCATGATGAGCTTGAGGTCCTGCAGCAGGCTGAGAGTGAGCCTGAGGTGGGTGTTGAAGTTCTGGTTACGGGTGTCGTTGCGCTCCAGCAAGAGCGTGCGGGGTGGGTTTATCTGCGATGCGGTGCCGTTCTTGCGGCGCTCGTCGGCCCCGAAGGTGGGGTTCTGTGTGGCCGCCGAGTAGAACAGCCCCTGCGCATCAAAGATGTCGTCGCTCTTCTGCGACGAGCCAAACACGCCGAAGTCAACCTTCAGCTTGTCGTCGAAGGCGAGCTGGGTGATGTCGAGTTTGGCCGCAAAGTTTTGGTATCGCTTCTTGTCAACAACGGTGTTGTGGTCCATGAGGCCAAGAGAAGCGCGGTAGTTGGACTTCTCCGAGCCGCCGCTGAAGGCGATGTGGTGGTTCTGAACGAAGCCCGTGCGGGTGATGGCCTTGCGGAAGTCGGTGGCCGAACCGCCGTCGTTGTAGTCCTGTCCGAGTGCCTTGGCGGTGGCGATGTACGTTGCGGCGTCCAGCATCTCAATGTTCTTGTACACCGACTCGAAGCCTGCGTTGCCGTCGTAGGCGATGTGGAACTGTCCGCCGTGGCCCTGCTTGGTCTTCACCTCGATAACACCCGAGGCGCCGCGCGAGCCGTACTGCGCCGTTTCTGATGCGTTTTTCAGGATGGTGAAGCTCTCGATGTCGGCCGGATAGATGGTCGACAGGGTTGCCAGGTCGCTGTAAACGCCGTCGATGATGACAAGAGGGTCGTTGCCGCCCGTGAGCGATGTGGTGCCGCGCACGCGCACACTGCTCAGCATGGCCATGCGGTTTTCGCCGTTGGAGATGTTCACGCCGGCCGCCTGACCGCTCAGTGCGCTCAGCGAGTTGGTAACAAGACCCTTATTCATGCGCTCCTCCGTGACTACTGCTGCCGAGCCCGAAGCCCGCTCGGTGAGCAGTTGCGTGGTGATGCTGTCGGTAAGAAGAATGGATTGCCGTGGCTTTTGCGTTTGGGCCTGCGTACCTATGCTCACGAGAAGCAGGGCCGGCAGGAGGGTGTTTTGCCATTTGTTCATGGTCGGAAGGCTTTAAGTTACAATGGCAAAAATAAGCTAAAGTTGGGAAAGAAGCAAATAAAAAAAGGGGAATTTTAATCAATTCCCCTTGTTGAGTCTATTTATGCTCGTTGTAATATTGCAGCCCCAGCTCCATGTTCTTCTTCAATGCTTTCGACGTAAAGGTTGCTCCGCTTACGCCATCGACCTGCATCTTGGCAGCCTTCTTGGTGCTCGCACCCTCGTACTTGGCCAGAAGAGTCTTGGCCTTGGCAAAGAATTTGGGCGTCTCATGGTTGGCCAGTGGCTCCACCTTGACAACTTTGTTCTTGCGGATGTATATCTTCAGCGGGGTAGCTCCCCTGTATCCTCTCACGTTCTTGCCCAGTTGCTGGGTGTTCACGATGGTTGTATCGCCGTCTTTCTGCATCACGTTCTCGGCTGGCATTGCGCTTATGAGCAAGCCTGCAGCCAGCACGGCCGCCATGCCGGCAAACCTTTTGTAAATCTTCTTATCCATCTTTTTAACCTTAAATTAAACCAATGCAAAGGTAGCTAAAAGATTACAGAAGTGGTGCTGCAGGCAGTCGGTTTTTAAATTTATTTATCATCTCACCCTGTAAAATACCGAGTCGTAGGTAGGCTGCCAGGCTCCAGAACCGCCGCTGCCGGTTTGCTGCGGGCTTGCTGCTTGGATTTAAAGACAGAGTAACAGAGTATTTTTTCAGCTGTTGCGGGCTTGCTGCTTAGCGAGATAGTGCAAGCAACGGTTTGCGAAGAGGCAAACTGGTATTCTCCCCTTGGAAAGGGGAGGCGGAGGAGGGGATGACCAACAGCAGGATAGCTATGCTCCGAGGTTTTATCTTGTAGCAGAAGCAGGTTAAATACACGTCAAACAAAGGCAAACAAACACGCAAAAAGAACTTCTACAACTACCGGATTTGCCCCCGGAGTGTAAGCTATTGAATTCCAACAACTTACAAACAAGAAAGTAAAAGGTGCCTTTCAAAGCCCTTGAACGTATCATTCAAGCCCCTTGAAGGTATCGTTCAAGGAGCTTGAAGCATACCTCCGCGCGTATTCCCCTTGTTTTTAAAGACAGAGTAACAGAGTATTTTTTCTACTGCTGCAGGCTTGCTGCTTAGCTGGAGCGAGGAAGCAACGGGTTGCGAAGAGGCAAACCGGTATCCTCCCCTTGGAAAGGGGAGGCGGAGGAGGGGATGACCACGCGGCAGAAGAACACTTATCAGCAGGGCGTATCATCTCGTTAGAACATTCCGCTCGTTAGGAAATAAAAAAAGATGGACGCCTTTCGGGCGCCCATCCTCATATCGTAGGGTTCGGCAGTTATACCAATGTAGCCACGATTTGCTCGCGAGTACCGGGCAACATGTCGATGACCGGAATCTCCGGCATGGTGTAGCAGCCCGGCTGCAGGCGCATGCTGGCGCGCGCCACGTTGACCAGAACCTGCGCCGTAAGGGCCGGGTTGTTGATGCTCATGTTGAACTCGAAGCGCTGGTTGTGCGTTTTACCGCTCACGCCTTTGCGGGTCATGTGCACGCCATGGCCCACATCGTTGAGTGCATCCACGCTGGGAACGGCGAAAACATGCAGCTCGTCGTGTGCAAAATAGTCGTCGGCCTTAATCTCCTTGGTAACTTCTTCCAGGCTGGCACCCTCTTCCAGCTCCACGTAAACCATGCGGCGGTGGATTCCCTCGCCCAAAGGAATGGTCATGGAGAGGGCATCCTTTACGCCTTTCTTGCTGCGGGCAACCACCGAGTGGCCCATAGAACGGCCCGGACCGAAGTTGGTGTACGACAGTCCTTGTGGTGCCAGGCTCTCCATGAGCACACGTACGATGGAGTCGGAACCCGGGTCCCAGCCGGCTGAAATGACCGATACGCGGCCTGCCTGCTTACAGTTGGCCATCTGGCGGGTGCGGTAGTCGAGGATGGAGGTGTGGATGTCGAAGCTGTCGACGGTGTTGATGCCCAGTGCGACGATGCGCTCAGCGTACTCGGGGCACGAGCGGGTGGGCGTTGCCAGTATGGCCACGTCTACATCCTTCAGCTTGGTTATGTCGTCAACTACCTCGTACGGTGCCAGTTCTGCAGGCTTATCCTTGTCGCCCTGACGGCGTACGATGCCCGCAATCTCAAAATCCGGTGCGGTTTCCAGCGCCTGAACGCTGTACTGCCCGATGTTGCCGTAACCCACTACGGCTGCTCTGATTTTCTTCATCTTTTATCGTTGTTTATGTGATTGATATTTTATTTGTTGACTGCAAAAGTACATCATTCTGCCGAAATAGCGCCGCCGCCGTTCCGTTTTTTTATTAAAAAGTATGAAAAGTAATGAATTGAAAGCAGGCAGGGCATTGACTCGAAAGATTGTAAGCAAACCTGCGGCGCTGCCGGCTGATACGCATGCCGTTCTTGGTGCTTGCCACGCGCAGGGCTGCCGGAAAGTGTTTTTGGGCCTATTCTGCGCCTGCGATGCAATAAACCGGCGCACGGGCGCGTTAATATTGGTGTATATATACAAACAAGTGAGAAAATGATAGAATACATTAGGGGTGAATTGGCAGAACTGACCCCCGCCTTGGCTGTGGTAGAAGCGGCCGGAGTAGGCTATGCCCTCAACATTTCGCTCAACACGTACAGCGCCGTGCAGGGCCGAAAGGAAGTGAAACTCTACGTCAACGAGTCGCTCGTAACGGGCGGACGCGACGATTCGTTCACGCTCTTCGGCTTCGCCACCAAGCAGGAACGCGAGCTCTACAGGCTCCTCATCACCGTATCGGGCGTGGGAGCCAATACGGCCCGCATGATACTCTCTACCATCTCGCCGGCCGAGTTGTGCAATGTAATAGCCAACGGAGACGAACGCATGCTCAAAGCCGTTAAGGGTATAGGCCCCAAGGCGGCACAGCGCATCATCTTGGAACTGAAGGACAAGATTGTGGCAGCAGGCATTGCCAGCGAGCTGCACGTGAATACAACGGCTGCGCAGGCATCGGTCAACACCCCCGTAAGGGACGAGGCAGTGGCTGCCCTGACCATGTTGGGCTTCTCGCCGGCGCCCTCGGCCAAGGTGGTTACGGCCATCCTGAAAGACCAACCCCAGCTGCCGGTGGAGCAGGTGGTGAAACTCGCCTTGAAACAAATCAAGTAACAGCAGCGGTGAAGGGGAACTGCCGGTGCGGCAGGTACCCTCCGCTCGGACGCTATGAAGATACGGCAGAAGATAGGAAGTTTGGTAATGGCATTGTCGGTCATCAGCTTGGCCGGCTATGCCCTTACCGTGCCCTATCTTCAGGACGACCGTACGCGCCGGCAGCAGCATGACAACCGCGGCAATGTGGGCCGGCCCCGCACGGACGACACCATCCATGTGAGCGCCCAGCCCCTGCTCGACAACGAGGATTCCATCCCCGATTCGCTTCTCCACACGCGCTGGAAGATACAGCGCACGACGCCCATCACCATCGGCGACCTTGACCAAAACGCCACCGACCTGAAGCGACCGGACAACATGAAGTACGACGTTGTGTACAACGATACGCTCGATCGGTACATCATAGGCAACAAGATAGGCAACACGTGGATAGCCGCCCCCATCATGATGACACCCGAGGAATACCGCCGCTGGAGCGAGAAGAGGGAGCGCGATGCCTACTTCCGCAGTCAGAACAGCGAGATTTACGAGCGCAAGGGCAAGGAGAAATTCGACTTCACCGACATGCACTTCGACCTCGGACCGGCCGAGAAAATCTTCGGACCGGGCGGTGTGCGCATCAAGACACAGGGCAACGCCGAGCTTAAATTCGGCGCTACGTTCAAGAACATCGACAATCCAAGCCTGCCCATCCGCAACCGCAAGACCACTACCATGGACTTCGACGAGAAGATAAACTTAAATGTGAACGGCAAGGTGGGCGACAAGGTGAACATGAACCTGAACTACAACACCGACGCAACGTTTGACTTTGATGCCCAGAACCTGAAACTCAAGTACGACGGAAAGGAGGACGAAATCATCAAACTCGTTGAGGCGGGCAACGTGTCGTTCCCTTCCAACTCCTCTCTTGTCAAGGGGGCAAGCTCCCTCTTCGGCATCCGAACCGACCTGCAGTTCGGTAAGTTGAAGCTCCAGGCAGTGGCTTCGCAGAAGAAGAGCTCAACCAAGAGCGTCTCGTCCAAGGGCGGCGTGCAGGTTACTCCGTTCGAGATAGACGCTGCCAACTACGAGGAAAACCGCCACTTCTTCCTCTCTCAGTACTTCCGCGACAAGTACGATGCCGCCATGCGCACCCTGCCCAACCTCATGACGGGCGTCAAGATTAACCGCGTAGAGGTTTGGGTAACCAACAAGACGGGCACTACAACCAACACGCGAAACATCGTCGCCCTGACTGATTTGGGCGAGAACGGGCGCGTCTCCAACCCTATGTGGGCGGTTTCGGGGGCAGCCGTGCCGTCGAACAATGCCAACTCGGAGTACGCAACGATGGTAGGCAGCTACGCGTCGGCCCGCGACATCGACGCAACTTCTACCACCCTGGACGGTGCAGGACTGACAGGAGGCGCCGATTACGAGAAACTGGAGCGGGCGAGGCTGCTGAGTTCGTCGGAATATGAGGTGAACCAAGCCCTGGGTTACATAAGTCTGCGCACGTCGTTGCAGTCGGACCAGGTGCTGGCCATTGCCTACGAGTACACTTACGGGGGCAATACATACCAGGTGGGAGAGTTCGCTTCCGATATCACCGACACCAACCAGGCTCTCTTCGTGAAGTCTCTGAAGAACACGAGCAACAATCCCAGGCAGGGCAACTGGGGCCTGATGATGAAGAATGTGTACTATCTGGCCTCGTCGGTAGAACGTGACAAGTTCCGCCTCGACGTCAAGTTTCAGAGCGATACGGCCGGCGTTTACCTGACGTACATCCCCGAGCAACAGGTCAAGAGCCAGCCTATCATCCGCCTGCTTGGCGCCGACAGGCTCGACAATAACAACAAGGCACACCCCAATGGCTACTTCGACTTCGTTGAAGGCTACACGGTCAGCGACGGCAGAGTGTTCTTCCCGGTGGCCGAACCCTTTGGTTCGTACCTCTATAACTACCTCACCGGTCAGGGCGTTGCAGCCGACCAGGCCCGCCGCTATGCCTTTACGGAGCTGTACGACTCTACCAAGACCGTGGCCAAACAGATAGCCGAGAAGAACAAATACGTGCTCATGGGCCAGTACCGCGGCACCTCGGCCAACGTTATCTCACTGGGTGCGTACAACGCTCCGCAAGGTTCGGTGGTGGTAACGGCCGGCGGCGTGACGCTTACCGAGGGCTCCGACTACAGCGTGGATTATAATGCAGGCGAGGTGACGATACTCAACCAGAGCATCATTGATGCCGGCACGGCCGTCAACGTGTCGCTCGAAAGCAACACGGACTATGCCCAACAGCGCAAGACAATGTTCGGTCTGAACTGGGAATACGACTTCTCAAGGAACTTCCAGCTTAGCGGCACCATCCAGCATTTGAGTGAGCAGGCGCTTACCTCGAAGGTTAACATGGGCTCGGAGCCGCTCAACAACACGCTCTGGGGCGTGAACCTGAACTGGAAGAAGGAAAGTCAGTGGCTCACGAACGTACTCGACAAGATTCCCTTCCTGCACCTCACGCAGCCTTCGCAGATATCTTTCAACGCCGAATTTGCCCAACTCATAGCCGGCCGAAGCCACGGTACGCAGGACAATGCCTCGTATCTGGACGATTTCGAGAATACCACCAACGCCATTGACGTGAGCATACCGACGGAGTGGATTATATCAAGCGTGCCCTCGATGTTCCCCGAACACAATGACAAAACTACCCTGCAGAGCGGCTACAACCGCAGTCTGCTGGCCTGGTACAACATAGATCCGCTCTTCACCCGCCGCAGCAGTTCGCTTACTCCGGGCCACATCAAGAGCGACTTGGACCAACTGTCCAACCATTTGGTGCGTGAGGTGCCCGTCCGCGAACTCTATCCGTATCGCGATCAGAGCAGTTACAACGGCGCGGTGAGCACCTTGCCCATCCTCAATCTGGCCTATTATCCCAACGAACGCGGCCCTTACAACTTCAATCCCGACCTCAACGGCGACGGCACGCTCAACAATCCGGCGGCTCACTGGGGCGGCATGATGCGCAAGCTGAATACCAACGACTTCGAGACTGCCAACGTGGAGTACATCGAGTTCTGGCTGATGGACCCCTTCGTCTACACCAACAGGCAGGCCGATGCGGCCGACTATGGCGGCGACTTCTACATTAACTTGGGCGAGGTGAGCGAAGACGTGCTCCGCGATGGCAAGAAGTTCTACGAAAGCGGCATGCCGGTAGACGGCTCGCAGAGCTTTACCACCACCCAGTGGGGCAAGATACCGACCCAGCCCACGGTAACTTACGCCTTTGCAACCACCAGTGGCAGCCGGCAGTTACAGGACGTTGGCTTCAACGGACTCACTGATGCAGAGGAGCAGAACCATCAGGCCTACCAGGATTTCCTTACCCAGATACAGGGCAAGGTGAGTCCCGTAGTGTTCGACTCCATCTTCAACGACCCTGCCAACGACGACTATCACTACTTCCGCGGGTCTGATTACGACCAGATGCAGGCCTCCATCCTGCGCCGCTACAAGTACATCAACAACCCTCAGGGCAACTCTCCGGCCACCGACGAGCGCACCGAGAGCTACGACACTTCGTACAAGACGACGCCCGATGTGGAAGATATAAACCAGGACTACACCCTCAACGAGTACGAAAAATACTACCAGTACCGTGTCTCCATACGCCCTGCCGACATGGTGGTGGGCCGCAACTACATCGTTGACAAGCGCGTGGCAAAGCCTTCGCTGCGCAATGGACACAACGACGAACAGGTTACCTGGTACCAGTTCCGCATCCCTTTAGAGGAATACGAGCGGCGGGTGGGGGCCATAACCGACTTCACCAGCATCCGCTTCATGCGCATGTTTCTCACCGGATTCAGGCATCCCGTGGTCATGCGTTTTGGCAGTCTGGACCTCGTCAGGGGCGAGTGGCGGGTCTATGAGCAGCCGCTCGACAACTCTGCATCACAGTCCGGAACCATGACGGCCAGTGAAGTGAACCTGGAGGAGAACAGCGACAAGACGCCCGTCAACTACGTGCTGCCGCCCGGTATCAGGCGGGCACAGGACCCAACGCAGCCCCAGCTCGTGGAATCTAACGAGCAGTCGCTCGACATCATGGTAAAAGGCATGGGCACGGGCGAGTCCAAGGCCGTGTACAAGAACACGACCCTGGACCTGCGCCAGTACAAACGCATGCAGATGTTCGTCCATGCCAACGCCATGGAACAGAACACCACCAACCTGCAAGACAACCAGTTGGCTGTCTTCATCCGCTTGGGCAGCGACTACAAGAGCAACTACTACGAGTACGAGATACCGCTCAAGCTCACCCCACCTTATAATAATTACGACCGTTATTCTACCGCCGACCGCGAGAAAGTGTGGCCCCGCGACAACATGCTCGACATCCCCCTCCGCCTGTTCACGGCCCTGAAGAAGGCCCGAAACATAGCACGGGCGCAGGGACAGGCTTCCTACAACCGCCCCTACAGTGCCTACGATGACGAGCGACCCAACAACAAGATAAGCATTGTAGGCAACCCCACGCTGGGTGAAGTTAAGACTATGATGATAGGAGTGCGCAACATATCGGGCGACATCAAGGACGGCGAGGTCTGGGTTAACGAGCTCCGGCTCAAGGACTACAACAATGAAGGCGGCTGGGCGGCGCAGGGCAACCTGAACGTACAGCTCTCCGACTTCGGCACCCTGAATGCACAGGGGCGCTACATGACCAGCGGCTTCGGCGGGATAGAGGAGGGAGTAGCGCAGCGCTCCAATGATGATTACAAGACGTACAGCGTTACCGCCAACCTGGAGCTGGGCAAGTTCTTCCCCGACAAGGCCAAGGTAACGGCCCCGCTCTACTACTCCGTGACCAAGGAAGAAACGCGGCCGAAGTACAACCCGCTGGATACGGACATGCTGCTGGACGACGCTCTCGACGGTGCTGCATCCCGCACAGAGCGCGACAGCATTGAGAGCATAGCCGTGACCAAGACCACCAACACCAACTTCTCGCTCTCCAACGTGCGCGTGGGCATACAAACCAAGCGCCACCCCATGCCCTACGACCCGGCCAACTTCGCCTTCTCCTACAGCCACTCCCACCGTTACACCAGCGGCGAGACCACCGTCTACGAGAAAGAAGACAACTGGCGCGGAGCCATGAACTACAACTGGACGCCCGTGTACAAGGCATGGGAGCCCTTCGGCAAAATCAAGAACCGCTCCCGATGGCTCGACATCTTCCGTCGTTTCGGCCTCAACTGGCTGCCGCAGAACGTGGGTTTCGACACCGAAATTACCCGTAGCTACTACGAACTGCAAGAACGAGACATGGAGAACCTAACCGGCAGCAGCCTGCCTCTTACCTTCAGCTCGCAGTTCCTGTGGAACAGAGAGCTCTCCCTGCGCTGGGATTTGACCCGCAACCTGCACATGAACTTCCAAAGCGCCACGCATGCAGAGATTGAGGAGCCCTACACCCCGGTGAACAAAGACCTCTATCCCGACAGCTACTCGGCCTGGAAAGACTCCGTGCGCACCAGCCTCCGCCACTTGGGTACACCGCTTGATTACAACCAGACGTTCACACTCTCGTACCAGCTGCCGCTCAATCTCGTGCCTGCTTTTGACTGGATGAACGCCAATGCCAACTATACGGCCACCTACAACTGGGTGCGCGGCACCGACCTTGACGACGGAACGTCGCTCGGCAACACCATAACAAACAACCGAGACCTGAACGTGAACGCCAACTTCGACCTCGAGCGGCTGTACAACCACATACCTTTCCTGCGGAAAACCAACGAGCGCTTCAACCGCGAAACCAGCAACGCAGAGCTGCAGCAGCGGCGGGCAGAACGGCAGAAGGCCCGCGCCGAGGCACTGAAGAGGAAGGCCGAAGCCCGCAAGAACGGCACGGCCGGCGACCCGACCGAGCAACAGAAGAAGGCGCTGCCTATGAACAAGCGGAGCTTTGAGAGTGAGATAACCCTGCGCCCCGACACCACCATCAGCGTGAACCACGGCAAGCATACGCGCCGACTCATGGTTACGGCGCGCACGCAGGACGGCAGAACCTTCCGCCTGCGTTACCGCAAGGTGAACGACAACACCATCCGCATTATCAATAAGGTAGATACAGTGGTCAGGCTCAAGCTGACCGTTACCCCCAAGGAGCCCCTCGACGACCAGCGCTGGTACAAGACGGCGCAGAGCGTGGCCCGCGTTTTGATGATGGTTCGCAACATGAGCCTGAGCTACCGCAACCATTACTCCATGTCGCTGCCCGGCTTCATGCCCTCTGTAGGCGACGCCTTCGGCCAGTCACGCGGCTCGGGAGTGCTCACGCCGGGCCTCGATTTCGCCTTCGGACTTACCGGCGACTCCTACGTGGAGCGTGCCCGCAGCAACGGATGGCTGCTGATGAACGACTCGATAGCAACGCCCGCAGTGAGCAACAAGACCGAAGACCTGCAGCTGCGCATGACGCTGGAGCCCGTGAAGAACCTCAAGATTGACCTCAACGCTTCGCGAACGCTCACCCGCAACCGCAGTGTGCAGTACATGTATGCCGGCAATCCCACCACCGAGGGCGGCACCTTTACCATGACAACCATATCCCTGCGCAGCGCCTTCGAGGGCATAGGCAGTGCCTCCGGCGGCTACCGTTCGGCCAGCTTCGAGCGTTTCTGCCGCTCGCTGCCCGCCTTCCGCAACCGCGTAGAGGCCCAGTATGCCGGTGCCGAGTATCCTGCCGGCACGCCGCTGGCCGGCTCCGTCTTCAACCCTGCTAACGGAGGAGTGAATCCCTACAGTGCCGACGTGATGATACCGGCCTTCCTTGCCGCCTACACCAGCATGGGGGGCCACTCGCTGCACATCTTCCCCACGCTCTCGCGGCTGCTGCCCAACTGGACAGTAAGGTACAGCGGGCTCACCCGCCTACCGTGGTTCCGCGACGTGTTCAAGAGCTTCAACATCAACCACTCCTACAAAAGCATCTACGCCGTGGGTGCCTACAGCTCGTACAGCACCTTCATGGAGCTGATGAACGGCCTCGGTTTCATCACCGATGCCACAACGGGTAACCCCGTACCAGGCAGCATGTACAACGTCTCTACGGTGAGTATAAACGAGGCCTTCTCGCCGTTGCTGGGCGTAGACATGACGTTTGAAAACAACCTTACGGCCAAGCTCGAGTACCGCACCACGCGTGTGCTGGCCCTGAGCATGACGAGCGTGCAGATAAACGAGGCCACCAGCCACGACTGGGTGCTGGGACTGGGCTACCGGCTCAACGACTTCAACCTCTTTGGCGGCAGCCGGCCGCAGCGTTCACGCAGCCGTTCGCGCCGCGCGGGCAGCACGCAGCAAACCCAGACAGCTGCCACCGGACGCAGCGGCAGCGGCATTAACCACGACCTGAACCTGCGCCTCGACCTGAGCTACCGCAAGCAGGCATCGCTCAGCCGCGACATTGCAACCATGACGAGTGCGGCCAGCAGCGGCAATACTGCATTCAAGCTGTCGTTCATAGCCGACTACACGTTCTCCCGACTGCTCACGATGAGCTTCTATTATGACCGCCAGACCAACAATCCTTTGCTGGCCAGCAGCAGCTATCCCACCACAACGCGCGACTTCGGGCTCAGCCTCAAGTTCTCGCTTACGCGTTAGCACTTCTCTTGCCCTGTACAAGCTGTTTGGTAATAGGAACCGCTCAAGCCCCTCGGAAGGCACTTTTACTTTGTTGTTTAAATGCAGCAGCGGTTGTTCCTTTAGAAGGAGAGAGGCTTGGTGTGGCGTGCGAGTGGTTCCTCCCCTTGGAAAGGGGAGGTTAGGAGGGGATGATTTTGCAGGCCGCAGGCTGATAATTCACAATTCATAATTCACAATTCATAAGTTGGGAAGGGATGATTTCCGCAACAAGTTGTAATCAGCACGGTACGTGGTCATCCCCTCCTCCGCCTCCCCTTTCCAAGGGGAGGATACTGGTTTGCCTTTTTGCAAACCGTTACTTGTTCGTTTCCACAATGCAGCAAGCCTGCAACAGCGAAAAAATTACTCTGTTACTCTGTCTTTAAAAATCAGCAACCAACCAGCAGCAAGCATGTAGCAGGAGGAAAATTACTTTGTTACTCTGTCTTTAAAAACCAGCAGCAGTCCGGCAGGAAACATGCAGCAGCGGTTCCTCCCCTTAGAAAGGGGAGGTTAGGAGGGGATGATATCTTAAGCAACATTGCTGATATTTGCCACGTGGTCATCCCCTCCTCCGCCTCCCCTTTCCAAGGGGAGGATACCGGTTTGTCTCTTCGCAACTCGTTGCTTACCCGCTCCTGCTAAACAGCAAACCCGCAGCAGCAGAAAAAATACTCTGTTACTCTGTCTTTAAAAATAAGCAACCAACCAGCAGCAAGCATGTAGCAGGAGGAAAAACACTCTGTTACTTTGTCTTTAAAAATCAGCAGCAAGCCGGCAGCAAACATGCAGCAAAAGGGTGAAAAACACTTGCCTACTCCGTCTCCAAAAAGCACCAACGGAGTAAGGAAAATTCTTCTGCCGGCTTGGAGGTATCTATCAAGTCCCTTGACCGATACCTTCAAGGCGCTTGACCGATACCTTCAAGAGGCTTGAAGGATAGCTCCAAGAAAACGGGGTGCGTGCGTGATGCTGCCTATATGCCTGTTTTTGCTTTTTTAGCTTATGGCTGCAAGGCCTCCGCACAGGGCGTTTGGACCTGCTCCCAGCAACGAACAAGAGGGCGAAGGGGATACTTTAATGGCCGCGAACGTAGGTTTTCTTGATAAAAATCAGTAATTTTGCAACCGATATGAACAGACTCTTTCACCGCCGCTTCACCTTAGGGGCCAAGTGTGGCATCACGCTCTGCGTGCTCCTGTGCTGCTACTTCTTCTGGCAGAAGATGGCCTTGCCGGCCGCCGTGCTCATGGTGGTAACGGTTGTGATGGTGGAACGCGTCATCCATTCGACCTATACGTTCGCCGACGGCGAGCTGATTGTAGACCGCGGACGCTTTGCCCGGCGGCTCTGCATACGCACGGGCGACATCGTGAAGTGCACTCCCATGCGGTCGGTTTTCGGCCTCTCGCACTACTTGCTGCTGCAGTACGGCGCCGGACATCTGCTGGCCGTGCAGCCCGAAGACGAGAAGGCCTTTGTCCGCGAGTGGCAGAAGCGGCTGCCGGCCGAGGCCGGCGCACAGCCCGACGGTGAGCCGTAGCCCCGCTGCCGGCACGGCGCATAAACGAAATACAAGTAGATTATGAGATTTTTGAGATATATCCTGCTGCTCTTCTGCATGGCTGCCATGCCCTGCATGGCGCAGATTGAGGAGACGGTAGTTGACGTAGACGACAGCAACGTGGCCGATTCGGCCATGATAGACTCCGTGGCCCGCGACAGCATTCAGCTGCCTTGGCCGCAGTCGGTGCAGGCTCACATCGGCCGACTGCTGCAGAGCGACATGTTTGAAACCAGCCAGGTGGGCCTCATGGTCTTCGACCTGGATGCCGATTCGGCTATCTTCCGCTTCAACGAGCAGCAGTTGTTGCGCCCTGCTTCTACCATGAAGGTGGTTACGGCCATAGCTGCCATCGACCGCCTCGGCGGCTCCTACCAGTTCAAGACCGAGCTTTGCTATACGGGAAAGATAGAAAACGGCACCCTGACGGGCGACGTTTACTGCGTGGGGGGCATGGACCCGCGCTTCAACAGCGACGATATGAATGCCTTTGTTGAGGCTATCCGCAAGATGGGGGTTGACACCATTCGCGGCCGCCTCTATGCCGACAAGAGCATGAAGGACCTCAACCTGCTGGGCGAAGGCTGGTGTTGGGACGACGACAACCCCGTGCTTACGCCGCTGCTCTACGGCCGCAAGGACAAGTTCATGGACCGTTTCGAGCAGCAGTTGCGCGATGCAGGCATCGTGGTGGAGGCCTTTTCGGCCTCCGGACGCAAGCCGGAAGATGCCTACTGCATCGTTTCGCGCTACCATACCATGGACCAGGTGCTCATGCCTATGCTCAAGGAGAGCGACAACCTCTATGCCGAGGCCATGTTCTACCAGCTGGCCGCCAGCGCAGGCAGTCGTCCGGCAACGGCCAAGGACGCCCGGGCAGCGGTCAAGAGGCTCATCAACAAGATTGGACTTGACCCCTCCCGGTACAAGATAGCCGACGGGTCAGGCCTCTCCTTGTATAATTACGTGAGCGCGGAACTGGAGGTCAGGCTGCTGCGTTATGCCTACCAGAACCGCAACATCTACCTGCATCTGCAGCCGGCGCTGCCCGAGGCGGGCGTTGACGGCACGCTGCACTCGCGCATGCAGGGCTCTTTCACCCGCGGCAACGTGCGGGCCAAGACCGGCACTGTTACCGGTATAAGCAGCCTGGCGGGCTATTGCCGTGCCTCGAACGGCCACATGCTCTGCTTTGCCATCATCAACCAAGGGCTCTTACATGGTAAAAACGGACGCGCGTTCCAGGACCGCGTGTGCGAGATACTGTGTGCCCCGTGAGGCTGATGGCGGCTTGCGGCGGGCGCCGTAGGCACGGACAAGAATGTTAACCTGTAGTTTCAACAGCTTATGGACGCAATAAAAGTATTGATAGAGAACATCATCCGCGCCTGCGGAGTGAGTGGGGGAGCGGTTCCGGTGGTACGTCATGTGGCGCTGGCTGTGGTGGCCGTGCTGCTGGCCTGGCTGGCCGAGGCTCTCTGCCGCAGGCTGCTCGTGCCCCTGGTACGCCGCATCACGAGCCGCACTGCCGTGACCTGGGACGACGTTCTCTTCTCTGACAAGGTGCTGCTGGCCTTCTGTCGCGTGGTTCCTGCCGTGGTTATATGGCAGCTGTTGCCGCTGGTGTTCTATCAGTTCCCCACCGCGCGTGAGGTCATCTCACGCCTCACGGCTATCTACATCACCATAGCTACGGCTCACCTGTTCGTGGTTTTCATCAACACTTTTAAGAATCTGGACACTGGCCACGGCACTAACACCCGCCAGTACATGCAGACTTTCTGCGGCGTATTGAAGATATTGCTGCTCTTTGTGGCTGCTATCGTGGTGGTGGCCATTGCCATCAACAGGAGCCCTATGACGCTCCTGGCCGGTCTGGGCGCCACTTCGGCCATACTGATGCTGGTTTTCAAGGACACCATCGAGGGCCTGGTGGCCGGCGTAAGACTGACGAGCAACGACATGCTGCACGTGGGTGACTGGATTACCGTGCCCGCTGCAGGGGCCGACGGAACTGTAGAAGAGATGACCCTGACCACGGTCAAGATACGCAACTTTGACAATACCATCATCACGGTGTCGCCTACGGCACTGGTGAGCGGTTCGTTCCGCAACTGGATTGGCATGCAGCAGAGCCCCGGCAGGCGTGTAAGCCGCAAGCTGCTGTTCGATGTCCGCAGCATTCACTTTACCGATGAGGGCACTACCAACATGACTCTGTTCCGCCAGGCCGTGGAGGATTACCTGCAGGAAAACGAGCTCCTGAACCACGACATGCTCATGATGGTGCGCCAGCTGGAGGTTACCCAGTACGGCATACCGCTGGAGCTGTACTTCTTTCTCAAGGAAAAAGCGTGGAAAGAGTACGAACATCAGCTGGCCGCTATCGTGGAGCACGTGGCGGCCATGACACCGGCTTACGGGCTGCGGCTGGCCGCTCCCGTGCGTACGGCGTAAGAGCAGGGCGGCCCGGAGGCCGCACCTGCGGTTTACTTCTTGGCAGGTTTCTCCCTGCGGAAGGTCTCCGACTTAATCGTCAGGGCGCTCTCCTTGGTGTCGAGCATGGCGTCCTCCGTTACGGGAGCATCGATGCCGGGGCGTTGTAGCGACAGGGCAGCAATGCCTTCGCCCTTCTGCACCAGCTCCCAATGGTCGTATTCCTTGGCCATGTTCTTGGTTTTGGCGGTGCCGTCGGCATTGAGCGTTATCACTTTTGAGCCGTCAAAGCTCTTGTAGTCGCCGGCGTTGGCTTTCATGAAGGCCGTGTCTATGGGCTCACTTTCGGCCTCCGCAGGTTGCGGGGCGGCCGGAGTCTTCCCGCCGCCGCATGCTGACAGCGCCAGCAAGGCTGCTGCCGCAAAGCTGTAAAATGCTTTTTTCATATTGCTGTAGGTTGGTTATGCTGGGGCAAAAATATAAAATAAAGCCCTGCGGACAAAACGAAACGTGGCTTTTATGTTATTTTAAGAGAGCCTGCGCAGCCTCCGCCCGGGCCGCTGCAGCACCGTGAGAACCCGGTCTGCAGACGCGTGCCGGCGGCTAATTGCAATCATCACAAAATGAAAAAAAATACAGTCAAGGCGTTCGGCGCATTGTTTTTTTTCGTATCTTTGTTGTCGGAAGTAAACCAATTTACATACATCATTATGATATCAAACGCTTTACAGGATGCCCTGAACGGGCAAATCGTTAACGAGATTTTCTCGGCTAACATGTATCTATCTATGTCTTTCTACTTTGAACAGGAAGGTTTCGACGGCTTCTCCAACTGGATGAAGAAGCAGTCGGCAGAAGAAATGGACCACGCCTACCAAATGGCAAGCTACGTCATCAAGCGCGGCGGCACCGCCGTTGTGGGCCAGATTCCTGCCGTAAAGCAGACTTGGAACTCTCCGCTCGATGCCTTCGAGGATGCCTACAAGCACGAGTGCCACGTGAGCAAGCTCATTGACAAGCTGCTGGACCAGGCAGTTGCCGAGGGCGACAAGGCCACAGAGGACTTCCTCTGGCAGTTTGTACGCGAGCAGGTAGAGGAAGAAGCCACCGCCAGCGGCATCGTTGACCGCATCAAACGCATGGGCGACAGCGCCATCTTCAATCTCGACGAGCAGTACGGCAAGCGCGCCTGACGACGCATCTTGCCACCAGAACATAGGGGGACGGGCCGCAGGGCTCGTCCCCTTTTTAGTTGTTGCCGTCCGTCCGTTGCCCGAGTAAGGGTGGCGGAGCTATCGTTCAAGGCGCTTGAAGCTATGCTTCAACGTCCTTGAACGATAGCTTCAAGCGCCTTGAACGGCATCTTCGGCAATACGACGGATGCCTGTTGGGGCAACAGGCTGTTATACAGAGACTTATGAGAGCATGCCGGCTGCGGTGCAAGTTGCAGTATAGGCAATGAAAAAGGCGAACCTCCGGGAGGCTCGCCTTTTTCGTATCATGTGGCGGGTTGTGCTTTATTCGGCAGCAACTTCTTCTTCCTCGACGGCGCGGAAGCTGTCCAAATCTTCGGCACTGAAGGCCTTGATGTAGGCCGTGTGGCCGATAACCTCTTCTTCGGTCATGCGAACGAACACGTTGGCGCTCTTCTTGAAGAGCTCCGGAGCCTTGCTGGCGTCGGCTATGATGAGCAGAGACTCGATGATGCCTGCCGTCATGTCGTACAGACGACGTGCGAGGAAGTCCTGCTCGTCCTGGTTTCCGTCGGCCTTAATCTTTTCGAGTGCCTCCTCGTAGAGTGCCACCAGCTTGGCTACACGCTCCTTGAGCGGCTTCATGCAGTCGCAAACTTCCTCGTCGAGCATCTCGTTCATAATCTGGAGATAGGTGCCGTTGGTGATGTAGCGGATGGCAGCAACGACCTGGAGCTGGGTTGTTCCCTCGTAGATGGAGAAGATGCGGGCGTCGCGGTAGAGGCGTTGGCTCTTGTATTCCATGATGAAGCCCGAGCCTCCATGTACGGAGATGGCGTCGTAGGCGTTCTGGTTTGAGTATTCGGAGTTCATGCCCTTGGCCAGCGGTGTGAAGGCATCGGCCAGCCGGGTGTACTTTTTCATCTCCTGGCGTTCCTCGGGCGAGAGTTTCTCTTCGCGCGAGATGTCTTCCAGAGTCTTGTAGAGATCGACGTAGCGGGCTGTCTGGTAGAGCAGACTTCGGCCTGCATCGAGCTTTGCCTTCATGCGGCTGAGCATGTCGTAAACGGCCGGCATGGTGATAATCTTCTTGCCGAACTGCTGCCGTTCCTTAGCATAAGCGAGGGCTTCGTTATAGGCTTCCTGCTCTACACCTACGCTCTGTGCGGCTATGCCCAGGCGGGCGCCGTTCATCAGGGCCATCACGTACTTGATGAGTCCCATGCGGGTGTTGCCGCAGAGTTCTGCCTTGGCGTTCTTGTAAACGAGCTCGCAGGTCGGTGAACCGTGGATGCCGAGCTTGTGCTCGATGTGACGGACGTCCACACCGCCATTACGTTTGTCGTAAATAAACATGGACAGGCCGCGGCCATCACGTGTTCCATCTTCCGAACGGGCCAGAACAAGGTGTATGTCAGAGTCGCCGTTGGTGATAAAACGCTTCACTCCGTTCAGTCGCCAGGTGCCGTCGGCATCCTGTGTGGCCTTGAGCATGACGCGCTGCAGGTCGCTGCCGGCGTCCGGTTCGGTAAGGTCCATGCTCATGGTAGCGCCTGCACACACCATTGGGATGTACTTCTGTCGCTGTTCCTCGTTGCCGAACTCGTACAAGGTGTCGATACAACTCTGCAATGACCAGATGTTCTGGAAGCCGGCATCGGCAGCAGAGATGACCTCGGAGAGCATGGAGAACACCACGTTAGGCAGGTTGAGGCCGCCGTAACGGCGTGGCATGGAGATGCCCCAGAGGCCTGCCTTGCGCGTTGCATCAAGGTTCTCGAAGGTCTTGGAGGCGTAAACCATGCGCTTGTTCTCCAGGTGCGGGCCTTCCTGGTCAACGGCTTCAGCGTTCGGCTCGATGATGTTGGCAGCCACGTCGCCCGTTATTTCGAGTATGCGTTCATAGTTCTCGATGGCGTCCTCGTAGTTAACGGGGGCGTCTTCGAACTTATCTTTGTCGGCATAGTTGCGCTCTTTGAGGTCAACGATGCGCTTCATCAGAGGGTGGTTCAGGTGGAACCCTATCTCCGGATGGTCACTATAATAATTTGCCATACTTGTTTTTGTTGTGAGAAGTCAGGAAGTTAAGGAAGATGAAAGAAGTTAAGCCGATGGTTCCGGGCTACAACACGTTGCTGTAATTGTGATTGATGATGCCCTGAACAAAAGCATTGAGAAGCTTGCTAACCTCTTCTATTTCCGCCGTCATGCTATAGTAAGATTCTTCGGATACATATTTCAGGTCTTTGGACAGCAGGATGTAGTACCTACATTCTTCCAAACTGTCTTGCGATATATTCATGAAACGCAACTTGTCTGCCTTACTTATCTTCTTTGAACCTTCGGCTATGTTTGCCGGAATAGAAACAGCAGCACGCTGGAACTGTGACGACAGGCCGTATTTCTCGAACTCCGGGAAGTCTCGTGTACACCTGTACACGTCCAGAACGAACTGGTGAGCCTTCTGAAAAACGAATATATTGCGGATGTCATAGCCCATACCAATGGCTTTATCTACTTTAACTTCTTTATCTACTTTAACTTCTTAAACTCCTCGATGATGATTACTTGGAATTTTGCTTGTAATATTTAATCAGCTTGGGAACAACTTCTTCAACCGTGCCGTTGATGACATAGTCGGCTATCTTGTTGATGGGAGCGTCGGGGTCGTTGTTGATGGAGATGATGATGCCTGCATCCTGCATGCCTGCAATGTGCTGTATCTGGCCGCTGATGCCGCAGGCAATGTACACCTTGGGGTGCACCGTTACGCCCGTTTGGCCAATCTGGCGGTCGTGGTCGGCCCATCCTGCATCTACGGCGGCACGACTTGCGCCCACTTCTCCGTGCAGTTCCTTGGCCAGTTCGAACAGTTTGTCGAAGCCTTCCTTGCTGCCCATGCCGTATCCTCCTGCCACAACGATGGGTGCACCCTTAAGGTTATGCTTGGCGGCTTCTACATGGCGGTCGATGACTTTTACCACATAATCGGTCGTGGGCACGTATTTGGCCACCTCGGGATAAACCACCTCGCCCTTAGCCTGGCCGCTGTAAACGGCCTTCTGCATTACGCCGGAGCGCACGGTAGCCATCTGCGGCCGGTGGTCGGGGTTCACAATGGTGGCCACGATGTTGCCACCGAAGGCGGGACGTATCTGGTACAGCAGGTTCTCATAGTGCTGGCCGGTTTTCTTCTCGTCGTAGTCGCCAATCTCCAACTGCGTACAATCGGCAGTAAGTCCTGACGTGAGCGACGACGAAACGCGCGGACCCAGGTCGCGGCCAATGACGGTTGCGCCCATGAGAGCTATCTGCGGCTGCTCCTCCTTGAAGAGATTTACCAGGATGTCGGTATGCGGAGCCGACGTGTAAGGGAAGAGGCCGTCGGCATCGAACACAAATAATTTGTCCACGCCGTAGGGCAGTATCTGGTCTTCTACCTTGCCCTTGATGCCTGTTCCGGCAACAACGGCGTTGAGATCTACGCCAAGCTCGTTGGCCAGTTTGCGCCCTTTGGTGAGCAGCTCCTGCGATACTTCGGCAACGGTTGTGCCTTCTACCTCGCAATATACAAATACATTATTCATCAGCCAATAATCTTTTCGTCCAACAATTCTTTCACCAGGCTCTCTACATCGGCATCAGATGCACTGAGCGTTTTGCTCTCCTTGGCCTGGAACACAATGTTCTGCACGGCCTTCACCTTAGTAGGAGAGCCGGCCAAGCCACACTGCTGCGGGTCACCATCTACGTCGGCAACCGACCACTGGTTAAGTGTAAGGTACGGGCGCTGCTCGTACAGGGTGGCCCAAGGCTCGTTGCCGGTGCGCTCCATGGGGCAGGTGGCGTACTTGTACTTCATGACCAGCTTGGCGTTGCACGGACGGCAGGGAGCCGCGCTGCCGTTAACGGTGATGACAACGGGCAGCGGAGCCTCTACAGTCTCCACGCCCCCGTCGATGTGGCGGCGTATGGTAGCCACGCCGTTCTCTACATTGAGCACCTCTTCGGCATAGGTAACCTGGTTCAGACCCAGCTTCTGGGCCACCTGAGGGCCTACCTGTGCCGTGTCGCCATCGATGGCCTGGCGGCCTCCGAGCACGATGTCAACGTCGCCAATCTTCCGTATGGCGGTAGCCAGAGCATAAGAAGTGGCCAGCGTGTCGGCGCCGGCAAAGAGGCGGTCGGTAAGCAGCCAACCCGTGTCGGTGCCGCGATAAAGCCCCTGACGGATGATTTCTCCGGCACGCGGAGGGCCCATCGTCAGTATGCCTACAGTGGAACCCGGGTTCTGCTCCTTCAGCCGAAGGGCCTGCTCCAGGGCGTTCAAGTCTTCTGGATTGAAGATTGCAGGCAGTGCCGCACGGTTGACAGTGCCTTCGGCTGTCATGGCATCCTTGCCTACATTTCTTGTGTCTGGTACCTGCTTGGCAAGTACAACAATTTTCAAACTCATAAGGATCTATTAAATAATTGTGAAATCGCTTCTTTTGATTTATTCGGGCGCAAAATTACTAACTTTTTACTTCTTGGCCAAATTAATGCTTTTAAAAATGCACAAATGGCCTCCGGATGTGCACAAACGATGGCTTTTGTGCAATAAAGGCCTCTTTCAGCCTCTTTGTTTGATGTTAGCAGGAACTTTCGACAAGTGTCGCACGATCGTGCGACACCTGTCAAACAATCGTGCGACACTTGTCGAAAGTTCCCGAAGGTATCCTTCGGCACCGCCGCCCGAGGTAAAAAGGACGGCAAACAATGTGGGCAAATGCTTCGCGGAATCGTTTTTTTCCATTATCTTTGCAATATGATAGATAGGCAGACAGTTGAAAAGATAAAGGAGGCTGCCAACATCGTGGATGTGGTCTCCGAGTTCGTGACGCTCCGCAAGAGCGGTTCGAACTACAAGGGGCTGTGTCCTTTCCACAATGAAAAGACCCCCTCGTTCTACGTTTCGCCTGCCCGAGGCACGTGCCACTGCTTTGGTTGCGGCAAAGGGGGCAACTCCATCGGCTTCATCATGGAGCACGAACAGATGAGTTACCCCGAGGCACTGCGCTGGCTGGCCAGCAAATACCACATTGAGATACAGGAACGGGAACTCAGCGACGAAGAACGGCGCGAGCAGAGCGAACGCGAGAGCATGTTCATCGTGAACGAGTGGGCCAACAGCTACTTCCAGGAGCTGCTCCACAACCACGTAGATGGCGTGGCCGTGGGCATGCAGTATTACCGCAGCCGCGGCTTTCGCGACGACACCATCCGCAGGTTCCAGCTCGGCTTCGACCTCACCGACCGCCGCTCCTTGCCTGCTACGGCGCTGGGCAAGGGCTACAAGGAGGAGTTTCTCATCAAGACCGGGCTCTGTTACAAGACCGACCGCGGCGAGCTCATCGACCGCTTTGCGGGCCGCGTCATCTTCCCTTGGATAGGCGTGAGCGGCAAGGTGGTGGGCTTCTCGGCCCGCGTGCTGGACTCCAGAACCAAGGGTGTGAACCAGAAGTACGTGAACTCGCCCGAGTCGGAAATCTACCACAAGGACCACGAACTGTACGGTATATACCAGGCAAAGAAGTCGATAGCAAAGGAAGACCGCGTGTACATGGTCGAAGGACAGGCCGACGTGATTTCCATGAGCCAGTGTGGAATAGAGAACGTGGTGGCCAACTCGGGCACTGCTCTCAGCATTCACCAGATACACATGCTGCACCGCTTCACGTCGAATATCACGCTCCTGTACGATGGAGACGCTGCCGGCATCCATGCGGCGCTGCGAGGAACGGACATGCTGCTGCAAGAAGGCATGAACTTGAAGATTGTTTTGCTGCCTGACGGCAACGACCCCGACAGCTTTGCACGCAATCACACGGCCTCGGACTTCAAGACCTACATCGAAGAAAACCAGGTTGACTTCATCCAGTTCAAGACAGACTTGCTACTGAAGAACGAGCGCGACCCGGCCAAGCGGGCCGAGGCCATCGACTCCATCGTGCAGTCCATATCCGTGGTGCTGAACCCCATCCTGCGCGATACCTATCTGCATGACTGCGCCCAGCGCATAGGCATCAGCGAGTCGACGCTCATCAGCCAGATGAACCGCATGATACGCAACAACCAGGAACGGCAGCGCGGCGGCCAGGTGCCGGCACCCGAGCAGGCTCCCACAGCGCCCCCGCGGCCGCAGCAGGCCTTGCCGGTGCAGCAGGCCGACAAGGTGGAGCAGATGCTCGTGCAGCTCGTGATACGCAGCGGCGAGCAGATTATCTTCCCGAACGTGGAGGACGAGAACGGCAAGGTGTACAACCTGTCGGTTGCGCAGTACATACACTACAACCTGAGTGCCGACGGACTCAAGTTCCACGACGAGCTTTTCAACCGCATCTTGCAGGAAGCCGTGGACCACCAGGCCGCTGGCGGCTTCAAGGCCGAGGACTACTTCGTGCACCATCCCGATATAGACATCAGCCGGCTGGCGGTAGACATGAGCGTGGACCGCTATCAGCTGACAGGCGAAGACAAGGAGTTGCAGGCCGCGCGCAATGAAGACGAGCGCAAGATGAAGGAGACCAACCGCCTCACGGCACTGCGTAACCAGGTTCAACACTTGATTCTCGACTTCCGGATGGACTACGTGGAGCAGCATCTCAAGGACCTCAAGCGCGAGATATCGCAGTCGGCAGGCGACGCCGGGAAGCTCTCCCGCCTGCTCCGGGAGTTCCAGGAAACGCAGCTTATACGCAATCGGCTGGCCAAGGAACTGGGCAATGACATCATCGTCTAAATAATCTGAAAAGGTTTGCGGTTACAGAAAAAAACGCTATATTTGTAAATGGAATGAGCTACACGTACGGGTGGATAATCCTGAGCGGCGTTATGGCTCTGGTCGTAACGCTGGCTTGGCTGGTGCTGAAAGGCAACTTGCGCATCAGGCAGCAGCCCCGTGTGCGTACGCCCGAGCAGCTCAAGAAACTCGTCTCGGCAGCCCTGCACCAGCTGAACTGCCGCTGCGAGTGGAAGAAAGACCAGGAGACGCTCTACGGGAGGTACGATTACCAGAGCGGACACTTCCGCATCCGCATCGAGAAAGATACGCCTTACGTGCAGCTCTCGTACCTGTTCTTCTTCTCAACCGGTGCCGGCAACCTCGGCATCGTGCGCGATGTGTGCAACCAGTGCAACCTCAACGCATCGCTTATCCGCGTGGTCTACACCACCAACGAGAAGGAATACAAGGTCGACGTGCACATTCTGGCGGGCCTCTTCCTGACCGAAGGCAATGCCAAGGGCATGCTGACGGACGTCATGACGGATGTCTTCAGCTGGCAGAACATGTTCAGCAAGCGCTTTGACGAACTGCTCAACCGCCATGCCGGGGAGCAGATGCCCGACAGCGAGGCACGCAGCATGGTCTGGAAACGTGAATATTACCTGCTCCGGGAGCAGGAGATGCTGCACCAGCAGGCCGGGTCGGACTGGCGCGAGGGCGACTACAGCCGTCGCATCACCGTGGGTCAGCTGCTCGGCAGGGCACTGGGTGTGGCCGACTTCAGGCCTGTGGAGCTGCGCATGGCCGAAGATGACGGCTTCAGTTTGCAGCAATCGGAAGCCGAGATACGCCGTTATCCGGTCTCGGAGGCCATCCTCGGGCCCCAGGCCAATCATTCGGACGATGCCCACTGCAGCTTTATCCGCCCCGAGGCAACCCTATACCTTACTTATTATGACAACGCGCAGCCCCGCCGCAAGCGGCTGCTCACCATCCATCTGCTCAGCGGCGAGGCCACTGAGGGAGCGCTGTATTACCGCATCACGCTGTCGGTTGTTCCGCAGGATGCAAGTCCCGCCACGCCCGTAGGCAGCCGTAACAATCGGCTGCATGCCGTCTCCTTTGTGGCTGCTTACGATTTGGAGTCCACCCGCCGGCAGCAAAGCAAGTTCCTCTATCTGTGGAAAGATGCCCTCGACAAGAAACAGAAAGGCAACGACGATGAGCTTTCCGAGGAGCAGCGGCTCATCTGCAACTGCGTTGACGAGCAGCTCGCGCAGTTCATCTTCCAAGGTCACCAGCTCTTTCTGGCCCGTCGTTACTACGAAGCCCTGCCCAGTTTGGTCGAGGCTTGCGGCATTATGCAGGGCCAGTTTGGGCAGATGCGGCAGGAGATGCGTGCCGTTTTCTACGAGGTTTGCTACTTCATCGGCTTCTGTTACGGCGCTCTGCACCGTTACGAGCTGGCCTATTACTATCTGGAAATAACCCTGCCGCTGCACCGCATCAACTATACGGAGGAGTACATCAACTGTCTGGTCAACGGCGGCGACCATCGCGCAATGGATGTTATCGATGCGTTGACGCAGGAGATGCGCAAGGTTATCAGCGACGAAGAGGAGCCCCTGGCTGCCAATGTCGCCTTCCTCAACTTCCTGAAGCGGCGCAAGGCCTACGTCTACATTGACCGGCAGAACTACGATGCGGCCGAGGCAATGCTCAAACGGATGCTCGACGACCCTGCCAACAGCGACTTTGCCATCAGCGAACTGGCCTATATCCGGAAGCTGAGGGAGCTGGAAGCCGACCGCAAATGAAGCAACCTAAAGCGAAGAAAGGAGCCGTCAGCATTCAGTAACCCTATCATCACCCACCACCCATCACCCCATCACCCACCACCCATCACCCCATCACCCAAATGATTTACATCCACTGGATTTCCTTAGTCATCTATGCAGTCATCATCATTGGTACCATGCTGGCCGTTGTCATGGACAACCGCCAGCCGGCAAAGACCATGGCATGGCTGCTGGTGTTGTGGTTCCTGCCCCTTGTGGGTATCGTGCTGTACTTCTTCTTCGGGCAGAACACCCGCAAGGAGAGGTTCATCAGCCAGCGCAGTCTTGACGAGCTGACCAAACGAAGCATGCTGGAGTTTGCCGAACAGCGCAACCTCCGCCTGCCCGAGAGCCACAAGGCGCTCATGCAACTCTATACCAACCAGAGTATGGCGCTGCCCTTCAAGGACAACGAAGTGAAGATTTACACTTCCGGCTACGAGTTTTTTCCGGCCCTGCTTGCCGCCATCGGGCATGCCCGCCATCACATCCATCTGGTTTCCTTCATCTTCAACGACGACCCGCTGGGCCGCCTTGTGGCCGATGCACTCATAGACAAGGCGCGCGAGGGGGTTGAGGTACGTGTCATTTACGACGATGTGGGCAACTGGAAAGTGCGCAGTTCGTTCTTTGAACGGATGCGTGATGCCGGCATCGACGTGCATGCGTTCATGCCGGTCAAGTTTCCCGCCTTTACCAGTAAGGCCAACTACCGTAACCACCGCAAGCTGTGCATCGTCGACGGGAAGGTTGGTTTCATCGGCGGTATGAACATCGCGCTGCGTTATGTCAAAGGAACACCGAAGCAGCCTTGGCGCGACGCCCACCTGCGTATTGTGGGGGGAGCCGTTTATGCCATACAGCGGGCGTTTCTGGTCGACTGGTATTTTTGCGACCGCACGCTCATTACCGACCGCAAATACTATCCTGAACCCGACGAATACGTGGACAACGACTGCCTGGCTCAGGTCGTTACGAGCAGTCCCATCTCTGCTTGGCCCGAAATCATGCAGGGCTATGTGCGCATTCTTCTTGAGGCCAAGCGTTACGTTTTCATGGAGTCGCCCTACTTTCTGCCCACCGAACCCATCCTTTTTGCCATGCGCACGGCGGCCTTGGCGGGCGTAGACGTAAGGCTGATGGTGCCTTTGCGCGGCGACAGCCGCATCGTTGACTGGGCCAGCCGTTCCTATTTACAGGAAGCGGCAGAGGCCGGCGTCAAGGTGTATCTGTACAAGGCAGGCTTTAACCACTCCAAACTGCTCATCAGCGACGACTCACTCTGCACCTGCGGTTCAACCAATGTAGACTTCCGGAGCTTTGAACATAACTTCGAGTCGAATGTGTTTTTCTACCACGAAGGCATGGCGCTGAGAATGAAAAAAGTCTTTCTGGACGACCAGAAAGACTGCATCATGATAGACGAGCTGATGATGAAAGAGCGCCGGCCCTATCTTCACCGGCTGTGGGAGAGCCTCATCAGGCTCCTCTCGCCCCTGCTCTGAAACGGGCAGACCGCTTTTCCCGCCTTTATCTGAACAAGCTGAAGTTCACGCTCCCGTAGGCTCTGTGCTCCACGAACCGCGGGTGCGAGGAGAAGTCATTGTGCTTGCCGTGCTCGAATACGAACACTCCGCCATCCTTCAGGAGACCTTTCTCCAGGACGAGGTCGGGTATCTGCGGCAGCTGCTCCAGTGCGTAGGGCGGGTCGGCGAACACGAGGTCGAACTGTTGGTGGCACGTCTTGAGGAAGCGGAACACGTCTCCGCGGATGAGGATGTCCTGCTCCGTGCCCAATTTCTGCATGCACTGGCGTATGAAGTTGGCGTGGTCACGGTCGGCCTCCACGCTGATAACGGATGCGCAACCTCTCGAGAGCAGCTCCAGAGATATGCTGCCGGTGCCTGCAAAGAGGTCGAGTGCGGTGCTGCCTTCCAAGTCCAAGTAGCCGTTCAGCACGTTGAAGATGTTCTCCTTGGCAAAATCGGTCGTGGGGCGAGCCTTGAACGACCGCGGTATGTCGAAGTGGCGGCCCTTGTAAATGCCTGTAATGATGCGCATATAGCTTTACCTTCCTTTTAAAAACAGCGTCATCAGGTCCAGCGGCATGCCGTTAATCTGCGTGATGGGAGCCCGGTTGAAGTCAGCCGAAGGATTGATGGCGAAGGCCTTGCGCATGTATCTGTGCAGGGCTTCGAGCAGCCATTCCCTGTCCGGAATGTCGCCCGAGAGGTACATTTCGTCCTTCTCGGCATCCATCTGCAGCTGCTGCCACACGTACAGCAGGTAGTAGGCAGCGTCTCGCGACTGGTCGGCAGCAAAGCAGTTGGTGAACTTGAAGCGGTTCTTGTCAAAGCAGAAGATGTCCAGCTTCTTGTCATGAAAGTAGCCGTACAGCTTGCGGTGCGTGCCCGTAAAGCTGCGTTGGTGCATGTAACTCCACACGGGCTGCACCGTGGGGATGAACCTCACGTCGGCGTAGTGGTCCTCCACGACCAGTCTGAGGTCCTTGTTCACGCCGAACACGGCCACGGCATTCAGGTTTGGCAGCACGCTCTGCATCACGGCTTCGCCCTCTGCGCCGGGGAAGCTGTGCAGGTAGAGCGCCTCCATCTGCTGCTCGTCGAACTCCTCGATGGGCACCATGAGCACCTGTGCGTCTACCATCACCTGCGCCCGGGTAAAGGGTTGGGTAAGCAGGTGAGCCGTCTTGAAGGCCTCGCGCAGGTTGGCTGCCGTGGAGATGCCGCTCTTCACGATGTACGGTTCGTACACTACCTGCGCCTCGGTCTCGGCGCTTGCCACGGCAAAAGCCATCGTGTACCGGCTGATGCGCAGCGTTACGCGCGGCTGTCGGGTAAGGTTTATGTTGTTGTTTTGCTCCATACTGTAGTTAGCGTACTGTTTGCAAAGATAGCGTTTTTTTCCTTTTTTCCGTACATTTCGGTTGTTTTCTCTTCCCGTCTTTGGGTTTCCGGCTCACCAGTTTACCTCGTTGCCGTTGGGCGAAGCGATGTCGCCGAACTTCAGTCCGGGGTATTCGCCGCGCCCGGTGGCCTCGCGTATCAGGGCGGCCACGGCCTCTTCATCCAGTCCGCAGAGGTATTCATGGTAGCCGGCAGCGCACTCCATGAGCGGAATACGTGCCCCCGAGCGGCCCGTCTGCGTGCTTACGGCAACGTGGAACTTAGCTTGCCGCGAGTAGGGAATGTATTGCAGCGAGTCGGCCAGCCACCCTCCGCCCACCAGAGTGGGTAGGTTGGCGTAGCTGCCGTTGGCCCTCAGGTAGGCTGTCTCGGCACTGCGGATGAGCAGCAGGCGCTCCTTTACGGCCTCTTCCCGCCGCTGTCGCTCCCGCCCAAAGCGCAGCGGAGCGCTCACGCTGAGCACGCACAGCACGGCCAACACGGCCACACAGGCCAGCAGAATGTAATTATTATTGAGTTTCATTCGTCGTTGAGGAAAATAATTTCTATTTTTGTATCTGCAAAAATACGACATTTTTTCAGAATACCGATGATAATCGACGAATTAACTTACCGCATTCGACAGGAATTCCACTTTGCCCCAACGCGCGAACAGGCCCAGGCCATGGAGACCTTCGGCCGCTTCATGACCGACCGCGACGCCTCGGCGGTGATGATACTGCGTGGTTCTGCCGGTACCGGCAAGACGAGTTTGGCCGGCGCCCTGGTGCGTACGCTGGCCCGGCTGCAGCAGAAGGTGCTCCTCCTGGCACCCACGGGGCGCGCCGCCAAGGTGTTTTCTATCAACAGCGGCCATGCCGCCTACACCATTCACCGCAAAATCTACCGGCAGCGGGGCTTGGGAGGAGACTTCAGCCTAAACGCCAATCTGCATGCCGACACGCTCTTCATAGTCGACGAGAGCTCCATGATAGGCAGCGGCGGTTTCGCCTCCGCCGAGGGCGGCAGCTTCGGTTCGGGCGACCTCCTGAGCGATTTGGTAAGGTTCGTCTATTCCGGTCGCAACTGCCGACTGCTGCTCATAGGCGACAAGGCGCAGCTTCCGCCGGTGGGAGAGGAGGAGTCGCCCGCCCTTTCCGGCACCGTGATGGGCGGCTACGGGCTCAAGGTGTACGAGCAGGACCTCAACGAGGTGCTGCGCCAGAGCCACGACAGCGGCATCCTGTACAATGCAACGGTCATCCGCCAGATGATAACCCACGACGCCGCTACCGAGCTGCCGAAGATTACTTTCGGCGCCTTTGCCGACCTGCAGATGGTGCTCGGCGCCGAGCTGATTGACACGCTGGGCTCCAGCTACAGCCGAGTGGGCATGGACGAGACCATCGTCATCACCCGCAGCAACAAGCGCGCCATCATCTACAACCGCGGAATAAGGAACACGATACTCGACCGAGAGGAGGAACTCTCGGCAGGCGACATGCTCATGATAGTGAAGAACCACTACCGCTCGCCGGCACCCGCGCAGCCCGAAGCCAAAGGACAGGACGCCACGGATAACCACCAGCTGGACTTCATAGCCAATGGCGACCGCGCGGTGGTGCGCCGCGTGCGCCACATACGCGAGCTCTACGGCTACCACTTTGCCGACGTAACGCTCACGTTTCCCGACTACGACGATGCCGAAACCGACTGCACCGTCATCATGGACAGCCTGGCAAGCGAGGCGCCGGCCCTTACCCGGCTGCAGAGTGAGGACCTATATAATAAGGTGATGGATGATTATGCCGACATACCCCTGAAGAGCGACCGCCTGAAACGCATGCGCGAGGACGTGTACCTCAACGCCCTGCAGATAAAATATGCCTACGCCATTACCTGCCACAAGGCCCAGGGCGGCCAGTGGGCGCACGTTTACATAGACCAGGGCTACATGACCGACGACATGCTTACGCCCGACTACATCCACTGGCTCTACACGGCATTCACGCGCGCAACGGAGAAACTCTTCCTTGTCAACTGGCCCCAGACGCAAACAAAGGGGTAAACACCCGCGCGGCTGAATTTTTTCGGCCTTGCGGTTGGTGCCTTGCCGCAAAATGCGTACATTTGTACAAAAATCTGATAGATGAGAGTTAAAACACGTTTTTTAATGCTTGCGCTCTGCCTGTTGCCGCTTTACGGCTTCGGGCAGAACACGACCTTGGAGCGCAGCTACCGCTGTGCAGCCCCCGACAAGCAGGGAACCGAGTACACAGAACTTTCTGCCTGCCTGCGCGTAGAGGTAAAGGACGGCCGCCCGTGGGTGGTTAACCTGTATCCGCAGTTCGACAAACGGGCCGCCAAGTCGCTGCGGTTGTGGGTCAACAGCATCCGCATGGGCGACTTGGATTACTGGATATCTTCGCTCGAAGCCATCAAGCAGAAGTTCGGTGAATGGACGGCAGTGGCTGCCGAGAATAAGGTTACCGACTACCGGCGCAACATGCAGACGCGCAAAATCTACTTCCCGCCCCTTTTTGCCACGATGGTTTCCGCCGCCGGAGAAATCTGCGAGGCCGACAAGGGAGGCGTGCAGCTGGTGCCGTATTTTGAAGTTGACAAGAGCGGCAACTGCTGCATAGCCCTAAGACCCACGCCGGCAACCTTCGTAACCTACGATTTACCCGACCGCGACACCGCCCTCTCCAATCCCGCTACTACGGTTATAGCGGGCATGGCCGGCGCCTACGAGCGGCGCGTAACGCCTCCCGCGTATGCCTTGGTGTTTGCTTCGGCGGGGCAGATAGATTCGTTTATCGAAGCGCTCCGGTTCTATCCCGAACTCCGAAAGCTGCAAGAAGCCGAGCAAACCAAGCGTAACAGGGCCAAGGAACTGGACAAAATATTTAAGTAACACCCACAACCCATGCGCATAAAAACCTTTCTTCTCGTTTTGGCCTGTGCCTTGTCGGCCACGGCCACGTGGGCTTGGAACCCGCTTAAAACGCCCAAACTGCCGCTGGAATGGCAGCCCGGGCATTATGTAGAGGGAACCCTCGACCAGAAACTGCGTGAGTGCGCAAGCATGTACCTGCGCCGCCAGCATGAAAACCCGAAGGCACATGCGGTTTACTTACGCGGAATGACGCACGGAGTAGACGATGCCGCCACGGGCAACCTTGCCAAGTCAACGCACACGGTGATACTGCGCTACACGCCCCAAAGCAAGTTGGTGTACGCCATCGGACTGGGCTATACCTGCTACCGCCAGCATACGGACGGCTATTACGAGGACATACGCCGAGCCACCCTGCACCGCTACCTTTACCATGACGAGCCTGCGGCCGCGGAATACGGCGTAGAGACGGCGCGCGTTTACCGCAACCGGAAGCAGGAACCGTGGGGAACGCTGGCCTTCCAGAAAGTTAAAGACGCGGGCGACGGCCTGCACGGCATGGTCATTGTGTGGACCATTAACGACGAACTTGCAGAGATAAACCGGCAGGAAACGGCCCAGGAAGCGGCCGAAGGCAAAGACCCGCGTGACGATTTGTTCCGATAGACTCGCCGCCAGCTCCCCCGCGTGGCCGCGATTGCGGCTCCGCCGGGGGTGCGATTGCGGCTATCAGCCTCCCGGTTGCGGTTCCGTTGCGCCGGCTTTAGCCTTTTTCGGTCTCACGTCCTCGTTTCCGCAGAGCCCGTTTCAGCCTTTTTTCATCTCCAATTTTCGCCTTTGCAGAACTCCCTTCTGCCCCCATCTTCACCCCAACTTTTATCTTATCCGAAAGGCGGGGGTATCTGCCCGTTTTCTTGAACATGTCTTTCAAGGCGCTTGAACATGTCCTTCAAGGGGCTTGAAGATGCCTTTCAAGGGCCTTGAAAGACACGTTCAAGAAACCTGCCGAACGCCTTTGCGCAACCTGCTGACACTCAATCGGTTGCCCGAAGGTGCATTTTCGGCCTCTTCCTCGCCCCAATATGCACCCCCGAAAAAGAAATATGGACAAAAAAGATGCGGCCTTGGATTATTTTTCTTATTTTTGCGAAGACAAACTTTAAATACAAGAAATGCCGGAAAGTGAAAACCCGCAGATGCCTGAAAGAAAGGTTTCTGTCAGGATGGAATA
Organism: Prevotellaceae bacterium KH2P17; assembly: GCA_900199655.1. Taxonomy (GTDB): domain Bacteria; phylum Bacteroidota; class Bacteroidia; order Bacteroidales; family Bacteroidaceae; genus Prevotella. The sequence continues at coordinate 79,259 of FZRE01000010.1, forward strand.
TACCCCGTCCGTGAACTATGCCATGTCGCTCAATGGCGTGAGATACTTTGACTATTGTAATGTGACCAACGAAGAGGCTGCAGACTGGGCAAACGTGCACCTGAAACTGAGCGGCGAGTACGTTGAAACATCGGAGGTGGCGCTCGATACGGTGCCGGCAGGGCAGACCGTGCAGGTACGCGAGCTCGAGATAAAGCCCGATGCCGACAAGCTCTCGCAGCTTACGGAGGCGCTGCAGACCAAGCTGCACCTCGACATCACGATGAAGGAGGGCGACGGGGAGACGCTGCTGTGGCAGGCCGACTACGACTTGCGCCTGCTGGCTTTCGACGAGTGGCCGGGCATAGACATCCTGCCGGAGATGCTGGCAGCCTTCGTTACGCCCAACGACCCGGCCGTGGCACGGGTAAACGTGGCGGCAGCGGCGTTCCTGGAGAAACTCACCGGCAGCAGTGCCCTGGACGAATACCAGACCCGAGACCCCAACCGCGTAAGGGCGATGGTGGCTGCCATCTTCGAAGCCTTGCGCAGTGAGAAGATAGTGTACTGCGCTCCGCCGGCCTCGTTCGAGCGGAGCGGCCAGCGCATCCGCCTGGTCGAAAAGGTGCTGACGGAGAAGTTGGGCACCTGCCTGGACACCACGCTGCTGTTTGCCTCGTGCCTGGAGGCAGCCGGCATACACCCGCTGGTGGTGCTGATGAACGGCCACGCCTTTGTGGGCGCATGGCTGGTGGACAGCCGCTACTCGCAGATGACGGGCGACGACAGCTCCTTCCTGCTCAAGGCCAGTGCCGACGGCATCAACGAAATCGTGCTCGTGGAGACAACGGACATCACGGCTTCGGGCGACGTTACCTTCGAGCAGGCCGCCAGCCACGCCGAGAATAAGCTGCGCGGAGCCGAGACCGACTTCCGTCTCTTTATAGACGTGGCCCGCTGCAGGCTCAACGGCGTGCGCCCGCTGCCTGCACGGGTAGACGGAAAATGGCAGACCGCGGGCGTTGCCCATACCAACGTAACGCGCGAGGTGGCCGAACGCGAAACCATCAACGTTGACATGAACGTAGATGAGAGCAAGCTCACGCGCCAGCAGATATGGGAACGCAAGCTGCTGGACTTCTCGCTGCGCAACAATCTTATCAACATCCGCGTGGGCAGGCGCATCATTCCCTTCGTCTCTTACAATATCGACCGGCTGGAAGACAGGCTCCAGGCAGGCGAAGACTACCAGCTTTTGCCCACGCCGGTGAAGAAGGTGGAGCCGGGCGAATTTGGCATTTACGACTCTTCGCTCTACCGGGCGGAGATGGAGCAGCTGGTTACCGACGGGCTGGAACACCGGCAGCTGATTTCATACCTGACGGAAGAAGAACTCAAGGCGGCCGAAACGGGCATCTTCCGCGCTTCGCGTACAGCCATCGAGGAGAATGGTGCCAACTCGCTGTTCCTGGTGCTCGGGCTCATGAAGTGGTTCGAGACGGAGAAGAGCGTGCGGCCCCGCTATGCGCCGATACTGCTGCTGCCGGTCGATATTATCCGCAAGGGCTCCAACAACTACGTGCTCCGCACGCGCGACGAGGATATCATCCTCAACACCACTCTGGTGGAAATGCTCAAGCAACAGTTCGACATTCACCTCTCGGGGCTGGACCCGCTGCCGACTGATGACAGTGGGGCAGACGTGAAGAAGGTGTTTGCCACCGTGCGCACCCATCTCAAGGACCATAAAGGATGGGACGTGCTGGAGGAGTCGATGCTGGGTTTATTCTCGTTCAACAAGTTCGTCATGTGGAACGACATACACAACAACGCCGACAAGATGCGCCAGAATCCCATCATCAACTCGCTCATTGAGAAGCGCATTACGTGGCAGGACCAGACGCTGAACATAGACTCCCGCGACATTGACAAGAACGTGGAACCGGGCGAATTCGCCATTCCCATGGACGTGGACTCATCGCAGATGGAGGCCGTCATTGAGTCGGGAGAGGGCAAGAGCTTTATTCTCTACGGCCCGCCGGGAACGGGCAAGAGCCAAACCATTACCAACATGATAGCCAATGCGCTGTTTCACGACAAGCGGGTGCTGTTTGTTGCCGAGAAGATGGCTGCCCTCTCGGTGGTACAGAAGCGGCTTACAAAGATTGGCGTAGAGCCTTTCTGTCTGGAGATGCACTCCAACAAGGCCACCAAGACGCACTTGCTCGACCAGCTCGACATGGCCCTCAACGTGACGCACATCAAGACTCCGGAGGAGTTCGGGAGTGCTTCAAAGAGCCTCTACGACCAACGGCAGAAGCTCATCGGCTACATGGAGGCCCTGCACAGGCAGCATGGCAGCGGACTGTCGCTGTACGACTGCATTACCAGATACATCGCCATCGACGGCGATGAGGTAAAAGTGGATGCCGCGCAGCTGGACAAGTTCAACGATGCCTACGTGCAGCAGGTGGCCGAGGAGGTTGAAGGACTGGACACGGTGTTCCGGATTACCGGCCACCCGGCTACGCATCCGCTGCGCGGACTCAACGTGAAGGACGTGTCGGTTGAGGCACAGGGCAAGATGCCCGCCTTGCTGCAGGCCGTTAAGGCGGCGCTGTTGCCGGCCTCGCAGGCCGTAAGCCGGTTTGCCGCAGCCTACGGTCAGGCCGACGAACAGACCACGGTGCAGGCGCTGCGCATCATCGACCAGATAGCACGGTGGCGCGAGGTAATAGCCTTGCAGGCTGCCGCCGACAAGCAGCACAAGGAGATAGCATCCGTTTATACGGACAAGATATTCGGACGCAATGCCGCCCAGATGGAGACAGCATGGCAGGAGGTGAAGGCCAAGTGGTTCCTGCCCAGGTTCTTTGCCAAGCGCAACTTCGTGGCTGACCTGAAGCAGTTTAATCCTTACATGAAGGCTGCGCAGGTGGACGGACTTATCTCCAGCCTGAAGAACGACGAACAGCAGCACGCCGCAGTGACCGAAAAAGCCCGGCAGCTGGCCGCCGAGGTGGGTGTTTCGGCCAGTCAGATACTGGCTGCCAACGATGCAGAGCAGGCCACGCTGCAGCAGATTTCAACCGCTGCCGCCACGCTGCAGCAGGCACTGAACAAAGCTGCGCCGGTGTTCGACTTCGATACCGCCGACCTTGCTGCTATCGGCAAGACCATTGAATCGGCAACGGCCAACTTGGATAAGGTGCGCGACTGGTCGCAGTGGTGTACCCGCAAGACGCAGCTGATGCAGCAACACGCCGGCCCGGCGGTTGACTACATCATCGAGAACAACGCCTCTGGACATGAAGCATCGCTTGCTGTACGCAAGGGAGTTTACCACCAGCTGGCCCTGAAATGTATTGATGCGGAACCTTCGTTGCAGCTTTTCAACGGTTTGCTCTTCGAAGATCAAATCAAGAAATACCGCGAGCTGGCAGCCAACTTCCAAACGTTGACCAAGAAGATGCTGTACTATCACCTGGCATCTCGCATCCCCTCGCTCACCATCGAGGCCGCAAACACCTCCGAGGTGGGCATCCTCAAGCGCTACATAGCCAGCAAGGGCCGCGGCGCAACGATACGGAAGATAATCGACCAGATACCTACGCTGCTGCCGAAGCTGTGCCCCTGCGTGCTCATGTCGCCCCTCTCGGTGGCTCAATACATCGACTTAGCCCAGCAGGACAAGTTCGACCTCGTGGTCTTTGATGAGGCTTCGCAGATGCCGACATCAGAAGCTGTGGGCGCCATAGCCCGGGGCAAGAACCTGATAGTTGTGGGCGACCCGAAGCAGATGCCGCCCACGAGCTTCTTCTCGACCACGCAGGTGGATGAGGAAGAGGCCGAGAACGACGACATGGAGAGCATTCTCGACGACTGCATCACGCTCTCCTTCCCCTCGCGTTACCTCACCTGGCACTACCGTTCCAAGCATGAGAGCCTGATAGCTTTCAGCAATCAGGAGTACTACGACGGCAAGCTGTTCACCTTCCCGTCGGTAGACGACCGCGTGTCGAAGGTCACCCTGCGCCATGTTGACGGCACTTACGACTACGGCCGCACCCGAAGCAACCGCCAGGAGGCCGAAGCCATTACCGAGGAAGTTATCCGCCGGCTCCGCTTACCCGACGACCAGCAGCACTCCATCGGCATCGTGGCCTTCTCGAAGGTGCAGATGAACCTCATCGAAGACGTGCTCACGGAGGAGCTGGCCAAGCATCCGGAACTGGAAAGCAAGGCCTACGACGTCGAGGAACCTATCTTTATCAAGAACCTGGAGAACGTACAGGGCGACGAACGCGACATCATCCTCTTCTCCGTAGGCTACGGACCGGACAAGAGCGGCAAGGTTTCAATGAACTTCGGACCGCTGAACAACGCGGGCGGAGAGCGCCGGCTGAACGTGGCCGTGTCGCGTGCACGCTACGAGATGGTGGTGTTCTCGACACTGGAACCCGAACAGATAGACTTGCGCCGCACCAAGGCAAAGGGCGTGGAGGGGCTGAAGAACTTCCTGGAGTTTGCCGAACGGGGACGCCTCTCCGTCAACCCGATGCAGGCAAAGCCCAATGAAGAGAGCGACCTGATAAACGACCTGGCCGTTGAACTGGGCAAGCAAGGCTACGAGGTCGACAAGCTGGTGGGCCGTTCGCAGTTCAAGATTGACCTTGCCGTTATCGACCCGCACAACAAGGACACCTATATTATGGGCATACTGACCGATGGCAAGCACTATTATGAGACCAAGACGGAGCGCGACCGCGAGATTTGTCAGCCCAATGTGCTGCGTATGCTCAACTGGAACGTGATGAAGGTGTGGTCTGTAGACTGGTTTGAGAACCGGCAGGCCGTGGTAGAACGCATCGTAAAAGCACTGAAGGACATCCAGGAAGGCAAGCCTGCAGGCGAGCAGCCGATACCCAAGTCGGCCGCATTCTCTGTGGAGCAGGAACCCGTGGAGATAGCTGTCAACGAGCATCAGCAGGACTATGTCGTTGCCGACGACCCCAAGATAACGCGGCAGGGCGACATGGATTACGTGCTCACCCAGGGCCGCAACGTGGCTACTGAGCTGCGCCACATCGTCGAAGTGGAACAACCCGTTACGGCGGGTTACCTTGCCAAGCGCATTGTCAAGATATGGGGGCTCACTCGGGTGACGCCTCGACTGCAGACATTCGTGAGCCGACAGCTCGATACCTTTGCCTACCGAGACCTCACTACCGACCTTGAGAACCCCTGCTTCTGGCTTTCGCCCGAGGCGGCAAACGGCTACGACAAGTACAGAGTTAACTCCGGACGCGACATTACGGATATTCCGCTCATCGAACTCATGAACGCCATGCACTATGCAGTGGAGCAGCAGATTTCCGTTTCGGCCGAAGACTTGAAGCGACAGGTGGCTCAGCTGCTTGGCTTTGCACGCAAGGGAGCCAAGATAGGCGAAGCGGCGGACAAGGCGCTGCAGAACTTGCTGGACGCCGGAACGCTCCGGGAGGCTGACGGAATGGTGTCGCTCGTACCGCAGCAGTAAGGTCGAAGGCCCGCCGACCCGTTGCAACCGCGGTTATGAAAGCACCGCTTGGTGTAGCAACAGGTGTGCTGTGGCGGTGCAGAACCGTGGAGTGGGCAACTTTTGACAGGTGTCGAACCATCGTGTGACAGGTGTCGAACAATCGTGCGACACCTGTCGAAAGTTCCCGAAACATAGCTTCAAGACTTTTCCCGGGTATTTACAGTACCCTCGGGGCAGTGTTGCTGCTGTTCCCCTGCATCGGTTAAATGTGTACAAATATCCGCCATTGATACGGCGGATATTTGTTTTTTTATGTCTACCTTTGCAGCATGAAACTTTGGGCTGTTATATTTTTCCTGCTTCCCGTTGTGGGAATAGGCTATTCGTTTTACCGTACCTGGCACCTGTTGCCCCTGTCCGTACCTTTCAAGATTGGCGTGCTGGTCGTGCTGGCGATGTGTATCTTCCTGTTCTTTGCCAACTTTGTGGTGTGGGACATCAACAAACTGCCCATGCCCCTGGCCACTGCAGCCTACGAGGTGGGCAACTCCAGTCTCTTCATCCTGCTCTACGTGGTCATGCTCTACGTGCTGCTCGACCTCCTTCGGCTGCTGCACGTGGTGCCCGCCTCGTTCATGGAGCACAGCTGGCAGGGCACGCTCACAGTGCTGGCGGTAACGGCGGGGCTCTTCGTTTACGGCTATTTACACTATATAAATAAGGTGAGACAACCTCTGGAACTGAAGACGCAGAAGCTGAAAGCCACCGACCGGCCGCTGAAGATAGTCATGCTGACCGACCTGCACATAGGCTACCACAACCGGGCAGATGAACTGGAGCGGTGGGTGAGGCTTGTCAATGCCGAGCAACCCGACCTTGTGCTCATTGGCGGCGACATCATCGACGGCCACATGAGGCCGCTGCGCGAGCAGCACATGGTGCAGCCGTTCCGCCGCATTGCGGCCCCCGTGGTGGCTTGTCTGGGCAATCACGAGTATTATTCGGGCTGTCCGGAGGCGCTGGAATTCTACCGCGAGGCCGGCATCACGCTGCTGCGCGACTCGGCGGTGACGGTTAAGGGCGTCAACATCGTGGGCCGCGACGACCGCACCAACCCGCGGCGAAAGAGCATCAGCGAGCTTACGGCCGGTTTGGACCGGTCGCTTTACACCATATTACTCGACCACCAGCCTTATCACCTGGAAGAGGCAGAGCGCGCAGGTATCGACTTCCAGCTGAGCGGACACACGCACTACGGCCAGCTGTGGCCCATATCGTGGATTGAAGATGCCATCTACGAGGACGCCTACGGCCCGCTGCAGAAGGGCGGAACGCAGTATTACGTAACCAGCGGCATAGGCATCTGGGGCGGCAAGTTCCGTATCGGAACCCGCTCGGAATATGTGGTGGCCGAACTCAAGGGAACCCGATGAAACCCGATTTGGAACAGATTGCCGGCTGGTTCGACACCTTTAACCGCGATTACTTTGGCGGCGGACTGCCCCGCCCGCGGTTTGCGCTGTCACGGTCGCGTACCCGGCTGGGGTCCATGTCGTGCAAGAAGCAGCTGCGCGGAGGCCGACTGCAGTGCACGGACTATACCATCCGCCTGACTACCTACTACGACCAGACCGAACGGCAGCTGCAAACCATCCTGCTGCACGAGATGATACACCTCTCCATCGCCCACACCGGGCTGCGCGACACGTCGCCTCACGGCGTGATATTCCGCGGCATGATGGATGCCCTGAACCGCAAGTACGGCTGGCAACTGTCCGTTTCAACGCCCATGAAGGGCGTATCCCGCACCGCCGCCACTGCCCGCGGCAAAACCTACTTGGTGCTGGCGCTCGAGACTGCAGACAGCAAGTGCTACCTCTCCGTGGTCAACCCACGCTGGGCCCGCACGCTCAACGCCCGCCTGCCGAGGGTCTCCGCCATCAGAAAATACGGCTGGTTCCACTCTCGTAACGATTTTTTCAGTAATTTTCCGGCCGTGAGGAGCCTGCGCGGAAGAGAGGTTCCAAGAGCGTTTCTCATGCAGATGCTTCCGCAAATGCAGGCTGCCGATTCTTCTACTTGGTAGGGTATATGGGGTGCGGAACGTAGGCTGTGCCCTTGGCAGCTGCCCCATAAAAACAAAAGAGTGCAAGCGCTGCCGTCCCGACAACCCTTGCACGAAATCAAATTTACGCGTGCAGGCCGATGCCTCACGGCAAGACCATGCCCTCAACTCTATGAAAGAGTTACTTAAAAATGAAAAGTTTTATTTGTGAATATTCCGTCCGTCGACGAAAGACGATGCTCCCACAATAATCATCGAGTTAACGCGTGGAAGCTTCCTCTTGTTCCTATGGGGTTGGAGTCGTACCGCCACCCGGCTGGCTCTGCTTCTTCGTACTCTCCGCCAGCTTCACCTGTATGTCCTGCAGGAATTGTTTGCGATGCTTGCGGTCGGTCGCCGTCCAGTGTGCTTCCGGCTGGAAGTTGACGCGGGCGCCGACGATGTGGGCCAGCGGGTTGAAGTCTTCCCGAGTGTCAGCTGCCACGCTCTTCAGTCCGATTTTAAAGGAACCGAAGCCGTCGAGCACCACTCGGTCGCCGTTCTTGAGATGATTGTCCATCACATTGACCAGTTCTCTCAGCACGGCATACACATCGGCCTGCTTGGCCGTGGTGTTGTCTTGTATTTCCTGACTGAGAGTTTCCAGGTCTACCTTGTCACCTGGTATGGCACGTGCATACCATTTACCATTGTTCAGGCTGTTTCTGCGATTGTCCTGATACAGTTTGTACTTTACTGACATAGATGTAAGGTTTTAAGAGTTAAACATATAGAAGTGAATTAAACAATCTCCTTGACAGAAGGAGATGCTTTCATCATTGGCGTTCTGTAGTCTCCTGTTCGTAGTGAGATGGCTTCACTGTCGTAGTGAGATGGCCTCACTGTTGTAGTGAGATGGCCTCACTGTTGTAGTGAGATGGCCTCACTGTTGTAGTGAGATGGCCTCACTGTTGTAGTGAGATGGCCTCACTGTCGTAGTGAGATGGCCTCACTGTCGTAGTGAGATGGCCTCACTACAGCCGGGAGACATGCTCCTTGCAATGGATACATATCCTGACTGTAATGAGGCCATGTCCTCATGCGGTTAGAAAGCTATGACCGAGCGGGCTGCGTAGCCGTTGTTGGAGGTTTCTCCACTGCGCTTGTCAATGTAAGTGAACCCGATTTCCGTTCTCGTCAGGCGTACACAGCAGGCATATCCGCCGCTCTTGGCTTCGTCGCAAGCCCAGAGATACCAGTCAATCTGTCCGTCGGCAGGGAGGTAGAAACCTGTCTGTGCTATCCGCCCGTCACTGTGGTACCGAGCCAGTATCGAGTTGTTGTAGCTGTCGAAGTACTTAACGAACTTGTTCAGATAGTTCTGTTTTTCCGAGGCGGAGCGGAAGAGCCAGCTCATCGTGTAGACCTGTCCGGCGGCATCCTTAGCCATTACGAGGTCGTTAGGATTGAGTCCAGAGAGGTTGGCGAACATCAGGAACCATTGTCCGATGCTCGGCAGATACCATCCGCTGGTGCCATTGGGGGCTGGGGTGAGTGGTACTCCCTCCTGGCTGTAGGTATATTGCCACCACTGAGTTCCGTATTCCATGGCCAGAGGTATGGCTGCCTTCTGTCCGTTGTGGTTGTAGTAGTTCTCATAGGTGTAGCTGCTCAGATACTTGTTGTTGAGGGTCTCGCATGTGGAGAGGCCGTCCAGGTTCTTCATCATGGTGAGGGGAGCGTTGGCATTGACGTTTTCGAACACGTTCTCGGCCTCCGGATAGTCGTTGTTGTCAGGGCTCCACGGCGTAGGCCAGGCTGCATCGCGCAGTGCTACGGCATATCCGTGCTTGTAGCCTTTCTGCCTGTCGGCCTCGCTCGTGTAGTTGCTGAAGACGAGAGCCACGGGATATTTGTCCTGATAGTACTCTAACGGACCCCATGTACCGTCACTGTACAGGTAGTCGCCTATGCGAGGTATCAGTTCTTCGGCCTTCAGTCCGATGGCTCTTGCCACCACTTGCTGTGCGGGGAACGACTTTCCCTTGAGGTTGATGTTCCTGCGGAACACCCGCTTGTTGTCTCCTTGTACCTTTACAGACAGTTCGCCGGTGAGCTTGTCGTTGGCCGGAACGACCGCGTAGACCCTTGCCTTGGCATCGGAAACGGGTATGGAGAGGTTCGTCAGGGTGAAGAATGTGTTTGCGCTGTATGTTTTCGTGCTGCCGCCGGCTCCGTATTCGAACGAAGCATTTGCGGCGAAGATGCTCTTGTCGGTAGAGGTTGACGGCACGAAAATCATCGACAGGTCTGTAAGTGCGTTGCCCGGCGAGGCAGAAGCGTCTGTCTGGAAGTCCAGCCTCAGCACACTCATCTGGTGATTAAAGTGCAAACCGGCCTCGGCCTTGCCCTCTGCGTACATTAAATCGTAGTCGGCAACCTTGGCAGCTTGGCCGTTCTGTCCAGAGAGGTCGACGCTAACCTTGAGCTTGTTGCCCGCAACCGAAGCCTCAATCTTGTCCGTTGTCGTGTTGTTGACGGCATAGAGGGTACTGGTTTTGAAGGCGTTGGCGTCGGCACCGGTCTCCACCGTACCGTGGAAAATGGCAGAGTTGCCGTTTGCGGAGGCAACTGTCAGTTCCGCTGTCTTCATGGTTCCGCCGCTCATATAGGCCACGGTGAGCCTGTCGTCGGTCTCCCATGTGGTCTTCAGTCCGTCGGCATCGTCTTCTGCAACGGCCACACGGGTCGCTCCAACGGGCTTTGCCCCGGCCGGCATGTCGATATCGGCATTGACGGAGACCTCGAAACCCGTCTGGGGAGTGGTTGTATTCTGCTCGTTTTCGTCCTGGTCGGAGCAGGAAGAAAGGGCAAGTGAAGCTAACAAACAGCTGCAAAAGATGCGTGCAGCGCTCTTAAATGTTAATTGTTCCATGGGTTTTGTACTTTTGCGTTGTTAGGGTTTTCGCTGTCACTCCAGTCGTCACCGTCTGAAGTGTCATTGTCTAATTTCCAGTCTCCGATTTTTCCGGAGACGCAAATCATGCTCTCCATTTCCATTCTGGTGACGCTGATGTCAGGTTTCAGATATGGGCTTTTCATTTCAGGCGTTGCGCCTGAGGATTGTACTTTACAATTCATTTTCTTCATTACATTATTTTTATAGTGTCATAAGTTATCTTTCCTCTCTATTTCCTCTCTGTTCCGTCAGTTGCTCCTGTCACTGTCAGGGGGCTTACTTTTAGGTTGTAAATATCATTTAAGCCTGCTTAGTTACGGTGTAAGCGATATCCACCTCTTGGCAAGAGGTGGAATGGAGGTTAGAAAAGATTGTATTCCAGTTTGTTATGAATACAAAGTACGAAAGAAAGTCAATGAATATTTAAATCTGATACATGATTTTAGTGTCAAAAAACTTGTAGGATTAAAATAAATGAATTACCTTTGCAGCGATTTAATGAAATGTTTCCACCTCTTGCCAAGAGGCGGAGCGAATAATTCGTTCAGCAGCTTTTTATTTGCCAAAGCCAGACTCCGGTCGTTTATCTGGCTGATATAAATAAGGGTGGTTTGTGTATCTGTGTGCCCTAATGCTTTCGAGATAATGGGCAGGTCTATGTTTCTGGCATAGGCAATGCTGGCCCACGAATGGCGGGCAACATAGGAACTCAGTCGTACATTCAGCCCTGCCTTGGCCGAAAGTTTCTTCAATGTGGCGTTATAATGGCGGAGCGACGAGGCGTATTTCTTGTTCCGCCGGCTTTCCTCCACCTTATTTAATATAGGGAACACGTACTCTCCGCTTTCCCGTTTGTACTTGTTGATGATGTCGAGCATGCAAGGCTCTATCCTCACCCTTATCTTCTTGCCTGTTTTACGGCGGTAGTAGACTATGTGGCGGTCCTTTATCTGCGACCTCTTCAGGTTAGCTACATCCACGAAGGGCATCCCCATGGCATAGAATGAGAACAGGAAGATGTCTCTGGCCAATGCCGCGAACGAGTGTTCGGGCAGTTCCAGTTGCCGGAGTTTGCGTATGTCGGCAATCCCGATGCCTCGTTTGTCGGTCGTTTCATTCCCAGTAAACACGTTCGCAAAGGGATTGCTGCGTCTCAGCAAGTGCCTGCCCGCCGCCTTGTTGTAGATGGCCCGCAGCGAGCGCAGATAGCAGGAAGAGGTGTTGGCACAAACTCCCTGCTGCCGTAACCATCGTTCGTATTTCTCCAGGATATCCTTGTTGATGGCAGAAATGGGAATGTCTTTGTTGTTGTTAAAGCGGATGAACGAATGTACTGCGGTCTTGTAGTTGTCCTTGGTAGACCTGCTTGCACCTTGTGCGGCAGTATTCATAAAGTGCGATAGCATGACCGGGGGCTGCCCATGGCCTCTTTGCGAGGGCCTCTTTCTGGCAGAACAGACTTTCTTAAATGGAAAAACGAAGTGAAGCATGAGTGGTAGTGGTTGTCAGTCGGTATGGCATATAGCTCTGAAGTAGGGGAGATTGATTCTGTATTGTGCTTTATGACCGTCGTAGGTTCTCTGTGCGAAAGACTGTATCGACGGTTTCCTGAAACCTGTAGGTGTATGAGCTGACAGGAGATAGTTACCAACCGAAGGTGGCGGATGCGGTTCTTTTGTTTGGCTAAGGTTAAAATAAAAGAGACCTGCGGACGCTTGGTGCCGGAGGTCTCCTTAAATGCAGTGTTAAAGATGTCTTCCTCTCTCCCGCTGGTTGATGAAAGGGAAGCATCCTGTTTACAGGTCGTAGATGTATGTGAAGTCCTTTTCCGTCTTGAGCGAGTTGCCCACGAAGCAGGCGCGGTGCGAGAAGGCTTCCAGCTTCTTGCGCAGTTTCTCGTCGAATTCGGCCTTCAGATGGAAGGTGATGGCGATGCGGGTAACCACGAAGGTGGTTGTGTCTTCCTCGTAATCGTCCACCTCCGCATAGCAGCCTGCAAACGATGCGCCGCTCTTCTCGGCGTTCAGACCCATTACGGTAAGGGCACAGGCGGCCAGTGCCGTGCACAGGATTTCAACCGGGTTGGCGTGTTCGCCGTAGCCGCCTGCCTGTGTGCCGGCGTCGGTTGTAATGGTTTCGTGCGTCTTGTTGTAGGTCGACGTCACGCGGGCTTTGCCCAAATACTTTGTTGTTACTACTGACATATCATGAAGTTTTAAAGGTTTGCGGCACAAAAATACGCATTTTCAGCCATACACAGGCCGAAAATGCGTATCTTTTTTCAGGTGTTCTGTCGTTCTGCAGTCGGTTTACAGCAGGGCTTCCACGGCCTTGCCCACGGCTTCCATGCTCTCCGTAGGCTCGAAACGGCGCACCACCCGGCCCTTGCGGTCAACCAGGAACTTGGTAAAATTCCACTTGATGTCGCTCTTGCTGGCGTAGTCGGGGTCCTGCCGGCGGAGCATCTTGTCCATCATGAGGGCGCGCTCATCGGTGCCGAAGCCCTTGAACGGCTGCTCTGCCTTTAGGTAGGCGAAGAGCGGCGACTGGCTTTCGCCGTTCATGTCTACTTTGTCGAACTGCGTAAACTGAATGTTGTACGTGCCCGTACAGAAGTTGTGAATCTCCTCGTAAGTGCCGGGTGCCTGCCCGCCGAACTGGTTGCAGGGAAAGTCGAGTATCTCCAGTCCGCGGTCGCGGCATTGCTCGTAGAGTTTTTCCAGCTCCTCGTACTGGGGCGTGAAGCCGCACCGGGTGGCCGTGTTCACGATGAGCAGCACCTTGCCTTTGTACTGTTTGAGGCTCACCTGCTTGCCGTTCTCGTCGAGAACGCGCTGCTTGTAGATTTGCTGAGCGCTGATGCCTGCCACTGTGAGCAGGGCTATCAGCAGGGCGATGATTTTCTTCATCATTGTGTGGGGTTAAAAAGTGAATGATAAAAAGCGAAAAACCGGAAAGCCTGCCGACACGGGCACAGGGCCCGGCGACTGCCTTTCCGGTTTTTGACAATGCTTACAGGTTGGCCAGCTCCACAATTTTGTCAATGGCGGCGCTAAGCCCGTCGGCGTTCTTTCCGCCTGCCTGGGCGTAGTGGGGCTGTCCGCCGCCGCCGCCCTGGATGAGCTTCGCGGCCTCGCGAACCATCTTGCCGGCGTTCAGGCCGTGGTCGTTCACCAGGTCTTCGCTCAGCATCAAGCTCAGCATCGGCTTGCCGTCGGCCACCGAACCCACCACGCAGAGCAGGTTCTCCGTAATCTCCTGCCGCACCTTGAACACCAGGTCCTTGGCGCTGGCGGCGTCTATGGGCAGCACGGCCCGCACCACCTTCACGCCGTTAACGGTGGTGGCAGCGGCCACGAGCTGGTCCTTGAGCTGCTCGACCTTCTGCGCACGGAACCTTTCTATCTCCCGTCGCATCTCGTCGTTGTCGTCTATGTACTTGCGGATAACGCCCTGCAGATCCTTGGCATTGTTGAAGAGGGCGCGCACCTCGTTCAGTGTATCCTCCACGCGGTAGAGCGCTTCCTCGCATGCTTTGCCCGTGAGGGCTTCTATACGGCGTACACCGGCAGCCACGCTGCTCTCCGATACAATCTTGAAGAAGCCGATACGGCCCGTGCTCTTGGCATGAATACCGCCGCAGAACTCGCACGACGGGCCGAAGCGAACTACCCTTACCTTGTCTCCGTACTTCTCTCCGAAGACGGCAACGGCGCCCATTTCCCGGGCTTCTTCCATCGGGGTGTCGCGGTGCTCCTCCATAGCAAAGTCCTGTCGTATCATGCCGTTCACCATTCGTTCTACCTGCCGCAGCTCCTCGTCGGTAACTTTCTGGAAGTGGGAGAAGTCGAACCGCAGCGTATCAGCATCCACATACGAGCCTTTCTGCTCCACGTGGTCGCCCAAAACCTGCTTGAGCGCGTAGTCCAGCAGGTGCGTTGCGGTGTGGTTGGCGGCGCTGGCGTTGCGCTTGTCTATGTCTACGCAGGCCATGAAATCGGCCGAGGGATCCTGCGGCAGCCGGCTGATGATGTGTATGCTCTGGCTGTTCTCGCGCTTGGTATCAGTTATCTCCACGGTCTCGTTCTCGCTTACCAGCACGCCCGTGTCGCCTACCTGGCCGCCCATTTCGCCGTAGAAAGGCGTGTGGTCGAGCACTACTTCGTAGAAGGTGTTCTTCTTCTGCGTCACCCGGCGGTAGCGCAGGATGTGGCACTCGTACTCGGTGTAGTCGTAGCCCACGAACTCCTGTTCGCCCTCACGCAGCACCTGCCAGTCGCCGTTCTCAACTACGGCGGCGTTGCGGGCGCGGGCCTTCTGCTTGGCCATTTCCTTATTGAAGCCCTGCTCGTCGACAGTGTAGCCGTTCTCACGGCAGATGAGCTCCGTCAAGTCGAGCGGGAAGCCGTACGTATCGAACAGGCGGAAGGCGCTGGCGCCGTCGAGTTGCGTCTGCGCATGGGCCTTGAGCTCGTCCATGTCGCCGTTAAGCAGGTTGATGCCTTTCTCGAGCGTGCGCAGGAACGAGTCCTCCTCCTCCTTCATCACGCGGCCTATGAGCTCCTGCTGTGCCAGCAGTTCGGGATAAGCCTGCCCCATCTCCTGCACCAGAACGGGCATGAGTTTGAACATGAAGGCGCTCTTCTGGTCCAGGAACGTGTAGGCATAGCGCACGGCGCGGCGCAGGATGCGGCGGATAACGTAGCCGGCCTTGGCGTTTGAAGGCAGCTGGCCGTCGGCTATGGAGAAGGCTACAGCGCGCAGATGGTCGGCCACCACGCGCATGGCCACGTCCGTTTTCTCCTGCCCGTTAGCGCATTCGCCGTTACTGCCCGTAGGCGTCGTAAAGCCGTAACGCTTGCCCGAGAGCTGCTCTATGCGCTTGATGATGGGCTGGAAGATGTCGGTATCGTAGTTGGAATGCTTGCCCTGGAGCATGCGCACCAGCCGCTCGAAGCCCATGCCGGTATCGATAACGTGCATGGGAAGCGGCTGCAACGTGCCGTCGGACTTGCGGTTGAACTGCATGAACACGATGTTCCATATCTCGATAACCTGCGGGTCGTCTTTGTTCACCAGCTCCCTTCCGGGCACCTTGGCTTTCTCTTCGGCCGGCCGGGAGTCTACATGTATCTCCGAGCAGGGGCCGCATGGGCCCGTGTCACCCATCTCCCAGAAGTTGTCGTGCTTGTTTCCGTCGATGATGTGGTCTTGCGGCAGGTGCTTGGCCCAGTAGGAGGCAGCCTCGTTGTCGCGCGGAATATTCTCCTCGGGCGAACCCTCGAACACCGTTACGTACAGGTCCTCGGGGTTCAGGTGCAGCACGTCGACCAGGTACTCCCAGGCGTAATCGATGGCTCCCTCTTTGAAGTAGTCGCCGAAACTCCAGTTACCCAGCATCTCGAACATGGTGTGGTGGTAGGTGTCGTGGCCCACCTCTTCCAGGTCGTTGTGCTTTCCGCTCACGCGGAGGCATTTCTGCGAGTCGGTACGGCGGCGCGGTTCGGGCTGCTTGGTGCCCAGAATAATGTCTTTCCACTGGTTCATACCGGCATTTGTAAACATCAGCGTAGGGTCGTCCTTGATAACCATGGGGGCCGACGGTACGATGACGTGTCCCTTTGACTCGAAGAACTTCTTGTACGAGTCGCGTATTTCATTTGCTGTCATCATCTATATCTATGAGTTTATTTATTTAAAAAAGCACTGCAAAGATACTGCAACTTGCGAGAATAACCAAATTATCGGCATTCATCTTTTTGTAAAAATACGACCAAAAAGGGGAATTATATCCAATCTTTTGCTATCTTTGCAGCATCAGCAATATATTACAGACTATGGCACTCAACCCCAACAAGAACTTGAAACTGTATTATTCCATCAAGGAAGTAGGCAAAATCATCGGCGTGAGCGAGAGCACGCTGCGCTTCTGGGAGACCGAGATACCGCAGCTGAAGCCCAAGACCCTGCCCGGCAGCAACATACGCCAGTACACCGACAAGGACGTGGAGCTGCTCAAAACGGTGTACACTCTGGTCAAGGTTCGCGGCTTCAAGCTGGCCGCGGCACGCAAGATGCTGAACCAGAACCGCACCGGCGCCGACCGCAGTGCAGAGATACTGGAAACGCTCATCTCCGTGCGCGACCAGCTGAAGGACCTCAAGCAGCACCTCGACGGGCTGGTGTGAGCCGCCGTCCGGTAGCCTTTTCCACCGCAGTTTGTAGCCTGCAGTATTGCGTAATCTGATTGTCTGATGGTGGCGTGGGCCGCAGTCGTTTTACCGGACATGCCTTTCAAGGCGCTTGAAGGGCATGTTCAGGCTCCTTGAACGATACCTTCAAGGGCCTTGAAGCACAGCTTCTGTAATCTTATTCCTAACTTGCTGTAAATCAGAATAATATCTGTTATGCCCCCGGTAAATGAAAAACGGGGCGGCAGAGGCCTTGTTTTCAGCCTTTGCCGCCCCGTTGTGACGGTGGCGATGGGTGCCTACGGAGCGTAGATACGGTTGATTTTGTTGTAGCCTATGTCGTTGTACTCGTTCTTCTCTCCGGCCAGTTCCACCCGCATAGAACCTACGGAGCGCTGCTGCTGCTTGTCGTAGAAGTACATGTTGGCCCATTCACGTATGTTGCCTGCTTCCTCGAGAGTTTCTGTATAGACACTGAAATCAACGTCGAGGTGGTATTTACCGGCAACGATTGGGGGATAAATGGACAGCGGCCCGTCCTTATCCAGCTGGCGGACGAATGCTTCGGTGCCGTATTCGCGGGCAACCTTTTGCAGCGAAGGCCTGTCTACTGGGCGTTGCAGGTTCTCGTGCGTGTACATGATGTAGAACTCCGTGGCGATGTCAAAGTAGTCGTAGGATTCGGGCATGGGATAAACACTGAGGCTGCCGTTACGCGAGAAGGCGAAAACAGAGGCGAAGCCGTCGTCGGAATCGGGCACGTAAGCGCCTGCGATGATATATACAGTGGTGTTGGTAATGAGCGATACGAAGCTCGGACCCAACTGGCGGGTGTCGTCTTCGCCACCCAGCACGGTGCGCGTGGTTATGGGCTTGCGGTCGAAGAGCAGCTTGCCGTTCTTCGAAATGGTAACCAGGAGGGTAGAGTCGCGTAGGTTGGTGCCCCGTATTTGGGTGTTGTTGGCTGCTGTTTGCAGCACTACGTGCCACCCGCAGCAGGTGGTGTCCTGCTGTGTTACGGGCTCGGCAGAGGGCTGTAGGGTAGTGTCGCGGCCGGCAGATTGCGCTGCCGCTTGTGCCACTGGTTGTTGCGGTGCCTGCTTAGGAGTGTTGCGGCACGCCGTGAGCAGGCATGTTGCCGCCAGAACGGGCAGCAGCAGGCGAGCTGCAAAGGTTGTTAGTCGGTTTTTCATCATGTTTGTCGTTAGGTTAGTAGCAGGCAGCAGTGGGGGCGGCGCAGGCCACGGGCGTTACATGATGCGCTGTATCTCCTGTATGCCGTCTATCTTCTTGAGGTTGTCGATGATGATTTTCACGTCATCGCGGTCGTGGATTTTGATTTCGATGGCACCGTCGAAGATGCCTTCATCGCTGGAGACGGTAATCTTGTGAATGTTGACGTCGAGCTGCTGGGAAATGACTTTCGACACGTCGAGCAGCATTCCCATGCGGTCGATGCCGCGAAGCTCGATGGTGGCGTCGAAGAACAGCTTGCGGTGCATGTCCCATTTGGCATCGAGAATGCGGTTGCCGAAGCTGGACTTGAGCTTGCTTGCCACCGGACAGGCGCGCTTGTGGATTTCTATCTGGTTCTTGTTGTCGATGTAACCCAGTATGTCGTCGCCCGGAATGGGGTGGCAGCAGTCGGAGAACTTGTAGTGGCTGATGGTTTCCTCGTTGATGATGACGGGCTTCTTCTTATTGAATTCCTTGCCCACAACTATCAGTTCGCTCTTGTCCTGCTCAGCTTTCTCGGGCTTCTTGTCGTGCAGGAAGGGCACGAACTTGCGCCAGCTGATGCTCGAGTCCTTCTCTTTCTTGCCGCTGATGGCATCCAGGTCGCGGTCTCCCAGGTTGATGGTGCGGTCGCCTATGGCCTGAAAAAGGTCCTCGTGCTTGGGCAGTTCGTGCAGCTCACATAGCTTGTCGAGTATGGAGGTGGTGGTTTCGAAGTCGTTCTCCTGCAGCCACTGGGCCAGCATGTCTTCGCCCGTCTTCTGTATCTCTCGGTTGTCGCGTCGCAGAATGGCCATAATCTTGGCCTTGGCCTTGGCTGTCGAGACGAAGTTAATCCACGAGGGCTGCACGTGCTGCGACTTGGAAGTGAGTATCTCTACCTGGTCGCCGCTCTGCAACTTGTGGCTCAGGGGCACCAGCTTGTGGTTAACCTTGGCGCCGATGCAGTGACTGCCGAGGAAGGTATGTATCTGGAAGGCGAAGTCGAGCGCCGTACAGCCCGCCGGCATGGTCTTGATTTCGCCCTTGGGGGTGAAGACGAAAATCTCTGAAGCAAAGAGATTGAGCTTGATGGCGTCAAGAAAATCCATGGCGTCGGGCTGCGGGTCGTCGAGTATCTCCTTGATGGTGCGCAGCCAGTCGTTGAGTTCGCCCTCGTCTTCGGTTATCTCTCCGCCCTCCTTGTACTTCCAGTGGGCGGCAAATCCCTGCTCGGCCACCTCGTCCATGTGGTCGGAGCGTATCTGTACTTCTATCCACCGGCCCTGCTTGCTCATCAGGGTAACGTGCAAGGCTTGGTACCCGTTGGCCTTGGGATGGTTGAGCCAGTCGCGCAGACGGTCGGGGTGGCTCTTGTAAATCTTGCTGATGGCCACGTAGATATTGAAGCACTCGTTGACTTCCTCCTCGCGTACCTTGGGCACGAAGATGATGCGTACGGCCAGAATGTCGTAAATCTCGTCGAAGGTAACGTGCTTGGTCTGCATCTTGTTCCAGATGGAGTAGGGGCTCTTGATGCGTGCCTTGATTTCGTACTGTATGCCCATACGGTCCAGGGCGGCGCGTATGGGGGCGGTAAAGTCGTTGAAGAGCTTGTTTCGCTGTTCCTCGGTAAAGGAGAGTTTCTGCCTGATGCTGGCGTATTCTTCAGGGTGTTCGTACTTGAAGCTGAGGTCTTCAAGCTCGGTCTTGATTTTGTTCAGTCCCAGCCGGTTGGCCAGTGGAGCGTAGATGTAGAGCGTTTCGCCGGCTATCTTGTACTGTTTGTTGGCCGGCTGCGACGCCAGGGTGCGCATGTTGTGCAGGCGGTCGCAAATCTTGATGAGTATCACGCGGATGTCGTCACTCATGGTGAGAAGCAGCTTCTTGAAGTTTTCGGCCTGCGCCGAAGCCCTGTCTCCGAAGATGCCTCCGCTGATTTTGGTCAGCCCGTCAACAATGTGAGCTATCTTGGGGCCGAAGATGTTCTCTATATCCTCGACGGTGTAGTCGGTGTCTTCCACCACATCGTGCAGCAGAGCAGAGCAGATGCTGGTGGAACCGAGCCCCATTTCCTGGCACGCTACCTGTGCAACAGCGATGGGGTGCATGATGTAGGGCTCACCCGACAGGCGCCGGACGCCCTTGTGAGCCTGCCGCGCAAAGTTGAAAGCCTTAGTGATGATGTCCACCTTCTTGCGGTGGCGCGAGGCCAGATAGGTGTCAAGCAGGTGCTGGAAAGCGGCATCGATGGTCTTCTCGTCGGCCGTTTCCCGTTCTTTGTCTTTCAAATTCAGGTCGTTCATATAGCTGTTTAAGGATTTGTGGGGTGTAGGTCAGCGTTTCGTTATTTCACCTTCAGCTTCTTGCCGGCGCGTATGCTGCTGCCACTAATGCGGTTGAGCTTGCGCAGCTTCTTTACCGTCGTGTGGTTGCGGGCTGCAATCTCGGAGAGGGTGTCGCCGCTTCTTACGGTCACGCTTTTGCTTCTGCCTCTCGTCCGGCGGCTGCTCCGGCCCCGGCGGCTGTAGTGACGCGAGCGGGAAGAGTAACGCCGCTCGTAGCTGGGAGCCTTGCGGCCGTAGGATGGCTCGGGCTCGTTTACCTCCACCTCGTGGCGCTTGCTGAACATGTCTTCGGTGGTATAGGCGAAGATGGAGTCTTCGTTGTCGATGAAGGAATTGACCAGCGAGGCCGGCAACCGTAGTGCCGAAGGCTTGCTGCTGCCGTTGATGACGTTGTGGCGGTACTGCGGGTTGAGTTCTGCCAGCCGCTCGGTGCTGATGTCGAGCACGTGGGCTATCTGCTCGAAGTGCAGGTCGCGGCTCACTACTATGGTGTCTGATTTGGCCGGGAGGTCTGTCATCATTGGGCAGATGTTGTGGTCGCAGTAGTAGTTCATGATGTAGTTGGCGGCTATGAAGGCCGGAACGTAGCCGCGGGTTTCCTGCGGCAGGTAGGGATAAATCTTCCAGTAGTCGGCTTCTCCCTTAGACCTGTGGATGGCTTTGCTCACCTTCTCGGGTCCTGCATTGTACGCGGCAATCACCAGATTCCAGTCACCGAATATCTTGTAGAGGTCGCTCAGGTAGTGTGCAGCGGCATACGAGGCCTTTACCGGGTCGCGGCGCTCGTCTACCAGCGAGTTAACTTCCAGCCCGTAGCGCTTTCCGGTGCCGAGCATGAACTGCCACAAGCCCGTTGCTCCTACGCGTGAAACGGCCTTGGGGTTAAGTGCCGACTCGATGACGGGCAGGAATTTGAGTTCCAGCGGCAGTCCGTAGGTCTCCAAGGCCTGTTCAAATATGGGCATGTAAAAGTTCTGTGCGCCCAGCATGTAGCTGACCGAGCGGCGCAGCTGACTGCTGTAGCGGTCTATGAATTTCTGAACAACGTCGTTGTACGGCAGTTCTATGATGGACGGAATGCGGGCCAGGCGGTCCTTATAGGTGTTCTTGTCGTATACGGGATTAACGTCGGGCATGTTGCAGGAGGTGTCCGGCTTGAGATAAGTTCTCGTATTGTAGAGCGAAAGCAGGCTGTCCAAGGCCGTAGTCATGCCCTCCGGCAGTTCAATTTGTTCTTGTTGGCCGTTGGGATTGGTTACTGTGATTTCTTCTTCGTTGTTGACTTGAGCGTGCATCGCGCATGTTCCGCCTAAAACGAGGGCAACCGTCAGTAGGAAAATCTTCTTCATTATGTGTTGTGGTTCTATATGCTAAGTTGGGTATTAAAATCTGATACTGCACTGCAAGCCTATGGCCGAGGACTTCAGTGGGTTGCGGTCGGCGTTGCTGTTCAGCACGGCAGGCTCCACGCGGAGGCTCAAATCCTCGGAAATGTCAAACTCGGAGAGCGATGCATCCACGTAGGCATCAACCACGGAGAGGGCATAGACGCCTATGAGTGAGAACACGCTGAGGTCTCGCCAGCGGCGGTAACGGTCCTTGCGTTTGCGGAATATTTCCTGATATTGTGCCTTGTTGCTGTCGTCAATCTTGGTTCCGAGGTGCAGAAACTGATTGTAGCTTTGGGTCAACTCGTCGTTATCCATGATGTCCATGTAGGCTTGCGAGTAGTCCTTGTACATCATGTTGTTCCATCGCATGGCGTAAATGCACCCTACGACTCCGCCGTAAACGATGGGAAGTTTCCAGTATTTGCGGTTGTATATCTGGCCTGCGCCCGGCAGCACGATGGCCAACCACAGCGCCCGTTTGGGGTTGGGACGCCATGTAGACCAGTCTCTTTTGGCCCGTTTGCCGGCTTCTGCTGTCGCTATACTGTCGCTGTCGGCCAGCTGTAAACTGTCCTGGTGGGTCAGGATGGCGGCCTGCTGCCTGGCCTGATGTACGGAGTCGGCGCGTGCCTTGAGGTCTATCTGGGCCGAAACTGCCGAGACAGACCCTGCCATGATGGCAACCACGGCCATGCAACGTCGCACTATGTTGCTTGATATCAGCTTCACGACTTTACTCTTTCAGTTTGTCGAACACGTTCATGATGCGCTCCAGCTCTTCTTCATTGGCAAAGGGAATGCTTATCTTGCCCTTTCCCTTGGCCGAGCAGGTCATCTGCACCCTGGCACCCAGGAACTTGGAAAGGCGGCTCTTGAGCATGGTGAACTCCTCGGGCAGCTGCGTCTTGGCCGCAATCTTGTGCTTGCCGCTTTCTATATCCTCGCCGTTCTTGAGCTGTTTGACCAGCTCCTCGACCTTTCGGACAGAGTATCCGTTCTTCTGGATTTCCTTATAGAGCTTGATTTGGAGTGCCGGACTGTCGAGCGAAAGCAGTGCCCGGGCGTGTCCCATGTCGATATCCTTCTTCTGCAAGGCCATCTGCACCTGTGCCGGAAGTTTCAGCAGGCGCAGGTAGTTGGTAATGGCAGTACGGCTCTTGCCCACCCGTTCCGACACTTTCTCTTGTGTCATGCCGCTTCCCTCGAGCAGATGTTCGTAAGCCAAAGCTATCTCTATGGCATTGAGATCTTCGCGTTGGATGTTCTCAACGAGAGCCATCTCCATCACGTTCTCGTCGTTGATGGTGCGGATATATGCCGGTATAGACTTCAGCCCGGCCAGTTGCGAAGCGCGCCAGCGACGTTCTCCTGCTATAATCTGGAACTTGTTGTCGGCTACCTGGCGCAGGGTGATGGGCTGGATGATGCCTATCTCGCGTATGCTTGTTGCCAGTTCCTGCAGTGCCTCCTGCTCAAACTCCCTGCGGGGTTGGTTGGGATTGGGGGCAATCTCATCGATGGGAATCTCGTTGATGGTGCTGCTGCCGGATGTGCTGATGGTCTCTGTCGAAATCAGAGCATCGAGGCCGCGGCCCAGTGCGTTTGTCTTTGCAGCGTGGTTGTATTTCTTATGTACGGCCATTGCTTTAACTGTTCTTGTTGATAATTTCCTTGGCAAGAGCCAGATGGTTCTTGGCGCCGGTGGAATCGGCGTCGTAGAGAATGACGGGTAGCCCGTGGCTGGGGCTCTCGCTCAGCTTAACATTGCGCTGGATAACGGTCTTGAAGACCAGCTCCTGGAAGTGTCGCTTCACCTCATCGTATATTTGATTGGCCAAACGGAGCCTGCTGTCGTACATTGTCAGCAAGAAACCTTCTATCTCCAGGCTCGGGTTCAGCTTGCTCTTGATAATCTTGATGGTGTTGAGCAGCTTGCTGATGCCCTCCAGAGCGAAGTATTCGCACTGCACGGGGATGATGACCGAGTCGGCCGCCGTCAATGAGTTGACGGTGATGAGGCCGAGCGACGGCGAGCAGTCTATGAGGATATAGTCATATTCGGAGCGTATCGGGTCCAGCAGTTGCTTGATAACTTTCTCCCTGTTGTCCAGGTTCAGCATTTCTATCTCGGCGCCCACGAGGTCTATGTGGCTCGGTATGATGTCCAGTCCGTCGATGTCCGTGGTGTAGATAGCATCGCGCACGTCGGCATGGTCGATAATGCACTCGTAGAGAGAGCAGTCCACCTCCTTGATGTTTACACCCAGTCCGCTGGATGCGTTGGCCTGTGGATCGGCGTCTACTACGAGCACTGATTTCTCAAGCGTGGCCAGAGAGGCAGCCAGGTTGATGGTTGTCGTGGTTTTGCCCACACCGCCTTTCTGGTTGGCTAATGCGATTATTTTTCCCATTTTGTCAATCTTCGTAAGATTTGTATTTAACTGCAAAGTTACATATTTTATGCGAGAAAGTAGTCTCCTTAAACCTTTTTTCGTACTTTTGCAGAGAAATTAAACTGAAAACAGATGGATAGAAAACGCCCGCTCATACTCATTTCCAACGACGACGGCTACCACGCCAACGGCATCAAGGCGCTTGCGGCGATGCTCAAAGACATGGCCGACCTGATAGTTTGTGCCCCCGAGGCAGCCCGCTCGGGTTTCTCGTGTGCCTTCTCGGCTACCACGCCGCTGCGGCTCAAGCGCCGCCACAACATGGGAGACGTGGAGGTGTGGTCGTGTAACGGCACTCCGGTTGACTGCGTGAAGCTGGCGCTCGACCAGTTTTGCCGCGACCGCCGGCCCAACTTGATACTGGGAGGCATCAATCACGGCGACAATTCGTCGGTCAACACCCACTATTCGGGCACTATGGGCGTAGCGATGGAAGGCTGCATGAAGTACATTCCCTCCGTTGCTTTTTCCTCTTGCGACTACGATGAGAATGCCAATCTGGAGCCGCTCAGGCCCTATGTGCAGCAGATTGTTACCAAGGTGCTGGCCGAGGGGTTGCCTAAAGGAGTCTGCCTGAACGTGAACTTCCCCGTGGGAGGTGATTTCCGTGGCGTCAGGATTTGCCGCATGACCTTCGGGTCGTGGGTCAAGGAGGTTGTCAAAGAGCACCATCCGCGCGGCTACGACTACTTCTGGATGGTGGGCGAGTACCGCAACGACGAGCCTGATGCCGAGGATACCGACCAGTGGGCACTCGCTCACCGCTACGTGTCCATAACACCTACGCAGATGGATGTTACGGCCTACGAGGCCATGGACAGGCTGCGGGGCTGGGATATAGGGGCTTCACCCCGCCCGCAGCAGTAGGGCAGGGCTGCCGTTAACTTCAGTTCACTAACCTATAAACCGTTACAGCGCTCATGAAATACTATCTTATTGTAGGCGAAGCCAGTGGAGATTTGCACGCAAGCCACCTGATGAAGTCGCTTAAAAATATTGACAACGCTGCCCAGTTCCGCTTCTTTGGCGGCGACCTGATGGCAGCCGTGGGCGGTCTTCGTGTGAAGCATTACAAGGAGCTGGCCTATATGGGCTTCGTGCCCGTGCTGCTCCACCTGCCCACTATCTTCCGTAACATGGCTCTCTGCAAGCAAGATATCGTGGCATGGGCGCCCGATGTGGTGATACTTGTAGACTATCCGGGCTTCAACCTCGATATAGCCAAGTATCTGCATGCCCACACGCAGATACCCGCTTACTATTACATCAGCCCCAAGATATGGGCTTGGAAGGAGTGGCGCATCAAAAGCATCAAGCGCGATGTGGCCCAGATGTTCTCCATCCTGCCGTTCGAGGTTCCCTTCTACGAGCAGAAACACAAGTTCAAGATACACTACGTGGGCAATCCCACGGCCGATGAAGTGCGCGTGTTCAGAAGAAATTACGCTGAAACTTTTGAACAGTTCTGCGCCCGTAGCAATGCTTCGGCGGCTCCGGGTGATAAGGGCAACGGCCTCTCTCCGCACCAACCGGTCATTGCCTTGCTTGCAGGCAGCCGCAAGCAGGAGATAAAGGACAACCTGCCTGCCATGATAGAGGCCGCCCGCAGCTATCCCGACTACCAGATGGTGCTGGCCGGCGCCCCTGCGATAGAGGACGAATACTACCATCGGTTTATCTCCGGAACCCGGGTGAAGCTGGTACGCAACGATACCTACGCACTGCTCTCTCACGCCACGGCGGCCCTTGTTACCAGCGGCACGGCCACGTTGGAGACGGCGCTCTTTGATGTTCCGCAGGTTGTTTGCTACGAAACGCCCGTGCCGTGGCTCATCCGCTTCGCCTTTAATCATATAATAAGGTGTAAGTACATCAGCCTGGTAAACCTGATAGCCGACCGAGAAATCGTGCCCGAACTGCTGGCCGACCGCTTCAGCACGGCCAACATCAGGGCCGAACTGGGCCGCATCTTGCCCGGCAACCCTGCCCGTGAACGGATGCTGCAGGCCTATCAGCAGGTGCGCGATGCCCTCGGCGACGCCGTTGCTCCTGACAACGCAGCCCGCATCATGTACCGCCTGCTCGCCGGCCGGCAGCCCGAATAGCTGCTCGGAGATATCCTCGGCTTGGCATTCCGCTCAGTTTATGGCTCTAAGAAAGATATTGATGGTTTTACATAAAAAATTATTTGCCAAGCCTGACCAGTTCCACTTATTATGATTATATTTGTGGCATAACTAAAAATCTGCAGCTATATGAAAACAAGATTTTATCCACCAATGATACTGTTTGCCAGTATTTGTGCCGCTCTTTTGCTCTGCAGTGCATGTTCTGATGATGATTTTGAACCTTACACGCAAACTTTGACCATCGCATCAGAACAAGTCAGCGGGATAGACTATGAAGCGAGTGCGTTCTGGGTTAAGAAGGAAGGGAGTAACACCTGGGAAAGAGACTACACGCCCATCAGCAATTTTGATTATGAACCGGGTTATGAGTACCGGATTCTGGTACGTGTAGATAAGATTAAAAACCCGGGCATTGACCAGTATCCCTATCTTTATACACTTATCAAATTGATATCAAAAGAGAAAAAAGACTCTGGCGTCCCTCCTGCTGCGCCGAATACGCCTCTGCCGTAACATCCTGCAACTTGGGCAACCCTGACCGTATAGACATTACCCGGCATCAAGTACCTAAGTGAACTGATACTGCCTGTTTGGCGGTTATTGATGCAGAGCCACGGCGGGCAGTGCATATCTGTAGTGTGATGTTGATGTTCCCGAAGTTACCACCTATTGACATAGGTCAACAAATTGCCCTGTTTCCTACAGTTCTTCGGCGCAGTTGCAACGGTGCGGAATAATAGCCGTACCTTTGTACGCGAAAGGAAAAAGAACAATATAAATCAAAACGGAAATGGGAACTTTAGCTATTATCGTCGGTATCGGCACCATCATGGTTTGCAAGGCAATGGAGATTAAGGACCTGATGTAATCATCGGTCCTTGCCGCAACCGGAAAAAGCCCGCATGTTCGCCCCAGGCAGCATGCGGGCTTTTTGCGTGCAACTTTTCCGTATGTAAACGGCAGAATCTGAAAAGAATGTCGTAAATTTGTACCAACAATACAGGAGCCGCGCCTGCTTACGGCAACAGCAAGGCGGCCGGCTGTTACCTTATTCTCAATTAAACCCTAAACAACATGGCAACAGTAGACGACAAGAAAGTTATTTTCTCAATGGTGGGCGTGTCGAAAATCATCCCACAAAACCAAAAACAAATCCTCAAAGATATTTATCTTTCCTTCTTTTACGGCGCGAAGATAGGCATCATAGGCCTGAACGGTGCCGGCAAGTCGACATTGATGAAGATTATAGCCGGACTGGAGCAGCCTTCGCGCGGCGAGGTGGTGTGGAGTCCGGGCTACAGCGTGGGCTATCTGCCCCAGGACCCGCCGCTCGACGAGACCAAGACCGTTAAGGAGAACGTGCAGGAGGGCGTGCAGAAGGTGTACGACGCACTGCGCGAGTACGACGAAATAAACGTGAAATTCGGCCTCGAGGAATACTACGGCGACCCCGACAAGATGGACAAGCTCATGCAACGGCAAGCTGAAGTGCAGAACATCATAGACTCTACCGACGCCTGGAACATGGACTCCAAGCTCGAACGGGCCATGGCAGCCCTGCGATGTCCGGCCGGCGACCTGCCCGTTACCCACCTCTCAGGGGGCGAACGGCGCCGGGTAGCGCTCTGCCGCCTGCTGTTGCAGAAGCCCGACGTGCTGCTGCTGGACGAGCCAACCAACCATCTTGACGCCGAAAGCATAGACTGGCTGGAGCAACACCTGCAGCAGTACGAGGGCACGGTGATAGCCGTTACCCACGACCGCTACTTCCTCGACGACGTGAGTGAGTGGATTCTGGAGCTCGACCGCGGCGAAGGAATACCCTGGAAGGGCAACTACTCGTCGTGGCTTGACCAGAAAACCAAGCGCATGGAGCAAGAAGAAAAGACCGCATCCAAGCGCCGCAAGACCCTGGAACGCGAGCTGGAGTGGGTGCGCATGGCACCCAAGGCGCGGCAGGCGAAGGGTAAAGCGCGCCTGAACTCGTACGAGCAGATGCTTAACGAGGAACAGAAAGCGCACGAGGAGCGGCTCGAAATCTTCATCCCCAACGGCCCCCGGCTGGGCAGCAAGGTCATTGAGGCGCAGCATGTGAGCAAGGCTTTCGGCGAGAAAGTGCTCTTCTCCGACCTCAACTTCATGCTTCCGCCTAACGGCATCGTGGGCGTCATCGGCCCCAACGGCGCCGGCAAAACCACGCTCTTCCGCCTCATCATGGGCCTGGAGCAGGTAGACGGCGGAACCTTTGAGGTGGGCGAGACGGTCAAACTGGCCTATGTTGACCAGCAGCACAAGGACATCGACCCCGACAAGAGCGTGTACGAAGTGGTGTCGGAGGGCAACGAAGTGATGCGCATGGGCGGCCGCGACGTCAACGCACGCGCCTATCTCTCGCGCTTCAACTTCTCCGGAACCGACCAGAGCAAGCTCTGTCGCGTGCTTTCCGGTGGCGAACGCAACCGCCTGCAACTCGCTCTGGCGCTCAAGCAGGAAGGTAACGTGCTGCTGCTCGATGAGCCCACCAACGATATCGACGTGAACACGCTGCGCGCCTTGGAAGAAGGACTTGAGGCGTTTGCCGGCTGCGCCGTCGTCATCAGTCACGACCGCTGGTTCCTGGATCGCATTTGTACCCACATACTGGCCTTCGAGGGCAACGGCGAAGTGTTCTTTTTTGAGGGCAGCTACTCCGATTACGAAATCAACAAGGCCCGTCGTCTCGGCCTTGGAGACGAAATCAAGAAGGGCCGCTACCGTAAGTTGATGGAGGACTAACGCAGGAGCTGTATTGCCACTGCAGTCCTCCCGCCATTCGGGAGCTATGCTTCAAGCTCCTTAAAGGATGCTTTCAAACCCGTTGAACGATACCTTCAAGGGCCTTGAAAGCATCCTTTTGTTTTCCTTCTCTTTCTCTCCCGTTTCCTCATAGGCTCTAACCTGCTGTTTATTAGCATGTTAGCACCCATTTTGCTGCTTGGGTTTTAAGACAGAGTAACAGAGTATTTATTTCGCTGCTATAGGCTTGCTTGTTTGTAGGAATAGCAAAGCAACGGTTTGCGAAGAGACAAACTGGTATCCTCCCCTTGGAAAGGGGAGGCGGAGGAGGGGATGACCATGTGGCAGACATTAGCAATGCTGCTTAAGATATCATCCCCTCCTAACCTCCCCTTTCTAAGGGGAGGAACCACTGCTGCAAGCTTCCTGCTGATTTGCTGCTTGTTTTTAAAGACAG
>FZRE01000010.1:109270-132840 GCA_900199655.1 Prevotellaceae bacterium KH2P17
GGGAGGCGGAGGAGGGGATGACCTGATGGCAGAGATTAGTCATGCAGCTTAAGATATCATCCCCTCCTAACCTCCCCTTTCTAAGGGGAGGAACCGTTGCTGCAGGTTTTCAGCGGCAAGAGAAATACTCTGTTACTCTGTCTTAAAACCCAAGCAGCCATCCAGCAGGAAACCCACAGCAGCGAAAGAAATACTCTGTTACTCTGTCTTAAAACCCAAGCAGCAATCAAACAAGCAACAAAAATCCCATATCTTGGCAGTTGCCAGAGATATGGGATGAAGGTTGTTTAGGGGTTGTACTTGCGCAGTGCCGTCCTTACCATCTTGCCCCAGGGCTTTACAACGCTGTTTATATTCCAGTTGCCGGTGCTCTTGGCCTGTGGCAGTAGCATGGAGCAGGTTTCGTCCTTGTCGGAAACCGACCAGTTGACCCAGCTCACGTGCAGCCGTTCCATGGTGTCTATCCACCGTTGCCATTCGGCTGCGTTGAGCGGTCCATCGCCCGATGCCTCCATTCCTGCACTCTCGCTGACGAATACGGGCACGCCTGCACGGATGGCGTTCACCATCCGGTCGCGCAGTTCTTGCTTGTGGGTGGCGGCGTAGAAGTGGACGGTGTACATGATGTTGGTAAAGCCCGTGAGCGGACTTGCTGCCACTTTGTCAATGTCCTGGTCCCAGTGCGGGCAGCCGATGAGCACGATGTTGTCGGCATCATACTTGCGTATCTCGCCTATCACCTGCCGGGCGTAGTCCTTCAGGCTCTCCCACGAGTCCTCAACCGGCTCGTTGTAGATTTCGTATATCACGTTTGGGCGGTTGCCGTACTTACGGGCCATCATGCCGAAGAACTTCACCGCCTCGGCCGTTTGCAACTTGTGCGAATGCCAGTCGATGATAACGTAGATGCCGCTCTTTACGGCGCCGTCTATCACTCGCTCCACACAGCCGAGTGCGTGTTGCGGGTTGTCGATGTAGTTGTCGTTGTTGATGGTTCCCATGGCGGCGCGTACAACGGTTGCGTGCCAGTCTTTGGCCAGCCAGCTCACTGCCTGCTGGTTGTAGAAGCGTGGCCAGAAGTTGTGCCACCCCATGCTCACGCCGCGCAGAACGACGGGTTTTGCGTGCCGGTCGCACAGTTGCGTGCCCACCACCTGCAGCTGTCCCCACTTCTGTACGGGCGTGGCGGCAAAGGCGCCGGCCGTGAGCAGGGTGCTGAATAACAAAAGGAGGAGTTTCTTCATCATGTCAGCAGTATTGTAATTGATGTCTGATTAGAATAGCGTAAGCGTGTACAGATAGACCACGGCGGCCGGAATGGCCATGAGCGAGGAGTCGAAACGGTCCAGCATTCCGCCGTGTCCGGGCAGCACGTTGCCGCTGTCTTTAACGCCCAAGGTGCGCTTGAAGAGGCTCTCTACAAGGTCGCCCCAGGTTCCGAAGAACACTACGACGAGGCCGAGGCCCACCCACTGGGCAATGGTTAGGCCGGAGAGGTTGGCTCCCTGGTTCTCAAACCAGCCGATGGAGGCGGCAACTATCAGCACCAGAACGCCTCCTCCGATGGAGCCTTCCCAGCTCTTGCCGGGGCTGATGCGCGGGAACAGCTTGTGTTTTCCGAAGAGGGAACCGCAGCAATAGGCACCCGTGTCGTTGGTCCACAGGAAGATGAAGATGCACAGCGGCAGCAGGTAGTAGAAGCTGATGGCGCCGTCGGGGGCCGTGCGGAAGGCCAGCACGTTTATCATCGACAGCGGCAGGGCGATGTAGAGCTGTGAGAGCATGGCGTAGGCCCAGTCGTTGATGGCGTTTTCTGTCTTGACATAAAGCTCGCTGATGAACAGGTAGATGATGGTGAGCAGGTAAGGCACGAAGACGCCATTGGTCTGTACGTAGCCGCTGTTGACGCCAGCCACGGCCAGAAAGAAGTAAACGCCGGCCACGGT
Organism: Prevotellaceae bacterium KH2P17; assembly: GCA_900199655.1. Classification (GTDB taxonomy): domain Bacteria; phylum Bacteroidota; class Bacteroidia; order Bacteroidales; family Bacteroidaceae; genus Prevotella. Next base: position 111,217 of record FZRE01000010.1, read on the forward strand.
GGCTATGAAACGGTTCACGGTTACGTTGCGCAGGTCGTTCACGAGGCCGCAGTATTCCCAGATGGTCATGCCCGTGATGAGGGCGAAAAGGAATATCATGGCCAGCGGACGCAGGAAGCACACCACCATGATGGCTACGAACAGAATGCCCGTAATGGTGCGTACAATGAGGTTCTTCACTTTGTCATTCATCGTGTAATTCATTAAAACGGGGGATGGATGTATGGCACATCCATCCCCCTATGGTTGTTTCTATGATTGGGCAGTATCGTTGGTGTCGGCCGGAGCTTGCGTTTCGGCGTTACGGGCCTCTGCCACAGCCTTCTCGTGTTCGGCCTGTGCCTGCTTTACTTCATCGGGCATGTCTTCCAGCTTGGGCACATCGTCATCGGCGGCGTTCTCCTTGATGATAATCTGAGAGCGGCTTTCCCACGGGCGCTTGCCGAAAATGTGCTCCACGTCTTCGGCAAAGATGACTTCTTTCTGGAACAACAGGTCGGCCAGCTGCTTGTGTCCGTCCTTGTGTTCGGTCAGTATCTGCTTGGCGCGTGCATACTGTTCGTTTATCATCTTGAGCACCTCGTCGTCCATTATCTTAGCAGTAGTCTCCGAATAGGGGCGCTGGAACTGGTATTCTTGGTTGTTGTAGTAGCAGATGTTGGGCAGTTTGTCGCTCATGCCCGCATAAGCAACCATGCCGTAGGCGCTCTTCGTGGCGCGCTCCAGGTCGTTCATGGCTCCCGTGGAGATATGTCCGGTAAAGAGATCTTCGGCTGCACGGCCTCCCAAGAGGGCGCATATCTCGTCAAGCATTTCCTCTTTGGTGGTGATGACGCGTTCCTCCGGCAGGTACCAGGCGGCTCCTAAAGCCTGTCCGCGCGGCACGATGGTAACCTTGACCAGTGGGTCGGCGTGCTGACAGAACCAGCTGATGGTGGCATGACCGGCCTCGTGGATGGCGATGCTCCGTTTCTCCTCGGCCGTCATAACCTTGGTTTTCTTCTCCAGTCCGCCGATGATACGGTCCACGGCGTCCAGGAAGTCCTGCTTTCCTACATGGCTGCTGTTGTGGCGGGCGGCTATAAGAGCAGCCTCGTTGCACACGTTCGCGATGTCTGCACCAGAGAAGCCGGGCGTCTGTCGGGCCAGGAAGTCGATATCCACCGTGTTGTCAATCTTCACGGAGCGCAGGTGCACCTGGAAGATAGCTTTGCGTTCGGCCAGGTCGGGCAGGTCAACGTGTATCTGGCGGTCAAACCTTCCGGCGCGTAGCAGTGCCTTGTCGAGCATGTCCACGCGGTTAGTAGCGGCCAGAACGATGACTCCGCTGTTGGTTCCAAAGCCGTCCATCTCCGTCAGCAGGGCGTTGAGCGTGTTCTCGCGCTCGTCGTTTCCGCCCATTGCCGGGTTCTTGCTGCGGGCGCGGCCCACGGCATCAATCTCGTCGATGAAAATGATGCACGGCGCTTTCTGCTTGGCTTGGGAGAACACGTCGCGCACTCTGCTGGCGCCGACGCCCACGAACATCTCTACAAAGTCGGAGCCGCTCATGGAGAAGAAGGGCACACCGGCCTCGCCGGCCACGGCCTTTGCAAGCAGTGTCTTGCCCGTTCCCGGCGGTCCTACCAGCAAGGCGCCCTTTGGAATCTTGCCACCAAGCTCGGTGTATTTCTGCGGATTCTTCAAGAACTCAACGATTTCCTGCACTTCCTGCTTGGCTCCTTCCTGCCCGGCTACGTCCTTGAAGGTGATGCCCAGGTCGTTGCCTTTCTCGTACAGGCGTGCTTTCGACTTGCCGACGCTGAACACTCCGCCTCCGCCACCGGCTCCCCCGCCGCTCATACGGCGCATGAGCCAGAACCAGAACACAATAAGAAGAATCCAGGGCAGCGTGTTGATGAGGATGTCGAACAAGAGGTTGCTCTTTTGGTTCTCGTAACTGAACTCCACAATCTTGCCTTGTTTCTGCGCTTCGGTAAGGTAGCGTTCCAGCTCATCGATAGAACCCGTCTGCACGCTCACGTAGGGATAGGGCCCTACCTCTTTGGCTGTTTTGTGAAAAACGTCTTTTATCTTCGTGGCGCGGACGTACATCTTGAGCGTTCCGTCGTCCTTGTTAACCACCACGCGTTCTGCATAGCCCTTCTCGATGTAAGCCTTGAAGGTTGTATAGGATGCCTCCTTGGCAGCCGGCGAACCCGTGAGAGCCTCGCCGCCTCCCGAAAGGAAGAGCAATACCAAGCCCAACAAAACCACCGCGTAGAACCAGTTCATGTTGAAACGTGGCATCTTTGGCTGGTTGTTGTCAGGGTTGTTGTAATTGTTTTTATTGTCCATACGTTGTTTCTATTGATGTAACTAACGGCTATCAAATGTCATGCCAAAGTCAGTCTGCATTGGGAATCTTTGTCAGCTTGGCGTCTTCCCACAGGTTTTCCAGGTCGTAGAAGGTCCTTGTTTCGGGCAGGAAGATGTGCACCAGCACGTCACTGTAGTCCATGGCCACCCACTGGTCGTTGCCCAGACCTACTACGTTCAGAGGCTTTTCGCCTGCATCTTTGCGGCAGAAGTTGCCAACGGATTCGGCTATAGCCTCCACTTGCGAGGGCGAGTTGCCCTGGCATACCACGAAGTAGTTGGCTATGCTGCCGTCTATACCCGAGAGGTCGGCTATCACGATGTCCTGTCCTTTCTTTTCCTGTATGCCTTTTGTAATGGTTTTAACGAGTTGTTTTGTTTCTGTCATTCAATTAAACGCATTTGTGTTTATACGCTACAAAGTTACACCTATTTGTTGGAATAACATTCAAAAACTCGCTTTATTTGTCTTTTTTGGAGGAAAACGCCACCCCGTCTGCCGCCTCCGCCGCTGGCAGCCCGTACCCGTGCGGCTGCCGGCGGCAGGGCAGGGGGAGCTGCCGGCCCCGACTGCGGTTGCTGCGGGCCTGCAGTTGAGGTGCAAAAGATGACGTTCGGGAACTTTCGACACTTGTCGCATAATCATTCGACAGGTGTCACACAATCGTGCGACAAGTGTCGAAAGTTCCCGAAGCATGCTTTTTACACCCCGCCCGATGGTCAGCAAGCCCCGTGAGAAGTGCTTTTTGGGGGCCCGAAAACGGGGAAACATCGTGCTCCTGACACCGGAATATCACTTTTCTGACCGGTTATCGTGAAAAAAATGCGTGTTTTTTTTGGTGGTAATAAAAAAATGCGTAACTTTGCAAACGCAATTCGGAAACGTGTTGTAAACCGACTTTGGGATATGGTGTAATGGTAACACTACAGATTCTGGTCCTGTCATTCCTGGTTCGAATCCGGGTATCCCAACTCAAAAGGAAGCTAAATAGTTGGAGACCGACTGTTTAGCTTTTTTCTTTATGCCGCAAGGCACCTCGCCGGCCGGCCGATACTGGCCGGAAAAACGGTTGCCGACGGCCCATTATAAATAAACAGATAACAGGCTATACACCGTATAGCGAAACGTAAAATGATGACATTTAAAGAATTGAATATCGCGGAGCCCATTCTCAAGGCGCTCCAGGCAAAACATTACGAAACCCCCACACCCATTCAGGAACAGGCTATCCCCGCCGCACTTACAGGCCGCGACCTCCTTGGCATCGCCCAGACGGGAACCGGCAAGACGGCAGCCTTTGCTATCCCAATTATCCAGCAGCTCATGTCGGCTGCCGATACGGGCGGCCGACAGCCCAAGGCGCTCGTCCTGACGCCCACACGCGAGCTGGCCATACAGATAGAGGAGTGCGTGGAGGATTATGCCAAGAACACCCGGCTGCGCTCGTGCGTCATCTTCGGAGGCGTAAAGCAGGGTGCGCAGGTGTCCCAACTGCAGCGCGGCGTCGACATACTGATAGCCACTCCCGGCCGTCTGCTCGACCTCATCGGACAGCATATCATCTCGCTGGAACAGATACGCCACTTCGTTCTTGACGAGGCCGACCGCATGCTGGACATGGGTTTTATCCACGACATCAAGCGTATCATCCCGCTGTTGCCTAAGCGGCGGCAGACTTTGTTCTTCTCGGCTACCATGCCCGAGAGTATAGCCACGCTCTCCAAATCGCTGCTATACAAGCCGCAGCGCGTTGAAGTGGCGCCGGTATCGTCGGTGGTAGACACCATAGACCAGCGGCTCTACCTCGTTGAAAAGCCCGAGAAGGTCGACCTGCTGGTCAAGGTACTGGGTACCGACAGGCAGAACACGGCCCTTGTCTTTGCCCGCACCAAGCACGGAGCCGACAAGATAGCCAAGAAACTCAAGGCTCGCGGCATCAACTGCGACGCCATACACGGCAACAAAAGCCAGAACGCACGGCAGCGGGCACTGTCTAACTTCAAGTCGAAGAAGACGCGCGTCATCATTGCTACTGACATTGCAGCCCGCGGTATCGACATAGACGACCTCCAACTGGTGGTGAACTTCGACATGCCCGACGTTGCCGAGACCTATGTTCACCGCATCGGGCGCACCGGCAGAGCCGGCCACAGCGGCGTGGCGCTGACCTTCTGCACCAAGGAAGACTATCCGATGGTACGCGATATACAGAAACTTACGGGCCACAAGCTCAGCCGCGTGCAGTAAGCAGCGGCCGGGCAGGGCTCCGATATCAGCTTAAACAAAAAAGGAATGAAGCCGTTGTGCTCCATTCCTTTTTTTGTTTGTCCGCCTCGGCAGCCGTAACCGCGGCCGGCGTTTTCGGTCTGCGCGGTTTCAGATAAACAGGTTCACGCCCGCATTCTCGGCCCTTTCCATGTAGGTGGCCACACCTCCTACGGTCACGCCGTCCAGGAGTTCCTCCTTCCTGATGCCCATCATGTCCATCGTCATCTGGCAGGCAATGAACTCCACGCCGTTGTTCAGGGCCTGCTGCCGCAGCTCCTCCAGCGATGCGATGTTCTTTTTGCGCATGATGTAGCGTATCATGCGGTCGCCCATACCCATCATGCTCATTTGCGAGAGGTGCAGCTGCCGGCTGCTCTTGGGCAGCATGTGGGCGAACATACGTCCGAAGAAATCCTTCTTCACGGCCGGCTTGTGCTCCTTCTTGATGACATTGAGCCCCCAGAAAGTGAAGAAGATGGAAACCTTGTGACCCGTTGCGGCCGCTCCGTTGGCCAGCACAAAGGTGGCAATGGTGCGGTCCAGGTCGTCGCTGAAGCAGATGAGAGTCTTGTTCCTGGCACCCGGAGCAGCGCCCACGGCGGCCGCCGGCTGACTGGGTTGCTTGCAGAAAACAACGGTGTAGTAGCCGTCTTGCTCGTTCTCCGATACGATTTGGTTGCCTGTAGATTTGCACCAGGCGCGTGCATCGCGTGGAAATCCGGCGTCGGTAGCCGTCACCTCAATCTGTTCTCCGACCTTTATGGCGTCCATGGCCTGCTTGAGTTTCATGATAGGACCGGGACATTGCAGCCCACATGCGTCTATGTGCAGCCGCTGCACGGGTGCTGCAGCCTTGTTGCAGGTTTGGTTCTGCCCGGCGTCAGCCGGTTTCCGGTTCTCTATGCGTTGCGTGTTGAGGGCCCAGGTCTTGTATCCGCCGGAGAGATTGCGCACACTGAAGCCGTTTGCCATCAGCGTGCGGGTGGCCAGATAGCCGCGCAAGCCCACGGCGCAGAACACCACCACGGGCTTGTCCTTGCTCAACTCGCCCATGCGTTGGCGCAAGTCGTCGAGCGGAATGTTCACAGCACCGTCAATGGTTCCTGTTTCAAACTCCTCTGGTGTGCGCGTATCTACGAGCTGAACCTCGTTCAGGTCGAGCTGGCTGATGTCGCGCCAGTGGATGACGGGCATCTGGCCGGAGGCTATGTTGCATGCCGTGTAGCCGGCGATGGCAATGGGATCCTTGGCCGAAGAGAACGGGGGAGCGTACGCGTGCTCAAGTTGAGTGAGGTCGGAGATGGTTCCGCCGTGCTTGATAAGTATGGAAATCTGGTCTATCCGCTTGTCAACGCCTTCGTGCCCCACGTACTGCGCGCCGTAGAGTTTGCCCGTCTTGGGGTCGAAGGTGAGCTTGGTGGTCAGCATGAACGAACCGGGATAGTAGCCCGCATGCGACTGGTTGACGGTGATACTGCTCTCGTAGCCGATGCCGAGTTGCTTGAGCCGCTTGGCCGCCAGCCCCGTGGAGCCCACCGTGAGGCCGAAGACCTTGGCTATGGAGGTGCCGATGGCGCCCTCGTACTCGGTCCGGTTGCCGTACACCATGTTGTCGGCAACGATGCGGCCCTGCCTGTTGGCTGGCCCTGCCAGGTAGTTGAGCCACGGCTCGCCGTATTCCGGATGCGGGTATTCTATGGCATCGCCCACGGCATAAACATCCTCGGCAGAGGTTTGCAGATAGCTGTTTACCTTGATGCCCCGCGTTCCGAGCGCTATGCCCGCGGCCTTGGCCAGCTCCGTATTGGGCCTTACGCCGATGGAAAGCAGCACGAGGTCGGCCTTGATGCTCTCGCCCGAGCCGAAGAACACCTGCAGGCTGCCGTCTGCGTTCTGCTCAAAATGGTCGACACCTTTCTCCAGATACAGGCTCACACCTTTGTCCATGAGCTCTCGATGCACATGAGAAGCGATGGAGAAGTCAACAGGCGCCATGACCTGATTGGCCATCTCGACGATGGAAACATGGGTTCCGGCCCGGTGCAGGTTCTCTGCCATCTCCAGACCTATGAACCCTCCGCCCACCACTACGGCCTCCCTGACGGCGTGCTGCTGCATGTAGTGCTTGATGTTGTCGGTATCTTCGACATTGCGAAGGGTGAAAATGCCCTCGGAATCGATACCGGGCAGGGGCGGACGAACGGGCGACGAGCCGGGCGAAAGCAGCAGTCGGTCGTACTGCTCCTGCCACTCGCGGCCGTCTGCGCGCAGGGTCACGGTCTTTGCCCGGGTGTCAATGGCCACGGCCTCCGTCTGTGTGAGCACGTTGATGTTGAACCGTTGGGAGAACTCTTCGGGCGTCTGCACGAACAGCTTGTCGCGTTCGCTTATCACGCCGCCTATGTAGTAGGGCAGCCCACAGTTGGCATAGGAGATGTACTTGCCTTTTTCAACGAGCAAAATCTCGGCCTGCTCGTCGGCTCTTCTTATTCTCGCGGCTGCCGTGGCTCCCCCGGCAACGCCGCCAATGATGATGTGCTTCATTTATCTGTCTGTTTGTTATTGTTACGTTTTTAATGGTTTCCCACGGAAAACAATGCAAAGATAGCGGCTAATCCTTAGCCTTACAAATTTCCAACGGAAAACTATATCAATCCTAAGAACTATTAACACATTGGCTGAAAGATTAACATTTTCTGTTGGAAAATAATATTCGGCTCGTCGGTCGGTCGGCACCTGCAGTCCTCGCGCCATGCCGCATGCCGGTTGCAGCATACCTCGCGGCGTCCTGCAAGGCTTCATCAGGCGGGCTGAAGACGTGCTCCGGGAACTTTCGACACTTGTCACACAATCATTCGACAAGTGTCGCACGATCGTGCGACAAGTGTCGAAAGTTCCCGAACGATATCTTCGAGCCGGTCGTCGGGCAGGTATAAAAAAAGAATGGCCGGTATTTGGCCGGCCATTCTGTATGCGTTGCAGGGCGTGATGCGCCTACTCTTCTTCTTCGCTTTCTTCGTTTTGCTTGTCTATCGCCTTGATTTTCTGGCGCACGAGTTCGGCGTCGTCCTTGAGTTTCTGTACCTTCTGGTTCAGCTCGTCGAGCAGGCTGCTTCCCTTCTTGCTGGCTGCATTGAGGAAGCCGAGGTTGTTCTCGTAGGTTGTTATTTCCTGTTTGAGTTGCTCGTAGCGGCGCATGAGGCGTCCGCGCTCGTTGTCCAGAGCGTCTTCACCGCGTCGGGCTACGTTCTTCAGGTTGCTCTTGAAGTTGTCCAACTTGCGGCGTGCCACCGATATGTGCAGTTCGTTGTAGAGCTTGTCGAGCACGTCGTGGTACTCCTTGTATATCTTGTCCTTCTCTTTGAAGGGCACGTGGCCGGCCTGGTTGTATTCATCCACCAGCTGCTGCACCTTGTCGGCAGTGTCGTCGGCCGCATTCTCGGCCAGTTCTTTTAGCTTGGCAATGATGTCTCGCTTCTTGGCAAGGTTCTCATGCTCCACGTTGCGCGTGCCTGCATTGGCGGCATTGCGGGCCTCGAAGAAGTGGTTGCAGGCAGCGAGGAAGTCGTGCCAGAGCTGGTCGCCTAACTTCTTGGGCACTGTACCTATGGTTTTCCACTCTTTCTGCAGGGCGATGAGCTTGTCGCTGGTCGACTTCCAGTCGGTAGAATCGGCCAGAGCCTGGGCTTTCTCCACGAGAGCTTTCTTCTTCTCGGCATTCTCGGCAAAGCGCTGTTTCATGCCTTTGAAGAACTCGGCCTTGCGACCGAAGAAGTCGTCGCATGCTGCGCGGAAGCGCTCGAATATCTTGACGTTCATCTTCTGCGGTGCGAACCCAATCTTTTTCCATTCGCCCTGTACGGCTATAATTTCCTTGGTGCGTTTCTCCCAGTCGCCGGCAGTCTTGTTTTCTTCCTTGGCTATGGCTTCTACTTTTTCGCAGAGGGCGGTCTTCTTGGCCAGGTTGTCTTCCTCCTGGGCCCGCAGCTGCTCGAAGTGTTGTTGGTGTCGCTTGTTGATAACGGTGGAGGCAGCCTTGAAACGCGTCCATATCTGCTCGCGTAAGTCCTTGGCCACGGGGCCTGTTTCGCGGTATTGCTGGTGCAGCTCCTGCAGTTGGTGGAAGGCGCTGATAACGTCAGGCTCGTCTACCAGGTGCTCGGCAGCTTCGCAGAGCTTGATTTTAAGCTCCAAATTCTTCTTGAAATCGTACTCCCGAGCTTCGCGGTTGAGGTTCAGCAGGTCGTAGAACTGCTCGACATGGAGCTGGTAGCTACGCCACAACTCGTTGGCTTTGTCGGCCGGTACGCTCTTGATTTCTTTCCATTGTTGCTGGAGTTCCTTGAATTCATTGAATGATTTGTTGGCTGCTTCGGGCGAAGTGGCCATCGTCTTTATCTTTTCAATAATCTCGAGTTTCTTTTTCAGGTTTGTTGCTTTCTCGGCTTCGGCCTGTTGGAAAATCTTGGCACGCTTCTCCTTGATGATTATCATCTCGGCCTTGAACTCCTCCTCGGCGTCATCGGGCAGTACCTCATACTTCTCGGGGTCGCCTCCGGCGTCGATGTAAGCTTTCTGCTGCGCTTCACGTTCGGCTATGTGCAGCTTGTAAAAGGTGGTTTTCAGGTGGTCAATTTCGTCCTTGTCGGGATTTTCCTCGTTGTGGGCAATCTCCTTGACGCGCCCCAGCACCTCCTCTTTGGTGCTGTATGACTTCTGTTCAGGAACCTCCGGTGCGGGTTGCTCCTGCTTTTGAGCTTCGGAATCTTGGGAAGGCTGAGCCTCCGGAGCAGGTTCTGCTTCCGCCTGTTCGGGGGCGGATGCGGGCTCCTCAGCGGCTGTTTCTACTTCGGGAGTTGCCGTTGCGGCAGGTTCTTCAGCGCTTGGTGCTGCTGCAGCAACCTCTTCCACTTTCTTTTCGTCTTCTATTTTACCCTGTTCCAGGATGTTGTCTTGAGAGTCCATCGTTTCACTGCTTTAAGTTTCTGACATGGTTTTTCAATGCTTCGCATGGTGATGCGTGATGTTGTTTCAAACATCCATTGCTTTCTGCAAACTTAAATAAAAATATTGTAATTGCCTAATGAAAACGTGTTTTTTTGCGTTTTTTTCGTCTAAACGAGGCGTTTACGGCGCAAAATCCACCATGTAATGCCCGAAACGAATATGGAAATAACGAGCGCGATGAGGAATCCGAACTTGTTGGTTTCCATCCCGTTGATGAGATTCATGCCGAAGAGAGAGGCTATGAGCGTAGGGAACATCATGATGATGCTCACCGACGTGAGGGTTCGCATCACCGTATTCATGTTGTTGTTGATGATACTTGAATAGGTGTCCATGGTCGATTCCAGAATGTCGGAATAGATGTTGGTGGTTTCGCGGGCCTGCGTCATCTCGATGTTCACGTCTTCTATCAGGTCTGCATCAAGCTCGTCGACCTGCAGTTTGAACTTCAGCTTCTGCAGGAGGTTCTCGTTGCCGCGGATAGAGGTGATGAAGTAGGTGAGCGAATCCTGCAGGCGGCTGAGCCCGATGAGGTTTTCGTTGTTCACCTCGTGGTCGAGATTGTGCTTTGCTTTCTCTATGAGAGCGTTTATTTGCTTCAGTCTCTTGAGGTACCAGACGGCACTCGAGAGGAAGAGACGGAATATCATGTCTACGTAGTCGGTAAAACCAACGCCGCGTTTTTGCTGGTAGCTCACGAAGTCGAGCATCACATTGGTCTCGTAATAGCACACGGTGATGGTTACATCACGCTTGTGAATGATGCCTAAAGGTACGGTAGAGTAGGGCGTACGCGAGCGTATCTCCTTCACGTAGGGTATGCGGAGGATGATAAGCATCCATCCGTCGTCGTACTCATAGCGTGCACGTTCGTCGGTATCGCTGATGTCCGAGAGGAAATAATCGGGTATGTTGAATTTATCTTCCAGCTCTCGCTGGTCTTCATCAGTTGGACATGTTACTTGTATCCAGCAGTTGGGCTGCCACTCCTTGATGGTGGTCAGGTTCTTTTCTATATTCCAGTATGTCTTCATTTCACTAATCTCCATGTTTAAATAAGTTGGAGATTGGTGTCAGAGCACTGTTCCCCAGCTTACAAGTTCATATTTTCCGCGTGATAATCGTCCATAAATTCGTTCTGATTTGGTTTGGTGCTGCAAAAGTAACAAAATTAATTCATAATCCCGTTCCATTGCTTCACATATTTTGTACTTTAGTTGTGTTTTTCCTGAAAAAAGTCTATCGAAGGGGCGCTCATGGATAAGAAAAAGCCGGAAGAACAACAGTTGCGTTCTTCCGGCTTTGCTTTTAAGATGGTTTATTTGGCAGGAATTTCTTCCAAAGCCTGCTTCAGCAGGTTCCAGAAGGGTTCTGCCGTGGCGATTTCGAAGCGCTCTCCCGTCGTGTGAGGTGAGCGGAGGGTGGGCCCGAAGCTCACAACATCCATGTGCGGATACTTGCCCAGGATGACGGAACACTCCAGTCCGGCGTGGTCGGCCTGCACAACGGCATCCTTGCCCGTTTGCTCCTTGTATATCTTCTTGAGCAGATTGAGTATCTCGCTGTCCGGATTAGGATCCCAGCCACCGTAGCTTCCGCTGGTTTCCACTTTCATACCGGCCATGTTGAAGCAGCTTTGCAGCGTGTTGACGATGTACTGCTTCATGTCCTCACGCGATGAGCGGGCCAGTATCTTGATGGTTGCAAGACCGTTCTCAATGTCGATGATGGCCAGGTTTGATGATGTTTCCACCACTTCCGGATAGGTTGGAATCATGCGGATAACGCCGTCGTGGCAGGCGTAGATGGCATCTACGAGGTTGTCCTGTATCTCCACGGGCAGCAGCGTCTGCGGAGCCGCAGCGTCTTCGACGAAGAATTCCACGTTGCTTTCTATGGTCTTGAACTCGTCCTCGATAGCTTCCCTGCAGCCGGCAACCATCTTCTTCAGTCCTTCTACGTTCTCTTTGGGCAGTGCCAGCACCACTTCGGCCTTGAAGGGGATGGCGTTGCGCATGTTTCCTCCGTGCCAGGTGGCCAGTCGGGCACCGCATTTTTCGATGGCCTCACGCACCAGTCGCACCATCTGTTTGTTGGCATTGGCGCGGCCCTCGTTGATTTCCAGGCCCGAATGGCCTCCGCGCAAGCCCTTCAGCGTTACCTTTACGGCAGCCGTCTCGGTGTTTTCCACCTCCTTGTAGCCTAAGGTCGCGTTGATGTCAATGCCTCCGGCAGAGCCTATGACGAACTTTCCCCAGGTCTCGGAGTCGAGGTTCATCAGGATGTCACCCTGCAGTTCACCTTCCGGCAGGTCATTGGCACCGTACATGCCCGTCTCCTCGTCGGCCGTGATAAGTGCCTCCACGGGGCCGTGCTTCAGCTCTTTGTCCTCCATCACGGCCATGATGGCAGCCACTCCGATGCCGTCGTCTGAGCCCAGCGTGGTGCCTTTGGCGTGCACCCATCCATCCTCGATATAAGTCTGTATGGGGTCGGTCTCAAAGTTGTGGTCACTGTCCGGACTCTTCTGCGGCACCATGTCCATGTGTGCCTGCAGCAGGGCGGTCTTGCGATTCTCATAACCCGGCGTGGCCGGTTTGCGCATCACGATGTTTCCGGCAGGGTCCTTGAAGGCCTCTACGCCTGCTTTCTTGGCGAAGTCAAGAAGGAACTGCTGTACTTTCTCCAGGTGTCCGGACGGACGCGGAACCTGTGTCAGGGCATCAAAATTGCGCCAGATGCCCTCGGGCTTTAAGTTTTTGATTTCACTCATAGTTGTTGTTTATTTAGAGTTTATGGTTCTATTCATGGTTTGCTCTCAGGCGTTGGCGGTTCCGGTCTCGGTAAACGAGAGCGCCATCCAGGCGTAAACGCCCATCAGAGCCACAAGAAGCGTTTGCACGGAGTGTACGATGAGCACGAAGTAAAGCGCGTCCGTATCGGCCACGCCGTAGAGTATGAGCATGGTCTTCACGGCGAAATGCCACGGCCCTGCACCGTTTGGAGTGGGCACGATGACGGCTATGGAGCCCACGATGAACGTTACCAGCGCGCAGGCCAACCCCAGATGGGCCGTAGACTCGAAGCAGAAGAACGTGAGGTAGTAGTGCAGGAAGTAGCTGCCCCATATCGCCAGGGTGAAGCAGATGAACAGCGGAACGTTCCTCACACTCCTGAGCGACGTCACTCCCTGCCACAATCCGTGCAGCGTGTTCTTCACCTTATTATATATGGAGAGCCGCCTCAGCAGATAAAATAGCAGTATGAGCACGGCCAGCGCACATACACCGGTAACTATCCAGCCCGTGAGCGAGAAGCCGCGCAGAATGGTGTCGAGGCTTGTGCCGGTCTTGTCAAAGAACGTGTTGAATACCTTTATCTGGAACAGAAACGTGAGTCCGGTAATGAGCAGCACCAGCAACGAGTCGATGGCCCGCTCCGTTACCACCGTGCCCAGCGCCTTGGGGAACGACGCCTTGTCGTACCTTGCCAGCACGCCGCAGCGCGCAAACTCGCCTATACGCGGAATGATGAGGCTCACGGCGTAAGAGAGAAACACGGCATGCACGCGCACCGAGGCCCGCGTACGCTCGCCGATGGGCTCCAGACTCTGCTTCCACCGCCAGCCCCTGAACATCTGTGCCAGGATGCCGAACGGAAAGGAGAGCAGCATCCACGTCCAGTTCATCTCGTGCCAGAGCACATGCTCCACGCGCCGGAAGTCGAAGTCGCGGTACATCCAGTACAGAATGGCGCCGCCCAAGAGGAGTGACAGCGCAACTTTCATCGTGGTGTTAGCCGCTTTCTTCATTTGCATCATAACCGCAAAGTTACGATAAAAAGGATGAAACACAAAATATAACCTCCCTTTTTTCAGCCCCCCGGCCAAAAAGAACGCTTGATGTAGGTCAACCTCACGGCGCCAGCCGTTGACCTTAATCAATAAAACGCCCCTTTCGACACATATTTCCTTGCTTTTGTTTACGCACACACAAAAAAGCTCTACCTTTGCAATCGATAACAAGACAGATAAGGATAACTTAAAAGAAAGGTAAAAAGATTATGGTATTATTATTCTCATTTGCCATCGTAGCAATCATGATTGCAGAGGCAGTAAACGTGAATGGAAAGATGAATGTTGAGAACAAGTAAGCTCAATATTCTTACTCAGAAAGTTTAGAACAATCAAATAAGGTGGCGGGTCGATTTTATCGGCCCGCCACTTCTTGTTTCCGAATATTATGATTAACTTTGCCCGATAAAGCCGATAACATGAAATCAGTAAGACCGAAGAAGAACCTGGGCCAGCATTTCCTGACCGATCTCAACATTGCCCGCCGCATTGCCGACACCGTAGACGCATGTCCGGCCATCCCGATACTGGAGATTGGGCCCGGCATGGGCGTGCTCACGCAGTTCCTGGTGACAAAAGAACGCGAGGTGAAGGCCGTGGAGATTGATGCCGAGAGCGTGGCCTACCTGCACGAGGCCTGGCCGCAGCTGCGCCACAACATCATCGGCGAGGACTTTCTGCGCATGGATCTGCGTGGCGTCTTCGGCGGTAAACCGTTCGTGCTCACGGGCAATTATCCCTACGACATTTCCTCTCAAATCTTCTTCAAGATGCTCGACAACAAGGAACTCATACCCTGCTGCACCGGCATGATACAGCGCGAAGTGGCCCAACGCATGGCTTCAGAGCCCGGTACCAAGGCCTACGGCATTCTGAGCGTGCTCATCCAGGCATGGTACAACGTAGAGTATCTCTTCACGGTCAATGAGGACGTGTTCAATCCACCGCCCAAGGTGAAGAGCGCCGTGATACGGATGACGCGCAACGACGTAACCGATTTGGGTTGCGACGAGGCGCTCTTCAAGCGCGTGGTGAAAGCTGTGTTCAACCAGCGGCGTAAGATGCTGCGCGTCAGTCTTCGCCAGTTGTTCCCCCAGCGCATGCCCGGAGCCGACTTCTTTGCCCGCGACATCATGACCAAGCGTCCCGAGCAGCTCTCCATCCCGCAGTTCGTGGAGCTTACGAACCTCGTGGCCGGAGTTCTCTGAATTCCCCTTTTGTGTCCTCGTTTGTAAGCTATTGTAAATCAATAAATTACAAACGAGACTATAAAAGATGCCTTTCAAGCCCCTAGAAGGGCATCTTCAAGCCTGTTGAAGGTATTGTTCAAAGGCCTTGAAGCATAGCTCCGTCCCGCGGGTTGCTATCCCGTTATGTTCCCGCCCTTATTTTCAGACAGAGTAACAGGGTGTTTTTCCTGCTGCTGAGCGCTTGCTGCGAGTTCGCTGCTTGTTTTTAAAGACAGAGTAACAGAGTATTTTTTTCGCTGTTGTGGGTTTGCTGCTGGTTTGCTGCTGATTTTGAAAGACAGAGTAACAGAGTAATTTTTTCGCTGTTGTGGGTTTGCTGAGTAGGAAGAATGAGTAAGCAACGGTTTGCGAAAAGACAAACTGGTATCCTCCCCTTTCTAAGGGGAGTAATCGTAGCTGCATGTTTTCTGCAGCAGGAAAAATACTCTGTTACTCTGTCTTTAAAAACAAGCAGCGAACTCGCAGCAAGCGCTCAGCAGCAGGAAAAATACTCTGTTACTCTGTCTTAAAACCTAAGCAGCAAACCCACAGTAAGCCCACAGCAGCTGTTCCTCACCTTAGAAAGGGGAGGTTAGAAGGGGGTGATTTTGCAAGCAACGAGGTGATAATTCACAATTCATAATTCACAATTCACAATTTAGGAGGGGATGATTTGCAAGCTGCAAAGTAATAATATTTTGTCTTGGAGCTGCAAAAAGGGAGGATGAGGTTAATCGAACTCGTGGTCGGTAGCGTAGAAGATTGGATCGTACTCCCACTCACTGATGAGGCTGTGCAGGTACTCCCGCATCCTTGCCGTGTGCAACCTGTCGCCGTCAGGTGCTGTTGCGGCATCAATGTCGCGGGCGAGTCGCTTGAGCGAAAGCTGGCCCTTGTCGGGGTTGATACATGCTTCAAGCGCCAGAGCAAGACCCGATTGCGGGTGTGCATAGAGCCACCGGAGGAAGCGCTCGGGGTCTCGGAAGTACATCTCTGTGGTGAACTGGCTGGCGATAGTCTGCATTCGCAGGTTGTCCCAGTATTTGGAAGTTTCGTACCAAGTGGTTCCCCGGCTCGTGTACAGGGTGTCTATGTAGGGATAAGTGCGCCGGCAGACTTCCTGCTGCAGGCGTTCCATGCGCCCCAATACGTCGGCCGAAACGGGCAACCTGCTCATCAGGTCGTATTCCTTGGCCATGTGTAGCTCAAAGAAGAAACCGAAGTTCGTTCCCGTAGGTTTGAATTTGTGGTCGGTAAGGGTAAAGGTACCGTCGGCGTTGATGCGGAAATGGTAGGTTGTCAGTCCGAAACGGCTCATGGTAATGCTGTCGCCCATGGCGCCGAAGGCTGATGAGAACTCGGTTATGCTGAAGTTCTCGTCATCAGTGAACCTCCATTCGGAAGCCTGCCAATTGTTGCCTTTGTTGTCAAACAGTTTCTCCTGTTTGCTGTTTCGCTGCAACAAGAAAGGCAGGTACAGCTGCATGCTGTCCAGCCGGCAGCATTGCAAGCCATCCGTCAGTCGTCCGCTACCGTCGTAAGTGGCAAAATACATCTCGCGTCTCACCATCTCAAACGGTCCGCTTTCTACCACATAGCCGCAGAGCAGACGGTCTCCGGGCAGGCGCTTGATGCCGTAAAGCCAAACGCGGCGTGGTTGGTTGGGGTTTCCGAGGATGATGCCGTGGAGCAGGGAGTCGGCTTTCTGCGGCGAAAGTTTTACCCACCGGGCCGAGTCAGTGAGCTGCATGTCGGCAGTGATGAGGCTGTCGGCGGCGGTTCCTAAGCTGTTCAGAGGGGGCGGAAAACCTTTTTTGCAGGAACCGAGAACGAGAACCGCCAGAACTGAAAGGATGAAAACGGACTTCTTCAAAATAAAAAAGAGTATATTCTTTGTAAGTAATTGAAAATGAGGATATATAATTCAGAAAACTGAAAAAGGGTTACGAATTAGTTACAACTCAAATTCTATGAACTTCTATGTTTTGCACTTGTTTCAAACAACTCTTTATGTGTGCAAAGATAATATTTTTTGTTGATAAGCAACATATTTCCTATAAAAGTTTTATAGGGAATAAGTGTCCATGTCGTTTTTATACATATTCTTTTCGGAAAATGAAGGCAAAAGCCGTATTTTTCAGAAAAGCAGTCTTTCCTATTTAGGGGCAATACAAGTTTCCCCCTTAAATTGGAAAGACCTCTTTTCCTTATGGACAAACCCTGAAAAAAGTCCCGCCTGACATATACGATCAAGTCCGATATGTCAGACTATTGACACTTTTCCTTTGGCTTTGTCCTTCTGTTGATTAGCTTTTGCCTTCATTTTCTTTCAGAGAGACTATTTGTCATTCGTGCGCACACGAATGTTATCTTTCATCCATTCCGTCTCTTTTCCGTTTACCTCCATTGCCTGCCTTTCACGGTACGCATCCGCCCTTTCCGTTCAGGAGCAAAGGTAATTCCGGGATATACGATACTGCAAGGTCAGGCATCCTGTTTTCGAGAAAATCTCCACACCTCATGCCTCGGGTAGTATTTTCTCGAAAAACCTTGCATACTCTAATC
The DNA here is from genome assembly GCA_900199655.1 of Prevotellaceae bacterium KH2P17. Lineage (GTDB taxonomy): Bacteria > Bacteroidota > Bacteroidia > Bacteroidales > Bacteroidaceae > Prevotella. The sequence continues at coordinate 128,498 of FZRE01000010.1, forward strand.
CCTACCTTTGTCAGGCTCCTGAAACGAAAATGACCGATGCGACAGAAAGACGCAAAAAAAATGTCGGATAAACGGGAGACGGAAAAATCAGTGAAACTCAATTCCCTCAGGCTCCTGAATCCGCATTAAAAATAAAAAAAATGACAATATGGCAAAAAACATTACATTCAAAGGTCTGGGCCTGCTCCTTTGCATCATTCTTTGGTGTATCTCTGCGGTGGTGGCATTGGCAGTGGAAACCATTGTCGGGATTGGCAGGGTCATTTGGGCAACCATACTCTATATGCTCACATTCGTGGGACTGCTTATCCTCATTCTTTGGATACTAACTTTATAAACGGAATAAGACATGGAAACAAGACACAGCAAGACAGCTGCACAGCAATGCAGATTTTATGAAGTCGAAAACATCTTCGTGTATATGGTGGAAACCTATATCAACGGCAACAACTCCAACTTGAGAACACTCTACAAGGAATTGCGGAGGGATGCAAGAAAAGATTTCATTGACTTTCTTTTTGAGACAATGGAAACACAGGACACAAAGAAAATCATTCAGACAATCATTTAATAAATAGAAGCAATATGAAAACAACGGAACATTTCAAACAAACCATCCAATGCTATTTGGAGAACAGGGCAATGGAAGATGAACTCTTTGCGAAAAGTTACCACAAGCAGGGAAAGAGCATTGACGACTGCATCACTTATATGCTTAATGAAATATATAAGGGAGGTTGCAACGGTCTGACCGACGGTGAGGTCTATTCGCTTGCCGTACACTACTATGACGAGGACAACATAGAGATAGGCAACCCCTTACAATGCCATATAGCCGTCAATCATGTTGTGGAACTCACGGAGGAAGAGAAAGCCGAGGCAAGGCAGGAAGCCATCAGGCGGTATCAGCGTGAGCAACTCACCAAGATGCAGAGCCGTAACGCACGCCCCAAGAAAGCCGAGAACGCAGCAACCCAAGTACAACAATCCTTATTCGATTTTTAAATTATGAAACCGAGAAACAAATTTGAGAAAGCAGTCCTTGCCGAGAGCAAGCACCTTCGCCCGATAACAAAGCAACAGAGCAAATGGGCTTTCCGTGAGTGCATAAGCCACTTCGCCTACCGACTGCCCAAAGGTCGCACCACCTGTATGGACTGCGGACATAGTTGGGTGATGGGCAAACCCAAAGAAACCTGCACCTGCCCCCATTGCAGGGCAAAGTTGCATGTTAGGGAAACCTTCGAGCGCAAATTGCAGCAGAAGCACTACTTCACGATACTTACCGCTTATGGAGAGTATCAAGTGTTGCGAATGTTCCTCCTCGTGGCAGGAATGGAGAAAGGCTGCAAGGCTGAATATTATGCGCTTGAAATCGGGCAGTATTGGTGGAACGCAGAGGGGAGGAAAGCTATAGTAGCCATTCCACGCACATTGGGAAGATATGTTGATACCTTTTCATTCTACACCCCTATGGCAATCCGCAACGACAATGAAGCCTACCGATATGCAGCCTATTCCCCGATATATCCGAAGTTCAAGGCATCGGACACCCTGCGCAGGAATGGCTTTGAGGACAATTTCTATGGCATAGAGCCTACAACGTTGATACCTGCGTTGCTCACGGACAGCCGTGCCGAAACATTGATGAAAGCAGGGCGCACAGAGCATTTGCGCTATTTCCTTAATAAGACGAAGGCTCTTGACGAATATTGGCAGTCCTACAAGATAGCCAACCGCAACGGCTACGATATAACCGACATATCCTTATGGTGTGATTATGTGGATATGCTTCGCAGGTTAGGCAAGGACATCCACAGCCCCAAGTATCTTTGTCCTGCCGACCTTACAGCAGAGCACGACCGAAGGTACGAGGAACTCAACCGAAAACGGATAAAGGAGGAACTTGAACGGAAACGGCAAAAGGTGATGGAAGATGAAAAACAATTTAAGGAACTTAAATCCAAGTTCTTCGGTATATGCTTTACCGATGGTACAATCCAAGTCCATGTGTTGGAGAGCGTACAGGAACATTTGGAAGAAGGAGTTTCCATGCACCATTGCGTATTTTCCAACGCATATTACCTCAAGGAGGACTCACTAATCCTTTCGGCTACCATTGAGGGCAGACGGATAGAGACGATAGAGGTATCACTGAAAACTTTGGAAGTGGTGCAAAGTCGGGGTTTATGCAATCAAAGCACGGAATACCACGACCAAATCGTGAAACTCGTCAATGCCAACAGCAGACTAATCAGTCAACGGATGAAGGTAACGGCTTAAAATATAAATCATCAAAATATTACAAAAATGAAAGTGGAAATAGAAAGTATTGTATGTAACTGGGCGGACAAGATACCGCACATACTTATTAGGGTTATCAATGCGATAACCATATCCTCCAGCAAGGAAGAATTAAGAACGGCAATCAGCAAAATAGCCGAAGAAACGGAACTTGACAAATACTTTGTCTATGGATATGGAGCGCATCATTTTTGGCTAACCCATCGCAGGTTATCCAATGGCGAACCAAAGGAACACAGATTATTAAAGGTTGAATTTTGAGAATATGAAAGGAAAAGTTTACAGAGTACGGACACAGTACATCTTCGATGGCGTGTTTGAGGTGGTTGCCGACAGCAGGGAGGACGCACGGCAAAAAGTCCTTCAGGATTGCGGATTGGTCATGGGAGGGTACATTCACAGTCTCCTTCCCGATGAAGAGGTGAATTGGGCTTTTTCCACACACCCCGAAGTAAGGACGGGACGGATAACCGTTCAAGAAGAACAGACGGAGTAAAGCGGTCGGCAGATTTGCCGACCGCTCCTTTCTTTCATGAGCAGGAAAAGGGCGAAAAAGAAAGGAGCAAAGAAACCTTGACATCCCGTTACTTTTGAAAGTGAACCGGTGATTCAAAAATAACGAAAATTCAAGGAAAGTTTATGTTCTATATATCTGCTCGAGAGTGTAAAGTAAACTGTGTCAGGCACCAATAAAAAAGTAGTTTAACACGTTTATTTTAAGATGGCAAACGAAGAAATAGATTACAAGTTGGCAGCCGAGCAATTACGTACAGGCAAGCCTTTATTTGGAAAAGACGGTGCTTTGGCACCGATGTTGGAGCGTATATTGAATGCAGCTCTTGAAGGTGAGATGGATGCTCACCTGAGTGTAGAATCCCGTGAGTCTGGCAATCGGCGTAACGGGAAGATGTCCAAGACAGTTCAGACACAATATGGTGAAGTGACCGTTGAGACTCCCCGTGACCGTGATGGCAGCTTTGATCCCCAGACTGTCCGCAAGCGTGAGACGATTCTTGCAGAAGGGATGGCAGACCAGATTATTGGCATGTATGCTTTTGGTACAAGCACCCGTGAGATTAGCCGCTACTTTGAGCGTGAGTTTAACACCAGACTGTCTGCAGAGACTATCAGTGCGATAACCGACCGTGTTCTGCCTGAGATTAAAGAGTGGAAGTCGCGTAGCCTTGATGCCGTATATGCTATCTGCTGGCTTGACGCCATCCATTACAAGGTCAAGGATGATGCAGGTCGTGCAGTCACTCGTGCCATTTACAATGTTCTGGGCATAAACAAGGAGGGTCATAAAGAGTTACTTGGCATGTACGTCGCAAAGAGCGAAGGAGCCAACTTCTGGCTTGAGGTGCTTACGGACTTGCAGAACCGTGGCGTGGAGGACATTATGATATGCTGTGTGGACGGTCTGAAGGGCTTCCCTGATGCTATCCAAAGCGTATTCCCACATACTGCCGTTCAACTCTGTATAGTGCATCAGATACGCAATTCCATCAAGTATGTTGGCAGCAAGCACCAGAAGGAGTTTCTGAAAGATCTGAAGCGTATCTATGGAGCCGTCAGCAAAGAGGCTGCGGAAACGGAACTTGACAACCTTGAAGCCAAATGGGGCGAACAGTATCCTATCGTCATCAAGTCATGGCGTGACAATTGGGAGCGCTTGGCGGAGTTCTTCCAGTACACCAAGGAAATCCGACGTCTCATATATACGACCAACACCGTCGAAGGCTACCACCGCCAGATACGCAAAGTTACGAAGAACAAGGGCGTATTCCCATCTGATACAGCCTTGGAGAAACTGGTCTATCTGGCATATCGTAATGTCAGCGAAAAGTGGACCATGCCCCTTGCGAACTGGGCACTCATCTCACAACAATTGGCAATAAAATTTGGAGATAGATTTGAAATTATGTAACTTCGCAACCAGAAAGGCTCCTCATTTGGAAAACACGATTAAAAAGCGTGTTCCTCATCTGAGGTTAATATAATAAGGAAAATGACCTTGACACAGTTCTATTTACACTACC
>FZRE01000030.1 GCA_900199655.1 Prevotellaceae bacterium KH2P17
AAGATAACCATTACTTTGGCTTTGGCATTTATTAACGCTTTGTGATTACGCATTTCACAAATTCCTGTACTCTTACAATTGTAAGATACGTTCTTCATAATCTAACAAAATGACAAAAGAGAAGCTAATTCACATTCTCAATAGCTATACATGCGGATTGCTTCCTGAAGATTTCAGACTCAAGGTCATGATGTGGCTCACCGACGAAGCACATCAAGAAGAGACCGACGAGGCACTAAGATATTTTTGGGACCGTACTCCGACAGATATTGATATAGACACTGTAGAGCAGCTAAACCTATGTAAACAAAACATAAGTTTAGGCATAGATAATGGGCAGAACAGCTCGAAGCGTCGGCCGGCATGGCTGCAATATGCTGCCATGCTGTTGTTGCCGTTGCTCTCGGCCTTTGCCGTGTGGGCCTACATGAGCTATTGGCAGACTAACGATTTGGCCTTGATAGAAATCCGTGTACCTAAAGGTGAAACCCGAACAATAACCCTGTCCGACAGTACCCACGTGCAACTCAATGCCGGAAGTACACTTATCTATCCCAGCACATTTGCCCATCAGTCGCTCCGCCAGGTGCACGTAAGCGGAGAAGCCTACTTCGATGTGCAACGAGATGCCGAACATCCATTCATCGTCAAAGCCGGAGGAGTAGACGTGCGCGTGCTGGGTACGCACTTCAACGTGAAGGCTTACCCCGAAGATAAGTTTATCGTCACGACACTGGTTGAGGGGACGGTGAATGTAAGTGAGACCGACAACAAGAGCAATCAGGTGCGCATAGCCCCTCATTATCAAGCCGTATTCAACCGTAACAGCAAGCTTATCAGCGTATTGCATGCCAAAACGGCCGACGAGACAGCATGGCGCAAGGGCTATTTAGTATTCAGTGACCAGTCGCTCGGCGAGATTATACGTGCGATGGAACGACGCTACGGAATAGACATCAACATTGACCAAGACATTAATACAGCATATACTTACACGATGAAATTTACAAACCAAGAATCGCTCACAGAGGTTCTTGATGTGTTATGCAGGGCATTGGGCGAAACTTCGTACCAGCGCCGGGGCGACACTATCCGTATCTATAGGAAAGGAGGTGGCACATGATGATGTGCGCCCAAGCATATCACCCACGAAAACACATCCTCTCCTAACACTTTATATAATCATGTAATCACATTTATTTAATAACACTATCAAAACCTAAAATCCATGTTCCATCACAAGACAAGAAAGCTTGGTTTGCTGGCATTGTTTCTGGCTACGACGCTCATGGCGTTTGGACAAAACGAGACCATCAGGTTGCAAAATAACAGACTGACCTGTAAACAGACTATCCAATTGATTGAAGAGCAGACTGATTATTCGGTGGTCTACTCCAATAGCAAATTAAACCTGAATACTCCAGTAAGAGTAAAAGGACACGAAATGCGTATGAGCGATTTGTTGACCGCAGCTTTGAAAGGACAGAAGATGCGTTATGAAATACGCAACAAACACATTATCATCAGCGACGCTACTGCCGACGCTGCGACAAGCGGACAAACACACAGCACTAACAGCACACAGCAAACTAAAAAGGTATCGGGCCGGGTGGTAGACTCTAAGGGAGAACCGCTCATCGGCGCAGCTATCAAAGTGAAAGGAAGCTCGGCAGCTACCGTTACCGACCTCGATGGCAACTTCACTCTAAACAATGTAGCTGCCAATGCCACGTTGGAAGTGACCTACATCGGCTATACAGCACAGGCTGTGGAGGCAAAAGGTGGCGCACCCCTCAACATCGTCATGAATGAAGACGCACAATCGCTCGACGAATTGGTGGTTGTGGGTTACGGTACGCAGAAGAAATCAAGTCTCACAGCATCTATCTCAACAGTTAAATCTTCTGATTTAGCTAAGCAGGTAACAACAAATGTAGCATCTGCACTGCAAGGGCGTGCACCTGGTGTTGAAATTCTTCAGAACGGTGGTGAAGCTGGAGGTGATGTAAGCATCCTGATACGTGGAGCTGGTTCGTTTGGCTCGACAGAACCACTATATGTTATTGACGGTGCTTTCAGCAACAACGGATTGAACTCTTTGAATTCAAAGGATATTGAATCTATAGAGATTCTTAAAGATGGTTCTGCTGCTGCAATCTACGGTTCACGTGCAGCCAACGGTGTGGTACTAATTACGACAAAATCAGGACGAGCTGGTAAAACAAAGGTAGAACTAAGTTCTGACTTCTCTTACCAGACTCCCATGCACATGCTGGATTTCATGAATTCCAGCCAATGGAGACAATTTGCCACCACCGTGGCAAACAACAGCCCCGCATACGAAGTGGCTAAGGAAAATGCAAGTCCTACAAATCCCAATGCCGATACAGACTGGCAAGACCTGTATTATCGTAATGCGTCCATGTATTCTTTTGGGGCTTCTGTATCTGGTGGAGGAGAATATTCTACATTCAGCACCAGCTTAGGGTATCAAGATCAAACAGGAATCATCATCCAATCAGACTACAAGAAATATAATGGACGTGTCAATGGTACATACCAGAAAGGTCGTTTCACAGTAGCTGAGAATCTTGCCGTTGCATTTACAAAGAAACAAACTCCTCCGACTGCACGCCCCATCGAAATACCTACAGTCCCCGTAACAGACAGCTATGGACGGTATATCTCTACACCGGCAGAACTTGGTTATGCAACTACAAACATTGATATTGACAATAGTTTAGCACAAATATATAACCGAAATCAGTGGACGAAAAAAACTGATATAACAGGAAGTGTAAGTGTAAAGTATGATATTTTTAAAGGACTCGCTTATAAGATAGGGTTTGCCGGAAGCTATCTTAATGCACATGGTTATACCCACACTCCGGCATACGCATCATACTGGGATGCTAATGGTGTTGCCGATTCAAGGTTCAGTCAACCATATACTTCATTGGCAGAATCGCGTAATGAGCAGTTCAATTACACCATTGATAACTTGTTGACCTATAACAAAGAAATGAGCGGACACACCTTTGATGCCCTGCTAGGTACAAGCTGGATGCAAGAATGGAATAGGACAATGTCGATTAATTCGGGTACTAACGACCTTGGGGCTGCAAGTGTTACCACTTATAATGGAGTAGGTGTAGTAGGGTCTGACGAATATGACGCAGCACTGCTCTCTTTCTTCGCACGACTGAACTATGACTATATGGATCGTTACATGCTGTCGTTAAGTGTACGTAGTGATAAGAGTTCTAAATTCGCGAAAAACCATCGTACAGGCTGGTTTCCCTCAGTATCTGCTGGATGGAATGTCAGTGAAGAGAAGTTCTTTAACATCCCATGGATTTCAAAAATGAAATTACGTGCAAGTTATGGTGTTCTGGGAGCGAATTTTATAACCCCCTATTCTTTCGTGTCTACAGCCTACGGTCCTGTTCCCACTATACTCAACAACAAGCGTCAATTTGGATATGTAACAAGATTCGCACAATCAGACTTAAAGTGGGAGAAGGCTATCTCTTCGAATATGGGTATTGAGATGGGATTCTTGAACAACACCTTGACATTCACAGGAGAGTACTATTACAAGCGCAATAATGACTTACTTGCCCCATTAGAGGCGTTACCGTCATCCGGACAAATGATTGTAATAAACAATCCTGATGTGCCTTACTATAATTCAGCTTCGGTTGAAAATAAAGGATGGGAATTTACCTTAGGCTACAGAAACCACTGGAAAGACTGGTCGTTTGACATACTAGGGAATATTACATTCATGAAAAACAAGGTTATCAAACTTGGCGAAGGAGTACAACCTATCCGAGGCTCTTTGATGAGTTCCAAATTCAACGATCGTCCGACTATAACGAAAGAAGGATTACCCATCGGTTCGTTTTGGGGATACAAGGTTACAGGCATCAATGAGAATGGCGATTTCCTATATGAATCCGCAGATGAAACATCTAAAACAGCCAAAGATGTTGCTGAAAATGATAAGCAGGTTATTGGTAATCCTACTCCAGACTTTACCTATGGCTTGAATATCAATTTAGGATATAAGAACTGGGACTTAACAATGTTTTTCCAAGGTTCACATGGCAATGATATTTTCGCAGCAGCGAAGTATAATTTCTACTTCAACTATGATAATAACTGCTTAGTTGATGCGCTAAAGTCCTGGAGCACAACAAATAGCAGCAGCAATCTACCGATAGCCAAAACAGATAATTACTATGGTGGTAATTCACTGCCTAGTAGCTTCTACGTAGAAAATGGCTCTTATCTCCGTTGCAAGAATATTCAATTAGGATATAACTTCAATGAGAAACTTCTTCAAAAAACTAACTTTATTTCTGCATGCCGAATATATGTAGGGGTACTAAATCTCTTTACCATAACATCATATCCTCTTTACGATCCAGAAGTAAGTAGTAATACTCTTTTTGACAGAGGTATCGACGGCTTGTACAGAAATGCACCGCGCATCAATGCCAGATCATGGAATTTCGGTATTAACATAACCCTTTAATAACGACATCATTATGAAACATATAATATATATTATAACAGTAGTTGTAAGTTTAGCACTCATAAGCTGCGAATCCACATTTGATAATTTAGCTATAAATCCCAACCAACAAGATGTTACCTCATACTATACATCTCCAGAAAGTGTGAATAAAGGAGTCCTAGGAATATATTCGTATATCACCACTCCTAGATGTATGGGAGCTTCAGGTACAAGGATTTTAGCAAATCGTAGTGACGAAAGTAGTGACAGATCTGACTACGGATTGCCAGGCCAGTATAATGCCAGTCTGACATCTTCATACTATACCATCGTACAGCCATATAGCCTTTTCTATACGGCAGCATCGCAGGCATGCCAGATAATAGAGACTGTAGACAAGGTGGATTTTACTAATCAGGAACTTAAAAAAGCCTATCTGGGTGAGGCGTATTTCCTAAGGGCCTTTGCTCATTGGTTTCTATTTCTAGAATACCGTAATATTCCACTAATGGACCGATTCCCATCTTCAACAAAAGATTACAGACCACAGGCTAAACCTGAGGAAACTTGGGATTTTATTATCAGTGACCTGAAAAAGGCAAAAGAATTATTACCTAAAAAGGGTTACTGGACTGGCGACAATATTGGCAGAGTAACTAGTGGTTCTGCTACATCGCTGTTGGGTAAGGCATACCTATATAGGAGTGGTATTGAGAAATACTATGGCCATTCAGAGAAGACATATTATAATGAAGCCGCTGAATGCTTCGATGAAATAATAAGTGGTAAGCATGGGACATATAAATTAATGGATGATTATAATGATAACTTCAAAGTTGCCACAGAAAACAACGATGAATCCATCTTCGAACTTCAATTTATGGGGGATGCTGTAAATACCGGATTCAATCCAGGAACAACAAGCTCTGGTGTATGGAGAGACCCTAGAGGATGGAATCCACCATCAAACAAAACAACAGCAGATCATGTAATACATGATTGGGTTTATAATACGTTCGTTGCATCCAAAGATGCAAATGGCAAGACAGATTCTCGAATGTTCGGCACTTTAATCTTTGATGATACAAACAGTGCCATCAATGCTAAATCCGGAGATACAGTCCGCATTTTTGACGGTAAGAAGTTCAGGGATTTCTATGGAAACAACGGCTTCGCATCTGTCAATACCCAAGCCGGGAAATATAAAAGTGCATGTCGCAAGGGTATCGACTGGACTCTACCTACTGTAAATCCCGGTAACAACATGTATCTGTGGAATCTCCGGGCAAATGGTCTGAATTATGTATATATCCGTTATGCAGACGTACTTCTTATGTATGCCGAGGCCGTACTCTCTGGAGGAAAACAAGGGTCTATAAGCGCATTAGAAGCTGTTAATCGAGTACGCGCAAGGAAAAGTGTAAATCTTCCTGCTCTTACGAGCCTGAATATGGATGATATTGAAAATGAACGTATACTAGAGTTGACGGGTGAAGGTCATCGGTTCTTTGATTTGCTTCGTTGGGGAAAGGTCGTATCACGTTTCCACTATTTAGAGGCTAATGATCCTAACTTTAAACAGTATACAACATCAAAGTATCTAGGTTTCCAAGAAAATAAAGATGAATGGTTACCTATACCAGTCGATGAAGTAGAAGGAAATCCATACATCACCTCAAATAATCCTGGTTGGAATTAAATATAAAGTAAGAGAGTTTTTTTTATAAAATTTCCTCTCTATTAAATTTTGAAAAATGAAATTAGTATTCATAAGTTTCTTATTATTATCAACGCTTGAAAGTGCGTATGCGCAAACTTTAAGCAATGGAATAGAATTGCCTAAACAATGGCCTCCTAGAATAGAAATCCCGACAAAAAGAGTAGAAATGCCTGTTCCATATCTGCAAACAAAACCACGAGTTATACCTATTAATGTCGGCCGGCAATTATTTGTCGATGATTTTCTCATTAGTTCCACTAACTTAAAAAGAATATTCCATACTCCTCACTTTTATGAGGGAAATCCTGTTTTAGAGCCAGATAAGGAATGGGAAAAAACAAGAAATGGAGTACCATACGCAGCTCCTTTCAGCGATGGTATCTGGTATGACGAGCTTGATAATAAATACAAAATGTGGTATTTGGCCGGAGCAAATAACGAGTACGATAATGGACGCCAAACTTTCCATACATGTTATGCTGAATCAAACGACGGAAAAAAATGGATAAAACCTAATCTAGGGCTATACGGCAATACAAATATTGTGGATACTTGCAATCGAGACGCTGCAACAATATGGTTAGATAGAAATGAAAAAGACTTCAATAAACGCTGGAAGTTCTTTAACATCGAAAGAAGGGCTACCGATGGACGATGGCAAATGGTCTTAAAGTACTCATCTGATGGTATTCATTGGAGTAAAGGCGTGGCCCAAAGTGGAGACCTTTTTGATAGGACAACAGCCTTCTATAATCCATTTACAAACAAATGGGGATTGAGTATGCGTTATAGCACCGACATATCATCACGCTCACGAGCTTACGTAGAACATCCTGACCCTGAGATGCTGGTCAGTATCGCACATAGAACCCGAAAAGATGTACAAGACAAAAATATAGTTTTTTGGTTTACTCCAGACGATAAGGAATTACATCATGAAAAGTATACAGAGACCAAACCTGGTATATATAATTTTGATTGTATCCCCTATGAAAGTATTATGTTAGGATTCTACTCTGCATGGCAAGGACCTGAGAATAATATATGTGCTAGAGATAGTATACAAAAGAGAAATGTTATATCTTTAGGATATAGTCGAGACGGATTCCATTTTTCACGTCCTACCCATGCTCCTTTTATGAACGTAAATGAAAAAAAAGGAGCTTGGAACTGGGGAAATATGCAAAGCATCAATGGCGTTCCTTTAATCGTTGGAGACTCGCTCTATTTTTATTCAAGTGGTAGAAGACTAAATAAGATATTTTGGGATGGATATAGTTCTACAGGACTTGCCACTCTGCGTAGAGATGGATTTGTTTCTATGCAATCAGGAAATCAAGAAGGATTTCTTGAGACAGAAACTATTACATTCAACGGAGAATATCTTTTTGTAAACGCTGATATGAGAGAAGGAGTACTTAAAATTGAAATTCTCGACGAAGAAGGCAATATAATTCCTGGATTCTCTCATAAAGATTGCATTGCAATGAAAGGGCGTAATAGTACAAAATGGCTCATTACTTGGAAAAACAAGAAGAATCTTGCATCAATTAATAAGAAGAATGTCCATTTTAAGTTTTATCTTAAACAAGGAGAATTATACTCATTTTGGGTTTCTCCCTGGATAACGGGCGAAAGCTGTGGCTATACAGCTGGAGGTGGACCAAATCTGAACCCGGAAGGAATAGATAAAAGGTTGTGTAAATGAGCTATGTCAAGGCTTCTTTCCTTTGGGCTTTAACCTCGGTTAACGGGACGCGATTTTTAATCGAATTTCGACGGCGTGGTCGCCCGCGGCATCGACATTCATCATGAGCTTTGCTGTGTGCACGTTTACGGGCGTGTTCTTCGGCTGGTATCCGGCCAAGAAAGCCGCACAGTTGGACCCGATAGAGGCCATCCGGTACGAGTAAAACATCACCGCCACCAAACTCTGAACGGGCATCCGCCACCACGCGGATGCCCGTTTTTTCGTTGCTGCGGCCTTATTCGCTCCCGTTGTCTTCATCCTCCTTTTCGGGTGGTGCTTTCAGAATGAAGGCCGTGAGGATAGCGGGCGGCACGCTGAGGCATAGCCATATCGGAACGAAGTAGGGCAAGATGAACAGCACATCTACAAAACTGAACTTGAGAAAGCACACCATGAGTACGAACGAAACAACCACCGATAGCATCAGTAGGTTCACGATGCGCTGCATTTTGGTGGCCTTTGGCGTATAAACCACGCTTGCCCAGGCCGACAGGAAAGCTGCAGCCATCAGCGTAAGGATTAAAAGAATTCCGTATGAATTAACGTATTTGATATAGCCCAGAACGGTATTAAGCAGGATGGCCCAACCTCCGGCAATGGCTGCCACACAGCCCGCGTACTTGATGTTCTGCAGTTTCATCTTTCAGTTCGTTTGGTTCGTTTTCTTGTTCCGGCTGTACTGTCAGCCTCAAATATATCTCTGCGACAAAGATACACAAAACTGACGATTGCCAGTCGCTTTGCGGCAAGAAAGTTTTTTCTCACACCCTGCAGCGCCACTTGGCGGAGGCTGTAAAAACAATAATTAATAGGGTTGAATTCCATGCATGGAGTTCAACCCTAATTTATTTTAAGCTAAAAGAGTTATAGCTGACAGTAATAATACAAAATATGTAATTACTATCTACTCAATAAAAATGCGAATATTCATCAATAGCCAGGGTTTTGTACTAAATTATAGTCAATCTGCATCTGGTCTATAGGTATAGCAAGCCAATAACTCTTAGGAGCCATTATCTTGGATCGGTCTATGTAGGAGCCATCATTCATTTCCGTTAATTTGTAATAATCCTCCGCGGTCTTTCCGGCAATGTTCCAGGATTTCTCTTTTCGGCATAGCACCTTTTCCATAATCTTCCACCTGCGTATATCGTGGAATCTTCTTCCCTCCATAGCCAGTTCGTTAGAGCGCTCGTCATGAATGACATTCCGCAATTTAGCTTCATCAGTAGGAATGCCACCAACATAACTCCATGAATCCTGAAAACTTGGGAGTCCGCAGCGACTCCGGATTTTGTTTAAATAAGACAGGCTTTTAGCACTCAGCTCCTTGTTATATTCGAAGTCGGCCTCGACATAATCAAGATACAACTCTGCCAACCGCAGATAAGGGAACACCCAGCTATTATAGGTTATTTTATCCTGTGTTGCGTTATAGGAGTCTTTGCTTGAAATCCATTTCTGACAATAAAGTCCGTTATCGCACTGGTATTCGTGGCTTTCTACACCGTCATCCTGTTGCGTTTCTCCTCTCCGACATTTCAACATTATGGTACCATTCTGTATTTCGAACTTACCGCGGTCAAAACCAATAGAAGCATAGAAACGTGGTTCTCTGTGCAGATAGAAGCATGAAGTCTTCTCGGCAGGATAATCGGGAGAAGAAACAAGCATCTCCGGCTTTAGGTTTTTTGTATCGGGATCATCGGTCCAAGGGAGCCCCTTGTCCGTAAAATACCGTGTGGCGCAGCTCCATGTAGGGAACATATATCCCCTGAATCCCTTGGAACTGTATGAGCTGAAACCAATACGAGGAGCCATGTTTTTGATACAATAAGAAATGGTGCCTTGATCGGCAAGGCCAAAAAGAATTTCATCCCAGTTGTTGAAAGCTCCAGAATTACCACCGACAAAAGCCTCATGATAGTTTTTCCTACCCCGCTCGGCATTTGCAGCGTCGCCTCCATAGAGCTTGTATCCATTAGCTTCACTCAACTTAATAGCTTCCTCTGATGCATCCATGGCTTTTTTCCACTTCTCCCTGTCATAATTAAGATTCATAAGCGATTTCCCATCTGGATTTTTAAAATCCGTATAGAACTCAGCATTACCATTGACCAGTGGCGAAGCGGCATATAGCAGGAGACGAGCTTTATAGCCTAAGGCTGCAGCTGAAGTTGCTCTGTTTTTCTCTCCGCTCGCCCGTACTGCAGGTAAAAGTTTGGCAGACTCATCATATTTGTCAGCTATAAAATCTACACATTCATCATAAGGTGAACGCATGAGATTAGAAGGCATGTCGGATGCTTTTTCTTCTTTTACCATAAATATGGGACCATAGTATTCCAACATAATCTGATGATAGTAAGCTATTAGGAAGAGAGCTTCTCCTTTCCAGGTTTTCTTGTTCTCCTCTGTAATATCAGGCACCTTGTCCAAATTATTAATTACATTATAGCAGTAACGGACGGCATTCCATATATCTTTCTTAACAGCACCCGTAGGATAGGAACTTGCCGTATTACTCCACAGCCCATAATAAGTTGTACTTGACGACTCATCTCCGTTCATCAGGCTTTTATAATGGAACCATCTCGTTGTTGCACGGTGTCCCATAACCATCTCATCTGAGCCCGTTACATCAGGAAAATTTTGAGGATGGAAGTAATTGGGTATTTCACTATAACAACCTATTACCATTTTCTCTGCCTGAGCTTGTGTCTTGTAAATGTCTTCCGTAGTGGCACTGCCTTCTGGCACAACATCCAGAAAGTTGCAAGAAACAAGTATCAGTCCCATTGCCGTTGTTTCCAATATTTGAATATATATACTTTTCATCATGATTGAATATTGTTTGCCATAAATTAATAATGAAATTGCACTCCTATCTTGAATGTACGTTGCAACGGATATCTCAATCCGTTGCCACTACCCATTTCGGGATCCCATGTCTTGAAAGGAGAAATGGTAAAAATGTTGGTAGCTGCGAGGTATATACGCATCCAAGAGAGTGGCGTATAGCCGAATTCTGCATTTTTAAGGCGCATGTAGCTCCCGTTACGTAAGTAAAAAGAGCTGGTTTGTACATCATTGTTTACGAAAGTGGAAGACAATCGTGGGTAGGCAGCACGAGCATTGTTGTTAGTCTCTGACCAATGATTGTCGACAATGTATTGCGAAATGCCATAGCCGTCACCCGATTTATCAACAAACGGGTGGATGTCTGTCATCATTAAACTAACCTTTCCTGCTCCTTGGAACATGAACGAACAATCAAACTTCTTATACTTGACCGTGCCACCAAAACCATAGATAATTTCCGGAATTTCCGGATTTCCTATAGTTGTTACATCATTCAAGTCAATCTTATTGTCACCGTTAAGGTCTTTATACTTGATATCTCCTAGGGTATAGGTTCCCAGTTCTTGCCTTGGTGATTTATCTATTTCTTCCTGAGATGTAAAAAGACCATCAGCCACAAGTCCACGAATGCTGTTGATGGGATGTCCTATCCGCGAATAATATGTCTCAACATTCTTAGGTTCGTCTACTTCCGTCATCTCATTATGCGCATAAGTAAAGCTACCATTAAATTTCATGGTGAAATCTTTAGAATATACTTTCGTATAAACAGCACTCATGTCAACACCCTTGTTCTTTACAGCTCCTATATTGGCAAAGGGACGATTCCCGCCATAGCCTGCAGTTGACAAGATTGACTGGCGTTGCATGAATATCCCAGTACGATGTTCAGTGAAATAATCGAAAGAGATATCTATGCTACCCAATACATTTACATCTGCTCCGATATTAAACTTCTTTGATTTTTCCCATGTGGCATTCTCATTACCGTAAGTCGTTACCCAAGGAACTCTTATATTTGAATAGTTATCGCCTATCCACCATCCGCCTTCTGAAGACATGTCTATAGTTGTTATGTACGGAAAGCGTGTAGCCAGGGCATCATTACCAACCAGTCCATAAGAACCACGTATCTTGAAATTGTGAATTACATTCTTTAAAGTCCTAAAGAAAGACTCATTGGATATTGTCCATCCCAATGCCAAAGCAGGAAAGAAGCCAAATCTATTTCCTCTCTTGAAATTTTCAGAACCATTGTAACCAAATGTCGCTTCCATTAAATAACGATGAGCATAGTCATAAGTCAGGCGGCCGGCAAGTCCCTGTTCACGATATGGAAGCAAATCATACTCATTACCACTATCCTTTACTTTTTTAATTTCTTTCATGTGGTAAACCAAAGCAGCTCCGATATTATGCTTGCCAAAGGTATGGGCATAGTCCAGTTTGGCTTGTAGAGACCATACGGTCTGCGTAGGGTCACGACCTGAGTTTGACTGTAAGTAGGGCTGTCCGGGTGCTCCGATGGACTCTGTGTCGTATATGTAATCTCCATTCTCGCCATTTTGGTATTCATCAGCGACCTTATAATAGAATGGTACCATCCAATGGTCAAGCCAGTTATAACTATAGTTATAGAACGAGGCTAAAGCATTCGCTTTCAGTCCCGGTGTAATGAACTTCAAATCCTGGTCAATGTTCAAGGCTGTTGTGGAATACACATAATTACGCTCTGTATAACCCGAACTTAAAAGAGCATAAGGGTTTGTCTGTAATCCGCCCACACCCTGTCGCGTATTCATTCCATAGCGTGTAAAAGTGTCACCATCTTGTGTTGGAAGTGTAACCGGAAAACCAACGGGATTCACACGCATGGTATAGTAAAAGAGATTTGTAATATTCTCTTTCGGCGCATGGTAATAGAATAGTTGCGTATTCATATTCAGTTCTATCTTCGTAGTTGGCGTGATATGAGCTGACACGTTGCTTTGGAACAGGTACTTTTTGCTTCGCATAGTCACATCTAATGCAGTGTTCTCTGTAGGTTGACGGACTATGCCATTCTCATAAAAGATACCCGCATTCAGGAAATAGGTTATGAGTTTACTACCTCCTCTAATACTAAGATTCAAGTTTTGACTAATCGCCACATCCTTGAACAGCTTGCTATACCAATCGTTGTTCGGAAACAGATAGGGATTTGCTTTCTTTCGAGTGTTTTCTATTTTGTCATTGCTATAATAGGGCACGTAATCTTGGCCTGTAAATTTGGCCTCATTGTAGATAGCTTCATTATACATTTGCATAAAGGTTAACCCGTTTGCCATATCCTGTATCTTTGTTGGCGAAGAGAAAGTGTTATCCAAACGGACATCTATCTTCATTTTCTCAGATAACGTGCCATGTTTGGTATTAACGATAATGACACCGTTTGCACCTCTCGAACCGTATAGTGATGTAGCTGTGGCATCTTTCAGGACAGAAAAAGACTCTATTGATTCAGGCGGAATGTTATTCAGCATCTCAGTGCTGATTTCTACACCATCGAGAATTATCAGCGGACTTTTGTTACTACCAAAAGTAGATACGCCTCGGATATAGAATTCGGCATTATCATATCCAGGCTCTCCAGTGGTCTGCCTTGCAATGATACCGGGAACATTACCTGCAAAAAAAGTTGAGAGATTGCTGGAGGTTATCTTCAAATCCTCCGGCTTTACAGCCTGTACAGCTCCTACTAGAGACTCCTTTTTCTGTTTTCCAAATCCTACGACAACTACTTCGTCCAAGACTTTGTTGTCTGGTATCATGGAGATAGCTATCAAAGTTCTCCCTTTCAAGCGAATTTCTTTTTCTTGATATCCAACATACGTAATAGTCAAGATTGCATCACCAGGCACATTCAAGGAGAATGTACCCTGAGCATCCGTCACGGTACCATTGATAGTTCCCTTTTCCTTGATAGTTGCTCCTACGGCAGGGTCCCCGTTCTCGTCGGTCACCACGCCCGTAACCTTCAGCGTGGGGTGCTGCTGGGTGGCCTGGGCGTGCTCCGTGCGGGTGATGGTTATCTGTCGCTGGTCTATGCGGTACCTCAGTGCCGTGCCGCCCAGCACGCGGTTCATCAGTTCCCTGATGCTTGCGTTCTTTACGTTCAGGCTTACCTTCTCCTGCAGTGCACTCTTCAGGCTCGAGGAGTAGAGGAACACGTAGTCGCTGTTTTTCTCGATGTTCTTCAGCACGTCAATGATGGCGGTGTTGGTGAATTTCAGGGTAAAGGTTTCGGGCTTGTCGTTGGGCCGGGCCTGGATGGCACTGGCCATGAGCAACAGCACAAGAAGCACCTTGGCGAACTTAAAACTCTCTCTGCATCTCATGGATTGCGCTAAGAATCTGATTTTTTCATTCATGGCTTTGTTTTGTTTTTCACATATAAATGATTATCTTTCCTTGTTTCTTTGTGTATTTAAGGTTGAAGATGGTGGCCAGTGAGGCCACGGTGCTTTCCTCGTTGTCAAAGAGCATGAGCTTGCCCGAGCATTTCAGTCGCTCTATCTTGCTGCTGCAGCTGATGTTGGTGCCGTAGTGGCGCGAGAGATGGTGCAGAACTTCCGAGAGCGTCATGTCCTGCAGCAGCATGTAGCCGTCCTTCCAGCATGTGTAGTCCTGGGCCGATACGTGGCTGATGCTCCACTCGCCGACCTGCATGGTCAGCAACTCGTCAGGTTTCATGTTCACCGTGCGGCGCAGGTCCTTCGATGTTATGCGCACGCCGCCCTCCGCCAGCACAACCGTCTTTACCTTGTCGGCCGTGTAGGCGTTCACGTTGAACTGCGTTCCCGTAACCTGCACGTTGAAGGAGGCGGTGCTCACGGTGAACGGTTTCGCGGCGTTCTTGGCCACCTTGAAGAAGGCCTCGCCGGCGAGGCTCACGTCGCGGCGTACGTCCGGGAATGAGGAAGGGAAGGTGAACGATGACTCGGAGTTGATGTTTACCGTCGTGCCGTCGGCCAGTACGAGGTTCGACTTGCGTCCGCGCGGCGCGTACACCCTGTTCATGGCCAGCCTGGGGTCCATCTCTATGGTCTTGCTCTGCTGTGCCGAACGGGCTATGATGGTGTTGCCGCTGATGCTGAAGTCAGTATTCCGGGCGAAGAGGTAGCGCTGTGTGCCCACAATGAGCTGCACATCGGGCGATCCGGGCAGCAGTCCGGCCATGCTCGTAAGGGGCAACGGCGTGTTTAAACGCGTAAGGTAAAGCCCTGCACCGCCCACAAGTACGACTATGACTACGGCTGCAGCCGAAATCCAGCGCCGCAGCAGCGTGCGCCTGTGCCGCCGTTCGGCGTACTGACGCTTGATACGCGCCAGCAGTTCTTCGGCCTCGCGGCTGTCCATGTTCTTGCTTTTACGGATGGATTGCCGCAGTTTCCCGTCACGGAGCAATCCGAATACGGACGTATGTTGGTCTTTGTTTTCTCTTGGCATCGGCGTAGTAGAAATAATGGTATACTACTATAAAGACACCGGAAAACAGAAACATCATCATCCGCGCATGAAAAAATGAAAGAAAAAGTAGAAAAACATCAGCGCCTCACTGTCGCAGTTCCTCATCTGGCGGAGTGCACGTGAGACGATGTTGCGGGCCGAGGGTATCGACATCTCCAGCAACTGGGCCACGTCCTCGTAAGGCAAACCGTAGATGTAGCGCAGGAACACGGCCTCGCGTTGCCGCGGGGTAAGTGCCGTGAGCATGCGGTTCAGCCGCTTCGACACCCTCGCGCGCTCCTCGTTGTCGATGATGCAGTCAAGCGCACTTTCCTCTACGCTGAAGTCGGCGCCCTTGTCCGTAATGTCAACAAGGTGCTTCGAGTCGCGCAGGTGGTTCTGCCAGTGGTTCTTCATGGCAAACATCAGGTAGGCCTTCATGTTCTTTACCTCGCTGATGCGGCCTGGGTTGAGCAGCAGTCTCACAAAGATGTCCTGGATAAAGTCCTCCGCCGTGTCGGCAGGTATGCCGAGCCTGATGCCGTAGCTGTACATATCCTGTACGTGAGCACGGTAGATATTGTCGAAACAAGCAGCATCGTCAATATCCGTCTGGGGCTTCAGGTTGTCAGAATCGTTTGTTGCCATTGTGGGTTATCACTCTCCATGCAGTGTTAAACGGGCGTTGCCGACCTGCCTGCAGCAGCGGCCAAAAGCCTCGCAGCTGCTGTTTCCAAAGCCCGATACTCATCCCGTTGGCAGCCAAGGCAGCCGCCGCAGTTGCATGTTTACTGAAAGCAAAGTTACGGATTTTTTTCGGACGGCACGTAATTTCCTATATGTTTTTTCTTCTCATTTCCGTTACAGAAGCCTCCGCCTCCGCTCCGGCCTTGCCGTTAGCCCCGCCTGACCTTGACCTGTACTGAATAAGTTGACAGTTTACATCAACCCAAAGAAGTAAAAAGTCATGAAACAGTACAATGAAATCGAAAAATTAGAGTTATTACGTCGGTACCTCACGAGTGGCCTGTCGATACGCGCCTTTTCCGCGAGTGCCGGCATTCCCGTGGCGACATTCTTCGGATACCTCCGCGCGTACGGCCACCCCGACAACTCATCAATTCCCTTGCTTATGAAACACGAAGAACTGCCAACCACGCTCGACGAGCTTCGCGCCCAGCTGCTCGAGGAGCGCAAGGCGCATGAAGCAGAACTGAAGCGCCTGAAGAAGGAACTGGCCCAGGAGAAACTCCGCTGCCTGGCCAATTCCACGATGATAGACCTGGCC
>FZRE01000009.1 GCA_900199655.1 Prevotellaceae bacterium KH2P17
CCAAGGAGCGCCCCATCCTTTTGGAAATCATCGAAGACCGCCATGACAGGAAGTCAATCGTCATGGCCTCTCAACTCCCTGTGGAAAACTGGTATGATGCCATCGGTGACCAGGCTGTCGCCGATGCCGTGCTTGACAGGATCGTACACTCATCACACCGCATCGAACTCTTCGGCGAAAGCATCCGCAAGATGAAGGCTAAGAAGTAAACAGGGCAAAATAAAAATGACCCCGCCAGTCAGGACTTTAGAGGGGGCAAAATAAAAAAGTTTTCAGGGGGCAACGTCGCTTTGCCCTCGGGGGTCAAACGCGCTCGGCTTTTCCAAATGTAGCTTTTAGTGTACCCGGAAAGACAAACAATCTCACCAATTGTGAGATAGCTCTTGGATACAACATGCTGCCACTCTACATCCAAACTATCGTATGGATTGTAGTAATGTTTGAAATGCTTGTAATTACTCATAATTATTGATGTCACTTTTGTGTGACAGTTAATAAATATGGTCTACAAGTGGCAGAATGAGTATGAACTGGGTCAATAAAGTTTTAAGCAAACTGGAATATTATACGTTTGTTAACAGAAATCTACCATCTATTAACAATAATTGCGCACTTTTGTCGGCTATTGTTGGGCTTCAGAGACATAAATCGTACTTTTACGGTAGAAATACGGTAGAAAAAAGAAAATAAATAGACTCGAATAACTTGAAATAAAAAACGTAAAGTGTTGAAATTCAGTAATGTGAAAGATGATAAATTGCTTCTACTTTCTTTTTTAAGAGAGATGTAACATCTTGCATGTCAGCGAGTTACGGTCATTCATTTGCCGACGCAGAAGTGGGCGAAAATGTTATTTAGTGTTTCTTGGGGGGTGATGCGGCCTTTGCCGGTTATGTCGGCAAGGTTGTCGAGGCAGGCCTTGAGGTCTTCTGATAGCAGGTCGGCACTGAGATTGGCGTTAATGCCGGCAATTACGCGGGTGAGATTCGCGTGTGCTAACTTGAGTGCCTCGTAGTGTCTGGCATTGGTTACGATGACTTCGTTCTCTGTTATTGCGGGTATGTTTGCGGCTTTGTAGAGCGACTCTTCCAAGTTACTGATGCCGGTACCCAACTTTGCGCTGATTTGGAGGACTTCGTATTCCTGGCTCCGGATAGGTGTTTTGGACTGATCTATCTTATTCTGGACGATAATGATTTTCTTTCCTTCGCAGTATGTGGCGATATCGCGGAAGGCATCGTCTACAGTTTCGCCGTCTGTCATGTACAGCACGATGGCCGCTTCCTGCAGTTTTTGGTAGCTGCGGCGGATGCCCAGCTGCTCTATCTGGTCGTCGGTATGGCGGATGCCTGCTGTGTCGATGAAACGAAAGGTGAGGCCGTGAATGTCTGTAGTGTCTTCGATGGTGTCTCGAGTGGTGCCGTGGATGTTGCTCACGATGGCTTTGTCCTCGTGCAGAAGGCGGTTGAGCAGGGTGGATTTACCGACATTTGTCCTGCCGATGATGGCCACGGGAATGCCTGCCTTTACTGCTTGGCCAATTTTGAAAGAATGGGCCAGGGAGACGATGCGGTCATCAATCGTGCTGGCAAGTTGCAGCAGTTCGTCCCTGTTGGCAAACTCCAGCTCCTCATGGTCGCTGAAGTCTAATTCCAGTTCCAGCAGCGATGTAATCTTGAGGAACTGTTCGCGCAGCGTTGCAAGCTCGTTGGAAAAATATCCCTTGAGCTGACTGAGTGCCAGCTTGTGGGTAGCCTGGTTGGTAGAAGAAACCAAATCGGCAACAGCCTCTGCCTGCGATAGGTCCATCTTTCCATTCTGATATGCCCGCATCGTGTACTCGCCCGGCTTAGCTTGACGGCATCCGGCATCGATGAGTGCCTGCAACGCCAAGCGCAGCACATAAGGTGAACCATGGAAACTAATCTCGGTGGCGTCTTCGCCCGTATAGCTGTGCGGTGTTCTGAATACACTCACCATCACTTCGTCGATGGGGTTATGACGGGTATCACTGAATACCCCGTAATGCAGCGAATAGCTTTTAGCCTGGCTGATGTCCTTACTGAAGAGCTTGTTGGTTATCCCAATGGCATCGGGACCGGAAACCCTAACAATGCCAATGGCGCCACCAGAGGGTGTCGCCAAAGCACAGATGTTGTCGGTATTTATCATTAAATTCTGTCGAGCACTTTAAGAATTAACGTGTCAATATCGTTTTTGTAGTTCGATTCAGCTTTCTGAGCCACGCGGTTTGCAATGACCATGCAACAAGTCAGGGCATGATGCCCCAACAGCCGGGCCAGACCGGCGAGGGCCGAGCTTTCCATCTCGAAGTTCGTAATGCGCATGCCGTTATACTCAAAGCTCTCAACTTTCTGGTTCTGCATGGGGTCGGCGAGCGGAATACGAAGCTCTCGGCCCTGCGGACCGAAGAAGCCGCCGCATGAAATGGTCACACCTCTCACCATGTCATCCTTGGCTATTCTGTCCAGCAGTTCTGCATCGTTGTCGATGACATAGGGCTGGCACAGCAACGGATTCCACGACATGTGTTCCTTAAACTTTTTCTCAAAGTTCAAATCGCATACCTCGTTGCGGCCGGCATAGAAGTTGAGAAGCCCGTCGAAGCCTATGCTCTTGGCGCTGGCAACGAAAGTTCCCGTAGGCGTATAGGGCTGCAGACCGCCGCAAGTGCCGATGCGAACCAAGGTAAGCTGGCGTAGTTCCTCTTTTGTGGTGCGGGTCCGGAAGTCGATGTTGGCCAATGCGTCAAGCTCATTGACAACGATGTCGATGTTATCACACCCGATACCGGTACTCAATGCGGTAATTCTCTTGCCCTTGTAGGTGCCGGTGATAGCATGAAATTCGCGGTTTGCAACCTCACACTCCTTGTTGTCAAAGTGCGAAGCAACGAGTGCCACGCGTCCCGGGTCGCCAACGAGAATAACTTTGTCGGCCAGCTGTTCCGGCTTGAGATGAAGGTGGAAAACACTTCCGTCTTCGTTGATTATCAGTTCTGATTCTGCAAACTTCTTCATATCCAGTTTGATTTTATGGAGTTAATAATATGTTCTCTGCATTGCGTATCTTCTTTTCCATCGCGTGAAGTTGAAGCCGTTGCTGCTCGATTTCCCTCTCTAAACGGATGATATCCTGCTGCATTTGCTCCTTACCGCGAGCCGATGAGCCGGCATAGGCATCGCGCAGGCCGTTGAGCTTGCGTTCTTTGTCAGCCAGTGAGGCCTTGATGCCTGCCATCTCCAGGTATGATTGCCTGTTTGTGGGAGAGCGGAAGTCGTCCAAATGCCTGTAGGTAACATTGTCATTGACCACAAAGCGAATAACCTCACGGTCTTCTACAGCCTGTGCCCGCTCTTTCATCATGCGCAATCTCTCCATCGCTTTGTCTCTGTCTCCAAACTGCCAGGTCTCGCGTATGCTTGCAATGTTGGCATAGCTCTGCAGTTCCTTGTCCGTAATCTCATCGCCGTTGAAGTTCTGCCGAGGGTAAGTAGGCACAAAGGTATAGATGCACACCTTGTCTTCCGGCTGGTTCCGGTCGCTCACAAGCCAGCCCAGTGTGTCCAGGTCGTCGTAGGCTATCAGGTAGTCATTGGCTTTTGAGTTGAAAGGCAAGCCGTAGTTTTCGGCAGAGTAGAACTTGCCCGTCTCGCTGTCGAACCGTGTAATGAAGATGTCGTAACCGCCTATGCTGTTTTTCCCCTGTGCTGCGAAGTAGAGTGTAACGCCATCGGCCGAAAGGAATGGATAGTTCTGCTTTTTCAGGTCATCGCCAAGTTCGTCTATCAACTTAGGCGAGCTCCACTCTTTCCCCAGCAAATCCATGGCATACAAGTCTCCTCCAGTTACCGTATCTGTAGTGGAGAAGTAGCATTGGTTCTTGAATTCGTTGAGATAGACCGATGCACCGGGCTGGTTGTCCTTGTGGAAGAATTCTTCGTAGCCCATGAGGTAGCCCGATTCCTTGTTCAGTGGCACCTTGGTGAGGAAATCCTCCTTGTCAACCACAACACTGTCAATGAACATCACCTTGGCCGTAGCCGACAGCATGCTCTTGTACATCCTTTCGCCCGGCGACTCTTCCTTCTGCACAACTTTCCCCCTTCCTTTCCGCTTCTGGGCAGGAGTTGGAACGGCGAACAAGGCAAGTGCCAATAATGCTATCAAGTATTTCTTCATTTCTTCGTTATTTCATGAAAACCAGATACACTGCACAGATAATGAGGAAGAAAGCCAGAATGTGATTCCAGTGCAAGTTCTGTCCTTGGAACATGATGTTTGCTATCATGGCGAATACGGCCAGGCTGATACATTCCTGTATGACTTTGAGTTGTACCAGTGTAAAAGGTCCTCCGTTTGCATTGAAGCCCAACCGGTTGGCCGGAACCTGACAGCAGTATTCGAAAAAGGCTATTCCCCACGAGAAAGCGATGACACCCAGCAGTGGCCAGTCCTTGCTGATGCCTGCCTGTTGCAGTCGCAGGTGCCCATACCAGGCCAGTGTCATGAAGATGTTGCTGCAAATGAGCAGCAGAATTGTATATAAACCATTCATTTTTCTTGTTTTTAATAGCGTCTCATCATGCAGGCGTCACTTGTGCCAGCAGCTGTTGAGCCATATTGTTGGCTGCCCGGCGGCCGTCGCCCATGGCCAGTATCACCGTTGCACCACCACGTACGATGTCGCCGCCGGCGTAGATGGTTGGCTGTGAGCTTTGCATCTGCTCATTCACCACAATGGTGTTCTTTCTGCCAAGCTCCAGTCCGGAGATGCTCTTGGGTACCAGCGGGTTAGGCGAAACACCCACCGCAACGATTACCTGGTCACAATCTACCGTAATGGTTTTGCCCGTAACCACAGGACTGCGGCGTCCCGAAGCATCCGGTTCACCCAGTTCCATGATGTCCAGTACAGCAGCTTTCACACATCCTTCCTCGTCTGCGAGATACTCCTTGGGATTGTGCAGCGTCATGAACCGGATGCCTTCTTCCTTTGCATGTTTCACCTCTTCCAGACGGGCGGGCATTTCGGCTTCCGAACGTCTGTACACCAACATAACCTCTGCCCCCAGTCGCTTGGCCGTGCGGCATGAGTCCATGGCGGTGTTGCCGCCTCCTACCACAATCACTTTTTTGCCTATGTTGAGCGGAGTGTCGGTTTCGGGATTGGCAGCGTCCATCAGGTTCACGCGTGTAAGGTACTCGTTGGACGACATGATGTTTATCAGGTTCTCGCCCTTAATGCCCATGAAGTTGGGCAGTCCGGCTCCCGAACCCACGAAAATGCCCTTAAATCCCTGCGCCTCGAGCTGCTGTACCGAGATGGTTTTGCCCACAATGCAGTCGGTCTGGAAGTGTACGCCCATCTTGCGTAGGTTGTTCACCTCTACGTCTACAATGCGGTTGGGCAGACGGAACTCCGGGATACCGTATTTCAACACGCCTCCTATCTCGTGCAGCGCTTCGAAAACGTAGACCTCGAAGCCCCGTTTCACCATGTCGCCGGCAAAGCTGAGGCCTGCTGGGCCAGAACCGATGACGGCCACCTTGATGCCATTAGCCGGCTCAAGTTCGGGCAATGCCATCTGTCCACTCTCGCGTTCAAAGTCGGCAGCGAAGCGTTCCAGGTGGCCGATGGCCACGGATGGCTCGTTCATTTTTAGATGGATGCACCGGCTCTCGCATTGTTTCTCCTGCGGACAAACCCGACCGCACACAGCTGGCAGTGCCGAAGTGCTTTTCAGAACCTTGGCAGCAGCCAGGAACTGGCCGCGTTCTATGTTCTTGATGAACGAAGGTATGTTGATGTTTACAGGGCATCCCTCTACACAACTGGGCTTGGCACAGTCCAGGCAACGTTTGGCTTCGCGCATGGCCATTTCGGGTGTGAGTCCTTGGTTCACTTCTTCGGTACGGGTTGTGGCCCTGTAAACGGGGTCGAGTTCCGGCATCTGTACCCGCTCAATGAGCTTACGCTCCTTGGGGTTCATGCTCTTGCGAAGCTCCACTCGCCACGAGGCATCTCTGTCGGTGAGTACATCTATGCTTTCGTCAATAGGAATTGCCTGCTGCGCAACGGCTTGCCCTTCTGCTGCTGCAGTGTCCTGCCGGTCTTCCGAGGCTGGATTATGCTGCCGGAAGTGTTCGAGTTCCTCTTTTTCAGCTCGTTTGAAGGTGCCCATTCGCTTGAACATCTCGTCCCAGTCTACCAGGTCGCCGTTGAATTCGGGGCCGTCGATGCAAACAAACTTGGTCTTGCCGCCTATCGTCAGCCGGCAGGCGCCGCACATGCCCGTACCGTCTACCATGATGGTATTCAGGCTCACGTCGTTCGGAATGTTGTATTGATGGGCCAGGAGTGAGCAGAACTTCATCATGATAGGAGGCCCGATGGCCAGTACCTTATCTATATGCTCGCGCTTGATGACTTCTTCCATTCCCACCGTTATGACACCTTTCTGGCCGTAGGAGCCGTCATCGGTCATGATGATGAGCTCATCAGAATATCGCTTCACGTCGTCTACCATGATGACCAGCTCCTTGGTGCGGCCTGCCAGAATGGAGATGACTTTGTTGCCGGCCTGTTTCAGCGCCGTCAGTATGGGCAGTATGGCAGCTATGCCGATACCTCCGCCGGCGCACACCACGGTGCCGTAATTCTTTATCTTGGACGGATTACCGAGTGGTCCCACTATATCAAGAACACTGTCGCCAACCTGCAGACTGCAGAACTTGATGGAGGAGAGGCCCACTTCCTGTATAACGAGTGTCAGCGTACCCTTCTCTGCATCGGATTTTGCGATGGTGTAGGGCACGCGCTCGCTGTTCTTGTCTACTCTCACGATGATGAAGTTGCCGGGTTTGCAGCTGCGTGCAATGAGTGGAGCCTCTACTTCGAAACAGTAAACTTTCTCTGAGAACTGTTGCTTGTCGATAATCTTGTACATAGTGTTTTTGCTCTTTGGATGATGGTGGGTTATAGTTTGACGGGCACGATGACCGGCCTGCAGAAAAAGAGTGAGGCTTTTGGCCAGTGGCGGCGGCGCTGTTGCCGGCCTGCCATGAGCCAAAAGCCAGTATGTGTTTAGAAGTTTTTGTCGTCAAGAAGCTCGAAGCCGCAGTAGGGAACGAGAACCTTAGGCACGCGGATGCCTTCGGGCGTCTGGTTGTTCTCTATAATGGCAGCCACGATGCGGGGTAGTGCCAGAGCCGAACCGTTCAGCGTATGGCAGAGTTCTATCTTCTTGTCGTCAGCATGGCGGTAGCGGCAGTGCAGGCGATTGGCCTGATAGCTCTCGAAGTTTGATACCGACGAAACTTCCAGCCAGCGCTTCTGGGCTGCACTCCACACTTCGAAGTCGTAGCAAATACTCGACGTAAAACTCATGTCGCCGCCACAGAGGCGCAGGATGTGGTAGGGCAGTTCCAGCTTTCGGACCAGTCCCTCTACGTGCGTAAGCATCTCGTCAAGGCTCTCGTACGAATGCTGCGGCGTGTCTATACGCACAATCTCTACCTTGTCGAATTGGTGCAGGCGGTTCAGTCCGCGTACATCCTTGCCGTAGCTTCCGGCCTCGCGCCGGAAGCAGGCCGAGTAAGCACAGCGCTTGATGGGCAAATCCTTCTCGTCCAGAATCTCGTCGCGGAAGATGTTGGTTACCGGAACTTCGGCCGTGGGGATGAGGTACAGGTCGTCGAGGTTGGCGTGGTACATCTGTCCCTCCTTGTCGGGCAGCTGACCGGTACCCAGTCCCGAGGCCTGGTTTACCACGAAAGGAGGTTGAACCTCCAGATAACCCGACTTGCGAGCCTCGTCCAGGAAGAAGGCTTCCAATGCACGCTGAAAGCGCGCCATCTTACCTATATAGATGGGAAAGCCGGCTCCCGTAATCTTTACACCGAGGTCAAAGTCCACCAGGTTAAATTTCTTCAGCAGGTCCCAGTGGCAGAGTGCGTCGGCTCCCAGTTCGGGCTTGTGGCCACCCTCTTTTACAACCACGTTGTCGGAGGCATCCTTGCCCTCGGGTACCAGCTCGTTTGGGATGTTGGGGATAGTGAGCAGCACCTCGGTCATGTCCTGCTGTGCCTTCTCCATAATTTCCTGAATGGCTTTGTCGGCCGACTTCAGTTCGGCCACCATGTTCTTTATTTCTTCTGCTTCTGCTTTCTTGCCTTCCTTCATCAAACCGCCAATCTGCTTCGAGAGCAGGTTCTGCTGCTGCTTGTTGGCGTCGAGTTTCTGCTGCGATTCGCGGCGAAGCCTGTCGTATTCCAATACTTTTTCCACAGCCTCTCTTGCACCGTTGAAATGCTTCTTCTCGAGGCCTTTAATCACACGTTCCGTTTCCTCACTGATGAGTTTTAGTGTAAGCATATCTTTTTTGTTTGATTCTTTTTCTTATTTGAGAGCAAAGATAATCATTTTTTTTCTCATACAGCGAGATTTGCAGTATGATTTTTAACCTGACCGTAAATAGTGCAGCTTGCCGAATGGCCGTTACGTGCGCTGCAGGCAGGGCGGGGGAGAAAGCAAAGATGCCAACTCTCCGCAGAGAATTGGCATCCTGTTGTTTGTTTGGAATAAGTTTTTGTATGTTATGCTTCAGCTTTCCTGCTCTTTTCAGCATAGGCTTCGGGCGAAAGCACCGATACGGTACTCTTGTCGCGCTTGCCTTTGTGGAAATAAACAACGCCGTCGGTCAGGGCGTACAGTGTATCGTCCTTACCCTGGGCAACATTCTCTCCGGGGAAGTGCTTGTTACCACGCTGGCGAACGATGATGTTGCCTGCGTTGATTTTCTGACCACCCCAGATTTTAACGCCTAATCTTTGTGAAGCTGATTCGCGGCCGTTCTTAGAACTACCTACACCTTTTTTATGTGCCATTTCTGTTTCCTCCTGAATTTAAGCGATTACTTGTTTAACTTCAACCTCAGTGAACTGTGCGCGGTGACCGTTCTTCTTGCGATAGTCCTTGCGGCGCTTCATCTTGAAGACAATAACCTTCTCACCCTTCACGAGCGGGTTTACAACCTCTACTAATACCTTGGCACCTTCTACAGTAGGTGCGCCCACTGTGACAGCTCCGTCGTTGTCAACGAGGAGAACCTTGTCAAACTCAACAGTCTTGCCGGCTTCCACATCCTTCAGATGGTGTACGAAGAGCTTCTTGCCCTGCTCAGCCTTGAACTGCTGACCGTTAATTTCTACAATTGCGTACATTACTTTAATAATATAAACGGGTTTTTCCGCCAGGCGGTTGACTTCCTGTCAACGCTTGTTCGAGCCCAAACGGACTAAATCGGCTGCAAAATTACGAAATAAAAACGAGAGTTTCCAGCACCGAAGTTGATTTCTTTTCTGTTTTAAGACAGATTAACATACACGGAATTCTTCTTGTTCTCATTGGTTCCTGCATAGTAATAGTGCTAAAGCAGCTGACAGCCGGAGGCTTTGATAAGCGAGAAAGCAATCTTCCCACATTTTAATCGGCGTGGGGCGTGGAACGAGATGCAGCTTGATGAAATGCACACCGGCTTGTCTACAGCATGTAAGCATCGTCGGGCGAGAGTGTCTGATCGCCCACGTACACTCGCCAATCAGTTATGATATCGGTAGAGTAGGTGCCGATGTCGCCGTTCTTCAGACTGCTTACCCACACAGGAGTGTTTGTGCACTTGGCCATGAAGGTAGTGGCGGAGGTTATGGCCACAATCTCGAACCAGATGTGTTCGCGTTCCTCGGTGCCTTCCTTGGCAGCGTCGTCGGTCAGAAAACCGAGCTTCACAATGGCGTTTTCGGGTGTTTTGCGGGCTATATCGAGCATAATGCCCAACCGTTCTTGGGCCCGCTGATGCATGTAGTCGGTTTCGCGTTTGGTGTAGAAATAGAGTCCGTTGGCGCTAAGTTTCTTGCTCAGTCGGCTGATGTGGCGATAGTCGTGCTGCTTTTCAGCTTCCTTGGAGGGATAACAGTAGATGGCTGCCGAGTACGAATGGTGATCGTATTTGCGGTCGTACTTGCCGCCGTTCAGGTGCTCTGGGAAGCGTTTGATGGCTTCCTCCCAAGGCACAAGCGTAACCACCAGAGGCGTTTCGTCGTCTATGGCGCCCACGCAGATACCCTCGTAGGGCTTTGCTGCGTCGTTGTTACCGAGTATATAGCGTGCCGTGGCGTTGAGCAGGTCGCCCATCGGTTTGTAGTTATCCACGTTTGCGCCCAGTATCTCAAGCTCCGGAACGTGGCAGCGGGCCAGTCCGTGGGTGTGCATCCACACCTCATCTTTATCGTCACTTACTGCCTGAAGAACGTACATCATGTCAGAAGGAGGCGGAACGGCCGACTCCGCAGCCAACCGAACCCAGCGCCCGAGGAGCAGCTGCTCGCCACTCTCGTCGAAAACGGCAACGGCATCGGGCATGACAGCGTCCATAATCTTGAGCTGAAGATGGTAAGACGTCATGTAATCGGAACCGAACGGCATGTCGACGGCAAGCCCCATACGGGCATCCGTAGCCTGTTTCATTTCCTGCTCGGTGAACTCCTGGCGCACTTTCCAGCCGTTGTAGGCAATTTGAACGGGTACAAAGTAGAAGATGAGAGGATACTCTTCGTCTTCATGTCTTATGCGCAGCATGGCTTCTCCCTGTTCTTCGTCGTGCAGTGGGAGCATCTCCACGCCTTCTATGGCTGCAATCTTTTCGGGTATGCCGGTCAGTGTGGCATCGTCGCCAAGCTCTTTGGGCGGGATAGCAACCATCACCGACTTCTTTTCGTAGTATGCTTGCTCTTGTGCAGTGGGGTTCTTCAGAAACTCGGCAATGGGCCGGCAGTCTTTCAGCAGCGTCTCGGCATCAGCGTCAAGGTCGTCACAAACGGCTTTGCTCTTGGGCATCTTGAGCACGCGCTCCAAGTAGGGAACAGCCTCTTCTTCACGTTCCAGGTCCAGCAACGAATAGCCTACGCGGAAGTGCCAGTAAGGGTCGTTGCGCCCTTCTGTCTCCACTCCCTGCAAAAGGGCAAGCCCTTTGGCCAAGTATTGCTCACCGTCATCGCTGTTGTTGCCCTTGTTGTTGTAAGCCCGGGCAAGCCAGCTGGTGAGCTCATAGTCCAGTTCGTCGGCCGGCAAGGCCTCTATGGCCTCAATGATATGGCCGTACTCTCCGGCCTCGTGCCAGGCTTTTAGCTGGCTCAACAGCTGCTCCTTGTCTTTGCCTGCTGGCTTCTTTTTCTTCTTAAGCGAGTCAAATAGTCCCATAAATGTAGTTATTAGATTTATAAAGAGGTGAATTCAATTAGCTCGTGCAAATATAGTGAATTTATCCGAAGCGGCATTCTTTGGGCGCCTTAAAATGATTGATGGTATTGCCTGCCGGCGTTTACGTCCCCGTGAGCTGCCCGTTTCCGAGGGCGACTGGTGCAAGACAAAGGGCAGAAGCAGTGAAATTCAGACGGCCACCTTGCCGTCGGTAACTTCTGTGAAGTGCTCTTGGCCCCACTGGATGAGCGAGGTTATGCTGGGCATGAGCGACTCTCCGAGCGGCGTAAGTGAGTATTCCACCCTCGGGGGGATTTCCGCAAACTGCTTGCGGGCTATCAGGTGGTTCTTCTCCAGCCGCTTCAAGGTCTGCGAGAGCATCTTTTGCGAGCAGTCGGTCATGAGCTTGTGCAGCTCGCTGAAGCGCATCGGGCCGGGATGATTGCGCCACAGGGCGTAGAGAACCAACAGCGACCACTTGTCGCCAAA
Organism: Prevotellaceae bacterium KH2P17; assembly: GCA_900199655.1. Classification (GTDB taxonomy): domain Bacteria; phylum Bacteroidota; class Bacteroidia; order Bacteroidales; family Bacteroidaceae; genus Prevotella. Next base: position 11,771 of record FZRE01000009.1, read on the forward strand.
CCTGCTGATGACCTGCCGGATGGGGCAAGCCAGGTATTCTGCCAATATCTCTTTCATCGTCATAGTTATTTTGCGTTGCAAAGATACGAATAGTTTCTGAAAGTAACCAATAACCGGCAAGGAAAAAACACCGAGCGTTAATCTTGGTTAATCCCATGTGGCAGTCCATCCGATGCAGCCGCTATTCCTACCTCTTGGTAACCTACTATCCCGGCAGATAGTTCTTGCACGGCAGAAATTTACATGCTACCTTTGCACCGTAAATAATCAACAAACAACATAACAAGTACAAATGATGAAGAAAATCGAGACTATCAAGACCGGTAAGAACTACTCCGCAGTGAGCGTAGGGCGTATGGATGAAATCATAGAGCACGAGTTGCCCATGGGTCCGGATGTAACCATCCACGGCAAAGTGTTCGTTGGCCAGGCCGTAGGGGCAACGGGCAGCGAGCTGAGTTTCCAGACTTTGGTGCCCGGACAGGACAGCGGCTTCCTCCACACGCATAAAACGCACGAGGAACTCTACATCATCCTCAAGGGCGAGGGTCAGTACCAGGTCGACGGCGAGGTGTTTCCGGTAAGCGAGGGAACCGTTGTCCGCGTGGCTCCCGATGGCAAGCGGGCGCTGAAGAACACCGGTAAGGCGAACCTGACCATGCTCTGCATACAGTATAAAGCCAACGTTTTTGGCGAGGCCGACAGCCCGATGACGGATGGCAACATACTGCAGGAGCCGCTGAAATGGTAAACAGCAGATAAACGGAAGAACGAGACGGGGTGCCGAAAACAGTTTTCGGTGTCCCGTCTTTTTTTGTGTTCAGGCAACACTCCGCCCCGGCATGCCCCGCCACAGTGCCACCCAAGGGGGCGGAAGCATGCTTTCCGAAGTTTGAAAAAGTAGCCAACGCGGTCTTGAAGCTATCCTTCGCGAACTTTCGACACTTGTCGCATGATTGTGTGACAGGTGTCGAACGATTATGCGACACTTGTCGAAAGTTCGCGGCCTTCGGTTTTTGTGCCTCGGCATGATAGGTTTCAGATTGCAATATCACACAAGATGCGCTTATCTGCATTGTCCCGAAGCCCATGTCGCATCTTGTCTGCCTGATTTCCGGCAGATAGTTTGCGGGTTCAGAAAAAACTGCAGAACTTTGCACCGTAGTTGTGCACGGGCGTGGTTTCGCATTGCAGCCTGCCCTGCACATGACGGAGAAGACTTTGCTAAAACAATGATACAACTGAAAGAGAACGGGGGCATTCCCCGCAGTATGATGATTCTGATGGCCGTTATGGCTGGGCTTACAGTGGCAAACCTCTACTATAACCAGCCATTACTGGAGCGCATACGCTATGACCTCGGCGTAAATGAAGTGCCGGCCAACCTCATCATGGTTTTTACTCAGGTAGGTTATGCCACAGGACTCTGCTTCCTTATCCCGTCGGGCGACCTGTATTCTCGCCGCCGACTTATCATCGGGAGCATGTCGATGGCAACTCTCATGGCTCTCGTTATAGCCTTTTCAGGCAATATCTACCTGATTTGGGCGGCCTCCCTCCTCCTGGGAGCCTTCTCCGTGGTGCCGCAATTCTTCCTGCCTATTGCCACTCAATTCTCCAAACCGGAGAATAAGGCCCGCAACATGGGCTATGTATTGTCGGGATTGCTCATTGGCATTCTTGGTGCGCGGGTGGTAAGCGGCTTTGTGGGAGAATGGTTAGGGTGGCGGGCCATGTTCCTCATAGCTGCCGGTGTCATGGTATTATGCCTGTTCACTGCGTTACGGATGATGCCGGATGTACAGCGCAACTTCGAGGGTAGCTATGCTTCGCTGATGCGGACGGTATTACAGATTTTCTTGACCCATCCGGTCATACGCCTGAACTCGGTCCGCGCCGCCTTCGGTTTTGGCAGTCTGCTCACTGTCTGGGCGTGTTTGGCCTTTCATCTTTCCAGAAATTTCGGAGCCGGTTCTGATATGGTAGGCCTGCTCGGGCTATGTGGAGTGGCAGGAGCAATGGTGGCCAGCGGCTTGGGTAAATATGTGCCTCGCTTCGGTACGCGCCGTATCTCTATGGCAGGAGCCTTTATCATGATAGTTGGCTGGCTTGTCGCACTGCTCTTTGGGAACAGCTATGCGGGCTTGATAGCATGTATCATTCTGCTCGATGTGGGTTTGCAGTGCCAGCAACTGAGCAATCAGAGCGCCAGCATAGCAGAGATACCGTCGGCAAGCAATCGGGTGAACACCATCTTTATGACCATTTATTTTACGGGAGGGTCGCTCGGAACGTTCCTGGCCGGCTGGGGCTGGGGCATTGCCGGATGGCGGGGCGTGTGCATGGTGGGCCTGGTAATGGCCGGCATGAGCCTCTTCATCAGTCTGGCCACAAACAAGTAACGGCGCCGTTGCAATGCTCCGCCTTTGCTGCTGCCGGCGGAAAAACAGTTGTTTTTTAGCATGTAAGATGGGTGGAATTATCAGAATATTGCGTACTTTTGCAGCAGCATGCCCCAAGTATGGAGGTTGCACCCGGCCGTAAGATTATCAACATCATAACAATAAACATGGAAATTATGAAAAAAGTATTATTTGTAATTGGCTCACTACGCAAGCAGAGCTTCAACCGACAGGTCAGTGAATACGTAAAAGTGCTGCTCGGAGACAAGGCAGAGATAACTGAACTGGAGTATGCCGACCTGCCGTTGGTTAATCAGGACATCGAGTTCCCAACTCCGAATTCACTGTTACGTGTGCGCAAGGATGTGCTCGGAGCCGATCTCATTTGGGTATTTGCTCCCGAATACAACGCCAGCTACCCGGCAGCAATCAAGAACCTGTTCGACTGGCTGTCTCGTCCCATGACGGCAGAACCCAACAGTGCAACAGCCATTAAGGGCAAGAAGGTGGCCTTAACGGGCATTGGCGGCAGCAACCAGACCAACGGTTGCCGTGAGAAACTTACCGCTTTGCTCAACTTCATAGGTGCTGTGGTAATGGAGAACCAGGTAGGTCTTGCCGTAAATGCAGAGGCTTGGACGAGCAACAAGGTTGTTCTCACCGACGAGCAGAAAGCTATGCTGCGCAAACAGGCAGAGGATATGCTGGCATTCGTCGGCTAAAGCGAGATTAATTACATGCTTATGTCGGGCTGACAGTATCCAACTGTCAGCCCGTTTGCATTTCGCAAGCGGTTCTTTGGCAGTGCTCCGTGAACTTTCGACAGGTGTCGCACAATCTTTCGACAGGTGTCGCACGATCTTTCGACACCTGTCAAAAGTTCCTGAAGCATGCCTTTCAGGCCTCGATAGGAGATGTCGGCCGCCGTGGCTGTCGAGCAGCAAAGTTGCTGCCGGCGGCGGAAAAATAGTTGCTTTTTATGCCTCGGCGACTGATTTTTCAAAAGATTTTCCCTATCTTTGCAATCAATAAAGACAGTAAACATGAACATTTGTATTGTTGCAGGGGCACGCCCCAATTTCATCAAGGTAGCTCCCATCGTCAGGGCCATAGAGAAGGCGCAAGCCGAAGGTCGCGCCATTAGCTACGAACTGATTTATGCAGGGCGTGAGGACGACCCTACGCTGGAGCCATCGCTGTTTGATGACCTCATGATAAAGCGCCCCAGCACCTTCCTGGGGGTAGACTGCCGGAACCTGAACGAACTCACCGGGCAGGTAATGTCGAAGTTTGAAGTGTACCTGCAACAGCATCCTACCGATGTGGTTATTGTGGTAGACGACCTCGCATCCACCATGGCGGCAGCCATTGTGACCAAGAAGCAGGGCATTCTGCTGGCCCACCTGGTGGCCGGTACGCGCAGTTTCGACATCCAGATGCCCAAGGAAATCAACCGACTCGTTATCGACGGCCTCTCCGACCTGCTCTTTACGGCCGGCACGGGCAGCAACACCAACGCCTCGCGCGAGGGTGCCGAGCTGTCTAAAATCTACATGGTGGGCAACATTCTCATGGACACCCTGCGCTTTAACTACAACCGTCTGCAGCGCCCCGCCATACTTGACAAACTGCAGCTGGCCGGCAGCGATTACCTTGCCTTTACCCTCAACCGCCGTGCCCTGATAGCCAACAGGGAGAACCTGGGCCGCATGATAGACCGCATGTTGGACCAGGCAGCCGGCCTGCCCATCATAGCACCGCTGCGGCAGGAGGCCGCGCAAACGGTTCGCCAACTGCTCGCAGACCGCAAGCAGGCAGTAGGCGAGGGCTCGCAGCTGGTGCTCACGGAGCCGCTCTCGTATCTGGAGTTCGGCTATCTGATTGCTCATGCCAAGGGCGTTGTGACCGATTCGGGCAACGTAGCAGAGGAGGCAACCTTCGACAGCGTGCCCTGCATCACGCTGAACAGCTACACGGAGCACATCGAGACGGTAAAAACAGGCTCCAATGTGCTGGTGGGAGAGGACGCCGAGGTGCTGGGACAGGCCGTGGCCGACATGGTGGCGGGCCGCTGGAAGAAGTGTGCCGTGCCCGAAAGGTGGGACGGCCGCAGCGCCGAACGCATCGTGCAGATACTTTTGGAACTTCAAAACGAATCATCAAACAACTGATAAGGATGAAGAAGATTGCATTGATAACAGGAGCCACAAGCGGCATCGGGCAGGCTTGCGCGCGCCGTTTCGCCACTGGCGGCTATGACTTGATTATCACCGGGCGTAACAGGGAGAAGCTGGAAGCCCTGCAGCAGGAACTCCGGACGGCGGGAGCTGATGTCTGCCTGTTGTGCTTCGACGTGCGCGATCGCGAGGCTTCGCGCGCTGCCGTGGCCTCGCTTGGCGGCAAGTGGTGCCAGGTAGACGTGCTCATCAACAACGCCGGGCTGGCCCGAGGGCTGGAGCCGGAGTACGAGGGCAACTTTACGGACTGGGACGAGATGATAGATACCAACGTCAAAGGGCTGCTCACCATGACGCGCCTCATCGTTCCGGGCATGGTGCAGCGTAACCGCGGCCACGTTATCAATATAGGCTCGGTGGCCGGCGACGCTGCTTACGCGGGCGGAAACGTGTACTGCGCCACCAAAGCTGCAGTGAAGGCAATAACCGACGGGCTGCGTATTGACCTGGTGAACACCCGCGTGAGGGTGACGAACCTGAAGCCCGGACTGGTTGAAACCAACTTCAGCAACGTGCGCTTCCATGGCGACAACGACCGTGCGGCCGGTGTGTATGATGGCATCAGGCCGCTTACGGGCGACGATATAGCCGATGTTGCCTTCTATGCTGCTGCCGCCCCGGAGCACGTGCAGATAGCAGAAGTGCTCGTGCTGGCCACCCATCAGGCAAGCGGAACGGTTATCAGCCGCGATGCGAGCAGAACAGAGAGCCTCACTTAATGGCCAAACACGCTGACAATTATACATTCCTAACCTCCGGTCCGATACACAGGGTGATAGGTACCATGGCCGTACCGACCATCATCAGCATGCTGATAACAAACCTGTACAGCATTGTTGACACTTTCTTCGTGGGTCAGCTCGACACGCAGTCAACTGCTGCAGTGGGTGTGGTGTTCTCCGTCATGTTCATCATTCAGGCCTTCGGCTTTCTCTTCGGGCACGGTAGCGGCAACTACATAGCCCGCGAACTCGGTGCCAAACGCCATGACAACGCCGTGAAGATGGCCTCTACGGGCTTCTTCTTTTCCCTCGTCATGGGTGTTGTCATCATGGTGCTGGGCTTGCTTTTCCTGCGTCCGCTCTCCGTGCTGTTGGGCTCCACGCCAACCATTTTGCCCTATACGGAGAAGTATCTGGGCATCGTTCTCTTGGGTGCACCTGCCATGACAGCCTCTCTGACCATGAATAACCAGATGCGGTTGCAGGGCAACGCCTCCTTTGCCATGTACGGTATCGTGACCGGGGCGGTGCTTAACGTGGCGCTGGACCCGCTGTTCATCTTCGTTTTCGGGCTCGGAGTGAGCGGTGCGGCGGTAGCTACGGTCGTGGGACAGCTTGTGAGTTTCTTCGTTCTGCTGTACATGAGCGGGCGTGGAGAGAACATTCCCATTCGCTGGAAACACTTCTCTCCGTCGTGGAAAGCTGCCAAGGAGATTTTCTACGGAGGCTCTCCATCGCTCTCGCGGCAAGGCTTGGGCAGTCTGGCTACAATTGTTCTGAACGTCGCGGCGGGAGCTTATGGCGATGCGGCCATAGCAGCCATGTCGATTGTGAACCGTATCTGCGTGTTCGTGATGTCCATTATCGTGGGCCTGGGGCAGGGCTTTCAGCCTTTCTGCGGCTTCTGTTTCGGTGCCGGCTTGTACCGGCGCCTGCGGCAAGGCTATTGGTTCACGGTGAAGTTAGGTACCGTTTTCATTCTCATTTTCACCACAGTAGGCTTCCTGCTCACCGACGAACTCATCGTTGTTTTCCGCAACGACCCCGCCGTAGTGCAAGTAGGAGTGGTGGCGTTGAGGTGGCAATTGGCCACTCTCTCATTGGTGCCGGCCGTCATGGTGAGCAATATGCTGCTGCAAACGTGCCGTAAACCGTGGCGTGCCAACCTGCTGGCAGCAGCCCGAAGGGGCATTTACTTTATCCCGCTGATGTTCATCCTGCCCCGCTACTTCGGCCTCCTGGGTGTGGAAATGTGCCAGGCATGGAGCGATGTGCTGGCTTTCCTGACCACCATTCCCGTGGTGTGGAGCTTCTTCCGTGAGCTACGGCAACTGGAGAAAGCGGCATGAAGCGATGGAGCCTGATAGGGATGCTGATGCTGTTGTGCCTGCCTGCTGCAGCTGCCGACGGCGATTCGCTCCGCCACTGGGGCGTGAGTGCCGGAGTGAATCCCTCTGCCGTGGTGGGACTCGACCGTTATGTGCGCAAGTGGCTCAGGCATAGGAGCTCACTGTCAGTGGATGTCAAGTTCGCAAGAACGGCTTTACCCGAGGATTCTGACGCCTTTGCAGCCGATTACAACTATCCGCTCGTAGGCCTGGGCGTGAGGTACGGCATGAACGATGTGACCATGCACCGCGACCAAGACCCAGACTGGGGGCTGCTGCAGCCCGTTGATTACCATTCGCGTTTGGGCAACATCGTGAGCTTCTACGGCTCATTTCAGCGGCCGCTCCTCCGTTCCCGCAGGTGGGAAGCAGGCTACGGGCTGGGCTTCGGCACTGCGTGGGCACACCGGAAGTACAGCCGCGGCGACAATATCGACGACGAGTTCATCGGCTCCCGCTGGCTTATCTACTTCTCGGCAGCCGTCTATGCCAAGTATCATTTTGCCCGCGAGTGGGGTTTGAAGGCCGGAGTAGAGTTCTCGCACCACAGTAACGGGGCGCTGAACCGCCCGAACAAGGGCGCCAACTATCTGGGACCGGAGCTGGGAATAGTCTATGAACCTTATTATAATAAGATAGTGGGCAGACCGATGGCATCGCCTTTCGCCCCGTATTGGTACCTGCAAGTTACCGCGGGCATAGGAGCAAAGACGCTGAACGAGGACTGGCAGCTCACGCAGTTTGCCACCCGGCCTGGCAATCCAGGCTATCGGCGCAGCCGGTTCCATGTCTATCCAACGTACAGTGTACGTCTCGACGTGCTGCACCGCTATGCCCGCAGGTGGGCATCGGGCGTGGGCATCGATGTGTTTTATGGCCCTTACGCCAACCACATTGCCCGACTGGATGCCGGAAAGGGGCTGAAACACAGTCCGTGGTCAGTGGGATTGTCGGCCAAACACAAGGCTTACTACCACCAGCTGTCGCTCGACATGTCGCTGGGTTATTACCTTCTGCGCCGCATGGGCGACAATGCGCGGCAGGTGGAGAAGCCCTACTACGAGCACATTGGCGTGCATTACACCTTCCGGAGGATGAAAGGCATGAGCATAGGCATCAACATCAAGGCCCATCTCACCAAGGCCGACTTCACGGAAATAGTGGTGGGATGGCCTTTCAGATTATCATCAAAAACGAAATAGGATGGAAACGACATTGTATATCAAGAACATGGTGTGCGACCGTTGCAAGATGGCAGTCGACAAAACGCTGCGTGACGCCGGCCTGCAGCCCCTCTCCGTGGAGTTGGGTGTGGTGAAGCTGGAGCACGACATCACCGATACGAAGCGGACGGAGCTGAAGGGGGAGCTGGAGAAACTTGGCTTCGAGCTGCTCGACGACCGCCGTCAGCAGACCATCGACCTCATCAAGAGCGCCATCATCCGCCTGGTTCATTACCGTGGCAACAGGTCGGCAGTCAACCTGAGCGATTATCTTGCCGCCGAACTCAAGAGCGATTACAGCGCGCTGAGCAAGCTCTTCAGCGAGTTCATGGGCAAAACCATCGAGCGCTACTACATCGAGCAGCGCATCGAGAGGGTAAAGGAACTCATCTTCTACGACGAACTCTCGCTCACCGAGATTGCCCTGCAGCTGAACTACTCCAGCGTGGCGTACCTCTCGGCCCAGTTTAAGAGCGTTACCGGAATGACGCCCACGCAGTTCAAACAGCTGCGGCACAAGCCCCGGAAGGCGCTCGACAAAATCTGAAACCATAATCTTGTAACTCTTATCCATCATTCCGTAACACCCTTATATCATAAAAGGTGTAATTTTGCCATTGACAAATAGAAGAACAACTTTTAAACAGACAGAACGATGGAAAAGAAGATTTTTGAAGTATCGGGAATGATGTGCGAGCACTGCAAGGCCAATGTGGAGAACGCTCTCACGGCTCTTAACGGCGTGGTATCGGCCGAGGCCGACCTGGAAAAGCATCAGGTAACGGTTGCCTACGACGAAACAGCCGTACAGCCGGAGGCTTTCAAGCAGGCCGTTGACGACTGCGGCCGCTACGAACTCACGCTCTAAGGCCGTTCAGAACAGGTTTTCAGGATAATAAGCAGAAAGGAGTAACAGATGAAACAGACAATTCCCGTTGTCGGCATGGCCTGCTCGGCCTGCTCGGCCAACGTGGAGCGCAAGCTCAACTCGCTGCCGGGCATCCGCAGCGCAGCCGTCAGTCTGCCCGGCCGGAGTGCCCTGGTAGACTACGATACCGACCAAATAACGCTCGAAGACATGAAGCGCGAGGTGAACGCCATTGGCTACGACCTCGTCATAGAGGCCGACCGCTCGGCTGTGGAGATAGAGAAACGCGCCTACACCCTGCTCAAGCGCCGCACCATCCTGAGCTGGGTTTTCGCCCTGCTGGTCATGTCCGTCTCCATGGGATGGCTCCAGGTGGGCAGCCGCAGCGTGGCCAACCAGCTTTCGTTGCTGCTTTCGCTGGCCAACATCGTGCTTTGCGGCTGGAGCTTCTACCGCGTTACGTGGCGCCAGCTGCGCCATGGAGCGGCCAACATGGACACCCTCGTGTGCCTGTCTACGGCCATAGCGTTCCTCTTCAGCGCCTTTAACACCTTCTGGGGCGATGCCGTCTGGGGTGCCCGCGGCATAGCGTGGCACACCTACTTCGATGCTTCGGTCATGATTATCACCTTCGTTCTCACCGGCCGATTGCTGGAGGAAAAGGCCAAGGACGGCACGGCATCCTCCATCCGGGCGCTGATGGGCATGGCTCCCAAGACCGCCCACGTGGTCAGTAAGACAGAGAAACGCGACGCGGAAGGCAACATCACCGAGCCTGCCGTGATAGAGGAAGTGCCCATCAAGACCATAGCAGTGGGCGACGTGCTGGAAGTTCGCCCCGGCGAAAAGGTGCCCGTAGACGGCGAGGTTACGTGGGCAACCTCGTTCATGACGGCCGATGCGGCCTACGTAGACGAGAGCATGATTACCGGCGAGCCAACTCCGGCCGAGAAGAAGAAGGGCAGCAAGGTGCTGGCCGGCACCATTCCGAGCCAGGGCAGGTTCCGGATGAAGGCGCGCCAGATAGGCAGCAACACCGCGCTGGCACACATCATAGAGATGGTACAGCAAGCTCAGGGCTCCAAGGCGCCCGTCCAGCGCATCGTCGACAGGGCCGCCCTGGTCTTCGTACCCACCGTGGCAGCCCTTGCGGTGGTAACCTTCCTGGCCTGGTGGGCTATCGGGGGCAACGCCGCCCTGCCGCAAGCCATCTTGAGCGCCGTGGCCGTACTGGTCATTGCCTGCCCCTGCGCCATGGGCCTGGCCACGCCAACGGCACTGATGGTGGGTATAGGCAAGGCCGCCGAACGGCAGTTGCTCATCAAGGATGCTACCGCTCTGGAGAGCTTGCGCAAGGTAAACGTGCTGGTAACTGACAAGACCGGCACGCTGACCATTCCCAATCAGAGCATCGACTTTACCAAAGCCGACGACCTGCAACCCGAGGAACGCGAGACGCTGAAGCCCCACGTGGCCGACGCCATGCGCGACTTGCAGGCAATGGGCATCGAGGTCTACATGATGAGCGGCGACAAGGAGGAGGCTGCCCGCTACTGGGCAGAGAAGGCCGGCATCAGCCATTACCGGAGCAAAGTGCTGCCTACGGACAAGGAGAACCTTGTGCGCAGCCTGCAGCAAGCGGACAAGAAGGTGGCCATGATAGGCGACGGCATCAACGATACGCAGGCTCTGGCGCTGGCCGATGTAAGCATCGCCATTGGCAAGGGCACCGATGTGGCCATGGACGTGGCGCAGGTAACGCTCATGGGCGACGACCTCCGCGCCCTGCCCGCTGCCGTAAGGCTGAGCCGGCGCACGGTTCGAATGATATGGGAGAACCTCTTCTGGGCTTTCATCTACAACATCGTGTGCATCCCTCTGGCTGCCGGCGTGCTCTATCTCTTCGGCATCCACTTCCAGATAACGCCCATGTGGGCCAGCGCGCTGATGGCTTTCTCGAGTGTGAGCGTGGTGTTGAACAGCCTCCGACTCAAGTTTACGAAATAAGAAAAGGCCCGTGTCGATTGACGCGGGCCTTTTCTTTTATGGCTTGCCTACCGTTCAGAGCGGCGGCAGGGGATAGCTGCGCCGGTCGAAGTAGTACGGAGTCTGATTGTCGTACCACACGCCCTGCACGCTCACCCCGAGCGAGAAGTTCCTGTTGAAGTGGTAGGTTACGCCGCCGCCTGCCACCTTTGCGCCCGGCATGCCCATGCCGTAGCGAGTTCCGCCAATGCCCATAGGACTGCAGAAGCCCATGTACGCCGGCCCGTAACCCCAGTAGCGGGAGTAGAAACGGTCGTAATTGCTGGCCAGTGAGAGCTGTCCGTAGGCGTAGGCCTCCCAGTGTTGGTCAATGCGGTAGCCCAACAAGGCGTACAGTCCGGCGTCGCGATAGCTGTCGCCTCCCCAGTTCGTGTTGTTCAGATAGCCGCCCGCGGCGAGCCACAACTTGCCGTTACGGGTGAGGGGAGCCACGTAGGCGGCGTTGATGTTCTGTGAGAAACCGCCCCGATGGGGTACATGCTTGCCGAAGGTGGCAAAGGCCGAGAGCCCCACTTCTACGTTTAGTCCGCTGTGCAGGCCCCATGCGTAGCCGTAGGGGCTGTAATTCAGTGCCGTGGGTATGTAGCTCTGCGCCGTTGGACCGGGCGCTGCGGGCACGGAATCGGTGCCGGCACGCCATTCGGCAACTGGCATGGCGGGCTGCAAGGTGGTAGCGGCCGCGGGCACCGTGTCGGCAACCATCTGCCGCCAGAGGGCTTTCTGCGCCTCCAGGTCGGCACGTTGGGCCAGTGCCGGGACGCCTGCGAGCAGGGCTGATGTAATGATTACGATTCTTCTCATAGCTGCAAATTTAAGCCAAATAGGTGTTACTGCCAAACTTTGAAAGCATTTTTTAAGTTACGAAAGATTAAATGCGGAAGATGCGGTGAGGTTTCTGCGCGGCGCAAGAGTTCGCCGGCAGCCCTCCCGTTTGTCAAGAAAACATGCTGAAAAACAGTGCAACATTCTCGCTCGAAATAGCAAACAAAAAGGCCGTTTGCGGCCTCCGTTCACCCCATTCACGGCCTCCGGAGTTGCTGAATATGCCCTCCGGAACCTCAAAAGCTATCCTTTTACCCGCTCGGAGCTATCCTTTTACCCGCTCGGAGCTATCCTTTTACCCGCTTGGAGCTATGCTTTTAAGCGTAGTGAAGCCATCTCACTACGGCAGTGAAGCCATCTCACTACGATAATGAAGCCATTTCACTACGGCAGTGAGGCCATCTCACAGCAGCCTGGAAGTATGCTGAAAAGATAAAATACTGATGTTCAAGGAGTTACGAAAATGGCGATTTTAGCGCGTATTTGCGGCCAAACGGCCGCTTGCCGGCGAATACACGAAACCTGAGAGGTATTTTGTTAAAAAATTACAAGCCTTATTTCCTTCTCTCGCCCGTCCTCTCTGCGGTTGTGGGAGCGGGTAGGCAAGCAGTTCGAAAACGGCAGCAGCAGGGGCCGCCGGCACGGCTTAAATCCTAAATAAACTGAATTTATTTTGCCGATAACGCATTTTGTACTATTTTTGTTGCAACCAAAAGCAATTTGAAATGAAGAAGACAATGATGATACTGTTGGCCGGCATGATGCTTGCAGCGATGCCGGCCGGAGCGCAGGTTAATGAAGCTGACAAGCAGCCGTCGCTCAAGGAGAAGGTAACGGGCCTGTGGAACAAGGCCAAGAAGGACGTGAAAACGACGGGAAAGAAGCTGGGTGAAGCCATCGGGCTGAACGACTCGTCTTCTTATCCGCATGTTGACGACGTGAAGATAGACGGCCATTACTACATGCCTCTTTACACTGTAGAACTCTACAAGGAAGCCGACGGGCAGGAATTCAGGGACCAGTGCGAGGCGTTGTTTAAGGAGCGCTATCCTTCGGCCACTGTTCAGACCGTGCGGCTGCCGCAAACCGACTGGTTTGTGGAGACCGTGAAGCGCGATGGCAAGATAGTGGGCTACACCGAGACGCTGTACTGCTTCATCATCGCACGCGACGGTGGCGACGGCTACATCAATGCCAAGTTCGCCTTCCAGCAGTACAAGGACGTGGGCCACGAGTACAACCACGTGGTGGGCAAGTGGCCGGCATGGGTGCGCACCGACGTGCTGACCAACGCGGTTTACGAGAAACTCAAGGACCGCTGACCCTTTCACGGCCCGCGAAATCTGGCAGGCAACCTGTCTGTAACAACCTAAATATCAAGCTATGAACTTTCTGAAAGCACTCTTCGGGAGCAAAAAAGAGAACCCGGAAGAAAAACGTAAAGAGGATGAAGCCAAGAACTTCGACGTACTGAAGTATGGCGGCGTGGCCGCACTGAAGACCAATCAGGTGGAATATGCCATCCGTTGCTTCAACCATGCACTGCATATCAAGGACGACCTGGAGGTGAGAGACTATCTCTCTCAGGCCCTGATGAGCAACGGCGAGCTGCTGCCGGCCTACGAACAGCTGCAGAAACTGGCCGAAGCCCAGCCCGACAACGAGCAGATACTGCTGCGAATGGCCAACGTGGCCTACATGATGGAGGACTACGGAGCCATGGGCGACGCCTGCGAAAAGGCCATGCTCATCAACAAGGACGACCCGCAGGTGCTCTTCCTCTATGCCCGCGCCTGCATCGGACAGGGCGACCAGGTGAACGCCATCGCCATGCTCACCAAGGCGATAACGCAGAATGCCGACTTTGTCGACGCCTATCTGCTGCGCGGCGAGACACTGCTCAAGATGGGCGACGTGGCCGGTGCCGCCGAAGATGCCGACCTGCTGGTGAGCAAAGTGGAAGGTAACGAGGACGTGCTGCTGCTAAAGGCCCGCGTTGAGGAGGCCAAGGGCAACCACGACCAGGCCGTGGCTATATATAATAAGGTAATAGAGGTGAACCCCTTCTGCGCGAATGCGTTCCGTGAGAGGGGCGCCATCAGGAAGGCTCTTGGCGACCTCGAGGGGGCCGAGGAGGACATGAAGAGCGTGCTCGAGCTATCACCCGATGAGGCCAACGGCAGCCCCGCCGCTGCCGAAGCAGATGGCATACAGCACAAAACGGAGCAGAAATACAAGGAGATGAACCCCTACGGTTTCTGAAAAGAGCAGAGGCGAGGATGAGAAAAATACACGGAAAGACGACATTTTCTGACCAAATGTTTGTTTGTTCCAAATAAATGTTATACTTTTGCTGCATCAACAAGAAACAAGCATACCATCATGAGTAACGTGTACGCATCTTACTTTTACTTTTATTTTTACTTTGCAAGTAATTGTAAAGCGGGAAGTTGCGTGTCATTTAACTGATGGTTAACGAGTATGAGAACATACAAAACGGTCCCGCTTACAATGAGCAGGGCCGTTTTTCGTTAGATATGAGAAATCATGAGAAGAGTAGCCATACAGGGCGAGATGGGGTCTTTCCACGACATTGCAGCCCATGAGTATTTCCGGAGCGAGCAGATACAGCTGATATGTTGCTCCACCTTCGAGGAAGTATTTGAGAACATCAAGCGCGATAGCACCGTTATCGGCATGCTGGCCATAGAGAACACCATCGCAGGGTCGCTGCTCCACAACTACGACCTCATGCGCTCCTCGGGCACAACCATCGTAGGCGAGCACAAGCTGCACATCCAGCACTGCATCTGCTGCTTGCCGGACGACGACTGGGCGACCGTTACCGAGGTGCATTCACACCCCGTGGCGCTGATGCAGTGCAGGGGTTTCTTGGCCAATCATCCCGACATGAAGGCCGTTGAAGCAGAGGATACGGCCGGCGCGGCACAGTATATCAGCTCGCACGGGTGCCGCGGCTGGGCTGCCATCTGCCACCCCGATGCCGCCCGCATGTACGGCCTCAAGGTGCTGGAAGACCACATCGAGGACAACAAGCACAACTTTACGCGCTTCCTGGTGGTGAGTAATCCGCGCAAGGCCGACTTCCTCCGCCCGCTCGAAAAGTCGGACAAGGCCAGCTTGGTGTTCTCGTTGCCGCACGCGGAGGGCAGCCTTTCGAAGGTGCTCACCATCCTTTCGTTCTACGACATCAACCTCACGAAGATACAGTCGCTGCCCATCATCGGGCATGAGTGGGAGTACCTGTTCTACGTGGATGTAACTTTCAGCAGCCTGACCCGCTACCGGCAGTCGATTGATGCCATCATCCCGCTCACCAGCGAGCTCAAGATACTGGGCGAATATCAGGAATAGAAGGCCTCTGGTACTACGTGATTAATAACCTGAAACATACAGACAGACATGATACAACCTGCAAACAGACTCGATACAGTACAGGAATACTACTTCAGCCGCAAGCTGAAGGAAGTGGCAAAGATGAACGCCGCCGGGCAGAACGTTATCTCGCTGGCCATCGGGAGCCCCGACATGCCGCCCTCGGAGCAAACCGTCAGCAAGCTCTGCGAGGTGGCCCGCGACCCTTCGGCGCATGGTTACCAGCCCACGATGGGCACTCCCGAGCTGCGTCGGGCTATGGCTTCGTTCTACCGCAAGTGGTATGGAGTGGAGCTGAACGCCGACTCCGAGATACAGCCGCTTATCGGCAGCAAGGAGGGAATACTGCATGTAACGCTCGCCTTCGTAAATCCGGGCGAGCAGGTGCTGGTTCCCAACCCCGGATATCCTACCTACACGTCGCTCAGCAGGATACTGGGAGCCGAGGTGGTGAACTACAATCTGCGTGAAGACAACGGCTGGCAGCCCGACTTCCGGGAGCTGGAAGGCCTCGACTTGAGCCGTGTAAGGCTCATGTGGACCAACTATCCCAACATGCCTACGGGCGGTGATGCCCGGCGGGAGACGTACGAAAGGCTGGTGGAGTTTGCCAGAAGGCACAATATAGTTGTGGTAAACGACAATCCCTACAGCTTTATTCTGAACCCGAAGCCCATGTCCTTGCTCCAGATACCTGGCGCCAAGGACTGCTGCATCGAGTTCAACTCCATGTCGAAGAGCTTCAACATGCCCGGCTGGCGCGTGGGTTTGTGTGCCTCCAACGCCCGGTTTATCAGCTGGATACTGAAGATTAAGAGCAACATAGACAGCGGAATGTTCCGCGGCATACAGCTGGCGGCGGCCGAGGCTTACAACACCAACACCGCAGAGTGGCACCGGGAGTACAACATAGAGACCTATCAGCGCCGCCGCAACGTGGCCGAGCAGATTATGAGAGCGCTGGGTTGCACCTACGACCCGGCACAAGTGGGCATGTTCCTGTGGGGCAAGATACCCGCCGGATATGCCGATGCGGAGGAACTGACGGAACGAGTACTGCACGAAGCCAGGGTATTCATCACTCCCGGATTTATCTTCGGTTCCAACGGCAGGCGGCATATCCGCATCAGTCTTTGTGCCAAAGACGAGCTGATAGGTGAGGCCCTGGAGCGGATAAAGTCAGTTTTCAAGCAATCATAAATAAAGAACAAGATATGGAATTGGACCTTTTACCATTGAATTTACCGAGTGACAACGAACGCCCCATCGTCATTGCAGGCCCCTGTTCGGCCGAAACGGAGGAGCAAGTGATGACCACCGCCCGCCAGCTGAAGCAGAAGGGATGCCACATGTTCCGTGCCGGAGTGTGGAAACCACGCACCAAACCGGGCGGTTTCGAGGGCAACGGAGAGGCTGCCTTGCCCTGGATGAAGGCCGTGAAGGACGAAACCGGCATGCTCGTAGCTACCGAGGTGGCCAAGCCGGAGCATGTGGAGCTCTGCCTGAAGTACGGTATCGACATCCTCTGGATAGGCGCCCGCACCACTGCCAACCCCTTTGCGATGCAGGATTTGGCCGACTCGCTCCAGGGCGTTGACGTACCCGTGTTCGTCAAAAACCCCGTCAATCCCGACCTTGAGCTGTGGATAGGCGCCATGGAGCGCATCAACCAGGCCGGCGTTAAGCGCATGGCGGCCATTCACCGCGGCTTCTCAAGCTACGACAAGAAGATATATCGCAACCTGCCCATGTGGCAGATAGCGATGGAACTGCACCGTCGCGTGCCCAACCTGCCCATCATCTGCGACCCCAGTCACATCGGCGGGCGCCGCGAGCTGATAGCTCCGCTCTGCCAGCAGGCCATGGACTTGGGCTTCGACGGCCTCTTGGTAGAGAGCCACTGCTGCCCCGACGAGGCCTGGAGCGACGCCAAGCAGCAGGTTACGCCCGATGTGCTGGACTACATCCTGAGCCTGCTTGTGGTGCGCGACGAGCACTCCACGACCGAAGGAATTACCCTCTTGCGCAAGCAAATAGACGAACTGGACAACGAACTCATGGAGTTGCTGGTCAAGCGCATGCGTGTTTGCCGCGAGATAGGGCAGTACAAGAAGGAGCACAACATGACGGTGTTCCAGGCGAACCGCTACAACGAGATACTGGAAAAGCGCGGTGCGCAGGGCTCGCTGCTGGGTATGGACGCCGAATTCATAGCCCGCGTGTTCGAGGGAGTGCACGAGGAGAGCGTCCGTCAGCAAATGAAAATCATCAACCAGTAACCAGACAAAGTAACAAACGGAGGAACAGAGGAAGCCATGAAGCCACAAAGAGCTGCGCTGCCGTGGCCTTGCCAACGTGCTGCGGTGCTGCTCCGGCTGGTTTTCCGGCCTCTTTCTGCAAGGCTGAAGGCCAAGTTTTGAATTATGAGAATATTGATTTTGGGAGCAGGAAAGATGGGAAGTTTCTTCATCGACCTGCTGAGTTTTGACCACGAGGTGGCCGTTTTTGAGAAAGACCCGCGGCGCATGCGCTTCACGTACAACTGCCAGCGCTTTACCAAAGTTGAGGAGATAAAGGCTTTCAGGCCCGAACTGCTCATCAACGCCGTAACGGTAAAGTTCACCTTGCCGGCCTTCGAAGAGGTGCTGCCGTACCTGCCGGCCGAGTGCATCATCAGCGATATCAGCTCCGTAAAGACCGGGCTGAAGGACTTCTACGAGCATTGCGGCCACCCGTACGTGAGCACCCATCCGATGTTCGGCCCCACCTTTGCCAACCTGAACCAGCTGAGCGAGGAGAACGCCATCATCATCAACGAGGGCGACTACATGGGGCGCATCTTCTTCAAGGACCTTTACCGGAAGCTGGGGCTCAACATCTACGAGTACACCTTTGACGAGCATGACCGCACGGTGGCCTACTCGCTGAGCATCCCCTTCGTGAGCACGTTTGTGTTTGCTGCCGTGATGAAGCACCAGGACGCGCCCGGAACAACCTTCAAGCGCCACATGAAGATTGCCAAAGGCGTGCTGTCGGAAGACGACTACCTGCTGCAGGAAATCCTCTTCAACCCCTACACGCACGACCAAGTGGCCCAGATACGCACCGAACTCAAGCAACTGCTCGAAATCATAGACCACAAGGACGCCGACGGAATGAAGGACTATCTGACCAAAATACGGAAACACGTAAGGGAATAGCACCCGAGGACAATAAAAAACAAGGGCCATCGTTGTGATGATGAACAATCACCTACGACGATGGCCCTTGTTTTATTGCTGCTTGATATCTTCACTTTCGTGGAGCTGAACTGCGAGAACATGTTCGATTGCGTGGACGACAGCCTCACGCAGGACGAGGAGTTCCTGCCCCAGAGCTACCACCACTGGACGCGTACCCGCTACTGGCGCAAGCTGAACCGCATAGGGCAGGAAATCATTTCGTGCGGAGCAGACGGCCGGGAGTGGGCTTTGCCCGATATGGTTGCACTCTGCGAGGTCGAAAACGACAGCGTGATGCGCGACCTGACCCGGCGCTCGCTGCTGCGCAAAGCTGGCTACGAGTACCTTATGACCAGCTCGCCCGACGTGCGTGGCATTGACGTTGCCCTGCTGTACTCGCCCTTTACGTTCCTGCCCGTGAGCCATTACGCCCTGCGCGTGGAGCCCGTCAGGGGCATGCGGCCTACGCGCGACATCCTTTATGTGAAAGGAGTAGGGCGCAGCGGCGATACGCTCCACGTTTTCGTTGTCCACGCTCCGAGCCGTTCGGGCGGCGAGTTGGAAACGCGGCCGCACCGCATGCAGGTCTCACGGCGGCTGTGCCAGTCGGTCGATTCCATCCGTCTTGCGGAGCCGGAGGCCAGGATTCTGGTTGCCGGCGACTTCAACGACACTGCCGGCAACGCCTCCCTGCGCCATCTGGAGCTCCACGGCATGGTGCACGTATCAGCCGGGGCACAGGGCAGCCATGGTGCCCGGGGCACCTATTGGTATAGGGGCGGGTGGGAGAGTATTGACCATGTGTTCTGCTCGCCCCGCCTGGCAGCAAGGGTGGAGGGCTGCAGGATTGGCGACGAACCTTTCCTGCTGACGGACGACGGGCAGTATGGAGGCCTCAAGCCCCGCCGCACCTACATCGGCCCCCGTTATCAGGACGGGTTCAGCGACCATCTGCCGCTGATTGTGAAGTTCAGCTATTAGCCTTTTTCGCAGGCTCGCCGCAGTCTGTACGGGGCTGTCATTTCAATCCGTTGCATTCTTTTTTCGTTTGTTTCTTCCTCTTTCTGTCCGCGTGTTTCACTTTTTCCGGGTGTCGTAAAAACCCAGCCGGAGGTGCCGAAGCTATGCTTCAGGAACTTTCGACAAGTGTCGCACGATTGTGCGACACTTGTCACACATGAATTCGACACTTGTCGAAAGTTCCCGAATGGCTCCTGCAAGCCGACGAAAAGAGCCCCGCGTTAAATTTATACAAAACAAGTTGGTTTTTCTTTCTTATTCATCTTATTATCAGTATCTTTGTAGGATATTACAAAAAGATTAAAAAAATCATGTTCGAAAATCTGAGTGACAGACTTGAACGCTCGTTTAAGATACTGAAAGGTGAAGGAAAAATCACCGAAATCAATGTTGCCGAAACGCTCAAAGACGTGCGCAGAGCCTTGCTGGATGCCGATGTCAACTACAAGGTTGCTAAGAGTTTTACCGATACGGTGAGGCAAAAAGCAATGGGAATGAACGTGCTTACGGCCGTGAAACCCGGACAGTTGATGGTCAAAATCGTTCACGACGAGCTGGCGGAGCTCATGGGCGGCGAGGCTGCTGACCTGAAGCTGACCGGCCGGCCGGCCGTTATCCTGATGTCGGGACTGCAAGGTTCGGGCAAGACTACGTTCACCGGCAAGCTGGCTAACCTGCTCAAGACCAAGCAACACAGGAAACCGCTGCTCGTGGCCTGCGACGTTTACCGCCCCGCCGCCATCCAGCAGCTCACGGTTGTGGCCGGACAGATAGGCGTGCCCGTGTACAGCGAGCCGGAGAACAAGAACGTGAACGAGATAGCCCGGCATGCCATCCAGGAGGCCAAGGCCAAGGGCAACGACGTTGTCATCATCGATACCGCCGGCCGACTGGCCGTAGACGAACAGATGATGGACGAGATTGCCTCGCTCAAGGAGGCCGTAAATCCGGATGAGACGCTCTTTGTGGTCGACTCCATGACCGGCCAGGATGCCGTGAACACGGCCAAGGAGTTCAACGACAGGCTCGACTTTGACGGCGTGGTGCTGACCAAACTCGACGGCGATACCCGCGGCGGCGCTGCCCTCAGCATCCGTACGGTGGTCACCAAGCCCATCAAGTTCATCGGTACCGGTGAGAAAATGGAGGCCATTGATGTGTTCCACCCTTCCCGCATGGCCGACCGCATCCTCGGAATGGGCGATGTGGTTACGCTGGTGGAGCGTGCCCAGGAGCAGTTTGACGAGGAGGAAGCCAAGCGACTGCAGAAGAAGATACAGAAAAACAAGTTCGATTTCAACGACTTTCTCGGTCAGATAGAGCAAATAAAGAAGATGGGAAACCTCAAGGACCTGGCCGGCATGATTCCCGGTGTGGGCAAGGCTATCAAGGATGTGGATATAGACGACAACGCCTTTAACGGCATCGAGGCCATTATTCGCAGCATGACACCCAAGGAACGCACTACTCCCGAGATACTCAACCAGAGCCGTAGGCAGCGCATAGCCAAGGGTTCGGGTACCAGTATTCAGGAGGTGAACCGGCTCATCAAGCAGTTCGACCAGACCCGCAAGATGATGAAGATGGTTACAGGCAGCGGTATGCGCGGCATGATGGGTAAGATGAAAGGCATGCCCGGCATGCCCAAAATGTAAAGAACGACTGACATGGCATATCAACTCATAGACGGCAAGGCTACGGCTACGGCCATCAAGGCCGAAATAGCGGAAGCGGTAAGGCTCCTGGTGGCCGGCGGCGGCAAGCAGCCTCACCTGGCTGCGGTGCTCGTTGGGCACGACGGAGGCTCGGAAACCTACGTGCGCAACAAGGTCATTGCCTGCGAGCAGTGCGGCTTCAAGTCGACGCTCATCAGGTTCGAGGCCGATGTTACGGAGGCTGAACTGCTGGCCTGTGTCGACAAACTGAACCGAGACGAAGACGTCGACGGCTTCATCGTGCAGCTGCCTCTGCCCGTTCACATCGACGAACAGAAGGTTATCATGGCCATAGACTACCGCAAGGACGTAGACGGATTTCATCCCGTAAACGTCGGCCGCATGGCTATCGGCCTGCCCTGTTTCATTTCCGCCACGCCACTGGGCATCCTTACGCTGCTCAACCACTATCATATAGCGACCAGCGGCAAGAAGTGCGTGGTGCTCGGACGCTCCAACATCGTGGGCAAACCCATGGCCCAGCTCATGATGCAGAAGCACTACGGCGACGCCACTGTTACGGTGTGCCATTCCCACTCGGCAAACCTGAAGGAGGAATGCCGCCAGGCCGACATCATCATTGCAGCCATCGGCAAGCCCGACTTTGTAACTGCCGACATGGTGAAGGACGGGGCAGTCGTTATAGATGTAGGTACCACGCGCGTTGCCGACGCCACTCGCAAGAGCGGTTTCCGCCTGAACGGCGACGTGAAGTTCGATGAGGTTGCGCCCAAGTGCAGCTTCATAACCCCTGTTCCGGGCGGAGTGGGGCCCATGACCATCTGCTCGCTGATGAAGAATACATTGGCGGCAGGCCGGCATGAATACTATCAGTAATCAAGATTATCCGCAACCAATGACCGCAGAAGAATACTACAGGCTCGGTAATGAGCACCGGCGCAAAGGCGACTGGCAGCATGCCATCGACTGCTACATGGAAGCTATCGCCCTGGATCCTAACTCTCCGGCGGTTGAAGCAAAGGAAATGCTTGACAATATTCTGAATTTTTACGATAAGGATACATACAATCCTTGAAAAAAAAGACATTATGAGTAAGTTTAAGGGAGCTATTGTGGTGGACACCAACAGGTGTAAAGGATGCCAACTCTGCGTAGTTGCGTGTCCCAAGCATGTGATTGCACTGGCACAAAAGAAAGTAAACGTCCACGGCTATCCATACGTTGAGGCTGCCAAACCAGAAGACTGTATTGGCTGTGCATCGTGTGGCATCGTTTGTCCCGATGGATGTATCACCGTTTATAAAAAGAATATGGAGGCTTAGAGACATGGCAGAACAGGAAGTAACATTAATGAAAGGCAACGAGGCCATAGCCAATGCTGCCATTCGTTGCGGTGCCGATGGCTTCTTCGGCTATCCTATCACTCCGCAAAGTGAGATTATTGAGACGCTGGCTTTGCTCAAGCCGTGGGAAACAACCGGCATGGTAGTGCTCCAGGCAGAGAGCGAGGTGGCAGCTATCAATATGATATATGGTGGTGCGGGCGCAGGTAAACGCGTCATGACCACATCCTCTTCGCCCGGCATTGCATTGATGCAGGAGGGCATCTCGTACATGGCAGGCGCCGAGATACCGGGAGTGTTCGTCAACGTACAGCGTGGCGGCCCCGGCCTGGGTACCATCCAGCCGAGCCAGAGCGACTATTTCCAGGCAACGCGCGGCGGCGGCAACGGCGACTACAACGTCATCGTACTGGCTCCCAACAGTGTTCAGGAGATGGCGGACTTCGTGGATTTGGCCTTTGAGCTGGCCTTCAAGTACCGCAATCCGGCCATGCTTCTGTCCGACGGAGTTATCGGGCAGATGATGGAAAAGGTGGTTCTGCCGCCTTTCAAGCCCCGTCGCACGGAGGCGGAAATCAAGAAAGAGTGCCCGTGGGCAACCATCGGCCGCACCAAAGGTCGTGAACCGAACATTCTGACCTCACTGGAATTGAAGTCGGAGGTCATGGAGGTGCGCAACGAACATCTGCAGGAGAAGTACAGGCAGATAGAGGAGAACGAGGTGCGTTATGAAACCCAGCAGCTGGAAGATGCCGACTATATGGTTGTGAGCTTCGGAAGTGCCGCCCGTATAGGCGAGAAAGCCGTTGAGCTTGCACGTGAGGAAGGCATCAAGGTGGGGCTTTTCCGTCCCATCACGCTGTGGCCTTTCCCCAGCAAAGCAATAGCCCAGGCTGCCAAAGGCAAAAAAGGCATCCTGGTATCCGAAATCAATGCCGGCCAAATGGTACAGGATGTACGCTTAGCCATGAATGGTGCATTGCCGGTAGAACACTTCGGCAGGCTGGGTGGTATAGTGCCCGATCCGGAAGAAATAGTCGAGGCACTCAAGCAAAAGCTGATTAACAAATAGGAGGAACCAACAATGGCAAATGATATTATAGCACCGGAGAACCTGGTATATAAGAAACCAACGCTGATGAACGATACGGCCATGCACTACTGTCCGGGCTGTTCGCACGGCGTGGTGCACAAACTCGTGGCAGAGGTAATTGAGGAGATGGGCATGGAGGACAAAGCTGTGGGCGTTTGCCCGGTGGGCTGCGCCGTCTTTGCTTACCGCTATCTGGACATCGACTGGCAGGAAGCTGCCCACGGCAGAGCACCCGCCGTGGCAACCGGTATCAAGCGTATGTGGCCCGACAGGCTTGTCTTCACCTACCAGGGTGACGGCGACCTGGCCTGCATCGGAACCGGAGAAACCATCCATGCACTCAACCGCGGCGAGAACATTCCTATCATCTTCATCAACAATGCCATCTATGGAATGACGGGAGGACAGATGGCTCCCACCACTCTTATTGGCCAGAAGACCGCCACCTGCCCCTATGGACGCGACCCGCAGCTGCACGGCTATCCGCTCAATATTACCGAGCTGGCATCACACCTGCGCGGAACATGCTACGTGACACGCCAGAGCGTGGAGACGGTAGGCTCCATCCAGAAGGCCAGGAAGGCCATCCGCAAGGCGTTCGAAGCCTCCATGCAGGGGCTCGGGTCAAGCCTGATAGAGATTGTTGCTACCTGCAACAGCGGCTGGAAACTATCTCCAGTCAAGGCAAACGAGTGGATGCAGGAGCACATGTTCAAGGAATACGTCAAGGGAGACCTCAAGGACACCACCGGACTCTAACGGTTACGGCTTCGGAAAATCAACAGACAAGTAACAGGAAACCTTCCCCGGGGAAGGCGACGTAAGGCTTTTAAATATGAAGACAGAAATAATCATTTCCGGTTTCGGTGGCCAGGGAGTTCTCTCCATGGGTAAGATACTGGCCTACTCGGGACTGATGGAAGACAAGGAAGTTACGTGGATGCCGGCCTACGGGCCCGAGCAGCGCGGCGGTACGGCCAACGTAACGGTGATAGTGAGCGATGAGCGCATCTCGTCGCCCATCCTGAGCAAGTTCGATGTTGCCATCGTGCTCAACCAACCCTCACTCGACAAGTTCGAATCGAAGGTAAAACCGGGCGGTGTTCTTATTTACGACGGCTACGGCATCATAGCTCCGCCAACGCGGAAGGACATCAACGTGTACCGCATTGACGCCATGGACAAGGCCGCCGAGATGAAGAATGCCAAGGTGTTCAACATGATTGTGCTCGGCGGACTGCTCAAGGTGTGCCCCGTAGTGAGCACCGACGGCCTCAAGAAAGCACTCTACAAGAGCCTGCCGGAGCGCCATCACAACATGATTCCGCTGAACATGGAGGCTGTAAGCGTAGGAATGGAAATAATCCAACAACAATAACAACTTGATTTTTTAACTCTCTAATTATGGGGTCGGCAGCAGTGATGCTCCTGGCCTTTTTTTATTTTCTCTTCCAAAGGCCGCCGGCATGACATCGGCTCACGGCGAACCGGCAGGAGAGAGCAAGTGAAACCTACAACCAAAGACCGAACATAAAAACCGAGAAAGGATGAAAACAATGCTTCTTACAGCTGCACTGACCATGATGGGCGCAGCAGTTTACGCACAGAAAAGCTATCCCCAGCCCATGCCCATGAAGCCTGAAATGACGGAATACTGGACACCACAGCCCCCCGTCATTACGCCCGGAGAGGATGCGGGCAGTGCTCCGGCCGACGCGCTCGTGCTCTTTGGCGGCACCAACCTGGCGCAGTGGCAGAGCACCGACGGCAGTCCGGCCAAGTGGCGGGTGCACGACGGCGTGATGACGGTGGTCAAAGGAGCCGCCGCAGATATAGAGACAAAGGAGAAATTCGGCAGTTTCCAGCTCCATTTGGAGTGGATGGTGCCCGCCAACATCACCGGCAGCAGCCAGGCCCGCGGCAACAGCGGCGTCTATCTGCAGGGTATGTACGAGGTGCAGATACTCGACAGCTACTGCAACGAGACCTATGTTAACGGCATGGCGGCATCGGTCTACAAGCAAACACCGCCCCTTGTCAATGCCATGCGGCGCCCGGGACAGTGGAATGTGTACGACATCATCTACACCGCGCCCGTATTCAAGGCCGACGGCACTTACCTCTACCGCCCCCGGGTAACTGTTATACAGAACGGGATAGTGGTGCAGAACCATACCGAAATTATGGGAACTACCGAGTACATTGGCCTGCCGCAAGTAAAGCCGCACGGCGACGGCCCCATCCTGCTGCAGGCCCACGGCGACGACAGCGCACCCATCAGCTTCCGCAACATCTGGATTCGCAAGCTGTAGCGGCTGTTTTTCCTGCTTCGTTCAGCACCCGCAGGCCCGGAGGATGCTAAAGCCAGGCCTGCCGCATCATTCTGCCGGCCGGTAGTTGGCTATGGCCCACGTGCGCACCCGGTCGTGCATAACGGAGTCGGCCTGCCGCCTGTTCCTCACCACGGGGCGCGAGAAGCAGGCATCCATAAACCCCTTCATCCGGGCGGCAATCACGTCGTTGCCCGTAGGTTTGGCGTTGCGCTGCCATGCGGCTATCTCGTTGTCTATGGCCGTAGGGTTATACACGTAGTAGTTACGGGTGGAGTTACCGTTCGCACCCGGCGGAACATCCATCGTTGCAACCGTCATCGCCACCATGCCTGCCATTCCGCAGAGAACCAGCAGGTCCTTCATTCCATTCTTGTTCATGTGCATTTCCTTTCTATGTTTGATGCAGCAAAGATAGCGCGAACCGTCTTCGCGTGCAATACCCCGCATCAAACTGACATGCGTCCGTTATTACAAACTGCTGAAAATCAGCAGTTTGATATTTTTCCAAACACTTGTTTTGACACAAACCGAATGTTCCCGGGGTGATTGAAAACGCGTAAAAGAAGTGCAAAAGCTATGCTTCGTGAACTTTCGACAAGTGTCGCACGATTGTGCGACAAGTGTCGAATTCATGTGCGACAAGTGTCGAAAGTTCCCGGAGATGCTTTTCAAGTCCATCAGCAGATGTCTTTGCGCAGTTGCTGGCACCTGTTATTTAGCGTGAGTTCGATGAGTTTTGAAGAATATCTGTATTTAGGAACTCACTGATAGTTTTTTTCATTGAATGGATTTCTATATTGTTTTCTAAGGTGTCTTTCTGTAAGTTCAGCTGTTCTTTCAGCGCATGGTACAGCAATGGCTTCTTCCTCCAGAAACTTTCCGGCACTTTGAGAACGGCATTCAGTAAGTCGCCCTCATAGAAGTCACCAGCGGCAAGAAAATTCTTTGATAATATTTCTATTGCCAATGGTATTATGTATTCCAATCCTATGTTCTGATTGACGAGAAAACGGAAATCTTCTATCGTGTATTCAGAAATCCTTGTATTCTGCAAGTCATACAGATGCCTTATAGGATAAGAGTCGTCCGGAGTTGGCGTATAATCATCCCATCTCTCATTTAAAAGAGCTGGTAAGGTTTTAGACAGCAGTTTTTGAGGGCTTAAGTATTGTATAGCCTGTTCTGACATGGTACTTGGCAGTTTTGGCTTTTGGCTCTTTTCAGTCTGTTCTTCTCGTAAGTATTTAGGCATTTTCTTTCTCTTCATGTTCTTCGCTATTCTTTTTAATTCTAAACTCACATGATTTCTACGAATTATATCACACCCAATCATACCTATGATTGGCGAGGCTAAAATTACAAAAAGTTTTTGTTAATTACCAAATTGCAGCCTGTTATAATTCGTCGAACTTACGTTATTTATAGTTCATGCCATAAATGTTTCTACTTGTGGAGGCCAGTCTATGCGGTGGTCATTATTTTTCCTGCTGCTTTTTTTACTCAGCCACGTGCAAAGAGGGGATGGATGTGGTTAGCAGTTCAGCGGAGTACACCATGTGGTTGGGTTCAGATAAATACAAATTACAGGCATTTTCCTTAGTAACTAACTCGCTTTAAAGGAGTTTTGGTATCTCAACAGCCCGTTCTGCAGAAAGGCTAAGTTATCCGACTGCTATTTTTTGATTCTTTTCTTGGGTAGTCACAACCCGATATTTTGTGTTATCTTTGCAACTGATAAAATAGAGATGAAACAACCGAGTGGCAAAGCTGGCAGGTATGGAATTGCGATGCAAGGAAGGTGGATGAGGCAGCAGCCAATCAAAAAACAGGCCGTATGATGATGGAAAGGCAAGGTTATTTTCGCGTTCATGGCAAGGGTGAGCAAGCCTATCAGTCGTTTGTGCCCACGCCGCTACAACAAGTTGAGGTTGCCGTTGACGATGAGATGCGCTGGCTTCTGCAGCAGGCACATCGGCAGATAGCGTCATTAAGCCACAGCGAGGAGGCCATGCGGCAGGAAGTGGAGGCTTCGGTGCGCCTGGCATGGGGCGTTCCGGAGCCCTCGCCGTTCATGTTCGGCATGGCTCCTGCAGCCCAGGAGCGCGATGAGCGCATGCTGATGGACGAGAAGTTGCTCTGCGAGGCCACCTCCTTTGGCGTGGAACGGCTGCATGTTCTGCCGCTCTCGGGGCGGTTGTTTAAGGACATTCATTATGTCATGATGCAGGGCGAGCACAATGAGAAGAAGTATCCCGGCGAGTTCCGACATTCGCCCACGTGGATAGGTGATGTGGGCGACACGCTCTTCACGGCCCCCTTTGTTACGCCTACAGGTGATGATTTCCTGACTGCTTTTGCAGATTTGGAGAATTATATCAATGAGGAAGATAATCAGGATGTGCTCATCAAGGCAGCACTCATACACTATCAGTTTGAAATGCTGCATCCTTTTATCGACGGGAATGGGCGTCTGGGCCGGCTCATCACGCAACTTTTTCTGATCGACCGCGGTGTACTTGAAGCCCCATTGCTGCGGCAGTCGGTGTTTCTTAACCGGCATCAGTTTGAGTATTTTACAGGGTTAGCCTCGGTGGAATTTTCTGGCAGGTATGAAAAATGGATAAAGCTATATTTAAAAGCACTCTCATCAGACACATTCGCCAATGCGGCTTCCGTGTAGGTTTGCGGCAGTTTTTCTGTCGATAAGTGTCCCTATATATAATAAGGTGTAACGGGTGGTGCGCCGGCAGCTACCGCAAAAAGGCCACGGCGGCCAGGAACGAGAGCAGAATGAGCTGGCTGGCGAGGGCGATGACGGCATCGTTGTAACCCTGATGGCGGCGGAACAAGGCCAAGTACAGAAAGTACATGACCAGGCAGGGGCCAAAGATAATAATGTCCCAGCGCAGTTGCCAGTCGGTTTGCCAGAGCATGAAGACGAGCGGCAGGATGCCGAAGGCGAAGTAAAGGGCGCCGATAAGATAGACGCGGGCATTGATTTTGCCCTCGCGGCCGGCAAATTGGAACGACGGATAGAGCGTGAAATACCTGCTTGCCGTATCGGGTCGGAGCATCAGTACCAGCTGGCCGGCTATCATCCGGCTGAAAGGTATGCCCGCAAACAGTGCCAGCACGGCTATCCGTGTGGGCATGGATGCAATCACCAGAACCTGCAGCGGAACTGTCAGCGTAATCAGATAACGGCCGTAAGAGCCCAACAGTTGCTCGCTGCCGGCAATGAAGAGGCGCTCGTACTGCAGCCGGCCCACCGCCAGGGGTATGAGTACTGCTATGGCAGCAACGACAAGCGGCGGCAAACTGCCGCCCAAGAAAAAGACTGACAGCGCCGAAAGACTGGCCGGTATCCAGCCAGCGAGGGGCCAGTATTCCATCTTTCGGATTTTGTATAGCGGTAAACTCATTGCTTTTTCTGCAAAATTAGCCATTTTTCCTCTATTTATCGTAATTTTCGCTTCGTTTCTGCGGCAAAGTTGCAATTTTCGTGAAAAACATTTGGTGGTTATTAGTTTTTTTATTTACTTTGCACCCGAAAAGATATAAAGATAACGAAAAAATACAAATTAATTTATTAATAAAAGAGAGACATGAAAAAGTTAGTTTTATTGTTTGCTGCCGCTGTGATGGCAGTATCTGCAAACGCACAGACTGTTACAGAAAGTAAGACTTTCGACAACTTCTACATTGGTATCAATGGAGGTGTTGCCACAAAGACTACCGGAAACAGCTGGATGGGCAACCTGAACCCCAACGCCGGTCTGCGTATTGGCCGTTGGTTCACTCCCGTATTCGGTCTGGCTGCCGAGAGCAATGCTTACTTCTCTAACAAGCCTTGGAATTCTACCGGCACTGCAGTACGCGCACTGAATACAAGCTTGCTTGCTACCGTGAACCTGAGCAACTGGTTCGGTGGCTACAAGGGTGAGCCCCGTGCTTTCGAGGTTATTCCTGTATTTGGTTTCGGCTGGGGTCACACTTTCAACGCTTATGGCGCAAAGAACATCAACGCCCTGACTTCTAAGGCAGGTATCGACTTCGTATTCAACCTGGGTGCCGAGAAGGCATGGCAGGTATATGTTGAGCCTTCTGTAACTTGGGCACTCAACGGCACTGGCTACGAGGGCACACAGTACAACATCAACCGCAGCGCAGTTCAGTTGAATGCAGGTGTTGTTTATAAGTTTGGCAACTCTAACGGTACTCATAACTTCACTATCGCCCAGTTGCGCGATCAGGCTGAAATCGATGGCCTCAACGCCCAGATTAACGACCTGCGCAACGAACTGGCCAAGAAGCCTAAGGAGGTTGTGAAGGAAGTTGTTAAGGAAGCTCCGGCTCCTCAGGTAGTTAAGGTAGAGAACCTGGTATTCGTTACCTTCGCACAGGGCAAGTCTGCTCTTACCAAGGACGCAAAGAAAGCTCTCGATGCTGTGAAGGAAGGCAAGCACGTACAGATTGTTGGTACTGCATCTCCCGAGGGTTCTGCAGAGCTCAACCAGAGATTGTCTCAGTCTCGTGCTGACAACGTAGCTGAATATCTCAAGGGCCGTGGCGTCATTGTTGACGAGGCTTCTGGCAAGGGTGTTCAGGGTACAACTTCTAACCGTCTGGCTGTAGTTTACGTTAAGTAATCAACTGATAACAAAGATTTAATGATTATCCCCGGTGCTTCGGCATCGGGGATTTTTTTGTTTTCATTCGCCGGCTCGTGCCAAGAGAAAATCGCTCTGGCATTGTTTTAAAGTGTAGCAGAATATCTACTTTTATTTAAAAACTATTGGTAAATAGATAAAAAAGCAGTAACTTTGTAACCATTTTAAGCAGAATGATTAAAAGTTAGGATATGAAACATGAGTTGAGAAGTGCTGTTTGCACGCAAGGCAGAAGAATGGCAGGCGCCCGTGCACTGTGGGTGGCCACGGGAATGAAGCAGGAGCAGTTTGGCAAACCCATTATAGCAGTAGTTAATTCGTTCACTCAGTTTGTGCCTGGACATACGCATCTGCACGAGATAGGGCAGATAGTGAAGCACGAGATAGAGGGTATGGGCTGCTATGCGGCGGAGTTCAACACCATTGCCATCGATGACGGCATCGCCATGGGGCACGATGGCATGCTGTATTCGCTGCCCTCGCGCGACATCATTGCCGACTCCGTAGAGTACATGGTCAATGCCCACAAGGCCGATGCCATGATATGTATCTCCAACTGCGATAAGGTTACGCCCGGCATGCTGATGGCTGCCATGAGGCTGAACATACCTACCGTGTTCTGCTCCGGCGGCCCTATGGAGGCCGGCAAGTGGAAAGGAGAGAACGCCGACCTCATTACCGCAATGGTGAATGGCGGCGACGAGAGCGTGAGCGACGCCGACTTGAACCTCATCGAGCAGTGTGCCTGTCCGGGTTGCGGATGCTGTTCGGGCATGTTTACGGCCAATTCCATGAACTCGCTCACGGAGGCCATCGGTCTTGCCCTGCCCGGCAATGGCACCATTCTGGCTACTCACAAGAACCGCATCAGGCTCTTCAAGGATGCTGCCCGGCAGATTGTGAAGAATGCCTTGGCTTATTATGAAGACGGGGACGAGAGCGTACTGCCGCGCAACATTGCCACGCGCGATGCTTTCCTCAATGCCATGACGCTCGACATTGCCATGGGCGGCAGCACGAATACGGTGCTCCATCTGCTTGCAGTGGCGCAGGAAGGCGACGTGGAGTTTACCATGCAGGATATTGACAGGCTGAGCCGGAAGGTTCCCTGCCTGTGTAAGCTCTCGCCGAACACGCAGAAATACAGCGTGCAGGAGTGCAATCGCGCCGGCGGCATTCTCGGTATCCTGAACGAACTCGACCGTGGCGGGCTCATACACGGGTCGGTGAACCGTGTAGACGGCATGACGTTGGGCTATGCGATGCGTAAGTATGACATCACGCAGGCGGAAACCGACGCCGAGGCCGACCGCATCTATCACAGCGCCCCGGGCCATAAGTTCTCCATCCGGATGGGCAGTCAGGATGCGCAGTGGGAGAGTCTGGACACCGACCGCAGCTCCGGCTGCATACGTGATATGGCTCATGCCTACACCAAGGACGGCGGACTGGCCGTACTCTTTGGCAACATAGCCCAGGACGGCTGCGTTGTCAAGACGGCCGGAGTGGATGCCTCGCTGTGGCATTTCAGCGGTCCGGCCGTGGTGTTCGATTCGCAGGAGGCCGCCTGTGACGGCATCCTGGACGGCCGGGTGAAGAGTGGCGACTGCGTGGTCATTACCCACGAAGGCCCCAAAGGCGGCCCCGGCATGCAGGAAATGCTCTATCCCACATCTTATATAAAGAGCCGCCATTTGGGCAAAGCGTGTGCGCTGATAACCGACGGGCGCTTCTCCGGAGGCACGAGTGGACTCAGCATCGGTCACATCTCGCCCGAGGCAGCTGCCGGAGGCAACATTGGCAAGATACAGGATGGCGACATCATCGAGATTGACATTCCCTCACGCAGCATCAATGTGAAGCTGAGCGAGGCCGAACTGGCCTTACGGCCGCAGCGTCCCCTGACCCGTAACCGTGTGGTTTCAAAGGCTCTGCGGGCTTATGCCCAAAGTGTGAGCTCGGCAGATAAGGGCGGCGTGAGAGTGATAGACTGAATGCAAGCAAGCATTGAAACAGAAACAAAATAAAGAAAGAATTCATGTCAACAGACAAAAGAGACTCCTGGGGCGGCTGCCGGCTGGGCGAAACCTGTACGGGAGCTGAAATCCTGATGCGTTCCCTCTATCAGGAGAATGTGAAAACGATATTCGGATATCCCGGCGGAGCTATCATGCCGGTGTTTGATGCCCTCTATACTTACACGCGAGAGGATAATGCCTGGTTCAACCATGTCCTGGTTCGGCATGAACAGGGCGCGGCCCTGGCAGCTGAAGGTTATGCCCGCGTGAGTGGTGAAGTGGGCGTTTGCCTTGTTACCTCGGGGCCCGGAGCCACGAACACACTGACGGGTGTGGCCGATGCCATGATGGATTCAACCCCTATGGTCGTGATAGCAGGGCAGGTGGGCATCGGTGCTTTGGGCACGGATGCTTTTCAGGAAGTAGACTTGGTGAGCCTTGCACAGCCCATCTCCAAGTGGAGTTACCAGATTAGGCGTGCCGAAGACGTGGCTTGGGCAGTTAGCCGGGCATTCTATATTGCCCGCAGCGGTCGGCCAGGCCCTGTGGTTCTCGATTTTCCCAAGAATGCACAGGCTGGCACGTGTGTATGGAATCCGGGCAAGCTGAGCGGCATCCGCTCGTACATAGCCTATCCTAAACTCGACGAAGATGCTGTCAGGGCGGCTGCCGGACTTATTAACCAAGCCCGCAAGCCGTTGGCTCTGGTGGGTCATGGGGTGGAGTTGGGCGGTGCTCATGAGGAACTGAAGGAGTTCCTGGAGAAAGCTGACATCCCGGCAGGCCGAACCTTGCTCGGGCTTTCGGCATTGCCTTCCAACCATTATCTCAATGTGGGCATGCTCGGCATGCACGGCAACTACGCGCCCAATGTCAAGGAGCAGGAGTGTGATGTACTGATAGCTATCGGCATGCGGTTCGACGACCGCGTGACCGGTCGCATCGACAGTTATGCCCGCCAGGCCAAAGTCATCCATCTGGACATTGACCCGGCCGAGATTGACAAGAACGTAAAGACCGACGTGTCCGTCATAGCAGACTGCAAGCAGAGCCTCCCCGCCATTACCGAACTGCTGGAGCAGGCCAGTCACAAAGAGTGGCGCGAGAGCTTCAGGCCGCTCTATGAGCAGGAAAAAACGGAGGTCATAGAGCCCTCTGTTCATCCTTCCGAGGGCCCACTGCTCATGGGAGAGGTGGTGAATGCCGTTGCCGAGGCCACGCAAGGCGACGCCGTGCTGGTTAACGACGTAGGACTGAACCAGATGTTTTCCTGCCGTTACTTCAAATTTCAACATAAGTACAGCATCGTAACGAGTGGCGGACTGGGCACGATGGGCTTCGGATTGCCTGCTGCCATTGGCGCCACCTTCGGCGTTCGGGCACGAACAGTGTGCCTGTTCACCGGCGACGGCGGCCTGCAGATGAACATCCAGGAGCTGGGAACCATCATGGAGCAGCAGTCGCCCGTAAAAATCATATTGCTGAACAACAACTACCTGGGCAATGTACGCCAGTGGCAGGACTTGATGTTCAACCACCGGCGCTCGTTCACGCGCATGCTCAACCCCCGATACGCGGAAATCTGCCACGCCTACGGCATCAGTTACGATGTTGCCACGAGCCGAGCCGACCTGCAGGCAAAGATTGAGAAGATGCTTGCCACCGACGGACCGTACCTGCTGGAATGTGCCGTGAAGGAAGAAGAGAACGTAACCCCGATGGTTACTCCCGGCAGTTCCATTGACGAAATGCAATTACACTTAGACATATAATGGACACACAAAAGAAGTTCTACACGTTGCTGGTATTCTCGGAGAACATTGCCGGCATCCTGAGTCAGATAACATCGGTCTTCACGCGCAGGCAAATCAACATCGAGAGCCTGAACGTTTCGGCTTCAAGCATTGAGGGAATACACAAGTACACCATTACGGCATGGTGCACGCCCGACGAGGTCGTGAAGGTAACCAAGCAGATAGAGAAGAAGATAGACGTGGTGAAAGCCAACTACTACACCGACGACGAGCTCTTCATCCACGAGGTGGCGCTGTACAAGATATCAACACCGGTGTTGCTCGACAATTCCGAAGTATCGCGCACCATCCGCAAGCACGATGCCCGCATGATGGAGGTGAACCCCACGTACAGCACCGTTCTGCTGGCCGGACTCACGGAAGAGATAGTAGACCTGTACAATCAGCTCAACGCGTTCAAGTGCCTGTTGCAGTACACGCGCAGCGGGCGGATAGCCGTAACGCGCAGCACGGAGGAGTCAATTACCGATTTTCTGAACAAGCAAGAGAATAAGGTGTGATGTTGCTGCGTTATGATAACAGAACATCAACCAAACAGTATGAACATGGAATTATTGAGTAAAGTAGGCCGCTACCCGTTTTTGGCCGAGCCGTTCCACTGCGATTTCAAGAACCGCCTGTTCATGGGGCACCTGGGAAACCACCTGCTTAATGCGGCCGATTTCCACAGCAACGACCGTGGTTACGGCATGACGTACCTCAACCCCATCCACAAAACGTGGGTGCTCTCGCGCCTGGCCATCGAGATGACGGAGATGCCGCTCTCTTACGACCGCTTTTTCGTGGAGACATGGGTTGAGGGAGCGATGAAGTTTTTTACGAGCAGAAACTTTGCCGTTACGGGAGCTGACGGCAAAGTATATGGCTACGGCCGCAGCATCTGGGCCATGATAGACACCGACACCCGCCAGCCAACCGACATTCTGGCCATACACGACGGCCTGATAACCCGCTACGTTGAGACCGGGAAGGACTGCCCGATTGAGAAGTCCTCGCGGGTGAAGATGGACGGACAGGCCGAATACGTGCGCACCATCGACACCCAGTACAGCGATGTGGACATAAACGGCCACATCAACAGCGTGAAATACATTGAGCACATTCTCGATTTGTTCGACCTCAGCTGGTATCGCACGCACGCGGTGAGCCGCTTCGAGATTGCCTACGTGGCCGAGAGCCATCAGGGTGACAAGCTCAACTTCTACCGCGAACAATCAGCAGCCGATTAATATTGCGTCCGCGTAACCAAGACAACGCCCGATGAAGAAAGTGAAGTGGAAGTTGTAAGAAGTAAGGTTAAATTCGTAAAAGAATGAATTTAAATTTGGCAGTTTGATTATAAATCATTACTTTTGCGCTTGAAACAGAGAAAGTACAGTATAATGACAGTTCTCCGCGAACTGCGAATAAACAAACATAGCTTATGGCACAAATGAACTTTGGTGGCGTTATGGAGACAGTAGTCACCAGCAAGGAGTTTCCATTGGAGAAAGCACGCGAAGTGCTCAAGGACGAAGTGATAGCCGTTATCGGCTACGGTATTCAGGGACCCGGCCAGGCCGGTAACCTGCGAGACAACGGTTTCAACGTAATCGTGGGCCAGCGCGAAGGTAAAACCTACGACAAGGCCGTGGCCGACGGATGGGTTCCGGGCAAGACGCTCTTCTCCATCGAAGAGGCAGCCCGGCGCGGCACCATTGTCTGCATGCTGCTTTCAGACGCCGGACAGATTGCGGTGTGGCCCCGCATCAAGCCGTATCTCACCCCCGGCAAGGCGCTGTATTACTCCCACGGCTTCGCCATCAACTGGAACGACCGCACGGGCGTGGTTCCTCCCAAGGACATCGACGTTATCATGGTAGCCCCCAAGGGTTCCGGCACCTCGCTGCGAAGCATGTTCCAGGAGGGTCGCGGCCTGAACTGCTCCTACGCCGTTTATCAGGATGCAACGGGCAAGGCCGAAGAACGGACCATCGCTTTCGGCATCGGCATCGGTGCCGGCTATCTGTTCAAGACCACCTTCCAGCGTGAAGCCACATCCGACCTTACGGGCGAGCGCGGCGCACTGATGGGGGCTATCGAAGGATTGCTCGAAGCACAGTACGAGGTGCTGCGCGAACACGGGCATTCACCATCCGAGGCGTTCAACGAAACGGTAGAAGAACTCACGCAGAGCCTGATGCCTCTCTTTGCCGAGAAGGGCATGGACTGGATGTACGCCAACTGTTCTACCACCGCACAGCGTGGCGCACTGGACTGGGCTCCACGCTTCCGCGAGGCCATCAAGCCGGTTATGGAGTGGCTCTATCTCTCTGTCAAGACCGGCAACGAGGCACAGATATCCATCGACTCCAATTCTAAGCCCGACTACCGCGAGGGCTTGAACAAGGAGCTGGAGGCCATGCACAACATGGAGATGTGGCGAACCGCCGAGACGGTGCGTAAACTCCGCCCCGAAAACAACTGATGTAAGCACAGGTTTACATATACAGCAACACGCCGACGGGCTGGTTCCAAGATGGAGCCAGCCCGTTTCTTTTTCCGTTCTTTCACCTCTGGCAGCCTGCCGGTTTACCTTGTTTTTTATTTTACAAACACCCTCTGTAGTTTCGCGTATTTGCCACCGGGCGGCCTGTTGCCCGCAAATACGCGCTAAAAACGCCTCTTTCCTAACTGGTTAACTATCAATGTTTTGCCTAAAAAGCATACTTTCGGCTTGCACGGAGATGGTCTTTTAACTGTAAGGAGATGGTCTCTTTATGCTAAAGAGCTATGCTCCTTATGGTAAAGCGCATAGCTCCTTATGGTAAAAAGCATAGCTCCTTACGGTAAAGAGCATAGCTCCTTAGGCTTAAAAGGATAGCTTCTGCAGTCTTGAATGCCATCTTCGGCAACCTTGAAGGTATCAATTAAGGTGAAAAGAGGCTGCAAACGGCAATTTCGTTTGCTATTTGGGCCGAAATCGTTGCATGGATTTTAGGCATAAAAAGTTTACAAACTCTGTATCAACTTCAGTCGTTTGAGAGGGTAGAGAGCAGACGTTACTTGGCATGCCGGCGCAGGTACGAGGGATTGATGCTGATGTAGCTGCCGTCGGCCAGCACCGTTTCGTCGAACACCAGCTGCTCGATGGCGCTGTCGAGTTGGCGGGTGGGCAGCCCGAGACCATTGAGTTCGGTTACGTGATGGCGCTCGCCGTCGGAGAGCAGGCGGATGATTTCGCGCCGTGCGCTGGCCGTGCGTTCCTCCGAATCGTGGCTGGCCGACTGCTCCAGGCATACGTCGCACTGTCCGCAGTCGCTGCTTCGGCTCTCGCCGAAGTACTTGAGCAGCTGCCGGCTGCGGCAAATATAGTCGGTGGTGGCATACTCCAGCATGGCGTGTATGCGCTTGGTGTACTGTTCGCGGCGGCGTTCGTACACCTCGGGCGGGATGATGAGCCGTTCGGCATCGTCGCGGTCGCGCGTGTAGGTGATGTAGGGAGTCTTGCGACGGGGCACGAAATGCAGGATGTGGTGCTGGCTGAGCGACTTGAGAATGAGGTAAACCTGCTGCTTGTCGAGGCCCGACTGCTGGGCGATGAGTGCCTCGTCAATGTAGCCGTAGTCGGTAAACAGGCCGCCGTAGTTGCGCAGCAGGGCGGTTATGACGGCGTCCTCGTGGGGCGACAGTGTACTGAGCCGGTAGAGTTCGTTGCGCTCCAGCAGGAACATTACACGCGCGCTGGCGTCGGGGTCCATCTCGTAGTCGAGGTAGCCGGCACGCTGCAGTATCTTCAGCGAGGCGTCTACCTGGATGGGGAAGTGCCTGAAGGTGCGGCTGAACTTGTCGATGTCGAACTCAAAAGTATGCCCGCCGCCGCTGCCCACGCCTATTTGGTAGTAGTAGGCAAGGTGCTCGTACACCTGCCGAATGTAGTCCTTGTCGGGAAAGTTGTCGCCTATGCGCTTGTTCAACTTGCGCTCGTCGCCGTCGTTATACAGCAGTACTGCGTAGGCTTTGCGGCCATCGCGCCCGGCGCGGCCCGCCTCCTGGAAGTAGGCTTCGATGGAGTCGGGGCAGTCGAAGTGGACAACCACCCTCACGTCGGGTTTGTCGATGCCCATTCCGAAGGCGTTTGTGGCAA
This sequence comes from Prevotellaceae bacterium KH2P17, assembly GCA_900199655.1. Classification (GTDB taxonomy): domain Bacteria; phylum Bacteroidota; class Bacteroidia; order Bacteroidales; family Bacteroidaceae; genus Prevotella. The sequence continues at coordinate 50,189 of FZRE01000009.1, forward strand.
CCATAATCCTTGCCTCGTCGGCCTGCCAGGCCTTCTGCCGCTGGTCCTTGATGGCGTGGTCGAGCCCTGCGTGGTAAAAGGTGGCGCTCATGCCGGCGGCATCCATCAGCTGTGCCAGCTCCTTGGCGTGGCGCCTACTGCGCACGTAAACGATGGCAGAACCGCCGACGGAGTTCAGGATATGCACCAGTTCGGTGTACTTGTCGGTGGCCCGCCGCACGATGTAGGCCAGGTTCCGGCGCTCGAAACTCATGCGGAAGACGTTTTTCTGCCCAAATCCGAGGCGCTCCTGTATGTCGTCCACCACATCGGGAGTTGCCGTTGCGGTTAGCGCCAGCACCGGGACGCCGGGCTTGAGCTTGCGTATGTCGGCTATCTGCAGGTACGAGGGACGGAAGTCGTAGCCCCACTGGCTGATGCAGTGGGCTTCGTCTACGGTTATGAAACTTACGTTGATGTGGCGCAGTTTGGCTTGAAAAAGGTCGGATGAGAGGCGCTCGGGCGAGACATAAAGTATCTTGACGCCGCCGAAAACGCAGTTTTCGAGTGTCTTGATGATTTCCTGCCGCGTCATGCCCGAGTAAATGGCGGCAGAGCGGATGCCCTGGCGCTGGAGGTGGGCAACCTGGTCCTTCATCAGCGCAATGAGCGGCGTGATGACAATACACACGCCCTCGGCGGCCAGGGCGGGAACTTGAAAGGTGACGGACTTGCCGCCACCGGTTGGCATCAGGCCGAGCGTGTCGCGTCCGGAGCCAATGCTTTCGATGATGGAACGCTGGATACCGCGGAAGTCGGGGTATCCCCAGTACTGCCGCAATAGGTCAAGATACCTGTCACTCATCTTCTTCCGTGGGGCGGATGTCTTCTATCTGCAGCTGTATCTGGTTGTGTTTGAACACGTTGTCCTCAATGGTGTAGGCAATGTCGAAGCTCCGCTTGGACTTGATGTAGCGGGCCGAGGCGCTCTGGCCGAAGGCGATGCCGTTTACAACGGTGCTCGACTTGGAGTCTACCAGCTCCAGCTTGATGTGTTCCTGCTCGCGTCCCACCACCTTGCTGGTGCCGTAGTCGTACACTCCCACGGTGCAGAAAAGCGGCTTGGTGTTGTCGGGGCCGAAGGGGGCAAAACGCTTCAGGTCGTTGTGCAGCCTGCGGGTAATGTCCTTGAAGTCGATAACGGCGTCGATGTTCAGGTTCGCTTCCGTCTGTTCGGGCTGTATGTGCTCCTCTACATACTGGTGGAAGCGGTTGCGGAACTCTGATACCTTGTCCCATTTCAGCGTGAGCCCGGCGGCGTAAGTATGGCCGCCGAAGTTTACGAGCAGGTCTTGGCAGTCCTTGATGGCGGCATAGATGTCGAACCCCGTTACGCTTCGGGCCGAGCCGGTGGCAAATTCGCCGTCGCGCGTCAGCACCACCGTGGGCCGGAAATAGATTTCCGTGAGGCGTGAGGCCACAATGCCGATGACGCCCTTCTTCCAGTGTTCGTCGTACAGAACGATGGATGAGCGGTGCCTCTGGCTCTCCAGGCGGGCCACAATCTGGTTGGCCTCCTCGGTCATCTGCTTGTCTATGTCCTTGCGTTGCTCGTTGTACTCGTTGATGTGGCGGGCTTTCTTCAGTGCCGCACTGTAGTCCTTCTCCACCAGCAGGTCAACGCTCTCCTTGCCGTTCTCCATCCTTCCCGAGGCGTTAATGCGCGGGCCAATCTTGAAAACGATGTCGCTCATGGAGATGTCGCGGCCGTTGAGCCCGCAAATATCAATGATGGCTTTCAGTCCGAGGCTTGGGTTTTGGTTGAGTTGCTTGAGCCCGTGGAAGGCAAGGATGCGGTTCTCGTCGACAACGGGCACGATGTCGGCGGCAATGCTCACGGCACAGAAGTCGAGAAGCGGAATGAGGCGGGAGAATGGGATGCCGTTGTTCTTGGCGAACGCCTGCATGAACTTGAACCCTACACCGCATCCGCTGAGATGCTTGAAGGGGTAGGAGTCGTCCGGACGCTTTGGGTTGAGAACGGCAACGGCATCAGGCATCACGTCGTCGGGAACGTGATGGTCGCATATAATGAAGTCTATTCCCTGGCTCTTTGCGTAAGCTATCTGTTCAACAGCCTTGATGCCGCAGTCCAGGATGATAACTAATTTAACCCCGGTTTCCTTTGCGTACTCTATTCCTTTTTTGCTTACGCCATATCCCTCGTCGTAACGGTCGGGGATGTAGTAGTCAATGTTGGAATAGAACTGCTGCAGAAACTTGTACACCAGTGCAACAGCCGTGCATCCGTCGACATCATAGTCGCCATAAACGAGTATGCGTTCCTTGTGGCCCATGGCGTCGTTCAGCCTGTCTACGGCTACATCCATGTCCTTCATCAGGAACGGATTGATGAGGTCGGCCAGTTGGGGACGGAAGAATCTCTTGGCTGCACTTTCCGTTGTAATGCCTCGGCGAATGAGCAGATGAGCCAGTATGGGGCTCATGCCGAGCTTTTCGCCAAGTTCGTTAGCTGCTTGTTTTTCTTCTGATGTAGGAGGTTCGTAATTCCATTTGAAGTGCATTTATGTTGTTTTTGTTTCTTCTTTACGAGGCGGAAGCGCCGTGGGGCGCCGGTAATCCGTGCCCAAATTTACGAAATAAAAACGAGAAAAGCAGCAGTTCCAAATAGAAACTGCTGCTTTATTATTATTTTTTAATTCTTGGTTCTGGCTGCTTTCAGGGCGCGGTCAGATGCCGAGTTTCTTCCTGATGTCCTTTGGTACGGCGTTCTTGTTGACCATGTAGTCCATCGTGTTGGCTGCAACGAAGCTCTTGGTCATGTACCAGATGCCTTTGTACTTGCCCGTTTCGCCCCATGAGTTCTTAACCATGTAGTACTCCTTGCCGTTCTGGTCCTTGGCAATTCCATAGATGAGCATGCCGTGGTCGTCGGTAAGTTCCCAGTTGTCGAACCGTTCCTGGCGCAGCTTCTGGGTGGGTTTGAGCTCCGGAACGCTTACACCGAGCGAGTCGATGATGTTGGTGCGCTTCTCTTTGGAGAGCTTCAGCCAGCGCGCCATGTCGCTTCCGGCGTAGCTTTCCATTTTCTTCATGTCGTACGCATAGGCCAAACCGTCGCGGGTGAAGCCCTCTTCCGATACGTCGCCACCCCATGCCACGGTGTATCCTTGGGCTATGGCATTGTCTATAATGCGCATCATGTCGTCCATCGGCACGTTGTATGACAGCGGGTTACGCCAGTTGTCCTGTACTTCAACGGCAAAAGAAGTCCAGAAGGGATGGTGCGTATAGCTGGTGAAACTTACGTAGTCGTCCCAGTTGAGGCCCAGACTTGCGGCGAAAGACTGCGGGGTATAGGTCTTTCCCTGATAGGTGAAACTCTCCGGACACTTACCCAGATAGGCGTCGAGGATGCCCTGGAGCCCCGGTTTCCACTGGTTGGAAATCTTCTGAGCCTTGTTTTTGGCCACTGCATCAACAAAGGGCGACATCACGTCGAAGAACTCATTGAAGTTGTTCAGCGAGTCTCCGTACAGGCTGCCGGGGAAAGGCATGGCCTCTTCCGGCACGATGCCGTAGTGCTGGATGCAGTAAAGCGGGTCGTAGGCGCTGCCGCCCTGTGAGAACTGACAGTCTCCATGCAGGCGTACAACCTGAATGGCGCGGTCCATATACGTTTTGTTTGCAACGAACGACTCACATAGGTCATAGGTCTTACCCGTAGCTTTGAGGATTTCGGCCTCAAAGAAACTCAATGTAGAATAGTCCCAACAAGTGCCCGAACGGCTCTGATCCTTGATGCTGGTAATCTTGTTTTCCTTTACAACTGTAAATACCGGCTCGTTCGGATTCTTCTTTTCCGTCTTCTCCTGAGCGTTTGCACCCGTTGCAGCCAATGCAAGAAGTGCCATTAACAATAGTTTTCTCATTCTTTGTTATTGATTTATTAAAATATGTCAGTGTTTAGTTGTTCTCCATGAAGGCCTCTATGTCCTTGGGATGATAAGGTATGCGCTCCTCGCCGATGAAGCGGCAGCCGTCCTTGGTGATGAGCACGTCGTCCTCAATGCGTATGCCTCCGAAGTCCTTGTAGGTTTCTAACAGGTCGAAGTTGAGGAACTCCGCGCAGTGCCCGGATGCCTTCCAGTCGTCTATCAGTGCGGGAATGAAGTAGATGCCCGGCTCGTCGGTCACCACGAAACCTTCCTCAAGACGGCGGCCCATGCGCAGACTGTTGGTTCCGAACTGCTCCAGATTGGGCCTTGTCTCTTCGTCGAAGCCCACGTTAATCTGGTCAAGGTTCTCCATGTCGTGCACGTCCATGCCCATCATGTGGCCCAGTCCGTGAGGCAGGAAGATGGCATGAGCACCGGCTTTCACGGCTTCTGCCGTGTCGCCTTTTGCCAGTCCGAGTTCCTTCAACCGGTCAAACATCAGCCTGCAAACGGCAAAATGCACGTCGGCATACTTCACTCCGGGCTTTGCCACCTGCAGAACGTAGTCATGGCAGGCCTCTACGATGGAGTAGATTTCGAGCTGCCGCTGGGTGAACTTGCCGTTTACGGGATAGGTACGGGTGTTGTCGGAGCAGTAGTTGTTGATGTTCTCGGCCCCTGCATCGCACAACGCGAGGCGTCCCGCCTGCAGTTCGGCCATCGAGGGATTACCGTGCATGATTTCTCCATGCTGCGAGAAGATGGTCGGGAAGCTAACCATGGCGCCGTAGGAGTTGGCTATGCCGTCCACCTGTCCGCCTATGTACTTCTCCGTTACGCCCGGTTTGGTAAGCCGCATGGCTGTGGTGTGCATCTTGTAGCCTATGCGCGCCGCCTTTTCCAGCTCCACAATCTCTTCCGGCTGCTTGGTAGAACGCATCTTGACGATGGCTTTTATCAGTTCCATCGACGCGCTTTCCTTCTGCTGGTTGGGGTGAATACCGAGCAAGTCATAAACTTGCAGCTTGATGTCATGGCGATAGGGGGGCAGGAAGTGTATCCTGCGGTGCTTGCTCATAGCCTCGTTGCAGATGGCGGCAAGGGTCTTGGCGGGTGCCGAATGGGCCACGCCAACCTCTGCGGCCATGTCACTAACGCTGTCTACCGAGCCATACCACACGATGTCCTCAATGTCGATATCGTCGCCGATGAGGGTTTCGGTATCGTTGTCTACATCAATGACGCCAACCAGTCCGTCTCTGTTCTGTCCGAAATAATAGAGGAACGAGGAGTCCTGACGGAAAGGATAGTAGCCGTTGTTGGGATAATTGCAGGGTGAATTGTTGTTTCCAAACAGGATAATGACGCCGTTCTTGACCAGTCTCTTGAGTTCTTGCCGCCGGCGTACATAGATTTCTTTATCAAACATAATCGGTTGAGTTTAGTTATTTGACGCAAAGTTACTAAATAATCGCCAAAAATTATTAACTTTGCAAGTAAATTTAATCATCCTCATGCAAATCGACGGAAACACTGGTCTTGTGCTCGAAGGTGGCGGAATGCGTGGCGTATTCACGAGCGGAGTGCTCGACGCCTTCATGAAGTACGATGTGTACTTCGGCTATGTGGTAGCTGTATCGGCCGGCGCATGCAACGGCATGTCCTACATCAGCCGCCAGCCGCGCCGTGCCCGCATATCAAATATCGACTACCTGACCCGTTACAACTATATCGGTTTGCGCCACTTGGTCACCCAGGGGTGCATCTTCGACCAGAAACTGCTGTACGACAAGTTTCCCAATGAGTTCATCCCGTTCGACTTCGACACCTATTTTAAATACTCGGACCATTTCGAGATGGTGACCACCAACTGCGACACCGGCCGCTCCATGTACCTCACGGAGACCTCCGACCACCAGCGCGCGCTCGATGTTGTACGCGCTTCGAGCAGTTTGCCCTATGTTAGTAAGATTGTGCCGATAGACGGCATCCCGATGCTCGACGGCGGGATAGTGGACTCCATCCCCGTTATGCGTGCCATGGAGATGGGCCATTCGCGCAACGTACTGGTGCTGACGCGCAACAAAGGCTACCGAAGCCGCGAGCGCGACCACAAGGTTCCTCGTTTCATTTACAAGAACTATCCGCGCCTGCGGGTTGCCTTGAGCCATCGCATCAAGGCCTACAACGAGCAGCTGGACCTGGTAGACCGGCTCGAGGAGAGCGGACAAGTGCTGTGTATCCGCCCCCAGAAGCCCGTCGAAGTAGGCCGTATAGAGAAGGATGTCAACAAGCTCGAGGCCCTCTATGAGGAAGGCTACGAGCTGGGCGAGCAGTTCGTGATGCGCTACAACCTGCGCCGAAACTGATTGTTATTCGGCTGCAGCGGTCTGGGCAGGCTGCTCCAGGTAGTATTTAGGCGACTCGCCGTACCGGTTTGTCTCCTTTTTGCCGTCCATGAAGCAGAACACGATGATGGGCAGACCCGTTACAATGGCAACCAGCATGCTGACCACAGCCACCGGACTCTTATAGAAATCCATTATCGTATTTACGTCCGGGTTTACCGATTGGGCTGCTTCCATTGCGCCGCTGGTAACGAACATAGCGCTGAACACAACACTGGCAGCAAAGTTGATGAATACCCACCACTTGCTGTGGCCGCCATCTTGCAGTCTCCTTACGGTCACTGCCAGGGCCAGCAGGCTAAGAATGCAGCTAATGATGAAGGTCACCGTAAGCGGCAGAAACAGCTCGAGAACGAAGTTGAGCACGTAGGAGAACACGCAGAAGGGCAGGAAGAACCACCAGAACTCGGAGCGGCGGCTGCGCGAGTTGAAGTCTGTCAGTCGGCCCAAGGCCAGTTTCACTGCTTCTGAAAATCCCAGTCGGGGTCTTGCTTTGAATTGTTCCATGATGTTATGATTTAAAAATAAGGGTTATTCACTTCTTCTTTTTCAGCAGGTCGGGGCGCAACCGCTTGGTTCGCTCGTAGCTTTGTTCCATCTCCCAGTCCTTTATCTTGGCTTCGTTACCGCTCAGCAGGATGTCCGGAACCTTCCATCCCTTGTAGTCGGCCGGGCGCGTATAGATGGGTGCCGAGAGCATGTCGTCCTGGAAACTGTCCGACAGGGCGCTCTGTTCGTCGCCCACCACGCCCGGCAGCAGCCTCGTTACGGCATCGGCTATGATGGCTGCGGGCAGCTCGCCGCCCGTGAGCACGTAGTCGCCAACGCTGATTTCGCGCGTTATGAGATGGTCTCTCACGCGCTGGTCTATGCCCTTGTAGTGGCCGCAGAGTATGATGATGTTCTCTTTGAGCGACAGGTCGTTGGCCACGTGCTGGTCAAACTGCTCGCCGTCGGGGGTGGTAAAAATCACCTCGTCGTAGTTTCTCTCGGCCTTCAGAGCGCTGATGCAGCGGTCTATCGGCTCCACCTGCATCACCATACCGGCAAATCCGCCGTAGGGATAGTCGTCTACGCGGCGCCATTTGTCGAGCGTGTAGTCGCGCAGGTTGTGCAGGTGAATGTCCACGAGGCCTTTCTTCTGTGCCCTTGCCAGGATGGATTCACCGATAAAACCCTGCAGCATTTCCGGCAATACGGTTATGATGTCTATTCTCATTCGTATCAAAGCTCATGCACGCGGGCTTCCTCCAGGTGTGCGTTCATATAGCCCGGGTGCTGTGTTATTTCTGCAAAGATAGTGTTTTTTATTCAATTCGTGCACTTTCGATGCCTGAAATAACAAATTCGGAAGATTTCTGCAGCCAAACTCAATGAGGTAGAATTAATTTTTGTACTTTTGCGGCTAAAATTCAAAACCACTGACATGAAGAAGCTGTTTACTGCAGCCTTGGCTGCTTTTCTCTGCATTCCGGCCCTTTGCCAGAACGTTCAACTGCATTACGATTTAGGCCACAGCCTGTACAAAGACCTCACCCCGCGGCAGAGCCTCACCACAACGGTTGAGCTGTTCAAACCCGACAAGTGGGGCAGTACCTACCTCTTTACCGATGTAGACTACGAGAGCGACGGCGTGATGGGTGCCTACTGGGAGATAGCCCGCGAGTTCAACGTGAGCCGAAACGGGCAGTGGGCGGCGCACGTGGAGTACAACGGCGGCGCCACAACCGGCCGCACGGACGGCTCCTACTACGGTAACCGCTTCCAGCATGCCTTCCTGGCCGGCGGTGCCTGGAACTGGCACAGCGCCGACTTTGCCCGCACGTTCTCCGTGCAGGCCCTGTACAAGTACTACTTCAAGAACAGGCATACGGGTGCCCATCCCTTTAACGGCTTCCAGCTCACCACCGTCTGGGGCGTGAACTTTGCCGGGCAGCGCGGCACCTTCTCCGGTTTCTGCGACCTGTGGTACGACCCCAGCGTGCGCGGTAACCTCATTTTCGTGAGCGAACCGCAGCTTTGGTATAACCTGAACACCCTGAAGGGGTGGGAGGGCATTAACCTGAGCCTGGGCACCGAGGTTGAGATTTCCAACAACTTCGTGTGGAACGAGGTGGGCCGCAACGACAAGTTCTACGCCATCCCCACGCTTGCAGCCAAGTGGACGTTCTGAAAATGGAGAATTGAGAATGGGTAATTGACAATTATGATTTGCTTTGTGGGTAGGGGAGCGATTAGAGTTTGCTGTTCTGTAAGCTGCGGGTGGGCTGTTTGAATGCACCGATTCTTTGCTCCGCATGCTTTCGGCATGGTTGCGAAAACTCAAGTTTTAAGATATCCAATTACGTGTTGCATGGTCTTCTGATACATGCAACACGTTTTTGTTATTATCCCCTCGTATTCCAATATACCATCAACAGCCTCCTTAAAGGTATCGTTCAAGGCGCTTGAAGCTATCGTTCAAGAGGCTTGAAGCATAGCTTTTGCATCAGTAGATATAATCTTTTGATTTACAACAACTTATCCATACGCTTGCTAAGACGGAATAACAACGTGTTTATTTTGCTGCAGCGGGTCTCCTGCTGATTATTTCCTAATTATTTAAGACAGAGTAACAAAGTAATTTTTTGGTTGCAGCAGGTTTGCTACTTAGCGGGAAAGAGCAAGTAATAGTTTGCAAAAAGTCAAACTGGTATCCTCCCCTTGGAAAGGGGAGGCGGAGGAGGGGATGACCTGATAGCATGAGTTGGCAATGCAGCTTACGAAATCATCCCCTCCTAACCTCCCCTTTCCAAGGGGAGGAACCGCTGCTACATGCTCCCTGCCGGTTGGTTGCTGATTATTTAAGACAGAGTAACAAAGTAATTTTTTGGTTGCAGCAGGTTTGCTACTTAGCGGGAAAGAGCAAGTAATAGTTTGCAAAAAGTCAAACTGGTATCCTCCCCTTGGAAAGGGGAGGCGGAGGAGGGGATGACCTGATAGCATGAGTTGGCAATGCAGCTTACGAAATCATCCCCTCCTAACCTCCCCTTTCTAAGGGGAGGAACCGCTGCTACATGCTCCCTGCCGGTTGGTTGCTGATTATTTAAGACAGAGTAACAAAGTAATTTTTTGTTTGCAGCAGGTTTGCTACTTAGCGGGAAAGAGCAAGCAACAGTTTGCAAAAAGTCAAACTGGTGTCCTCCCCTTGGAAAGGGGAGGCGGAGGAGGGGATGACCTGATAGCATGAGTTAGCAATGCTGCTTACGAAATCATCCCCTCCTAACCTCCCCTTTCTAAGGGGAGGAACCGCTGCTGCATGCCCCCTGCCGATTGGTTGCTGATTATTTAAGACAGGGTAACAGCGTAGTTTTTTGTTTGTAGCAGGTTTGCTACTTAGCGGGAAAGAGCAAGTAACAGTTTGCAAAAAGTCAAACTGGTATCCTCCCCTTGGAAAGGGGAGGCGGAGGAGGGGATGACCTGATAGCATGAGTTGGCAATGCAGCTTATGAAATCATCCCCTCCTAACCTTCCCTTTCTAAGGGGAGGAACCATTGCTGCATGCTCCTTGTCGGTTGGTTGCTGATTATTTAAGACAGAGTAACAGCGCGTTAATTTTGCTGCAGCGGCTTTCCTGCTGGCCATTCTCTAATCGAACAAATCAGGCTCCGTGGGTGCGGGGTTGCCATCAGCAGAAGCGAAGCGGGCGATGAATTCGTCTTCGGAAATAATGGGGATGTCCAGCTGATGGGCCTTCTGGTTCTTGGTAGAGGTGGACGCCACGTCGTTGTTTATCAGGTAGTTGGTCGATTTGCTCACGCTTCCCGTCACCTTGCCGCCCTGACTCTCGATGTATGCTTTCAGCTCATTGCGGTTCTTGTAGTGGTGCACGTCGCCGGTGATGACGAAGGTCAGTCCCTCACACCGTGCCCCGGTGGGTTTGCTTTCGGCCTGGATGACGTGCAACTCGGGCAGCAGATGGTCTACCGTTCGCTGGTTCTGCTCGTCGTGGAACCAGCGGACGAAGGACGCGCTCTTCTCCGGTCCGATGCCCGAAATCACGGCAAAGTGGCCCTCGTCGGAGGTTTCGCGGGCTTCGCGGATGAGGTCAGCCAGCTTGTAGGCAGAGAGCAGGCGCTTGCAAACATCCACTCCGCACATGGGAATGGTGAGAGCGTAGAGCAGCCGTTGTGCCTCCACCTGGCGCGAAGCCTCGATGGAGCGCATGATGTTGGCAACAGACTTCTCGCCAAAGCCCTCGAGCGAGGCCATGGCTGTGGCGTGGTCGCGCAGCCGGTAGATGTCGGCATAGTCGCTCACCCAGCCCAGGTTGATGAATTTGGCTAAGGTCTGTTCCGATATTCCGTCAACATCCATGCCCGCCTTCGACACGAATCGGGCGAATTTCTTGAGCTGTTTGGCGGGGCAGGCGGCGTTGGTGCAGTGCAAGGTGCGCGTTCCGCTGGCGCCGCTTACACTTACTTTGGTGGCCGAACCGCACACGGGGCAGTGCTCGGGTATCTCGAACGAGCCCACGGCCTGGCTCACCCGGATGACTTTGGGGATGATTTTGTTGGCCTTGATGACCTGCAGCACGGAGCCAGAACCGCCGATGCCGAGCCGTTGGCACTCGCTGATGTTGCACAGCGAGGCCCGCTTCACGGTGGTTCCTTCGAGCTCCACGGGGTCGAACACGGCCACGGGCGAGATGGTGGAGGCAGCGCACGACCACTCGATGTGGTCGAGCCGGGTCTCTGCACTCTCGTCTTGCCACTTGAAAGCGTAGCCCGCACGCGTGGCGTGGTGGCCGGTTACGGAGCCGGTCTGGGCGTAGGCGGTGTCGTCGTAGGTAATGACGAGGCCGTCGACGGGGTAGGGGTTCACGCGGTCGGTTACCTTTCGGGTCCAGCGGTCAATCACTTCTTCGATGTTGTTCAGTGTAGGTTGCCGGATAAGTTCGTGCTCCACGGGGCCGAAACCTAACTTGCGGAGCCACTGCATGCGTGCACCCCAGGAGCTGATGTCCTCGTCGGTGTGCACCAGAGTGAACGGAATCCAGTGTATGTGGCGCGCTTTCACCTCCTGCGGGTCCTTGAGCGTGAGCGAGCCCGAGGCCAGGTTACGGGGGTTGGCGTACTCTTCGTCGCTCTCCATGTTGAACTGTTCGAAGTCTTCATACGATATCACGGCCTCGCCGCGGATGACAACGTGGCCGCTGTAGGCTATCTGCGGCAGTATGCCCTCTATGGCTCCGGCCAGGTGGGTGATGTTGGTGCCGATGTGGCCGTTGCCGCGCGTAACCACTTTGGTTAGCCTGCCGTTGTCGTAAGTCACTACAAGGGTGAGGCCGTCGAGCTTCCACGAGAGCCACACGGGGCGCATTTCGGCCCATTTCTCCAGGTCGGCCGGCAGCTTGGTCTTGGCCAGCGAGAGGGCTGCAAACTCGTGCTGCTCCTTCTGTCCGGCCAAGTTGTCTTCCGAAACCTTGTTGGTAGGCGAGTCGGGGAGCACTTCGCCCGTCTCTGCTTCAAGTTGTTTCAACTGGTCGAACATCGAGTCCCACTCGTGGTCGCTCATGAGTTCGCCCCTGCCATTATAGTAGGCTTGCGATGCCTGGTTGAGTTTGTCGACCAGTTGCTGCATCAGTGTGATTTTGTCCATAGTCTTTAATGATGCTGCCCTGCGCGGGCAACGGTTTTGGTTTTTATCTGTTATGCTTGCAAAAATAACAAAAAAGGTGCATAAAAGCGGGTAGGATGGAATAAATTTTCTAACTTTGCCGTGTCCGCAGGCAGAAATGAGGTGTGTTGTTGCGGACTTTTTAAAGCAAGAAAAGAATGATAGAGGTAACTGTATCGGATGAGATAGAGAGCGTGTGCCCGGGCTTTGTGGGCGCGTGTGTTGAGGCCCGCGTGGTGAACAGCGAGTATTCGGAAGGGCTGTGGCAGGAGATAGGCCGGCTCGGAGAACAATATCGCAGCGAGCTGACCACCGAAACGCTGAAGCTGATGCCCGGTATCGAGGCCACGCGCAGGGTGTACCGGGCGTGCGGCAAGGATCCGTCGCGCTATCGTCCGGCATCGGAGGCGCTTATCAGGCGCATGCTGCAGGGTAAGCAACTGTACCAAATAGACACGCTCGTAGACCTCGTTAACCTGGCCAGTATCAAGTTCGGCTACAGCATCGGAGGCTTTGATGCTGACAAATTCGTGGGCAGCAAGCTCACGCTGGGCATCGGCCGGGAGAGCGAACCCTATGAAGGCATCGGACGGGGAATGATAAACATTGCCGGCCTGCCGGTGTATCGGGACGGCGAGGGAGGCGTAGGCACACCCACATCCGACCATGAGCGCACCAAGATAAGCCTCGAGACCACGCACTTGGTGGTGCTCATCAATGGTTACGACGGCAACGAGCAGAACGTAAGAGCCAATGCCGAGTACATCTTGGAGCTTGTTAGGAGATACTGCCAGAGCAGTGGCGGCAGCTATTTCGTGTACAGGTAAAAGAGCCGGCGGTCGTCAGATGAGCTGCAGGAGCTTGCGGTCGGCGTCGGTCCAGTTCAGCTTTTCCATCTCTGCCCGGGTGAGCCATTTGGCATCCAGGTGCTCCAGCAGCTTGAAGTCGCCGTCACCTTTGCGGCACAGATAGCCCGTGAGCGCAATCCGGAAGTCGGGATACTGGTGCTCGACCGTGCCGATGGGGCGGCCTACAAAGATGTCCCAGTCCATCTCTTCCTTGATTTCGCGAATGAGGGTAGCGTAGTCGCATTCACCTGTTTCAACCTTTCCGCCGGGGAACTCCCATCGTTCGGAATTATAGGATTCGTGCGACCGGCATCTCTGCATGCACAAGTATCGGTCTCCGTCTTTCACAATGGCTGCCACGACTCTCACCGGTTCGTGGCCAAAAGCGTTTTTTTCCATAAATCAATCATTAATGGTGCGAATATACAAAAAATATAGTATCTTTGCTTCTCGTAATCTTCTTTTTTATTATTTATTCTATAATTCTGTGTTGACGTGAGTATTATAATAGGTATAGACGTAGGTATCAGCACCACCAAGATTGTTGGTATCAACGAAGAAGGCAAGGTGGTATCGCCCATCCGCATCAAGGCTACCGACCCGGTAACATCGCTCTACGGTGCTTTCGGCAAGTATCTGTATGACAATAAGGTGAAGCTGGAGGACATAGAGCAGGTGATGATAACCGGCGTAGGTGCCGCTTACATCGACGCACCCATCTATGGACTGCCCACGGCAAAGGCCGAGGAGTTTATAGCCGACGGTTTGGGAGCCCGTTATGAAACCGAACTGGAAGACATGATTGTGGTGAGCATGGGCACCGGTACATCGCTCGTGCAGTGTAACGGCAACAATATACGCCACATCGGAGGTATCGGCGTGGGAGGCGGTACGCTGATGGGGCTTGCCCGCATCATGCTCAAAACCGACGATGTAAAGACCATCACCACGCTTGCCATGCAGGGCGACATCTCCAATATCGATGTCCGCATCGGCGACATCAGCCCCAATCCGCTGCCCGGACTTCCCAAGACAGCCACTGCCAGCTTGTTCGGAAACGCCAAGAGTAATGCTTCACGCGAGGATATTGCGCTGGGAATCATCACCACAGTGCTGCAAACCATCGGCTCGAGCACCATCCTCTCGGCTCTGGGAACAGGCATCCGCGAGTATGTACTCATCGGAAACCTGACCCTGCTGCCGCAGTGCAAGGAGGTTTTTCCGGCCATGGAAAAACTCTACAAGGTACGTTTCATCATTCCGAAGTACAGCGAATTCTGCACTGCTATTGGTGCGGCGCTCTACTATCTCAATAACCGCAAGTCGGTTTAACGGGTCAGTTCCACCAGCCGAGCCATCTGTACGGGTATCCGTATCTGCTGAGGACACTTCGGCAAGCATGCCTCGCAGTCCATACACTGGTCGGCCCGGCCGCTCTCTTCTATGGCTTTGCGGAAACCATTGACAAACTCCCGGCGGCGCTCTGCGTAGTCGGGAGCGTTTTTATCGGGCAGAGGAAGCACGTGGGAGTTCACTGCTTCGTTGTAATAAGCAAAGTTTTCGGGTATATGCACACCGTAAGGACAGGGCATGCAGTAGCGGCATGCGGTGCAGGGAATGGTGGGATAGCCTGCCAGCGAGTCGGCTATCTTGGCCAGCAGAGCCTTTTCCGCCTCCGTACAAGGGTCGAGAGGAGAGAATGTCTTGACGTTATCTTCCAAGTGTTCCATGTACGTCATGCCGCTGAGTGCAACGAGAATGTTGGGCAGAGTGCCAACCCATCTGAACGCCCAAGAGGCAACGCTCTTGCCTGGTCGTTGGCTTGTGAGTTGTTGGGCGAGCTCGGCAGGAAGCTTGGCCAGCCGGCTTCCGAGCAGCGGTTCCATCACCACGTTCTGTATTCCCAGCTTTTCGCATTTGTTGTAGAGATACTCCGCGTCGGCATCTTCTTTGGAGAGCGAGGCATGACGCCAGTCAACATAGTTGAGTTCTATCTGTACGAAGTCGAATTGATACTTGTCGTTGTGGTCCAGCAACCAGTCGAACACGGCCACGTCGCCGTGGTAGGAGAAACCCAGGTTGCGTATTCTGCCTGCCTTGCGCTCCTCAACGAGGAAGTCGAGCAGGCCGTTTTCGATGAAGCGATGCTTCAAGTTCTCAATCCCGCCGCCACCTACAGCGTGCATGAGGTAATAATCTATGTGGTCAACTTGCAGGTTCTTGAACGAGTTGTGGTACATTTCCTTGGCCTTGTCAATGTCCCAGAGCCTTTGATTTTGGTTCGACATCTTCGTTGCAACGAGGTATTTCTCGCGCGGATAGCGGTGCAGCGCAATGCCTGTAGCGGCCTCGCTCTTGCCTCCGCAATAAACGGGAGCCGTGTCAAAGTAGTTCACTCCGTGGGCAATGGCATAGTCCACTTCCTTATTCACCAGCTCTTGGTCAATCTGTCCGGCCTTCATCGGCAGGCGCATCATGCCGTAACCGAGCAGGCTCACCTTGTCTCCGGTGTGGCGGTTCACCCTGTAAGTCATGTTGTTGTGGGCCGACTGGCGGGGCGCTTTGCCGTCTTCCATCGGACCGGCAATTACCTTGAGGGGGTCAAGAGCCATCATGGCCATGGCCGAAGCGGAACCTACGCCCAGCTTCTTGATGAACTCTCTCCTGTTTAATCTCTTGTTTTCGTCCATAATGTTGATGTTTAGTTTTCAATCGCAAATATAATAAAAAACCATCATGCCAAGTATATTTGCGCGGAATTTCTAATTTTTATTGTACCTTTGTGTCAGTTTACAACACAAACATCACATGAAAACAATCTCTATTCTCGCGCTTTTGGCGTTGTCATTCCCATTACATGCGCAGAAAAAACCACTCGACCACTCCGTTTACGACGGCTGGCAGAGCGTGCAGAATGCCACGATTTCGCGCAGCGGAAACATCCAGACATGGCAGGAAAACCCACAGGAAGGCGACGGCGTGCTCGTTATTCGCAACAACAAAAACGGCCGACAGCTCCGCCTGCCGCGCGGTTACAGGCAACAGATTGTAAGCGGCGAGCAGTTCGTTGTCTGCCAGTTGAAGCCGCTCTACGAGCAGACGAGGAAGGCGAAAATCAAGAAAAAGAAGGACGACGACCTGCCGCAGGATTCCCTGGCCATCCTTAACTTGCGGACATGGAAGGTGAACAAGTTTGCCTCCGTTCCCTCCTACAAGCTCGGCAAGTATGCTACAAGGGCCGTGGCCTTTATGAGCAGCGACACGACCCTTATCCCCAAGAAGGAGCGGAAGAAGAAAGACGTGGGCCGGCCCTTGCTGGTTTACGAGTTTCTCACCGGCCGCACGGACACGTTACGCCACGTTGATGCCTATGACATGGACCGCACGGGCAGCGTGGTGGCCTACACCCGCAAGGAGCAGAAGAACAAGATGCTGCTCGGAACCTACGACATAGCCCGCCATGAGTCGGCACTCGTGGGCGACACGCTGGCCTTCTACGCGCTGCCCTCCTTCAATGAGCAGGGCTCGCAGATGCTGTATCTTGCCTCTGCCGACACCATGAAGACCGGCAACAAGCACTGTGCACTCTACCGTTACACCATGAACGGCAAGGCCGAAAGACTGGTCGACTCCGTCCGCATAGGCAATCTGCCCAAGGGATGGGGCATCAACGAGTATGCCGCACCGTCCTTCAGCCGCGACGGCAAGCGCATCTTTGCCGGCGTGGCACCGCTCATTGCGCCCGACGATACCACCAAGTACGACTTCGAGACGGCACAACTTGACCTGTGGACCTATAACGAACCCATGCTCCCACCGGCCATGAAGGTGAACCTGAAACAGCTGCAAAGGCAGACGTGCCTGGCCGTTTACCGCGACGGAGAGCTCAAACCCCTCACCACTTCCATGTTCGACGACATCCGGCTCATCAACCGCGGCAACGCTCCCAAGGCCCTGTCGGTCGACCGCACGGAACGGATGGTGGAAACGCAGTGGAACTACCAGATACCCGAACGCGTCAACCTGATTGACCTCAGCACCGGGGCACGGCAGCTGGTAACGGAAGGCGTGGTAAGCCAAGTTAGCGCCTCGCCCTCTGCCCGCTATGTGGCATATTTCGACATGAAGGCTTCCGTGTGGAAAGTCTTTGACTCCACAACCTCCTCTACGCGTGAACTTGGCACCCAGACGGGCGTAAACTTCTGGAATGAAGACGACGACCACCCCATGCTCAAGGAGCCTTACGGCCTGGCGGGATGGACAGCAGGCGACGCCGACATCATTGTCTACGACCGCTACGACGTGTGGCGTCTGCCCGTTAACGGTGCAAAAGCCGTTTGCCTGACCAGAGGCGAGGGCCGCAGAGACAGCCTGACGTACCGTTATATCAGCACGAAAGAGGCCGACGACGACCCCACCATCGCTCCCGGCGAGGAGATGCTGATCTCCGTCTTCGACAATGTGAGCAAGCGCAACGGCCTCGCCCTGACCACCACCGGCGGCAACCTGCGCCGCTGCACGCTCGAGGGATGGAGCTACCTGAACATCATCAAGGCCCACGATGCCCGCGTTTATGCCTATCTGCGGGGCAACTTCCAGCACTCCAACGACATCTACCTGACGCGCAACAGCTTCAAGACGCAGCAGCAACTCTCGGCCATCAATCCCCAGCAAAAGGACTACAACTGGGGCTCGGTGGAGCTGGTACACTGGACGGCCTTTGATGGCAAGCGGCTCGACGGACTGCTCTACAAGCCCGAGAACTTTGACCCAACGAAGAAATACCCCGTGATGATTTACTTTTATGAGAAGCGTTCGGAGAGTCTGTACAGCTATATTGCACCGGCCCCCAGCCGTTCCATCATCAATATCTCGTTCTTCACGAGCCGCGGCTACCTGTGTTTTGTGCCCGACATTGTGTACACCGCCGGCCTTCCAGGCGAGTCGGCGTACAACTGCGTGGTAAGTGGAGCCGAGGCGCTGGCCCGCAATCCGTGGGTCGATAAGGCCAACATGGCCATTCAGGGACAAAGCTGGGGAGGCTATCAGGTGGCCTATCTCATCACCCGCACCAACATGTTCAAGGCTGCCGGGGCAGGAGCACCGGTATCGAACATGACGAGTGCCTTCGGCGGCATTCGCTGGGAGAGCGGACAGAGCAGGCAGGGGCAGTACGAACAGGGCCAGAGCCGCATCGGCCGCAACCTGTGGCAGGCCCCCGAGCTGTACCTTTCAAACTCGGCACTCTTCAAACTTCCGCAGGTCGAAACGCCCGTCCTCATCATGCACAACGATGCCGACGGCGCCGTGCCCTGGTACCAGGGCATCGAGCTTTTCATGGGTTTGCGCCGCCTGGGCAAGCCGGCATGGCTGCTGGAGTACAACAACGAGGCCCACAACCTCAAGGAGCGCCGCAACTGCAAGGACCTGTCGGTGCGCCTGCAGCAGTTCTTCGACTATGAGCTCAAGGGCGCGCCGCAGCCTGCCTGGATGAAGAACGGCATCCCGACACTGCTCAAGGGGCAGTACTTCGGGTTCGAGCATGCCGACTGAATGTAAAGAGGGTATGCCCGCCGGTGGTGGTGCATACCCTCTTGATAGTTTAAATAATGGGTTCGGATGTAGGTACTATTCGTACCAAACCTCGCCACCCAGCATGGATACGAGTTCGGTCTGGTCGCTGCTACTTGCTTGGTAGGCAGCTAAGTCCTGATAGACCTCTTCTTTAATTCTACTTACTGCCATAGTTGTAAAGATTAAATGATTAATATGTAGCTTTACCAGAAGCCCGTGGGCTTTCCGTTTCAGGATTACGCGAATTGCAGTTCCCGCGCACCCTAACATTGCAAATATAGCGAAAAAATTGATGTGCATCAAGTCTGATGTATTAAAATAATGTGAAAACTTGCGTTCTTTGTGTTTAATTAGCACTTGTTGGGAGCCTTTCAGACTTTGTTTCCCAAATTCTTCCTACGGGCCTTTTGTTCTTTCACATATATTTCGTATTTTTACGCCCGCATACCAACCAAGCACCCGCAAACAATGACAAAACCATCGTGGTTAGAGAAAGAGAGGCTGTACAGCATCATCTTTGAGTCCGACACCAAGGCCGGCAAGAAATTCGACATCGCCCTCATCGTGGCCATCATGCTTAGTCTCGTGGTCTCCTTTATCGAGAGCATCCAGCACATAGCCCACACCTACAAGCTCATCTTGGAGGTTATGGAGTTCGTGCTCACCTTCCTCTTCACCATCGAGTACATCGCCCGGCTCTATTGCTCGCCCAACAAGCGGGAGTACGCCATGAGCTTCTTCGGCGTCATCGACCTGCTGGCCATCCTGCCGCCCTATCTTTCGGCTTTCTTTCCCGGTGCCCGTTACATGCTCATGCTGCGCTCCTTTCGCTTCATCCGCATCTTCCGTATCTTCCGCCTGTTCAACTTCATCAACGAGGGTTACATCCTCCTGCAGTCCATCCGCAGGAGTCTGCGCAAGATACTGGTCTACTTTCTCTTCGTGCTCATACTCGTTACGTGCATCGGCACGCTTATGTTCATCATTGAGAACGGCGTGCCCGGCTCCCAGTTTACCGACATCGGCACGTCCATCTACTGGGCTATCGTAACCATGACCACCGTGGGCTACGGCGACATTACGCCCGTTACGCTCCTTGGGCGGCTGCTCTCGGCCTTTGTCATGCTGCTGGGCTACACCATCATAGCCGTGC
Organism: Prevotellaceae bacterium KH2P17; assembly: GCA_900199655.1. GTDB lineage: Bacteria > Bacteroidota > Bacteroidia > Bacteroidales > Bacteroidaceae > Prevotella. The sequence continues at coordinate 69,768 of FZRE01000009.1, forward strand.
CCACAGGCATTGTGTCGGCCACTTTCATCGACGAGACCAACCGCCGCGTGGAGAACGGACGTTGCCCCCGCTGCGACGGAAAGGTAGATGCAAAGGACCGTTATTGCTCCCATTGCGGCGAGAAACTCTGATGGCAGATATCTTGACAAATACCTGCTGTGGTTTTGCGTATTTGCAATCAACCGGCCGCCCGGCTGCAAATACGCTAAAATAGGACTGTCTTTAATCGGCTGGTTATCAGCAGTTTGTGTTTTCCTTACATTTTCCGGGCGCCTCGGAGCTGTCGTTCGGGGTTGCCGGAGCATGTTTTCCGCCTCGCCGGAGCTATGCTTCGGCAGGCTTGAAGCTATCCTTCGGGGCGCCCGGAGCTATGCTTCAGCCGGACCGATGGCGGTTTCCGGGCCCGGCGGAGGGCGGAAACGGGCCTCTTGCTTGCTGTTTCGGCCGGAAATACTGCACTCATTTCAGGCATAAAATCAGGACAAAACCGCCGCTTTCTTTCCGCCTGCGGGCTTGCTGCTGCCCTGCCATCACGCAATTACCCACCGCCAAATGCAGCCGAACCGATATTTTTTTGTAATTTTGCTGCACCAACTAAACAACTGTCAATACTGTTATCAGATGAAGAGACGTTTTACTTTAGCCCTCGTGCTGCTGTTCGCCCTCGCCGCGAGTGCACAGCAGCTGTACGTGGGAACCTACAACATCAGGAACAATGCCAGCAACGACGACGAGCTTGAAGGTAACGGATGGAGCGTGCGGCAGCAGGTTGTGTGCGACCAGATTAACTTCGAGAGCCCCGATATCTTCGGTGCCGAGGAGGTGGTGGTGGGGCAGTTGCACGACATGCTGCGCCGCTGTACCGGGTACAGTTACCTCGGTGTGGGGCGCGACGACGGCCGTGAAGCGGGCGAATATTCGGCCATTTTCTACAAGAAAGACAAGCTCCGACTGCTCCATAGCGGCCACTTCTGGCTCAACGAGACGCCTGACAAGCCTGCCCTTGGGTGGGATGCAGCCTGCGTGCGCATTTGTACGTGGGGCGAATTCAAGGACCGCAGCACCAAGCTCAGGTTCTTTTTCTTCGCCCTCCACATGGACCATGTGGGCGTGGTGGCCCGCAGGGAGTCGGCCAAACTCATTGTGCAGAAGATAAGGGAGCTGGCCGGCACGCGGCCGGTTGTGGTGGTAGGCGACTTCAATGTAGACCAGAACGACGATATCTTTCAGGTTTTCGTGCAGTCGGGACTGCTCAAGGACAGCTACGTTCACGCCCGCCAGCGCTTTGCTGAGAACGGAACGTTCAACGCTTTCAGGCCCTCGCTGAAGTCCGACAGCCGCATTGACCACATCTTCGTCTCGCCCCAGTTCGAGGTGGAGCACTACGGCATCCTCACCAACATGTACTGGAAGCCCGTTTCAGGCAGCCCGGAAGTAAAGGGGAAGGATGCTCCGCAGGAGATTGGCTTCCGCCGGTGGGAGCTCCGCACGCCGTCGGATCACTATCCGGTCTTTGTCAAACTCAGGTATCGTAAGTAGCATTTGCAGTCCTCTACCGTTGCCGCTGCGGCCCGTCTTGCGTCTTGCAGCAACGGCAAAGGGTAGGGCAGAGCCGGCTGCTGCGCGCAAATACGGATGCGGGGAACTCCCTCCGCGAGTCCTGCTCACAAACAGAAAGAATGAACAAAGCAGTTATCAGATTGAGGTTTCGTATGGTTTCCAACTTCTTGCGCGAGTTGGGAGCCCCGTTTGCCGCCTTGGTTATCCTTCTTGCTGCGGGCCTGGCGTATCTTTTCTCCTATCTGCCCGAGGGCTCTCTGGCCGCTGTGGCGGCCTGCATCGTTGCCTTTACGCACTTTTCGAGAGGCGACAGGGCGATGCTGAACATCCTGACCCGAGGCCGCGACAGGTTGGTTTTGCTGACAGACTACAGCCTCATAGCCCTGCCGTTCTTTATGGAGGCCGTGCTGCTGGGCCGGCTGAAAGATGCGGCGGGCTGTGCTCTTGCGCCCTTGCTGCTTGTGTGGCTGCCGGCTGCTCACGTAGATTTTCGCGTTCCCACGCACCCGCTGCTGCTCAAAGGCAGCGTTTTCTACCTCGGCAGTCTGCGGGTGCTGCTTCTGCCTTACGTGCTTTTGGTGGCAGTGGCGGCCGTAGGCATCTGTTACAACAACATGAACCTGGCCCTGGTAAGCACCTTGCTGTTTGTCTTCCTGCTGGGCAATTTCCTTTTTCAGGAGCTGCATCGGCCTCATCTTCTCTTCTATCCGGGCTTCCGCCGCATGGTGTTGCTCAACGCAAAGTATTCCTTCCTGAATGCCGTTGTGTTGCTTCTGCCTTTCGGAGTCGTGTTCTTCATGGCCTCGCGGACTGTGGGCGGCGTGCTTGATATAGTGGTCGGGTGGCTTGCGTGCAGCCTGTTTCTGCTGCAAGCGTACCTATTAAGGTTTACTGCTGCAAGCCTGTTGGTACTTCAGTGGCTGGTTCTGTGGTTCCTGTTCCTTGTCGGTTGCGGCGCGCTGCTATGGCACGGGATGCTTGCAGTTCAGCTTTTCATCATTGTGGTGTTGCTTCTGCAAGCCAAAACCAGTACACAGAACATTTTTAATTGAGCAATATGGAACTGTCGAATATCACCAAACGCTACGGCAAACTGACCGTTCTGGCGGATGTGAGCATTGTTTTCGGGCCGGGAAAGATATACGGTATCATGGGCGAAAACGGCGCCGGAAAGAGCACCCTGTTCCGTTGCATGACGGGATTGGAGCCTTACGAGGGCGCTGTTTCGCAGGAGCCGGGCTCGCTCATCGGCTATCTCAGCGACACGCCCTACTTCTATCCCATGGTAACAGGGCGTGAGTTTGTGGATTTCAGCTTGCGGGCAAGAGGCCTGACCGTTGGCAATGAGGCCATAGAAGAGCTGAACCGCCAGTTCCGGTTGCCGCTGCAGAAGTATCCCAGCCAGTATTCTATGGGCATGAAGAAGCGGTTGATGCTCTTTATTCTCATGTTGCAGCATAACGACATCTACATCCTTGACGAGCCGTTTAACGGCCTGGACCTTTCCGGTTGCATCCTGCTGAAGAAGTGGATGCTGCAAATGAAGGCTGAAGGCAAGCTACTTGTCCTCTCATCCCATATCATCTCTTCGCTCACAGATGTCTGCGATGAGATTTATTACCTGCATCGAGGCCGGATAGCACGAACGTTCAAGACGGAGTCGACAACCGAGATAGAAGCCGAAATTACCCGTATTCAGAGCCTGTAAGCCTGAATACGGGTAGCCGAAACCAACGGGAGCCGGGATGGAACAAACCACCCGGCTCCCGTATTCATAATCTTTTTCAGCCTTTCATCATCAGGCAAAGAAGCCTATCTTGCCGATGAAGTAGAGCAGACCGTAGCCTAAGACCATGCTGATGATGCCCACCGTGAGGCCTACCTTGAGCATGTCGTTCTGCTTGACCAGTCCGGTGGAGTAGGCAATGGCATTGGGAGGCGTGGAGATAGGCAGGCACATGGCGCTGGAAGCAGCAAGGGCAATGCCGATGATGACGGTAGAGGTGCCGCCGATGGAGCCGAGCTTGTCACCCATGCCGGTACAGACAACGGCCAGGATGGGCACCAGCAGGGCTGCCGTAGCGGTGTTGCTGATGAAGTTACTGAGGAAGTAACAGATGACGCCCGATATGAGCAGGATGGCCACTGGCGAGAACTGGCCGAACGGGATGCTCTCAATGGCGCGGTCGGCCAGCCCCGATCCGTTCATGCCTAAGCCCAAGGCAAAGCCTCCGGCCACCATCCAGATGACCGACCAGTCTATCTTCTGCAAGTCTTTACCGGTGATAACGCCGGTCAGGGCGAACACTCCCATGGGTATCATGGCCACGGTGTTGGCGTCAACATGGGTGACCCGGTCGAAGAGCCACATGAGAATAGTAACCACGAAGGTTCCCGATACCACCCACATACGCCATCCGTGGGCTATCTCGCCCTCAATCTTGAGCTCGATGGTTTTCTGGGTAAAGGGGAAGAAATGCAGGATAATGCGCCAGCTGAGGAACAGTATAAGCACAACGAGGGGGAACATGACGGCCATCCACTGGCCGAAGCTGACGTTCATACCCAGCTGTTGGTTGAGCGCCTGCAGGGCAATGGCGTTGGGCGGAGTGCCGATGGGGGTGGCCATACCGCCGATGTTGGCAGCCACGGGAATGCTCATGGTGAGCGCTATGCGCCCCTTGCCGTTGGCCGGCAGCGCTGCAAAGACGGGCGTGAGGAAGGTGAGCATCATGGCTGCTGTGGCCGTATTGCTCACGAACATGGAAAAGACACCCGTGATGAGCAGGAAACCCAGCAGCACGTTCTCGCTCTTATGGCCGAACGGACGGATGAGGTTCTTGGCCAGCAGCACGTCGAGACCCGACTTGGTGGCCGCTATGGCCAGGATGAAACCGCCCAGGAAGAGCATGATAACGGGATTGGCAAAGGTGGCCATGATATCCTTCGAGGCCAGCAACTCGCCGAACTGCTCGCCTTCACCCTTAAAAAACACGATCGCGTTGTTGGAGATGGTGAGGCACATAATGGTGATGATGGCCAGCGAAGTGGCCCACGACGGGATGGCTTCGGTGAGCCACGAGAGGGTGGCAAACACGAAGATGGCGATTACGCGCTGCTGAACTACGGTGAGACCGTCGATGCCAAAGAAAGCTGTTGGCAAGTTCCAGATGACGGCGGTGATAATCACAATGGCGATGAGTTCCCATACTTTCTTCATCTCAATGTGATTGTTGAGTTGATTTGGATTTTCTTCCGACATGGTATTTGTTGTTTTTTGTTGAGTTAGATTTTCGGAATGCAAATATAACAAAAACCGAACAATGCAGAAAAGAAAATAAGATAAATTAATCATTGGGGTGCACATACGGTGCCTGCAGCGGGTTCCCGGCCCCAAGGAACCGACGATTGGGAGTGCCGGAGACGTGCTTCGGGAACTTTCGACAGGTGTCGCACGATCATACGACAAGTGTCACACAATCGTGCGACACCTGTCGAAAGTTCCCGAAAGTGGCTGCCGGCACCCCCGCCGGCTGTTTTTTGTTACCAGGGTAACGGCAGAACGACTCCCTGCCAAGTGCCTGCGGAGCGGCGTCCGGTGTGCAATGACGGAAGCGAAGCAGCGTAAAGATATAAATAAATTTGCTTTTTCGGGGGATTTACATTATCTTTGCATCGCAATAGGTTCATGCGATTGATTAAAAGGGAATCAGGTGCAAGGCCTGAACTGTCCCGCAGCTGTAAAGGGCTCTTTATGGAGATGAACACAAGCCACTATCCTCTTGGATGGGAAGGCGTTCATACTTGAGTCTCAAGTCAGAAGACCTGCCGTTGCCATTCATATACTTGCCCTTTTCGAGGAAGAAGGACAAGTGGGACAATAGTATCAACGACAATGGGCAAAACCATCTTTACAGTGGTTGTATCGGCGCTGGCTCTGAATGCGTATGCGCAGAACGACACGATTACCCGCCAGGTGCATGAGCTGGAGGGCGTGGAGGTGGTGTCGGCAAAAGCCGGCAGCAACATCACTTCGGCGGTTCCCCTGCAGTTGATATCGGCAGAGAAGATGGAGCTGCTGGGCGTGCAGACCATGGCCGAAGCGCTGAACCACATGGCCGGAATAACGCTGCGAGACTACGGTGGAGCGGGCGGTATGAAGACCGTATCGGTACGAGGCATAGGCTCGAGGCATACCTCCGTGATTTACGACGGTATGGCTCTGAGCGACTGCCAGACAGGAGAGATTGACCTCTCGCGCTACTCGCTCGACAATGTCCGCAACCTGCAGCTGGTCATAGGCGATGGTGACAACATCTTCGTACCCGCCCGCACCAACGCCGCTGCTGCCTATCTGGCCATAGAGAACATGTTGCCGCCCACGCAGAACCACCGTCCGCACGTCAAAGGGCGCCTCACCTACGGGGCGTGGAACACCGTGGCGCCGTCGTTCTACTACGGCCGGAGCATCACGGACAGGGTGGCATTGTCGGTTCAGGGAGAGTTTCTGCATTCCGACAACGACTATCCCTTCAGGCTCTACAACGTGAGGCTGGTTACGCGCGAACATCGAACAAACAGCATGATGAATGCCGGGCACGCCGAAGGTAACGTGAACTGGCAAATCAACCCGCGTGCAACGCTCAGCTGCAAGCTGTACTATTACGACAATAACCGCGAGCTACCGGGCATCGTTCACCTCTATACACACGCCAATGACGAGACTCTGCACGAGCGTAATGCCTTCGGTCAGCTGGGCTTTCGCACCAGACTGGCCGAGCGGTGGTGGCTGATGCTGGGCGCAAAGGTTAACTGGGCGCAGTCCGATTACCACAACGGCACGCCCGGAAGCTCACTGACAGATGCTGAATACAACCAGAGCGAGTGCTATACTACGGCCGCCCTGATGTATAGCCCCTGCCCGTGGCTGGCGCTGGACTACTCGGCCGACTACTTTCTCAACCGGCTCAACAGCTCGCAGACCTACTACAGCAAGCCCTCGCGGCACTCGTTGCTGCAGTCGGCAGCGGCCAAGGTACACACCGGGAGGTTCACGCTTACGGGTCGGCTGCTGTGGAGCAACTACCTGGAACGGGTGGAAGTGGGGGCCGCCAGCAGCAATGCGCACAGGCTGTCGCCCTCGGTAAGCGCCTCGTACAGGCTGCTGACGAGCGAAAATCTCTATCTGCGGGCTTTCTGGAAGAGCATCTTCCGCATGCCTACCTTCAACGAGTTGTACTACTTCCACATAGGTGCGGCCACGCTGAAGCCGGAAAATACGAGCCAGTGGAATGTGGGGCTGACCTACCGGAAGGAGCTTCAGGCCGTGACCCTTGAGGCAACTGCCGACGCTTATATTAATAAGGTGAAGGACAAAATCATCGCTATCCCGTTCAATATGTTCGTATGGCGCATGATGAACCTTGCCAAGGTGAGCACGCATGGCATGGATGTAACGGCCAACGTGCGGTGGACAGCGGGCCTGGAGCACACTCTCGAATGGACGGGAAACTACAGCTGGCAGCGCGCCGGGAACCGGACAAACCGACAGTCGGCCAACTACGGCAACCAGATAACCTACACCCCGGAGCATACCTGCAGCGCTACGCTCACGTGGCTGAACCCCTGGCTCAACATGAGTTGTACCATCGACGCCCTGAGCGAGCGGTGGACAACCAACGAGCATGCCGCCGGAACGCGCATGGCAGGCTACGGAGAGATGCACATGAGCGCCTATCGCACGTTCGCCGTTGGCGCCACCAAGCTCACCGCCCGGGCCTCACTGCTGAACGTAACCAATAAACAGTACGACATCGTAGCCCACTATCCCATGCCCGGAAGGTCGTGGCGGGTGAGCCTTACGATAGAACTCTGACCATAGAAATATAAAAGTTCAATAACTAAATGTAATAAGAAATGAAGAAGTATTTATCAAGTTTGATGCTCCTTGCTATGGGAGCACTGCTTTTTACAGCATGTGGAGATGATGATAACGACGGCCCCGGACCGGTTCCCCACTATGAGAGCATGGCCGATGGCGTGTTTGTAATCAACGAGGGAAGCTATTTCAGCAAGATTGATGGCACGCTCGATTTCCTCAATTACAAATCAGGAACAGTTTCCCACAACGTGTTCAGCACGGCCAACGGCCGCTCGCTGGGAGGTACTCCCAACAGTGGAGTGGTGTGCGGACAGAACATCTACATCGTTGCAAGTGATGAGAACCGGGTAGAGATTGTGAATACATCTACCTTCAAAGCCGAAACTCCCGTTTCGGTTCAGTCTCCCCGCGAGGCCTGCACCGACGGAGAATCGGTCTACGTTTCATCCTGGACCGGACAGGTAACACGCATAGATGCCAGCACCCACGAAGTGGCAAGAACCTCGGAGGTTATAGGCTCGCATCTCGAAGGCATCGCCGTGAGCGGCGGCTACGTGTATGTGTGCAACTCGGCCGATGCTTCCAAAGCGTACACAGACCCCAACTACTACCTCACAACAGTGGTTAAGCTCGATGCGAAGACACTGGCAAAGGTGTCGGAGATTTCTGTTACACTCAATCCTACGCAGATACTGGCCTCCGGAAGAGACCTTTACGTGCTTAGCTCCGGCAACTATGGCGCTGTGAAGGCATGTGTGCAGAAGATTGAACCGGACAACAGCGACAAGGTAACGGAGATAGCTGAGGCCACGATGATGGCCATCGGCAACGGCAAAATCTATCTCGTGAATGCCCCCTACGGCTCTCCGGCAACCTATCAGGTCTACGATTTGAAGGAGAAAGACACCAATACGTTCATCGCGGGCACCGAAATCTTCAGCCCGTATGCCATAAACGTTGACCCCACAACGGGCGAGGTGTTCATCACCTCCTTGTCTAAAGACCCCGATACTGGCTATGCCAGCTACACGACCGACGGCAGACTCTATCGCTACAAGGCCGATGGTACGTCCGTGGCTGATTACACTATCGGCGTTAACCCGGGCACACTGGTATTCAACGTGCATCAGCAACTCGGTAAGTAAGCGATGAACAGGCAGCTTGCTCTTTTCTTCCTGTGCACAGTCGTGTGGCTCTCATCCTGCGGCGGCGGTTCTTCAGCCGTCTCGCAGGATGGGGGCGATACCGTTGCCTTTCGTTATGCAGAGCACATCTCGGCAGTTAAATACCCGGGATATATTAAGGTGGAGCTGGCCGACCCGTGGAAACCGGGCCGCACGCTGCACACTTACATCCTGGTACCCAGGCAAGACAAGCTGCCCGATGGCCTGCCGCAGGGCACCGTGGTGCGTACACCGGTGGAGCGGAGCGTGGTCTTCAGCACGGCCCACTGCCAGCTGCTGTATTACCTCGGAGCGCAGGATGCTATTGCGGGCGTATGCGATTTGAAGTACATCCTTATCCCCGATGTGCAGCGTAGAGCTGCCCTTTCCGCCTCACCTGCCTCTGCCCGTCCCATTGTTGACTGCGGCGAAGGCCTTGCACCCATGACAGAAAAGATAATAGACCTGCGTGCCGACGCCCTTCTGCTTTCGCCTTTTGAGAACAGCGGAGGCTATGGCAAGCTGGAAAAGACAGGGATTCCACTCATCGAAGCGGCCGACTACATGGAGACCTCGGCCCTGGGAAGGGCCGAATGGATGAAGTTCTACGGCATGCTCTACGGCAAGGAACGGCAGGCCGACTCGCTTTTCAACATCGTTGACAGCACCTACAACAGCCTGAAAGCCGTGGCCGCGCGACTGCCCAAGGGGCGTTCTGTCCTGACGGAGCGCAAGACCGGCAGCGTGTGGTACTGTCCCGGCGGCCGCAGCTCCATAGGTTTGCTGATTGCCGACGCCAACGGCCGCTACGCCTTCAGTGCCGACCGCCACAGCGGCTCGCTGCCTCTGCCTTTCGAGCAGGTGCTCGATGAGGCCGGCAACACCGATGTGTGGGCTTTCAAATTCAATGGAGAAAAGCCGATGACCCGTGCCGATTTGCTGGCCGAATACCACGGATACGAGAGCATGAAGGCCTTCCGCACGGGCGAAATCTACGAGTGCAACTGCACCGTTACGCCCTACTTTGAGGAGACGAGCTTCCGTCCCGACTATCTGCTGCGCGACTTTATCCAGCTTCTCCACCCCGGAACCGACCTGGGCGGACTGCGTTATTACCGGAAACTCTGAATGAACAAAGGCGTAAGATACTGTATCGGATTGGGGCTGGCGATAGCTATGCTGTTCGTGCTGAACCTGATGGCCGGCTCGGTTGATATTCCCGCAGCCGACATCTGGCATATCCTCACGGGGCATGAAGCCGAGAGAGCCAGCTGGAAGTTCATCATCCTGGAGTCTCGGTTGCCGCAGGCGCTCACTGCGACCCTGTGCGGAGCGGCCCTGGCCGTTAGCGGACTGATGCTGCAAACGGCCTTCCGCAACCCGCTGGCAGGCCCCGGCATCTTCGGCATCAGCAGCGGAGCAGGCCTCGGAGTGGCGTTGGTCATGCTGCTCATGGGCGGCAGCGTGACGGCCGGGAGCCTCACTCTGAGCGGCTATGCAGCCATTCTGCTGGCCGCCTTTGCAGGAGCAATGGCGGTTACGGCCGTTATCTTCCTTTTTTCAACCATCGTCCGCAACAGCGTCATGCTGCTTATCATCGGCATCATGACAGGCTACATCTCCAATTCCGTTATCTCTCTGCTCAACTTCTTCGCCACCCAAGAGGGCGTGAAGAGCTACCTGGTGTGGGGAATGGGCAACTTCGGTGGCGTGTCGCTGCAGCAGATGCCGGTCTTCGCGGCCGTTACCGGAGCGGGTATCGTGGCCTCGGCGCTGCTCATCAAGCCGCTCAATGCGCTGCTGCTGGGCGAACAGTACGCCGAAAACCTCGGCATCAACATCGTGAGCGTACGCAACCGGCTGCTCGTGGTAACGGGTATTCTCACCGCGGTAACCACGGCTTTCTGCGGTCCCGTGGCCTTCATTGGCCTTGCCGTGCCCCACATGGCGCGCCTGCTGCTTACCACCGAAAACCACCGACAGCTGCTGCCGGCCACGCTCCTCATGGGTGCAGCCGTGGCGCTGCTGTGCAACATGGTTTGCTACCTGCCCCGCGAGAACGGCATCATACCCCTGAACGCCGTGACGCCGATTATCGGAGCCCCGGTCATCATTTACGTTATCGCACGCAAAACACACTGAACAATGAACAAGATATACACTAAATCGGGCGACGGAGGCACCACCGGCCTCCCCGGCGGAAGCCGGGTGAGCAAGCTCGACCTGCGCATCGAGGCCAACGGAGAGATAGATGAACTGAACGCCCTGATAGGTCTGGTGCGGGCGTCGCTGTCCGGAAACGAAGAAACCTGCAGTCTGTTAAAAGCCATCCAGCAATTGCTGATGGCCGTGATGACCCACGTTGCGGCATCGGGCAAGGGCGAACCGGATGGCTTACGAGGCATGTGCAGCCGGCTGGAGGCCGAAACCGACCGGCTGGCAACAGGCAACCGCTTCTGTTTCATGCTGCCGGGTGAGAGCCGCGAGGAGGCCTTGGTCCACGTTGCCCGTGCCAAGGCGCGCACGGCCGAAAGGCGGCTGTGGGCCGTGAACGAACGCTATCCGCTGGCTGCTGACGTGATGCAGTTCATGAACAGACTGTCGGACTATCTCTTTGCACTGGCCATCGGACTTTCCGAAGATACCGCCGCACGGCCGTGAGCGGAGCTGGAAGCAACCCTGCCGCGGGTGTTCGTGCTGTCCGTATGGGGCTGCGATTAATTTTGACAAACACCTTCTGTAGTTTCGCGTATTCGTAACGAAGCAGCCAGTTGGCTGCAAATACGCGAAAATAGGGCTTCTTTTATTTCGCTGGTTATCAGCATTTTGTGTTTTTCTTCCGTTTTCCGGGCGCCCGAAAGCTGCCTTTCGGGCCATCAAAAGCTCATTTTCCTTCGGCTTGGAGCTGCCTTTCAGCAGTCTTGAAGCTATCCTTCGGCAACCCTGGAGCTATGCTTCGGGGTGGCCGGCCGTGGCTTTCTGCCTTTTCCGGGCATCGGAACAGGCTATTTGGAGGCTATTTCGTACGAAACGGCTACACCGTTTTCTGGCATAAAATCAGGACAAACAGGCACGCCGTTCCGTAGCTCCGGCGCTGCCGTTTCAGATGATTCGCTGGTAAGCAAGCCGCTCCTCGCCGTTGAGCAGGTGGATGATGCCGCAGTAGGTGAAGCCGTAGGAGGTGATGAGATGCTGCATGATGCGGTTGTCGGCATGGGTGTCGATGCGGATGTTGCGGGTGCGGGTGAAGCAGAAATCCATCATGGCGCGGAACACGCCGTGGCTCTCGGGCGTGCTGGCCACGCGGTGGATGATGTAGTAAGGCTGCTCATCGTCGGCCCAACGGCCGTTGTAGATGGTCTTGTAGGTAGGGTCGGGGCCTTTCACAAATGCGAAAGTAGCCACCACGCGGCCGTCTTCCTCGCACACGTAGCTGGCGCCACAGTCGATGTCGGCCAGTATCTGCCCGCGCGAGGGCTTGCCTTCGGGCCACTGGTCCGGGTTGCCCGCAGAGCGCATAATCTGCCGGGCAGCGTCGATGATGGTCATGATGCGGTCGGTATCGGCCGTGGTTGCGGGGCGTATGGACAGTGACATGGGCGTTAACGGTTTGTCTCCCGCACTGCGGGAGTGGAGTTTCGGGACTTAATAAGCTGATTCGAACTCGCGCAGGAAGCGGCAGTCGTTCTCGGAGAACATGCGCAGGTCGCTCACGCGATACTTGAGGTTGGTGATGCGTTCCACGCCCATTCCGAAGGCGTAGCCGCTGTACACGCTGCTGTCAATGCCGCAGGCTTCGAGTACGTTGGGGTCTACCATGCCGCAGCCCAGTATCTCCACCCAGCCGGTATGCTTGCAGAAGCCGCATCCCTTGCCGCCGCAGATGTTGCAGGAGATGTCCATCTCGGCGCTGGGTTCTGTGAAGGGGAAGTAGCTGGGGCGCAGTCTTATCTTGGTATCGGGGCCGAACATCTCGCGTGCAAACGTGAGGAGCACCTGCTTGAGGTCGGTAAAGCTCACGCCCTTGTCAACGTACAGGCCCTCTACCTGATGGAAGAAGCAGTGGGCGCGGGCGCTGATGGCCTCGTTGCGGTACACCCGCCCCGGGCAGATAACGCGTATGGGGGGCTGGTGGGTCTCCATGTAGTGGCTCTGGTCGTTGCTGGTGTGGGAGCGCAGCAGGATGTTCTTGGTTACGTCGTTGGGGTTCATCTCAACGAAGAACGTGTCCTGCATGTCGCGTGCAGGATGGTCGGCAGCGAAGTTGAGCTTAGTAAATACGTGCAAATCGTCGTCCACCTCGGGTCCTTCTGCTAAGGTGAAGCCCATGCGGGAGAAGATGTTGATGATGTCGTTCTTGACGATTGTGAGCGGGTGACGTGTGCCCAGACGGATGGGGTAGGGCGTGCGCGTGAGGTCCAAGTCGTCGTTTTCGGCGTCTGCAGTTTCGGCTTGCTCCCTGAGTTCGTTAATTTTAGCTATCGCGGTTTGCTTGAGTTCGTTTATTTTCATGCCCACCGTCTTCTTCTGGTCGGCTGCAATGTTGCGGAAATCGGCCATCAGCGCGTTTATTTCTCCTTTCTTGCTGAGGTACTTCAGCCGCAGTTTCTCAACCTCTTCGGCATTCTGTGCGGAGAGTTCACTTACTTCCTTGAGCAGTTCGTCTATTCTATCAAGTATCATAGTCGTTTGTTACAATTTACCTGCAAAGGTAACATTTTTATGCTAAAACCAAGAAGATATCGAAATAAAGTTGTATTTTTGCAGCAATTTGAGAGTCTTTATGGTTCATAGAAGAAATGTGATATGAAAAAGGGAGCTTTCTTTATACTCTTTCTGGTGGCGTGTACGGCCATCAGCTATACCACAACCGGTTGTACAGACAAGAAGCCCGCAGCCGACAGCGTGGCCGTAGACACCGGCCGGGTGGACTCGGTTGTGGAGGATACGATGGAAACCATCATCGAACAAACGCCCATGCCCAAGGCTGCCGACGAGCTTTTTGACGACTTCTTCTTCAACTTCTGCGGCAACAGAAAGCTGCAGCGCAGCCGCATCCGCTATCCGTTGCCCGTCTACATGGACGGCAAGGTGAGCAGCCATATTGCCCAGAAGGAGTGGAAGATTGACCATTTCTTCATGAACCAGGGCTACTATACCCTCATTTTCGATAACCGCAAGCAGATGAACTTGATGAAGGACACCGCCGTGAACCACGTGGTGGTGGAGAAGATATACTTCAGTCAGAAGCGCGTGAAGCAGTATCTCTTCAACCGGGTGAACGGCCAGTGGATGCTCACTTCGCTCAATTTCAAGCCCATGTATGAAAATCAGAACGCCTCGTTCTGGCGCTTCTACGAGCGTTTCTCTACCGACAGTGCTTTCCAGGTGGAAAGTATGAACGACCTGGTGCAGTTCACCACCACCGACCCTGACGACGAGTTCCGCCAGATTGAGGGCTCCATGGCTCCCGAACAGTGGCCGTCGTTCAAGCCGGGACTCATCCCCTCGGGCATCATCTACAACATCATCTACGGCCAGGAATACCAGCAGAGCAGCCAGAAGATATTCGTTATTCGCGGCATTGCCAACGGACAGGAGGAGGAACTGGTGTTCCGTAAGCGCCAGGGACGATGGAAACTGATGAGTTTCAATGGCTGACGGGGCAACGGAATGATAGAACGCTACGACTATAATCTACTCAAACACAACACGTTCGGCATCGACGCCAAGTGCCGGAGATTTCTGGAATATGCCTCGACCCATGAGGCCGTGCAGCTTGTCGGCATGCTCACTGAAGCCGACCGGCCGCTGCTCATCATCGGGCAGGGCAGCAATCTGCTGCTCACAGGCGACTATCAAGGCACCGTCATCACTCCCCAGAACCGCTTCGAGGCCGAAATCCTGACACAGCCTTCGGCCTCCGGCCAGGTACTTCTTAGGTGCTGGGCCGGCACTACGTTTGATGACGTGGTGGAGTTTGCCGTTACCCACGGCCTTTATGGTGCCGAGAACCTCTCGCTCATACCGGGAGAGGTGGGAGCCTCGGCCGTTCAGAACATCGGCGCTTATGGTGCCGAGGCCTGCGACATCATACACCACGTCGAAGCGGTGGAGATAACCACGGGCCGCGTTCTTACCTTCAGCAATGCCGACTGCGCCTACAGCTACCGCCAGAGCAGGTTCAAGCGCGAATGGAAGGACAGGTTCCTCATTACGCATGTTACCTATCAGCTTTCGCGCACGTTTGCACCCCGCCTGGATTACGGCAACATCAGGGCGCGGCTGGCCGAAAAGCAAATCGGCCATCCCACTGCCCGCGAGCTGCGCGAAACCATCATCGAGATACGCAGAGCCAAGCTGCCCGACCCGGAAAAGGAAGGAAACGCCGGCAGCTTTTTTATGAATCCCGTTGTTTCGCGGGCCAAGTACGAGGAGCTGGAAGCCCGTTTCCCGGGCCTGCCGCACTACACCGTCGACGCCGACCACGAGAAGATACCCGCCGGATGGATGATAGACCAGTGCGGATGGAAGGGCAGAAGCCTGGGCCGCGCAGGCGTGCACGACCGCCAGGCATTGGTTCTGGTTAACCGGGGCGGGGCCACGGGGCAGGAAATCGTACAGTTGTGCGAGGCCGTGAGGCGGGATGTTTTCAGCAAATTCGGCATCGAAATCCATCCCGAAGTAAACATCAGGTAAATGGAAAGGAGAAGAACATGAGGCTTACTTTCTTGGGTACAGGCACGTCGGGCGGCGTTCCGTCGCTGGGATGCAGCTGCGAGGTGTGCCGTAGTACCGACCCGCGCGACAGGCGATTGCGCACGGCGGCGTTGCTCGAAAGCGATACAACGCGGCTGCTCATAGACTGCGGTCCCGACATCCGCCAGCAGTTGCTGCCGCTCCCGTTCCGTCAGCTGGACGGCGTGCTGCTTACGCACATCCATTACGACCACGTGGCGGGCATAGACGACCTGCGGCCGTTCTGCATCTTCGGCGATATAAACATCTACGCCAACGCGAGCACGGTGCGCGGACTGAAGCAGACGATGCCTTATTGCTTCACAGAGAAGCTCTATCCCGGCGTTCCGCTGCTCAAGCTCCACACCATTACGCCCCATCAGCAGCTGCATCTGGGCGATATAGACATCATGCCCATTGAGGTGATGCACGACTGGCTGCCCATCCTGGGTTACCGTTTCGGCTCGCTGGCCTATATCACCGACATGAAGACCATGGCCCCCGCGGAGTACAAGTACCTGCGGGGCGTGGAGACGCTGGTGGTTAATGCGCTGCGGTGGGAGAAGCCCCACCACTCGCACATGCTCGTACCCGACGCCGTGAAGTTTGCCGAACGGATAGGCGCCCGCCGCACCTACTTTGTGCACATGACCCACCAGATAGGCTTCCATGCCGAGGCCAACAGGCTGCTGCCGGACGGAATGGAGTTTGCCTACGACGGGTTGACCATCGAAGTGTAAAGAATCAGCATAACTGACAAATCGGAACTAAAACGCCAGTTTTTACTAAATAATGTTATAAAAACGGCTTTAAAAGAATAAAATGCTTGCAAATAACGAGATTTATTCTTATCTTTGCAACGTGTTTTTCATAGTATTAGATTTAAGGTTAACAAGGTTGGAGTACGGCGGTACTCCTTTTTTTATGCCCGTAAGTCGATGTCCAAAGGCACAGGAACGTAAGTTCACAATCCTACCCAGACGCTTTCTCTGGCCCAGCCCGAAACCTCTTTGGCGGCGGGCTTTCTGACATTGCCGTGAAAGAGCTATGCTTCAAGCCTCTTGAAGCTATCCTTCAGGCGCCTTGAACCTATCCATCAAGAGGCTTGAACGATACCTCCCGCCCTGCCACCCGTACGGTGAGGGCACAAAAAAGGCATAGACTGTAATCTATGCCGGCTGTAGGTTCAACTTATTTCTTGAACTTCCTGTAGAGCTTCCAGGCCAGAATGACGCCGTCGAGTACGCCTGCCCCAGTGTTCATCAGGCTGTTGAAACGCCTGGACGGGGTAGAGGCCGACTTGAAAGCCACGGGCTGGTGGAACAGGTTTGACCACAGGGAGCGAATCTTCTGGTCGTCTTTCTGAATGTCGGCGAGGAGCAGGGCCTTGCGGAGCCGTATCTCGTGAAGATTCTTATAGGGTGTTATCGGAGTTTCCAATGTGTAATCGATGATTTTGAAAGATTATTTACCGAGGAGCAGACTGGCCAGGAAATGCACCAGAGGCTTCTCTATCCACGGCTTGCGGAAGATGATGAAGAGCATGAGCACCACAAAGTAGAAAGCGGCGACGATGGCAAACGCCCCCACCTGTCCGGTCAGAGGAGCCAGTGCGTAGGCAACAGCAAAGCTCACGTAGATGAGCATCAGGATGAGCAGAAACGCCAGTACGCCCGCCATGATGAGTGCCGTGAGAACCCTGACAACCTTCTCCACCACGTCCAGCTTTACATATTCGCTTTGCAGACCAATGTAATGCTTGATGACTTCTACCAGCTGTCCGATGGTCTCTATATTCTTGTCGTTACTGAACACGTTATGTATTTTGCTTGATTAAGAACTTGGGAAAGGCACAGGGAGGGCTGCTGAGGCCTCCCTCCCCGCACTTGTAGATTTCCCGCTGCGTTTACTCAGCGATGTTGGTAGCGGCGTCCTTGATGTCGTCTACCAAGTCATTCACGTCTTTCTTAGACAGTTTGAGGTCGTGTTTCTTGCAGAAGTCGTCTACTGCATCAACAATCTTGTTGCGGGTATCCGCACCTTTCTCGGGAGCCATGAGCAGGCCCAGGGCCGCTCCGGCAATGGCGCCACCTAAAAATGCGCCAATGTAACCTAATGTCTTCATAATCTTTCTTATTTTTAGAATTAAACAATGAGTTTCTTCGTCACCGTGTACCTTATTATATATAACGGTGTCTTGAAGTGACAAAAGTAGTAAAAGATATCTGAAGTACAACCAAATGCGAAGCCATTTTTTGTTAAAATAGTTGTATTTCCTTGATTTAACAAACTTTATGCGGCATTTTTCTGCGAGTTTAGTAGATATTTTGTAATTTCGCACATTATAGTTATGATAACAAGTTTAATTTCTAATAACCTATTAAGAATTATGAAGAAATTTATGGTTTTGTGCGCAGGGTTCTGCGCAGCGTTAGTTTTAGCAAGTTGTGGTTCAAGTAAGGAGAGTGCTTACAAGAAAGCATACGAGAAGGCAAAGGCCCAGGAAACCACTCAGGTATCTGAGGAGCCGTCGGCTGATGCAGTGTCTGTTACTCCGATGGTTGAGCAGCCCGCCACCCAGACAACGGTGGTTGATAATGTGGATAACGCCACCTATCGTACCGAGGATGTTACCGTTGTAAACGGCAGCGGCCTCCAGCAGTTCAGCGTTGTGGTTGGTTCATTCTCTCTGAAGGCCAACGCCGAGGGTCTGCAGAACACGTTGAAGGCTTCGGGTCTTGACGCTCAGGTTGCTTACAACTCAGAACGCAACATGTATCGTGTCGTAGCTTCGACCTTTGCTGATAAGGGTGCAGCTGTTCAGAGCCGCAATCAGCTCCGGGCAACTTATCCTGATGCTTGGTTGCTCTACAAGAAGTAAGCAGCGCGCTTGTGGCTACAGGCCGGGGCGGAGTGAAACTCTTCCGCCCCCGAACCCCATGAGTTAGCTGCCCACACCCATGCGAATACTTTCTATCGATTACGGTAAGAAACGTACGGGAATAGCAGTCACCGATCCATTGCAGCTCATAGCCAATGGATTGGCGACTGTTTCTACATCCCAGCTGTTCGACTTTCTGCGCGATTATGTAGGCCGTGAGCAGGTGGAGCGCATAGTCATCGGCAAGCCGATGCAGCCCAATGGCGCTCCCAGCGAGAACCTGCAGCGCGTAGAACAGTTTGTGAACAGATGGCGCAAGGCCTGCCCCGCCATTCCCATTGAGTACTACGACGAGCGCTTTACGAGCGTGTTGGCTCACCGGGTGCTGCTGGACAGCGGGGTCAAGAAGAAGACCCGGCGCGAGAACAAGGGGCTGGTAGACGAGATAAGTGCCACCATCATCCTGCAGGACTGGATGTCGGCGCGCCGCTGACGGCCGTCAGCCGCTTTTGTAGTGGCTACACCCGGCGCGGGCAGGTGGCGTGTTTCTGCGTTTCATAATTAAAAGAAAAAACTCAATTAGATGATTTTACCAATTTACGTTTACGGTCAGCCTGTTCTCCGCAAGGTAGCTCAGGACATCCCGACCGATTATCCCGGCTTGAAAGAACTTATCGACGACATGTTCGAAACGCTCACTAACAGCGAGGGCGTTGGACTTGCCGCGCCCCAGATAGGCAAGTCCATCCGCTTGGTGGTGATGGACCTTGACGTGCTGAAGGACGATTTTCCCGAGTATGCAGGCTTCCGTCATGTCTTCATCAACGCCCATATTATAGAGGCCGACGAGAACAGTCCCGCCGAAACTCTGGAGGAGGGATGCCTCTCCATACCCGGTTTGCACGAGAACGTAACCCGCCCCACGCGCATCCATGTGCAGTATCTGGACGAGAACCTGCAGCCTCACGACGAGTGGGTGGAGGGCTATCTGGCCCGCGTCATGCAGCATGAGTTCGACCATCTGGACGGAGTAATGTACGTGGACCGCGTTTCGCCGCTCCGCAAGCAGCTCATCCGCAACAAGCTGCGCGCCCTTACGCAGGGCCGTTACCAATGTGCTTACCGCACTAAACCGCTCCGCAAGTAACATTCGCCCCATCGTTTAAGCCTCGCCAAGTCTCCCTCAAGGGATGCTGTCTGAACTGATTTCATGTGATGAAATACCGTTATCTGAAAATAGACATGCTGTACATTCCTTCTTTACGGGAGGTTTGGCGAGGCTTTCTTTTCTCCTTTTTCTTTCTCCTTCTTCCTTTTTCGGCCTCGGCGCAGTACAATGTAGACAAGCTGCTCACCAACGGCGAGGTGGCTCTGCACTACGAGGACTACGTGCTCTCCATACAGTATTTCAACCGGGCCATCGCCCTCAAGCCCTATCTTTACGAACCCTGGCAGTACCGGGGCGTAGCGAAATTTTATCTCGACGACTTCGTGGGCGCCGAGAGTGATGCCACGGAGGCCATCCGGCTCAATCCTTACATCGACGCACTCTACGACTTACGGGCCATTTCCCGCATCCGCCAGAAGAAGTTCTCCGATGCCATTGCCGACTATACGGCGGCCATCGGGCTCAACCCTGCCAGTCAGAACTTCTGGTTCAACCGTGCCATCTGCCGCATGAACGTGAAGGACTACAAGCAGGCTCACCTGGATGTAGACACCATTGTGAAGCGTTGGTCGAAGTTCTCGAATGCCTATTCGCTCAACGCCGAAATCTATCTGCAGGAGAAGGACACCACGATGGCGGCCCGATGGCTGGACAAGAGCCTGGCGCTTGACCCCTATGACGGCGATGCCTGGACAACGCGAGCCTACATCAGTCTGGCCCGCCGCCAGTGGAAAGATGCCGACGCGTTCCTGAGCAAGGCCATTCATCTAAAGCCCAAGCAGGCCGGCAACTACGTGAACCGGGCGCTGGCACGCTACAACATGAACAACCTGCGCGGCGCCATGGCCGATTACGACGCGGCCATAGACTTCGATCCCAACAACTTCCTGGCCCACTACAACCGCGGACAGCTACGCATGCAGCTCGGCGACGATAACCGCGCCATCGCCGATTTCGACTTTATCATCCGCCTGGAGCCGCAGAACTTCATGGCCATCTTTAACCGCGCGCTGCTCCATGACCGCACGGGAAACCTGCGGGCGGCCATCCGCGACTACACCACAGTTATCAACCAGTTTCCCAACTTCTGGACCGGACTGTCCTACCGGGCCAGTTGCTACCGCCGGCTCGGCATGACCGCCAACGCCGAACTCGACGAGTTCCGCATCTTCAAGGCACAAATGAACAAGCATCTGGGCATCCAGCCGCGCTGGAGTAAGAACAAACGCAAGCAAATACGCAAGCGGAGCGAGATAGATCTCGATAAGTACAACGAGCTGGTAGTGGAGGACAACAACGAGGTTGAGCACGAGTACAAGAGCGAATATCGCGGACGAGTGCAGAACCGGAGCGTAGACGTGGCCTTCATGCCCATGTACACGCTCTCTTACTCCAAGTATAGCAACGGCGTGGAGAGCTACCAGGCCTTTGATGCCGAGGTTGAATCGTTCAACAAGGACGCCCATCCGGCCCATCGCCTGTACGTGAACTGCAACCCGCAACAACTCTCCGAGAGCGCCTCGAAGGTGTATTTCGCCCTCATTGACAGCCTCTCCGCCCATATTGACGCCGCCCATGCGGTGGGTCAAACAGCCCGTTACCTGCTGCAAAGGGCCGTGGCCTACAGCGTGGTGCAGAACTACGACGCCGCCATCAACGACCTCACCACCTACCTGCAGATAGACAGCACGCTCTCAATGGCCTACTGGCAGCGGGCCGTCTGCCAGAGCGTGATGAACGAGTACAATGCCTCGCGCGGCACGGATACGCGCCTCAAGGCGGCCAGTGCCAAGTTCGATTTAGACAAGGCCATCGCACTCAACCCCCGTAACGCCTACACCTATTATAACAGGGGCAACCTCCATGCTGCCGACAAGCAGTACTCGCTCGCCACGGACGACTATACCAAGGCCCTTGCCCTTGATGCCAACCTGGCCGAGGCGTACTATAACCGCGGTCTGGCGCGTATCTACAGCGGCAACAAGGCAGAGGGAATACGCGACCTGAGCCGTGCAGGAGAGCTCGGAATCTACAGCGCCTACAGCGTCATCAAGCATTTTGCGGCCGATAAATAGTTATTTTCTCGGTCTGCAATTGCATTCTCCGTTGCCGGCCACAGCCTCATCCCGGCTTGTATCTTGGCTTATTTCCACATTCATTTTGTGCTGACGTAGGTTCGGTTTCACATCCTTCAGCATCCCTGAAGCTATGCTTCGCGAACTTTCGACAAGTGTCGCACGATTGTGTGACACTTGTCAAATGATCGTGCGACACTTGTCGAAAGTTCCCGCTCCTTATCTTCAACACCGCCGGAGCAAGTTTTTTACGCCCTTCATAATGCCGTTTTTTATCTCCATTTGCTGTAGGTCTTTGCCTTGCAGCTTGTTAGTTACCTTGTTCCTCTGATTTATCATCCCCTCCTAACCTCCCCTTTCTAAGGGGAGGAACTGGTTAGCCCTACAGCTTGTAATGGGAACAAAAAGGGAGCTAAGTATTAGCTGAAGAACTAATTGGTATCCTCCCCTTGGAAAGGGGAGGCGGGGGAGGGGATGATAAACGGTCAGCGTGCCACAAAAACATCGCCTTTAGCTGCATTCGGTTTTCTTTCCGGAAAAGAAAAAAGGTGCTTTCTGCTTGCGAAGAGAGCTTCTGTAAAATACCCGGTTCATTATTTGGAGCTAACGGAAGTTTTGCCTATATTTGCCTGCCGATGGCACTTTCCCGCTACGAATGCAGGCTGTGCCGTCAGCAAACCTAAATACATGATGGCATGAGGCACCCTTATCAGCAATATGAAAACACTCCGGCATGGGAAAAAGTGAAGCGGATAATCCTCGACTTGGAGGCAAACAACGATATCGAATTGCTCACCCCAGTAGAATATGTGGTGGGATATCTGTGCCGGGAGATGGCCCCTTGGCTCACGGAAAAGACACCGCAAGAAGATGAAAATAACAGATGAGTTCAGTCAACTGGCCTTTTCGGTATTCCAGGTAGAGACGCTTGCCGCTGTAAAAGATGCGGTGAGAGACATTTTCTGTGCTGATTTTGGAGGCGGAACAGCCACGTTCTCCGACCGTGCTTTCAGCATCAGAGAGTTTTGCCATCCCCATGTTGGGGGTGCTCACGACGACGTATTCTGCTGCTGGCAGACCCTGCAATATCCTGACAAGGTGTTTTTCGTTTCCAATTCGGCCGACGGTCGGCAGACCCTTTGCCGTGTGCTACACCTCAGGCTCAAGTGTCCGTACTTGCAATGCAGTCTCTCCGGTGGCGCCGACTACCCGTTCTGCTCGTTCCACTACACGTCCGCAGATGGGGCAGAGCGGGATGTCTTGGCCTACAAAGACCCGCAGTGGACCTTTTATGACAGAGGAACGCCGCTGCCGATAGAGGATGTGAGCCTGTACAAAAGCCGCAGGATAAGAGACCGCTTGAACAATGACGTCATTCTGTTGTACTTAGAAAGGCTCGGCATCAAGTTCGAGTTGATGGACAAAGATGTGTCAGGGCACTTTATATGTGTACGGCAGCAGAAGCTGTTGCCATAATTGTGTCGTGTCGCGAGCTGGCAGGCAACGGCCGGAGTGGCGGCACCGGCGCGGCTTGATTTTATGGAAAAAAGAAGCCCGTTTGTAGACGTAAGTCAAAAATAAGCCTTACCTTTGCAGTCGATTAGATAAATAAACTAATTTGTTATGGTTAAAATCACATTTCCAGACGGCTCTGTTCGTGAATACGAAGAGGGCGTAACTGGGTTACAAATCGCCGAGAGCATATCGCCGGCTCTCGCTCGCAGCGTTGTATGTTGCGGCCTCAATGGCGAAATAGTGGAACTCAACCGACCCATCCATGCCGATGCCAAGTTCGCTCTCTACAAGTTCGAGGACGAGGAGGGCAAGCATACGTTCTGGCACACATCGGCCCATCTGCTGGCCGAAGCACTGCAGGAGCTCTATCCCGGCATTCAGTTCGGCTTCGGTCCCGCTATCGAGAACGGGTTCTTCTACGACGTGATGCCTGCCGAAGGGCAAAGTATCTCGGAGAATGACTTCCCAAAGATTGAGCAGAAAATGATGGAACTGGCCCGCAAGGACGAACCCGTGGTGCGCAGGGAGATAGCCAAGGCCGACGCGCTCAAGGAGTTCAAGGCCGACGGACAGGAGTACAAATGCGAGCATATAGACCAGGATTTGGAGGACGGAACCATCACCACCTATACTCAAGGCAACTTTACAGACCTCTGCCGCGGCCCTCACCTCATGTCGACCGGTCTCATCAAGGCCGTGAAGATTACGAGCGTGGCCGGTGCCTTCTGGCGCGGAGACGCCAAACGCGAGCAGATGACGCGCATCTACGGCATCACCTTCCCCAAGAAGAAGCTGCTCGACGAGTATCTCGTCATGCTGGAAGAGGCCAAGAAGCGCGACCATCGCAAGATTGGTAAGGAGATGGAACTCTTCATGTTCTCCGACCGCGTGGGCAAGGGTCTGCCTATCTGGCTGCCCAAGGGCACGCAGCTGCGCCTGCGCCTGCAGGACTTGCTGCGCAAACTCCTCAAGCCCTACAACTATCAGGAGGTAATAACGCCGGGCATAGGAGGTAAGAGTCTCTACGTTACTTCGGGTCACTACGCCCACTACGGCAAAGATGCGTTCCAGCCCATCCACACCCCCGAGGAGGACGAGGAGTACATGCTCAAGCCCATGAACTGCCCTCACCACTGCGAAATCTACGCCCGCAAGCCGCGTTCCTACAAGGACCTGCCGCTGCGCATAGCCGAGTTCGGAACGGTGTTCCGCTACGAGAAGAGCGGCGAGCTGCACGGACTTACGCGTGTACGCACCTTTACACAGGACGACGCCCACATCTTCGTGCGCCCCGAACAGGTGAAGGCAGAGTTTGAGAACGTGATAGACATCATCCAGAAGGTGTTCGGCGTCTTCGGTTTCGATAACTACGAAGCCCAGATTTCGCTGCGAGACCCGAAGGATACCGAGAAGTACATCGGTTCCGACGAGGTTTGGGAAGAGAGCGAGAACGCTATTAAGGAAGCCTGCCAGGAGAAAGGTCTCAACGCCAGAGTTGAGATAGGCGAGGCTGCCTTCTACGGACCCAAGCTCGACTTCATGGTCAAGGACGCCATCGGCCGCCGCTGGCAGCTGGGCACCATACAGGTAGACTACAACCTGCCGGCACGCTTCAAGCTGGAATACACGGCCGAGGACAACTCCAAGCAGACGCCCGTGATGATTCACCGGGCCCCCTTCGGCTCGCTCGAACGCTTCACGGCAGTGCTCATCGAGCATACGGCAGGCCACTTCCCCCTGTGGCTCGCACCCGACCAGGTGGCCATCCTGCCCATCTCCGAGAAGTATAACGACTATGCAGACGAGGTGAAGAAGTTCTTCGACAGCAAGGATGTGCGCTCTTATATCGATGACCGCAACGAGAAGATAGGTCGCAAGATACGCGACAACGAGCTGCGCCGCGTGCCCTATATGGTTATAGTAGGCGAGAAGGAAGCAGCCGAAGGACTCGTTTCCATGCGCGTACAGGGCGGTGGCGAGCAGGCTACCATGCCCATGGCAGAGTTTGCCGGCCGCATCAACGATGAGGTTGCAAGCCAGCTGGTGGCAGCCGAGGCATAGGCGGGACAGTGATTTCTGTGTCCCGCTGCAGAACAAACAGCAGGTCTCATGGAACAACCAAGGTTCCGTGAGACCTGTTTCTGTTTAAAATAACTCATTAAAAATTTGGCTAATACACTTGAAATCGTTAACTTTGCAGCCGTTTAGCAAAGTAGACAACATAATATAGTTGAATGAAGAATGACAGAATGAAAGACCAGTACCGCGTGAATAATCAAATTCGCGTCAGGGAAGTGCGTTTAGTGGGTGACGAAGGCTCGGAGGTTGTTCCTACCCGTCAGGCATTGGATATGGCCCGTCAGCAGGGTGTAGACCTTGTGGAGATTTCGCCCAATGCACAGCCGCCTGTATGTCGTCTCATTGACTATAGCAAGTTCCTTTACCAGCAGAAGAAGCGTCAAAAGGAAATGAAGCAGAAGCAGGTGAAGGTAGAAGTGAAGGAGATACGTTTCGGACCGCAGACCGATGAGCACGACTACCAGTTCAAGCTCAAGCATGCGCAGGAGTTCCTCACCGAGGGCAACAAGGTGCGTGCGTACGTTTTCTTCCGCGGACGCTCCATTCTGTTCAAGGAACAGGGCGAAGTCTTGCTCCTGCGTTTTGCCAATGACCTCGAAGAGTACGGAAAGGTAGAACAGCTGCCGAAGCTCGAAGGCAAGAAGATGTTTCTCTACCTGGCCCCCAAGAAGATTGGAGTAACCAAGAAGAGCCAGCAGAAGCGTGACCGCGAAGCCGAAGAGGCAGAAAACAAAGAAGCTGTCGAGAAGGCCAAGAACGCCGAAACGGAGCAGAACACCGATGAACAGCAGGCCGACAGCCTGCCACTGAGTGGCGGCATCTTCGACAATGCCAAGAACGGCGCTGAAGCTCTCAGGAAACTTAAAGATTGAAAACAGTGCGTAACGCCCGGTATATGCGTTGCCACGATATAGTAAAAACAACAATTAAAAAAACAAAAAAATGCCAAAGGTAAAGACAAACTCCGGTGCGAAGAAGAGATTCCGTTTCACCGGTACCGGTAAGATTAAGAGAAATCATGCTTACCACAGTCACATTCTGACTAAGAAGACAAAGAAGCAGAAGAGAAATCTGGTACACTCTACACTTGTAGACTCAAGCAACTTGAAACAGGTACGCGACCTGCTCCGCCTGCGTTAAATCATTTTTAGTCGAATTAATTAAAGGAAAAGAAAACTATGCCAAGATCAGTAAATCACGTTGCTTCAAAAGCAAGGAGAACCAGAATTCTGAAGCTCACAAAGGGTTACTATGGAGCTCGCAAGAATGTTTGGACGGTAGCAAAGAATACATGGGAGAAGGGTCTTACGTACGCTTACCGCGACCGTCGTAACAAGAAACGCAACTTCCGCGCACTGTGGATACAGCGTATCAACGCCGCTGCACGTCTGCAGGACATGAGTTACAGCCAGCTGATGGGTGCCCTGCACAAGGCAGGTATCGAGATTAACCGCAAGGTTCTTGCCGACCTTGCCGTCAATAACCCCGAGGCTTTCAAGGCCATCGTAGACAAAGTGAAGTAAATAAAGCCCCTTGCGCAGTGCTTCTCATAAGGAGCAGCCACAGGGTTTTAAACCTTACAATAAGTAAAAAGAAGAGGACTGTCGCTCGATTGCGGCAGTCCTCTTTTGTTATTTGCCCGTTCCGGGCTTCTGCATAGTGCTTTTAGGCAGTCCAGCCGATAGCCGGCGGAAAGTTTCGACACTTGTCGCATCATCGTGTGACAAGTGTCGAATTCATGTGCGACAAGTGTCGAAAGTTCCCGAAGCATAGCTTCAAGGCGGCGATGGGGCAGATTTGAGCATCCTGACAGGCTGAATGCAGAAAGGTTTTCGGCTCATTTTTTAATTGGTCAAGACGATTTTTCGTTCCCGTTCTCTTGCGTCCTGCTTGTTTTTTCGCTATTTTTGGTGCCGGAAACAGAGGCGGTATCGCATACTACAGTTGTGGTACAGCGGAGATGCCGGATATAAATATTATCGGTATGGAGAACATGAAGCAACTTTGCGGATGGCTTGTCGTGGCGGTGCTGATGGCTACTGCGCCTGCATGCAGGGGCGGGAAAGCCGCAGAAACGGTTGGTGCCGTTGTGATAGACACAATGACTACGGCCGAAATAGACTCGCTTCCGGAGGAGGTAGAGGGCGCCGGCTGTGCTTATTACCGCACTCCGGTCATCACGAATGGGGTAATAAGTCAGACAGATATCATCTTCATTTCGGCTCACCCCTATGCTGCAATGAAGTTGGACGGCAAGAAACAGCTGCTTGAAATGGTGGACAGCATCAGCAACTTTGACCGACAAGTGTTTGCGAACCAAGCCTACAAGGTAACTGTTTCCGTGCAGCATACGAAGCACTGGCCCGGTGATGAAGAAGCGGGTGGGGGACTCGAGGACGGCGAACTCAAGGTTGAGAAGCACGACGGGCGCCATGTCAGGTTGCGTTATTACGGTTATTGTGGCTGCTGAGGCGGCAGCCGGCGGCACATGGCGTATGCCCACAGGCCGGCGAAGCCTGCCAGCGGTTAGGCTGCCTGTAAAAAACAAGCCTGCGGGCAGGCTCTGATGGGCTTACTGCTCATACTTGTTCAGAATGCGCGGGCAGCCTATAAAAACTGCCATTTATTTTGTTTTCCGGCACGATTTTTGTATTTTTGCATCTTGATAAAAATGCAATCAATGATTTCAGTAGAAGGACTGACGGTAGAATTTGGCGTCAAGCCCCTGTTCCGCAACGTGGGTTTCGTCATCAACGACCGCGACCGCATCGCCCTGGTGGGTAAGAACGGGGCCGGCAAGTCTACCATGCTCAAGATACTCTGCGGCCTGCAGAAGCCTACGGACGGCGTTGTGGCCGTTCCTGCCGATACCACCGTGGGCTATCTGCCGCAGGTGATGAAACTTTCGGACGATACAACGGTAAGGGAAGAAACCCGCAAGGCGTTCAGCCAAACTACCAAGCTGCAGGCCCTACTGGCACAGATGCAGCAGGAAATGGCCGAGCGCACCGATTACGAGAGCGACGACTATCGCCAGCTGATAGAGCGTTTTACACAGGAGCACGACCGCTTCATGATGCTGGGCGGCGAGAACTACGAGGCCGAAATGGAGCGAACGCTCGTCGGGCTCGGCTTCAGCAGGAGCGATTTCGACCGTCCCACACGCGAGTTCTCCGGTGGTTGGCGCATGCGTATAGAGCTTGCCAAGATACTGCTTCGCAAGCCCGACGTGCTCTTGTTGGACGAACCTACCAACCATCTCGACATCGAGAGCATCCAGTGGCTGGAGCAGTTTCTGCAGCAGAGCGCCAAGGCAGTGGTGCTGGTGAGCCACGACCGCGCCTTCATCAACAACGTAACGAACCGCACGTTGGAGATAACATGCGGCCATGTGGAGGATTACAAAGTCAGGTACGATGAGTATGTAACGCTGCGCAAGGAACGCCGGGAGCAGCAGTTGCGGGCCTACGAGAACCAGCAAAAGGAGATAGCAGACACCAAAGCCTTCATAGAGCGGTTCCGTTATCAGGCCACCAAGGCCGTGCAGGTGCAGCAGCGCATCCGTCAGTTGGAAAAAGTAGTGCCCATAGAGGTAGACGAGGTGGACAATGCTGCCATGCACCTGAAGTTCCCGCCCTGCCTGCGCAGCGGCGACTATCCCGTTATCTGCGACGACGTACGCAAGGACTACGGCCGCCACACGGTGTTCGACCACGTAACGCTGACCATCAAACGGGGCGAGAAAGTGGCCTTTGTAGGCAAGAACGGAGAAGGAAAATCAACGCTCGTAAAGTGCATCATGGGCCAAATTCCTTTCACCGGGACGCTTAAAGTGGGCCATAACGTGCAGATAGGCTACTTTGCGCAGAACCAGGCACAGCTGCTCGACGAAAGCATCTCTATCTACGAAACCATCGACCGGGTTGCAACGGGCGACATGAGGCTCAAGATAAACGACCTTCTGGGTGCCTTCATGTTCGGCGGCGAGACGTCGGACAAGAAGGTGAAGGTGCTCTCCGGAGGCGAACGCAGCCGCCTGGCAATGATCAGGTTGCTGCTGGAGCCCGTCAACCTGCTCATCCTCGACGAGCCTACCAACCATCTCGACATGCCTTCCAAGGACGTGCTGAAGGAGGCCATCCGTGCCTTCGACGGCACTGCCATCATCGTGAGCCACGACCGCGAGTTCCTGGACGGCCTCGTGACCAAGGTCTACGAGTTCGCCGACGGCAAGGTCAAAGAACACTTAGGCGGCATTTACGACTATCTGCAGGCCCACAACGCCGAGACCATTCACGAGGCCTTGGACGCTGCAACGGCTTCGGCAGAGCCCAAACAGGCCATTGCCGAACCGGAAACACCGGCCTCGGCAAGCAGGCAGAGCTATCAGGAACACAAGGAACAGCAGAAGAAGATACGCGTTGCTCAGCGTGCCGTAGAGGCCTCGGAGAAGAATATTGCCCGCATGGAGAAGCGTATGAAGGAACTCGACGAGCTCTTCATGCAGCCCGAAAACGCGTCGGACGTCGAGCTGGTGACCGAATATACGTCGACCAAAGAGGCGCTCGACAAGGAGAACGAGCACTGGCTGGAGCTTTCCGAAGCCCTGGAAAACCTGCAGCAATAAGCATCACACAAAGCGAAACATTATTAACATAAAGCCAAGAAACATGAACATGAAACAAATTTTACCGATTGTCATGATGGTGGCAGCGCCTACAATGGGCGTGGCTCAGCAGAAATCGGGGCTCGTCATGTCGAATCTCGACAAGACGGCCAAGCCTGCCGACGACTTTTACCAGTTCGCTACAGGCGGCTGGCAGAAAGCTCACCCGCTGCCGGCAGCCTACAGTCGCTACGGCAGTTTCGACAAGCTGCAGGAAGACAACAACGTACGCATCAACTCGATTCTGGGCGATCTGCTGAAGAAGAAATACAAGCAGGGAACCACCGAGCAAAAACTCTCCGACTTCTACAAGCTGGCCATGGACTCCGTTCGCCGCAACAAAGAAGGCGTTAGCCCTGTAAAACCGTTGCTGAACGAGATGGAACAGGCCGCTACCAAGGCCGACCTGCGCCGCATTCAGCTTAAGTACGCCGCCTTCGGCTATGGAGTACCCATGGGCATAGGCTTCGGCGCCGACGAGAAAAACGCCAAGATGAACATCCTGAACATCTATCAGGGCGGCTTGACATTGGGCGAGAAGGAGTATTACCTTGACAACGACGAGGCTACAACGGCCATTCGCGAGGCCTACAAGGAGCACATCGCCCGCATGTTCCACCTCTTCGGATTCTCCGATGCGGCAGCATCAGCCAAGCGCGATGCCGTTATCCGCTTCGAGACCTCGGTCGCTCTCATTTCCAAAAGCAATACAGAGCTGCGCGACCCGCAGGCCAATTACAACAAGATGAGCCTCAAGCAGTTCGAGGCCAACTATCCTAACATACCGCTGGAGTCACTGCTCAACGCCGAGGGTGTGAAGAGTTCGTACTTCCAGGAGATGGTAGTAGGCCAGCCGCAGTTCGTGGCCGGCATCGACAAACTTACCTCCGTGCTCACCACCGACGACCTGAAGGCCATCATGGAGTGGGACGCCATCATGATGGCTGCAGGCTATCTGAGCGACGACGTGATAGCAGCAAACTTCGACTTCTTCGGCAAGACCATGCGCGGACGCCAGCAGGACTTCCCCCGCTGGAAGCGTGCAGTAAACCAGGTTGAGGCTGCCATGGGCGAGCCTCTGGGCAAGATGTACTGCGAGCGCTATTTCCCGGCCTCGTCGAAGAAGCGCATGGAGCAGCTCATCCGCAACCTGCAGGTTAGCCTCGGACAGCGTATAGATGCGCAGACCTGGATGAGCGACACCACCAAGGCTGCCGCCCATGCCAAGTTAGACGCCTTTTACGTGAAGGTGGGCTATCCCAACAAGTGGAAAGACTGGAGCGGGCTGACCATCGACCCGGCCAAGTCGTACTACGAAAACGCCATGGCCGTGGCCCTCTTCAAGGACAAGCGCAGCATTGAGGAGAAAGCCGGAAAGCCCGTGGATCGCGACGAATGGCACATGACTCCGCAGACTGTGAACGCCTACTACAATCCAACGACCAACGAGATTTGCTTCCCCGCCGGCATCCTTCAGTACCCCTTCTTCGACCCGAAGGCTGATGACGCCTTCAACTATGGCGCCATCGGCGTGGTGATAGGTCACGAGATGACCCACGGCTTCGACGACCAGGGCAGCCAGTACGACAAGGACGGCAACATGAAGAACTGGTGGACGGCATCTGATGAGGCCAACTTCAAGAAGCGCGGCGATATGTATGCCGACTTCTTCTCGTCCATCGAGGTGCTGCCCGGCCTGCACGGAAACGGCCGCTTCACGCTTGGAGAGAACCTGGCCGACCACGGTGGGCTCCAGGTATCGTTCAACGCATTCAAGAATGCCACTGCCAAGAGCCCGCTGAAGGCCAAGGACGGCTTCACGCCCGAGCAGCGTTTCTTCATTGCCTACGCCGGTGTATGGGGCCAGAACATTACCGAGAAGGAGATACGCAACCGCGTAAAGGCCGACCCGCATGCACAGGGAGAGTGGCGTGTAAACGGTGCCCTGCCGCACATCGACGCCTGGTACGAAGCCTTCGACGTGAAGTCAACCGACAAGATGTACCTGCCCAAGGAGAAGCGTTTGGAACTTTGGTAAGTCTAAACCTTACAAATAACCCTAAAGGATGCCCGGCCAATGGCGGCAGGCATCCTTTTTTTATTGTCCTTCTTGCTGTTTTCTTGCTCATGGCAGCAGATAACTGGTTAAAGGAAAAGCCCACCACAGCCCTCCCGAAAGGAGGGAGCATTGCCGTAAACAAAGAGTGAATGGAAATATAGTTGCTACTTAAGGGAGAACGACAAACCGTTTCCTCCCCTTGGAAAGGGGAGGTTAGGAGGGGATGACACATAAGCAGCACTCGTTGAAAAACACTTTCTTTCTCTCGTTTTCGATTGATTTTCTGTTATGAAACGGATGTTTTGAACTTGGGATATATGCTTTGGTTAGTCGGTATCTTGCTGAAAATCATCCCCTCCTCCGCCTCCCCTTTCCAAGGGGAGGATACCAGTTAGACTTGCTTCGCTTCTTTTTCCTCTTCCTGCTTTCTGCTATCAACTGCATGATAAACCTGCTTTGTTCCAAGGGGAGGATACCAGTTGGCTCCTTAACCAATACTTAGCTCCCTCTTTGTTCCCATTACAAGCTGTAGGGCAAACCAGTTCCTCCCCTTAGAAAGGGGAGGTTAGGAGGGGATGATAATTCGGGGGAATGGGGTAATAAACTTGTTATCCGGCAAATAAAAACAGCAAGCGGATATAAAAAACCGCGTTAAGGAAGGCGTAAAAAACCTGCTCCGGCGGTGTTGAAGATAAGGGAAAGGAACTTTCGACAAGTGTCGCATGATTGTGCGACACTTGTCAAATGATCGTGCGACACTTGTCAAAAGTTCACGAACCATAGCTTCAGCACCCGGAGGGCATACATTGGATAACCGGATAAGATGCAGAAAGGCGTGCAGCCGTCAACAGGTTGCACGCCTTTCACGCAGTGGTTTACCCGGAAAAGAGGCTATTGGGTGATGATGAGCCGCAGGCTGTCGGCCTTGGCCCGTGTCTTGAGCCACTGCTGCAGCTTCTGTCTGTCGGTGTTGCTGAAGCGGCCCCTGTTGCCCACAACGGCCATCACGTAGCGACGCACGGCAGCGGAGTCAACGTTGGATTCGGCAACGCGGGTCAGTGTAACGGTGCTGATGGTGGGATAGAGAGCCCTGAGCTCGTTCCTGATGTCCTTGCCCATCGTTTCGTAGCGCGTGTATTGCGCGAGCTGGCTTTCCAGGTCGTGTATCTGTGTTGACTGCTCCACCAGCTTCTGGTTGGTGGCTTCGCCGGACAGGGTGGCGTTGTTCAGCGTCTGGCTGCGCAGCAGCAAGCTGTCCGACTGGTAGCCCTGGATAACGTTCAGCTTGTAACCGGCCATCTTGTAGCCGTCCATCTGCTTCCTGATGCTGTCTATGGTGCTCTTTGTTATCAGCCTGCCAACGGCCACTACGTTAAGAGTTTTGCTCTTCTCATCCAGGTTCTGCGATATGATTTGGGTGCCCTTGAACACGAGCTCGTTCTTTACGAACCTGCGGGCATTGTTGTCCACCACGCTTTGCCTGATGATGTTGATGGTCATGTAGGTAGCCGGCAGCATGGTGAGGATGACGATGGCCACGATGTAACGCCGCACCTTGGAAAGGCGCTGGGGGTCTTCAAAGGTCTTGTGCTCGAACTTCAGCATCCTTACCCCCACGAAGGTGGCCAGACAGATGAATACGGTATTGATGAAATACAGATACAAAGCGCCGAAGAAATAGGAGGGGCTGCCCACGGCCAAGCCGTAACCAGCGGTACAGAGCGGCGGCATGAGGGCCGTGGCAATGGCCACTCCGGGTATTACATTGCCCTTTCCTTTGGTTGAAAGGGCAAGAATGCCGGCCGCGCCACCGCACAGCGCGATGAGCACATCGTACAACGTGGGCGACGTACGGGCAAGAAGTTCCGACTGAGCCTCGTTGAGTGGCGTGATGGCAAAGTAGAGCGTGGCCGTTAAAGCACTGATGCCGGTGGCCACGAGGTAGTTCTTGACCGACCGTTTGAGCAGCTCCAAATCGTTGATGCCTATGGCCAGGCCCATGCCGATGATAGGTCCCATGAGCGGGGAGATGAGCATGGCGCCGATGATAACTGCCGTGGAGTTGACGTTCAGGCCAAGAGAAGCAATGAAGATGGCAAAGATGAGCACCCACAGATTAGCTCCGTGGAAGGCTACGCCGCTGCTTATCTGGCTGATGGTTTCCTCTTCGTTCTCCTTGTCGGGTATGGCATTGAAGTATCCCTTCACTACTTGCCACAGGGTGGTAGTATGCTCTGTCATGTCAATGTTTTTGTTGCAAATTTAATGTTTTTGGCTGATAAATGGGCAGGATGAGGCTAAAAATGTGCCGTAAGGGCTGCAGTTGCGATTTGGGAGTTCCACTTTTTTTGTGTATCTTTGTACAAAGAACGAAAGTTAAAACATTGTTTTTGCTCCTACAGTTGATGCTTTGACTTTGAATGATGCTTTCTTTTGTATGACCATGAAGCAGCTGCGGCGCTTATGCTTGATGGAGTTGTTTCTGATAAAAGATAAAAAGACATGATGAAGAATTACCAACGCAAGATAGAATACAGGCTGATAGTGCCCGCTTATCAGTTCATGCAGCGTGAGAAGTCGAGCGGAGTAGTGCTCGCCCTGTCGGTGGTCGTGGCCCTGCTGCTGGCCAATTCGCCGCTCAGAGAGCAGTATGCCGCCATCTTCGAGCAGCACTTCGGGTTCGTTTACAACGGCCGGCCGTTCCTGAACTTCAGTCTGGAGCATTGGATAAACGACGGTTTGATGTCGATGTTCTTCTTCGTCGTGGGGCTTGAACTGAAGAGTGAGTTCATCGGAGGCGAGCTTCGGGACATCCGGCAGGTTATCTTGCCCGTGGGTGCTGCTGTGTTCGGCATGCTGTTTCCGGCAGCTATCTACCTCTTGCTCAATGCCGGCACGCCCGTTGCGCAGGGCTGGGGAATTCCCATGGCCACTGATATAGCCTTTGCCCTGGCCGTGCTCTACATGCTGGGCGACCGCGTACCGGTGTCGGTCAAGGTGTTTCTTACCACGCTGGCCATCGTCGACGACCTGGGTTCTGTGCTGGTAATAGCCCTCTTCTACACCTCCCACATCTCGCTGATGAGCGTTGCAGCGGGCATAGGTTTCCTGGGTTTGATGTTCGCAGGCAACAAGTTAGGCATCAAGAGCGTGTGGTTTTATGGCGTGCTCGGTATCGGCGGCGTGTGGGTAGCGTTCCTCATGTCGGGCGTTCATGCCACCATAGCTGCCGTACTGTCGGCTATGGTGATACCGGCCGACTCAAAGATAGCCGAACCTGCATTCATTGCACGCATCAGGAAGGAGCTGAAGCGCTTTGAAGAAGCCGAATCCAACGACGTGCGGACGTTGGAACCGGAACAGGTGGAGATAATCTCGAAGGTGAAGGAGAACACCCTGATGGCCATTCCGCCCCTGCAGCGGCTGGAGCACAGCATGCACCCGCTGGTGTCGTTCGTCATCATGCCCGTGTTTGCCTTGGCCAATGCAGGCGTCTCGTTCGTGGATATGGACCCGTCGGTACTCTTCGACAACCACGTTGCCCTGGGCGTACTGTGCGGGCTGCTGATAGGAAAGCCCGTTGGCATCGTTACCTCCGTGTGGCTGCTTACGCGCCTGCGGCTGGGACGGCGCAGCATGTCGTGGCGCCGGCTGACGGGACTCGGCTTCCTTGCCTCCATCGGTTTCACCATGTCCATGTTCGTTACCATGCTGGCATTCGATGATGTCACGAACCACGAACAGGCCAAGGTGGGCATCTTTGCAGCCTCCATACTGGGCGGAATCATTGGCTACGCGCTGTTGAAAGAAAGCCGCAGCCATTCGTGAGCAATCATTTAATAACCATCTGTTTAGCAAGCACTTATCCGTATCATGCTTTCCCGTCTTCACGGAGCTATGCTTCAACGTCCTTGAATGGCACCTTCAAGGACGTTGAAGCTATTGTTCGGGCGCCTTGAAGCATAGCTCCGTCGCGGCGGGTGCACGCAGGCAGGGTTGCAGGGCCACGCACATGGACCGCATGCAGCTTAGCTTGCAGGGTGCAGGAAGCTCCTGCCCGGAGGCAA
The DNA here is from genome assembly GCA_900199655.1 of Prevotellaceae bacterium KH2P17. Taxonomy (GTDB): domain Bacteria; phylum Bacteroidota; class Bacteroidia; order Bacteroidales; family Bacteroidaceae; genus Prevotella. The sequence goes on from FZRE01000009.1 coordinate 105,620, forward strand.
AGGAGAGGATTTCTTGTGTTTTTCATGTTGCTTTTTTCGTTCGTAGTATTTATTTTCGTTATCTTTGCATGACTGTAAACAGATGGTTCAACATTTAAATTCAAATAGCTTTGCCGTTAAGATTACCCGATAAACTGCCTGCCATTGAGTTGCTGAAGCGCGAAAACATCTTCGTGATGGACTTCTCGCGAGCCCACAGACAGGACATCCGCCCGCTGAAGATAGTGGTTCTGAACCTCATGCCGCTCAAGCTGACCACGGAGACCGACCTCATCCGCCTGCTCTCCAACTCGCCTTTGCAGCTGGAGGTCAACTTCCTGAAGATGAAGAGTCACAGTCCCCGGAACACGCCCGTGGAGCACATGATGATGTTCTACAAGGACTTTGAGGAACTCTCTAAAACCAACTGGGACGGCCTGATTGTGACCGGAGCGCCCGTGGAACTGCTGCCTTTCGAGCAGGTTGACTACTGGGACGAGCTTACCGCCATCTTCCGCTGGGCACGCACGCACGTTACCAGCACGCTCTACATCTGCTGGGCGGCCCAGGCAGGGCTGTATTGCCACTACGGCATCCCCAAATATCCGCTGCCGGAGAAGATGTTCGGCATCTTCCACCAGTACCCCCTGCAGCCGGAACTGCCCATCTTCCGCGGCTTCGACGATGTGTTCAGCATGCCCCAGAGCCGCCACACGGAGGTGCGCCGGGAGGACATAGAGCGCGTGGAGGGGCTGGACATCATCTCGGAGTCGCCCGAGAGCGGCGTTGGAATTGTCATGGCGCGGGGCGGAAGGGAGTTTTTTATCACCGGACATCTGGAATACGCCCCCGACACTCTTGACAAGGAGTACCGCCGGGACTTAGGAAAACGCGACGACGTGGGGCTGCCTGTCAATTATTACAAAGACAACAACCCGGCCAACAAGCCGCTGGTAACCTGGCGCTCGCATGCCAACCTGCTGTACAATAACTGGATTAACTACTACGTTTATCAAGAAACGCCGTACGATCTGAATAACATTAGGTAGCCCGGGCGGCTCATCCTCCGCCATTACACGAACCGTTATGAGAACACTGGAACTGCTGGCACCCGCCAAGAACACAGAATGTGGCATTGCTGCCATTGACCACGGAGCCGACGCCGTGTACATAGGCGCCGACCGTTTCGGTGCCCGTGCGGCGGCGGGCAATACCGCCACAGACATTGCCCGGCTCTGTCGCCATGCCCATCTCTATGGCGCCCGGGTTTATGTAACGGTGAACACCATCATTTACGAACACGAACTGGAAGCCACCCGGCAGCTGATAACGGAGCTGGAAGAGGCCAGCGTAGATGCTCTTCTGGTACAGGACATGGGCATTTTGCGTATGGGAACGAGGCTGCCGCTGCACGCCTCGACCCAATGTGATACCCGTACGGCGGAGAAAGTGGGCTGGCTGAAGCAGTTGGGCTTTGCCCGCGCCGTGCTGGCCCGCGAGCTCTCGGCAGCCGAAATCAGGCAGATACACGCCTCGGTGCCCGACATGGAGCTGGAAGTCTTTGTGCACGGCGCCCTCTGCGTGAGCTATTCGGGCGTGTGCTATGCCTCGCAGTACTGCTTTAACCGTTCGGCCAACAGGGGCGAGTGCGCCCAGTTCTGCCGCATGAAGTTCGACTTGCTCGATGCCGACGGCCGTGAGATAGAGCACCAACGGCATCTGCTCTCGCTCAAAGACATGTGTCAGATAGACAATCTCGAGGCCTTGGCCGACGCCGGAGCCTGCTCTTTCAAGATTGAGGGGCGGCTGAAAGACGTGGCATACGTGAAGAACGTGGTAGCTGCCTACAGCCGGCAACTGGACCGGCTCATCCGGAAACGGCCCGGAGAGTATTGCCGGGCGTCGCGCGGAGAGATGCAGTATGCCTTTACACCCAACCTGCACAAGACCTTTAACCGCGGCTTCACCACTTATTTTCTGAACGGTCGGCAGCCCGACATCGCCAGTTTCGACACGCCCAAGGCCCTGGGCGAGTTCGTTGGCCGTGTGAAGGAGCTGCGCGGCAACAGCTTCAACGTGGCCGGAACGGCGGCCTTTGCCAATGGCGACGGCCTCTGCTTCATCAACGCCGGGCATGAACTTGAGGGCTTCCGGGTGAACCGGGCAGAGGGCAACCGCCTGTTTCCGCTCAAGATGCCGGAGCATCTGCGGCCCGGAATGGCCCTGTATCGCAACAACGACGTGGCCTTTGAGAAGATTCTCGCCGGGCCTACGGCAGAACGCAAGCTGGCTCTCGACATGACATTTGCTGCCACGGAGGGCGGCTTCCGGCTGCAGGCAGCTACGGCCGGCGGGGCCTCCACGGCCGTTGCCACCGTAGAATTTGAGCATCAGGAGGCCCGGAAACCGCAGCGTGACAACATCGTGCGCCAGCTCACCAAGCTGGGCAACACGCCCTACACGTGCCGGAACGTACGGATAGAAGGCGGGGCAGAGGGCTGTTTCGTGCCCTCCAGCATGCTGGCCGACCTGCGGCGGAGTGTGGTGGAGCAACTTCTGGCGGCGGCCGAAACCGTTGCGCGCAGCGAGAAACCTGCTGCTCCGCAGGCCGTGGTGCCGCAAAAGGAGCAGCTGATATGGCAGCCCGAGTACAAGACCTATCCCTATCTGTACAACATCTCCAACCATCTGGCCCGTGAGTTCTACGAGAGCAGGGGAATGGAAAACGTGGCCGAGGCCTTTGAGGTGGATGCCCGCCACGCGCGGCCCGTCATCATGCAGTGCCGCCATTGCATCCGTTATTCGTTGGGCTACTGTGTTCAGAAAGGCGGAAAGAAGCCTACCTGGAAAGAGCCTCTTTACCTGCGGCTGGGCGACGGGCGCAGGTTCATGCTGGAATTCAGGTGCAACGAGTGCCAGATGAATGTGCTGGCCGACGCCTCACCGCATGCGAAGTGACGGCCGGAGGCTTGCAGCGTCGAAGTTTTACCTTATTATATATAACCTGGAATGAGCAACTTGAAGCATTACGTTTACATCATGGCGTGCGTGGTCTTATCCCTCCCGGGCCTTAGCTCCTGCTATCACCAGCAGCCAAAGACCTCCGATGCCTACGTGCAATACAGCGAGCGGCAGCGCGACTCGCTGTCGTTCTCATCGACGCATCACTATACCAACAACTTCAACTTCATTGTCAAGGCCGATTCGCTCGTGCTTTTCCAACAGCAGCCGGAGGAAGTCGTGAGCCACATGGAGACCGACTCGCTGAGCGTGAAGCATCATGACCGCCTCGTGGTAGCCGACATCCGCATCCTGCCCAACGACTCCATAGACTCCGTGTGGGTGCAGGTGGCCCGCGACCAGGAAACCTTCGGGTGGATACATGAGTCGAAACTGATACCCAACGTGGTGCCCGACGACCCCATCTCGCAGTTCATCTCCACCTTTTCTGACGTGCATCTGCTCATCTTCCTCATTGTGATTTGCTTCATAGGCTCCTGCTATCTGATGCGCCGGTTGCTGAAGAAGAAAGCCTACATCGTCCATTTGCGCGACGTGGACTCCTTCTATCCCACGCTCTTGGCACTGCTGGTGGCGGCTTCGGCCACGCTTTATGCCAGCATCCAGCTGTTCGCCCCCGAGATGTGGAGGCACTTCTACTTCCATCCCACGCTCAATCCGTTCTCCGTTCCGCTGATATTGGGCATCTTCCTGGCATCCGTATGGGCCATGCTGATAGTGGGACTGGCAGCTGTAGACGACATCCGCCACCTGCTGCCAGTGGGCGAAGCCGTGACTTATCTGCTTGGACTGGCTGCCGTGTGTGCCGTCAACTACATTGTGTTCAGCATCACCACCCTCTACTATGTGGGCTATGCGCTGCTGGCACTCTATGCCTATTACGCCGTGCGGTTGTACCTGCGCCACAGCCACACGGTCTACGTGTGCGGCAACTGCGGTGCACTAATGCACCGAAAGGGCCGTTGTCCGCACTGCGGAGCACTAAATTCCTAACAAATAAGGATTGCTGTTTTGTTAAAGAATGTGTAACTTTGCACGCATTAAGTTACCTTCTTATGAATAAAAAACTATTGATGGCAGCAGCCGTAGGCGCTGTTATGTCCTCCTCCATGCAGGCTGTAACCATACCGGGACGCCCGATTTACAGCTTAGCCGATTCTTCCCGAGTATTTGATTTGGATGAAGTTCTTGTGGTATCGCAGCCCAAAGAGCAGTTCCGCCTGCGCCAGCAGCCGTTGAGCAGCAACATGTTTTCGGTCCGCGAGATGCAGTCGCTCAACGTGCGCGACCTGCGCGAGCTCTCTGCCTACGTGCCTTCGCTCGCCATGCCCAACTACGGTTCGCGCTACACTTCGTCCATCTACGTAAGGGGAATAGGCTCCCGCGTAAACAGTCCGGCCGTGGGCATCTACGTTGACGGCATGCCCCTGCTGAGCAAGAGCGCGTATAACTTCCACTCGTATGCCTTGGAGCGTGTCGACATCATGCGCGGTCCGCAGGGCACCCTCTATGGTCAGAACACCGAGGGAGGCATCGTGAGGATGTATTCCCGTAACCCGATGAACTACCAGGGCACTGATGTGAACCTGGGATTAGGCTCCCGCTGGTACCGCAACGTTGAGCTTACACATTATAATAAGGTAAGCGACAGGTTCGCATTCTCCATTGGCGGCTTCTATAATGGGCAGAACGGCTTCTTCCGCAACGCCACTACGGGCGAGCGGGCCGACAGGTACAACGAGGGCGGAGGCAAGCTGCGGCTCGTCTTCCAGCCAACTTCGCGCGTCGGGATAAACTACATTGCCGATTATCAGTATGTGCGCCAGAACGGCTTCCCCTATGGAGTGCTCGACGCGGAGACCGGCCGCACGGCCTCTCCTGCTACCAACCGGCAGAGCAACTACAGGCGCAACATCTTCAATACGGCGCTCGACTTCAACTACAAGGGCAACGGTTTCGACTTCAACTCCACCACCAGCTACCAGTATCTGAAGGATTACATGATGATGGATATCGACTATCTGCCTGCCGACTTCATGCACATGGAGGAGCGGCAGCACCAAAACGCCGTTACCGAAGAGCTCGTGCTGAAGGGCAACCGCAAAGGAATATGGCACTGGACCACAGGTGCGTTCGGCTCCTATCAGTGGCAGAAGACCGTGGCTCCCGTCCACTTTGACGGCGAGATGGATGCTTTCCTGGGCAGCACGATACGCAACGCCATGTACAACGCTATGGTGCGCTCCATGGCCGGACGCTTTACGGCGCAGGGAATGACGATGGAGCAGGCCATGGCCATGGCGCAGCAAATGATAGAGAGCAGGGGAGGAGTGAGCATGGACGTGGACCTGGCCTCGGTTCCGGGCCTGTTCCATACGCCGCAACTCAACCTCGGCGTGTTCCATGAGTCCAGCTTCGACCTCACCGACAGGCTTACCGCCACGCTCGGACTGCGCTATGACTACAGCCGGGTGAAGCTGTCATACGAAACGAGTGCCAAGATGACGTCCACTGCCAATGTGATGGGAACCGAGGCAACCGTAGTTCTCACCTCGCTGCTGCAGGACGAGATGCACAACAGCTACAACCAGCTGCTGCCCAAACTGGGCCTGAGCTACAGGATAGATGACAGCGGAAGCAACGTTTACACTACGGTGAGCAAGGGCTACAGGGCCGGAGGGTTCAACTTCCAGATGTTCTCCGACATCCTGCAGACCGAACTCAACAGGAACAGTTCACAGCGGGGCGACTACGACATTCCGCATACGGAGCAGGATTACGACAACATCCGCCACACCATATCCTACGACCCCGAGACCAGCTGGAACTATGAAGCCGGCACGCACCTCAACCTCTTCGACAACAGCGTGCAGCTTGACCTGGCTGCCTACTACATGCAGGTGCACAACCAACAGCTCTCCGTCATGGCCGGCAACTACGGGTTCGGCCGCATGATGGTGAATGCAGGCAGGGCACGGAGCTGCGGCATCGAGGCTTCGCTGCGCGGACAGGCCTTTGACGACCATCTGAGCTGGAGCGCGTGCTACGGCTTCACCCACGCCGTATTCAAGGACTATACCGACAGCCTGTCGGAGCAAGGCGCGCTGAAGGAGGTGAGCTACGAGGACAACAAGATACCCTTTGTGCCGCAGCACACGTTTGCAGCCTCGGCCGACTACCGCATCGACATTGCCGAAAGCGGGCTGCGGGCAGTCACCATAGGTGCCAACGTGAGCGGAAGGGGCAAGATTTACTGGGACGAAGCCAACACCTACTGCCAGAAGTTCTATGCCGTGGCGGGCGCACATGCCGATGCCGACTTCGGTGCCGTGGTGCTTAGCCTGTGGGGCCGCAATCTTACCAACACGCGTTACAATACCTTTGCCGTAAACAGCGCTGCAACCGGGCGGAGCTATGAGTTTGCCCAGCGGGGCAATCCGGTGCAGTTCGGCGTCGATGTACGGATGCACTTTTAACCACAACTGTTAGAAAACTGTTAGAAGAAGCTGTGCCGAAGACGGACGGCCTGCCGCAGACAGCGACAGGCAAGGTGTCCGCCTTCGGCACTTTTCGTGATGTTGGGGCATGAGAAAAGCCTGCCTATATTTCTTTACAAATACCCTCTCAGGTTTCGCGTATTTGCCGGCAACCGTCCGTTTGGTCGCAAATACACGCGTTTTGGGCCGTTTTCGTAATTCGTTGAGTATCAGTGTTTTATCTTTATAGCATACTTCCTGGCCGTAGTGAGATGGTCTCACTATCGTAGTGAGATGGCCTCACTATCGTAGTGAGATGGCCTCACTATCGTAGTGAGATGGCCTCACTACTGTAAGGAGATGGCCTCACTATCGTAAGGAGATGGCCTCCTTACGCTAAAGAGCATAGCTCCGAGGGGCTTAAAGCATAGCTTTTGCGACTTTGAAGGCCACATTCAGCACTTACGGAGGTGGCAAACGGGCCCGAAAGCGACTGCAAACGAGGGTTCCGTTTGCTGGTTCGAGCAGAATGATTGCACGTTTTTTCGGCATGTTTTCTTTACAAACAAAGATGCTCCGCGTGGTTTCCGCCGCCTCGCCAGGCAGCGGTCGTGGCGCGTGCACTGCGCCCGCTGACGGGTCGGACTGCCGGAGAAGACGCTCACGGACGGTAAACCTTTTTTGTTGATTAATATTAAATCTTTTATTCTATATAGGTGTTATCTGATATATTTTTCTTATTTTTGCAACTAAATTACTTGTAATAACGTCTTGAGGACATGAGAAAGGGAATGAGAACCGTTTTCTGTGCGTCGTTGTGCGTGCTTATGCTGGCTACGGCAAGCTGCGGGAACGGCCAGAAAAAAGAATTCAACAGACTGCTGACGGAGCTGGCGGCCGACGATGCAACTATCGACAGCGACGACTGGAGCAAGATAGCCGGATTCCTGGACAGCAACAAGGCCCGCCTGAAGGAGTTCTACGACGGCGACCGCATCAACGTGGACGCCGTGAAGGAGTACATCGAAGACTTCTTCGAAGGTCGCCGCCCGGCCAGGGAAATCAAGTTCGTGGGCATCGGCGGCAAGCCCCTGAAGGTGAAGTTCTATCTGGAACGGTCGGGCTCCATGACGGCATACGACTCGCCCGCAGGCGACGGCAGCTTCAAGGCGGCCATCGTGCAGATGCTGAACAACCTGCCCGACAACGACAACCGCATCTATGTGGTGAACAGCAACGTGAACGCTTACCCGCAAGGGTTCCGCAAGTTCCTGAGCGACCCTAACATCTTTGAGGCTACGAAGGGCATTGGCGACCCATCGTACACCGACTTCGGCGCCATCTTCGACAACATTCTGAACAAGACGGGCGACGATGAAATCAGCATACTCGTAACCGACATGATTTACTCCACGCGCAACATGGCCGGCGTAAACCCGCAGAAGGTGTTTGCCGAGGCGCAGGGAATGACGAATGCGGTGTTCAAGAGCGAGGTGAGGAACAAGAGCATGCTCATCATCAAGATGAACGGCTCTTTCAACGGGCCCTATTATGCCTACAACAACAGCGTGAGGCAGTACAACGGCAGGCGCCCGTACTACATCGTGGTGGTGGGTAGCAACGACAACATAGCCCGCCTGACGACCGACAAGAGCTACATTCCCTTCGCCCGTTTTGCCGACCTCAGAGGCTACGAGGACATGTATCTCTTCGAGACCGACGACGTTTACGAGCCTTACTATTCCATCCTGCTCAACAATCCCGACATCCGCGGCCGGTTCCAACCCGAACGGGGACAAAGCACGCAGATAACCGATATAGACAACGTAGAGGTTGACCGCAACTCGGGCGACATACGTCTGGCGCTGGCGGTGAACCTCGACGGCATGCTCATAGACGAGGATTACCTGACCGATGCGGCCAACTACGAGGTAGAATCGGACGATAAAATCACCATCAGGGAGATACGCAAGATATCAGACAAGGACGTTACGCCCGCCGAAAAGAAGTATTTGGACAAGGCCACCCACATCTTCATTCTGGAAATGAAGGAGATGAAGAACGACCAGGAGGTGCGCATCAAACTGATGAACCGCCTGCCCGCGTGGGTTGAGGCTTCCTCGAACGACGATGATACCAGCGTAGACGCCCGCACAACCTTCGGCCTCAAGTATCTGCTTCAGGGCATATACAACAGCTACCGCAAGAACTCGGAGGGCGAGCCTTACTATTTCGAATTGAAAATGAAGTTTAAAGATTGACAGAATAAGGAAATGAAAAATTCAGTATTACTGATAGCCGGCCTGGTCATTACAGTGCTGTTTGTGGTTTTTGCAAGCCCTCTGTTCGAGGCGCTGTACTATGAGCGCGAGTTCTCCAACGAGATGTACAACCAGAACCTGTACCTCATGGTGGCGCTGGTAACGGCTGCCGTGGCCTGGGCTACGGCCGGGCTGTTCTACTATGCCATCAACTCTGTCAGCTTCAGCCGCTGGTATCACTGGCTCATCGTGCTGCTGGCAGGGGCTGTGGTTACACCCGTTATCAACTACATCTATCCGGACAAAATCTTCTCTGCCGACGGTCTCGACTTCAGCGCACAGCTTGTGAGCTTCTGCGTGATGGACATGCTGGTGGAAGTAGTGCTCTTCGTGGTGGCCTCGTTCTCCATTCGCTGGTGGTCGTCCAACTGCCGCCACACGCCAATACCCGAATAAGTGGGCCGGGCCAAACGGCATGCACCGCGAGGGGAGCATGCCATCAGTTAGTCAAATAAAATAAAAACATAACGTGAGATTATTCTTATTTCTTGTAGGCGGTACCGGGTCGCGCGTCATGCGGCCGCTGGTCATGCAGCTTGCCGCCGGAATACATCCTCTCAACGAGGCCGGGCAGCCCGTGCCGCTGGAGATAGTTCCCATCATCGTTGACCCTCACAAGGCCAATGAGGACTTGAAACGTACCGACAATCTGCTGCGCTGGTACAAGCAAATCCGCCAGTCGCTCTACGGCGATACGGTGGATGTAACGCGCGGGTTCTTTTCTGCCAAGATATCAACTCTTTCGGATATCCTGCCCAACGGCTCCAACCTGAGCGACACGTTCCTGTTCAACATGGGCGCCGTGGAGTCCAAGAAGTTCCAGGACTTCATCTCTTACTCTACGCTCGACACGGCCAACCAGGCCCTGGCATCGATGATGTTCTCCAGCTACCAGCTGGACACAAAGATGGACATAGGCTTTGTGGGTAGCCCGAACATAGGCAGCGTGGCGCTGAACGAGTTCAAGGACTCGGAGGAGTTCCGTCAGTTCTCCAACGTATTCCAGAAGAACGACCGCATCTTCATCGTGAGTTCCATCTTCGGAGGTACCGGTGCGGCCGGCTATCCCATCATTGTGAAGAACATACGCAACGCGGGCAACAACACGATGATAAACAACCGGGGCGACTTGCGCGACGCACGCATCGGCGCCCTCACGGTGTTGCCGTACTTCAACGTGCAGCAGGACGAGAACAGCCCCATCTCGCGGGCCGACTTCATATCGAAGACCAAATCGGCTTTGTTCTACTATCACGACAACCTTACCGGTCTCCGTCAGGGCGGAGTAGACCTTCCGCTGTCTAAAATCAATGCCTGCTACTATGTGGGCGATGAGGTTCCGTCGAACCCCTACTACAATGACCCGGGCGGAAACGGGCAGCGCAACGACGCCCACGTGGTGGAGTACGTGGGAGCCTTGTCGGTGTTGGACTTCCTCTCGATACCCGACGACCAGCTGCGCACTGTCGACGGCAATGCGCAGAACCCCATTTACAAGGAGTACGGACTGGCTAACGACAAGAATACGCTGAGCCTGAAGGACTTCGGTTTGCCCACCCGCTCGTTCGTGAACCGGCAGATGGTGAAGTTCCACCTTGCTTATATGTACATCACCAATCAGCTCAAGAGCGACATCGGGCGCGGTTACACCGAGGATAAACCCGAGATAACGAGCGGATTCCTGTCAACTTCGTTCTTCACCACGCTCACGGCCAACTTCTATGTCTCGTACTTGCAGTGGCTCAAGGAGCTGCGCGGCAACCAGCGGAGCTTTGTTCCGTTCAACTTGGATACCACGAGTTTGAGTGAAGCCATTACGGACGTGGCTCCCAAGACAGGCTTCTTTAAGTCGGCCTTTGATTACAAGACACTGCTTTCTGCGTTGAACAAGAACTCGCAAACCGCGGTTAAAGCCGGCAAGTACGGCTCCGACAAGGTGGCGTTCAGGCTGCTTGACCTGCTTGATGAAACGCTCGACAAGGTTATAGACGAGAAGTTTAACGGAATTATTTAATGTTGATATTTCATGTCAAAGATACTATCATATAACAACAAGACATCCGGCGAAGGCTGGATACCCTTGAGTAATCAGTACAGCGCCGACGAGATAAACATGATATCCGACCCCAACGGCGGTCTGTCTACCCAGCCTCGCACGGCCATACCCAGCCCCTTTGCGCAGATGGATTTGGTGAAGAATGCCTTCTCGCGCCTCTCCACGCATGCCAACCTGCAGGGAGAACAGATGGACGAGAAGCTCGTTGCCAATGCACTTGACATAGCCCAGCTGTTTTTCAACTATCCCGAACTGCGCACACAGCTGCGCATCATCGAGTGGAACAAGCCGGTGGAACTGCAACGCTTGCAGGATGACAGCCAGCACAAGCTGCTGGGCGAGACGTTGCAAATGTTTCTGGAACAGGACAAGGAAGCATTCAACTTCGACAAGATGGACCGCCTCTACTTCCTGGTCTATGGCAATCAGGTTATTGGCGGCACGTCGCCTGTCACGCTGTTCATGGCTTCGCCAAATGCAAATGCCAACATGTATGACATCCCGGTGGAGCAGAATGTCAACCTGTTCGACCTCTGGCGGCCGCTCTATATGCGCAATGAGAAATTCATCAAGTACGTGTATGCCCTCTTCACGGCCTATCCGGAACTCAAAAGAGACTGCGGCGAGGTAAACAGTTACCTGATAACGAACTTCCGCCTGCTGTCTGTCAATCTGCAGCAGACCATCCTCACCGACATCGGTAATCCCGAGGCAATGGACTTGGGAGCCATAGAGCGTGCCAAAACGTATTTGGATGTGAACTTTGCAAAGCTGGACGAAGGTGTCCAGGCACTCGGGGTGCCTTTCTATTGTGCTCGTAAGGAAGACGTGTTGCGGTCGATTGAGGAGAGTGACTTCGTGATAGTGCCTTCACGTAAGGTGGAAGGCAGACTCCCGCTGGTGCTCCAGAACCATTTGAATGCCCCCCAGACAGAGCCTTTCAGATACGTAACCAGCAACTGGGACGATGCAACAGTCATCACGCCCGATGATTATGCCATGGAACCGGAGAAGCGTGTGCTGCCTGCCACGGCCCATCAATACCCCTGGTTGACGGACGACGACTTCTTCCAGCCGGCTCTCATCAAGCTCGATTACCGTATAGACGGTGACTGCTTCTTCGACGGAAACATGTCGAAAGGCAGTCGTGAGACCGACGACTGCGACTTCGTACTGCCTCTGAAACCACTCTTCTTCAAGTATTTTGACGTGAAGGACCTGTGGGGAACGATTGGCGGTCGTCCTAAGTTTGAATTGCTGCACACTCAAACGGGACAAGTGGAGACGGTGAAAGCCATTCTCCGGATTCCCGTTAAGAAGCAGGGAAAGTACATTACCTTAGAGCGAAACTATGTGGCAGCCCACAATGTGGACCTGACTTACGACCGGAAGAACAACCGGGGCTACTTCATCACAGTGCCTTTTGCTGTGAGCGTGTTCCCGTTTGTTCATGCTCCCGGGCTCAAACAGTATAACGTGCAACTTGTAGACCGTGCGCTCGGGCTGTTGTTTAACTACCGCTTGTCGCTCGATTTCTATAAGAACGGATACCTTAATAAGGTAGGCGAGAATGATGTCATAGCCCGCGAACGCAGCCTGAAGGCCGAAAGTAGGGTTGGTTCTTGCTACTACAAACTGTCGAGCGACTTCGACTACATGAATGTAACGCTCTCTGATGAGCGGGGAAATAAGGCTGTAGAGGGTGTGGTTTGCCCGCGCTGGCCTGACTATATACCCGGCCATGACGAGTTTACATTTGCCGTAGACTTCGGTACAACGAACACGCATGTAGAGAGCATGCACGGTAAGAATGCCATGCCGGAGCCGCTGAAGATAGATTCCGTTGCCACGAACCGCCTCTTGGCCACGCTTTACAATGGCGAGGAACTCTACTATGACAATATTATCAAGCAGGAATTCCTGCCCAAGTCCATCGGAGATAGCTACGGATTCCCGCAGCGTACGGTTCTTTCAGAGTGTGAACGCATGGATGCCGACAATGTTGACAACATCGTGGCACTCGGCGATGCCAATATTCCTTTCATCTATGAGAAGGAGAGTATCGGCTTCCATAACCGCATTGTTCCTAACCTCAAGTGGTCTACGGAGATTGCAACAAGCAAGCGGGTGCGTTCTTATCTCACCGAGCTTGCCCTGCTTATGCGCACAAAAGTGTTGCTGGAGAATGGCGACATAGCCAAAACACGCCTCGTTTGGTTCTATCCTTTGAGCATGAAGGTGGGCAATGTACGCAAGATGGGGGAGACCTGGAACAAGATTTTTGAGGATGTTTTCGGTGTGAAACCCAATGAAAACAATCTTATTCAGATGCCCGAATCGGTTGCTCCATATTACTTCTATAAGCGTTCGAGCAAGTTCCGCGGCTCTGCTTCCACTGTTGCCAGCATCGATATAGGCGGCGGAACAAGTGATGTGGTGGTATTCGAGTCAAATGCACAGCAGCCGACAATGCTCACTTCATTCCGCTTTGCGGCCAATGTGCTCTTTGGTGACGGCTTTTCCGAAATTCCCCACGGCGATTCCAACCCCATGCTCGTGAAGTATGTCAGCTATTTCCGCCACCTTTTTGAGGCTGATGAGGATAAATACGGAGAGCTTCTGGGCATTCTTGACGACATTGTGAGCAAGCGCAAGAGCGAGGATATCAATGCTTTCCTCTTCTCGGTCATCAATAACAAGATTGTGAACGGCAACGACGTGTTCTCCTACAACATGCGTCTCAACGAGGACGGCTGGCGCAAAATCATCTTCATCTACTTCTACGTAACGCTTATTTACTATGTGGCAAAGATGATGAAGCACCGCAGCATGGAGAAGCCTCGCTCGGTAATGTTCAGCGGAACGGGCTCCAAGGTGCTCGACATCGTGGGCAGTCAGCGCGACCTTGACCTCATTACGCAGGCTGTCTTTGAGCGAGTTTACAATGAAAAGTATGATGCCGACGGCTTCAGCATTGTCATGGAGAAGAACGAACCTAAGCAGATTACCTGTCGCGGGGCATTGCTCCAGGTGAGCGATGTTACGGGTTGCAGCCAAGTGAACGACCTGAACAGACTGATGGACGATTTCGACAGCACGCTGAAATACAACTATTCGATGATTGACAAGGAGCATCTTGTCTACGACGATATGGACAGCGCCGCGATACGGAGCAAGATAGTAGAACAGGTCAGGGAGTTTAACGACTTCTTCTGCCAGTTCTGTGACGACATTCATGTAGTGGACCGCTTCCTGGTGGAGAATAAGGCATTGCAGCTGTTCAAGGAACTTGTGAGCAAGGACTTGGAGCACTATCTCATCAACGGATGGAACTTTGTAAACAAGAATCAGGAAGACAAGAACGGCTCCGACCAGATAGAGGACACCATGTTCTTCTATCCTGTCATCGGAAGCATCCGCGACAACCTGATTGAAAACCTGAAGGAGGACTGATGATGGGATTCTTCGGCAAGAAAGAAACTGCCCCGGAAGAGGAAATCCAACAGGGCCCGTCGGCTACAGAGCTGATAACCAAACTGGAGAAACGCGTCAAGATACTGGAACGCAGGGTGACTGCGCTGGAGGAGCAGTTGGCAAGTCAACCCGCTGCCACTGAAGAGGGAGGAACCGAAGCAGCTGCAGCAGAACAGTCGCAGCCGTCTCCCGGTATTGGTATCAATATGGATGGACTGAGCGAGGTGGCGCCCGTTGCCATCCATCCAGCCACGGCAGAGGCGCGTTATTACCTTGGTGCGCCGTCGGTCGACGGTGTCTTTGCCAACTTCTCCGTGCAGGAGCAGATAGGCAAAAGCATCTACCAGCTCACCACGCAAGATGGTGTCAACGGTACGTTTATCCTCATGGATACGGCCGATGCCATTGCTTCGGCCATGATCAGTATCAGCCAGTTCATCAAGCCCGTATGCAAGGTAAACGGCAACTCGCACACCATGCCCCACCACATCATTACCGAAGAAGAGGGCGTAGCCACCTTCGAGGCGGGCGTGTGGCGTGTAACCCGCAAGGCCGTTGTACGTTTCGAGTAGGTAGTGTGTAACGAAAAGCGATTGAAAGCGTGGAAGTAAAGTGTCCTAAATGCAGATTCAGGTACGATGTCAAGGCAGGAGCCGGCATCAAGGAGGTGGCATGCGTGTGTCCCCGATGCGGCCTGCCGTTCACCTATGCCGTACCCGATGATGCGCCAACAGATAAAGAGATTACTGCAACGGCAGCGCCCCCGCCCGTTCCCGAGCGGCCCGCAGAGCCTGTGGAGCAGCGGCAGGAGAAACCTGCAGCAGCAGAAACGGAACCCCGGCCGCAGCAAGCGCCACCCAGACAGGAACCTGCTGCAGCCCCTGTTTCCAACTGGCAACAGCCGCAACAGCAACAAATACCGTATGTACCTGATTACCATCGGCGTAACCGTGGTTGCTTCTTCAAAGGCTGCATAGGCGGATTGGTGTGCTTCGTGGTGTTCATGTTCTTCATGCTTCGCAGTTGCGACCACTCTTATCAGTCTGATGACTTGGACTCGGACACGACCGAGGTGAGCGGCGAATATGCCGTGCTCGACTTCGATTCGCTGATGGCAGGCGTCAAGCCACAGCCCGGCAGCCCTCACTGGTTGTTGGGTAACTGGACTACAGAAACCAGTTTCGGTACCATCATGCTCTCCGTCGGCCGCAAATATATTCGCGAAGCAGTGGGCGACCGTGCTGCCGAAGGCTCCTGGTTTTATGCCAGGACAGCCGGCGATGACAACGGCGCACTCTATTGCCGCTTTGCCGACGGCACCAAACAGATATACACCCTGGACGAGAAACATCAGCGTATAGACGCCGGACAGGGATTATGGATGAATAAAACAAAATGAAAATGATGAGCAAATTGAAAACTTTGATAATGGCCCTGTTGGGCTCCTGCTTCGGTGCCTGCGCCCAGCAGCCGTATTCCGACATGGATGTAACCCAGTTTGAGCAGTATTTGCAGCGTGACACAACCGTACAGCTGGTTGATGTGCGCACGCCCGAGGAGTTTGCCGAGGGCCACATCGGCGGGGCTGTGAACATGGACGTAAAGGCTGCCGACTTTTTTTCAGCAGCCTTGTCGCGGCTCGACAAGCAGCGCCCCGTTGCCGTTTACTGTCGCAGCGGACGCCGTTCGGCCCACGCAGCCGAGTTGCTTGCCAAGCAAGGATACAAGGTAACAAACCTCCGCGGCGGCATCATGGCCTGGCAGGAAGCCCGCAAGCCTGTAGAGCGGTAATTCCCTTAGGCTGACAGCCGGCATGGGTATTCACGACAGGCAGATACTTCAGCTGGCGGTACCGTCCATTGTCTCCAACGTCACGGTGCCGCTCCTGGGGCTTGTGGACCTAACGATTGTAGGCCACATGGGCAACGCCGCCTATATTGGAGCCATTGCCGTAGGCTCCATGATATTCAATGTCATTTACTGGATATTCGGCTTTCTGCGCATGGGAACAAGCGGCATGACCTCCCAGGCCTATGGCCGCGGCGACCGCGAGGAACTGCTCAATGTGCTGCTTCGCGCCCTCACGGTAGGCCTGTTGATAGCTCTCGCGTTTCTGCTTTTGCAGAAACCGCTGCGCTGGGCAGCCTTAGAATTGATGCACCCCTCGCCAGAAATCATGTCGCTGGCCTCCACCTATTTTAATATATGTATCTGGGGCGCTCCCGCCATGCTGTGCCTCTACGGTCTCACGGGGTGGTTCATCGGGCTGCAGAATACGCGCATACCCATGTTGGTGTCTGTTTTGCAGAATGTGGTAAACATTGTTGCTTCGCTGGGTTTTGTCTTCGGTCTTGGCATGAAGATAGACGGCGTAGCCGCCGGAACACTGACCGCCCAGTGGGCAGGCGTGCTGCTGGCGCTTGCGTTCTGCCGGAGAGAATGCCGCAAACAAGGTCTTGGTGCGGTGAGAAGCCGTTGGCAGGCCGTTTATGCCAAAGCCCCCATGCGGCAGTTCTTTACCGTGAACCGCGACATTTTTATCCGAACGCTTTTCTTAGTGGCCGTGAACTTGTTTTTCACCTCGGCCGGTGCCCGCCGGGGCGACCTCATCCTGTCGGTCAACACGTTGCTCATCACGCTCTTTACGCTCTTCAGCTACGTCATGGATGGCTTTGCCTTTGCCGGCGAAGCCTTAAGTGGCAGATACTTCGGAGCCAGCGACAAGCCCGCCTTTGCAGCCACCGTGCGTTGCCTCTTCAAGTGGGGAGCGTGGATGACGCTGCTCTTCACGGCCGTTTACGCGTTGGGCGGAGTGCCGTTCCTGCACCTGCTCACCAACGAGGAGCAGGTGATTACCGCCGCCCGCCCGTTTTTCTGGTGGGCCGTACTGATACCCGCGTGCGGCGTGGCCGCCTTTATCTACGACGGTATCTTTATCGGCATCACGGCCACCCGGGGCATGCTGGTTTCCAGCGCCGTGGCGGCAGCGTGCTTCTTTGGGCTTTATCTGCTCTTTGAGCCACTGTTGGGCAACCATGCCCTGTGGCTCTCGTTCCTCGTTTTCCTTGTTGTACGCGGACTGGTGCAGGCCGTTATACTGGCAAGGGCATAACCACCTTGTTGTCCTCCCACGTACCTTTCTCCTTGGCTATGCACATCTGCCGGTATTTCTCCTTGTGCAGGGCGGCACGGCGGGCAGCTTCCTGCGCCTGCGCGTTGGCCTCTGCGTCGTCTGGATTGATACGCATGGTGTGGGCGCTGTTGATAAGGTCCTTCACCACCTCACCCCCTATGATAAGCCCCGCGGCAGCAGGAACAAAGGCGTTGCTGGCCGGTATGGTGCGCCGTTGGGTGCACTTGCTTATGTCCTTGTCAGGACTGTTGCAGTCGGAGTGGCTGCAGATGCTCTCATCATCAATGGGTTTGAGCGGTTGCTCCTCGCTGTACACCACCTTCAAGTGCGGTATGTGCAGCTTGCGGAGCTTCTTTCGTATGACTTTAGCCAGCGGATCCATCTTCGTCTTGTTGATGTCGGCCACCCTGAAAGCCGTAGCGTCCAGCTTGTTGGCAGCCCCCATGCTGCTGATGATGGGGATGTGGAGCTCGTAACAGCGCCGTGCCAGCTCTATCTTGGCCGTCACGGTGTCGATGCAGTCCACCACGTAATCAAAGTGGCTGAAGTCTATCTCATCGGCATTCTGCGGCATGTAGAACATCTGGTAGCGGTGTACGATGCAGGCGGGATTGATGTCGTGCACCCTCTCTGCGGCCACATCTACCTTTGCCTTGCCCACGGTAGAGAGGAGGGCGAATATCTGCCGGTTCACATTCGTTAGGCAAACGCTGTCGTTATCGAAGAGGTCGAGCTCCCCGATGCCGCTGCGCGCCAGCACTTCTACTGCGTATCCGCCTACGCCACCCACGCCAAACACGGCCACACGCGAGCCGCTGAGCGTATCCAGAGCAGGTTTCCCGAACAGCATCTGCGTTCTTGAAAACTGATTTTGCATTGTCTTTTTACCTTTTGCAGCTTATTTCTTTTCGATGATACGGAACTGTCCGTCGCCGAAACCGGGCTGCATCACGTAGGGATAGAACTTCACGCACACCGGCTTGTCTATCTCTATGTCCTTGCCCGTGTCCTCCAGCAGGCCGTTGGAAGCATTGATGGCAAAGACTTGTATCTTGTTGGAGTCGCGGCAGGCGCAGAGCAGAAACTTGCCGTTGGGCGTGATGTTGAAGTTGCGCGGATGCACGCCCGTGAGCTGATAGCCCACCTTGGTGAGGCGTCCTGTTTGCTTGTTCACCCGGTAGATGCTGATGCCGTCGGCCTTCAGGCGGTTGCTCGTGTAGAGAAAACGGCCGTCGGGACTGAAGTGGATGTCGGCTCCGCCGTGTCCGCCTACCGAGTCGGACTTGATGACCTGTATCTTGCGCGGCTTGGCGAAGTTCCAGATGTAGGCCGTCACGTCGCCCGAGAGTTCGCTCATTACGTAGAAGTAACGGCTCTCGGGACTGAAGACGATGTGCCTCGGGCCCGACCCTTTGGCCAGCGTACCGGCCACTCCTGCCTCCTTGATTTGCTCCGTGCCGGTTATCTCGTACATCAGGATGCGGTCGTTACTGAAGTCGGAAGCCAGCACGTAGCTGCCGTCGGGCGTAAAGGTGGCACAGTGTACGTGGGGCGCATCTTGGTTGGGAGCGAACGTTCCGCCCTTGCTGCCCTTGAACTGTGCCGTCATCTCGCCCAGCGAACCGTCCAGGTTAACGGGGAAGAGGCTCATGGAGCCGCCCGAATAGTTGGCCGTTAGCAGCATGTTGCCGTTGGTTTCGACGTAGCAGGGGTCGGCTCCGTGGGTGAGCACGGAGTTCTGCAGCTTCATGCGGCCCGTCTGGCTGTCGAAGCTGATGGCGTTTACGGCTGCCTTGTCGTCGTTGGTTTCGCTCACGGCATAAATGGTTTTGCCGTCGCTGCTCACGTTGAGGTACGAGGGGTTCGTAACTTCCAGCGTGTCCAGCGGCGAGCTTTCGCCCGTGGCCTGGTTAAAGTTGAGCGTATAGATGCCCTTGCTGGTGCCGTTGGTGTACGTGCCCACAATGAGCTTGAGGTCGTCTTGGGCTGCCGTGGTGGCAAGTCCTGCCAGCATCATGGCTGCCGTTAATGTTACCTTTTTCATGTCTGTTGCCTTTAAGTTTGTATGGCGAGGTGCATGAAAGCATGCACCCCGCCGAGTGCAAAGATACGCTTTTTAGCCGATATTCACAACACCAAGGGCAACCGATAACTAAAAAATGGAAGTGCCGGATGGGCAAAGTTGCGCGCAGGTTTGCCCGTTTACGGTCCCTGGTGCCATGCCGTTAGCCGGCCCCAGGGTACCGGCAGCGTTACTTCATCCGCTCTACCAGGGCCTGGGCCTCGCTGAGCGAGCGGTCGTTGAGCAGCCCTCCTTCTTTCCAAGTTAGGTTGGGATAGGCCGACTTGAGGTCGCGCGTGGCCTTGCTTACGGTGCTTCCGCCCGATGTGGCAAAGGTAATGATGGTCTTGCCCGCAAGGTCGGTCTGCTCGATGAAGGCGTTGATGATGGTAGGTGCGGTGTACCACCAGATGGGGAAACCGATATAGACCGTGTCATACTGCGCTGCGTTCTCCAGCCGTCCTTTGATGGCAGGGCGCGATTTGCGGTCTTTCATCTCCACGGACGAGCGGCTCTGCTTGTCGTTCCAGTTGAGGTCGGCATCGGTGTAAGGCTGTTCGGGCCGTATCTCGTAAAGGTCGGCATCGGCGGCTTTGGCAAGTTGCCGTGCTGCTTCGGCCGTAGTGCCGGTTGCAGAGAAATAAGCTACCAGCGTTTTCTTTGCAGCAGGGTCGTTCATTTTGGGCTCCTCCTTGGTTTTGCTTTGTGAACAGGCGGCAAGGCTGAAAGCCATGACAGCCGCGATGACTAAAATAATCTTCTTCATTTTACTTGTTCGTTGGGCCGGAGTGAATGTCCGGCGGTTATGGTTCAGCCTTTCCCAATTCACCGTTGATTCTCTTGCGTACAACCGAAAAGGCATGTTGAAACAGGGATGAGTCCCTGATGGTTCCGAGCATTTCCACAAACCGACCCTTTGGTATGCTGAAGGTAAGCTCGTCCTTGGGCACAAGAGGGCGTGCCGATGGGTCGAGCATTCCCAGGAAGCAGCGCCGGCCGCCCTCCCGGTTCTCCTTTACCGTAAAGCTCACGATGGCCGCGCAGCCGGAAGCAAAGGGAGTGCAGACGGCGTCGGGGCTGTTGTTGTCGAAGAAAGCCCATGAGGCCAGGCCCGAGAGAATGTCGGGAGTAGCCCAGAAAAGTATTCCCTCAACCTCGTCCAGCGTTTGTATGGTGTCCATACGCCGGAAGTTCAGATAAGGCTTCTCCGCCGGTCTGATGTCCATGCCGGCAATGTATTGGCACACCATGTCGGGGCTCTGCTTGTATCGCTCGTCAAGCGAGACATAGGCAGGAACCCGCTCGGGCATTTCATGAAATCCCGTGTACAGGCCTCCGCCTCCGCACTTTACGTTGCCGGCCGTCAGGGTCAGCGGCTGCCCATTGCGCACTTTGCTGATTGCACCGATAATGCAGCGCGGCACATTGCGCACTTCTTCGGCCGACACGTTGCTGTAACCAAACGCAACGGGCAGCGGAGCAGCCTCTCCGAAAGCCTCTCTGTAAGTCTGTAAAAACTCTCTGATGTCCATTGTATCCGTTCTTTTCGTAAGCCTTTTCTTTCTGTTCAGGGTAGCCGGTTTACTTCTTGGCTCCTGTCATCCTTGCCGTAAAGATAGTGTTTTTCTTTCCAATAACAATGCCGTTGCAGGCTTTTTTAACCAAAAAACCTGTTTCTTCGTCTCCGTGCATGATTATTACAAGGTAGTGCCGCCATGCCCTGCGTGCTGCAGGACGCCGCCGATGGCCATTGCGCTTTAGTTCATCAGTTTCTTTGACAACCTACATGCTGTTTGCCGAAGCTGTCCTTCAAGCGCCTTGAAAGGTAGCTTCAAGAGGCTTGAAGGATAGCTCCGGGCGCCTTGAAGGGCACCTCCGGCAAAGGGGGAGCATAAATACGGGCTCCGAAGAACTGGCGGGAGCGCGTAAAAGAGCTGGTAACCAATGGGTTGCGGATTATCTTTCGCAGCCCCTCGTGGGTAGAAGGAAAAAAGCGGACAAGGCGCACTTGTCCTCAAAGGCGGCCTGCGCAGATGCGGACTTTGGGCACTGCGCCGGGCCTGGGCTTAGCGAGCCGGGCGCACCTTGTCGTCTTCAACGACAATGAGGCCGTGCTCCCGCGCCTGCCCCATGAGGTAGAGGGCGTCTTTCTGCGAGCAACTGTACTTGTTCTTCAGCCCCATCAGGAACTTGCTGCGGGGCAGGGAGTCGTCGCTCCCGAAGAGGGTGGCGATGCTCTTCTGCAAATCTTCGAGGTTGTAGCTGATGTGTTTGCGGTGCAGATAGGCAAAAATGGCGACCGCGAAGCAAGCCAAAACAATGACGATGGCAATGATAGTAGGTTGCGACATAGCTGTAGTGTTTGGTTTTTATGATATTTGTTGACTTACGGCCACAAATATACAATATTTTTGGATAGCTTGTTAGCTTTCGCCGCTTTTTTTGTTCACGGGCGCCGGCAAATGCCAAATAGGTTTGTTTTAACAAAACTTTTTCCGATATTTTGATACCGGCAATGGATTAATTGCTTATATTTGCGGAATTAAGTACTACGGATACCATGTTTTAAACTTATTCTTATGGACGACACATCAAAAGAAAAAACTCCCACAGTTGAGGAGGAAAAGACGCCTCAGGATTCGTCTTTTGACCGCAAACGCAGAATTATAGGTGCCATCTTCGGGCCCATTTGCGCCTTGCTGGTATGGTTTACGCCCATCAGCGGACTGACACCGGAGGCTCACAAGCTGCTGGCCATCATGACCCTGGTGGCCATGTGGTGGATAACCGAGCCCATCCCCATTCCTGTTACCTCGTTGCTGGGACCGACGCTGTGCGTGGTTCTGGACGTGGTGAAGATGAAGGAGGCCTTTGCAGCCTTTGCCAATCCAATGATATTCCTGTTCATGGGCGGCTTCATCATAGCCAAGGCCATGATGGTTAACGGTGTTGACAAACGCATAGCCTACGGCATCATGTCGATGAAGTGGGTGGGCGACAATCCCAAGCGCATCTTTCTGGCCATCGGACTGGCCTGTGCACTCTGCTCGGGCTGGATAAGCAACACGGCCACGGCGGCCATGATGTTCCCCATAGCACTGGGTCTGCTGGAGGCAATACGCGAGATGATGGCCGCAAACGGTAAAACCGTCAACCTTTCTTCGTACAAATATGCCACCGGCCTGATGCTGATGACGGCCTACGCGTGCTCCATCGGCGGCGTGCTTACACCCATCGGGACGCCTCCCAACATCATCATGCTGGGCTTCCTGAGCGAGATGAGCAACATCCACGTGAGCTTCTTCCAGTGGATGGTGTGGGGTTTTGTGGCCATGGTGTTCTATTTCATCATTGCCTACGTGGTGCTTTCGCGCATGTTCCCGGCCGATGTAAAGCACATAGAGGGTGCGCGGCAATTCATTGAAACCAAGGTAATGGAACTCGGCACGTGGACTCGTGCACAGAAAAATACGATGATAGCCTTTGGCACAGCCGTGGTGTTGTGGGTTGCGCCGGGTGTGATGAGCATCACGCTGGGCACGGAGAGCGAGGCGCTGAATACCTACAACCGCCTCTTCCCCGAGGCCATTGCGGCCATGGTGGGCGCTTTGCTGCTCTTCTTCCTGCCCGTTGATCTGAAGCATCACAAGATGACACTCGACTGGAAGGACGCCGTTGCCGGCGTGGAGTGGGGCACGCTGCTGCTCTTTGGCGGTGGTTTGGCCATGGGCGGAATGATGTACACCACCGGTTTATCGGAGTGGATAGGCAACCAGATTATAGCTTTGATGGGCGGAGAGCCGTCGGAACTGATGCTGGTGGCCGTGTTCTGCGTCATGGCTCTGCTGCTCTCAGAGCTCACTTCGCATACGGCAGCTACCAACATGATAGGCCCGCTTGCCATCGGTGCTGCCGTTTCGGCCGGCTTCAGCCCTGTTCCGGTAGCGGTGGGCGTGGCTCTTTCGGCCTCTCTGGGCTTCATGCTGCCTGTCTCTACACCGCCTAACGCCATCGTGTATGCCAGCGGCTACATTCCCATTACCAAGATGATAAAGACCGGAGTGTACATCGACTTCATCGGTATAGCCATCGTCACCATTCCCGTGGCGCTCTATCTGGTCAAACTCATTGTATAGGCCGTGCGGCCGAAGACAAAAAGAGAGCGGATTTCCGAAGTGGAAATCCGCTCTTTCTTTTTTCAGGCGCCGAGGAAAACCATCAGTCCGCCGATGGCAATATAGAGCAAGGCGTAAGGAATGGCGGACAGCATGATGTCGCCGTCCTTGCCCTGCATGTTGCACGAAGCCGTGGCTATGGCTATGCTCTGCGGGCTTATCATCTTGCCGCCGGTGGCTCCCGTGGTGTTGGCGGCAATGAGCCAGTTCTGCTCGGAGCCGCTCACGCCGAAGAAGGAACCCTGCCCCGTCATGCCGAGTTGGCCGGCCACGTTGGCCTGCAGCTTGGCAAAGAGAATATTGGAGGAGGTGTCGGAGCCGGTTACAAAGGTGCCGATGGCGCCGATGAGGGGGGCAAACAGCGGGTACAGACTGCCCGTAATGGCAACCAGCCCGGATGCAATGGCGGCTATCATGCCGCTGTAGTTCATCACCGAAGCCAGCGAAATGAGGCAGACAATGGTGATGATGGTGTTCTTGAGATTGACCAGCGTGCGCAGCAGAATGAGCATTAGGCGCTTCAGGCTCAGCCCCTGTATAAGTCCGCCTGTCGTTGCACCGAGGAACAACATGAGCCCCGCATTGCTTATCCAGCCAAACTTAAAGGTGGAACCGATGACGGGCAGCGGAACCGTAGATACGAGGTGGCTCTTCAGAAAGTTGTTGACAGGCGGACAGAGTGCCCCGGAAACCAGGATGAAAACGAGTATAAACAGGTACACACTCCACGCTTTGAAGGTTTCGCCCATGGTGTAGGAGGGCTTGTCTGCTGTCAAGTCAACGGTAGCAGTGGTGCCGTCGGCAGCGGTCAACTGGGCCTTCTTGCCCGGTGCAAATACCTTGGCGTAGAGAATGATGGCCACGATGGCGGCGATGGAGCCGATAATGGCGGGCGTCTCGGCCCCTAAGTAGCGGGCGCAGAGATACTGAACGGCAACCGAAACGGCACCTACCCAGAGGGCCAGAACGATGTTTTTGAGGACAGCCTTGCCGCTGTGGTCGGTCAGCATGAGAATGATGAACGGCAACAGAAAGAAGAGGGGAGAGAGCTGGATGACGGCAAAGGCCGACGTCTCACAGATGGCCTCGGCGGTCGCTGCACCGCCCGGAGCCACTTCGTTGCAAAGAGTTGTAACCGGAACGCCCACGGCTCCGAAGCCTGTTGCCACGGTGTTGCCAAGCAGGGCCACAAGAGCCGAGAACATGGGCTTAAACCCCAGGCCGATGAGAATGGCCGCCGGAATGGCCACGGCAGTACCGAAACCGGCCATGCCTTCGAGCAATCCGCCGAATCCCCATACCAACATGAGCACCAGAATACCCTTGTCGTCGCTGATGGAGGTAAACTGGTTCTTGATGACTTCTATCTGCCGGCTCTCAACTAATATGTTGTAGCTGTAGATAGCCATTAATATAATAAGGAGAATAGGGAACACCGCCTTGAGCACTCCTTCGATGACACTCCACCAAACCACACCGAAGACGGACGCCCCCTGCAGCTTCTGGGGGAGCATACCGAGCGCAGGTGCTGCGAACAAAGCCAGCAGTACCGTTACTGCAAAGGTGATGAATGCACTCTTGTGGCCTGCCATCTTGAAGCCCAACATGAGGACAAACAAGAGGAGAATAGGAATAATGGATACCAATGAGGTCATGTTGTTTTAGGTTTATGGTTAGAACTTCATTGGCAAAAATAACAAATAGTTTTGAAAGTAGTTGCCTAAAGGCTCCTTTTTCTTCACAATTAGTTGGACTTTAAGCAGAAAAACCCTATCTTTGCAGGGACTATGAACGAAATCAGACTTACTCCGATGCGGAAAGGAATTGTGGGAGTGCAGTTTCTCTTCGTGGCTTTCGGCGCAACGGTTCTCGTCCCCCTGTTGGTTGGACTCGACCCCGCGACGGCTTTGTTTACTGCTGGCATAGGTACTTTCATCTTTCATCTGGTAACGAAAGGGAAAGTACCTATTTTCTTAGGTTCCAGCTTCGCGTTTATTGCTCCCATCATTGCGGCCAGCAAACAGTGGGGAATGCCGGGCACACTGGCAGGCATAACAGGAGTTGCGTTGGTGTATTTTATCATGAGCGGGCTCATAAAATGGCAGGGTCGAAGGGTGCTCGACCGGCTCTTCCCACCGATAGTCATCGGGCCAGTCATCATCCTGATTGGGCTTACCCTTTCGGGTTCGGCCGTCAACATGGCCAAAGAGAACTGGCTGCTGGCCATGATTTCGCTCCTTACGGCCATCCTCGTGCTTACTTTAGGCAAAGGCCTCATCAAGCTGGTGCCGGTAGTTTGCGGCATCATTGTTGGCTACATCGTGGCGCTTTGCATGGGGCTGGTGGATGTCTCGGGTGTGGCAGCGGCGCCGTGGTTCGCCCTTCCGCCTTCGATAGCACACTTCCAACTGCCTCAGTTTGCGTGGGAACCGCTCGTGTATATGATTCCCGTGGCCATTGCTCCAGTGATAGAACACATCGGCGACGTGTATGTGGTGAGCGCGGTGGCAAGGAAGGACTTTGTGAAAGACCCCGGATTGCACCGTACGATGTTAGGTGACGGATTGGCATGTCTGGCTGCCGCCTTCTTCGGAGGTCCTCCCGTAACCACCTACAGCGAGGTTACGGGCGCCATGTCGATAACCAAGATAACCCATCCGCAGGTCATCCGCATAGCTGCCTTGACGGCAATCGTGTTCTCTGTCATCGGCAAACTGTCGGCTCTTCTGCAGAGTATTCCCCAAGCGGTGTTAGGAGGCATCATGCTGATGCTCTTCGGTACCATTGCGAGTGTGGGCATACAGAACCTGGTGCAGCACCGGGTAGACCTGAACGTGACGCGCAACATCATCATCATTTCCGTTACTCTGACGCTCGGTATCGGCGGAGCCGTATGGTCGTATGGTGACTTCACGCTCAGCGGTATCGGTCTGAGTGCCGTTGTGGGCGTTGTGCTCAACCTGATACTGCCGCACAACAAGGAGGAAGAATTAGAGAGTTTCAAGCGTAACAACAACTAACTGCCACGCGAAATGGAAACGAAGAAGGACTTTGAAACTTACTGGCTGGAGAACCGGAAGCAGATTCTGGAGAACAATCCGGAGTACAAACGCATCATCGACAGCTACAAGATGAGCTCCGGAGCCGACTGGTTGCTCTTTGCCATCCCTGTTGTTGGCGCCATCATGGTGATAAACTACCGTCCGTTCGGTCGTGAGTTGCTCAACTATCTCTTGAGTGCGGCAGTGGCAATCGTGCTCTTCGGGCTGAGCGTATGGGTGAAGAGTCTCATCACCAACAACCGTCCGCTCTCGGAGGTGGAGGCCGAAATCAAGGAGAAATGCCGCAGGCAGTATGAGCAGGGCTGATGGTCAGGCCTCCATCAGGTCGCTCATAATCATGTCGCTCACGTAGAGCCCTTGCCTCGTAAGATGCAGGCGGCTGCCTTCCAAGGCCAGTTTGCCGTTGTCGAGGTAGGGTTGCGCGTTGGCGAGCAGATAGTCTCTGTATTTGGTTTCCAGCTTGTTGATGTCGATACCTTCGCGGGTTCGCAAGGCTGTTGTTACCAGGTCGTCGTACCGGGTGTCGGCATCCAGCTTCTCGCTTTCTGCCGGAACCTCGCCTTTTTCTATGGCCTGGATATATTGCCTGATGTCGGCCACGTTCCATTGTCGCGACTCTATGTTGAAAGAATGAGCCGCGGCGCCTATTCCCAGATAAGGTATCTGCTGCCAGTATGAGCTGTTGTGGCGGGAGCGGAAGCCTTTACGGGCGAAGTTACTGATTTCGTAATGCTCGTAGCCCGCGGCAGTCAGGCTGTCGATAAGCAGTTCGTACATCTGCAGCGAGAGTTCTTCATCAATCTCCTTGACGGTTCCTTGTTCCAGCATACGGTAGAGGGGAGTGCCTTCCTCGAACATAAGCGAGTAGGCAGAAATATGTTCCACCTCCAATGCCAGTGCCTGTTGGATGTCTGCTTGCCAGTCTTTTAAGGTTTCGCCGGGGAAACCGAACATCAGGTCTACGCTGATGTTGTTTATTCCAACACCCCTTAATTTCTCCACGGCCTCACCCACCTGCCGGGCCGAATGGCGCCGGTGCAGGAACTGCAGCCGCTCATCGGCAAAGGTCTGTGCACCCATGCTCACGCGTGTAAGCCCCTGGGTGTAGGCTTGCAGGTTGGCCAGAGCCGTCACGTCGTCGGGGTTCATCTCCATCGTAACTTCCGCATCGGCCGCTACATCGAACACCTTATTAATATAATAGAACAGTTTTTCCACCTCCTCTTGCGAGAGTTGCGACGGCGTTCCGCCGCCAAGATAGATGGTGCCGATGGGCTCGCTGCAGTAGTTACGCCGCATTTCCATCTCCCGGCACAGTGCGTCGACATATCTGCCACGCAGTTCGGAGAGCGTAGAAGAATAGAATCCGCAATAGATGCAGCGTGAAGCACAGAAGGGAATATGGATGTACAGGCCGGCCATAGTGTAGATACGAATTTGCAATGAGACGCGCAAAATTACTAATAAGTTTTAAAGAAAGCGAGATTTTACATTGAAAGTTTTGGCTCTTTCTTTAAAAATACCTATCTTAGGCGGCGATAAACCAAGAGGCAGAAGCTGTTGGCACCGCCCGCAGTGCTGAAGAGCCGCAAGGCGAAAACTTTCCATCGCGCATGCAGGTTGCACGCAGCGCCGCCTCGTCCATGAAGCAAGAACAACATTACTAACACTTTAAATCTTTTGATATGAGAGTTTATCAGACTAACGAAATTAAGAACATAGCCCTGCTTGGCAGTGCGGGTTCCGGCAAGACCACTCTTGCCGAGAGTATGCTTTTTGGTAGTGGTATAATCAAACGCCGTGGTTCCGTAGAGGCACATAACACGGTGAGCGATTATTTCCCCGTTGAGCAGGAGTACGGCTACTCTGTTTTTCCAACCGTATTCCATGTAGAGTGGAACAACAAAAAGCTGAACATCATCGACTGCCCGGGCTCCGACGACTTCGTGGGAGGCGCTATTACGGCCCTGAACGTAACCGACCAGGCTGTAATCCTCATCAACGGGCAGTATGGTCCAGAGGTTGGAACCCAAAACAACTTCCGATATACAGAGAAACTCGGCAAGCCCACGATATTCCTCATAAACCAGCTGGACTCCGACAAGTGCGACTTTGACAACATCGTCAACACGATGAAGGACATCTATGGCCAGAAGTGCGTCCTCGTACAATATCCTGTGACCACCGGCCCCGGCTTCAACGAAATCATCGACGTGCTGCTGATGAAGAAGTACAGCTGGAAACCAGAGGGTGGCATGCCCGTTATCGAGGACATTCCGGCCGACCAGATGGACAAGGCCTTGGAGCTGCACAAAGCACTCGTTGAGGCTGCCGCCGAGAACGACGACACGCTGATGGAGAAGTTCTTTGAAGAGGAAACACTCTCGGAGGACGAAATGCGCGAAGGCATCCGCAAGGGCCTGGTAACCCGTTCCATCTTCCCCGTGTTCTGCGTTTGCGCCGGCGAGGACAAAGGAGTGCGCCGATTGATGGAATTCCTGGGCAATGTGGTGCCCTTCGTGAGCGAAATGCCCAAGCTGCACAACACCCGCGGAGAGGAAGTAACACCCGACAGTAACGGCCCGGAGAGCCTCTACTTCTTCAAGACCGGCATGGAGCCGCACATCGGCGAGGTGTCTTACTTCAAGGTGATGAGCGGCAGCGTGAAGGCCGGAGACGACCTGGTGAATGCCGACCGCGGCTCGCGCGAGCGCTTGGGGCAGATTTATGCCTGCGCCGGTGCCAACCGTATTCCCGTCGACCAGCTCAATGCCGGCGACATAGGCTGCACGGTCAAGCTCAAGGATGTAAAGACCGGCAACACCCTCAACGGCAAAGACTGCGAGTGGCGGTTCGACTTCATCAAGTATCCCAACTCCAAATACTCCCGTGCCGTTAAGGCCGTGAACGCTGCGGACACTGAGAAAGTGATGGCCGCACTGCTCAAGATGCGCCAGGAAGACCCCACATGGGTGGTTGAACAGAGCAAAGAACTGCGCCAGACCATCGTCCACGGGCAGGGCGAATTCCACCTGCGCACGCTCAAATGGCGCATGGAGAACAACGAGAAGCTGCCCGTTAAGTTCGATGAACCCAAGATACCGTACCGCGAAACCATAACCAAGAAAGCCAAGGCCGAGTACCGTCACAAGAAGCAGAGCGGCGGAGCAGGCCAGTTCGGAGAGGTTCATCTCATCGTTGAACCATACGCCGAGGGCATGCCCGACCCCGTATCGTACAGCTTCGGCGGGCAGGAATTCAAGATGAACATCAAGTCGAAGGAAGAAATCGACTTGGCCTGGGGCGGCAAGTTGGTGTTTATCAACTCCGTAGTGGGTGGAGCTATCGACCTGCGCTTCATGCCCGCCATCCTCAAAGGCGTCATGGACTGCATGGAACACGGCCCACTCACGGGCAGCTATGCCCGCGACGTGCGCGTAATTGTGTTCGACGGCAAGATGCACCCCGTCGATTCAAACGAACTCTCCTTCACCCTCGCTGCCCGCCATGCTTTCTCCGATGCGTTCAAGAACGCCGGACCTAAGATACTGGAGCCTATCTACGACCTGGAAGTCTACGTTCCCGGCGATTACATGGGCGATGTGATGAGCGATTTGCAGGGCCGCCGCGCGCTCATCATGGGTATGGATTCCGAGGCTGGCTACCAGAAGTTGCAGGCCAAGATACCACTCAAGGAGCTGGCCAACTACAGCATCAGCCTGAGCAGCCTCACCGGTGGGCGCGCCAGCTTTACGACCAAGTTCGCCAGCTACGAGCTCGTTCCTAACGACATCCAGTCCAAACTCATAGCCGAGCACGAGGCCGAGCAGGCAGCCGAAGACGAATAATTTATTTTCAAAATAACTTTAGAGCAAACTTTTCAGTCCCTGTGGGCAGTGATGTCCGCAGGGATTTTTGTTTCCTTTCGCGCCTCACTTTCCGCCTCTCCGCCCTCCACATTCCTCCCCGAAGCTATGCTTCGCGAACTTTCGACACTTGTCGCACGATTGTGCGACAAGTGTCACATCATCGTGCGACACCTGTCAAAAGTTCCTGCCCGCATGCTTCGGCACCGCGAAATCATCCGTCCGCTTACCCTTTTGCAGGCGTTTTACAGGGCCGGTAACTCCGGGTTGAAGTGCGGTTGCCGCGTCTTTTTCTCAGTCCGGGCATGGGATAAATTAACATTTTATACGTATCTTTGCATCAACAATTTACAAACCTGATATGAAAAGACAAATTTACACCTTCCTCCTGGCTGTTGTTGGCTTGTGTCCGTGCGTGCAGGCGCAGGCCCAGAAGCAAGTTCTCTTTGCCACGCACGAGCACGACACCATTCCTTACCGCATTCCGGCCATTGCGCAAACGCATAATGGCAACTTGCTGTTCATGACCGATTGGCGGCCGTGCGGCAGCGATATCGGCTATGGGAGGGTAGACCAGCGTTACCGTGTTTCGGCCGACGGCGGCCGTACATGGGGCAGGGAACTGACCTTGGTGGAAGGCAGCGGACGGATGGGAGCCGCAGACTGCGGCTTCGGAGACCCGGCACTGGTGGCCGACAGGAAGAGTGGGGAGGTGCTGCTGCTCACCGTTTGCGGCAGCACTGTATATGGTCACAAGACCACTACACGGCAGAACCCCAACCGCATAGCCCTCTTCCGCAGTCTCAACAACGGCCTTACATGGCAGCCGTGGCAAGAGGTAACGGAGCAGATTTACAGCCTCTTCGATGCGTCGGCACACGGTCCGGTGCAGAGCATGTTCATTGGCTCGGGCAAGATAGCCCAGAGCCGCAAGGTTAAGGTGGGCAAGTACTACCGCATCTACGCCGCTGCCTGCGCCCGGCCCAATGGCAACCGCGTGATTTACTCTGACGACTTTGGCCGCAGCTGGCATGCACTGGGGGGTAAGGATGCGCTGCCCTGCAAGGAGGGCGACGAGCCCAAATGCGAGGAACTGCCCGATGGCAGCGTGGTGTTGAGCAGCCGTGCCATGGGCGGACGCTACTTCAACATCTACCGTTACACCAATGTACGCTCGGGCGAGGGCAGCTGGCAGGAGGCTGCTTTTTCGGGTAAGGAGGTTGACGGGGTAACGGCCGTGGAGAATTCCTGCAACGGCGAGCTGCTGATAGTGAAGGCTCGGGAGGCCCACACCGGCCGTAAGGTAAACCTGGCGCTGCAGTCGGTGCCCCTTGGTCCGCGTCGTTCGAACGTGGGCATATATTATAAGGTGTTGCGAGAGGAGGACTGTACCTCGCCTGCAAGCCTCGCCTCTCACTGGGAGAAACCCTTCTTGGTGAGCCCGCTCGGGTCGGCTTATTCCACGATGGTGCAGCTCAAGGACGGCAGCATCGCCTTTGCTTACGAGGAAGACACGTACAATGCTGCTTATTCTGAAGTGTTCCGGCGCCTTACCATTGCACAGATAACAAACGGAAAGTATAATAGCAAATAAGTAATTAATATAATCTATTTCTGTTAAAACAATTAAAATACGCGCATTGTATTAACATTCTATTGTTAACAAGTTAAGGTTTTACTTATCTTTGTGGCATCGTTTTTCCGCCCGCCTGCATGGTGGCAAGTCGCTGCAGGCGAGAGACGGAGCCACAACGGAGAGAGAATATGAAGAAAAAAGCGATTTGGACAATAGCAATCATCATGGGATTTTCGTTCCTGGCATTGCTTTATCTCCAGATAAAATATATCCAGGAAATGGCTGATATGAAGAAAGAGCAGTTCGACGAGAGTGTGAACCGCGCGCTCTATCAGGCATCTCGCAACCTGGAACTCAACGAGACGCTGCGCTACCTGGAGAAAGACGTCAACGCTGCAGAGCGCAGGGCCTACTCCAAGGACTCTGTCGGAACGCGCGGAGGACGCAAGGACGGGCCGGTGCAACACTCGCACCAGTACTCCGTTGTGGGCAAGGACGGCACGGTGTACAGCACGTTCGAGCTGAAAACCATCACCATGAAACCCTCGCAGAAGCCCAAGGCAATGATTCTGAAGAATGACAAGAACTCGACGCTGGCGGCCAACAAGTCGATGGAAGAGATTGTGAAGAACCGCTATGTGTACCAGAAAGCCCTGCTCGACGAGGTGGTTTACTCCATTCTTTATTCCGCTTCGGACAAGCCCCTGAAAGAACGCATCAACTTCAAGCTGCTGGATCAGGACCTCAAGGCAGAGCTGATGAACCACGGGGTGAACATACCATACCACTTCACCGTGTCTACACAGGACGGTCGCGAGGTGTACCGTTGCCCCGACTACACCGAAGAGGGCGAGGAATACACCTACTCGCAAGTGCTTTTCCGCAACGACCCGGCCTCGAAAATGGGCGTAGTGAAAGTCCACTTCCCAGATGTAAACAGCTATGTGTACTCGAGCGTGCGATTCATGATTCCCTCGGTGGTATTCACCTTGGTGCTGCTTATCACGTTCGTGTTTACCATCGTGACCATCTTCCGCCAGAAACGGTACTCTGAAATCAAGAATGACTTCATCAATAACATGACCCACGAGCTCAAAACTCCTATCGCCAGCATCTCGCTGGCAGCCCAGATGCTCAACGACCCGAGCGTAGGAAAGAGCGAGGTGATGATGAAACACCTGGGCGGTGTTATCGGCGACGAGACCAAACGACTGCGTTTCCTGGTGGAGAAGGTGCTGCAGATGAGTATGTTCGACCGCAAGAAGGCCGTCTTCAAGAAAAAGAAACTCGACCTGAACGAGCTGGTGGAGAACATTGCCAAGTCGTTCACGCTGCGCGTGGAGCATACAGGCGGCAAGATATACATCGACATCGAGGCCGTTGACTCAACCATCTACGTTGACGAGGTGCATTTCCAGAACGCCATCTTCAACCTGATGGACAACGCCGTGAAGTACGGCAAGCCCGATAAGCCGCTCGACATCTATCTCAAAACGTGGAATGATGCCGAGAGCCTCTACCTCTCCATCCGCGATACCGGATTGGGTATAAAGAAGGAGAACATGAAGAAAATCTTCGAGAAGTTCTACCGCGTCCACACCGGAAACGTGCATGACGTGAAAGGCTTCGGCCTTGGACTGGCCTACGTGAAGAAAATCGTGGAGCTGCACGACGGCGAGATACACGTTGACAGCGAATATGGCAGGGGAACGAAGTTCACCATCAAGCTACCCGTAATTCACGACTGACAAGCTGCCCGATTACGTTTAACGACAAAAATAATTACTAATTTAAGAACATAGAGACTATGGATGAGAAATTAAAGATTTTGCTTTGCGAGGACGATGAGAACCTCGGAATGTTGCTTCGCGAGTATTTACAGGCCAAGGGATACGTAGCCGTGCTCTGTCCCGACGGCGAAGTAGGTTACAAGGAGTTCCTGAAGAACAAGTTCGACATCTGCGTACTTGACGTGATGATGCCCAAGAAGGACGGCTTCACGTTGGCTCAGGAAATCCGGCAGGCCAATGCCGAGATGCCTATCATCTTCCTTACGGCCAAAGCCTTGAAAGATGACATCCTCGAAGGCTTCAAGATCGGTGCCGACGATTACATTACCAAGCCGTTCTCCATGGAAGAACTGGTACTGCGTATAGAGGCCATCCTGCGCCGTGTTCATGGCAAGAAGAACAAGGAATCGACGCTTTACCACATCGGCCGGTTCACCTTCGACACGCAGAAACAGCTGCTCGTCATCGGTGACAAGCAAACAAAACTCACCACGAAGGAGAACGAACTGCTGGCTCTGCTCTGCTCTCATGCCAACGAGATACTGCAGCGCGACTTCGCCCTGAAGACCATCTGGATTGATGATAACTACTTCAACGCCCGCTCCATGGATGTTTACATCACCAAACTGCGCAAGCATCTCAAGGACGACGACCAGATTGAGATTATCAACATACACGGCAAGGGCTACAAGCTCATTACCCCCGAGGAGGAATAACCCCGCCTGCAGGAACCCGTCATCGCCGCTTCGGTGCCTGACGGTGAGCCATATATAAATAGGAAATCCCAGATTTCGGCAGCCTGCTCCGCAGAGCCAGGCTACCGAAATCTGGGATTTTATGTTTCCGTGCAGAGGCTTCTATATTCCCCAAAGGGCTTCATCCGCGTGTCGGTAGGGTGGTGTAGGATGCTTGAAAGGCAGCTTCGGAAGATAATTCCTAAAATACAACTTATTGAAAATAACGGAGTTACCATGTTGGTATAACTAAACAGGTAACGATTTGGAAACGAGCGAGCTACTTGGCTTCGCTGTTTTCTGCCTAACAAAGAACGCTTGTTATTCTGTCTGCAAAGATAATACTTTGTTACCGAATAACAAGCGTTTTTAATGAGATATTCTTCTTTTTGCATTTTTTCTCAGGTGTGGATTATAATCTTCTTCCACGTCTCTTCTTCCTGTTGGCTTGGTTTCTGAGTTTACGCTGCCACGCAACTTCGGCATAGTCATCGCCCTGTGCGGTTGGTGTAATCAAATCGCCCAATCCTTCTACGACTTCATCGGCTGCGCCAACGATGGTGTCTGCCACTGCACCAATGGGATTCTGCACTTGTGAGGTGTCATTATCTCGTGAGATTGAGGAACGGCTCTTGGGTACGAGTTGATAACCTGTGTCAGATTGTTCTTTCTTTTCGGTTACCTCTTGTATTGTTTGATATGATTTATTTGATTCTTCTTTGTTGATTGGTTCAAAGTTCTTCTGCAGGGAACGATAGCCGAACTCCCTGCCGATTTCGGATGCCTTGAAGGATTGTCCTTCGTATGAGAACTTCAAGCCATAGACTTTGCCCTGCCTGTTTCTCATGCGTTCGATAGCCACACCATTCTTGTTCAACTCGTAGAGGAACATGGAATGCCCCGTGATATCTGTACCCTTGTACTTATTAAGCAGATTATAACAGATTTGTCGCATCTCTTTCTTGGTTTGCTCCCTTGTCGGGTTGGCTTTTGGCTCCTGATGCTGTTTTTTCGCCTTGACTTCCTTTGCAATGGTCATGCCATACTTACGGCTGAGTTCCTCTGCTACCCTCGCTGCCCTGTTGCTCACAAAGGTGGTATCATAGACCTCTCCATATAGGCTGATGCGGTTGGCAATGATGTGGATGTGCATATTGTCGGTATCCTTGTGCGTTACCGCCACCCACTGGTGATTTTCAAGTCCCATCTGTCTGGTAAAATTCGATGCAAGGTTGCGGACTGATTCGAGGCTCAGCCTTTTCTCGTCTGTCGGTGCAATACCGATTTCAATGCGCAGGAACTTGTTCCTGCACCTTGTGTTGTAATCGCTGACCATCTTCATTTCCCCGTAAATCTCCTTCGGTGTAGTTCCGTAGAGATGATTGGAAACAAGATGTTGTCCGAGTTTCCCTTCTCTGAATATATAGTCCAAGGCGGTGCTTCCGTGGGCTATCGCCTTACATTTTCCTATCATCTCTTGTTAGATTTAAGACCTTATATATCTCATCGTCCACGCGAAAATGTGGGTCGTAAAACCGCTTAAATGCTTCCTTTGCACATAGGGAAAGGTTCTTTGTTATGAGTACCCACCTTTCGTCCTTGACCTTGATGAGGTTGGAAATCTGTGCATAGAACTTTGCTATTTGCCCAAGAATGGCAATGGCTTCCCTCTCGTTGTCGGTCATCTTGGGGACGGCTGTTACCTCGCCGTTAAGGAGTATCTCACGGCAGTAATCAGAGAACTTCCGCCCTGCGCTTTCCGCCCTTGATTTGATACGCTGCTTTTCCTCTAAGGTGCATCTTACCTTGATGAACTCCGTCTTGTTCATCTGCTGCCCTTCCTTATCCTGTTGCTGCCATCGGGCAGATTTTCCTTTGTATCTGTTCATATAAGTTTCCTTGAAAGTTAATCATTGTAGATGATTTGTTGTTGCTTAATTCCTGAACCTTGACCGATGAGAACGGAGTGATTACGGTCTAATCTCCTCGACTGTCTGACGAGGGGAGCAAGAGCAGTTTGTGGGTACAAACTGACGTCTTGCAATGTCAGCTAACGAAACGTTTACGCACAAGGCGTTTTGCAGTCGAAAAGTGAATGCCGTGCATTCCGTGCCTGACGGCGTTCGTGGTGTTCTCATCATTCATTATGTTTGGCAAATATCTGTTGCTATGTTCTCTAAAAAAGGATTGAGGATTTTCCTGACTTCGTCATTGCGTCACCCAAAAATTCTCATCAAATAGTTTAGCAATTTTCTGATGTTGGAAAAGCCGAGCGCGTTTGACCCCCGAGGGCAAGCGACGTTGACCCTTACGGGCAAAATAAGAATGACCCTCTGCGGCAAAATAAAATTGAC
>FZRE01000001.1 GCA_900199655.1 Prevotellaceae bacterium KH2P17
CGAGCTGGGTTCAGAACGTCGTGAGACAGTTCGGTCTCTATCTATCGTGGGCGCAGGAGTTTTGCGTGGTTCGGTCACTAGTACGAGAGGACCGTGACGGACAGACCTCCGGTTTACCGGTTGTGCCGCCAGGTGCACCGCCGGGTATCCGCGTCTGGATTGGATAAGCGCTGAAAGCATCTAAGCGCGAAGCCAGCCGCAAGATGAGAACTCCTTATGAGGGTCGTCCCAGACGAGGACGTGGATAGGGCGCAGGTGTAAAGACGGCGACGTCAAAGCCGAGCGCTACTAATTGCCCGAAACTTTCATCCGGCAGCCGTGCTTCAGCCGTATAGGCGTTCCGCCGCGTGCATTAAACCCACGCAGCGCAGTCATTGTCTGTGTACGATACGTCACCCTTTCAGGTGGCTTTTGCGGTGGTGTCCCACCTCTTCCCATTCCGAACAGAGAAGTTAAGCCCACTTGCGCCGATGGTACTGCAATGCAATGCGGGAGAGTAGGAAGCCGCCTCCTTTTAGAACAGAAGCCTTCAGGACAGCAATGTCTTGGAGGCTTTTTTCGTGCCCTAATCCTTCGTCTTTCCTCAAATGAAATCCCCCGTTGTGGCAGGCGGGAAAACAGGAGCTATGCTTCAAGGCGCTTGAAGGATAGGTTCAAGGCGCTTGATGATGGCAGTCAAGAGGCTTGAAGGATATCTCTGTTATGGCTGATACTGGGGAGAGGGGTGGATACGGCATGGATAACGGGGAATGATGGGCCGAAAGAAGGTGCTTTTCAGCACCGATTGATACAATATTCCGCACTGATTGATACAATATTCAACACCGATTGATACAATATTCCGCATCGATTGATGCAATATTCTGCGGTGAACGGCGTTTAAAGGGTATTGGGAAGCGGGCGCCGTAAGCTCGGACAGGCTTCTGCGAAATGCTAATCTGACGCGTCATGAAAAAGACTTTATTGGTATTCTTATTGCTTTTGGCAGCCGTGGCGATGAGCGGCCAGAGTTACGAAAACCTGTGGCAGCAGTACGTGAACAACCGGGAACTGAAACCGCAGACGGCTCTCAACGAGCTTGACCGGATGATACGCAAGGCCGAAAGCGAAGGTGCTGCCGGCCAGTTGCTCCGTGCCCAGATGGCCAAAGGACAGTTGCTTTCTACCATCTCGCCCGACAGCGTAGCCCCGTTCATTGTGACTGTGAAGCGCCGGGAGGCCGCCTGCCGGCAGAAAAGCCCCGTTCTGGGTGCCGTCTATGCCGCCTTCCTGCACCGCCAGATAGCTTCCGACACGCTCTACCGCCACCTCGCCCTGGCCAACATGCCGCTATTGGCCGCCACCAAGGCATCGGATTTTGCCCCTGCAGTGGAACTTGGTACCGATAGCCGCTACTTCGGCAACGACTTGTTGAGCGTGCTCGGCTACTATGTAGAAGATTTCCGTGCACTCAACTCCTATTATACACGCACCGGAAACCGCACGGCCGCCCTCCTTACCGGCCTCAAGTTGCTTGATGCGAAGCGCCCATCAAACATCACGCAGGCCCACTCTTCGCGTTTTGTTCACTCCCTCGACTCGCTCCGGTCGCTCTATGCAGACCTCGATTTGGCCGCCGAGATAGCCAAAGCCAAGTACCGCGTGCTGGCCGGCTGCACCGATGTAACCGACCAGCAGCGGTACAGCTTCCTTACCGAAGCCCTGCAGCGCTACCGCAACTATGCGCATTTGGAAT
The DNA here is from genome assembly GCA_900199655.1 of Prevotellaceae bacterium KH2P17. GTDB lineage: Bacteria > Bacteroidota > Bacteroidia > Bacteroidales > Bacteroidaceae > Prevotella. The sequence goes on from FZRE01000001.1 coordinate 1,736, forward strand.
ATCTGAAAAACAGCCTCGCCTACCTGACGAGGCCCTCCTGCAGCCTCAAACTGCTGAAAGACGTGTGCACAACGAGCGACTCCGTGCGCCTTACTTTCCATAACCGCAACCTGCACAGCGCCCAAGTGGCGATATACAGGGTGCTGCTCTCATCGGTCGAGTACGATGCCCTGACCAGCCAGCAGCGTTCTTTCGCCGCGCTGGATTCAGCCGGCAGTCTGCAATACCTGCCCGGTCGCGAGGTCAGCAGGCACTGGCAGGCGGCCCAACCCTATGCCGACAGCGCCGATACGCTGCTCATTGAGCCCCTGCCCGTGGGCATTTATCTGCTGCGTATCACGGCTCCCGAAACCGAAAAAGACACTACCAGCATGCTCCTCCGTGTGAGTAACCTGCGCATGTTGTCGCTGGGGTTGCCCGGAAATAACAGCTGTCGCGTCGTTGTAGTAGATGCCCTGACCGGCCGACCCGTGCCCGGTGCATCCGTGAGGCATGGCGGCAGGCTGTACAACTGCAACTCCGAGGGCGAACTCACGGTAAAGGGCAACGGCAAACCACTGTGGGTTTACACCGATAGTGACCGTGCCTGCCCGGCAGTCAACGCGCATTCGTACAACGATTATGATGACGACGACGAGTCCGTCGACGAACTTTCGCTCTATACGGACCGCCAGGTTTACCGGCCGGGGCAGACGGTCAACGTGGCCGGTATCTATTACCGCCGCCGGCATCGCGACTTCCAGGCGAAGCCGAACAAGCGGCTCACGCTCTCTCTTTACGATGCCAACTCGCAGAAAGTGGCCGAGCAGCAGGTTGTAACCGATGACTTCGGCACCTGCTCTGCTTCCTTCACGCTGCCCTCGGGCGGCCTTACGGGGGCGTTCCTCATAGGTGGAGAAGACGGTTCGGTGTCTTTCTGGGTCGAAGAATACAAGCGCCCCACCTTTGAAGTGACCGTTGATAAGGTAGATTACGCCTACACCGCCGGCGACACGCTGCACCTGCAGGGCCACGCCCGCTCGCTCATGGGCGAGCCGGTACAGCGTGCCGGGGTAGAGTACAGCATCTATCACAGCATTGGTTTCGGCCAACCAGACCTCGACTCCCGTCCCGACACGGTGCTCACTACGCAGACCGACACGGCCGGAAACTTCACCCTGCACGTTCCGCTCACGGCCGATTTCAGCGAGAACAAAGACCTTTCGTACACCTTCCAGGTAGTGGCAAGGGTGACCGATGCGGCCGGCGAGAGCTGCGAAAACCAGCAGTGGTTCCGTCTCCGGGCCAAACCGGTCTCGCTGTCGACCACCTTCTACGACGACCAAATAATGGAGCAGTCGTTTATCGAGCAAGCAAAATTCTTCATCTCGAACAACAACAACACGCACATAGAGGGCCAGCTGAACTATTGGTACAAGGGTTACGAGGGGCAGAAGTTCAGCTGGCGCACCGGCGACAAGGCCGGGTTGCAGCTGCCCTCGGGCTTTGTTGCCGGCCAGTTGCAGCTGGTGGCCGTGTGCCGGGGCGACACCCTGCGCCGCCGCTTCGTGGTGTTTAACAAGCAGCAACGCCGCCCCTGCTACCGTACCGGGCAGTGGTTCTACACCGACAATCCCCTCTTTGACCCCACGGGGCGCACGCCCTCCACCGTCTACATTGGTTCGTCGGAGCGCAATGTGCATGCTTACTACGTGGTGTATTCCAACAGCAGGCGGATAGAAAGCGGCACTTTAGACTTCTCCGACTCCATTTGCGCGCTGCCGTTCAGGTATAAATCCGAGTACGGAGACGGCATCGTGGTGGCCGTGGCGTGGTATCGCAACGGCCGGGGGCATGCCCACACGTTCATGTTGCGTACACCCAGCCCCGACAAAAGCCTGCAGCTGAAGTGGCAAACCTTCCGTAACAGGCTCCGTCCGGGCGACACCGAGGAGTGGCAACTGCGCATCACCAAGCCCGATGGCCGCCCCGCAGCGGCTCAACTCATGGCAACGCTCTACGATAAGGCCCTCGACCGCGTGGCCGGTAAGCATGAGTGGGAGTTCTCTACCGATTTTAACCGGGCCCTGCCCAGCGTGGAGTGGGAGTTCTCTCGCTCCACATGGTCCTGGCAGAGCATGGCTGCCAAGCCGCAACTGGTGCCCGAAACCGGGCTTGCCTTGAGCCAACTGGCCCTTGGCGGACTGCTGGGCATGGTGCAAGGAACCGTTACCGATGCCTACGGCGAACCTGTTATAGGCTGCACGGTACAAGTGCCGGGAACCCAGCGGGCCACGGTAACCGACATGGATGGCCGCTTCTCCATCCGCGCCTCGGTAGGAGAGGTGCTGCAATTCAGGTACATCGGCATGGAGACAAAGGAGCTGGCGGTTGCTTTAGGCGCAATGGACGTGATGATGGAAGACTCTGGTGCAGACCTCCAAGAAGTGGTGGTGGGCTATGGAAAGGGCAACTCGCGGAGCACGCACTACACGGGGGCTGCCGTTGAGTATGCGCTGGCGGGGTCGGTACGCGGCCTTTCGTCGCCCCTGTACGGTAGCAGGGCTGCCGCAGAAACCTCCCTGATAGTTGACGCCGACAGGCTTTCGGCCGGCTCGTCCGAGGCTGCCGACCCGCTGCGAGGCCTTCCGGTACGCGAGAACCTGAACGAGACGGCCTTCTTCATGCCGCGTCTCGTGGCCGATGCCGATGGCAAGGTGAGCATCCGCTTCACCGCTCCGGAGAGCATCACGGCCTGGCGCTTCCTCGGATTGGCACACACCCGCAACCTCGACTACGGGCTGATAGGGGCCGATGCCACCACGAGTAAGGACTTCATGGTGCAGCCCAACCAGCCCCGCTTCCTGCGGGTAGGCGACCGCGGAACCATCAGTGCCCGCATCTTCAATACCACTAAACGGGCCATAAAGGGCGCTGCACTCCTGCAACTCATCGACCCCGAGACCGAGCGAACTGTCTACCAGCAGCGTTCGGAGTTCTCTGCACCGGCCTCGGGGCAGCAAAGTGTGACCTTCGACTATACGCCGCAACCCGCTGACCCGTCGCTGCTCATCTGCAAGATTGTGGCCTCGGCGGGCGGCGCAAGCGACGGCGAACAACACTATCTGCCCGTTGTAATGAACCGGGAACTGTCGTTGCGCACCTTTACTTTTACCCTTACGGAGCCCGGCGAGCGCAGTTTCGACCTGCGCGAGCTCTTCCCCACGCCCGACAAAGACAACCTGCTGACGGTGGAATACACTGCTAACCCGTCGTGGCTGCTCATTCCCGCCCTGCATCGTTATGCCCATCCGTGGGACGACTGCGCCCTCTGTCAGGCCGGTTCCTACTACGTCAACACCCTGGCCCGCCACATCCTGACCTCCGTTCCCGCCGTAAAAACGGCCGTGAAGGAATGGGAGAAAGACACAACCATGGTGAGTCCGCTGCAGCGGAACGAGCAGGTAAAGAACATACTGCTGGCCGAAACGCCGTGGGTAGCAGCCTCGCAGCGGGAGACAAGGCAAGGAGCAGAGCTGGCCGACTTCTTCCGCGAGGGCCGCATCAACGCCGAGCTGCATTCCGCCCTGCGCAAGTTGCGGCGGCTGCAGCGCACGGACGGCTCCTGGAGCTGGTTCCCCGGAATGGACGGCAGCTTCTATGTAACGCTCTCGGTTGCCGAAACGCTGGCCCGTCTCGGCACCATTACGGGTAACGACAAAGATGTGGCAGAGTTGCTGCAGCCGGCCTTCGGCTACCTTGGAAAGCAAATCGTGAAGGCCGAAGCCGACCTCCGCAAGCGTGGCGAGAGGCAGTTGACGGCCGACATGCTGGAGTATCTCTACACCTGCGCTATCGCCCGGCCGCCTCTCCCGCCCGATGTGCAGGCCGCCAACGCGCGCCTCATCGGGCTCATAGAGGCCAACGAGCCCCTGCAGTCCATGCTGGCGCGGGCGCTGAGTGCCGTCATCCTCTACCATGCTGGCCACGCCGAGAAGGCCCGCACCTACGTGGAAAGCCTGAAAGAGCACACCGTTTACCGCGACGACAGGGGCCGTTACTTCGACAGCCCGCGTGCTGTGGCGTCCTGGCGCAGCTATAAGATACCCACGCAGGTGGCTGCCATCGAGGCCATGCAGCTGGTAACGCCGGCCGACAGCATGACCATTGGCCAGATGCAGCGCTGGCTCTTGCAGGAAAAACGTACCCAGTATTGGGAGAACTCCGTAGTAACGGTAGACGCCGTGCATGCCTTCATGGCCGGCCGCAGCAATGTCTTCAGCACCCGCATATCGCCTTTCAGCATCGAGGCTGATGCCAACGTCCACGCTTCTCCTGCCGCCGCGGCCGTTGGTTACCTAAAGGAGACGGTGCTGCCCGATGGCGGCACGCGCCTTACCATCAAGAAGGAGGCGCCCGGCATGAGCTGGGGAACGGTCTACGCGCAGCGCATGAGCCCGGCTGCCGACATCGAACCATCGGGCACAGAGCTGCATGTAAAGCGCGAAATCGTGAAAAACGGGCGCGTGGTGGCGGCCAACGGCATGGCCGAAGCGGAGCCTCTGCGCGTTGGCGACAAGGTTACGGTGCGGCTGACGATTACCGCCGAGCGCGACCTCGACTTCGTGCAGGTGAGCGACAAGCGGCCGGCGTGCCTGGAACCCGTGGGCCAACAGAGCGGTTACGACCCCACGCTGCGCTGTTACTGCAGCCCCAAGGACACGCAGACGCAATACTTCTTCGACAAACTCCGCAAGGGCAGGTGGGTGATAGAGCACCCTTACTTCGTTGACCGAGCCGGAACATACGCCTCGGGCACCGTGACCGTGCAGTGCGCTTATGCCCCGGAGTTCTACGGAACCGAAGGAACGGTGGTGCTCAAGAGCCTCCCGCAGGCCTCCTTGCCATAGCTACTGGCGCGCCGCCGACAGGCTTTCGCAGCCGTAAATGAGTTTAAGCGCAGCGCAGGCAGCCGTTTCGGGAGATTTTGCGTATATTTGCAACCATGAATGTTTGTACCAGATTAAACCGCCTGCTGCACGGAGTGGGCCATGCAAAGGGCTACGGCGTGCAGTCGCCGGCAGCCTATCAGTTCGTGCGGCAGGTGCTCTTTGCCCCCGCCGACCCTGCCGTCAGCGATGCCATCGGCAACCAGTGGCCCCGCATGGACAGGCGTACGCGCCGCCTGGGCGAGCTGTATTTCCGCCTCGCCCGCCATCTGCAGCCCGGCCTCGTGGTAGATTTTGCCCCTGCGGCCGATGCCTGCCGGGCTTATCTGACGGCCGGATGTCCCGATGCGGTGATGCAGGCTGTGCCGCCTGGGCAGAAGTTCAGCGATTACAGCGAGCTGGTTCAACAGTTGGGAACCATCGACCTGGCCCGCATCACCCTGTCCGATGGCTGCGACGGTTTTGTGGAATCGGCGCTTGACAACGCCTCTGCAGCGTCGGTCTTCATCATCGAGAACATCTGGCGCGACGACCTCTCGCGCCTCTGGTGGGACGAGTTGCGCCGTGACGAACGCGTCTCCGTGAGCTACGACCTGTACCTCTGCGGCCTGCTCACCTTCAATCCAAAACTCTACAAGCGCACCTATCTCCTCAATCTTTGATGCCTTCATGTTTTTAATGTTTATTTGTACATGCTGCAAAAAAACATGTCCAAAAACTTGCGGTTTCAGCTAAAAGTGTTATTTTTGCATGCAAATTAAACCTTGAAAGTATTAAAACATTATGTATTGGACGCTTGAATTGGCTTCAAAACTTGAAGACGCACCCTGGCCTGCAACGAAGGAAGAGTTGATAGACTATGCCATTCGTTCCGGTGCTCCTCTCGAGGTGCTCGAGAACTTGCAGGAAATAGAGGATGAGGGCGAGGTATATGACAGCATCGAAGATATTTGGCCCGACTATCCCTCCAAGGATGACTTCCTCTGGAACGATGATGAATACTAACATTCTGATGTGAATAGACAAGGGGATACGCCACCAGGCGTGTCCCCTTTTTGCGTCTTTTTAGGTGTTGAAAGACGCCTTCGGCAACTTTCGACACTTGTCGCACGATTGTGTGACAGGTGTCGAATTCATGTGCGACAAGTGTCGAAAGTTCCCGAAGCATAGTTTTTGCCTCCCGTTAGTTGAAATGTCGCTACCGTTTAAAGACAGAGTAACAAAGTAGTTTTTTGCTTGCTGCGGGGGTTAAAAGACAGAGTAACAGAGTTGTTTTTTACTTGCTGCGGGGGTTAAAAGACAGAGTAACAAAGTAGTTTTTTGCTTGCTGCGGGGCTTAAAAGACAGAGTAACAAAGTAGTTTTTTACTTGCTGCGGGGTATAAAAGACAGAGTAACAGAGTTGTTTTTTACTTGCTGCGGGGTTGTTTGCTTGCAGAAACATGCAAAAGGCTACAAGCAGCAAGTCTGACTGGTATCCTCCCCTTGGAAAGGGGAGGCGGAGGAGGGGATGATAATAGGGTTTCACTCAATCGGTTGCTGCGTGTATCATCCCCTACTAACCTCCACTTGTAAAGGTGGAGAGCAGCTGCTAAGCGCTTGGTTGTTCTGAATTACAAGCAGTAAACGACGTTTTAATTGGATGGTAGCTTCGGGATGGTAGCTTGTGTTTCGCCAAACAGCTTGTAGTGTCGCGGCATTTCCTTTTGTATGGCTACTCTATTGCGCGCATGACGCTTTGACTCGGTGTAAATGATGGCCCAATGGATTTCGTGTGGAACATCGTAAAAGCGTGATGTGGGTGCATCTTGTGTTGGGCTAAGTGCTAACGATGCCTCCCTGTTAACAAAGTATTGGATGAGTTGCTTGTGCTTGGCTGAAGCCAATTTGTTGTAGTTTGACCGTTTTTCAAAATACTTGAAGGTGACAGACTGCGGGTAGTATATGCCGTTGATGTTCTGAAAACGGATGGTGTTGTCAATGGTCCAGTCTTCGTATTCCAGGCCAATGGCAAGTTTGGCAACTGAGAGCACAAATGAATTCATTTTGTGATTGAGGTTATAGGTCAACCCTGTAGTGTGCCGTGCTTCTATGATGGCACAGGTTGTTGTGTCCATCAGAATGTATCCCTTGTCCTCTTTGAACCGTTCAGACCAAAAGTTAATCTGTACGATTGACCGGTTGTCGTTGTCGTACTCCTTGTTTTCGCCGAACCGATGTCTCTTTATGAACTTGCTGTCCAGCTCGGTCACGGCATTCTCATACAGCATTAGCTGCATGTCATAGAAGTCTGGTCCGGCTGTTGTATCTTTGTACTGGATGATATTCAGGTCAGGACTTATCCGGTACATGCTGTCTTTCTGGATGTGAGCCGTTGAGGGGATGTACATCAAACCTTTGCTCTGGAAAGCGTATCCGGAAGAGTCGCCCACGTTGGTCTTGTTGTATTCGTAGCGCATCTGGCTGTCGGCTGTTTGGTAAAGGGTGCCTTTGTTTTCAAGAAAGGTGCGGAGTTTCTTCCTTATCCATTGCGGTTCGCTGTTGTTAACAACGACTTCGGGCAGTAATTCATATTTAGGTTTGAGGAAGATGGTGTCCTTCAGGTGAGAAATCTGTTGTTGTTCGTAGTTGATATGCGATACAGTGAGCTCGCGGAAAGGGAATGACACGGTAAAGGAACCATTCTCATCAGAAGATGTTGCCAGTACATTGCCGCCTTGGTTGGTGTAGATACTGGCATGGGATATGGGCAGTTGGTTGTCTTTATCCCAGAGTATTCCTCTTTGGGCATTCGAAGAAAGAGCATATACAACACATAATGCCGCCAAGAAAGTCCTTTGTTTCATGGAAATAAATCGATAAATAGTTTTATGAATGACAAAAGTAGCAATAACCAATGGGTTTGTCTGCTTATTTACAGATTATTATAGTTATTTTAAGAAGTGACAACAAATGTCAATGCCGGTAGGGTACAAGGAACGTGCGTTGGGCAGGGAGCGGGACGGACAGGTGGGAATGATAAGCGCGGACTGATACAATAAAAGCGGAGGGACAAGCGTTATAAGAGCGTGTTTAAAAAGATTTTCACCCTCATAGGCGTGTTCCTCTGCGGCTTGCAGGCCGTGCGGGCGCAGTACGACGTCAGCTTCAGTCACTATTTCGACCTGGAGCCGTCGTTCAATGCGGCGGCTGTAGGCAAGCAGTCCAAAATAAACATCACCGGTGCCTATGCCCTCGACATGGTCGGCTTTGAGCATAATCCACGCACGATGTACGTGGCCGCGGACATGCCTCTGTACTTCCTGAAGGCTTACCACGGCGTAGGCGTGCAGCTGATGAACGACAAGATAGGCCTCTTTAACCACAAGCGGCTGGCCGTGCAGTATGCCTACAAGCACGCGCTGCTGGGCGGAACGGTGAGCGTGGGCGTGCAGGCAGGACTGCTGAGCGAGAACTTCGACGGCACCAAACTGGACCCCGAGGACGCCAGCGACCCTGCGTTGATAGGGTCGGAGGTGTCGGGTTCGGGGCTCGATTTGGGTCTGGCGCTCTACTACATGCACGGTCCCTGGTACGTGGGTGTGTCGGGGCAGCATCTTAACGGGCCGCTCATAGAGCTCGGCGACCGCAATGAACTGCAGATAGACCGCACGTATTATTTAACGGGAGGATACAATATTAAACTCAGAAATCCGTTTTTAACAATAAAGCCGTCGGTACTCGTGCGCACTGACGGAACCGCCTACCGGGCTGACATCACAGGAAGGCTGGTCTATACGAACGAGAAGAGGACCCTCTACGGAGGCGTATCGTACAGCCCCACCAACTCGGTTACGTTTCTGGTTGGCGGCAGTTTCCACGGTGTAGTGGTGGGTTACAGCTACGAACTCTACACATCGGCCATTGGACCGGGCAACGGCAGCCACGAACTGTTTGTGGGTTACCAGCTGGATGTGAACCTTGTAAAGAAGGGACGGAACCGCCACCAGAGCGTGCGAATACTGTAACGGCGTACCCGAGAGAAAGAGATAAAGATTAAATGACATACAAGAATATGAAGAAAAGTGTTGCGGCCATGCTGGCCGTTGCCGTTTCGCTGACCCTCACAGCCTGCTTCGGCAGCAAGTCAATGTCTTCTTCCGGCAGGGGAGGAGAGGTTATCGGCGTTGGCGGAGGCAAGGCCTTCTCGGAGCCAACGCCCTACGGAATGACGAAGATAGACCGCGGCTACCTGCGCATGGGCCTGCTCAAGGAAGACAGCCTGTGGGGTAAGGCCACGCCGGTAAAGGACATCTCCGTCGACGGATTCTGGATGGATGAGACCGAAGTGACCAATTCCAAGTACAAGCAGTTCGTGAAGTGGGTGACCGACAGCATCCTGCGCACCCGCCTGGCCGACCCTGCATACGCCGGCGACGAGACCTACATGATAACCGAAGACAAGTACGGTGACCCCGTGACGCCGCACCTGAACTGGAAGAAACCGCTGCCCCGCAAGCCCAACGAGGACGAGCAGCGGGCTTACGAGAGCCTGTACGTAACCAATCCGGTAACGGGCGAGAAGCTCATCGACTACCGCCAGCTGAACTACCGGTACGAGATTTACGACTATACAGCTGCCGCCCTGCGCCGCAACCGCATGAACCCACAGGAGCGCTCGTTCAATACCGACGTGACGGTAAACCCCGATGAAACGGTCATGATATCCAAGGACACGGCGTACGTTGACGACTCCGGCAACATTGTTCGCGAGACCATCAACCGCGAACGCACCGGTCCGTGGGACTTCCTGAATACCTACATCGTGAACGTATATCCCGACACCACGTGCTGGGTCAACGACTTCAAGAACTCGGACAACGAGACCTACCTGCGCAACTACTTCAGCAACCCCGCCTACAACGACTATCCGGTGGTGGGAGTAACGTGGGAACAGGCCAACGCCTTTTGTGCCTGGCGCACCGAATACCTACTCAAAGGCCTCGGATCCGAAGCTCGCTACGTGCAGCGTTACCGCTTGCCCACCGAAGCCGAGTGGGAGTATGCCGCCCGAGGCAAAGATGGAACGGAGTTTCCCTGGGAGAACAAAGACGTAAAGAACGGCGACGGCTGCTTCTATGCCAACTTTAAACCCGACCGCGGAAACTACACCAAGGACGGCAACCTCATCACCAGCAAGGCCGGCATCTACGCATCAAACAGCAACGGACTGTACGACATGGCCGGCAACGTGGCCGAGTGGACCAGCACCATCTACACCGAATCGGGCGTTGACGCCATGAACGACCTCAACCCCGAGCTCACTTACAACGCCGCCAAGGAAGACCCGTACAGGCTGAAGAAGAAGAGCGTGCGCGGCGGCTCGTGGAAAGACCCCGAGTCGTACATACGGAGTGCGTGGCGAACGTGGGAATACCAGAACCAGCCTCGTTCCTACATAGGCTTCCGGTGCGTACGAAGTCTGGCCAATACAACAAGTGGTAAACAGAAAAAAAGCAAAAGATAATGGCTGAATACAGTAAATACAATATCGTTTATCGTCTGCAGAAGTGGATGGATAGCGTGCCCGGGCAGACGTTCCTGAACTATGCCTACAGCTGGGGAGCCTCCATCGTCATCCTGGGTACTCTCTTCAAGCTCACCCACTTGCCGGGAGCAAACATCATGCTCTTTATCGGCATGGGCACCGAAGTGTGCGTTTTCTTCATCTCGGCATTCGACCGTCCGTTCGATAAAACAGCCGACGGACGCGACCTTCCCACCCATCTCACGGAAGAGTATCTGGAGAGCGGCCAGGCCGAACCTGCCGTTCAAGCCTCTCGAAGGTATCCTTCGGCGGCCTTGAACACGGCATCCAAGGAGCTTGAAGGACACGTCTCTCCCGCCGCCCGTACAGACTACGTTCCGCAGATGACCAGCGAGGAGGCCCAAACTCTTAACGAGGCACAGGCCAACTATGTGGAAGAACTCAGGAAACTGGTGGATACCTTGGGCAAGGTTAACGAGCAGAGCGCCCGCCTGACGCGTGACAGTGAGGAGATGGAGAACCTGAACCGCACCCTTACCGGCATCACCAAGGTGTACGAGATGCAGCTCAAGAGCGCCAGCCGGCAGATAGGCACCATCGACGAAATAAACGACCAGAGCAAGAAGATGGCCCAGCAGATAGAACAGCTGAACAAGATTTACGCCCGCATGATAGAGGCCATGACGGTTAACATGAACGCGGCGGGTCACAACAACATACAAGGTTAGCCCCCTGCTGCTGCCCCCGCAGCCCGCAGCCGGCTATGAACCTGAACCCACAGACATGGCAATAAAGAAACGACCGATATCTCCACGCCAGAAGATGATTAACCTCATGTACGTCGTCTTGATGGCAATGCTCGCGCTCAACATCTCTACCGAGGTGCTCAACGGCTTCTCGATAGTGGAAGAAAGCCTGAACCGCACCACCTCGAACGCGTCGAAGGAGAACGAAGCTCTGTTCGGTAACTTCGCCGACCAGATGAAGGCAAACCCCGAGAAGGTGCGCGCCTGGTTCGAGAAAGCTACCGAGGTGAAGCAGATGAGCGACTCGCTTTACGACCTGGCGCAGCAACTCAAGGAGGCCATCGTGCGCGAGGCCGACGGCAGCGACGGCAATGTGCGCGACATCCGGAATACCGACAACCTGGAAGCTGCAGGCATTGTGATGCTCGCCCCGGGGTCAGGCAAGGGCAAGCAGCTGTACAGGGCCGTGAACAGTTACCGCGAACGCATCCTCTCCATGATAACCGACCCGCACCAGCGGCAGATTATCGAGAGCAACCTAACCACCAAACTGCCGGCCAAGGCACATACTATGGGCAAGAATTGGCAGGAATACATGTTCGAAGACATGCCCGTGGCAGCGGCCGTAACGCTGTTGTCGAAGCTGCAGAACGACGTGCGCTACGCCGAGGGCGAGGTGCTTCACACCCTCGTCTCGCAAGTTGACGTGAAGGACATCCGCGTGAACAAGCTCGATGCCTTTGTCATTCCGGAGAAGACGGTGCTCTATCCGGGCGAGCGCTTCAATGCCAATATCGTCATGGCAGCCGTAGACACCACGCAGCAACCGGAGGTTTACGTCAACGGTTCGCGTGTAAACACGGCCCGCGGGCAGTACACCTTCATGGCCGGAGGGGTGGGTGAGCACCAGTTCAGCGGCTATATCATGATGCACAATGCTAACGGCGACGTGCTGCGCCGTAACTTCCGGCAGTCGTACAGCGTCATTCCGGCACCCAACGGAGCCACCGTAGCAGCCGACCTGATGAATGTTCTCTACGCCGGATTCAGCAACCCCATCAGCGTGAGCGTGCCCGGTGTGCCGGCCAATGCGGTGTCGGTATCCATGCAGGGCGGCTCGCTCACGGCCCGTGGTAACGGCCATTACGTGGCCGTTCCGTCGGCAGTGGGGCGCGACGTAACCATCAACATCACGGCCAACGACAAGGGTCAGGTGCGCCGCATGCCACCTTTCGTGTTCCATGTGCGCAAACTGCCCGACCCAACGGCCTACATCAACGTGGGCACCACGCGCTTCAAGAGCGGTCCGCTGGCTAAGGCGTCGCTCATGGGAGCCACCGGCATACAGGCTGCCATCGACGACGGACTGCTCGACATACCCTTCCGCGTGCTGGGATTTGAGACCGTTTTCTTCGATAACATGGGCATGGCAGTGCCCATGGCATCATCAGGAGCGTCGTTCTCCGAGCGCCAACGCGAGCAGTTCCGCAAGCTCTCGCGCAACCGCCGCTTCTACATTAACCGCGTGAGGGCCGTGGGTCCCGACGGCATTACGCGCACCCTGCCCGGCTCCATGGAGATTATCGTCAGGTAACGGGATTGAAATACGGACATCAAACATAACAAGATAATGAAACGCATATTATTCATACTGCTGGCAGCCTGCATGGTGCAGGCCGTTGCTGCCCAGCCCGAGCGGCGCAGGGCACAGCAGGAGGCTGCGGCAAGGAGCAACGCCAACAACATTACTCCGCGCGCCCAGCTCACCTTCCCCACCGAGGCAGGCATGTCGGAGGACGTGGTCTGGCGCCGCGACATCTACCGACTGCTCGACCTGAACGACGATGCAAACGCCGGACTCTACTATCCCGTGGAGCCTGTAGGCAGCCAGATGAACCTCTTTACCTACATCTTCAAGCTCATGATGACGGGCAACATCCGCGCCTACGAGTACCGGCTTGACGGCAACGAGGTGTTTAACGACGAGGCGAGGGTGAAGCCGCTGGCCTTTCTCGACGACCATCACATCTTCTACGAGCGCACGGACAGAGGCGTACATCTGGACGACAGCGACATTCCCTCGCGCGAGGTGAAGTCTTATTATATTAAGGAGAGCGCCTACTACGACCAGTCCACGGCCACCTTCCACACCAAGGTGCTGGCCTTGTGCCCCATCATGGAGCGCGAAGACGACTTCGGCGAGGGTGCCACCAAGTACCCCCTGTTCTGGGTGAAGTACGAAGACATTGCGCCGTTCCTTACCAAGCAGACCATCATGACGAGCAATTTGAACAACGCGGCCATAATGAGTGTGGACGATTACTTTACCCGCAACCTCTACAAGGGCAAGATATACAAGACCAACAACATGCTCGGCAAGACGCTGGCACAGTACTGCACAACCGATTCTGCCATGACCCGGGAGCAGAAACGGATAGAAGCAGAGATACGGGAGTTTGAGAAAAACATGTGGGGCGACCCCGTTCGGAAGGACTCCTTGGACAGTATTGCCAAGTTAGATAAAAAGGAACTCAAGGCCCGTAAGCGCACCAACCGCCGCAGCAGCACAAGTGTGCGCCGCGCGCGCCGTTCTTCCGGCAGCAGTTCTTCAACCTCTTCGGCACCCCGAGTGACGGTTCGCCGGCAGAGACATTAATCATTTTAAACCATTATTATTATGAAAAAGTTGTTTTCAGCGGTCATCATCGCCCTGGCGTTGATGTTTTCGGTCAATGCCAACGCACAGTTGCAGTTTGGCGTTAAGGGCGGACTGAATGTCACGCAGATGTCATTCAACCGCGATGTTCTGAACTCTTCGAACCGTGCCGGCTTCTATATCGGCCCCACGGTCAAGTTCACTCTCCCCATTGTAGGTCTCGGAGTAGACGCCTCGGCACTGTATGACCAGCGCTCGGCCACCGTCGAGGTAGCCGATGCCGGTGAGGAGAAGCTCACCCAGAAGCAGATTATCCTGCCCATCAACCTGCGTTACACCATCGGACTGAGCAGCGTAGCGAGCCTCTACTTCTTTGCAGGACCGCAGTTCGGGTTCAATGTCGACAAGGATAACGACGCCGACTGGACCTGGAAGGGGTCAAACATAAGCGCCAACCTGGGCGGCGGCGTCATGCTGCTCAACCATCTGCAGGCCAACGTGAACTACAATATCGGCTTCGGAAAGACGGGCGAATTCAAGGCCTCGGAGCTGGGTCACGGCCGTTCCAACGGCTGGCAGATAGGCTTGGCCTACTACTTTTAAGGTTCCGGAACCCATCGCCGGTTCCTCTGAATGTATAAAGGACAGATGTCTCCACAGTGAGATGTCTGTCTTTTTTTGTGGGTGTTAGGTGGTGGGGGATTGGGTGATAGGTGTTGGGTGATGGGTGTTGGTGGTTGGATTTATTGGGTGTTAGGTGGCGGGTGATGAACATTAGGACTTTGATTTTCTTTGTATTTGGTGTTGATGGAGTGATTGTTAGAGCATAAAATAATGCGAGTTGGATATTGATAGGGTAGGAGCCGCTTGTTAAATCATCCCCTCCTGCACCTCCCCTTTCTAAGGGGAGGAAGCTATGCCGTCATTTCTTGTTATATGCTTCGCCCCCTTTCACTCTCTGCCTCTCCCTAATCAGTAAAGCGACCGCAGCCCCCCTGAATATCCAAAAGCCAGCCACGGTTCCTCCCCTTAGAAAGGGGAGGTTAGGAGGGGATGATGAAGTGAGCAGCAAAAGCAAGGGAATGGTTTAAATGGGGAGGATATGCAAGCTGCTCAATGGTTTTCTTGCTGCCCGTCATCCCCTCCTCCGCCTCCCCTTTCCAAGGGGAGGTTACCGGTTTGTTTTGTGGGTACTGATGTGCTATCTGTTACTACCAAGATGCAACCTCGCAGCAGTTTAAATATACTCTGTTACTCTGTCTTTTATTGAGTTGTTGCCACGGTTCCTCCCCTTAGAAAGGGGAGGTTAGGAGGGGATGATGATTTGGCGGCAGAACAAATACGAAAAAAAGGTACGAATGATAGAAGCAGGAACTTTCGACACTTGTCGCACATGAATTCGACAGGTGTCGCACAATCGTTTGACACTTGTCAAAAGTTCCCGAAGGGATGCAATGAGCGGACGGCAGGTATCGGAAAAGACCCAAAAAACCGCCCATTTTTCCGTCTGTTGCCACCGTTAAGACGCATGTCTGCATTCTTCCCAGCCTCTTGTACTGCTTCTTTCTAAATAAAGGCAATGCTGCGGAAGAGCTTTGGAGTGGGTTTGCCTACGTGATAGAGCAATCGCGCAAAGCTGTAGAACCGAACAGTCTGCCCGGACGGTGATAGATGGCAGTGGGCTATAAGTTGACCGAGCGCAGGATGAGTTGGGTGGCTCCGGCGCGGCTCTTGACAAACTGGCCGGCGCTGTTGCCGGCCTGCTGCAGGAAGGGAGCATCGCTGCTGAAGCGGTTCATGAGGCTCACAAACCCCGGATAGTCGGTTATCTCGAAGCCGCCTTGCGCCGTCAGCAGCCCTTGGGCCTCGTGGAACTGGCGGTTGTTGGGGCCGAAGACAACGGGAATGTCCCATACCCCGGCCTCCAACACGTTGTGTATGCCCACGCCGAAACCGCCGCCCACGTAGGATACTGTGCCGTAGCGGTAGATGCTGGAGAGCAGACCAAAGCAGTCGATGATGAGGCAATCGGCCGCTGCTGCACTCTCCTCCGTGGCCTGGGTGTAGCGCACGACGCGGCCGTCGAGCTTGGCGACAATCTGCGAAAGGTGCTCCTCGTCTATTACGTGCGGTGCTATGATGAGCTTCCAGTCCTTGTGCACGTTGAAATAACGGATGAAGATGTCCTCATCAGGTGGCCAACTGGAGCCTGCGATGAAGACTTTTGGGGCTTGGGTGATGGGTGATGGGGGCTGGGTGTTGGGTGTTGGGGGCTGGGTGTTGGGTGACGGGTGATGGTGCAGGAAGGCCTCAACAAGGGGCAGGCACTTGCTGGCTTCCTTGATTTGGAGCACGCGGTCGAAGCGTGTATCGCCGCTAACGGTCACGTTGTCGAGCCCGATGCCGTGGAGCAAAGACTTGCTTATCTGGTTCTGAACGAAGAAGTGGGTAAAGCATTTCAGCACCCGTCCGTACTGCGCACCGTACCATTTGAAGAATACCTGGTCGGGCCTGAAGATGCTGCTCACGCTGTACACGGGTACGCCCCGGTGCTTGAGGATGTGCAGGTAGTTGTACCAGAACTCGTACTTGATGAAGAATGCCATCTCCGGACGCACCGCCCGCAGGAAGCGGCGGGCATTGCGGATGGTGTCCAGAGGCAGGTAACAGACGATGTCGGCTCCCTCGTAGTTCTTCCGCACCTCGTAACCGGAGGGCGAGAAGAAGGTGAGCAGAATTCTGTATTCAGGGTGTTGGCGGCGTATCTGCTCCATAAGAGGGCGCCCCTGTTCGAACTCTCCGAGCGATGCTGCATGGAACCAGATGTAACGGGCATTGGGGTCAACGCGCTCCTTGAGTATCTTCACGGCCTGTCGTTCGCCGCACCACATCTTCTTCACCTTCTTGTTGAAGAGGGAGACTACGGCTACGCCACACAGATACAGGTAGATGACAAGATTGTACATATATTCTTTCTGGGGCCTCATGCTCCGCAGCGGAGCGCGCCCTTGGTTTATTTCAGAACTTCGATGGCGCGCTGCAGGCGCTTGAGTGTTTCTTCCTTGCCTAAGAAAGCGGAGATATCAAACATGCCGGGACCCTTGCCTATGCCCACCAAAGCAAGGCGGAAAGCGTTCATCACGTCGCCCAGCTTGTAGCCTTTGGCCTCTACCCACTGCATGACAACGGGCTCTTGGCCCTCGACGGAGAAGTCTTCGATGCCCTGCAGCACGCCGGCCAGCTCGGCCATCTGCTGCGCGGAATAATCCTTCCAGCGCTTCTTGACGGTCTTCTCGTCGTACTCCGTGGGGGCAATGAAGAAGAAGGAACAGAGCGGCCAGAGCTCGTGGACAAAGTTCACGCGGTCTTTCATCATGTGAACTACTTGCTTTACGCGGTCAAAAGTCTCGTCAACGCCGTTGCCGGCAACGATGGGCGCAAAGAGTCGGGCTATCTCGTCGTCGCTCTTCTTGAGAATATATTCGTGGTTGAACCAGATGCCTTTCTGGTAATCGAACTTGGCTCCGGCCTTTGAACACTTGCTGATATCGAAGGCGCTGACCAGCTCTTCGAGCGTGAAAAGTTCCTGTTCGGTGCCTGGGTTCCATCCTAACAGGGCGAGGAAGTTGACCACCGCCTCGGGAAAGTAGCCGCTCTCGCGGTAGCCGGAGCTAACTTCGCCGGTCTTGGGGTCGTGCCATTCCAGCGGAAAAACGGGGAAGCCGAGGCGGTCGCCGTCGCGTTTGCTCAGTTTGCCCTTGCCCTCCGGCTTGAGCAACAGCGGCAGATGGGCGAAGCGGGGCATGGTGTCGGCCCAGCCGAAGGCCTCGTACAGCAGCACGTGGAGCGGTGCGCTGGGCAGCCACTCCTCGCCGCGGATAACGTGGGTGATTTCCATCAGGTGGTCGTCTACGATGTTGGCCAGGTGATAAGTGGGCAGTTCGTCGGCGCTCTTGTAGAGCACCTTGTCGTCTAAGATGTCGCTCTTGATGACTACCTCGCCGCGAATCATGTCGTTGACGCGTATCTCGCGGCCCGGTTCTACCTTGAAGCGCACGGTAAACTGCTCGCCTTCGGCCATGCGGCGCTCACATTCTGCCGCGTCCATGGTAAGCGAATTGCGCATCTGCATGCGGGTATGGGCGTCGTACTGGAAGTTCTGAACCTCGCTGCGTTTGGCCTCCAGCTCCTCAGGAGTGTCGAAAGCGTAGTAAGCCTTGCCCTCGTCGAGCAGCTGCTGCACGTACTTCTTGTAAATGTTCCGGCGCTCGCTCTGCCGGTAGGGGCCATGATTGCCGCCGAAGCTCACGCCCTCGTCGAACTTGATACCTAACCAGCGGAAGGACTCGATGATGTAATCTTCGGCTCCGGGAACGAAACGATGGGAGTCTGTATCCTCAATCCTGAAAACCAGCTCGCCGTTATTCTGACGGGCGAAGAGGTAATTGTACAATGCTGTTCTTACGCCTCCGATGTGCAGCGGACCCGTAGGACTTGGTGCGAAACGCACCCTTACTTTTCTTTCAGACATCTCGACAAATGATGATAAGCTATAAATTTTTTGCAAAATTAATACTTTTCTTTGACTATTGGGCATTTTTTTCGTAATTTCGCAAGGTACAAACAGAATAACGAAGACGCAAATGAGAAATGTCAGAACGCTTGGAGAGCATTATTGGCGCAATCTTCTCACCCGGGTGGTGCTTGTTGCTATAACCGTTGTACTCATCGTGTGGTTCCTGCCACGCAATGAGAGCATGCGTTTCAGGTACGATGTGGGGCGCCCGTGGATGTACGGTTCGTTCATTGCCCGGTTCGATTTCCCCATCTACAAGACCGATGAGGCCCTGCAGCGGGAGAAGGATTCGCTCACTACTCTCTTCCAGCCATACTACAACTACAAGGCATCGGTGGAGGCGAAGGAGATTGCCAAGTTCAGGGAAAACTTCAAGGGAGGCATTCCCAACGTACCCGACAAGTACCTGCCCGTCATCATCGACAGGCTGCACAGGCTCTACCAGTCGGGCATCATCAACACTCCGGAGTACAACGACCTGTCAAAAGACTCCACGAACATGGTCAGGGTGGTGAACGGAAAGAACGCCCAGAGCCTCGAGATAAGGTGTATCTTTTCCACTCTCTCGGCCTATGAGCAGCTGTTTACCGACGAGCAGCTGGCCCCCATGCGCCAGGCACTGCAGAAATGTAACCTCAACGAATACATTGAACCTAACCTCGTTTACGACAAACAGCGCAGTGAGACGGAGCTGGACGACATTCTGAGCGGCATATCTCCGGCCAGCGGCATGGTTCTGAGCGGCCAGAAGGTGATTGACAGGGGTGAGATAGTAGATGAGTACGACTACCGCGTGCTCTCCTCCTTTGAGCAGGAGATGAAGCGCCGCAGTGCTACCAAGGCCGAAATCACCACAACCGTCATCGGCCAACTGCTCTTCGTGCTCATCATGGTGTCGCTCTTCACGATGTATCTGGCGCTCTTCCGCCGCGAATACTTTGAGAAGCCGCGCAGCATCACGATGCTGTACACCATGATAACCCTGTTCCCCATCCTCGTCTCACTTATGATGGAGCACCGCCTCTTCAGTGTCTACATCATCCCGTTTGCCATGGCTCCCATGTTCATCCGGGTGTTCATGGACTCGCGCACGGCGTTCATCACGCATGCCGTGATGATATTGCTCTGCGCTGCTGCGGTGAAGTACCAGTACGAGTTCATCATTGTGCAGCTCGTGTCGGGGCTCGTGGCCATTTATTCCCTGCGCGAGTTGTCCAAGCGGTCGCAGCTTTTCAAGACGGCCTTCCTCGTTACGCTGGCCTCGTGTGTTACCTACTTTGCCCTGCAACTCATGCAGGAGAGCGACCTCAGCAAGCTGGACCAGAGCATGTACTTCCACTTCATCGTCAACGGAGTGTTCCTCTTGCTGGCTTACCCGCTGATGTTCTTGATTGAAAAGACCTTCGGTTTCGTCTCCAACGTCACCCTCTTTGAGCTCTCCAACACCAACAAGGGAGTGCTGCGCGACCTCAGCGAGATTGCGCCGGGCACCTTCCAGCACAGCATCACGGTAGCCAATCTGGCCGCGGAGATAGCCAACCGCATTGGCGCCAACAGCCTCTTGGTGCGTACCGGCGCCCTCTACCACGACATAGGCAAGATGGCAAACCCCGTGTTCTTTACCGAGAACCAGGCCGGAGTGAACCCTCACGACAAGATGACTTGCAAGGAGAGCGCCCAGGTCATTATTGGGCACATTGCCGAGGGCGTCAAGCTGGCCGAGAAGTACAACCTGCCGCCGTTCATCAAGGACTTCATCCTCACCCATCAAGGGCGCGGAATGGCCAAATACTTCTACATTAAATATAAGAACGAGCATCCCGACGAGGAGGTTGACCCCGAGCCCTTTACCTACCCGGGGCCCAATCCGTTCACGCGCGAGCAGGCCATCCTCATGATGGCCGACGCCGTTGAGGCTGCCTCACGCTCGCTGACGGAATACACGGAAGAGAGCATCAGCGGGCTGGTTAACAAGCTCGTGGACGAACAGATGGACTGCGGCTTCTTCAAGGAGTGCCCCATCACGTTCCGCGACATTGCCCTGGCCAAGCTGGTTCTTATCGAGCGGCTGAAAGTCATCTACCATACCCGCATCCAATATCCCGAACTCAACACCGGCGAAACCGCCCATACCCCGGTCTCGCAGCCAGCGGCGAACTGACGGCCGGACGAGTTCGGAGCAGCGGACTGCAAGAAACAGCCAGACCGAGCCTTTTCCTCGTGCAGATGATAGCATTTGTACGAGGAAAAGGCTCGGTTCGGTTAACATAGCTTAAATATTCATCTTAAAAAAGCGAAGAATAGAACAATATTCCTAACTTTGCAGCCAATATTTTACAGAAAATTAAGATGAACAAGTTAAAAACAGTCTTCATGGGGCTTTCCATGCTGACTTTTTCCGCACCACTCCTGGCCGGCGGACTTCTAACGAACACCAATCAGAACATCGCTTTCAACCGAAACTTCGCCCGCGACGGCGCCATCGGCATCGACGGTGTTTACTCCAATCCTGCCGGCGTAGCCTTCCTTGGCCGCGGACTCCATCTCTCTCTCAATATCCAGAACGTGTACCAGACGCGCGTCATCAACAGTGGCATCACCGTGCCGGCGCTTGAGGGCACCCCTTACTACCAGCCTTTCAGGTTCAACGGAGGCGATGAGAACGGCATCAAGCAGTTCAAGGGCAAGGCCTCCGTGCCCATCCTGCCCTCTTTCCAGGCTGCACTTAACTATGATAACTGGGGCTTCCAGCTCGGTTTTGCCCTCCACGGAGGCGGTGGCCGCGCCACTTTTAACGACGGCCTCGGCTCCTTCGAGCGGCAGATAGCCCTCATTCCGGCACTGCTCTACCAGCAAGGACTCACCTCCGACAAGCCCGGCTACAGCGTGAGCAGCTACGTCTCAGGCCAGCAGTACATCTATGGCGTGCAGATGGGTGCCACGTACAAGATAAACAAACACATGGCCGTGTACGGCGGTTTCCGCTTTAATTACATCTGGAACAAGTACGAAGGCAACATTACCAACATCTCCGCAAACATCGGAGGGGCCAATGAGAACCTCTTCAACTACTTCTCCAGTCAGGCCGAAACCTACAAGAACATGGCTTTCTACTACAAGATGCGGGCCACGGAGATGGCCTCCAATCCCGAAGCACAGGCGCAGTATCAGGCCATCTCGGCACGATATGCGCAGGGGGCCGAGCAGATGGACGCCACCAAGGCACAGTTTGCCGACAAGTATCTGGACTGTACACAGGAGGGATGGGGCATCACGCCCATCATCGGATTTGACTACAACTTCGGCAAACTCAATCTGGCAACGCGCCTGGAGTTCACTACACACTTCAACATCGAGAACCATACCAAGCGCGATGACACCGGGCTGTTCCAGGACGGAGTAAATACACCCAACGACCTGCCCGGCGTCTGGACCCTCGGTGCACAGTATTCGGTGTCGCCATCGGTACGAGTAATGGCCAGCTACCACTACTTCTTCGACAAGGATGCAGAGATGGCAGACAACAAACAGACCAAACTCTCCGGCAACACGCAGGAGTTTCTGGCCGGCGCCGAGTGGGACATCACCCGCCACATCACCGTCAGTGCAGGCGGACAGCGTACCAGCTACGGCCTTGGCGACGGCGGTTACCTGAACGACATGAGCTTTGTAACGAGCAGCTACTCCTTTGGCTTCGGCGCCAAAGTTAAGATTGCAAAGAACGCGAGCATCAACATTGCCTACTTCTGGACCGACTACGAGCACTTCAACAAGGAGTACCCGCAGACCATCTCGGCCGCAGGCAGGAGCGTAGAGGTGCACAACACCGACAACTTCACGCGTACCAACAAGGTGTTGGGCGTGGGTCTCGACATCGACTTCTAATCTCTCTTTCTACCAAAAACCTCCCGGAGCCATTCCCGCCGCCGCCAAAGGCACGCAGGAATGGCTCCTATTTTAGTTTGTATCGGCCCGAAACGGGATGTTATTTAAGTATTGTTATGCCCAGCGAAGCGAACACAATGCTCATGTTTTGCATGCCCGGCGTGCGAGAGTCCACATATTTGTAGCCCACGGAAAATACAGGCGAGAACTTTGACGAGCTGTCATCGGTCAGCGAGAGCCACAGTTCGTAGTTGGTATGTTTCCAGTCTGGGCTCCCGTAAGTGGTGTTTACGCGGCCGCGAACCTCGATGGCGTGCGGATTGTCTCCCTCATAGAAGTTGATGCCATCCCACAGTCTGTAACCCAGACCGCCGCCAATAGAGGCGCTCTTCAGATAAGTTTTCACGCCCTCCGTTTTACGCAGAGCCAGCGTACCGGGCAGGTCGAAGTACACCGTAAACTTGTTCACCGGCTCTACTCCTACTGCAAAGTGGCTCGTCAGCAGAGCTACATCATGCTGTCTGGGGCTCACCGTAAAGTCTTCTTCTATGAAAAGCTTTTGCCCGAACAGCAACATTGGCGACAAGCAGGCTAACAACAGTAATGCAATCTTTCTCATATTATTATTTATTTAGATGGGTATGCCGTTTCTCCTCTGTAATAGCAAGGTGGTATGATCAATGGGTTTGATAGCAAATTGAGTGTTTCTTATAGCGCAAATATAGGAAAAGAATGCAATGGTTGTAAACGATTATTTACTTTATTTAGATTTATTATACAAAAAAAACAAATCTATTAACTTTATTTAAGATAACAAGTGTCAATCTCAAGACATTGTAATGGAGTTGCCGGAAGCTACCTGCAACGGTTCAGAAGATGCCTTTCGGGAACTTTCGACAGGTGTCGAAGATGAATGCGACAAGTGTCGAACAATCGTGCGACAGGTGTCGAAAGTTCCCGGAGGATGTTTCCGGGCCGCCCGAGGCTACTGCGGGTCAACGTCGTAATATACTTGCAGGGCGGCAAAGCGCTTGTCCTGCATGAGCAGTTGCCGGGCCTGGCGCAGGTACTGGCGCACGGCGGCGCGGTCGAGTCCGTTCTCCAGCTTGAGCACTATCTTGCGTATGTTCATCGACTTCACGCGGGCAACGGCCGGTTTGTCGGGCCCCAGCACGCGCGCTCCGAACCACTGGCGCAGCTGGCTGCCCATCATGATGCCGGCGGTTTCCACGAGGCTGTCCTTTGAATGCTTGAGGTACACGTACACAAGGTGGTAGAAAGGCGGATAGCGGAACAGCCGGCGCTCCTCCATCAGCTCGTTGTAGAAGCCCTCGTAGTCGTGGCCCACCACCTGGCGGATAACAGCAAGGTCGGGGTTCTTGGTCTGCAGCATCACCAGTCCGCGCTTTCCACGCCGTCCGGCGCGCCCACTGACCTGCGACATCATCATGAACGCGTGCTCGTAGGCACGAAAGTCGGGGTAGTTAAGCATGGAGTCGGCGTTCAGAATGCCCACTACACTCACGCGGTCGAAGTCGAGTCCCTTGCTTATCATCTGCGTTCCGATGAGCACGTTGGTGCGTCCTTCGGCAAAATCGCTTATCAGTCGCTCGTACGCCTGCCGTGTGCGGGTGGTGTCAAGGTCCATTCGGGCCACGCGGGCCTCGGGTATCAGGTCGCGGATGTAGTCCTCTATCTTCTCCGTACCGTAGCCCCGGCCGGTGAGGTCGGTGTTACCGCAGTTGGGGCAGGCCGCCGGCACCTGGTACGTAAAGCCGCAGTAGTGGCACGTGAGCTGGTTCAGGTTCTTGTGATAGGTAAGCGACACGTCGCAGTTCTTGCACTTAGGAACCCATCCGCACACCTTACACTCCAGCATGGGGGCGAACCCCCGCCGGTTCTGAAACAAGATTACCTGCCGTTGCTGGCCCAGAGCCTCGCGCACGGCAGCCAGCAGCTGGGGCGAGAAGGGGCCGCTCATGAGCTTTCGGCGCTGCAGGTCTTTGATGTCAACCACCTGTATCTGGGGCAGGCTGATGCCCTTGTAACGGGTCGAGAGCTGCACGTAGCCGTACTTGCCCGTCATGGCGTTGTGGTACGACTCCATGCTCGGAGTGGCCGTACCCAGCACGGTCTTGGCCCCGGAGAGCCGTGCCAGCATGATGGCTGCACTGCGCGCATGGTAGCGGGGGGCCGGTTCCTCCTGCTTGAAGGAGGTCTCGTGCTCCTCGTCAACAATGACCAGACCGAGCTGGCGGAACGGAAGAAAGACGGCGCTGCGTGCCCCCAGGATGATGTCGTACGGGTGCGGAGAGAGCTGCTTCTTCCATATCTCCACGCGTTCGGCGTCGGAATACTTGGAGTGATAGATGCCCAGGCGGCTTCCGAACACCCGTTGCAGGCGCGAGGTTATCTGCACCGTGAGGGCTATCTCGGGCAAGAGGTAGAGTACCTGGCGGTGTTCCTGCAGGGCCTTGGCTATGAGATGGATGTAGATTTCGGTCTTGCCGCTCGACGTAACGCCATGCAGCAGCACCACGTTCTTGCTCATCGATTGCAGCAGAATGTGGTTGTAGGCATCCTGCTGGGCCTCGTTCAGGCGTTTGATGTTCTCCGGATGGGGCTCGCCGCCGCGGTTCAGGCGTCCCACCTCACGCTGGTAGGCTACCAGGAACTTGCGTTCGGTGAGCGACTTGATGACAGCAGCCGTGCAGTGGGTGGTGTTCATCAGCTCGTCGCGCGTGATTTCTTCCACCTCCTCGGCCGTTGCGTCGCCCTCGAGCGTGTCCCAGTGCGACATGGCCAGATACTCCATGAACACTTGCTGCTGCCTGGCGGCGCGGCCGAAGGTGCTCAGCGCCACGTGCAGTGCGTGCTCATGGCGCAGCGGTTCGGCCAGTTTAACGTACAGTTCGGTGCGTGGACGGTAGCCGTCCTCGGCCTTCAGCCCCGCCGGCAGGGCCGCCTTGTACACGTCGCCCAATGGAGCCATGTAGTAATCGGCTATCCACTGCCAGAGCGAGAACTGCGTAGAGAGCAGCACGGGCTCGTCATCAAGCACGGCGTAGATGTCGCGCACGTCGAAGTCGGGCTTGCTGTCGTGCTGTCGAAGCACCAGGGCAGTGTAGGTCTTGGTCTTGCCCAGCGGCACCAGTACGCGCACGCCGGCCACCGCCTTGGACTGCATGGCGGCGGGAACGGCATAAGTGAAAGTGCCCTCAAGGGGCAACGGCAGGATTACGTCGACGTACTTCATAGGTGCAAAGATAACACATTTCGGCCAAACTCCATCGTCTCGCCAGGGCTAAAACCTCGTATTTGCCTATTGTTTGGCCATTGATGATGGCTTTGTGAGAATAATTGCGTACTTTTGTAAGCAAGAAACCAGAAACCAGATGAAAACCTTCAAGCTAACAATGATTGTCGGCTTGCTGTGCGTGAGCCTTGCGGCAGCGGCCCAGCAGCAGGCCTTGATTCCCGTGCCCAACCATGTAGAGTGGGGCAGCGGGCAGTATCTGCTCCCCCGGAGCGTAACCATCAGTTGCCAGAATGCAAGTCTGCGGCCGGCCGCGCAGTACCTATCAGGGCTGCTCTCGCGTGCTACCGGCTACAAAATAGGCCTGACAAAATGCGGCGGCACCATCCGCTTGGCCCTGCAGACCGGGGGCAAGACGGGCGCCTACAGGCTCTCCGTGGGCCGCGGGGGCGTACAGATAAGCGGCTGCGGTTACGCCGGCGTCGTCAATGGTATTGCCACCCTGCGGCAGCTCTTTGACGATGCGGTGGAGCTGAAGACGGCCTCCGCCGGCCGCCGGTGGACGCTGCCGTACGTCGAGATAGCCGATGAGCCGCGCTTCGAGTGGCGTGGCATGGAGCTCGACTGCTCGCGCCACTTTTTCACCAAGCAGGAAGTAGAGGAGCTGCTCGACGTACTCGCGCTCTATAAAATCAACAAGTTCCACTGGCATCTCACCGATGACCAGGGCTGGCGGATAGAAATCAAGAAGTATCCTCTGCTCACTCAGAACGGCGGATGGCGCACGTACAACAACCAGGACAGCACCTGCCTCAGCCGCGCCAAGGCCGAGGATAACCCCGATATGGTGGTAGATAAAACCAAGACCCGCACCGACGCGCAGGGCCGCACGCTCTACGGAGGCTACTACACGCAGCAGGACATCCGCGAGATAGTGGCCTACGCCGGCACAAGAGGCATAGAGGTGATACCCGAAATAGACATGCCGGGCCACAGCCTGGCCGCCATCAATAACTACGAAGGCCTCTCCTGCTTCCCCCAAACGGGGTGGGGCAAGTTCTTCACCACGCCACTCTGCCCCGGTAAAGACAAGATGCTGGACTTCTGTAAGGACGTGTGGCGCGAGGTGTTCGGCCTCTTTCCGTCTAAATATGTGCACATTGGAGGCGATGAGGTGGACATGACCAACTGGAAGAAATGCCCCGACTGCCAGCGCCGCATGCGTGAGAACGGACTGCAGACCGAGGCCCAGTTGCAGGCGTGGTTCCTGCATCAGATGGAAGACTTCTTTACATCAAACGGCCGGAAGATGATAGGCTGGGACGAAATCATTGAGGGCGGGCTCTCTGCTACGGCCACTGTAATGTGGTGGCGCACGTGGGCACCGCGCGCGATGAAGCAAACCACCGGCCACGGTAACCACGTTATCTGCACGCCCAACGCACAGTTCTACCTCGACTACGAGGAAGACAAGAACAGCATTGCCAACATCTACCGCTTCAATCCGCAGCCCGCCGACCTCACCGAGGCCGAAAGGCAGCTCGTACTGGGTGTGCAGGGAAACCTCTGGACCGAGCAGGTACCCACGCGCGAGCGCATGTTCCACATGGCTTTTCCGCGCATGCTGGCCGTTGCGGAGCTTGGGTGGAGCAAGCCCGAGACGATGAACCTCGGCGACTTCAACCGTCGCCTGGCCGGCCACTACAGCCGCTTGCGCCGGCTGGGCGTTACCTACCGCATACCTGACCTTACGGGCTTTTACAACACCAACGTGTTTACGGACCGCGCGCAGGTTAAGATTGGCTGCCTCGACCCGTCGGCCGTAATCCGTTACACCACCGACGGCACCTTGCCGCAGGCCGACTCCAAGCGCTACGAAGGCCCCTTCGAGATAACCGAGAGCACCGACTTCACGTTCCGAACCTTCGGCCCCAATGGCCGCAAGGGCGGCGTGGTGAAGTGCCGTTATATAAAAGAGGTGTTGTCGCCTGCCGTCAATGCGCAGCCCGGCCGGCCGGGATTGCAGGCCGTGTGGCATGATTTCGGCGGCGTGCGCTGTGCCGATATCGACAAAGCCAAGGTGAACGGACGCTACGAAGTGCGCGATGTGCTGATACCGGAAGGCGTGAAAGGCAACATCGGCCTGGTGCTCACAGGCTACATCAACATACCGGCCGACGGCATCTATACCTTCGCCCTGCTCTCCGACGACGGCAGCTGGCTGAAGATAGACGGGCAGATGGTGGTCGACAACGACGGCGAACACTCGCCCCGGGAGCTCATCGGACAGCGTGCACTCAAAGCAGGAATGCACCCGATAGACGTGCATTACTTCGACCACAACGGCGGTCAGCTCCGCCTGCGCGTGCTCGACGCGGGTGGAAAGCCGCTCTCCGGTTGCTTCAAATTCTAACAGCAGAGGCCCCGGCAGGCTCCCCGCAGCCTGCTTGGGGTGGCATGCGCCCGTGCGAAGGCTGTCGGGTTCAGCCCCATGACATAACCATCAGAAAGCGCTGTAAGCCAGTGCATTACCCTCTCTGCTGCCCTCCCATTTTCCCGGAGGTGCCGTTCAAGCCTCTAAAAGGTATCGTTCAAGGCCCTTGGAGCTATCCTTCAAGCGGCTTGAACGATACCTTTTGTTTTTCCGTTCGGCAGAGGCTGTCTTTTCCGCCGGGTGCTGTGGCCAGGCTGAAGCCTGTCAGCAAGCGTGCTGCTCACTGTCATTTCATTTGCTGATAGCTGTAATTAATGCCGATATTGTAATTGTTTTTCGATTTTTCTGGTAAGCAACGAAATTATTTTTCGAAATCTCTTGCATATATTAAAAGTATAGTCTAAATTTGCGAATGATTACTTAATCATTTAATATAACTATCTAATTATGAGTAGCCAGAAACATGAAAAACGATTGAGAAAGGTCTCCTGTGCCTTTCTGCTTGGCCTGTTCTGTCTCAATGGCGGTGCTGCCAAGGCAGTAACACACGTGCCGGGCACCCTGCTTGCACAGCAACAGGAACGCACAATCAATGGTATTGTGCTGGATGAGACGGGCGAACCCGTCATCGGAGCCAGCATCAAGATGGACGGAACGGGCGTGGGCGCCGTGTCGGACGTTGACGGCAAGTTCTCCATCACCATCAAGGGAGAGGGAAACCTGTTGGTTTCTTACCTCGGTTATCAGTCACAAACCATCGCCACTGCAGGCAAGTCGGACTTCCGCGTGGTGCTTCAGCCGGGCGACAACAGCCTGGACGAGGTCGTGGTAACGGCCTTGGGCATCAAGCGAGAGAAAAAAGCGCTGGGCTATGCGATGCAGGAGGTGAAGACCGATGGGCTCACGGAGAACAAGAACTTCAGTGTGGCCAACATGCTGCAGGGCAAGGTTGCCGGCGTTCAGATAGCCCAGTCGGGCACGGGCTTGGGCGGTTCAACGCGCATCATCATGCGCGGTCTCAACTCGCTTAGCGGCAACAACCAGCCGCTGTGGGTGGTAGACGGCATGCCCATCAGCGACAACAGCGTGGGCCAGGCCGACCAGTGGGGCGGTTCCGACTACTCGGGCGCCGCTGCCGAGATAAACCCGGAGGACATAGAGAGCATCTCCATCCTCAAAGGAGCCAATGCTGCAGCCCTCTACGGGTCGCGTGCACAGAGCGGTGCCATCGTCATCACGACCAAGAAAGGGCGCCTCAACCAGCCGTTGCGCGTTGAGTACAACGGCACGCTGAGCATTACCAACGCCTATTCTCCTTACGACTACCAGAACATCTACGGCCAAGGAAACGCCGGAAAGTATGACATCCAGTCGAAGATGAGCTGGGGTCCGCGCATGCAAGGGCAAACAATAGACAACTGGCGGAGCGTGTTCTACGGCGATACTCGTTACGAGCCGTACGCTCTCACGCCGCAGAAGGACTACATCAAGGACTTTTACGAGACCGGAGTTGCCTACACCAACACCCTTACTGCTACGGCCGGAGGCGACAATCTGATGGGGCGCTTCTCCTTCACCGACTCCCGTGCCAACGACATCGTGCCTAACTACAAGCAGAACAGGCAGTATTTTGACCTGAATACGGAGTTCCGCAGCGGCTTCCTCACATTGGGCGCCAAGGTAAACTACATGCACGAGAAGACTTACAACAGGCCCGGACAGGGCGAATACGGCCTCATGGTGCAGCTGGTAAAGATGCCCCGGGGCATCCGCCTGGCCGACTTGCGCAGCCCGCGCGGCATCGGCAACTACATATATAATAATGTGAACTGGTCTGGACCGAGTGATAATTACGCCAATCCGTATGCCCTCACGATGTCCGAAAACGGCAACCGCATGGATCGCAACCGGCTGATAGGGCAGGTGAGTGCCTCGTTCAGGTTCACCGACTACCTGCATCTGACGGGCCGTGCGGGCGTAGACTGGTTCAATGACCAGATAAAGAACTTCAATACTCTGCCCGACCCAACGTCTTCGGCATCGCAGTACGTGAACAATTCGCTTACCAACAAGGAGTTCAATGCCGACCTGATACTCTACTTCGACAAGACTTTCGGCGACTTTTCCGTCAATGCCAACGCCGGTGCTTCGGTGATGAACCGCCGCAACGACGGGCTGGCAGGCTACTCCGGGCTCTTTGCCACGCCCGGTGTTATCGGCCTGGCAAACGGCCTGACGCAAACAGTAAGCGAGGCATACGCCAAGAAGGAAATCCAGTCTCTGTTCTTCTCAGCCTCTTTCGGGTACAAGAACTTCGCCTACCTGGACATCACCGGCCGCAACGACTGGTCGTCTACGCTGCCCAAGACCAACCGTTCGTACTTCTATCCATCGGTGAGCGCCAGCGTTATTCTGTCCGAGGCACTCAAGCTCCCGGCATGGGTAACGTACTGGAAGGTAAGAGGCTCGTGGGCCCAAGTGGGCAACGACACCGATCCCTACAAGCTGGCAGAGCTCTACTACCTCTGGACTTCGGGCGATAAACTTGATGCCTCGGGCGACAAAGTGAACCCCGCCATCATCAAGGAGTACAAGAGCAAGGTTAAGGCTCTGGCCGATCTGAAGCCCGAGAAGACCAATTCGGCCGAGATAGGTACCGAAGCCCACTTCCTCGACAACCGCCTGAGCGTGGACTTCACCTACTATACAACCAGCACGACCAACCAGATTTTGAGCGTCAACATGCCCGGTTCGTCAGGCTACATATCAAAAAGCATCAACGCGGGAAAGATAAAGAGCCACGGTGTTGAGCTCATGCTGGCCGGTACTCCTGTCAAGACGCAGGACTGGCAGTGGGATGTAAGCCTGAACTGGGGCCTGAACCGCACCCGTTGTGAGACACTTGACCCGGAGATTTCGCGCTTTTCGCTTGGCGGAACGCGTGTAGGAGAAGTCGTGGTGAACGAAGGCGGCAAGTTTGGTGACATCGTTGGCAACGCCTACAAGCGTGATGCAAACGGCAACATCGTGGTAGACGCCAACGGCCTTCCGGAGAAGGAGTCGGACAAGGTGATAGGTAACATGCTGCCCAACTGGACCGGTTCGCTGGGCACAACACTGCGTTGGCGAGACCTCTCCTTCTCTGCACTGCTCGACATACGGCAAGGCGGCAAGTTCATCTCTAACACCGACAACTACGCCTGCCAGCAAGGAACGTCGGCAAAGACCGTCTACGGGCGCGAGAACGGTGAGCAGATAGTGGTCAAAGGCGTAACAGCAGACGGCCAGCCCAATACCAAGGGCGTGAGTGCCGAGAACTACTGGACCAACATAGCAGGCCCCGAAGGCATTGCCGAGGCCTTCCTCTACAGCGGCAGCTACGTCAAGATGCGCGAGATGTCGGTAGGTTACATCCTGCCCCAGGCATGGTTCAGCCGCACGCCCATTAAGTACGTGAAGCTCTCACTCGTAGGCCGCGACCTCTTCTACCTGCACAAGAGCGCCCCCGTTAACCCCGAGGGAGCCTTCTCGCGCAATGACTACGCGCAGGCATTCGAGCTCGCCTCCATGCCTCCTACGCGCTCTATAGGCTTCTCACTCAATGTTAAATTCTAATTCAGATACTCATGAAACGCAATATCTTACAACGAATAGGAAGCGCCTGCATGATGGTCGTGCTGACTGTTAGCTGCACCGACGACTTCGACAACATGAACAAAGACCCCATGGGCATTACCGACGGCGACCCTGCCTACATGCTCCCCTACATCGAGGAGCAAGGGTCAAGGATGGGGTCGTGGGAATATCAGGTGGGCGACAACCTGCACACCAACCTCTACGCACAGTATTTTGCCAACTCGGCGGCCTACTTCAACTCCGGCAGCTATACCTACAACAGCGCTTGGGTGACAGATGGATTCTGGAATTCGTACTACGTCGGCGTGCTCAAACAGAAGAAGGCAGTGGACGAGATGATGGCTTCGCATCCCGAATACGGCAACATCTACCAGGTGATACGCATCTTCACGGCACGCTGCACGGCGCAGACGACCGACATCTTCGGCGACATTCCCTACACCGAAGCGGCCCTGGGAAACAGCAATGCCAAGTATGACAGCCAGCAGAGCATCTACAACGACATCTTCAAGGAGCTGACCGAAGCCTCTGAGGAGCTGTCGGCACACCTCACCGATGCCATGATGGTGGGCTTCAAAAACAACCAGGACCTCATCTACAACGGCGACCTGAGCAAGTGGGTGAAGCTGGCCAACTCGCTCCGCCTGCGCTATGCGCTGCGCCTGAGCTATGTTGACCCCGCCAAGGCCAAGGCCGAAGGCGAGGCTGCACTCAAGGCTCAGGGCGGGCTCTTGGGTGCAAATGCCGACAATGCCGGCGTCTACATCTCCGGCACCGGTGCCAACGGGTGGCCTTTGTTCCAGATTTCAGGCTGGGGAGAGTTCTGCATGAGCAAGACGATGGAGAACATGCTGAAGCACACGAGCACCGTACTCGACCCGCGGACAGCGCTCTGGTTCGGCCATACCAAGAAGTCGAAGGCCGCCTCGCCGCAATATGCAGGCGTGCCCAACGGACTGGCTTCCGAGGCTCTTGCTGCCTATCCCGACGACAGCCGCTCGTATGTGTGGGGTCTGCAGGCCATGCCCGGCTGGAACACCAACGACAACAGCGAGAGCACCTTCTGCATCTCCAAGCGCATGAAGATAATGGACTACTCCGAAGTCTGCTTCCTCCGGGCCGAAGCCGCGCTGCATGGATGGGCCGGGGCAGGTGATGCCAAGGCTGCCTACGAGGCCGGCATACAGGCTTCGTTTGATGCAGAACGCGAGGGAGTGGACAAGTCCTACTATTCTACTGCCAACGACCAGACCTACAAGACCACAGGCAGCGTGAAGTGGGAGTCGCAGAGCAGCGAGGAAGGTCACCTGGGTCAAATCATCACGCAGAAGTGGCTGGCGCTCTATCCCGATGGCGTTGAGGCCTGGAGTGAGTTCCGCCGCACGGGCTATCCGGCCCTCATGCCGGTGGCCGTGACCCTCGAAACGACTCTTCCCGCAGGCCAGTTCATCAAGAAACTGCGCTATACGGACGACGAACTGCGCGAGAATTCCAACGCTTCTGACAAGGCGCTGAACAGCGGAAAGGGTGATGGCATGAGCGTGCGTGTTTGGTGGGACACGGGCAGAGTGCACTGACGCGCCGCCTGAAAGCCACCTCCGCATCATCTGTTTTTCAGGATTTCACTCTATAAACAAGCCGGATACAAGAGCAACTTGCTGCTTGTATCCGGCTGTTTTTTGCCTTCTTTGTAAAGTGCTGATAATGAACGGCTTTCCCGAAGCTGCCGTTCAAGCCGCCTGAAGGTATCGTTCAAGGGCCTTGGAGCTATCCTTCAAGCGGCTTGAACGATAGCTTTTGCTTTGCCACGTGGCTGCGGCTGCATTCCTGCTGCGGTGTTTGCGGCTTATTCACCGCGGTCGATGAGGCTGCTGATGGTGGCCCGCACGCGGCGCGGGGTGGTGTAGAGAAGGGTGTCCTCGTCGGCATCGGGGCTGCCCATGAACACGGCGGGGTTCCGGAACAGCATCTTGCCGGCCACGCGTTCGCGCGCCGAGAAGTGGTACTCGCGTATGCCGGTGGCGGCGTAGATGGCGTGTATGTTCGTTTCGTTTACCCCGCAGCCGGCCAGCAGGATAATGCGGCCGGCGGCCTGGCGGTGCAGGCGGGCCAGCAGAGCGGTGCCCTGGTCGGCCGTGGGTTGCTGTCCGGAGGTGAGAATGCGGTCGAAACCCAGGCTGATGAG
Source organism: Prevotellaceae bacterium KH2P17 (assembly GCA_900199655.1). GTDB lineage: Bacteria > Bacteroidota > Bacteroidia > Bacteroidales > Bacteroidaceae > Prevotella. Next base: position 35,564 of record FZRE01000001.1, read on the forward strand.
CTGTTCCAGCGCCGCCGTAGGATTGCTGCAGCGGTCGAAAGCGCGGTGAAAGGTAACGCTCATGCCCTGGGCCGAGGCCAGCAGGCGGCTGTTGGCTTCGGCGTCGATGCTGCCGTCGGGGTTCAGGCAGCCGAAGACCACGCCGTCGGCTCCCAGCTCCTTGGCCGCGCGGATGTCGGCTTCCATGCGCTCCAGTTCCAGGGGCGAGTAGACAAAGTGGCCGCCGCGCGGGCGGATGATGACGTGCAGGCGGGTGGTGGTGAGCAGCCGCCGGGCCACTGTTATTTCTCCGTAAGAGGGTGTGGTGCCGCCTTCGGGTATGCCGGCGCACAGTTCTACTCTGTCTGCTCCGCCCTCTTGGGCGGCCAGACAGCTCTCAACGCCGTTGGCGCAAATCTCGAATTTAAAGTTTTCTCGGGTCATGGGGGGTTGGGTGTTGGGTGTTGGAATTACGGGTGTTGGATGTTAGGTGATGGGTGATGATGGAGTGTTTTGTTGCTGATTTTTGTTTATGGGGGGCTTACCTATTATAATCAGCAGTGGTGGCGTAGCGTTTCCTCCCCTTAGAAAGGGGAGGTTAGGAGGGGATGATATCTTAAGCAGCCTTGCTAATTCCTGCTATCAAGTCATCCCCTCCTCCGCCTCCCCTTGGAAAGGGGAGGTTACCAGTTTGTCTTCTTGCAAATTGTTGCTGATTTATTCTTGCTATCAAACAAGCTCATCGCAATCGAAAAAATACTCTGTTACTCTGTCTTTAATCATTAGGAGCTAATCAGCAGGAAACCTGCAGCTGCCTTTCCTCTTCTTAAAAAGGGCAGATTACCGGGCCAGCACGCGGGCGATACGCTCCAAACCTTGCATCATGCGGGCGCGTGGACAGGCGATGTTGATGCGCAGGTAGCCCTCGCCGGCCTGCCTGCCGTACATCGTTCCGCTGTTTACCAGCACGCGGCCCTCCTTCAGCAGCTTGTCGGTGGCCTCGTCGGAGGTTATTCCCAGCGCCGTGATGTCTACCCAGACGAGGTACGTTCCCTCAAGTCTGATGACCTCCAACTGCGGCATCCGCTCGGCGAAAAACCGCTTCAGCTCCGTGTAGTTGCCCCAGATGTAAGCGTTGAGCTGCTCGAGCCACTCCTCTCCCTCATTGTAGGCAGCCTCCAGGGCGATGGGGCCGAAGGGGTTGACGTCGCAAACCTCGTTGATGTTGATGGCCCTGTCAATCCTCCGTCGGGTCTCCGCGTCGTTGCAAATGATGTTGGCTATCTGCAAACCGGCTGTGTTAAACGACTTGGAGGGCGAGTTCAGCGTCACGCTGTTATTGAGGCAAGCCTGCGAGGCGGCAGCAAACGGCGTGTAGGTGTGGCCCGGCATGGTGAGCTCGCAGTGTATCTCGTCGCTTATCACGCGTACATGGTGCCTCTGGCAGATGTCGTTCATGCGCGTGAGTTCTTCCTTCGTCCACACGCGGCAGGCCGGGTTGTGAGGGTTGCAGAGCAGGAAGAGGGTCGTTTTCTCGTCGGAGCACTTGCTCTCAAAGTCGTCGAAGTCGATGCTGTAGCTGTCGCCCTGCCTGATGAGCGGGCTCTCCACGACCTCGCACCCTTGGTTGCGGATGGAGGAAAAGAAGCAGTTGTAGACCGGCGTCTGCACGAGTACGCGCTCTCCCGGCATGCTGAGCGCCTTGATGGCGCACGATAGGGCGGGCACAACCCCTGATGTGTAGAGTATCCACTCGCGGTTGATGGACCACCCGTGGCGCCGGCCGAACCAGCTGATAACGGCCTCGTAGTACGTTTCGGGCACCAGCGTGTAGCCGAAGATGCCGTGGTCAACGCGGCGCCGGAGAGCCTCCGTGATGCACGGAGCAGTCTCGAAGTCCATGTCGGCCACCCACATGGGCAGCACGTCGCTCTCGGCCGTGATGTCCCACTTATAGGAGTTGGTGCCGCGGCGGTGGGTATCCTTGTCGAAACTGTAGGTCATGCGCGTGTCTCGATGATGCAGTCGTGGCCTTTGGCAAACTCGTCGTAGGTTACGGAACCTATGCTGTCGGCCACTATCCGGCCCGAAATGGGGTTCTTGATGTTGGTGATGGCGCCCTTAATCTGTGCGCTGATGTTGGTGCAGTCCTCAAAGGCGCGGTCGCAGGCGGCATCGAAGGTGCAGTCTTCGAGCGTGATGTGGTCGGCATAACAGAGCGGTTGCTCACCGCCGATGTGGCAGCGCACCAGCCTTACATTCTTGCTGTGCCAGGCCAGGTACTCGCCATCAATCTCCGAATCGTAGATGGTCACGTTGTTACACTCCCAGAAGGAGTCCTTTGTAACAATCTTGGCATGGTGCAGCTCCACGTTTTCGCAGTACTGGAACACGTACTTCGCGTCGGACGTAAGTCCGTTTACGTAGATGTTACGGGAAAACATGAAGGGGTAGGTTCCCTCGTGCAGCTCCACGTTCTTGAGCCTGAGACCGTCTACTTTCCAAAAAGTTTCGTCGGCATCGTTAATCTTCACGTTCTCCAGTTCAAGGTTCTTCATCTCGCGGAAGAACTTGGGGCCGTCGATTACGCAGTCCTTCATCACCATGTCGTTGCTGTACCAGATGGCCGAGCGGCTGCCCGGCGCAAAGTAGCAGTTGCTGATGAGGCTGCCGTCAACGTGCCACCAGGGGTACTTACCGTAGAATTTCGAGTTGTTGCATTCCAGGTTCTGACAGCATTTAATGCCCGACTCGCCGTCGGTAATGGTAATGTTTTCCAGTCGGAAATCGTGCATGCCGAACAGCGGACGCTCGCCTCCGAATTCCTTATCCTTAACTAAATCCATTTTTACTTATACCTATTATTATATATAACTCGGTGCAAAGGTACAAATAAAAAACGTAACCCCGCAGGCTGATACTTACCTGTAAGCAGGCAAAACGTACATTTTTGCAGGCTGAATTATATTTTTTTTAAATTTCGGTGAAAAGAGTTTGATAATATGAAAAAGATGTTTAATTTTGCAATACCTTACAAAAAACTTATTATTTACTTAATTTATACAGAATGGTTAATACTAAACTATCTTTCTCATTGAGAGCTATGTTTACAGCCTTCTTGTGCTTTTTCGCTGTTGCTGCACTCTACGCGCAGAACATTACGGTGAAGGGTACGGTTGTAGACCAACAGGGTGAGCCTATTGTTGGTGCCAGCATCCACGTGTTGGGGACCAATGGCGGCACGACGACGAACATCGACGGCGAATTCACCGTTACCTGTGACGGCAATGCCAAGTTAGAAGTAACCTACATCGGGTTCGACAAGCAGACCGTTAACGTAGGCAACCGCCGCTCGCTGAACATTGTCATGAAGGAGGGCGACGAGACCCTGAATGAGGTTGTTGTTACCGCTCTGGGCATGAAACGCGAGACTAAAGCCCTGGGTTATGCCGTAACCGAGGTGAAGTCGGACGAAATTGAACGTGCCAACACCATTTCTCCGGTGGCCGCCCTGCAGGGCAAAGTGGCCGGCGTAGAAATCAACCAGTCGGACGGAGGCATGTTCGGCTCCACGAAAATACAAATCCGCGGCGCCTCTACTCTGAACAAGAATAACCAGCCGATCTTCGTTATCGACGGCGTAATCCTTGACAACCCGAGCTCCAATACGGGTGATGCAGACTGGGATTCGAACATCAACGACTACGGTAACCAGCTGAAGAACCTGAACCCGGACGACTTTGAAAGCGTGTCGGTGCTGAAGGGTGCCGCCGCCACAGCCCTCTACGGCTCGCGCGGCTTGAACGGTGCCGTGGTGATAACCACCAAGACCGGCAAGAGCGGTCGGGGCCTGGGCATCAGCTTCTCGCAGACTCTGGGCATCGACTATGTGTACAAGGCGCCCGATTTACAGAACGAGTATCTGGAAGGAGCGTTCCCCGGACTGGTGCAGTACGGCGACGATTACGACAAAACCGGTAACAGGTGGAGCGACAACATGAGCGCTTATTCACGCAATAACGACGGCGAATACTCCATGATTGAGCAGCACAACGGCAACGCCGGAGGCGTAGGTTGGGGCCCGCACAAGTCATGGGCTGCCGGCAAACAGTTCGAGCAGTACGACGGAACCATGGGTTCGTTGAGCATCTATCCCGACAACTACAAGGATGCTTTTAACACCGGGTTCAATACAAACACCAATGTATCGCTGCAGGGCGGTACGGACAAGACTACGTTCTACGCCTCCGCATCCTACAAATACAATAAGGGACTCACGCCGCGCAACACCTTCAACCGCTTTTCCTTCCTGGGTAAGGCTTCGCAGAAGATTGGAAACCGCGTGATGCTCGATTTCTCCATCAACTTCGTTCAGTCCAAGCCGCGCAATGCACAGATGAATATAGGCGAGGCTTTTGCCAGCGGAAACATTCCCCGCGAGTACGACGTGAACAAGTACAAGCATCTTTACAAGGGCGAGCACGGTGGCTTGGCCAGCGCCACTTACGGCGACCAGTACCGTTCGGTACCTGCCCGCGACATGTGGTGGAATATCTACGAGAACGATTACTACCAGAAGGAGACTACCGTTAGGCCTGTAGTAAACCTTACGGTTGATGCTGCCAGCTGGCTTCAGCTCAAGGCAGGAGTCAACTTCAACTATTACTATATCGACACTGAAGGCAAGGCTCCGGGCGCCGGCTACGCAAATGAAGGAGGCTCGTACTCACTCTCTCACAGCTCTGTCAAGCAGGAGAATGCCTACGTGAGCGCAAATGTGAACAAGCGACTGAACGACGATTTCGAGGTTCATGGCTTCCTTCGTGAAGAATACTTCAACCAGCACGCCCAGTACAACGGCGAACATACCAACGGCGGATTGGTGGTTCCACTGCAGTACTTCATTGCAAACTCCAAGGACCAGGCATCGTTCGAAGGCTACAAATACAACACCAAGCGCATCGTTTCCACTATTTTTGCCGTTGGTGCAAGCTGGAGAGACCAGCTCTTCCTCGATGTTACAGGCCGTAACGACTGGTCGTCGGCACTGGTATATACCAGCGGTCACGGCAACTTCTCCTACTTCTATCCCTCCGTTTCGGGCTCTTGGATTGTCACCGAGACCCTGCGCGGCAAGCTTCCCTCATGGGTTTCGTTTGCCAAAATACGCGCTTCGTGGGCACAGGTAGGTAACGATACCGACCCTTACTACATTAATTCAGGCTACACGCTCCGCAGCTATACCAAGAGCGGAAAGGTGTACGGACTCGAGCTCCCCTCTGAAATCAAGAGCACAAACCTGAAACCTGAGCGCAAGAACTCATGGGAAGTAGGTCTCGACTGGCGCTTCCTGCAGAACCGCATCGGCATTGATTTCACTTATTATAAGGAGAACACGAAGAACCAGATTATGTCAGTATCCGTTCCGGGATGGTCGGGTGTAACCAATGAGTTGATTAACGCAGGCGACATCCAGAACTCAGGATTGGAGATAGCACTCAACACCACGCCCGTGAAGACACGCGACTGGCAGTGGGACTTGAACTTTACTTACACCCACAATGCCAACAAGATTGTCTCGCTTCACGAAGACGTAGCCAACTGGATAGTGCTCGACGGCTCGCCCGACTATGGTAACTACCGCGTAGGTTCGGTGGCCAAAGTTGGCTCCAGCTACGGTTTGCTGATGTCGGATGCCAAACCCAAGATTGACGAAAAGACCGGTTTGCCCGTTATTACATGGCTAAATGGCTATCATTCACCATATACGCTCCGCTCCGGTGTGGTAGAAGAGATTGGTTCCATGAACCCCGACTTCCTCGGTTCCCTCAACACAACCCTCCGATGGAAGAACCTGAGCCTCTACATGATGCTCGATGCCCGTTTCGGCGGTTACGTTGCTTCCTACAACTCGCGTTATGCTACGGCCTACGGTTATTCGGGCACTTCGCTCAAATACCGCGAGGGCATGCAGTGGGTGAGCCAGTATGAAAACAGCAAGGGCATAACCTACTACGATGGATTTATTCCCAACGCCGTGTTCGATGCCGGAACCACCGTTACAACCCCGTCGGGTGCAAGCCAGGATGTAGGCGGCATGACCTATCAGCAGGCTTACGATGCCGGCTATGTGGAGCCCGCACACCTGCAGTCGTGGGCCTACTTCTCCAATAGCTGGGGTCAGGGCGTTGTCAACAGCGACTGGTTGAAGAAGCTCAACTACATCTCGCTGCGCGAGATAAGCCTCTCGTACAATGTTCCGCAGAGCATTTTCCGCTACATCGGAGCCCGCAGTCTCTCCGTAACTCTTACGGGTCGCAACCTCTGCTACTTGCTCAACACGGCGCCCAACCATGAGAACCCCGAGTCCATTCGTGGCACCGGAGCCTCCAACTTCCGTATGCGTTCGTTCAGTCCGTACACGGCCAGCTACCTCTTTACTATCAATGCAACATTCTAAAGGTGTAAAACTTCAAGCTATGAAATATAAGAATATCATCAATAAGTCCTTTACCGCCCTGCTCATGGGAGCCGCACTGCTCGCCACAGGCTGTAGTAAGGACGACTTCGCAGAGATTAACACCAACCCTGCCAGCATCGGTACGCCTAACGTACCCTATCTGCTCACGCAGGCCCAGGTAAGCTATCAGCCCTTCGACTACCTGCTCTGGTACTACGACGGCATCTATACAACCCAGTTCGTGCAGTCATATACGCCTGCCGGGAGCTTCGGAGACCGCTTCAACGAGATGGGCGCCCTGGGCGGCAACGGTTCGCAGTTCCTCGGCGTGCGCAAGTATGAAAAGGAGATAGAAGACGTTATCTCCCGCCTCGACAAGGGCAATCAATATGCCGCCATGAAGGGTATTACAAACGTGCTCTCCATCTCGCTGGCCATCAACGACGCCGACATGTTCGGCTCCATGCCCTATTCGGAGGCCTCGATGCTCAAGTACGGCGGCCCCCTTACGCCCAAGTACGACACGCAGGAGGAGCTCTTCAACGAGTGGCTGCAGGAACTGGATGCCGACATCGCGGCCTTCAAGGATCCCGACCAGATACAGGCAGGCGCCAACGACATCGTTTACGGCGGCGACCTAAGCAAGTGGACCAAGTTTGCCAACGGCCTCAAGCTCAAGATAGCCGTGCGCCTGCTGCACCAGAACAAGGCCAAGGCCCTGGAAATAGCCAAGGAGGTGGGCGCCAGCCAGGACAACATCATGAGTGGACTGGCCGACGACTACATCTATAACCGTGGCACTGATGTGAACGATGGCAAAAATGGAGACTACGCATACCAGACCGGCAACGGCCTGAATGTGCAGGCCTCGAGCAAGAATGTCATCGACTTCATGAAGAAGAACAAGGACCCGCGCATGCTTGTCATGTTCACCAAGAACAGCTACAACGCCGAGGTAATACAGGCGTTCTTCGACGCACAGGCCGCCGGCGACACCCGCTGCTCCGTGCCCAAGTACATCCTGGACAACGTGGAGACCACTACCGACGCCGCTGGCCACAAGCACTTCAAGGCCTGGAAGGGCGACGGCGAGCCCTGGGTGCGCTACTACGGCATACCGGTAGGCAAGAACCTGGACGACGACGCCCGCTACATAGGCGACGACAACTACTTTGTAACCACCCGCTGGACCGTTACCGTGGGCGATGCCAGCAAGACCTACCGCCCGTACTCCACCTTTAACGAGGAACTGATGCGCGGCCGCGTGGACTTCACCTTCCCCACCAAACCCGGCGGCCGGGTCATTCAGGACACCGACGACAACCCCTGGTGGGGCATGACCATGAGCACCGCCGAGATGAACCTCTACCTCGCGGAACTCAAAACGCTGGGAGCCGACCTGCCCAAGACGGCACAGGACTACTTCACCACCGCCCTGCGGGCCTCGGCCGAGGAGTATAACCGCCTGGCAACCCTCAACAAGATACCCTACTACTCTGACACCCAGTGCTACGACGGACTGCAGGACAAGCCCGTGGTTTACGGTGAGAACGAGATAAACGACATGCTCGCACACTCCGATTATCAGCTTACGGGCAACAAGAGTGCCGACCTCGAGAAGATTTACATCCAGCAGTATCTGCACTTCTACTATCTGCCCATCGACCAGTTCGTAACCGTTCGCCGTTCGGGAGTGCCCAAGGTGGGCAGTACGCTCATCCCTTGGGTCAACATAAAGGAGAGCAATCAGATACCGAGACGCTTCTATCAGGTTCAGCCCGACGAGCGAGAGAAGATGCGCACGCAGATGGAAGAGGCCTTCAGCGAGCAGGGTTTCACCTTCTGCGACGGCACTCGCCCCGAGACACTCAACGCAGAACGCGTTTGGTACGATAAGGGCGCGCCCGCATTTGGCGAGGGTCCCAACTATTAATCATTGCTTTTCAGCAGCCAACTTGTGGGGTGTGCCGGCTCGTCCGGCACGCCCCATTTTCGTTTCCGGCCCCCTGCCACGCTCCTTTTTTGTATCTCCTGGCTGTGCGGTGATGTTTTTCTGCGCCGTGGAGAAATGATAGAGACAGAGTAACAAAATATTTTTTTTCTGCTGATTTATCATCCCCTCCTCCGCCTCCCCTTTCCAAGGGGAGGGTACCAGTTTGTCTTTTTGCTCATCATTCCTTATTTATCACTATCTGCTATCAACCCCGCGACAACGGAAAAAAGACTTTGTTACTCTGTCTGTAAATAATATCAGCAGCGTTTCCTCCCCTTAGAAAGGGGAGGTTAGGAGGGGATGATGGCAGCAGAAAAAGCCCTTTTTAGAGCCTGTTTGCAAAGTATTGAAAATCAAGAGCTTACAAACGAGAATGTAAAAGGTGCCCTTCAAGCCTCTTGAAGCATACGTTCAAGGCGCTTGACCGATACCTTCAAGCTCCTTGAACGATACCTCCGCCAAATCTGCTCCTGGCTCGCGGCAGCGTAGGTGTCGGTTCTTAATAAATGCTAATATATGGAGGCGGGGTGTTGCTGTTAAGCAGTTGTTGCTTATTTTTGCATTGGGTTAACCCATACATCAAACTACCAGGGAAATGATAACAACCGAAGAATTTGAGAAACTAAGGGATAAGGAAGGCTGGCTTGACCTCATTTGGGCTGTGCTCGTATTGCTGTCTACTATCAGCCATGGACATAAGTTGTCGTGGCTTATCATAGTCAGCACTGTGGGGTTAACGGTATGTGCGTTTGGGTACGTCCTTTACCTGCACCGGCTCATGCAGGTCGACAAGCAGATACCTGGCCGGCGGCACGAGGTAATCAGTTCATGGATATATCTGCTTCTTAGTGTTATGGGTGTGGTTAATAACGTGGTGAGCTTGGTGTAACGGCATGCGAGCGGCCGCAGCATGCAGTGCAGCCGCTTTTTATGTGTGCAGCGGGCGTGCTGTTGTAATGGCAACACATCAAAAAAGGCTGCCCGAAGTGTTGATGCTTCGGGCAGCCTTTATGGTTGGTAAGCGTGAGTGCTTAGAGGTTCGGGTTTATTTCGCTCCACTTTTCTACCGGTGGCAGGGCGCCGAGGGCGATAACCTGGTCGCGCATACCTTGCAGGTGAGCGTAGGATGCGTCGAGAGCAGCAACCTCGTCGGCTGTGCCCTGTACGGGCTTGGTGTACACGCCGTCGGCTGTAATGCGTGTAGGCATGGCCATCATCACGTGGTTGTAGCGTGCCGTGTCAGCGTAGGTGCCGGCCGGGTAGGTAAATTCCTCACCGCCCATGGCAGCCTCTATCATCTTGACAGCAAGGTAGGCAGGGCTCTGGAACGAGCTGCGGCGGCGGAGTTCGATAATCTTTGCGCCGCCCTTGGTTACTTCTACCTGCATATCTTTCCATTCATCAGCGGTCAGACCCTTGCCGTTCACGGTTGCTTTTCCGGCGATAACGTCGGTCAGCTTCACGCCGTCAACGGTGGTGGGCGATGCAAACACGGCCATCTTCTCACCGTGTCCGCCGTAGGTGTAGGCGTTCTTTATGGCGGCCTGGCTTACGCCGAAGTGCTTTGCCAGTGCGCCTTTGAGGCGGGTGGAGTCGAGGGCTGCGAGGGTGGCAACCTGGTTCGGCTTCAGTCCGGAGTGTACGAGGGTTACCAGACCGGTGATGTCGGCCGGGTTGAAGATAACGACGCAGAAGCGTGCATCAGGGCAGAACTTCTTTATGTTGTCGCCAAGTTCCTCGGCGGCTTTGGAGTTTCCGACGAGCAAATCTTCGCGTGTCATGCCTTCTTTGCGTGGAGCACCGCCTGAAGAGATGATGTACTTGGCGCCGGTGAAAGCTTCCTTGGGGTCGGTGGTGGCAACGATGTTGGCATCGTCGAAACCGCACTGGCGCATTTCTTCGGCCACTCCTTCGGCTGAGAACACGTCGTAAAGGGTGATGTTAGGAGTGAGACCCAGCATCAGAGCTGTCTGGGTCATGTTTGAACCAATCATGCCGGCAGCACCGACGATGACGAGTTTGTCGTTAGTTAAGTATCCCATAACTTTTAATTATTTAAAGTTTTAAATTAAAATCTTCCGCTTTCACGCGTCGCCTTGTCGCCTCTTGGCAGCTTGGCACCGCAAAGTTAACAAAAAAAGGCGTATCACCGCCATTTCCATTGCTATTAATTTGTGATTAATTCTTAAAAGAGTTATCTTTGTAATGTCTAATTATCAAAAAGCCGTATGAATGAGTTTCCCGGCCCGAAGGTGTACGGGCGGCGGCTTGAGGCGGAAGAGCCGGCCATGTGGAAATGGCTTCTCCAAACGCAGGTGAGCCGTGGCTGCCGGCCGGTTTCGGCTTAAAAAGAAACGGGGAGACGATGAACCGGCCGTTTCCCCGTTTCCTTTATTTCAGCAGCTTCCGGTTATTCGAGTCTTCGAGTACCTGCATTTGCTGAATGGCTATCTGATTGAGACGCAGCAGCCGCTTGCCTTGCGGCAGGCCGTCGTTGATGAGTACGGCATTGATGTTTTCCATGTTGGAGAGGCATATCAGCTCGTTGATGGTGGCATAATCGCGTATGTTGCCTTTCAGTTCAGGATTGGCGTCGCGCCATTGCTTAGCCGTCATGCCGAACATGGCTACGTTCAGCACGTCGGCTTCTTCCGCATAGATGGCTCCGGCTTGTGCCGCCGTGACCTCGGCCGGTATCAGGTGGCTTTTCACAGCATCGGTATGAATGTGATAGTTGATTTTAGACAGCTCCCTCTTGGCCGTCCATCCAAGCGCTTTCTGTTCCTCCGCCTTCATGCGTTGGTACTCCTTGACAAGCAGCAGTTGGAATTTCGGGCTCATCCACATGCCGAAGTGGTAGGCTATGTCACGATGGGCGTAGGTTCCGCCGTAACGTCCGGCTTTGGAGAAGATGCCTATGGCCCCCGTCTTTTCTATCCAAGTCTTGACAGAGAGCACAAAGTTGTTGCTGCCGGCCATGTTTCTAATTGTACCGAATTCGGTACAATTAAAAGCTGGGTTGTATAGTTTTTCCCATTCGCCGAGGTACTCTATGGTGTTCTTCAGGCTGAGCCAGCGGAAGATAATGTGTTCTTGCAGCTGGCTGCGAGCCATGTCGGTGAGCGAAATATAATCGTCGTCGCGGCGCGAGATGATGCTGATTTCCGTGTTCTGGACTGTGATTTTGGCCATAGGTTCGTATTTCTGAAAATAGAGTTTGTTGCAGTTTGCAGGGTTGGTGCAGGTTCCGGTGGGTCAGCATAGGCTGCAAAAGCCGCCGTTATTCTACAAAGTTAACAAAAAAAGGCGTATCACCGCCATTTCCATTGCTATTAATTTGTGATTAATTCTTAAAAGAGTTATCTTTGTGATGTCTAATAATCAAAAAGCCGTATGAATGAGTTTGTAACCGAAAGAATAGCTAAAATCAGGGAAATCATGCAGCGGGAAAGCCTCGGAGCGTTTGTTTTTCCGAGTACGGATCCGCACAACAGCGAGTACGTTTGCGACCACTGGAAAGGCCGCGAGTGGATATCAGGCTTCAATGGGTCGGCCGGCACGGCCGTTGTTACCATGCACTCGGCCGCTCTGTGGACCGATTCGCGCTACTTCCTTGCCGCCGCCGAGCAGCTGGAAGGCACGGAATTCCAGCTCATGAAGCTGAAGGTGGAGGGCACGCCCACCATTGCCGAGTGGATAGGCAGTGAGCTGCAGGGCGGCGGGTTGACCGAGGTGGGGCTCGACGGGATGGTGAACAGCTACGCGTTCGTACAGCAACTTACGGCCGACTTGCGCCATCAAGGCGGCCTCACCCTACGTACCAACCTCGATCCTCTTGCCCTCGCATGGGCCGACAGGCCTGCCCTGCCTGCCAATAAGGTGGAAATCCAGCCCCTGGAATATGCCGGCGAGGACACCCGCTCCAAACTGCAGCGCCTGCGCAAGGCCCTGCGCAGCCGCCATGCCGACGGCATGCTGGTGGCTGCCCTCGACGACATAGCCTGGCTGCTCAACCTCCGCGGCACCGATGTTCATTGCAATCCCGTGTTCGTTTCCTATCTCCTTGTCTCCACGAACCGTGTCACCTTATATATAAATAAGGAGAAACTAACGGCCGAGGTGGTGGCCTATCTGCAAGCGCAAGGGGTGGAGACCGACGACTACAGCCGCGTATCAGCAGGGCTGAAGGACTACGGCGAGTACAATATCCTCATCGACCCACAGGCCACCAACTACACGCTTACCAAGTTGGTGAAGTGCCCCGAGGTTGTCCATGCACCCTCGCCGGTGCCCGAGATGAAGTGTGTGAAGAACCCCACAGAGATAAACGGCTTTCGCAACGCCATGCTCCGTGACGGCATAGCGATGGTTCAGTTCCTGAGATGGCTGCCATCCGCCGTGGCTGCAGGTGGCCAGACGGAGCTTTCAGTAGATCGTATGCTCACCTCGCTGCGCCGCAGTCAGCCCCTTTTTCGCGACATTTCGTTCGATACCATTGCCGCCTATCAGGAGCACGGAGCCATCGTCCATTACGAGGCAACGCCTGCAACAGACGTGCCGCTACGGCCCGAGGGCTTCCTGCTTCTTGACAGCGGAGCGCAGTATCAGGACGGAACAACCGACATTACGCGCACCATTCCGCTCGGCCCTCTTACCGACGAGCAGCGCCACATCTACACCCTCGTGCTCAAGGGGCACATCCGGCTGGAGCTTGCCAAGTTCCCCGATGGCGCCACGGGCACGCAGATTGATGCCCTGGCCCGCGAGACCATGTGGCGCGAAGGCCTCAACTACTTGCACGGAACGGGCCACGGAGTGGGCAGCTACCTGTGCGTTCACGAGGGCCCTCACCAGATACGGATGGAGTACATGCCCACACCGTTGCGCAGCGGCATGACCGTTACCGACGAGCCCGGCATCTATCTGGCCGGCCGCTTCGGCGTGCGGATAGAGAACACCCTGCTCATAACCGATTACAAGGAGACCGAGTTCGGCCGCTTCCTGCAGCTGGAGCCGCTCACGCTGTGCCCCATCAGCACCGCGCCCATTGACCGCCGGCTGCTTTTACAGGAAGAAATCGACTGGCTGAACAGCTACCACCGCATGGTCAACGAGCGGCTCTCGCCCTATCTCTCGGCCGATGAGAAAGCGTGGCTCGATGAAGCCACGCGTGCAATCTGATACAAGCAGAACAAAAGAAAGAAAGGCGTTACGGCGCCTTTTTTTGTTATCAAAAAAGTTGGAAGGCCGGTGTCACAATCTGCCTTCTCGTCCGTTTACCCTTTGAATGGCGATGGAAACAGAAGAGTTCGGCAAACACATCATGGCCTTTCGCGGCAAGTTGATGCGGCAGGCGCAGGCTTTCGGCGAGACGGATGTCTCGGCCGAGGACCTTGTTCAGGAAACTTTGCTCCGCCTCTGGGACATGCGCCATCGGCTGAAGACCCATCCCAACTGCGAGGCGCTGGCTTTCAGCATCCTGCGCAACATGGCCCGCGACCACTGGAGGCACCGACAGATAGAGCGCGAAGAATGGTCCGGGCGCAGGGAAATACCTGTTGATGACCGCCAAGTGGAGGCAACGGACGAGGTGAGGCTCATCTCCCGGATTGTGGAAGGGCTGCCCGCGCTGCAGCAACGGATATTCCGCATGAAGGAGATAGAAGGCTACACCACCGCCGAAATTATCCGGATAACCGGCTGCACGGACGAGTCTCTCAGGCAGAACCTCTCAAGAGCCAGGCGGCATATACGTGAGGAGTTTATCAGAATGACGAAAGAAAGGACACCGAAATGAACAAGGAAGAAATACAGAAACTCTTAGAACGGTACTTGGACGGGCTCACCACCAACGAGGAAGAAGGCCGGCTGCGCGATTACTTTACCCGTGCAGGCCAGCAGGTGCCGGCCGAGTGGCGGGTGTACCGGGCGCTGTTTGCCTACGAGCAGGCTGAGGCAGCGGCTCTGCAGCAGCAGGCTGCCGTACCCGCCGCTACGCTCCGGCAGGGCTTCCAGAGGCATTGGCTGCCGGTGGCGTTGGCCGTGGCCGCTGCCGCAGTGGCGCTCCTGGTGCTGACGGTGCAGCTTCCGCAGTCCGGAAACAACTACGCCATAATAAACGGAAAAGTCATTCATAACAAGGAAATAATCAACCGAGAGGCCGAGGCTTCGCTCAACATGGTGTCTGCTGATGCCGACGAAGACTTCGACGCGCTCTTTCAAATGGAGACAGCAATATGAAACAGATAACCGTTAAGCGCCTGCTGGCGCTGCTGATGCTCCTTGTGCTGCCCCTTACCGTGGCCCGGGCACAGGCCGACCTGCAGGTAGCAGAGCTGTTCGAACGCTACGGCCACGCCAAGGGATGCAAGATGGTGGTGCTCAACAACACCACGCTGCGGGGCTTCCACCTCAACGTTTACCGTTCGCTGGTGTACAAGCATCTGGCTGCCGAGGCGTCGGCATGCCTGAAGGCCGACCGCAAGCGCGCCCGCAAAATACGCGAGGTGATAGAAGACGGGCAGGTAGTAAGCGGCTACTACCTGATGCCCCAGCTGCAGAAAGACGTGAACCGGTACGTGCTCTTCTCAAATGGAAAGGGCGAGAGTGGCGCCGTTATCTACATAGAAGGCCCCCTGAGCCCCGACGATATCATGAAACTATGTTACACGAAACGCAAATAATACATTCGCAATATGAAAAAGCTATTCTTTTTGTTGGCTGTTCTGGCAACGCTCAGCGTAAGGGCCAACGAAGTGGGAGACACGACATTCGTAGTTAAGAACAAGAAAATTGTGGTCAACGTAGACAGCATCGAGACGCATGTCCAGGTGTTCGACACCCTTGGCAACGAGCTTTCAAAGACCCGCGAAACCACCTTTGTAGACGGTCAGGAGATAGAGAAGGTCTACGTTTCGTCGCCTTTTGTGCCCACGAAGAAGAAGAAAGGCTTCCTTTCTCATCACCCCGACTTCTACATAGGCACCAATCTGCTGGGCGGAGGCAGTGCCATGCACAACCGCGACTCGCGTTCGCTGGAGTGGGGGATGACGCCTTTTACCATTGATGTAGCCCTGAACGAGCAGGCCAATCTCGGCTTCTCGGCCTGCGTTCAGATAGGTTTTGTGCACAACCACTTCAATGTAGGCTACGTGATGGATAATGTAGACGGCGTGACTACGATGGTGCAGAACCCCGTGGAGAACGTTCGGACCAGCTTCCTGAAGTACACCTACTACAAGGTTCCGCTCACCTTGGAGTGGAACTACAGCTCCGGCAAGTTCCGTCCGTACGTGGGCGCCGGCCTTTCTCTTGAACTTCGGGGCGGCGACAAGACAAAATACCGCGTGCGGCACGATAAAACCACCGTTACCGAAGACGTGAACATGCGCCCCTTGGGGGCCAACCTCGAGTTCTACGCGGGCGTTTCGGGCTTCACGCTCTACCTGCATTACGCCCTGACGGGCCTCTTCAAGAACGGCCCCGAGTGCCATCCGCTGGGCGTGGGCATCGGCTTCACGCTGTAAGCAGCACGCCTGCGGGCGCCCCGGCGGCCAGTCCGCAGGAGCCTGAAAACAAAGAGTGGAGGAACAGGCTGTGCCCAGTTCCTCCACTCTTTGTTTGTTTTTACGCTGCTGGTAGGCTGCGTTTCTGCCCCTCGAAAGCAGCTTCGCGCCGCCCCATGCTGTCACGCGGTTGCCGTATAGCTATGCTTCAAGGCGCTTGAAGCTATGGGTCAAGCGCGCTGAACGATACCTTCAGGCGCCTTGAACGATACCTCTTTGGCAGTTGCCTTGAACAGGGGCTTTGGCGGCAGGTGCTTTCTGCCGTCGCCGGTCGGCGTCTCCGGCGCTCCGGAGAGCCGTGGACAGAGGGTGGGGCAGCGCCCTATTCCTCCACTATCTCTTTGGCTCTGTTCCATCCCTTGGCGTTGCGATAGGCCTCGGCAGTGCCAAGGGGCACGCAGAGTGTGGCGTTCTGGCTAACGCCGAAGCGCTCCAATACAGGCGGAGTGGTCCACTTCAGGTGGATGCGGCGGGCCGAAACGTGGCCTAAAATGCCCTGATTTTCGATGATGCGGAGCGTTGACGGGAAGTAAATATCGTCTAAAGTGCTGCCCGTAGCCAGTGCGTACGACCCCAAGGTTTCGAGCTTCGAGTCGGCCGGTAGGGTGAGTGTCGTCAGCTTCTCGCAGTTGGCAAAAGCCCAGCCGCTGATTGTTTTCACACTGGCCGGTATCTCTACGCGCTCCAGCTGGAGGCACATATAGAAGGCTTTTTCGCCGATTTTCTCCAGTTCTTTGGGCAGTACGACCGATTGCAGGTACGTTCGCGCAATGAGAAAGGCGTCCTGGCCCAGTTCATTGCTGTCCTGGCGGTAGTCCTTGATGCTTGATGCAACGCTGGGTTCGCTGTACGTTCCCCTGCCTGCTACGAGCTTGCAGTCGCGGAGGTCGAGGTGTTGCAGGTGCAGGTTCACCTGCATCGTGATGGTTACATTGCCCTCGTCATTGGTTTGGGCGAAGCTGACTTCCGGCCGTAACAGCGTCTGCACCACCTGCATGTCGGTGGCATTAAGCGTTCCGGAGAGCTTTAGCGAGTTTATGTTTGCCCAGTCCCGCACGTTGCCTCCTATGAGTGTGGCCAGCTGTCCGGGCTCGGCAACGTGTATGCTCTCCGTTTCCTGCAGCGGCCGGCACCACTGGTGAACGTCCACCACCACGTCTCTCGCACCCTTGGCCTTGAACGTTACGCGCGCCATCCGGCCCCAGTCGGTATTCCGTTCGGCCTCAAAGCGGAAGGTAATGGATACAGGCTGTTCGCCCACCGGATTGTGGTGGGCTACCTGGCGGTCAACATACTTGAGCCACGAGGCCGTCTCCGCCGTTTCTACCTCGGGCATTGTGTTGGCCTGCAGCGTAATGTACACGTAGCCGCCCTCGTCGGTCACGTCAATGTGAGGGCGTTGTGCAACCATCTGCGGGCCAGCTTCCTGGTAGATGGTGATGCGGTACACCTCGCTGCCATGGGTCAGTCGGAGCAGTGCCCGGCGGCTTACCATACCCTCGTTGGCCTGCGTCGTGACAGTTATCGTCCACCCGCCGGCCGTCTGCTCGGCATGGGCTTGGCACCAGTCGGCGTCCTCACCTTCTCCTGCCGGCAGTATGCTGGCCTCCCAGTCGGTGCCGTCGTCGGTCAGAAAAAGGTTCACCGTGTGTGCTGCAGCATCCAGATTGAGCCTGCCCTCCTCAATGGTTTTCAGGGTTTCGGCATCGTTACTGATGGCGTTCTTTGTGTCCTCATCGTTGCAGGAAGCAAGTGTGAACATGGCGAGCAGCATGAGCCACGCGCCAAATAATCTGGTTTTTCGTTCTCTGGTTTTCATCTCAAGGGTGTAAAGACAGGTTTTAGGTTTGTTTTCTTGTATGTAGTGGCAAAAGTAATGATAAACTTCGATAGTCGTCTTTTTATTTTGTATTTTTAACGCAGATACCGTTCGCCTGCCCTCCTCATGCCTTTTCGGCGGCTTGCAACAGGCGTGGATGGAGCAGGAAGGATAGCGCCGGAACTTTTGCCCGGTGTTTTTCAGCCTGCTGCCGGCAGCGGGCTTTTTCACTGTTTCGTGCTCTCTAAGCACGCGGTGCAGGCAAAAACGAGGGCAATAAGTTTGTGTATCTCGGAAAAAATGCCGAATATTGCATGTTAGTTGTAGGCTGGCAGCACGGCCGGTGGCCTTTGGGGCTGCCGGCAGAGCGAACTTCTGCTGCGGTTGGCCGGCCTCACACGCAATCTTATACTACCATTTACAAACCCGTGATGAACAAAAAACTGCCACTTGCTCTGCTGCTTTCATTCGCTTTTATGGCTGCTTCTGCGGCCGTAAACCGCCCGCACCGGTTGCCTGCTGCTGCTGATGAGGGCTACCGTACAACCGTTTTCGACAATGCCAACAGCGCTGTTCCGTTCCGTATTCCGGCCCTCACGCAAACCCGCCGGGGCCGGTTGCTGGCCGCGTGCGACTTCCGCATCAGCAAGACCGATGTGGGTTGGAACAACCGCAACGGCCTGTGGCAAATCAATGTGGTCATGAAGACGAGCGACGACCGTGGCCGCACGTGGAGCGACTCCGTGTGTGTGGCCCGCGGAAACGAGCATGCCGCCGATGCTGTTCGCACGGCTTTCGGCGACCCGAGCATCGTGGCCGACCGCACGTCGGATAACGTCTTGCTGCACTGTGTGGCCGGTAAGACGGGCTACCCGCATGCTACGAGGCAGAATCCGCAGCATGCCGTGTTCTTCCGCAGTACCGACGGCGGCCGCACATGGGACCACGGCACCGACCTGACGGAGATGATTTACGGCCTGTACGACAACAAGCTGCCCAACGGGGGCAGTGCCGACGGCATCTTCCTCACCTCGGGCAAGATTATGCAAAGCCGCTACGTGCGCAAGGAGAAGTTCTACCGGCTCTACATGGCGCACCCTGTCAGGCAGCGCGGAGTGGGCCGATGCGGCACGTTCGTCATCTATTCGGACGACTTCGGGGCCACCTGGCATTCGCTCGGAAGGCCGGACGTGGCGCCAAGTGTGGCCCAGGACGAGTCTAAAGTGGAAGAACTGCCCGACGGCAGCGTGCTGCTCAGCTGTCGTGATGCACAGGGCGGCCGCCGCTTCAACGTGTTTACTTACACCGATGAGCTGGCTGCCGAGGGCCATTGGGGCCGGGAGATAATGCCCGAGAACATGACGGCGCGGCAGGTGAATGCCTGCAACGGCGGCATTCTCGTTGTGCCGGCACGCCGCTGCAGCGATGGCCGGAGCCTCTATGTGGCGCTGCAATCGGTTCCGCTCAGTGCCCGTCGGGACAGCGTGGGGTTCTTCTACAAGGAGCTGGCCGCGTACTCCGACTATTCCACCGCGCAGCAGTTAGGCGCCGGCTGGATAAAGGGGCTGCGCGTAACTGATGCCACTTCGTGCTATTCGACAATGGTTCGGATGGACAACGACCGCATAGGACTGCTCTTCGAAAATAACTTCCACAACGAGGGTTACGACATCGAGTTCAGGAGTTTGTCGCTCGCCGAGATTACGAACGGCGCGTACGAGATACTGCCCTTTGCCGACCGGTCGCAGTACATGATAGATGCAGCGTTGGCGCGGCAGCCCATGGGGGCGCTGCGGCAGCCGGTATCGACCTCTGCCAACGTGCAGATATTGACGTTGTGGCGCGGCGAACGGGCGGGTTTTGAGGTGGCTCTGAATGCTGACGTGACCCGTCCGCTGCAGCTGCAGGTTACGGGCAGCGGGCGCGGCAAGCGTCTGGCAGCCCACGCCAGGGCAGGGTTTCTGCGCACGGTGCTGACCGACAACTTCCGCGGTTGCGGCAATCCGCCCGATACATTGCAGGCTTGGGCGGTGGCCGATGTAATTGGCGGCCCGGCTATCACCGGCCGCGAAGGCACTGTAGCCAAAGCGGCATGGTGCACGATAGAGGTTCCGCGCAACATGGCTCCGGGCCGGTACAAGCTCCGCCTGGTGCTGCGCGAGGGGCAGCGGGTGGTGCAGGAGCAGCCCGTAACGGTGCAGGTGCTGGATCGCACGTTGCCGGAGACGCCGCACTTCAACCTCAACTTCTGGATGCAACCTTATGCCGTGAGCCGCTACTACGGCGTGGCACCGTGGAGCCAGGCCCACTTCGACGCCCTGCGCCCTTACATGCAGATGCTGGCAAAGGCCGGACAGCGCAAGGGGTTCGCCACACTCTTCTACGAACCTTGGGGCAAGCAGAGCAACGACAAATTCGATGCAATGATACAGACCACACGCCGCGCCGACGGCACCTGGAGCTACGACTACAGCGTCTTCGACCGTTGGGTAGCCTTCCTCGACTCATGCGGCATCACCGGCGACATCAACTGCTACTCCATGGTGCCGTGGGATATGGCCTTCGACTATTACGACGAGGGCTCCGGAACGTACAAGAGCCTGCGTACAACGACCTCCGACAGCACTTATGTCGGTCTTTGGACGCCGTTCCTGCAGTCCTTCGCCGCCCATCTCAAGGCCAAGGGGTGGTTCAATCGCGCCGTTATCGCCATGGACGAGCGCAGCCTCGACGCCATGCTCGACGCCTGGAAGGTGGCGCAGCAGGCTGCTCCCGGCATCAAGATGGCCCTGGCCGGAAACTACCACAAGGAGCTGGTGGACAAGATTTACGACTATTGCATAGCGTGGAACCAACACTTCAGCGCCGACGAACTGGCCCGGCGCAACAGTCGCGGATGGATTTCAACCACCTACACCGCCTGCCCCGACCAGATGCCCAACATCTGTTCGAACAACGACCCCGCAGAGGCAGTCTACCTGCCCATGTACTGCGTGGCCAATGGCTTTAACGGTTTTCTGCGTTGGGCGTGGATGAACTGGACGGCGAACCCGATGTTCGACACCCGCTTCCGCCTCTTTACGCCCGGCGATACGTATGTGGTGTATCCCGGAAACCGTTCGAGCCGCCGCTTTGAGCAGATGATAGAAGGCGTGCAGAACGTGGAGAAACTGCGCGTGCTGCAGGCCGAATACGGCCGCAAAGGCAACAGCAAAGCCCTCGAAGAGCTTAACCAAGCCGTGGCAACGTTCCGCTCTGCCACGCCCGATGCCGCCGCCGTGCGCAGCAGCATCGCCCGCATGGAGCAGCTGCTCAACAGGTAACACGGCGCAGCAAGTACAAACGCAAAGAGCCGGCAGGAAATTTCTACCTGCCGGCTCTTTGCGTTTTCTGTCGTTTCAACTTCACTTCGGAAGGACTGCCGGAGGCTTCCGCCACTCCTCTTTCTGCCCTCCCGCAATCGCCCTGTTTATGGGGGGTGGAGAAAGAGGTATCGTTCAAGCCGCTTGGAGATGCCCTTCAAGGCGCTTGGAGGTATCGTTCGGCGCCCTTGAACGATACCTCCAACAATCTGCCCCGTAACCTGCGGCATGCGGAAAAGATAGTGGCGCTTTCTTCGTTTTTCTCGTTATAAAATCCTATATTTGCAAACTAAATCAAGAACAAACACCAACAGCAATAATGACAAGCACAAAGCAAAGAGACGACCTGCAGGCTGCTATCTGGAAAATAGCCAACGAGGTGCGGGGCGCCGTAGACGGATGGGACTTCAAGCAGTTTGTTTTGGGAACCCTCTTCTATCGGTTCAATGCCGTTCTGCCCAAGATGAGCCCTCTGAATCCGCAATACCTGACGAAGAAGCAAAGCGTTTTCCAAAAGATTTCAGCTTTCATTGAAAAGTTCAAGGGCATAGGCGGAAATGTGTAAAACAGCCGGATGGTGAGAGTAAAAAATGTAGAGCAAAACCGGAATGTAAGAACAAAAAACGGCTAAAAACTTGTTTTATTCATAAATAAGATGTAATTTTGCACCCGCAAATTGTGGCATTGTGCCCCAATAGTGTTGAACAAAATAAATATTTAAAACAAAAAACATGATTATTGTACCCGTAAAAGATGGCGAGAACATCGAAAGAGCTCTCAAGAAGTTCAAGAGGAAATTCGAGAAGACCGGTGTTGTAAAAGAACTCCGCGCACGTCAGCAGTTCGACAAGCCGTCTGTTAAGAAGAGACTCAAGATGGAGCACGCTATCTACGTACAGAAGCTGCGCCGCGAGGAGGAATAATCTTTTTCCTCCTAAAAATTTGGTAGTTTGAATTAAATTCCGTATATTCGTTGCCGAAAACATCTTCTGAATGAATTTGCCGGTGTGAAACCGGTCGAAGCTCAAGGGGAGATAAAGTTATACGTTGTGATGTAAACGGCGCTGAATGATGATAGACGAATTTTTGAACTACCTGAAGTATGAGCAGAACTGCTCACCACTGACGGTTAAAAGCTACGCCGAAGACCTCAAGGCCTTTGAGACGTATTTCAAAAATTTAGATGGTCAACTCTCATGGGAGTCGGTAGACTCGGATGTTATCCGTGACTGGATGGAGAGTATGATGGATAAAGGAAACAATGCCACCTCAATCAACAGGAGATTGAGTGCTTTGCGTTCCCTGTTTCGTTTTGCCCTCGCTCATCATTTGGTGGAGAAGGATCCCTCGCGAGCCCTTCGTGGACCAAAGGTTGGCAAGCCTCTGCCGCAGTTCGTAAAGGAAACGGAGATGAACCGGTTGCTGGACGACCTGCCTTGGGGCGACTCCTATCAGGAAGTTAGGGCAAGGACTATCTTGCTGACATTCTACGCTACAGGCATGCGACTGGCTGAATTGATAGGGCTGGATGACTCGGCGATTGATTTCGCAAACCGCCAGCTGAAAGTTACCGGCAAACGCAACAAGCAGCGCATCATTCCCTTCGGTGAAGAACTGGAGGCGGCTCTAACCTTATATTTAAACACGCGCGAGAGCCAAGTTTCGGGGCAGACGGAAGCGCTGTTCCGGACTGATAAAGGCGAGCGGATGAACCGCAACCAAGTACGCTACGAGGTAAAGAAATACCTGAGCTGCGTCTGCACGCTCAAGAAGCGTACGCCACACGTGCTGCGGCATACCTTTGCCACGGCCATGCTGAACCATGATGCAGGGATAGAAAGCGTAAAGAAACTGCTCGGACATGAGAGTCTCTCAACGACAGAGATTTATACTCATACCACTTTCGAGCAGTTAAAGCGAGTTTATACGAATGCCCATCCAAGGGCTTAACCTTTTAAAACTGGAGGTAACTATGGAGATTAAAATTCAGTCGATACACTTCGACGCTACCGAAAAATTACAGGCGTTTATCGAGAAGAAAACAGCCAAGTTGGAAAAATCGTATGAAGATATTCAGAAAGTAGAGGTGCAATTAAAAGTCGAGAAGCCCGCTACCGCATTAAATAAAACGACGAGTCTGACGGTCTCGGTTCCCGGAAACAAGCTGTTCGTGGAGAAGACCTACAATACCTTTGAGGAGGGCATTGACGAGTGTGTAGATGCGATGAAGGTGCAGCTGACGAAATACAAGGAAAAACTGCGCAACAAATAAAAAAAACTCGGAAAAAGTTTTGGCGATATAAAAAATATGAGTATCTTTGCAGCCGTTTTACAACGCATCCAAAACGAGGCCGATTGCGGCTGCATGGATATGCCTCTTTAGCTCAGTTGGCCAGAGCACGTGATTTGTAATCTCGGGGTCGTTGGTTCGAATCCGACAAGAGGCTCGGAGAGTAACAGAGGCGCAGAATTCCTAAGGAGTTGCTGAAACAAGGGTGGTTACCAGAGTGGCCAAATGGGGCAGACTGTAAATCTGCTGGCTATGCCTTCGGTGGTTCGAATCCATCACCACCCACTTCAGTAGAATCAATGTTTTGCGGAAATAGCTCAGTTGATAGAGCACTAGCCTTCCAAGCTGGGGGTCGCGGGTTTGAGTCCCGTTTTCCGCTCTAAATCAATGCTGTAATAGCTCAGTGGTAGAGCACTTCCTTGGTAAGGAAGAGGTCCTGAGTTCAACTCTCAGTTACAGCTCTACTTCGGTTCTATCTGATAGGCAGAAGAAAAACAAGAATTTAATTTCAGATTATTCATTATATAAATAAAAAGTAAAGCTATGGCTAAAGAGACATTTCAGCGTACCAAACCACATGTTAACATTGGTACTATTGGTCATGTTGACCACGGTAAGACTACTTTGACAGCTGCAATCTCTAAGGTTCTTCACGACAAGGGCTTTGGTGGTGAGGATGTTAAGTCATTCGACCAGATTGACAACGCTCCCGAGGAGAAGGAACGCGGTATTACGATTAACTCTTCTCACATTGAGTATGAGACTGCAAAGCGTCACTATGCGCACGTAGACTGTCCGGGACACGCCGACTATGTGAAGAACATGGTTACTGGTGCTGCTCAGATGGACGGTGCTATTCTGGTAGTTGCTGCTACTGATGGCCCTATGCCACAGACACGTGAGCACGTACTTCTCGCCCGTCAGGTAAACGTACCTCGTCTGGTTGTATTCCTGAACAAGTGTGACCTCGTTGAGGATGAGGAAATGTTGGAGCTCGTTGAAATGGAGCTTCAGGAGCTTCTCGCTCAGTACGACTACGAAGAGGATACTCCTATCATTCGCGGTTCTGCACTCGGTGCACTGAACGATGTTGAAAAGTGGGTTGACTCTGTAATGAAACTGATGGACACCGTTGACGAGTGGATTCAGGAGCCTGTACGTGAGGTTGACAAGCCTTTCTTGATGCCTGTTGAGGATGTATTCTCTATCACCGGTCGTGGCACCGTTGTTACCGGCCGTATTGAGACTGGTAAGTGCAAGATTGGTGATGAAATCCAGCTGCTCGGTCTTGGTGAAGATAAGAAGTCGGTTATCACTGGCGTTGAAATGTTCCGCAAGATCCTTGACGAGGGTGAAGCTGGCGACAACGTAGGTCTGCTGCTCCGCGGTGTAGACAAGGATGAGGTTAAGCGTGGTATGGTTGTTGTGCACCCGGGTGCCATCACTCCGCACGATCACTTCAAGGCTTCGGTTTACGTGCTGAAGAAAGAAGAAGGCGGCCGTCACACTCCGTTCGGCAACAAGTATCGTCCGCAGTTCTACCTCCGCACGATGGATTGCACCGGCGAAATCAAACTTCCGGAGGGAGTGGAAATGGTTATGCCTGGTGACAACGTAGAGATTGAGGTCTCCTTGATTTACAAGGTGGCTCTGAATGAGGGTCTTCGTTTTGCTATCCGCGAGGGTGGTCGAACTGTAGGCTCCGGTCAGATTACAGCTATCCTCGACGACGTTCAGCAGTAATTCTGAATAAGTTCAAGTATACATACACTCAAGTTCCCGCAACTGCGGTTACGGGAACTTTTTTACGGGTTTAGCTCAGTTGGTAGAGCACTGGTCTCCAAAACCAGGTGTCGAGAGTTCGAGTCTTTCAACCCGTGCAAAACAGAAGATAATATGTTCAAGAAGATAGTAAATTATTGCAAGACTTGTTACGACGAACTTGCACATAAGACAACTTGGCCTACACGTGCCGAACTTACTCACAGTGCAATGATTGTATTATCTGCTTCACTGATAATCGCACTGGTTGTGTCTGCTATGGACACTGTGTTCAGAATTGTCATGACCGCTATCTATCCAAATTAATCAGAGGTAAAGGAAATGGCTGAGAAGGGAAAGAATTGGTATGTGTTGCGTGCTGTAAGTGGAAAAGAGGCTAAGCTCAAAGAGTATATAGAGGCCGAGATGAAACACAACACGTTGCTCAATTCGCATGTCTATCAGATCCTTATACCCATGGAGAAGCATGCCTCCGTACAAAACGGCAGAAGGGTAGAGAAGGAAAAGGTAAGCCTTCCCGGATATCTGTTTGTTGAGGCTAGCTTGGAAGGTGATGTGGCTCATTTGCTACGTTTCATGCCAAATTGTTTGGGCTTCCTCGGCGGGCTTGACAATCCATCACCGGTTCCGCAGTCGGAAATCAATCGGATGCTTGGAGCTGCAGAGGCTTCCGACCTCGAAAATACAACTGATATTCCGTATGTACTCGATGAGACAGTGAAAGTAATTGATGGTCCGTTCAGCGGTTTCAGTGGAGTCATAGAGGAAATCAACAACGAGAAGCGCACGCTGAAGGTAATGGTTAAAATCTTCGGTCGCAACACTCCGTTGGAGCTCAGCTTCATACAAGTAGAAAAAGAAGGATAAACGCATATTGTTACGATGTGCTTATTCTAACAGGTTGGAGAGGCTTCCACTCTTTCGACTTATAATGAAATCAATTAATTATTAACAGAAAAATGGCTAAAGAAGTTGCTGGATTAATCAAATTACAGATTAAAGGTGGCGCTGCTAATCCTTCCCCACCAGTAGGTCCCGCCTTGGGTTCTAAGGGTATCAACATTATGGGATTTTGCAAGGAATTCAACGCCCGTACCCAGGATAAGGCCGGCAAGATTTTACCGGTTGTTATCACATACTACACTGACAAGTCATTCAGCTTCATTATCAAGACCCCTCCCGCTGCCGTACAGTTGAAAGAGGCTGCTAAGGTAAAGAGTGGATCCGGTCAGCCTAACCGTCAGAAAGTTGCTTCCGTAACATGGGAGCAGGTGAAGGCTATAGCAGAAGATAAAATGGCAGACTTGAACTGTTTTACAGTTGAAAGCGCTATGAAGCTCGTTGCAGGTACAGCAAGAAGTATGGGTATCACTGTAAAAGGGGACTTCCCTGGTAAATAATATGATTAGGGATTAATGATTAGCGATGACGGCAAATCCTAAATCAATATTCAACAATCACTAATCCAATTAAACTTCAATTAAGAAAATGAGTAAACTGACAAAAAATCAAAAATCAGTAGCTGAGAAGGTTGAAGCAGGGAAGGCATACACATTACAGGAGGCTTCGGAACTGGTAAAGGAAATTACCACTACCAAGTTCGATGCTTCGCTTGATATTGATGTACGTCTGGGTGTAGACCCGCGCAAGGCAAACCAGATGGTTCGTGGCGTGGTTTCGCTGCCCTATGGTACCGGAAAGGTTACCCGCGTGCTCTGCCTCTGTACTCCCGATCAGGAAGCTGCTGCAAAGGAAGCTGGAGCCGACTATGTTGGTCTCGATGAATATATTGAGAAAATTAAAGGTGGCTGGACAGATGTTGATGTCATCATCACCATGCCGTCTTGCATGGGTAAGGTAGGTCCTCTGGGTCGAGTTCTCGGTCCGCGTGGTCTCATGCCGAACCCCAAGAGCGGTACCGTGACTATGGACGTTGCTAAGGCAGTGAAGGACGTAAAACAAGGTAAGATAGACTTCAAGGTTGACAAGGCTGGTATCATCCACACGTCAATCGGCAAGGTCAGCATGACCGCGGAGCAGATTTGCGGCAATGCCAAGGAGTTCATCGCTACCGTTATACGTTTGAAGCCTGCTGCTGCTAAAGGTACATACATTAAGAGTATCTTTATTTCAAGCACGATGAGTAAGGGTATCAAGATTGATCCTAAATCAGTTGAATAACTCTAAAAGTTTTGTAAAATGAAGAAAGAAGTAAAAGATACTATAATTGTAGAACTTGGCGAGAAGCTCAAGGAATATCCTCATTTCTATCTGGTAGACGTTACCGGACTGACTGCTGAGGACACCAGTAAGCTGCGTCGCAAGTGCTTCAAGAGTGAAATCAAGATGGTGGTTGTGAAGAACAAACTTCTTCACAAGGCTTTCGAGGCTTCGGATGTTGATTTCGAACTGCTGTACTCAGCGCTCAAGGGCAACACGGCTGTGTTCTTCTCGAATGTAGCCAATCAGCCTGCAAAGCTGCTGAAAGAGTACAAGGATAAAGAAGTTCCAACACTGAAGGCTGCTTACGCAGAGGAAAGTATCTACGTTGGTGCCGACAAGCTCGAAGAACTGGCTGCTCTCAAGAGCAAGAACGAGGTTATTGCAGAGATTGTAACTTTGTTGCAGAGTCCTGCAAAGAACGTCGTATCAGCTCTCCAGTCAGGCGCAAACACTATTCACGGTGTGCTTAAGACTTTAGGCGAGCGTCCTGAATAATCAGTAATTGCAATGCAAGTTGACAATTATATTAAGGTCACAATATATTTATTTAAAACGAACAATTAAAATTTAGAATAAAATGGCAGACGTAAAAGCTATTGCAGAAGAGTTAGTAAATCTTACTGTTAAAGAAGTTAATGAGTTGGCAACAGTCCTGAAGGACGAGTATGGTATCGAGCCTGCTGCTGCAGCTGTTGCTGTAGCTGCTGGTCCTGTAGCCGCTGCTGCTGGTGCAGCAGAGGAGAAGACAGAGTTCAATGTTGTTCTCACAGAGGTTGGTCCTAACAAGCTGAAGGTTGTAAAGGCCGTTAAGGAGGCTTGTGGTCTTGGTCTGAAGGAAGCTAAGGACCTTGTAGACGGCGCTCCTTCTACGCTGAAGGAAGGTCTCGCTAAGGCAGAGGCTGAGAACCTGCAGAAGACCATCGAGGCTGAAGGTGCCAAGGTAGAGCTCAAGTAACAGAACTTTAGATTACTGTATATTATGGTTAGGATTTGCCCAGTCGGTGAGTCCTAACCTTTTTGTGTCTTATTATATTTTTAATCCGTTTAATATCTTCTAATGGCATCTAAAATTGTTGATAACAGAATAAATTTTGCCAGCGTTCACAATCCGTACCCATATCCGGATTTCCTCGATGTGCAGTTAAAGTCCTTTAGAGACTTCCTACAGTTGGATACTCCGCCTGAAGAACGCAAGAACGACGGTTTGTATAAGGTGTTCGCCGAGAACTTCCCTATCACCGATACGCGTAACAATTTCGTTCTTGAGTTCTTGGATTACTATATCGACCCGCCACGTTACTCCATCGACGAGTGTCTGGAGCGTGGTCTCACCTATAGTGTGCCTTTGAAGGCTAAGATGAAACTGTATTGTACAGATCCCGACCACGAGGACTTCGGCACATTTATACAGGACGTGTTCCTGGGAACCATTCCGTACATGACCGATAACGGTACCTTTGTTATCAATGGTGCTGAGCGTGTGGTTGTGGCACAGCTGCATCGTTCACCTGGTGTATTCTTCGGACAGGGCGTTCATGCCAACGGCACGGCTCTCTACAGTGCCCGCATCATTCCGTTCAAAGGCTCCTGGATTGAGTTCGCTACGGATATCAACAATGTGATGTATGCTTATATCGACCGTAAGAAGAAATTACCGGTAACGACACTGTTGCGTGCCATCGGCTTTGAAACCGACAGCGACATTCTGCAGATTTTCGACCTTGCCGAAGAGGTGAAGGTAAACAAGAAGAATATGAAGGCTGCCGTTGGCCGCAAGTTGGCTGCACGTGTGCTGAAGAGTTGGAACGAAGATTTCGTTGACGAAGATACGGGCGAGGTTGTTTCTATTGAGCGCAATGAAGTTATTATGGAGCGCGAGACAGAAATAACAGCTGACAACGTAGGCGAGATATTGGAGAGTGGTGCTTCTACCATACTGCTTCACAAGGATGAGGAGGCAGCCAATAAGTACGCCATTATCTTCAACACCTTGTCCAAAGACCCGAGCAACTCGGAGATAGAAGCCGTCAAGTACATCTACCGCCAGTTGCGCAATGCCGATCCGGCTGATGACGCAAGTGCCCGCGAGGTGTTCCAGAACCTGTTCTTCTCCGACAAGCGTTACGATTTAGGCGAAGTTGGCCGTTACCGCATCAACAAGAAATTAGGTCTCGATACCAGTATGGACGTCCGCGTACTGACGAAGGACGACATCATCGAGATTATCAAATACCTCATCCAGCTGGTAAACTCCAATGCTACCGTTGATGATATCGACCACCTGTCTAACCGTCGTGTCCGCACGGTGGGTGAGCAGCTGGCTAATCAGTTCTCCATCGGTCTGGCTCGTATGAGCCGCACAATACGTGAACGCATGAACGTGCGCGATAATGAGGTGTTTACTCCGACCGACCTGATAAATGCCAAGACCATTTCGAGCGTTATCAACTCGTTCTTCGGCACCAATCCCCTCAGCCAGTTCATGGACCAAACCAACCCGCTGGCCGAGGTTACCCACAAGCGCCGTTTGTCAGCACTCGGCCCAGGTGGTCTGTCACGTGAACGTGCCGGCTTCGAGGTACGCGACGTCCACTATACTCACTATGGTCGCCTTTGCCCAATTGAGAGCCCTGAAGGTCCTAACATCGGACTGATTTCATCGCTTTGCCTGTATGCAAAGATAAACGATCTCGGTTTCATCGTCACTCCTTACCGTAAAATTGAAGACTCCAAGGTGGATATGGACAACAAAGATGTTGTGTTCCTGACTGCCGAGGAAGAAGAAGACAAAATCATAGGTCAGGGCAATGCCCCCCTTACTAAAGAAGGCCAGTTCATCCGCAGCGTGGTAAAATGTCGGCAGGATGCCGATTATCCTGTGGTTTCTCCCGACCAGGTTGACCTCATGGATGTTTCGCCACAGCAGATAGCATCGGTTTCGGCCGGTTTGATTCCCTTCCTGGAGCATGACGACGGTCACCGTGCGCTGATGGGATGTAACATGATGCGCCAGGCAGTACCTTTGCTCCACAACGATGCTCCTATCGTAGGAACCGGACTTGAGAAGCAGGTGTGCGAGGATTCCCGCACAATGGTAACAGCCGAGGGCAATGGCGTTATCGAGTATGTCGATGCTACCACCATCCGCATTCTCTACGACCGCACGGAGGATGACGAGTTCGTAAGCTTCGAGCCGGCACTCAAGGAATACCGTATTCCCAAGTTCCGTCGTACCAACCAGAACATGACCATCGACCTGCGCCCCATTTGCAACAAGGGTCAGCGCGTGAAGAAAGGTGACATTTTGACCGAGGGATATGCCACCGAGAACGGCGAACTCGCTCTGGGTCGCAACCTGTTGGTGGCCTATGTGCCATGGAAGGGTTACAACTACGAGGATGCTGTTGTCGTTTCCGAGCGTATGGTGCGAGAGGATGTATTGACATCTGTACATGTAGACGAATACTCACTCGATGTCCGCGAAACCAAACGTGGTGTAGAGGAGTTCACTTCAGATATTCCCAACGTGAGCGAAGAGGCTACCAAAGACCTTGACGATAACGGTATTGTCCGTGTCGGTGCGCGCGTTGAACCGGGCGACATCCTCATTGGCAAGATTTCTCCTAAGGGAGAAAGCGACCCCTCACCGGAGGAAAAGTTGCTCCGTGCCATCTTTGGCGATAAGGCCGGCGATGTGAAGGACTCTTCGCTGAAAGCCAATCCCTCGTTGAGCGGTGTTGTTATCGACAAGAAGCTCTTCTCCCGTGCCGTCAAGACACGTGAGTCGAAGAAGCAGGACAAGGTAATCCTTGCCAAGATAGATGAGGAGTATGAAGCCAAGAACAAGGACTTGAAGGACTTGCTCGTAGACAAACTCCTTACGCTCACAGAGGGCAAGACCTCACAGGGAGTGAAGGACTATATCGGAGCCGAAATCATTACCAAGGGCAGCAAGTTCACTGCCGTATCCTTGGCAAACTTGGAATATGAGGGTATCCAGAGCAACGACTGGACCGAGGACGAGCATGCCAATTTGCTGATTCAGCGCCTTATCATGAACTACATCCGCAAGTACAAACTGTTGGATGCCGAGGTTAAGCGCAAGAAGTTCTCCATCACCATCGGCGATGAGCTGCCTTCTGGCATTCTTCAGATGGCAAAGGTCTATGTTGCCAAGAAACGTAAGATACAGGTCGGCGACAAGCTGGCCGGCCGCCACGGTAACAAGGGCATCGTTTCCAAGGTAGTGCGCATGGAGGACATGCCGTTCCTGGAGGATGGCCGCCCTGTCGACCTGGTGCTGAACCCGATGGGTGTGCCTTCACGTATGAACCTCGGCCAGATATTCGAGGCTATTCTGGGTGCTGCCGGCCGCAAGCTGGGCGTCAAGTTTGCAACGCCAATCTTTGACGGTGCCAAACTCGAAGACCTCCAGGAGTGGACCGACAAGGCCGGTCTGCCTCGCCTCTGCTCTACCTATATCTATGATGGTGAGACTGGCGAGCGTTTCGACCAGCCCGCTACCATTGGCGTAACTTACTTCTTGAAACTCGGCCACATGGTTGAAGACAAGATGCACGCGCGCTCCATCGGCCCGTACTCTCTCATCACGCAGCAGCCGCTCGGCGGTAAGGCCCAGTTTGGTGGCCAGCGTTTCGGAGAGATGGAGGTCTGGGCTCTTGAAGCATTCGGCGCCAGCCATGTGCTGCAAGAAATCCTCACCATCAAGTCCGATGATGTTGTAGGCCGTTCCAAGGCTTATGAGTCAATCGTCAAGGGCGACACCATGCCTACACCGGGCATCCCCGAGTCGCTCAACGTATTGCTGCATGAGTTGCGCGGACTTGGTTTGAGCATCAAGATGGATTAAGCATTGAAAATTGGAATATCGAAATATTGGAATATTGCATAGATTGGATTTCTCAATTCTTCAAGTTTCAGTCTTTCAATAAAAAGAAAAGAACATGGCTTTCAAAAAAGATACAAAGGTAAAGAATAATTTCACGAAGATTACCATCAGTCTCGCTTCACCCGAGGAGATTCTGGAAAATTCGTTTGGTGAGGTTACCAAGCCTGAGACCATTAACTACCGTACATACAAGCCGGAACGCGATGGCTTGTTCTGCGAGCGTATTTTCGGCCCTACCAAGGACTACGAGTGCGCCTGCGGCAAGTACAAGCGTATCCGCTATAAGGGCATCGTCTGCGACCGTTGCGGTGTCGAAGTAACCGAGAAGAAGGTTCGCCGTGAGCGTTCCGGTCATATCGAGCTCGTGGTTCCCGTTGCCCATATCTGGTATTTCCGTTCACTGCCCAACAAGATAGGCTATCTGTTAGGCATGCCTACCAAGAAGCTCGACGCCGTTGTTTACTATGAGAAATATGTAGTCATCCGTCCGGGTGCCCTTGAAGGCCAGATGGATGCCGAAGGGTTGGAGCTCAACGGCTCCCACAAGTTTGATTTGCTCACAGAGGAAGAGTACATTGATATCCTTGACAACAAGCTCGATCCTAACAATGCGATGCTTGATGATGCCGACCCCAACAAGTTCATCGCCAAGATGGGCGCAGAGGCCATCTACGATTTGTTGGCAGAACTCGACCTCGACTCGCTTTCATACGAGCTTCGCGACCGTGCCAACAATGACAGCAGTCAGCAGCGCAAGACAGAGGCACTGAAGCGTCTGCAGGTAGTGGAGTCGTTCCGCGCTTCGCAGAATGTGAACAAACCGGAGTGGATGATCATGAAGATTATCCCAGTTATTCCGCCCGAACTGCGCCCGCTGGTTCCGTTGGATGGCGGCCGTTTTGCCACTTCCGACCTCAACGACCTTTATCGCCGTGTCATCATCCGCAACAATCGTCTGAAGCGTCTCATGGAGATCAAGGCTCCCGAGGTCATCCTCCGCAACGAGAAGCGTATGCTGCAGGAAGCAGTAGACTCTCTCTTTGACAACAGCCGCAAGTCCAGCGCTGTGAAGAGCGAGAGCAACCGCCCCCTGAAATCACTCTCCGATTCACTGAAAGGCAAGCAGGGTCGTTTCCGCCAGAACCTTCTGGGTAAGCGTGTCGACTATTCTGCTCGTTCGGTTATCGTTGTTGGCCCTGAACTGAAGATGGGCGAGTGCGGTCTGCCCAAACTGATGGCAGCCGAGCTCTACAAGCCGTTCATCATCCGCAAGCTCATTGAGCGCGGCATCGTGAAGACGGTCAAGAGCGCCAAGAAGATAGTAGACCGCCGCGAACCGGTTATCTGGGATATTCTGGAGAACGTCATGAAGGGACATCCCGTTCTGCTCAACCGTGCTCCTACACTCCACCGCCTGGGCATTCAGGCTTTCCAGCCCAAACTCATTGAGGGCAAGGCTATCCAGCTGCACCCGTTGGCTTGTACGGCTTTCAATGCCGACTTCGACGGCGACCAGATGGCTGTTCACCTCCCGTTGAGCAATGAGGCCGTACTCGAGGCACAGATACTGATGCTCCAGAGCCACAACATCCTCAATCCTGCCAACGGCGCACCTATCACCGTTCCCTCTCAGGACATGGTGCTCGGCCTTTACTATATCACCAAGGTACGCCCCGGTGCAAAGGGCGAGGGTCTCACGTTCTACGGCCCCGAAGAGGCTATTATCGCTCACAACGAGAACCGTTGCGACCTCCATGCCCAGGTTAAAGTCCTGGTCGACGATATTGTTGACGGCAAACCGCTTCGTCATCTTGTCGAGACCACTATCGGCCGCGTGGTTGTCAATCAGATTATCCCCGACGAGATAGGTTTCTTCAACGGCATCATCTCCAAGAAATCGCTCCGCGGTCTGATAGCCGATGTTATCAAGGCCGTGGGTATGGCTCGCGCCTGCGAGTTCCTCGATGGCATCAAGAACCTCGGCTACCACATGTCGTATGTGGCCGGTCTCTCGTTCAACCTCGATGATATCATCGTACCTGACGAGAAGGAGAGTATCGTAAAGAAGGGACAGGAAGAAGTAGACAACATCCAGTTCAACTACGATAACGGTTTCATCACCGATAAGGAGCGTTACAACCAGGTTATTGATGCTTGGACACACGTAAACTCCGACCTCAAGACGGCCGTCATGAAGCACATGACCGAGGCCGACCAGGGCTTCAATGCCGTTTACATGATGCTCGATTCCGGTGCTCGTGGTTCTGCCGATCAGATTGCACAGCTTGCCGGTATGCGTGGCCTGATGGCCAAGCCGCAGAAAGCCGGAGCCGAAGGAGCGCAGATTATCGAGAACCCGATTATCTCCAACTTCAAGGAAGGCATGAGCGTGCTGGAGTACTTTATCGCTTCGCACGGTGCCCGTAAGGGTCTTGCCGATACGGCCATGAAGACGGCTGATGCCGGGTACCTGACCCGCCGACTTGTTGACGTTTCGCACGACGTGATTATCAACGAGGAAGACTGCGGCACCTTGCGCGGACTTGTCTGCACGGCACTCAAGAACGGCGACGATGTTATCTCCACGCTCTACGAGCGCATCCTCGGCCGCGTTTCCGTTCACGATATCATCCATCCTGCTACGGGCGAGGTTATCTGCGAGGCCGGAGAAGAAATTACAGAAGAGAAGGCGCTGGCCATCGAGAACTCTCCTATAGAGAGTGTTGAGATACGTTCGGTGCTTACCTGCGAGAGCAAGCACGGCGTCTGCGCCAAGTGCTATGGCCGTAACCTGGCCACAGCCCGCATGGTACAGCTCGGCGAGGCTGTAGGCGTGATTGCAGCTCAGGCCATTGGTGAGCCTGGTACACAGCTCACGCTCCGTACTTTCCACGCCGGTGGTGTTGCCGGTAATGCTGCCGCCAACGCCAGTATCGTTGCCAAGAACAATTCCAAGTTGGAGTTCGACGAGTTGCGCACGGTTCCGTTCAAGGATGACGACGACCGCGACTGCCAGATGGTTGTCAGTCGTCTGACCGAGGTTCGCTTCGTCGACCCTAATACGGGCATCGCCATGAGTAGCCTCAACGTTCCCTATGGCAGTACACTCTACTTCAAACATGGTGACGTGGTCAGCAAAGGTGACCTGATTGCCAAGTGGGATCCGTTCAATGCCGTTATCGTCAGCGAGTACGCCGGCAAGGTGAAATTCAACGATGTTATCGACAGTGTAACCTTCCGTTCCGAGACCGATGATACTACGGGTATGACCGAACGTATCATCACCGACTCCAAGGACAAGAATAGGGTGCCTACCGTCGATATCCTCAATGCCTCGGGCGAGGTCGTGGGAA
Organism: Prevotellaceae bacterium KH2P17; assembly: GCA_900199655.1. Taxonomy (GTDB): domain Bacteria; phylum Bacteroidota; class Bacteroidia; order Bacteroidales; family Bacteroidaceae; genus Prevotella. The sequence continues at coordinate 71,299 of FZRE01000001.1, forward strand.
CTTATAACTTCCCCGTAGGTGGTCACATCACTGTCGAGGATGGCGAAACCATCAAGACCGGTACTACTCTCGTCAAGATACCGCGCGCCGTAGGCGGTGCCGGTGACATCACGGGTGGTCTGCCACGAGTAACAGAACTCTTCGAGGCGCGCAATCCTTCCAACCCTGCCGTGGTTTCCGAAATCGACGGTGAGGTAACAATGGGTAAGGTGAAGCGTGGCAACCGCGAGATTATCATCACCTCCAAGACCGGCGACCAGAAGAAGTACCTCGTATCACTCTCCAAGCAGATACTGGTACAGGAGCACGACGCCGTTCGTGCCGGCACGCCGCTCTCCGACGGTATCATCACTCCGGGCGACATCCTCGCCATCAAGGGCCCCACGGCCGTACAGGAGTACATCGTCAACGAGGTGCAGGACGTGTACCGTTTGCAGGGTGTGAAGATAAACGACAAGCACTTCGAGATTATCGTTCGCCAGATGATGCGCAAGGTTCGCATCGACGACCCGGGCGACACCACGTTCCTGGAGCAGGAACTGGTAGACAAGCTCGACTTTGCCGACGAGAACGACCGCATCTGGGGCAAGAAGGTGGTTACCGATGCCGGCGACTCCGAGACCCTGAAGCCCGGACAGATTATCACCGTGCGCAAGCTGCGAGACGAGAATTCCAGTCTCAAGCGCCGCGACCTCCGTCTCGTGCAGGTACGCGATGCCGTACAGGCCACTGCCACCCAGATACTGCAGGGTATCACCCGCGCTGCTTTGGGCACGAAGAGCTTCATGAGTGCCGCCTCGTTCCAGGAAACCACCAAGGTGCTGAACGAAGCCGCCATACGCGGAAAGGTCGACCGTTTGGAAGGTATGAAGGAGAATGTTATCTGCGGCCACCTCGTTCCGGCCGGAACGGGCATGCGCCAGTGGGACAAGCTCATTGTAGGCTCCAGGGAGGAATACGACCGCATGGAGGCCAACAAGAAGAACGTACTCGACTTTGCCAATACGGTAGATTAACACCATTCTCGCAAGAGATACTATAAAGAAGTGTGCCGGGCTCTAATAGCCCGGCACACTTCTTTTTGTATTCCACCCTTCCATCTCCCTCCTTTCGGAGGGGTCGGGTTGGCTCCGTAAGCGTTCTCCATGTTTCTTTAGGTTCGTTTCTACGGTTTAAAGACAGAGTAACAGAATATTTTTTTGCTGCTGCAGGTTTGATGAATTGTAGGAATGAGCAAACAACGGTTTGCAACAAGGCAAACTTGTATCCTCCCCTTAGCAAGGGGAGGCGGGGGATGACAAGTTTATAGTCTGTGAGTTGTATTGAAGAAATATAGCTTACGGCTGTAAGCTATTGACAACTTAAAAACATTAGAAGTCCCTTTAATTAAAGTCCCAACGGTTTGGAGATTTCAATTCGTAATCCCAAAGCGTTGATAAGACGAAAGAACAACCCCACTCCCGGCTCTATCACTCCGTTCTCAATCTTTGAGATATAAGATTTTGTTGTTCCTGCTTTTTCGGCAAGTTCACTCTGTGTCATCTTGGCTTCTTTGCGTGCCTGCAACAGAACTTGAGAAGCATAGAATGCCCTTGCGTCTTCTTCAAACTTTTCGCGTTGCGGCGTACCCTCTTTGCCGTACTTAGCATCCAGCACGAGGTCGTAATCTTCAATCTTGTGATTATTTGTCTGCATAATATGCCTCCTTAATCTTTAATGCCTTTTCTATTTCTTGTTTAGGTGTCTTCTGTGTCTTCTTCTGAAAACCATTGAACAACACTACTATCTGTCCGTCATCGAAAATAAAGAACACACGATAGATATTGCTCTCGTATTCTATTCTTAATTCAAACAGTCCGTCTTTTATGGCTTTAACGAATTTCGTTGATAGTCTTTCTTGCGTTTTTAGCATTTGCAAGGCATAATCTATTTTTCGTTGCACCTTCTCATCAAGCGTCTGCATGAATGCCTGAAAGTACCCACCATACGTTCTTAGTCTTCTCATATCGCAAAGGTATTAAAAGTTTTTATATCTGACAACTTTTTACTAACTTTTCCAAGGATGGATTGCTAAAAGGAAACTCAAGGTAACCACTGCACTTCCTTATCTTGTCAAGGTGATAAATCTGCTTATACCGACATGTGTTGAGAAACAAATTACGTTTGCTGCTTATTTGTCATCCCCTCCTAACCTCCCCTTTCTAAGGGGAGGAAGTATTACTATTCATATTTGCAGCTATTCATTATCCTTAATCACCGCAGGATTGTTGCATGGCTTACTTCTTTTTTCAAGAGGAACTGCTGGTAATCATGTTCGATGGGTGGATGTTGTAAGCCCATTTTGTCCTAATTCTCTCTGTATAATTTGAGCTTGTAAGGTATTAGAGGAGAATAACAACAGAGCACTTAAAACATATGTTCTTGTTTTCATGTCTTTTCTTGAATTTAAAGGTTAGCTTTTACTGTTATTTTTCTGAAAGAGTTTGAACCAGTCCATGGTTTTTCTATAATACTACCAATACTCAGTTCCTGCTTTGTAGAGTCTAAAGAAATTGTAGACATTCCATCTAAATAATTTAGATTAGGGTCATTGTCTTTCGGAATAATCGTTATGAAATATTTGTTCTGTCCCCTTGCGAGCGTGTAGCTACCGTTCTGTAAGATGACAATGGTGTCTGCCACGCCGGATTTTCCATTTGGCAGTTTTACTACGTTATCAGTTATCTTAACGCTGTCTTTTGTGAATGTAACAAGCCTTTCTTGTCCTTCGAGGGGTTCCGTCTTCCATATAATGTCGCCACCATAATTGGCTTCCCATTTCCATGTGCCAATCAGGTCTTGCTTCAGAGAGCTTATCTCGTCAGCATCATCGTCGCTACAGGCGCTCAGGAAGATGAGCGGCAGCGCGAACATCATGATTAAAATGCCTTTCATTCTCATATTGTTTCGGTTGTTAGTTTGACGAATTATATTGTTTTCCGCTTCTGCAGGTTAAGTTCGTTTCCTGATTTCGGCATTTGTTGCACTTAAAGTACGCCCTAAAGATACGACAAAAAGCAATAGGTTGCAATATAAACGGCTATATTTTTTGATGTAAATGTTGATTGGTGTGCACGCAATCATCATCGTCAGGGCAAGCACAACGGGCTCAAAAAGGGCTTGAAAGACACTGCCGGGAACTTTCGACACTTGTCGCACGATTATGTGACACCTGTCAAACAATCGTGCGACAAGTGTCGAAAGTTCGTGAAGCATACAAACAATACGGGAATGCGGAACGAGCGGGGCAACGGAAGCAATGCTGCGGGCGAGGGGAGGGGCACCCTGGGAGGTGAAATTGTAATCAAATTTTTTCCTGTTTCGCTTTTCGTTCACGGAAAAAATACCTATATTTGCAAACAAGCGAACCCTCTCCTGATTATAAACAAACTGAGAATAACCGTGTTAAGCAAAAAAATCATCATCGCATTATGGGCGCTCGTGGCTCTGCCACTGGCTGCCGCGGCCATTAACAGGCAGGCACTGGTCACGCGCGCACAGCCGCTCGAAGGCCTCAAGGGCGCTGCCCTCAAGAACGCACTCTACACGCTGATGCAGCCGCAGCGGGTGCTCGACTACGGCCGAGGCTCCAACGGAACCTGGTATGGCTTCTGGTACACCGACCGCGACACGGCTACCAACGAGTGCATCAACCGCTACAGCTCGCGCAAGTTCTACTTCACCGCTCACGACGGCGTGGCCATCAGCGGCATGAACATTGAGCACTCGTTTCCCAAAAGCTGGTGGGGCGGCACGGAGAACGATGCTTACCGCGATTTGTACAACCTCTACCCATCCGATTCCGAGGCCAACTCGCAGAAGAGCAACTACCCCATGGGCGTGGTGACTACCGTAAGCAGCGGCGATGAGGGCTACGACAAGGTGGGACACGGAACCATCGACGGCCAGAGCGGAGAGTGGTGCTGGGAGCCGGGCGACAGCTACAAAGGCGAGTTCTCGCGCAGTTACATGTACATGGCCGTTGTTTACGCCAATCTGACGTGGGAGCGTACGGGCCTAAAGACGATGAGCAATGCCAACGGAAACTACCCCGGACTGAAGCCGTGGGCATCGAGCCTGTACATCAGTTGGGGCAAGTCGGACCCCGTCTCCAACCTGGAACGCGACCGCAACAACGCTGCTGCCAACCTGCAGGGCAACCGCAACTATCTGATAGATTTCCCCAATCTGGCCGAATACATCTGGGGCGACAGCGTGGATGTGGCTTTCAACGTGCACACCACCCTCACCACGGCCGATGACGACGACCGTTACATGGCCTTGCCGCAGATTACTCCGGGCCAGGGTGGCGACACTCCCGCCTCCTACATCTTTGTCAAGACCTCCGAAGTAAAGGCCGGCGGCAAGTATCTCATTGTGGTGAACACCGGCAGCAGCCTGCGGGCAGCGCAGAACGTGACGGGGAGCAAGGGTTACGGATACCTGTACACAACGGCCGTAACCGACAACGACGGCATCATTACGCTGGCATCCGATGCGTTGGCCTACACCCTCGAGGAGGCTCCCGGCGGCTATTACATCAAGGACAGTCAGGGCCGCTACTACTTCCAGAAGGGCACCTACACCAACTACAACGTAACAACCGACAAGGCGCAGGCCTCCGTCTGGACCGTAACGCCCAACGCCGACGGCACCTACCGCATAGCCGCCAACGGCTACTACATGCAGTATTCTGCCCAGTACGGCTCCTACGGCTGCTATACTACGAACCAAGGCCCCATGCCGATGCTGTACGAGCTGACCACGGAGGCCGGCATCACCCTGCCACAAGGTGAGACCGGCACGGCTGACTCCCGCGTCTACAACCTGCAGGGGCAGTACGTGGGCACCAGTTTGCAAGGCTTGCCGCCGGGCATCTACATCCAGAACAACCGCAAGATTGTGGTTAGATAACAGCCAGAGAGTGGGAGAGGAGTTCTTGTAACAGGAATTTCATCTCCCATTCTTGGTACCAACGGATTAATTTCCTAACTTTGTAACGTGCACCCGAAATCTGTTTATCAACTTAAAATCATAGCTTATGAAACATTTTCTACGTTATTCGTTCGTTGCATTGCTGACCTTGGTCAGCTCGTTTGCAGCAGGCGATGAGGTTACGTTCCTGCCTTCGGAAGTCAAAGGAACTACTACGGATCAGTCCCCTGACCAGTTCTCAAAAGATGGTATCACGGTTAGCTGTAACAATGCGGCTTTTGGTGGAGGCGCACAGTACCGTTTCTACAAGAGTAGCGTGGCTACCATTTCGTCTACAGTGGGCAATATTACCAAGGTGGAGTTCACCTGTACCGTTGCCGGTACAGAGAAGTACGGGCCGGGCTGCTTTACAGCGCCGAGCGTGGGCAGCTACACCTATGCCGACAAGGTGGGCACATGGACGGGCGATGCCCTTTCTTTTACGCTCACGGCATCGTCCAATCAGGTGCGCGCCACGAAGATAGTGGTGACCTATACCCCCGCGGGCGGTGTCGTGGTGCCGCCTACGGTAGAGGGTGAGGATGGCTTCATGGAGACTGCCACCGTGACTCTGGGCTCGTCGCAGGACGGAGCAGAGATTTATTACACCCTCGACGGCAGCACGCCTACCAATCAGTCGACCAAGTACACCGCTCCCTTTACCATCAGCGAAACCACCACCGTTAGCGCCATTGCCTATCTGAACGGCAAGGCAAGCGCCGTTACAGCCAAGACCTTTAACAAGGCCGCCACCTACACCGTGGCCCAGGCGCTGGCCATACTCAGTGCCGGCACCGATATTCCCACGAGTGATGTGGTGATTACCGGTATCGTTTCTAAGATTGATGAGGTAAATACCGATTATGGCAATGCCACCTATTATATTTCCGACGACGGCACCACGGCTGCCCAGTTGGAGGTTTTCCGTGGCTACAGTCTGAACGGTGCCAAGTTTACATCGCAAGACGAGCTGAAGGTGGGCGACAAGGTTACGGTAAAAGGTGTTATTGTTAACTACAAATCAGGCGACAAAGTAACACCCGAAGTTACCACCGGCAGCAAGATTATCGCGAGGAACGGCATTACCACGGGCATCACTCAGGTGGAGCAATCGGCTGCCGATGCGCCTCTGTACAACCTCTCCGGTCAGCGTGTGGACGCCTCCTACAAGGGCGTAGTCATCAAGAACGGCAAGAAGTTTGTGGTGAGGTAGCGGAGCATGCCTCCTCCGTTACCTCCGAGCGGAGGGCGAACTTGCACGGCGAACGGTGCCCGTGGGTTCTGGAAGGAGGAAAACCGTTTACGCAAATGAGACGAAACACCCGCGTGGTGTTTGGCTTTTAAGATACCGGGGTTGCCAACCAAGGACATGGCAACCCCGGTTTTGTATGATGACAGCAATGCTGGCATGTGTCCCGTCCTCTGCATCAGTCCACATCCTGGTTTGCTATCTTTGGATTACACTTTGCTGAACTCCTGCCCGTTCAGATGCCCGAAGATGCGTTTTTTCTACCATACATGAGATATTTCTTGTAATTTTTATCGAAATAATTTTGTGGATATCAGCAAAAGAAGTAATTTTGCTGCGAAAATAAAAGTCGAGTTAATTTAAGCAGAGATAACTGTAGAATTGGTACACCTGGTAGTATGTAGCCTTGAGAAAGGACAACGACCTTGAATACAACAATGAAAAGTTTTTCTTTCCGCTAATTATTTAAAATCTTAACATAGTTAAAATGAAAAGAACTTTACTCCTATGGGTAGCGCTCTTGGCCGTATTGGTTGCCAAGGCTACGCCTACAATCACTACGTCTGGTGACACACTTGTAATTACGGTAAATGCCAATGGCGACCTCGCAGCCCGCAACTTTACGACTGCACAGCTTGCAGCCACGAACGTGAAGATTGTTACTGCTGACGCCGTAAAACTGACGAATACAGACATGGATCAGTTTTATGGAGTTGTAAATAGTGTTTATAATCCCATCTTTACCAAGATGACCGACCTGAACCTCGCGTTGGCTGAGGTCACAAATAATGATGTCCTCGCCTCTTTGGGTGTGGCATCCCCCAAGATGAACGGCGGCAAGCAGCTTGGCTCGCTTGTGCTACCGGAAAATCTGACCGAAACAAAATTCACTTTCAATGACAATAAGAGTAAGTGGACCAAGGTTGTGTTCCCCAATGCCACAAAGACGGCAAATAAGGGAACCACGGTTATCGGTGCCAGCGTGTTCTCCGGTAATACGTGGATTCAGAGTGTGGTGATTGGCACCAGTGTAAGTAGTGTTGCAAATATGGCTTTCAATGGCTGTACTAATCTTACTGAAGTTGAATACGAATATGGTATGACCCATGTAGACAGCCATGCTTTCTGGGGATGCACCGGTCTAACTACAGTTATTCTGCCGGAGTCTGTAACTGAAATCGGAAAGGGTGCTTTTGAGAATTGTACAAATATCACGACGCTTCGTCTGCCCAATTCCTTGAAATATATTCGCAGTGAGGCTTTCGACCATACCAGCATCTCTTCCGTAATCATTCCTGCAAGCGTTGAGATGATAGAACGCGGAGCTTTCGGTAACATCAATACATTGACAGACGTGTACGTGTTGGGTGAAAATACCAAGGCACAGAACCAGGCTTTCCTGCCCACAGACTATACCTATGGTTACTCATTGCCTAATTCCACCAATGGAGCCACGGTAAATATTGGTGATTATACTACAAAGACAGGTTTGCACACTGTACTTCATTATCCCGCAGGAGCCTATGAGAAATATGTGAACAGATATACGCGGGTAATTGGCACCAGCCAATATGCAAGTAGTGGATATCCTGATTGGAACAACAAATGGGTATATGATGCTGATGGTAATAAACTGCCCGTATTGGCAGATGCCTATTTCGGACAATCTTCTGGTGACTATGCCGGCTGGAATGAGTTTATGCTGACCGCAAAGCTGAAAGGTACATACAGAGATGAGCGTCTGATTGACAGTAAGTGGTATTCAGTTTGTTTCCCCTTCGACCTGGACGAAAAACAGATTGGCAATGCTTTTGGCAGTGCTACTGAGGTATGCGAGTTCAGTGGGGTACCAGTTGGCACCAACCCCGATGGAAGCAAATACATCACGTTGCAGTTCAAGGACTCGGTGAAGACCATGAAAGCCCATCACCCTTACATGATTCACCCGGGACTTCACGGTGCTACGTATAACATGATAATGGACGTAACGATTGACACCGATACCGACAACGACCAGTTTGCTGCCAAGCTGAAAAGGGAAAGCAAGGACATAACAGCTGACGGTGTGGTGTACACCTTTATAGGCAACCATACCGATGGTGCCAAGGTGCCCAAGTACAGCTACTACTATTATTCCGGCAAAGATACTACTAAGTGGCCCAATGGTTTCTACAAGGCCATGCGCACCGATGCTGTTTTCACTCCCCATACGGCTGTGGTGAAACTGAGCAGAGACAATGGTGTTTCGGGGGCTGCTCGGCAGAACTTCTTTGCCAAGACTTTCAGAATACTTGACGGTGAAACTACCGGCATCAACGGCATCAACGGTACAGACGCAGTTAACAATGCCAACAGCCAGAATGTGTACAACATCTATGGCCAGATTGTTCGCAGTGGTTCTGCAAGTGTAGACAATCTGCCGGCAGGCGTGTACATTGTGAACGGAAAGAAGTACATTGTAAAATAAAGAAGTACATTGTAAAACAAATATGAAAATGAAAAAGAATTATGTGCAGCCAGCCATAGAACTTGTACAAGTACAGCTGGATACTTTTATAGCAGCATCGCCTTCTGAGCCTTCCAATGAGCATGACGGCTACGAAATAGGAGGTGAGGGCTCTAAGTGGCCAGAGACAGGTCCAATACAAGATGATTACGGTGATGGTCCTGGTGTATCGGGATGATATAGAACTAAGCGACAGGTCGATAAAGGCTTGCCGCTTTTTTTGTCAGCGGTTGTTTTGCGCACATGAAATCTTTTCGTTATTTTTGCAACGTAAACGGTGCGGACGTTTCTGTGCGTACCTTAATATATTATACTTACAGCATTATGGCAGACAAAGACAACAACCAGCCAGTTCAGCTGCAAATGGACCTGAAGCCGGAGATAGCATCCGGTGTTTATTCAAACCTCGCCCTCATCAGCCACTCGCACAGTGACTTTGTACTGGACTTTGCCCGCATGCTCCCGGGTATGCCAAAACCGGAAGTGGCAAGCCGCATTATCCTTGCTCCCGAGCACGCCAAACGCCTTTTGGGCGCTTTGCAGGACAATATCCTGAAGTATGAGCAGCAGTTCGGCAAGATAGTCATTCCCGAGCAGCAGGGCAGAACCGCCACGCCTTTCAATGTTCCCGACTTGGAGTCGTAAGAGGCATGGTGTTCCCTGTGGCCGGCAGTTGGCAGTATGCCCTTACGTGGTAATGTTTTTGCGATACTGCACGGGTGATAGTCCTGTCAGTCGTTTGAACTGACGGCTGAAGTATGCCTGGTCACTGAAGCCACAGCGTTGGCTGATGTTGGCGATAGTGTCCTCGGGGTATCGCCTGAGAAGTTGCCGCGCATAGTCAATACGTATTTTCGTAATGTAGTTTGAAAGAGTATCTTGGGTCAAATCGCTGATTTTACGACGCAGGGTACTCTTGCTCATACATAGAGTCTGGGCCAGCAGGTCGTGGTCTATGTCTGTGGTCCGCATTTGGTTATATACAGCGTTGGTGAATCGGGATATGAAATCCCTGTCGGTTTGCGTCATCGTTATTTTGATATTGTCTGTCTGTTCAGCCGCAAGTGTGAACTTCTCTTGCAGCATACGGCGTTCCGTGAGAATCCATTCTACGCGGATGAGCAGCTCGCTCACGCTGAAAGGCTTGAACAGATAGGCGTTGGCTCCGGCCCGAAGTCCTTCTTCCAGATCCTCTTGTTCCGCCTTGGCTGATATGATGATGATGGGTATAGTGCTGGTCTCGGGTGTAGAGCGCACCTTTTTGCATAGTTCCATACCATCCATGCCAGGCATCATCAAGTCGGTTAGGATGATGTCGGGCATGATGTTAAGCGTTTTCTCCAATCCCTCAATGCCATTGTCGGCATAGAACACCTGGTAGTTTCCTTTCAATTGTCTGCCAATAAACAAAGCCACATTGGCATTGTCCTCTACGATGAGCACTTTTGCAGCGTTTTCTGTGTTTACAAGGCTGTCCAGAGGCTTGTTGCTTTCCGTTGAGATTTCGCTGCTTTGCAATCCGTGAGATGCAGTCTGCTTGATGGCCTCGGCTTTGAATGCCTTGCCGGGCGTGTCACCATGCCTTAATGGCAGCGCAATGGTAAATGTAGTTCCTTTGCCCAGTTGACTTTCCACATTGATGGTTCCCTGCATGGACAGCACCATTTGCTGTACCAGCGAAAGGCCTACTCCCGTTCCTGTCTCTCTCGCCTCCGTTCTTTCCTGAAAGAATGGCTCAAATACATGAGGCAAGCTTTCTTGGCTTATTCCATGCCCCGTGTCAGTCACGGTTACCATGAGCCGGTTTCTTTCGGTGTAGCTCTCTATGGTGATGTTGCCATGTTCGGGAGTGAATTTTACAGCGTTGCTTATCAGGTTGAACATAATCTTGTTCATGTAGTCAGGAATGATGTCCATGATAATCTCATTTTCCCGTGGATTGAACCTCATCATGATATGCTTGGCCTTGGTGAATTGCTGGCCAACATCGACAATGGTCTCAAGGTAGGGCACGATGTTGCCCCGTTGGTATGCGGGCTTTTCCACCTTAGACCGTATTTTGCTGATATCGAGCAGCTGGTTGACCAGCTTGAGCATGGCCTCTCCTTGGCCGACGATGATGCTTCCTGCTCGGCGTATGCTGTCCATCTCGTCAGGATTGGCATTGGCAATCTCCTTGCCATAGCCCTGTATCAAGGTAAGCGGTGTGCGGAACTCGTGAGTAATGTTGGTGAAGAACCGATCTCTCATGCTGATTAATTGCTTGTGTCGTTTGTTGGCCTGCAGCCGTATATGCGATATGTACCAGAACGAGATGATAAGCCCCACTAACGCAACCATGAGGATGCCCAGCAGTATGTTGGTCAGGCGTTCCTTCTCCAGCTTCTCGTTTGTAGCCTTTATCTTTGATTCATTTTGTTGTTGCATGAGTGTTTCCTGCAGGTTTTCTATCTCGAACAGGTTTTGCGAGTTCACGATACTGTCCTTGGCAGCATTGGACAGCGTATAGTTCTCCAAGGCTTTTTGGTAGTCGCCAGTGTTGTGATAGTAGTCAGCATAGAGCTTGTATATCTGCGAATAATATTCCTTGGCCCCGATTCTCCTTGCCGTGTTCATGGCCAAAGCCAGATAGTGCTCGGCCTGTTCAGTGTTGCCTGTTTCCACGTATGCCCCGGCCAGTGCTATGCAGGGCTGCATCCACAGCCACAGGTCGCGGTCGTTGTCTATGATGTTCATGGCCTCGTTGAACTCCTCTATGGCTCTGTCGTATTGCTTGATGCTCTGGAAGATTCTCCCAAAGTTCATGTGGCTATAGGCTATTCCTGTTTTTGTCTGTGCCTTTTTGCTGTACTCATAGGATTTCTTGTAATAGACGAGAGCAGAATCAGTCATGCCTCTTTTCTCGAACACTACGCCGATGTTGGAGTTGTCCACGTTCATTCCAAGATAGCTGCCGAGTTGGGTCTCTATAGCCAATGCCCTGCGCAGGGTGCTGTCGGCTTTCTTGTAATAGCCCAGCGTGGTGTAGATATTGCCCAGCCCGTTGTAGCCTATGGCCTCACACTTCATCAGTTTCTTGCGTTGAGGTGCTCCCGGGTTGTCACTGGCATCTATGGCCATGGAGTGATACAGGAATCCCTCATGGAGCAGTCCCATGCGGCGGTAGTTCACGCCCAGGTCGTTCATGGCCGAGGCCATCATCAGTGTATCTTTTAACTGGGTGGCTATGGCAAGCTACCGCTGATGGAACCTTACGGCCAGTGTATATTGGCTTGCTGTCTGGCAGGCATGACCCAATTCGGCCAGGGCTCCTACCTCTTGCTGTGGCTGGTTCCTCTGTCTGTATTTGTCGGCAATGCTGAGCAGGGAGTCGATGTTCTTGGTGTGGTTGTTGGTCGTGTCAAGCATCAGGCGTTGGCTGTCGGTATAGAAAGTCTCTGCAGGTTTCTGCTTGCAGCCAAAGGGCAATAGGCATGTCGCCAAGACAAGTATAAAGATGATGCTATGTCGTTCGGTAAGGCTCATAGGCTTTCTTGCTCAAGTTAACATATCACAAAAATAATATATTTTTTCTTTATTTGTATTACCCCCCCCTGTTTTTAATATTAATTAACAATATGTTCAGGTTCTAATCTGTAAATTATTTATGCGTAAAAACGCGTCATCCTGAACTTGCAAACCAGGATTCCATACCGGATGAAAACTGTGCTCTATGCCTCGCTTTCAACGTTCTATATTCCAAGACGGGCGTAAACTCGGCAACTTTACGTCCTAAACACGTCCGCTTTGCATCGCAAAATCGTCCGTTTGGGATAGCAATCAGTGGAGAAATAGACCAGTTTATGTAACATATAGTTGAACTTGATGTAACATAAAGTGCTTCTTGATGTAATATTTAGTGTGCTGAACGAGCCTGTATCTTGTATAAGGAGATGATAATCAAGGTGTTAGTTAAAATGGGTCATGTTGCCCGTATTTGCGGCCATAGGATTTTATTTTCAGAATATTCGATTCTCAGGATAGCTGTTGTCAGAAATCTTCATGGCTGGACATGTTCATTTCCAGGGCATAGAGCCATGAGCTTCGGCATCTCGCCTCATGGGCGTTATCGGCTTTTGTATTTACATCATCTTGATATTCAGATGCTTAGTGTAAGGTTTTGACTGTTTATTACAAATCTGAAAAGTAGAAAGGTCATATAGTCCAAATGGTTAGTTAAATAGTTCAAAAGGGTTTTAAAATATTTCTTTAGCTTTGCAACAAGAACCCTCAGGGGTGTGCGTCTTTGGTTCTGCCACACCATTGGTGGCACTGTTCAATACCTTTGAATCAATAACTTAATAGCAATATGAATCAAATGAAAACAAAAACACAAATGAATTTAGCGCAGCGTAGCTATGGAATGTTCATGGCGTTGCTGTGCTCGTTCCTGCTGATTCCGTTAGGCGGAAAGGCGCAAAACGTCACGATAAGTCCCTCGTCGGGAAAGTTGGTGGCGGGTCTCACCTACGAGGGAGAGATTGGCTTTGAAAAGGGTTGGAGTTCGCTTTGGCGACACAACCAGTTGCCCCTGACACTCACCGTGTCGGATAAGAGCCTTATTTCAGAGAGTGGGGTGTTGAAAGACCCTGCGGGCGACATTATCTTGGACACGACACAAGATTTATATGTACTCATGTCAGGTTCGCCTCTCACTACGGAACTGCATGTGGGAATCTCCTTACCAAAGGGCTATCGCTTCACAGGCTACCGAATCGTGCTCTTGAACAATGTGAACGGCAAGACCATTGGTGGAATAGATATAGACAATAGAGAGAAGAGGTTCTACGAGACAGGAACCGACTTCAACTTTAACAATTACAAGGCAAGAACAGAGAACATGCCAAGCTCAAACAACGACAACGAGTATGTGATTGAGCGCACGAGCAAGACAGAGACCGATATGGGCAACAATCTCTATTTCCTGTTGCACCATACGCAGCAAGGTTTCTATGGTGTCACGATGAAATCGTGCGAGCTTTACTTTACGGCGGAGGGCGCTTTCGAGGCTGATGTCACTCCAGGTAAGCCAACGAATATCATCAGCGAGGGTGTCAATATGGTGGGATCGGCTTTCTCTACCAGCAAACTTGATTTAGGCAAGTTGGAGCCTCGCACCAAGAATGGCGTAACTTTCTATAGCTACGACTTTAACGATGTAAAGGAGTTGACCGCCAGCAACTGGCTCTATCAAGAGGATGCGGTGACGGCTGACCACAAGTTGCCGGCAACAGCCAGCAGTGGCTCTATCCAAGCGTTGAAGAACGGCAACGACCTCTATTATGCCTTGGGCAATAATACCTATTATATAGAAACACCTACATCCACTACCTCACAAGAGGGAACGGACATTCCTTTGGGCTATCGCATCACAGGCGCCAAGATCAAGTACCATTACGGCACGGCAGCCTCCGCAGGTACAGTGAGTTACACGGGCGATTTAGGGGGCTTCTATATTACACATACGAGTTATGGCTCTACGTATTACTTGCAGACAGATGGAACATGGAATCAGAACAACCGTGTGTTGTGGAAACTGAACGGCAACGCGGCCAGTAGTGGTAAGATTTATAGCGGGGATAACTATTTATATGTTTATCAAAGTGGAAGCAGATATTATATTTATGGTACGACAAACATAAGTCAGGCTACATCCTTTACTATAAATGGTAATCATATCAAGTATGGTAATGGCTTTTTGGTTTATAGTAACAGAACTCGTGCCCAGATAACCAGTTCAAGCAATAACGCGGCCAGTTGGACGGCGGCTACAGTTACAGGTACAGTGCAGAATCCAGCCTTTACGCCATCGCCCTATACCTTAAAGATATATGGTACGGACAAAAACAATGTGGACCAGCAAGTGAATGTGCGCAGTGGATCTGATGGTACTGTAGAGTTGGCGGGCTTGAACAATGACGCCATCAAGTTCCAGATAGAGGGACTTGCCGAGAACACCAAGGCTTTGGTTACATTCGAACTCACCCTTGAGGCTCTGAATCCATTCGTCAACTCCATTGACATTGTCTGCCATTCCATGGTGGAGAGTGGGCCAACGCTGATGCAGCAGTTCACCAGCAACGACTTCCAAGTTTCGGGAGGCAAGTTCGTCTTCTATGTGCCACAAGACTTCTTTGGCGGAGGAGAGCAAAAGTGTAGCTTCACGTTCGAGAACCTGCTCAGCAAGTATGGCGACGAGACCTATCCTGGTGTGACCGATCCTCACCATGCTCGCTACTTTTTCGTGAAGTCACCTTATTATAATACATACGATGGGCAGCAGTATAATGCTACGGGCAACGAGCCTGCCGCCGACAAGATCCATACCGAGATGTGCGGCGATGTGCCTTTCAAGTACAGCAATATCGACGAGTTGGACAACAATAACACCAGCGCCAGTTCCACCACATTGGAGGAGTACCCGTATTCTGAGGCTCTCTATCTGGAACAGGGCGGTAGTTTCTCCAGCGACATTGTGCTTGCGGTGGGAGAGGAGAAGCCTTGCTATCTCTTCACGGCCGACGAGACTCGCTGGAACATTGCGCCTACCACGGCTTGGGAGCATCGCTACTATGCTTACTACTTGATGGACTTGAAACTGGAAACCAAAGACTATGTGGCTAAGTGCGAGCTGACCAAACTCTATGACGCTACCTGCTACAACAAGGATGGCGCGGACGCGGAGTTGCCGATGTATGGAGGCGTGTTCAAGGCCTTGGACAAGGAGACGGGCGAGGAGATCCCTGGCGAGAATGCCTATCTCACTGTTCCCATGATGCGGCAGGCTTTGCAAGACGAGCTTTACGGTAATGCCGAGAAGGGCATCGCTGGAGTGGGGGCTACGGGAATGCAGGTTCTCTATCTCGACTACACCAATCTCTATTCGGTTCACATTCCAGAGAAGACCGAGATGGATGCCATGAAGGCGTTGCTCAATCCCAACTGCCTGATCTATTTCCCCGTGCGCACGAACTACAATGAGGACAACTATATCCAAAAGACGATTAGTGGCGACTACCGCGCTTGTAAGAACATCGTGATAACCGACCGCCAGCCATTCTACGCACCGTTCAAAATTACGGTGCCAGCCGAGAACTACGCCACTTACACACGTGAGATCACCATTCCGCAGAACGGCAAGGTGACCAACGCCACGGTGATTCTTCCGTTCACGTTGGATTTGCAGGCCGGAACACATACCAATAGAGATGGCCTTTGCTCGTTCACGGTGAACCAGATGAACGCAAGCAATTGCCTGTCGCTCGACCAAGAGGCTACAGCGTCGGCATCCGACTATATCGGAAACGCTTACTTCTCGCCAGTAAGTGGAAGCACTACAGAGGCGAATGTTCCTTATATGGTGCAAGTGACAAACGCTCCAACCGACGCTAAAGTGTCGTTCATCGCTACGCAATATGGCTCTGACGTGGTTGCCACGAAGGGTGCTATGGCGAGCGACTACACCTTCATGGGCGAGACGGCCACGGGCACTATGGCTGGTAGCAATTACAGCTTTACGAACTATGGCTCGTACTCCGGCAAGAAGTTGAACAAGAACGGAAACATCTTCTACTTCTCGGGCAATATGTATCTGAACTCCAAGAACCTGCGCGAGCATCTACAGTATGTATATGTATATCCGTTCCGTGGTTACTATCAATACACGGGAGGCTCTGGCGCCAAGGTGATGAAGTCGTTCAATGTGCTCTATGGTGAGAACGGCACGACCACGGGTATTACCGACATTGACGAGAAAGCCGACTTGGCCGTTATGCCAGGCAATGGAACGCTTACCTTCGAGACCGCCATCGACCAGCAAGTTCGGGTGTTCGCCGTCAATGGCACCATGGTCAATAAGCTTTCCTTGAAGGCTGGCGACAGGCGAACGATAGCTTTGCCCGCTGGTGTTTATATTGTTAATAGAACTAAAATGATCGTTAAGTAAAGGAGGACCGCTCTATGAAAAAGAAATATATGACACCAATGGCCGAGACGATTCGTGTTGCCCAGCAGGGCGCTATCCTTGACGGTAGTTGGAATGATCATGCCGACGCTAAGCAGAATAATGGTTTCTTATATGACGATGAGGTGGCCGACGAGGATGAATTGAACATCCAACATCGGAACCTCTGGGAAGATTGATGAAGCCCCCTCCGCGAGGAGGGAAAGCTCCATCCAGCAAAGTCTCTCCCCCTTGAAAGGGTGGGGAGACTTTTATTTTGAGCTCCTTTCATGGTTTCCTCTCGCCAATAAAGCCTATATAATGTTAAAAATCCCTATTGGTTTACTTTTTGTCTATATATATATTAGGTTGTTTCAAGAATTGTTCGTACCTTTGCAGCCCGAAATAGGCCTTATTGTGGCCTGTTGCGTAATGCGTTGATTATAAACAAAATAAACATATAAAATTTAAAAGTAAAATTATGCCTACAATTCAACAGTTGGTAAGAAAAGGCAGAAAGGTAATGGTAGACAAGAGCAAGTCTCCGGCTTTGGACAACTGTCCACAGCGTCGTGGCGTCTGCGTTCGTGTTTACACTACAACCCCCAAGAAGCCTAACTCGGCAATGAGAAAAGTTGCCCGTGTGCGTTTGACAAACCAGAAGGAAGTGAACTCCTACATTCCCGGAGAGGGCCACAACCTGCAGGAGCACAGCATCGTGCTGGTACGTGGCGGCCGTGTAAAGGACCTGCCCGGTGTACGTTACCACATCGTTCGCGGTACACTCGATACCGCCGGTGTAGCCAGCCGTACGCAGCGCCGTTCGAAGTACGGAGCCAAGCGTCCGAAGGCTAAGAAGTAAAAGCCCGCAGGAGACAAGTTTTTAAGTTTATGAGTTGACAGGTTGGTAAGCCGGCAGCACGGCTGCTGCTTCAGAACCAGACATTTTCCGCCTAAAGGGGAATGCGACTCACAAACTTGAGAACTTTTGAAGAGGAATTACAAACAACAATCGTTTTGCTGGAGAATTGTTACACAAGGTTGAGTAAATGCCCGGGTGCGGGCGTTGAAGAACGTCAGAACGACAGCCTCCGCAGAATACATATTTAAATAAACAAAATGAGAAAAGCAAAACCAAAGAAGCGTGTGGTCCTGCCGGATCCGGTCTTCAATGATCAGAAAGTATCAAAGTTCGTTAATCACCTGATGTACGACGGCAAGAAGAATACCTCGTACGAAATCTTCTACAAGTCGCTCGACCTCGTTAAGCAGAAGATGGACAAGGAAGAAAAGTCGCCTCTGGAAATCTGGAAGCAGGCACTGGACAACATCACTCCGCAGGTGGAGGTGAAGAGCCGCCGTATAGGTGGTGCCACGTTCCAGGTTCCTACCGAGATACGTCCGGAGCGCAAGGAGAGCATCTCGATGAAGAACTTGATTGCCTTCGCCCGCAAGCGCGGCGGCAAGTCGATGGCCGACAAGCTGGCTGCCGAGATTGTTGACGCGTTCAATAACCAAGGTGGCGCCTACAAGCGCAAGGAGGACATGCACCGTATGGCCGAGGCCAACCGCGCATTCGCTCACTTCAGATTCTAATCACAAATAAAGGTAAAAAGAAAAATGGCAAACCGCGATTTACATTTGACTCGCAACATCGGTATCATGGCTCATATCGATGCTGGTAAGACAACCACATCAGAGCGCATCCTCTTCTATACGGGCAAGACCCACAAGATAGGTGAGGTGCACGATGGCGCAGCCACAATGGACTGGATGGCACAGGAGCAGGAGAGAGGCATCACCATCACCTCGGCTGCAACAACCTGTAACTGGAACTATCTGGGCAACTCATATAAAATCAATCTGATTGACACTCCGGGACACGTAGACTTCACCGCCGAGGTAGAGCGCTCTCTGCGCGTGCTCGACGGAGCCATTGCAACCTACTCGGCTGCCGACGGCGTACAGCCCCAGAGTGAGACTGTTTGGCGCCAGGCCGACAAGTACAACGTGCCCCGTATAGGCTACGTGAACAAGATGGACCGCTCGGGTGCCGACTTCTTCGAGACCGTTAGCCAGATGAAGGATATCCTGGGAGCCAATCCTATCGCTATCCAGATACCTATCGGTGCGGAGGAGAACTTCAAGGGCGTGGTAGACCTGATTAAGATGAAGGCTATCCTGTGGCATGACGAGACCATGGGCGCCGAATATGACATAGAGGACATTCCCGCCAACCTCGTAGACGAGGCCAACGAGTGGAGAGATAAACTGCTGGAAGGTGCCGCCAACTTTGACGACGACGTGATGGAGAAGTATCTCGACGGCCAGGAAATCTCGGAAGAGGAGATTATCGCCGCCATCCGCAAGGGTTGTATCGCCATGGAGTGCTGCCCCATGCTGCTGGGTTCTTCGTACAAGAACAAGGGTGTGCAGCCGCTGCTCGACTATACCTGCGCTTTCCTGCCGTCGCCGCTGGATACACCGAACATCATCGGTACCAATCCTGATACCGAGGAAGAGGAAGACCGTACGCCGTCGGACGACGCTCCTACATCGGCTCTGGCGTTCAAGATTGCTACCGACCCGTTCATGGGTCGTTTGGTATTCTTCCGCGTTTACTCGGGTAAGGTGGTTGCCGGCTCTTACGTTTACAACCCCCGCTCGGGCAAGAAGGAACGCATCAGCCGCCTGTTCCAGATGAACTCAAACAAGGAAATACCCATGGACTCCATTGATGCCGGCGATATAGGCGCCGGTGTAGGCTTTAAGGACATCCGTACCGGCGATACGCTGTGTGACGAGAACCACCCTATCGTGCTGGAATCCATGACATTCCCCGATACCGTGATATCCATCGCCGTAGAGCCGAAGAGCCAGGCCGACGTGGCCAAGCTGGACAATGGTCTTGCCAAGCTGGCCGAAGAGGATCCTACCTTTACCGTACGTACCGACGAGCAGAGTGGCCAGACCATTATCTCGGGTATGGGCGAGCTTCACCTCGACATCATCATCGACCGTCTGAAGCGTGAGTTCAAGGTAGAATGCAACCAGGGCAAGCCCCAGGTTAACTACAAGGAGGCCATTACCAAGAAGGCACAGAGCCGCGAAACTTACAAGAAGCAGAGCGGTGGCCGCGGTAAGTTTGCCTGCATAGACGTAACCATCGGTCCGAAAGACGAGGATTACAAGGAAGGCGACCTGCAGTTCATCAACAACGTGAAGGGCGGTAACGTGCCTAAGGAGTTCATTCCCTCGGTAGAGAAAGGTTTCAAGGACTGCCTCTCCAACGGTGTGCTGGGCGGCTTCCCAATGACCGGCCTCAAGGTTACTCTCAACGACGGTAGCTTCCACCCGGTAGACTCCGACCAGCTCTCGTTCGAGCTTGTTGCCCACCAGGCTTTCAAGGTGCTTTGCCCCAAGGCAGGCCCCGTACTCATGGAGCCTATCATGAAGGTAGAAGTGGTAACGCCGGAAGAGAACATGGGTGACGTTATAGGCGACCTGAACAAGCGCCGTGGCATGGTTCAGGGCATGGACGAAGCCCGCAGCGGTGCACGCATCGTGAAGGCAATGGTTCCGCTGGCCGAGATGTTCGGTTATGTAACGGCCCTGCGTACCATCACCTCCGGTCGTGCAACAAGCTCCATGGAGTACGATCATCACTCTCCACTGTCGGCATCGATAGCCAAGGACGTGCTCGACGAGGTGAAAGGCCACTCGGAACTTCTTTAAAAAGAAAACAACCGGTAAAGGAGGCGCTGCTTAGCGAATGACTCTTAAGCAGCGTACCTCCCGAACCATCAACAACAACAAATACAAAGTAAAACAATGAGTCAGAAAATCAGAATTAAGCTGAAGTCGTACGACCACAAGTTGGTTGACAAGTCAGCCGAGAAGATTGTGAAGGCAGTGAAAGCTACGGGTGCCATTGTTAGCGGCCCTATTCCATTGCCAACCCACAAGCGTATCTACACCGTAAACCGCAGTACCTTCGTTAACAAGAAGGCCCGCGAGCAGTTCCAGCTCTCAGACTACAAGCGCCTGATAGACATCTACAGCGCAACGGCCAAGACCGTAGAGTCGCTCATGAAGCTCGAGTTGCCCAGTGGAGTAGAGGTAGATATCAAAGTTTAATTACACTATTAATATTTAATTGAAATGCCAGGATTAATTGGAAGAAAAATCGGAATGACATCCGTTTTCAGTGCCGACGGTAAGAATGTACCGTGCACTGTTATCGAAGCTGGTCCTTGTGTTGTAACCCAGGTAAAGACTGTTGAAAACGACGGTTACAAGGCTGTTCAGTTAGGTTTCGCAGAGGCTAAGGAAAGCAGAACTACCAAGCCGATGATGGGAATCTTCAAGAAGGCAGGTACAACACCGAAGAAGCACTTGGCCGAGTTCAAGTTTGACGAGGAATATAACCTCGGTGACACGATTACGGTAGAACTTTTCAGCAACACGGAGTTCGTAGACGTAGTCGGCACTTCTAAAGGAAAAGGTTTCCAGGGAGTAGTAAAGCGCCACGGTTTCGGTGGTGTAGGTCAGAGTACTCACGGCCAGGATGACCGTGCCCGCAAGCCGGGATCCATCGGTGCCTGTTCTTACCCTGCAAAGGTGTTCAAAGGCATGCGCATGGGTGGCCAGATGGGAGGCGACAGAGTAACTACTCAGAACCTCAAGGTGATTAAGGTAATTCCAGAGCACAACATCCTTCTCGTGAAGGGTTCTGTAGCTGGATGCAATGGTTCAACTGTTTTAATTGAGAAATAATGGAAGTTAGCGTTTTAAATATCAACGGTCAGGAGACCGGAAGAAAGGTAACTCTGAACGAGTCTATCTTTGGCATTGAGCCTAACGATCACGTTCTCTATCTCGATGTTAAGCAGTATCTCGCTAACCAGCGCCAGGGTACAGCTAAATCTCGGGAAAGAAGTGAGCACAGAGGCTCTACCCGCAAGCTCGGCCGGCAGAAGGGTGGCGGCGGCGCACGTCGCGGTGACATCAATTCGCCGGTTCTTGTTGGTGGCGGTCGCGTATTTGGTCCCAAGCCCCGTGACTACCGCTTCAAATTGAACAAAAAAGTAAAAGTTCTTGCTCGTAAGTCAGCATTGTCTTACAAGGCACAGGAGAATGCCATCGTAGTTGTTGAAGACTTCTCAATGGATGCTCCGAAGACAAAAGATTTTATAAATATTACTAAAAATCTTAAAGTCGACGGCAAGAAAACCCTGCTCCTTTTGCCTAACAGCAATAAAAACGTATATTTGTCAGCTCGTAACTTGCAGCAGTCCGAAGTGATGTTAGCATCTTCGCTCAATTCGTATAAAGTTTTGAATGCAGATGTTGTAGTTATCACGGAGGAATCGCTCAAGGCCATCGACCAGACCTTAACCAAATAAATTAGGAGATAAAATATGGCATTCATAATCAAACCGTTGGTCACTGAGAAGATGACCAAACTGACAGACAAGTCTTCTGAAGATAAGGTCGTTAAGGTGAAGGGTCAGAGCAGAAACATTTCTGCACAGCCCAAGTATGGCTTTATCGTAAAGCCAGAAGCCAACAAACTCGAAATCAAGAAGGAAGTCGAGAGACTGTACAATGTTACAGTAGTTGATGTGAACACTGCACGCTATGCCGGCAAGCGCTCAAGCCGCTACACCAAAGCAGGTCTTGTGAAAGGCCAGAAGAATGCGTTCAAGAAGGCAGTTGTTACGCTGAAGAATGGCGATACAATAGATTTTTATAGCAATATTTAATAAGAAATGGCAGTACGTAAATTAAAGCCCGTTACACCGGGCCAAAGACACAAAGTTATTGGCACGTTCGAGGATATTACTGCATCCGTGCCAGAGAAGTCTCTCGTTTACGGTAAGCGCTCAACAGGTGGTCGAAACAACACCGGTAAAATGACTGTTCGCTACATGGGCGGCGGTCATAAGAGAAAGTTGCGCTTAGTTGACTTCAAACGTGAGAAGGATGGTGTTCCAGCCGTAGTAAAGACAATAGAGTACGATCCGAACCGCTCGGCTCGTATCGCTTTGTTGTATTACGCTGATGGTGAAAAACGCTATATCATTGCTCCTAACGGACTGCAGGTAGGCGCAACACTGATGTCGGGTGCTGAGGCAGCACCAGAGGTTGGCAATGCCCTGCCGCTGGCAAACATCCCTGTAGGTACGGTAATTCACAACATTGAATTGCGTCCGGGTCAGGGAGCATTACTCGTTCGTTCGGCTGGGAATTTTGCTCAGTTGACTTCTCGTGAGGGCAGTTATTGTGTAATCAAGCTCCCCTCAGGAGAGACTCGTAAGATTTTATCTGCTTGCAAGGCTACCATAGGAAGTGTAGGAAACTCTGACCACGCATTGGAGCAGTCAGGTAAGGCTGGTCGCTCTCGCTGGTTGGGTCGTCGCCCGCACAACCGTGGTGTCGTTATGAACCCTGTTGACCACCCGATGGGTGGTGGTGAAGGCCGTCAGTCCGGTGGACACCCACGCTCACGCAAGGGCTTGTACGCTAAGGGTCTGAAGACTCGTGCACCGAAGAAGCACTCAAGCAAGTATATTATCGAAAGGGCTAATAAATAACATTAAGTAGAGTAAATTATGAGTCGTTCATTAAAAAAAGGTCCATATATCAACGTATCTCTTGAAAAGAAGATTCTCGCTATGAACGAGAGTGGCAAGAAGAGTGTCGTTAAGACCTGGGCCAGAGCATCAATGATTTCCCCGGACTTCGTGGGACACACTGTTGCAGTTCATAACGGAAACAAATTTATCCCTGTCTACATTACTGAGAACATGGTAGGCCACAAGCTGGGTGAATTCTCTCCCACGCGTCGCTTCGGTGGTCACTCAGGCAACAGAAAGTAGTCGAAGGGACAACCATTTTATTTAAACAATAGAAACAATAATGGGAGCAAGAAAACATATAGCAGCTGAGAAAATAAAGGAAGCTCGCAAAAATTTGTACTTCGCAAAGCTGAAGGGCGTTCCTTCTTCTCCACGCAAGATGCGCTACGTTGTAGACATGATTCGTGGCATGGAAGTGAACCGCGCGCTCGGAGTATTGAGATTCTCTAACAAGCAGGCTGCCGCAGACGTTGAGAAACTGCTGCGCTCGGCTATCGCAAACTGGGAGAACAAAAACGACCGCAAGGCTGAAGACGGTGAACTTTATGTTAGCAGTGTCTTCGTTGACCAAGGTGTTACAATGAAACGTATGAGACCGGCACCGCAGGGACGTGGCTATAGAATACGCAAGCGTTCGAACCACGTTACGCTCTTTGTTGATGCCAAAACTAACGACGAAAAATAATAGACAGAATGGGACAGAAAGTTAATCCAATAAGCAACCGACTGGGAATTATCCGTGGTTGGGATTCAAATTGGTTCGGTGGCAAAGACTTCGGAGACAACCTCGTCGAGGATCAGAAAATCCGCAAGTATCTCAATGAGCGTCTGGCCAAGGCCAGCGTTTCAAAGATTGTCATCGAGCGCACGCTGAAACTCGTCACCATCACTATTTGTACTGCCCGTCCGGGTATCGTCATTGGTAAAGGTGGTCAGGATGTTGACAAACTGAAGGAAGAGTTGAAGAAGCTCTACAAGAAGGACATCCAAATCAACATCTTCGAAGTAAAGAAGCCGGAGCTCGATGCAACTATCGTAGCCAACAACATCGCCCGTCAGGTGGAAGGCAAGATTGCCTACCGCCGTGCTATCAAAATGGCGGTTCAGAATACGATGCGCGCCGGTGCCGAAGGTATCAAGATTCAAATCACTGGTCGTCTGAACGGAGCCGAAATGGCTCGTAAGGAAATGTATAAAGAGGGGCGTACTCCTCTGCACACATTCCGCGCAGACATCGATTATTGCCAGGCTGAGGCTCTCACCAAGGTGGGCCTGCTGGGTATCAAGGTATGGATATGCCGTGGTGAGGTTTACGGAGAGCGTGACCTGACACCAAACTTTACCCAGGATAAGCAGAATGCCGGCCGTCCCAGCGGTGGCCGTAATGGTCGCGGTAATCGTAGAAGAAACAATAACCGTTAAAAGTAGAAGCTAACATGTTACAGCCAAAAAGAGTAAAATATAGAAGACCTCAAGACGGACGTGGCAATAAAGGCAACGCCCACAGAGGTACACAGCTGGCTTTCGGTTCATTTGGCATCAAGACACTTGAGGCAAAATGGATAGACAGCCGACAGATTGAGGCAGCCCGTGTAGCAGTGAACCGTTACATGAACCGCCAGGGACAGGTCTGGATTCGCATTTTCCCCGATAAGCCCATCACCCGCAAGCCTGCCGACGTCCGCATGGGTAAAGGTAAAGGTGACCCCGCAGGATGGGTGGCACCGGTTACTCCGGGTCGTATCCTCTTCGAAGTAGAGGGAGTATCTTTTGACATTGCCAAAGAGGCTCTACGCCTGGCAGCACAGAAACTCCCCGTTAAGACTAAGTTTGTTGTTAGACGCGATTACGATAAAAACGCTTAATTATGAAGATTAAAGAAGTAAATGAACTCGCAGACAAGGACTTGCGCGAGAAACTGGAGCTTGCAGAGGCTGCGTTGCATCAGATGAAACTCAACCACAGCATCTCTCCGCTTGAGAATCCATCACAGATTAAGGCTGCTCGTCGTGACATCGCTCGTATGAAAACCGTACTTCGTCAGAGAGAACTTAATAAATAATAATGGTCCAGATGGAAACAAGAAATTTAAGAAAAGTAAGACAGGGTGTTGTTGTCAGCAACAAAATGGATAAAACCATTGTTATTGCAGCTAAGTTCAAGGAAATGCACCCTATTTATGGTAAGTTTGTCCAGAAGACAAAGAAGTACCATGCACATGACGAGAAGAATGAGGCCAATGTAGGTGATACAGTGTTAATCATGGAAACTCGTCCTCTGTCCAAGACAAAGAGATGGAGATTAGTACAAATAGTAGAAAAAGCTAAGTAATTATGATACAAGCAGAATCAAGACTTACAGTATGTGATAACAGCGGCGCACGCGAGGCTCTCTGCATCCGTGTTCTCGGTGGAACCGGCCGTCGTTATGCAAGTGTGGGTGACGTTATTGTCGTTGCTGTCAAGAATGTCATTCCGTCGAGTGATGTGAAAAAAGGTGCAGTATCTAAGGCTTTGATTGTTCGCACAAAGAAGGAAATCCGTCGTGCCGATGGTTCTTACATCCGTTTCGATGACAATGCTTGCGTGTTGCTGAATAATGCCGGCGAACTCCGCGGCAGCCGTATCTTCGGCCCTGTAGCTCGTGAGCTGCGTGCCGTAAATATGAAAGTCGTTTCTTTGGCACCTGAGGTTCTTTAATTAATTAAAAGAAATAGTAATGAGTAAGTTACATATAAAGAAAGGTGACATGGTTCTCGTTCTTGCCGGAAAAGACAAGGATGTGAAGAACTCAAATGGCAAGTACCCTGCACCCCACAAGGTGCTCAAAGTTCTTGTTGACGAGGAGCGCGCAATCGTAGAGGGTGTAAACATGGTCTCTAAGAGCACCAAGCCTTCGGCCAAGAATCCTCAGGGAGGCATCATCAAGCAGGAGGCTCCTATTCATATTTCTAATCTGAGTTTGGTTGACCCCAAGAGCGGTGAACCAACACGAATTTCAATCAAGCGTGAGGGTAAGACAGTTACTCGTATCGCTAAAAAATCGGGGGAGGAAATTAAATGATGGAAACAGCACAGTTAAAGAAACAGTATAAGGAGGAAATTGCTCCGGCACTGCAGAAGCAGTTCAGCTATTCTTCATCAATGCAGATTCCTGTCCTGAAAAAGATTGTTATCAATCAGGGCCTGGGTGATGCTACACAGGATAAGAAGATTGTTGACGTTGCCCTCAACGAGATTACTGCCATTACAGGCCAGAAAGCTGTGGCAACCTTCTCAAAGAAGGATATTGCCAACTTCAAGCTCCGTAAGAAGATGCCTATCGGCGTTATGGTAACACTGCGGCGCGAGCGTATGTACGAGTTCTTGGAGAAACTCGTTCGCGTGGCTCTGCCTCGTATCCGTGACTTTAAGGGCATCGAGAGTAAGTTTGACGGTCGCGGTAACTATACACTCGGCATAACCGAGCAGATTATTTTCCCCGAAATCAACATTGACAGTGTTGACCGCATCCAAGGAATGAACATTACTTTCGTTACTACGGCCAAGACCGACGAAGAAGGCTATGCACTTCTCAAGGCTTTCGGTCTTCCATTCAAGAACGCTAAAAAGGATTAAGAGATATGGCAAAAGAATCAATGAAAGCACGCGAAGTTAAACGTGCGAAACTTGTTGCTCGTTATGCTGAGAAGCGCGCTGCCCTGAAAAAGGTTATCGCAACTACTGATAATCCGGCAGAGGCTTATGAGGCTGCCCGTAAACTTCAGGCCATTCCAAAGAATGCAAACCCCATCCGTCTGCACAACCGTTGCAAGATTACAGGCCGTCCGAAAGGATATATCCGTCAGTTCGGTCTCTCTCGCATTCAGTTCCGTGAGATGGCATCAGCAGGCTTGATTCCCGGAGTTAAGAAAGCAAGCTGGTAATCAGCGGGTATCAAGGTGCAGGTTTATGGTTCGGTCGTGATGCCCTACATCCAGCTGCCGGCCATGAACTGAACTCAATTACCAAGCATACATTTTTTAATATTGTCGGGGTAGTCCCGATTAATTAAACATTTATATTTTATGACAGATCCAATAGCAGATTATCTGACAAGACTCAGAAACGCAATCATGGCTCATCACCGTGTTGTTGAAGTTCCTGCGTCAAACTTGAAGAAGGAAATAACAAAGATTCTCTTCGAGGAAGGCTACATCCTGAACTATAAGTTCGTAGAGGATGGCCCACAGGGTTCTATCAAGGTTGCCTTGAAGTACGACCCGTCTACCAAAAAAAGCGCTATCAAGTGCCTGAAGCGCGTGTCAACACCAGGTCTCCGTCGATACACTGGTTACAAGGACATGCCGAGAGTAATTAACGGATTGGGTATAGCCATTATATCCACATCCAAAGGTGTAATGACTAATAAGGAAGCAGCTACCCAGAAAATAGGTGGTGAGGTTCTTTGCTACATTTATTAATTGGAGGATTGATTATGTCAAGAATAGGAAAATTGCCAATTAGTATTCCCGCCGGAGTTACTGTTAACTTCGATGAGAAGTCAAGTGTCGTTACCGTAAAGGGCCCCAAAGGCGAACTTGCCCAGCGTATTGACCCCTCTATCAAGTTCAGCAATGCAGATGGTCAGATAACTCTGGAAGTTGACGAGAAAAGCCCGGTTAACTACAAGCAGAAACAGGCTTTCCATGGCCTCTATCGCTCACTGGTTAACAACATGGTTGTTGGTGTAAGCGAAGGCTACAAGAAGACCATGGAACTGGTCGGTGTTGGTTATCGTGTTTCAAACCAGGGTAATCTCGTAGAGTTTTCACTCGGTTATACTCACCCCATTTTCATCCAGCTTCCCAAGGAGGTAAAGGTTGAAACCAAGTCAGAGAGAAACCAGAACCCTATCATTACGTTGGAGTCTTGCGACAAGCAGTTGCTCGGACTCATCTGTGCAAAAATTCGTTCTTTCCGCATGCCTGAGCCTTACAAAGGAAAGGGTATCCTGTTCCAGGGTGAGGTTATTCGCAGAAAGTCTGGTAAGACCGCTGCAGCTAAGTAATTTTAATTGATTTTACGATTATGACAACAAAGAAAGTTGAAAGACGAATTAAGATAAAGTTCAGTATCCGCAAGAACGTGAACGGAACTGCTGAGCGTCCACGTCTTAGTGTTTTCCGCTCTAACAAGCAGATTTATGCTCAGGTGATTAATGATGTGACAGGCCAGACCCTTGCCTCTGCCTCCTCTCTCGGACTTGAGAAGATGGCAAAGATTCAGCAGGCTGAGAAAGTTGGCGAACTTGTAGCCGAGAAGGCCAAGGCAGCAGGCATCGAAGCTGTTGTGTTCGACCGTAACGGTTATCTCTATCACGGCCGCGTACAGGCTTTAGCTGATGCAGCCCGCAAAGGTGGTCTTAAATTTTAAACGATTATGGCAATGAATAAAGTAAAAGTAAATAGTGACGTAGAACTCAAAGACCGTCTGGTTGCTATCAACCGTGTAACAAAGGTTACCAAGGGTGGTCGTACCTTCACATTCGCTGCTATCGTCGTTGTTGGTGACGGCAATGGCGTCATCGGCTGGGGCCTTGGCAAGGCAGGTGAAGTAACGGCTGCAATCTCCAAGGGTACCGAGTCTGCAAAGAAGAATCTCGTAAAGGTTCCTGTGCTGAAAGGTACAATCCCCCATGAGATTGAAGTTGCTTTCGGTGGAGCCAAGGTGCTCCTCAAGCCCGCTGCTGCCGGTACCGGTCTGAAGGCCGGAGGTGCCATGCGTGCCGTACTGGAGAGTGCAGGCGTTAAAGACGTGATTGCTAAGTCTAAAGGTTCTTCCAATCCCCACAACCTCGTAAAGGCAACCATTCTGGCACTGAGCCAGATTCGTGACGCCTACACCATTGCCGGTGAACGCGGTGTTGGTATGGATAAAGTATTTAACGGATAATAGGAGATAAAAACAATGGCAACAATTAAAATTAAGCAAGTTAAGAGCAGAATCGGAGCTCCCGTAGACCAGAAGAAGACCCTTATCTCTCTGGGGCTCCATAAGATTTCCCAGGTTGTTGAGGTTGAGGATACTCCCAGTGTTCGTGGTATGATTCGCAAGGTTCATCACCTGGTGAGCGTAGTTGAATAATTAATCTTTAAATTAGCAGCAATTATGAAATTAAATACTTTAAAGCCAGCAGAGGGCTCTACTCATTCACGTCGTCGTATTGGCCGCGGTCCGGGCTCCGGACTGGGTGGTACCTCTACACGTGGTCACAAGGGTGCAAAAGCTCGGTCTGGTTATAAGAGAAAGATTGGATTTGAAGGTGGTCAGATGCCATTGCAGCGTCGTGTACCGAAGTCTGGTTTCAAGAACATCAACCATAAGGAGTACTTCGTAGTCAATCTTTCTACTCTCCAGAAACTTGCTGAGGAAAAGAACCTCACCAAGATAGGAATAGCCGAACTGGTTAGCGCCGGCTTTACCAATGGCAAGGAGCTCGTTAAAGTTCTGGGCAACGGAGAGTTGAAAGCCAAACTTGAAGTTGAAGCCAACGCTTTCTCAAAGACTGCCGATGAAGCTATAAAGGCAGTAGGTGGTAACACAACTATAATCTAAGTAAATGAAAAAGTTTATTGAGACACTGAAGAACTGTTGGAAGATTGAGGACTTGCGCCAGCGCCTCCTTATTACTCTTCTGTTTACGGCTATCTACCGTTTCGGATCGTTCGTGGTACTTCCCGGTATCAACCCGAGCATGTTGGAGAAACTGCAGTCGCAAACCTCTGGTGGCCTTATGTCACTGTTGGACATGTTTTCCGGTGGAGCATTTTCCAATGCGTCAATCTTTGCACTTGGAATTATGCCTTACATCTCAGCTTCTATCGTTATGCAGCTTCTCGCCGTTGCTGTGCCTTATTTCCAAAAGATGCAGCGCGAGGGCGAGAGTGGCCGTAAGAAAATCAACTGGTACACACGTGTCCTGACTATAGCTATTCTGCTTTTTCAGGCTCCGTCATACCTTATCAACCTCAAGATGCAGGCAAGCCAGGCTTTGGCTTCCGGCATCTCGTGGTCGGTATTCATGATTCCCGCAACGGTCATTCTGGCAGCAGGCAGTATGTTCATTCTGTGGCTCGGCGAGCGCATTACAGATAAAGGTGTTGGAAATGGAATCTCGCTTATCATTATGATAGGTATTATTGCGCGTCTGCCCCAGGCTTTCATGCAGGAAGCAAGTTCCCGCTTGAACGCTATCATTGGAGGCGGTCTTGTGATGTTCATAGTCGAGATTCTTATCCTCTATGCAGTTGTTTGTGCATCCATTCTTCTGGTGCAGGGAACACGCAAGGTACCTGTTCAGTATGCCAAGCGTCTCGTTGGCAACAAGCAGTATGGTGGTGCTCGCCAGTATATTCCGCTCAAACTGTTCGCAGCAAACGTAATGCCTATCATCTTTGCCCAGGCGCTGATGTTCATTCCGTTGGCTATCGTGCAGTATCAGAGCGAGAACGCAAGCTGGGTTGTGCGCAATCTGATGGATAACCGCAGTCTGCTGTACAATGTAATCTATGTAATTCTGGTAATAGCATTTACCTATTTTTACACGGCCATTACATTGAACCCCACCCAGATGGCTGAGGACATGAAGCGCAACAATGGATTTATCCCTGGCGTAAAGCCGGGCAAGGACACGGCAGAGTACATCGATACCGTTATGACTCGCATTACTTTCCCAGGTTCACTCTTCATAGCCTTCATCGCCATTATGCCGGCTCTCGCAGGACTGCTGAATGTTCAGCAGGGCTTCTCACAGTTCTTCGGAGGTACATCGTTGCTGATTCTTGTCGGAGTTGTCATCGATACCCTCCAGCAGATAGAGAGTCACCTGTTGATGCGTCACTACGACGGTCTGCTGAATTCTGGCCACACTCGCAGCGGAGCAGTGTCAGCATATTAGTCTGTTCTTACAGAATGAATATATTTCTGAAGACAGAAGATGAAATCAACCTGATGCGCAAGGCTAACCGACTCGTCGGCTCAACACTTGCAGAATTAGGAAAACATATCAAACCAGGTGTAACGACTCTCCAACTGGATAAGATTGCAGAGGAGTTTATACGCGACCATGGGGCTACCCCTACGTTCAAAAACTTCCCCAATCCTTTTGGAGGGCCTTTCCCCGCAAGTATCTGCACCTCCGTAAATGAGGTTGTGGTTCACGGGATTCCCGATGACAAGACGGTACTAAAGGAAGGAGACATCATCTCCATTGACTGTGGTATGTTGCTTGATGGATACAATGGCGACAGTTGCTACACGTTCTATGTGGGCGAGGTTGCCCCGAAGATAAAACAACTCCTCAGTACCACCAAGGAAAGTCTGTACAAGGGAATTGAGCAAGCTCTCGCTGGCCGGCACATTGGTGATATAGGTGCTGCTGTACAGGAGCATTGTGAAAAAAATGGTTATGGGGTTGTCAGGGAACTGACAGGCCACGGCATCGGTAAAGAGATGCACGAGCCTCCGCAGATTCCCAATTATGGCACACGTGGCAACGGCGTTATGCTCAAGGCAGGAATGTGCATTGCCATTGAGCCAATGATAACCTTGGGCGACCGCAAGGTCTGGATGTTACCCGATAAGTGGGGAATCGTAACCCGCGACGGCAAGCCAGCAGCCCATTACGAGCATACCATTGCCATACACCGAGGGCGCGCCGAGATTTTATCTACGTTTGAAGAAATAGAACATTTAGAAAGAGTAAACAATTAATTATGGCAAAACAATCCGCTATAGAGCAAGACGGAACAATCATAGAGAGCCTCTCTAATGCGATGTTCCGCGTAGAGCTTGAAAATGGGATCCAGATTATAGCGCATATCTCTGGTAAAATGAGAATGCACTACATTAAAATTCTGCCCGGAGACAAGGTAAAGGTCGAGATGAGCCCTTATGACCTGACTAAAGGCAGAATTGTGTTCAGATACAAATAAATCAATTTATATATCTTATAGATATGAAAACAAGAGCATCTTTAAAGAAGCGTACTCCCGACTGCAAAATCGTTCGTCGCAAGGGTCGTCTGTTCGTTATCAACAAGAAGAACCCTAAGTTCAAATTGCGTCAGGGCTAAAGGTTAAAAATATGTAAATGGCAAGCTACGCGAAAAAATATGCTTACCTTTGCATGCTTTTTAGCACGTACTAAACATTATTTTTTTATTTATTTTCTCAATTAACAAATGGCAATAAGAATTGTTGGAGTAGATTTGCCCCAGAATAAGCGTGGCGAAATCGCATTGACCTATATCTATGGTATAGGTCGAAGTAGTTCAGCAAAGATATTGGATGAAGCCGGCGTGAGCCGAGACCTGAAGGTCAGCGAGTGGACTGACGACCAGGCAGCTAAAATCCGTGAAATTATCGGCGCTGGATTCAAAGTTGAAGGTGATCTCCGTTCAGAGATCCAGTTAAACATCAAGCGCCTCATGGATATCGGTTGCTACCGTGGCGTCCGTCATCGTAATGGTCTTCCCGTTCGTGGACAGAGTACAAAGAACAATGCTCGCACCCGCAAGGGTAAGAAGAAGACTGTTGCTAATAAGAAGAAGGCTACTAAGTAAAATTTAGTTGAGGGTTGATGGTAGAGAGTTCATGGTGTGAACCAATAACTTTAGACTTTAGGCCTCTGACTTAAAACTAAAAAGATTATGGCAAAAAAATCAGCAACATCAAAGAAGAGAAATGTTAAGGTTGACGCTATCGGACAGCTTCATGTCCACAGCTCGTTTAACAACATTATAGTATCGCTTGCCAACAACGAGGGTCAGGTTATCTCTTGGTCTTCTGCCGGCAAGATGGGTTTCCGTGGTTCCAAGAAGAACACTCCGTACGCAGCTCAGATGGCTGCCGAGGATTGTGCCAAGGTAGCTTTCGACCTGGGTCTCCGTAAGGTAAAGGCCTATGTCAAGGGTCCGGGCAACGGTCGTGAGAGTGCTATCCGCGCCATCCACGGTGCAGGCATCGAGGTAACCGAAATCGTTGACGTTACCCCGTTACCGCACAATGGCTGCCGTCCTCCCAAGCGCCGCCGCGTATAACCGTAAGAGTTAACAGCGTAGAGTTAACCGCTAGCTCTTGCAGATAAAAATCAAAAAAGAACATTTATTTTATTATGGCTAAGTATATAGGTCCGAAATCTAAAATTGCACGCCGGTTTGGTGAACCCATCTTCGGCGCCGACAAAGTTTTGTCCAAGAGAAACTTCCCTCCTGGACAGCATGGCAACAACCGCCGCAGAAAGCAATCTGAGTACGGTGTCATGTTGGCAGAGAAGCAGAAAGCTAAGTACACCTACGGTGTGCTGGAGCGTCAGTTCCGTAATATGTTCGAAAAGGCAGCCAAGGCTTCGGGCATTACCGGCGAGGTTCTCCTCCAGAATTTGGAGTGCCGTCTCGACAATGTCGTGTTCCGTCTTGGTATTGCTCCTACCCGTGCCGCTGCCCGTCAGATGGTAGGCCACAAGCATATCGTAGTAGATGGCCAGGTAGTTAACATTCCTTCGTATTCAGTTAAGCCAGGTCAGATTGTAGGTGTACGCGAGAAGGCCAAGTCTCTCGAGGTAATTCAGGCAGCTCTGGCAGGTTTCAACCACAGCAAGTATCCATGGCTCGAATGGGATGACAATGCAAAATGCGGCAAGTTCCTGCACAAGCCCGAACGTGCTGACATCCCTGAGAACATTAAGGAACAGTTAATCGTTGAGTTGTACTCTAAATAAATCATTAAATTAATGGCGATATTAGCATTTCAAAAACCTGATAAAGTAGTAATGCTGGAGGCTAATGACCATTTCGGCAAGTTCGAATTCCGTCCTCTTGAGCCTGGCTTCGGTGTTACCATCGGTAACTCCCTGCGCCGCATTCTCCTTT
The DNA here is from genome assembly GCA_900199655.1 of Prevotellaceae bacterium KH2P17. GTDB lineage: Bacteria > Bacteroidota > Bacteroidia > Bacteroidales > Bacteroidaceae > Prevotella. The sequence continues at coordinate 105,600 of FZRE01000001.1, forward strand.
CATCACTTGAGGGCTTTGCCATCAACACCATCCGTATAGGCGGTGTTGAGCATGAGTTCTCGTCAGTGCCTGGTGTAAAGGAAGATGTTACCAACATTATCTTGAATCTGAAGCAAGTTCGGTTCAAGAAAGTAGTAGAAGAATTCGAGAACGAGAAAGTTAGTATCACCGTAGAGAACGCTACAGAGTTCAAAGCCGGTGATATAGGCAAGTATTTGACTGGATTTGAAGTGTTAAATCCTGATTTGGTGATTTGTCATTTAGACTCCAAAGCATCTATGCAGATTGACCTTACCATCAACAAGGGCCGTGGCTACGTTCCCGCTGATGAGAACCGCGAATTCTGCAACGATGTCAACGTAATTCCAATCGATTCCATCTACACCCCAATCCGTAACGTAAAGTACGCTGTTGAGCCCTATCGTGTTGAACAGAAGACCGACTACGACAAGCTCGTCATCGAGGTTACTACGGATGGTTCCATTCATCCCAAAGATGCACTGAAGGAGGCAGCCAAAATCCTCATCTATCATTTCATGTTGTTCTCCGACGAGAAGATTACGCTTGAGAACTCCGACCAGGAGGGCAACCAGGAATTTGACGAGGAGGTACTGCACATGCGCCAGCTACTGAAGACCAAGTTGGTAGACATGAATCTCAGCGTTCGTGCCCTCAACTGTCTCAAGGCAGCCGATGTAGAGACGCTGGGCGACCTCGTACAGTACAACAAGACCGACCTCCTGAAGTTCCGCAACTTTGGTAAGAAATCGCTCTCAGAGCTTGATGATTTGCTCGAGGGTCTGAATCTGTCGTTTGGAACCGACATTTCAAAGTATAAACTGGACAAAGAATAAGTCCACAAAAGTAAAAAACAAGAATGAGACACAATAAGAAATTCAACCACCTGGGTCGTACTGCATCTCACCGTAGCGCCATGCTTGCTAACATGGCCATCTCGCTGATTGTGCACAAAAGAATCACTACGACCCTCGCCAAGGCAAAAGCCTTGAAGAAGTATGTAGAGCCTCTGATCACACGCTCAAAGAAAGATGACACCAACAGCCGCCGTGTTGTATTCCGTTATCTGCAGAACAAGGAAGCTGTTAAAGAGTTGTTTGGAGAGGTTGCAGCAAAGGTGGCTGACCGTCCCGGAGGCTACACGCGCATCATTAAACTCGGCCTGCGTCAGGGCGACGCTGCTCCCATAGCTTTCATCGAGCTTGTAGACTTCGATGAGAACATGGCCAAGGCACCCAAGGCTGAGAAGAAGACACGCCGTAGCCGTCGTTCCACTAAGCCCGCTGCAGCCGAAGAGGCCGCCAAGGCTGCCGAGGCTCCCGCTAAGGAAGCACCGGTTACAGAGGCTCCCGTACAGGAGGCTCCGGCTGCAGAAGCTCCCGCAGAGGAAGCTCCCAAGGCTGAATAATCGTTTGATTAATATCACTCGCAATAAAGCGCTTCACTTAGGTGAGGCGCTTTTTTTGTGTCCGGTAGTTCTACCCGTTTCTCCTACCAGCTGCCGCTTTTACCCTTGGCATTAAATAAGCTGACCGTTTGCTTGGCTATGTAACTGTTTTTAGTTACTTTTGGAGGTCTGTATGTAGTGTGCCATGCCTCGGCCAATATCATCAAGGGGTACGTGATGAAGCAAGTTCACACTTATTTGAAAGCTAACGGATATATTCATTAAGGAGGAAACGATTATGGGAACAATGACTTACAAGGGATATACGGGCAGCGTTGATTACAGCGAAGCTGACAACTGCCTTTACGGCAAAGTGCTGGGCATGAACAAGGACGCCATCACCTACGAGGGGCGCGATGTAAACGAATTGCGCAACGACTTCCAGGCAGCCGTAGACGATTATCTCGACAGCTGCCGTGCCAGCGGTGTGGAACCTCGTAAACCTTACAGCGGGAGTCTCAATGTGCGCCTCACGCCCGAGATTCACAGCCGTATCGCGATGCTGGCACAGCAGGCCGGTACCACCATCAACGGCTACATACGCCAAACTTTGGCCAAGGCCGTAGGCCTTTCGCTTTAGCGCCACCGCTTGTTTGGCAATGCGGAACGGAGCCGGGAGAACAATAGCAGCAGTTCTCCCGGCTCTTCTTTTTTATTGTTTGCAGTTCCGCTTGCGGCCGAAGCGCTGCCCCGTCTGCAGCCTCCGTTCTCATTTCCGTATGCAAAGAGTTAAGAGAGATGTGGTAAAGCGGGGTGCGGGGGAGGGTGCAACCATTACCCAATACACATCATCCTGGATCTTTTGACACTTGTCGCACGGTCGTGCGACAAGTGTCAAAAGATCGTGCGACAGGTGTCGAAAGTTCCAAGAGCTATCCTTCTGCACCGCGAAAAAGCCGGTATAACGCCCCAGGAGAGGCTGTTATACCGGCAGAGAGAGATTTGGTTTGGGTTTATTTCTTGAACCTCGACGTGTCTACCTCGGTGTGCTTTTGCTCCTTGAAACCGCCGAAGCTGTAGGTGAAGCTGATGCCGAAGGTGCGGTAACAGGCAAAGTTCATGGTCAGGTGCTGCCCTTTATAATCCACGCGCGGGTTAATCGTGGCCGTGCGGAAGATGTCGTTGCAGAACAGCTTGAGCGTGGCTTTCTGCTTGCAGAAGCGGTAACGCAGCCCCAGGTTCAGGTATCCGGACCCCGGCAGGTCGTAAGTGGCCTGGTTGGCCTTGGAATGTATCATGCCATCTGCAGTGAGTACGATGTCCGGCCGGCGTGAGAGGGTGAAGGTGTTGCGCATTGTTGCCATGACGTAAGCCACGCTGCGGTCGAGCGAGAGGTCGTGAAAATCGTCGTCCTTCTCGCGCATCCACACGCCGATTAGCGTGAGTCGGGAGTCGAGCCAGCGGCCTATCTTGAAGGGCGCCGACGCCTGCAGGCCCGCCTGCTGCTGGTAGTTGAAGTTCAGGTACCGGTACTCAATGGTCAAACGGTCGGCCCGTTGGTAGGGTGCCTGTATGAAGTAATCTCTCGTATGCTTGAACCAAGCCACGAACTGGTACTTACTGCGGAGAATGTAGACCGCCTGCGCCTGGTATTCTACCGATGGTTTGAGCTGCGGGTTGCCCGTTATCTCGTTGTAACCGCCGTTGCTGTAGGTAACAAAGTTGTTCATTGCCCAGTATTCGGGATATGCCTTGTCGCTGCTGAGTCCGAACTGCAGCACGTGTCCCTGTGCGGGCAGCCACGTCAGGTTGAGGGTGGGAAAGAGGTCCCACCTGTGCCACAGCGGGGAGTGGTAATACTCCGCAGCCAGCGAGGCGTCCATCATGAGCTTGGCGGAGAAGTTCTTGTTCAGGCCGAAGTACGCGTTCACGTTGTCCTCGCGCTGGCTTACGCGGTCGCCGGTGCCGGCCGTCAGCTGGCTGCTGTTGTCGTGGCTGGTGGTGTAAGTGGTGCCGTAATTGATGCCCCAGCCGTGCTTCAGCTTGTGTTCTTGGGCGATGAAGAACTTCCAGCGGTTAATGCGCTGGCTGTTGGTAATCTCGTAGTTCAGGGTTCCTGTGGGCAGCGTGCTCGCCAGCCACTGTGTTTCGGGGTTGTGATAGTAGGTGAGCTCGGCGCCAGCTTTCAGTCCGAAGGGCGACTGATAGTCGAGCCTCACGTTGTGCAACCAGTCGGATGAGCGGATGCGGAAGTCGGCTTCGATGGTTCCGCTCACATCCTGTCGGCTGTTGTCCTTTTCGTAGTTGCCGCTGTAAACAAGGCTCAGGCGGTGGTCCTTGGCGATGTTGTAGTCAATGCCGAGCCTGAAGTTGTCGCCATGAGAGCGGTAGCGGGAAACCTCGCGGGTGCTGATGTCGTGGGTGGTGCCGTCGTTCAGGGTGTGCAGAGAGGTCTCATCGGTAACGCCGAAGTCCTTGCCGTGGCTGTGTTTCCACATGAAGTCCACCGCCCACGGCCCCTTGTTGTAGAGCAGCGAGGCGCGTTCGCCGAAGTTGGCCGTGTGCTCCTGGTTCCACGCCAGGTTCACCTCGCCCTGCAGCGCGGCCTTGTTGTCGGTCTGGTGCTTCAGTTTCACGTTGATGACTGCACCCCGCAGCTGGTAGCGGGCAGGTGCATTGTACAGTACCTCCACTTTGTCTATACGCCCGGCAGGCATGGCCCGCAGCGTGGTGTAGAGTTGTTCGGCCGTCATGGTGGTAACTTTGCCGTCGAAGATGATGTTCACCGGCCGCCCCGAGAGCAACAGGCTCTCTCCCTGCTCCGTCACTCCGGGCAGCTCCTTCAGGGCTTCGTACACGTTGTCTATGGCTTTCTGCTCCACCATTCGCGGCAGGTCGTATATCATGGCGCTGCCTTCAACCTTCACCATCGGGCGTTCTCCCTTCACCAGCACATCGGGCAGGGTGTGTATAATGCTGTCCATGCGCAGCGAGTCGGCCTCCTGTGCCCATGCCGCCGTGCAGCAACAGGCGAGGGTAAAACAAACTATAACTTTCTTCATAACGCTTCTTGTTGGTGTTGTTTCGTTGCTGCAAAGTTACGACCAAATAGGTTTAGGCCGAAAGTTTTACGCTTATATAGTGTTAAGAGAAGTGTTATTTAGTCTTATCATATCACCTGCCGAAACCGAAAAACAACTATCTTTGCAGCATGAAACTGCCTCTTAAATACATAGCTCTGCTGGTTATGGCCGCCCTGCTGGCCATCTTTGCCTACCAGGCGTATTGGCTCGTGGGGCTGTACGGCACCATGCAGGCCAAGATGCGCACCGATATAGGCGAGGCGCTCCGCATTTCCGACTACGGCGAAATGATGTATCGGGTGGAGAAACTGCGCAAACGAAAGCACGACCAGCATGGCCGCATCGAGCTATCGGCCAATTACAACGTGCATACCGGCACCACCAGCGGCACCAGCGAGGTAGTTGTCAAAGACGAAAAAAATACCGAGGCCAAGCGTACACTCGCCAAGCTGATGCGGCAACACAAGCCTGCCGCCATCCATTTCAATACCGATACCAAGGAGACTAAAGTGCTGCCGGCCGACTCATCGGATGCTGCCCTGACCACAAACGACAACTTCAGCACCATTCTCAAGGACCAGCAGAACATGCAGGAGCTGGCTCTGTACATGCAGCGGGGCCTCCATTCGGGGCTCGATGCAATGAGTGAGCCTGACGTGAAGTACGTAGACCGGCTGCTCACCAGGCGTCTTGCCGAGCTTGGTATCAAGGGGCAGCACCGGCTCTACTATCTGCACAAGTACAAAACGGCAGGTTCCAAGGGCATGCTGACCGACACCGTAGCCGCCGAAGGCCACCTGCCGGGAGGGCGGACGGAACGTTACAGCTACGAGACCGACCTGGTTGACAGCTACAGCTACCTGCTCCTGCTGCCGCCAACCACTACGGTGGTGCTGCGCCAGATGGCCGGCATCCTCGGCGCATCGCTCGTTACGCTGGCCGTGTTGGTGCTTGTGTTCTGGTATCTCATCCGTACCATCCTCCGCCAAAAGACGCTCGACGAGATGAAAAGCGACTTTACCAACAACATGACGCACGAACTGAAGACGCCCATCGCCGTTGCCTACGCCGCCAACGACGCGCTGCTGAACTTCGATACCTCCATAACAGCAGAGAAACAGAAGGAGTATCTGCGCATCAGTCAGCAGCAGCTGGAAAAGCTCGGGGGGCTGGTAGAGCAGATACTCTCCATGAGCATGGAGCGCCGCCACACCCTGCAGCTAAGCATGGAGCACGTAGCCGTGGAGCCGCTCATTACCCCGCTCATGGCCCAATACAGGCTGCAGGCGCACAAGAAGGCAGAACTCTCGCTCTCCGTGGAACCCCCTGGCGCCACCGTTTGGGCTGACCGCCAGCACCTGCAGCACATAGTGGGCAACCTGATAGACAACGCCATCAAGTATTCCGGCGCCGAGGTAGCCATCCGCATTGCGTGTTCGCCCGGCCGTATCGTGGTGAGCGACAACGGCATCGGCATCTCTCCGGAGCGGCTGCCCTATGTTTTCGACAAGTTCTACCGCGTGCCCCGGGGCGACCGTCACGAGGTGAAAGGCTACGGCTTGGGGCTTTACTACGTGAAGAGCCTCATGGAGAAGATGGGCGGACAGATAACCGCAGCCAGCACGCCGGGCCGCGGAACAACCTTTACGCTGCTCTTCGGGCAGTAGCGGAGGCAGAAACAACAAACGGATATGACAGAAGACAAGATACAGGTGCTGCTGGTTGAGGACGAGCAGACGCTGGCCATGATTATCAAGGACACGCTTGATGCGCAGGGCTTCAGCATCACCATTGCCCCCAACGGAGAGGCCGGGCTCGACGAGTTCAGCCGGCGGAAGCCCGACGTGGTGGTGGCCGACGTGATGATGCCGCGCATGGACGGCTTCGAGATGGTACGCCGCATGAGGCAGCACGACCGCCTCACGCCCGTTCTCTTTCTCACTGCGCGCTCTGCGGTGAACGATGTAGTGCAGGGATTCGAGGCCGGCGCCAACGATTACCTGCGCAAGCCGTTCGGCATGCAGGAACTCATCGTGCGCCTGCGGGCACTGACCGGCAGGATGAAAGACAACGAGCAGCAGCGCCAACCCGCCCGTCCGGCAGCCGGGTGGGTGCCGATAGGCGACTATCTCTTTAACGCCACCACGCAGCAACTGCAGCTCTCGGGCATAACGGAGCAGCTGTCGTACCGCGAAAGCGAGATACTGCGCCGCCTTGCCGACAACAACTGCCGCGTGGTAAACACCCGCGACATCCTGCTCGAGCTATGGGGCGACGACAGCTTCTTCAACTCCCGCAGCCTGCAAGTGTTCATTACCAAGCTGCGACACAAGCTGGCACGCGACCCGCAGGTACGCATCGTAAACGTGCGTGGTATAGGTTACAAGCTCGTAGACGGCTCTCCCGGCCGCCTGACCTGACCCATCAAAAGCCCGGCAAGGCTGCTCAAGAGTAGGAATTTCCCTACTCTTATTTAGGGAAAATATACTTGCCGGGTAACCGATAATGGCTATCTTTGCGGCAGAAATATAGCTCTTGATTATGAAAAGGAATGTTATTTTGGCAGTATGCGCAACTGTTCTGGCAAGTAGTTGCCAGACTTATGCGGGCGCGGGCGCCTATACGGGCACCACGCTGGGCTCCATCCTGGGCAGCGCCATAGGCGGACTGGCCGACGGCCCGCGCGGTTCCGACATCGGAACCATCATCGGCATGGCCGGCGGAGCTGTGGTGGGCAGTGCCATAGGCACGTCGATGGACCGGAAACGGGAGGCCGACCTGGATCAGTACCGCCGCGACAAGGCCGAAAGAATGCGCCAACACAGGCAGCAGAACAACAGCCGGAACGATGTCTACAACTACAGCCAGCAGGATGAAGAGGGCAGCGGGTTCGACGAAAACAACGGCGGCGACGACCGCATCTACGACTTCAACGGCCCCGACTACACGGCTCCGGAGAACGGGCAGCAGCCCACCGCCACGCTTCCCGGCACCTCGAGCGTGGAGGAAATAGCCCAGGGACTGGCCTATACGCCGGCCATCGAGATACGCAATGCACGCTTTGTAGATGCCGACGGCGATGATGCCATCAGCCGCGGAGAGCTGTGCAAGGTCATCTTCGAGGTCATGAACCGCAGCCAGCAGCCGCTCTACGACATTCAGCCCACGGTGGTTGAGGCTACGGGCAACCGCCATCTGTACATCTCGCCGGGCATGCACGTGGAGAAGATAGATCCCGGCAAGGGCATCCGTTACACCGCACTGGTGAAGGCGGACAACCGACTGAAGGACGGAACGGTCAAGATTTGCGTCTCCGTTATACAGGGCAACAACGAAAAAATATCGAAGGTAAGCGAGTTCAACATCCCCACCAGGAGATAGAACGCGCCGAACCGCCGAACCGCAAAAAGGCTTTACACAGAGCCGATACAAGCAAGAACTCAAGAAAGCGGGGGATGCCGGCAGTGCCGGTGTCCCCTTGCTGTTTTACGGCCGGCCGTGTTCGGGCTCGCTGCAGCATGGCTAAAAAGGTGCTGAAGATATGCTTCGCGAACTTTCGACACTTGTCGCACGATTGTTTGACAGGTGTCGCACGATGATGCGACAAGTGTCAAAAGTTCCTGCTCCCGTCATTCAGTACCTCCGTCTCAATTCCTCGGCAACCTGCCTTTCGGTGTTTCACGGTTGCTGTGGGTGCCTTTGCTGCCGCTGCGGGTGGCTGTGCGGCAGGGCAGTGACGCCCGTTCGGCTTGCCGGCAGAAATCCTTTTTTAGGCTGCAGCATGAAAATATTGCCTTTTACGTTTGCTTGTACGGCTTTTTTTATGTACTTTTGCGTGTCTATATCTAAAACCAAAGATTTATGAAACTTCATGAGAAACTGTTATCCCTTGTGTTAATAGCGTTGGCCCTGCTGCCACAGAGCATCAGTGCCCAGTTCAACTGGCCCTACAAAGTTGTAGACGGCACCATCGTGACCGATGTGCCCGCGCGCCCGGCCGGCCAGCAGCCGGTTCTTAACCTCACTACCCCCAAGCTCAAAGTGGTGCGGGTGGGCTTCGTGGGATTAGGCATGCGCGGCCCCGATGCCGTGCGTCGCTGGACCTACATCAACGGCACCCAGACCATGGCCCTGTGCGACCATGAGGCCAACCGCGCCGAGGCTTGCAACCGGATACTGAAAGAGGCCGGGCTGCCTGCTGCCGATGTGTACAGCGGCGAGGAAGGATACAAGAAGCTGTGCGAGCGCAAGGACATCGATCTGGTATATATCGCTACCGACTGGTTGCACCATTTCACCGTGGCCAAGTACGCCCTTGAGCACGGCAAGCACGTGGCCATAGAGGTTCCCTCGGCCATGAACATGAACGAAATATGGACACTCATCAACCTCTCCGAGAAAACCCGCCTGCACTGCATGATACTGGAGAACTGCTGCTACGACTTCTTCGAGCTCAATGCCCTGAACATGGCACAGCACAATGTGTTTGGAGACGTGCTCTACGTAACGGGTGCCTATAGGCACGACCTGTCGCCTTTCTGGGATGCCTATTGGAAGAAAGACGCCAACGACAAGCTGGGCTGGCGCCTGGACTACAACCAGAAGTTCCGCGGCGACGTGTATGCCACTCACGGACTGGGCCCCATCGCCCAGGTGCTGAACATACACCGCGGCGACCGCATGCGCACGCTCGTGGCCATGGACACCAAATCGGTGAACGGAAAGGCGTGGGTCGAGAAGCTGTCGGGCAAGGAGTGCGACGCCTTTGCCAATGGAGACCACACCACAACACTTATCCGCACCGAGCAGGGTAAGGTGATAGAGGTGCAGCACAACACCATGACGCCGCAGCCCTACAACCGCATGTACCAGCTCATTGGTACCCACGGATTTGCCAACAAGTATCCGGTAGAGGGCTACGCGCTGTCGGGGCAGGAGATGAAGAAGGCCGGCGTAACGCCTTCGGCCGATGACCTCTCGGGCCACAGCTACATGAAGGAGGCCGACCGCAAGGCGCTGGAGGCCAAGTACGAGAGCCCGATAATCAAGAAATATGCCGAGGAGGCGAAGGAGGTTGGAGGCCATGGAGGCATGGACTTCATCATGGACAGCCGCCTGGTGTACTGCTTGCAGCACGGATTACCACTCGATATGGACGTTTACGACCTGGCCGAGTGGTGCTGTCTGGCCGAGTTGGGCAGCATCTCCATGGAAAACGGCAACATGCCCGTGGCCGTTCCCGACTTTACCCGCGGCCATTGGAACGAGCTGAAAGGCTACCAGCACGCTTTCGCCTCGCCCGAGGAAGAGGCTGAGGTAGACAAGGCTTCGGCCGAATTTACGGCCAAGCTGAAAGCCAAAGGCAAAAAGTACTGGGAGAAGCACAAGTAGGCGCCCGGTTTACTAATAAGTATCCGCCATTTCGACCTTTACCCACAGCGCAGCAACAGGCTGCCGGGCAGGGACGGAATGGCGGATTTTTTGTAAGCAGAACGGCAGGCGGTGCAGCGCCGGTAGCACGATTGCGGCTTGTGCGTTCACGCTTTACGGGAAGACGGAGTGGGAGGGAAGGCTATTTGAAGATGTCGCCCGACCAGTTTTTCAGCTTTTCGAAAACATCCATCCACTTGTTTCCTTCCTTCTCGTTCTTCTTGGCAGAGGCCGTGGTTTTTGGCTTTTCGGCTTTGTCGGGCTTGGCAGTTGCGGGCTTGGTCTTTTGTGCGGGCTTTCTCGTTGCCTTGCTCTTGCTTTCGGGTTTCATCTTTCCGGACAGGTCGGGAGCCTGACTCCGTTCTTTCCACTCGTCGATGTAGCTGTATCCGGCCTCCGTTATCTCGAAGTCGAGTTCAGGCAGTTCGATGTTGTCACTGCCCTTGTAGGGTATGCCGTTGGCTTCCTGGTAAACCTCCACCTTCACCATTGCCACGCCCTGTGCCAGTATGCCCAGCTCCTTGGCGGCTCTCCAGGACAGGTCGATGATGCGTCCGCGCCCGAAGGGGCCGCGATCTGTGACCTTTACTATTACCTCGCTGTCGTTTGCCAGGTTAGTTACTTTGAGCAAAGTGCCGAAGGGATAGTAGCGGTGAGCACACGTGAGGCTGTCGTGATGCAGCCTTTCGCCGCTGGCGGTGCGTGCTCCCGTGGCTCTCTTGGAATAAAAAGAGGCCTTACCCCTCTGCGTTTGAGCACTCAGAGAGGTAAAGCCTGCCAGTAATATAAACAATAAAAAAAGGTTTCTTCTATATCTCAAAACGTTTATGTTAGAGCTCTCCCACTCGGGCAGAGCTCCCTCCCCGTGAGGAGGGAGAGAGTGGGGAGAGGCGTTTTATACGATGCCTTGCGCCATCATGGCATTGGCCACCTTCATGAATCCGGCAATGTTGGCACCCTTCACGTAGTCTACGTAGCCGTCGGGTTGTGTGCCGTACTTCACGCACTGCTCGTGGATGGAGCTCATGATGTAGTGCAGTTTCTCGTCAACTTCGTCCTTGCTCCAGTGCAGACGTATGGAGTTCTGCGTCATTTCCAGTCCGGATGTGGCCACGCCGCCTGCATTTACGGCCTTGCCCGGTGCAAAGAGCTGCTTTGCAGCGATGAACTTGTCTACTGCCTCGGCCGTACATCCCATGTTGCTCACCTCGGCAACGCAGAGCGGATGGTTGGTCAGAATCTGTTCAGCGTCATTACCGTTCAGCTCGTTCTGCGTGGCGCAGGTCAGGTAAATGTCCGCTTTCTGCTCCCAGGGCTTCTTGCCGGCAATGAATTTGGCATTGGGATACTTCTCTGCATAGGGTGAGCAGATGTCGTTACCGCTTGCCCGCAGCTCGAGCATGTATTCGTTCTTCTCGCCGCTAATGCCCTCGGGGTCGTAGATGTAGCCGTCGGGGCCACTGATGGTGATAACCTTCGCGCCCAGCTGGGTGGCCTTCTTCACGGCTCCCCAGGCCACGTTGCCGAAGCCGGAAACCACTATCGTCTTGCCTTTCAGGTCGAGTCCGTGCGCTTTCATCATGTGGTTCACGAAGTAGAGGGCGCCGAAGCCGGTTGCTTCCGGCCGCAGGATGCTGCCTCCCCATTCCATTCCCTTGCCGGTGAGCACGCCCTCGTAGCGGTGCGTTAGCTTCTTGTACTGGCCGAAGAGGTAGCCTATCTCGCGGCCGCCTACGCCGATGTCGCCTGCCGGTACGTCCTCGTCGGGGCCTATGTAGCGGTAAAGTTCGTTCATGAATGCCTGGCAGAAGCGCATGATTTCAGCGTCGCTCTTGCCTCGGGGAGCAAAGTCGGAACCACCTTTAGCACCGCCCATGGGCAGCGTAGTTAAGGCATTCTTGAATGTCTGCTCAAATCCGAGGAACTTCATGATGGACAGGTTGACCGACGGATGGAACCTCAAGCCGCCCTTGTAGGGGCCTATGGCGCCGTTGAACTGTACGCGGTAGCCTATGTTTACATGCACTTCGCCCTTGTCATCTACCCAAGGCACGCGAAACTCGTGCACTCGCTCCGGCTCGACGATACGCTCAACGATTTTTGCTTTTTCAAACTCAGGATGCTGCTCATAGACATCTTTGATGGACAGCAGCACTTCCTTGACTGCCTGAAGATACTCCGACTCGCCCGGATGCTTGCGTTCCAGCTCCTGCATGATTTTCTCGACTTCCATAGTAATACGTTTATTTAAAATTAGGTTAGTATTTTACACATTGTCATTGTTGACAAGGCAAATATATGCTTTTTATGGATAGCCTCCAAATTAAAAGCGGATAATTTTGAATTTTTACGTTACAATCTGTCAAATCTGCCTGTTGTCAAAGAGCGCATGACGGTTAAATCAATGCTGCAAATTAATGAAAAACTTTTCATTTTTGCAACTAAAACGACAGGAAACATTACTTTTCAGGCTGAAAACACAATATTTTACTTATCTTTGTCGCGACAAACAAGAGTCTATGAAAGCAAAGATACCACAGGAATGGAATAAGTTTTATCTGAAGGATGTGACCTTTGTCAACCTGATGATGCGGCGTATCTACAACATCCTCATCGTGGCCAACCCCTACGATGCCTTCATGCTGGAGGAAGACGGGCGCGTAGAAGAGAAGATATACAATGAGTACATGGAGCTGGGACTGCGCTATCCGCCCACCTTCACGCAAGTAAGTACGATAGCGGAGGCCGAGAAGGTGCTGGCCACCACACGCATTGACCTGGTTATCTGCATGCCGGGCAACGCCGACAACGATGCCTTCGCCGTGGCGCGAGCCATCAAGGAAGAGTTCCCGCGCATACACTGCATCGTCCTGACGCCTTTCTCGCATGGCATTACCAAGCGCATGGAGAACGAGGATCTGAGCATTTTCGACTACGTGTTCTGCTGGCTCGGCAACACCAACCTCATCATGTCGATTATCAAACTCATTGAAGACAAGATGAACCTGGAGCACGACATCCGCGAAGCTGGCGTGCAGATGATACTCTTAGTGGAAGACAGCGTGCGCTTCTATTCCTCCATCCTGCCCAATCTATACAACTACATTCTGGTCCAGAGCAAGAGTTTCTCGACCGAGGCGCTCAACACCCACTCGGCTACACTGCGCATGCGGGGCCGACCCAAGGTAGTGCTGGCGCGCAACTACGAAGAAGCAATGGATCTGTACACCAAGTATGCCGACAACACTCTGGGCGTTATCAGCGACGCCCGCTTCCCCGTAAACGGCCAGAAGGACTCCGATGCCGGCCTCAAACTGCTGCGCACCATCCGCCGCAACGACGAGTACGTGCCTCTCATCATGGAGAGTGCCGAGCAGGAGAACCGCTCCCGAGCCGAGGCAGAGCACTTCCGCTTTGTTGACAAGAACTCGAAAACGATGAACCTCGACCTGCGCAACCTGCTCGAAGAGCACATGGGCTTCGGCGACTTCATCTTCCGAGACCCCGCCACGCATGCCGAAATCATGCGCATACACAACCTCAAGGAGCTGCAGGACAACATCTTCAAGATACCCAACGACTCCATGCTCTACCACATCAGTCGCAACCACATGAGCCGCTGGCTCTGTGCGCGGGCCATCTTCCCCGTTTCCGCCTTCCTGAAAAACATCACCTGGCACAAGCTGCAGGATGTTGACGTGCACCGGCAGATTATCTTCGACGCCATCGTACAGTACCGCCAGATGAAGAACCTGGGCATTGTGGCCGTCTTCAACCGGCAGAGATTCGACAAATACGCCCACTTCGCCCGCATAGGCGACGGCTCCCTGGGCGGCAAGGGCAGAGGACTGGCTTTCCTGGACAACATCATCAAGCGGCACACCGACTTCAACCAGTTTCCCGGCGTAACGATACAGATACCCAAGACGGTAGTTCTGTGCACCGACGTGTTCGACCAATTCATGGAACGCAACGACCTCTACCCGCTTGCACTCAGTGACGTAAGCGACGAGGAAATTCTCTCCGCCTTCCTCAAGGCACAGCTCCCCGATGAGTTCATCGGCGATTTCTACGCCTTCTTCGATGCCACCAACAGCCCGATAGCCGTGCGCAGCAGCTCTTTACTGGAAGATGCGCACTACCAGCCCTTTGCAGGCATCTACTCCACTTACATGATACCGTACCTTGAAGACAAAGACCTCATGCTCCACATGCTGGCCTGCGCCATCAAGGGTGTTTACGCCTCGGTGTTCTACAAGGACTCCAAGGCCTACATGACGGCCACGAGCAACGTGATAGACCAGGAGAAGATGGCCGTCATCCTGCAGGAGGTGGTGGGCAAGCAGCATGCTACGCGCTTCTACCCCAGCTTCAGCGGCGTGCTGCGTTCGCTCAACTACTACCCCATAGGCGACGAGACGGCCGAGGAGGGCATAGCATCGCTGGCCCTGGGACTGGGCAAGTACATCGTTGACGGGGGCCAGACGCTGCGCGTTTCGCCCTACCACCCGCACCAGGTGCTGCAGACCTCGGAGATGGAAACGGCCCTGCGCGAAACCCAGACGCACTTCTACGCCCTCGACACCACGCGGGTGGGCGAGGACTTCAAGGTCGACGACGGCTTCAACATCCTCAGCCTCAAGGTCAAGGAGGCCGAACAGGACCGCACGCTCAGCTACATCGCCTCCACTTACGACCCCTACGACCAGGTTATACGCGATGGTCTTTACGAGGGCGGGCGCAAGATTATCTCCTTTGCCGGCGTGCTGCAGCAGGGCGTGTTCCCCCTGCCGGAGATACTGCAGCTGGCCATGAAGTACGGCGCCGGAGAGATGCGCCGCCCCGTGGAGATAGAGTTCGCCTGCAACCTGAACGCCGACCGCACGGGCGAATTCTACCTCCTGCAAATCCGACCCATCGTAGATTCCAAGCAGATGCTCGACGAGGACCTTGCCGCCATACCCGACTCCGACTGCCTGCTGCGCTCTCACAACTCGCTGGGGCATGGTATCACGGACGATGTAACCGATGTTTTGTACGTAAAAACCAACAGTCAGTACACCGCCATGAACAATCCGGCCGTGGCAGCTGATATCGAACGCATCAACCGCAGCTTCCTCGATGCCGGCCGCAACTACGTACTCATAGGCCCGGGGCGCTGGGGTTCCAGCGACGCCTGGCTGGGTGTACCGGTCAAGTGGCCCCATATCAGCGCGGCGAGGGTCATCGTAGAGGTGGCGCTCAAGAACTACCACGTGGACCCCAGCCAGGGTACGCACTTCTTCCAGAACCTGACGAGCTTCGGCGTGGGCTACTTCACCGTCGATGCCGCTGCCGGCAACGGCATCTACCGCAAGGAGATACTCGACGCGATGCCCGCCGTAGAAGAGACCGAGTACGTGCGCCACGTGCGCTTCCCGCAACCGCTTAAAATCATGATGGACGGCAAGAAGCAGGAGGGAGTGGTGCTGTTTACGCACACAAACTCTTGATTTAAATCAAGAAAACACGCTTTCGGCAAAATAAAAGCATGTTTTTGTTGCACGGTATGCTATTTACCTTTATCTTTGCATCGTGTTTTTCATGGTATTAGATTTAAGGTTAACAAAGATTGGGACTCAGCGGAGCCCCTTTTTTTATGCCCTTTAGTCTGGTGCGTTCGCCGTCTTCAGTCCCTCCGTTTTTCTCTGTCGTGTAACTGCCTGCTGCAGAGCGGTTTCGTAAAAGCTATGCTTCAAGCCCCCTGAATGATGCCTTCAAGGGGCCCGAACGATACCTTCGGGCGCCTTGAAGGATAGCTCCGGCCGCGTGGAGGCAGAAGTTTTTGAGCACCGGGGGGTTGCACGGGTGGGAATAAATGCGTATTTTTGCAGCCGTATGGATTGGTATCAGTACAGCTATAACTTACACGTCAACATGTCCAACAGGGAACATTACGAGGAAGGCGCAGCCCGGCTGGCCTCCGAAATCAAGTTACTCAAGCGCAGGAGCCGCGGTTACGTTGGCGCCGAGATAGTGTTTTTTCTCGCTGCCGTGGGCTTCGTGGTGCTGTACACGGTGGTGCAGTGGGGCTGGGGGCTGCTGGCGGCGGCCGCGCTGTGGCTGGCGGGCTACTTTGTGGTGCGCTGGCTGGATGTGCGCAACGACCGTACCATAGCCCGGAAGGAGGACTTGCGCAGCGTCTTCGTTCACGAGCTGGAGGCGCTGGAGGGCAACTTCTCGTCGTTCAATGACGGCAGCCGCTTCGCCAATCCGCACCATCCGTTCGCCGTAGACCTGGATGTCTTCGGCCCCGATTCGCTCTATCAGCGCATGAACCGCTGCGTTACGTCGGGCGGGGCGCAGCTGCTGGCCGGCTATCTCTCGCTCGAGTGCGCCGTCTGTCAGCCCGAGGCGATACGCCACCTGGGGCACGATGCCGGCTTCATGGACCATTTCCAGGCCCTCGGACAGCGCGGGCAGGCAGACACCGAGGCCATCCGTAAGGCCACGGAGGCCCTGTGCGGTGTGCGTGTACCGCGCTGGCTGGGCTCGTGGGCGGCTCGTGCGGCGGCCGTGTTGTTGCTGGCAGGCTTCTTTGCGGTGGTGGTTCTGGCCTTTGCGGGGCGCGTCTCTGTGGGCGTTCCCATAGCTTGGGGCGTGGTGCAGTTCTACCTCGTCTTCCTGCTGTGCCATCCGTACATCCGCCGCATCTCCAAGTCAGCCGGCTCGCTGCAGCGGCACGTAGGCCTGTACGTTAAGCTGGTGCAGCTGTGCAGGCAGAAGACGGACTGGCCGGAGGGGCTAAAGGCCGACGTGGCAGAACTGGAGGCAGCGTCCGGCTCGTTTGAGCAGCTGGAGCAGCTCATGGCTGCCATCGACCGCCGCGGCAACGAGTTCGGCCTCCTGGTTACCAATGTCTTCTATCTGGGCGACTTCTTCATCGTGCGCCGTTTTCTGCATTGGCGGGCTGCACTCGCCCAAGGGAGCGGCCGCTGGATGCAGGCCATGAGCCATGTAGACGCGCTGGTGTCGGCCGGCCGCTTTGCCTGTAACCATCCGGAGGCCTGCACGGCGGAGATTGCAGAGGGCGACGGCGTGACGTATCGGGCGCGTGGCATCTGGCATCCGTTCATCGGCAAGGATGCCGTAAGAAACGATTTCGAGATTGCGGACACACATTATTATATAGTAACGGGTGCCAACATGGCCGGCAAGAGCACCTTCCTGCGCGCCATCGGCATCAACTACGTGCTGGCAATGAACGGCATGCCCGTGTTTGCAGAGCAGCTGCAGGTGTCGCGGTTCAACCTCTTCAGCAGCATGCGCACCACCGACGACCTCACCCACGGCATCTCCTACTTCAATGCCGAGCTGCTGCGGCTGCGCCAGCTCATCGGCTTCTGCAAGACCGGAGGCCGGCAGCCGGCGGCAGGCTCCAACGGTTCCATGCGCAGTACGCTCATCATCCTGGACGAAATACTTAAGGGAACAAACTCTCTGGACAAGCTGAACGGCTCGCGACTCTTCCTCGAGAGCATCGCCAAACTGCCCGTTAGCGGACTCATAGCCACCCACGACCTGGAGCTGTCGCGCATGGGCGACGAACGTCCTGACCGCTTCCACAACTACTGCTTCGAGATAGAACTCGGCACGCAGGTTACCTATTCGTACAAGATAACGCCCGGCGTGGCTCGTAACCAGAATGCAACGTTTCTGTTACGCGATGTACTGAAAAATGTTGAGTAATTAATAATTTTTGGCTAAAAGCCATTGTCGGATAAAATATAATTGCTATTTTTGCGTTGTCTACATGAGAATTTACTTTATTAAACATCATAACAAATGAAAAAGTATTTAGCAGAAATGGTCGGCACTATGGTGCTGGTGCTCATGGGTTGCGGCGTAGCCGTATCCTTGGGATGTAACAACGCAGACCCCGAAACGGTTATCGGAACCGCTATGGCGTTCGGTCTGTCGGTAGTGGCGATGGCTTACACCATCGGTGGTATTTCGGGTTGCCACATCAACCCGGCCATAACGCTCGGCGTGTACCTGAGCGGTCGCATGAGCGCAAAGGACTGCGGCATGTACATGTTGTTCCAGGTAATAGGCGGTTTGATAGGTGCAGCCATCCTGTACGTGCTCGTTACCGCTACCGGTGGCGACCTGGCAGCCAGTGCCTTGGGCGCTAACGACCTGCAGGCACTCAATGATGCGCAGACTGTTACAGTGGCCGGAGGCCTTTTGGCAGAGATTTTCTTCACCTGCGTGTTCGTACTCGTGGTGCTTGGTGCTACCGCCAAGACCAATGGAGCGACCAATAACTTCGCCGGTCTGGCCATCGGTTTGTCGCTTGTTCTGGTTCACCTGGTTTGTATCCGCTACACCGGCACGTCCGTGAACCCGGCTCGTTCCATCGGTCCTGCTATCTTCGCACAGCTCACACCGGGCCATGCCTCCGCGCTGTCTCACCTGTGGATATTCATCGTAGGCCCGTTCATCGGCGCTGCCTTGTCAGCAGGCATCTGGAAGATGATAGAGCCCGCGGACAAATAACACTAACAAGAAAACCGTAAAACCATGAGGGGCGTTGCTTTCAGCGCCCCTCATCTTTTTGCGTTTCGAGCCATTCAGTTATGTCAAAAGACAAGCCAAAACACTCGCTGACGGACAAACGGTACGTTATTCCGTTCATTCTGATAACTTCGCTGTTCTTTCTGTGGGGCTTCGCGCGGGCCATTCTCGATGTGCTTAACAAGCATTTTCAGAATGCACTCGACATTTCAATCACCCAGTCGTCGCTCATTCAGGTGACTACTTACCTGGGTTATTTCATTATGGCCATACCTGCAGGCTGGTTCATCAACCGCCAGGGCTACCGCCGGGGTGTGGTTTTCGGCCTCATGTTGTTTGCAATCGGGGCGTTCCTGTTCATTCCCGGGGCCGAGGCAGGCACCTTCTACGCTTATCTCGGCGCGCTTTTCATCATCGGGTGCGGGCTTGTGTTCCTCGAAACGGCGGCCAATCCCTACGTTACTGAGCTGGGTGATGAGTCTACGGGCACGGCACGGCTCAACTTCTCGCAGTCGTTCAACGGCCTCGGTTCGCTTTTTGCCACCTTTACCATTGGTCAGTTCTTCTTCAGCGGCAGTGCAGAAGGCGGCGACGTGGTGATACCCTACACCATTCTTGGCGTGCTGGTGCTGCTGATAGCGATAGTTTTCTCGCGCGTGCATCTGCCCGAAATCAAGCACGAAGAAACGGAGGAAGACCGCAGCAGCGGCACTCGCATCCGGAAACTCTTCGTCCATCACCCCATGTTCGTGTTCGGTCTGTTCTCCCTCTTGGCGTATGAGATAGCCGAAATCTCCATCAACAGCTACTTCATCAACTTCGTTACGGGCAAGGGATGGATGAGTGACAACACGGCATCCGTGGTACTTACGGTGGCGCTTGCATTCTTTATGGTGGGCCGTTTCATTGGCAGCTGGGTCATGAGGCGCGTCCCCGCGGAGTACACCTTGCTGGTTTGTGCCATCGGCAGCGTGTCGTGCATGGGCGTAGTGCTGCTCGATTTGGGGCGTCTGTCTATGGTGGCAGTCATCTGCAACTACCTGTTCGAGGCCATCATGTTCCCCACCATCTTCTCATTATCCCTGTCGGGACTGGGCAATCTCACCAAGAGCGCCTCGTCGCTGCTCATGATGACGCCCATCGGAGGCTGCGGATTCCTGCTCATGGGCATCATTGCCGACAACACGAACCTCACCCTCCCGTTCGTCATTCCATTCTTAGGGTACTTCGTAGTGCTGCTTTTTGCCTCGGAGCTGACCCGCAAACGGGAATGAAAAAAGCTCAAGTTCCGTCGTCGGAGCTTGAGCTTTTCTTTTCCAGTCCTCTTGTTAAATGGTCTGGCTTCCGGCCTTCACCTCTTTTTCTGTTTTGTGATTTCCCCACAGGATAACTGCCTTGAAGGGCACGTTGGTCTTGATGGTCACCTTGGGTTGCTGCTCGCGGGAGCTGCGCCTGGCCACTTTGAAGGAGATGCTGCCATCAGGTCCGTAGGGATAACGGTCTATGCCATAGGCATCGAGCAGGTTAACGTCGATGGTGATGGTATTCTCGCCGTAGTTTGCACGTATGCCGAAGATGTACTCAATGAGCTCTGCGATGGGCGGAAGACCGGTCCATCCCACGAAGTCCTTGCGTGCCATGAAGCCCGGTTCGGCAGCTTCGGGGGCGTAGTACTCGTAGAAGGTACCCGTGCGTTGCCACACTTTGAACACGTTCCGGTAGTGATTGAGGGTGATGTCCCATGCCAGCTGGCGATAGCCTTTATCCACCAGGCCCGATATAACCATGTAGTTGGTAGGTGCCCATACGCCACCAAGCCAGTAGCGGCCGTTGGCCTTGTACTTTGGATGATCGGCCGCAAGCGATGCCACGCGGTGTGGGCGGTTGAACTTGGCCGTGTCCGCCAGGTGCGATACAAGGCTGTCGAGCCGTGCCTTGGGCAGAACGTCGGTGTGCAAGGCCCAGTAGGCGTAGATGCCTTGGGTGGTGCTGAGGCTGTCGTTGGCATATTGGTCGTACAGGAACCCGTCCTTCCGGCTCCACATGTGGGCGTTGATGTACGCGGACAGCTGCCTGATGTCGTCCTCGAAGGTCTCTATCTCCTGCCATCTCTCAAGGTAGAAGCCCATCTTGAGCAGTATGCGGGCCACCATGATTTGCTGCAGACAGGCGTCGAGCCATACCATGTGGCCGTTGCTGTAGATGGTGTTGTAACCTTCGGGCACGCGGGGCATGTTGTCCATGCCCGTTCCCCAGCCGCTTGTCCAGTAGGTTCCGTTGCGCCAGGTGCGGTTCAGCTTGAGCCATTTGTAGTAAGCCGCCAGCACCGGAAACACCTTGTTCAGCCGGTTGTCGTCGCCAAACTGGGTGTAATAGAGCCACTCCGACCACGGCAACAGGTTGGGACCGGTGCTCGTGGGGTCGTAACGGCCGAAGCAATCGGAGCCGTCGGCGCGTATCTCCCGACAGATGAAGCCGTCGGGATGCTGCTTGGCGTAGAAGTTGTCGAGCGTTTTCTGGAAGGGGAAAAAGTTCTTGCCGTAGCGGCAGAACATGGTGATGAAGGCATCGTCCCACATGAAGATGTTGCCGTTATAGGCCGGTGAGATGTAGCTGGTCACAAAACCGGAGTCGTCGAGCGGCTGGCAGATGTTCCTGATTCCGTACTGCCAGGCGCTCCAGTACATGTCAATCTCGCGCTCGTGGCCCTCCCAGTAGGGCGCCGGAAGCACGCGGCGGGCCTGCTCAAAGGTGCCGGGGCGCGTCTTCTCCACCTTTGCCGTGCGGAACGAGTTCTCCGCCACGAGCGTTTCCATTACGTAGGTGTTCTTGTAAGGCAGCTTGTAGAGGGGCGAACCCGACGGTATCAGGTTCTGTGCCACGGCCATTGCCGAGGCCGGAAGCAGCAAGGCTGCAAGCAGATATCTGTTCTTCATCATCGTGCGGGGGGTTACATTTTCATCAAACTCTTTATCTTCCAGCAGATGTCCGTATTGTCCATGATGCCGCTGAAGTGCTCGGCGCCGGGGCCGAAGGCATAGACGGGCACCATTGTACCCGTGTGGTTCTTGGACGAGAAGTTGCAGGTAACGGTGCCGCTCTGCAGGTTTCCGCCGTGCACCGTCATGCCTCCGGTCTCGTGGTCGGCCGTTACAACAACCAGCGTTTCGCCGTCGCGGGCCGCCCATTTCATCACTTCGCCCACCGTGCGGTCAAAGTCGAGCGTCTCCTTCATCAGCATGTCCAACTGGTTAAAGTGCCCGTAGTCGTCCAGTTGCGAGCCTTCAACCATCATGAAGAAGCCCTTGCGGTTCTGCGACATCAGCTCCATGCCCTTCAGCGAGGCGCGGGCCAGCAGGTCGCCGCGCTCGTCGGGCAGCGGCGTGTCTACGTCGTAAGGCACGCAGAACACCTTGCTCGTGTGCCAGGTCTGCAGGTCTTCGAAGGTTCGCGATATGTGGTAGCCCTTGGCCTGCAGCTCGCTGAAGATGTTGCGGCCGTCAGTACGCTGGGTAAAATACTTGGCGCCGCCGCCGAAAACATAGTCAACGGGGCTGTTCACATAGTCGGCTATGAGCTCTTGTGCCTTGTTCCGGTCTATGTTGTGGCAGCAGAAATCGCAGGGCGTGGCGTCCCACAGGCGGCAGGTAACGGCTATGCCGGCATCCTTGCCGCTGGCTTTGGCATAGTCAACGAGCGACTTCAGCGGCCGCCCCTGCACGTCCACGCCCACTGCGTGGTACAGAGTCTTGTGGCCGGTGGCCAGCGACGTGCCGCCCGAACCGGAGTCGGTGATGAGCCGGTTGGCAGCAGGCGTCTTCGAGAGGCCGGTGTACTGGGCGTTCTCCAGCCACAGGCGGCCCCGGTTGCAGGTCCAGGCAGCCTGGATGTGCATCAGGCTCATGCCGTCGCCTATCATCAGGATGACGTTCTTTACCTTCTTTCCCTTGGGCACGCGCAGCTTCTCCACGGTGTAAGGACGGTCGAGAGTGAAAGTCTGCAGGTTTGCTTCCTGCGCATGGAGCGAGACGGGCAGCAGGGCTGCCAGCAACGAGAGCGTGAGGTTCTTTATGTTCATGTAGTTTTTGTTGATGAGGTTCGATTGATGCAAATATACGAAATAAATAGCGAATTGCACCTTAAACAGGGTGATAATTGACTGCCCCGACGGTGCAAAAGGCATGCTTCGGGAACTTTCGACACTTGTCGCACGATTGTTTGACACTTGTCGCATTCATGTGCGACAGGTGTCGAAAGTTCCTGAAGCATGTATTCAGCACCTTTTCCGAGCACCTGTAACGCATAATCCCCACCCATGCAGGAGCGGGGATTATGGTTGGGGCCGGGGCTGTTAGTTGGAGGCGTAGCCAGCGTTCTGCCTGAGCTTGCCGTTTGACTGTATGACCGTGTTCACGCGGTAGGGGAATACGGTGTGGTTCTCGTCGATGGTACGCGGCTGCGACATGTTGGTCAGGCCGATTACTCCCTGGTAGGTCTTGCCGTTGATGGTCATTGTCGAGCCGCCTGCCGTATCGAGCGGCGAAGCCGGGTTGGCGCGGTCGGTGTGCTTGAGGCCGTGCTTGGCCGTTACCAGACGTGCGCGGGCGTCCCGGTTCCAGGCCTCGTTGCCGCTGAAAGCCCAGCGTATCAGGTCGAAACGACGGTCCGTCCACTCGCCTGCGAGTTCGCAACGGCGCTCGTGCATGAGGTCCGTCATGGTTGGTGCCGTGTAGCTTACGCCCTCGTGGGCGCGCTGGGCAATGCGGTTGAGCGGGGCTGCCGCATCGGCATTCTTGCCCTGCATGATGAGCGCCTCGGCCTTGAACAGCAGCATTTCTGCAAAACGGCAGAGCGGCAGGTTGAGTGCTGTGGTGGGGCGGTCGCCGTTGTTCGACACGTATTCACTTACGCCTTTGCTGCCGTACTTGAAAGGTTCCATGTACTTGTTGAACTGGAATCCGCACTCGTTATCTGACTGCGAGAAGTAGCTGCGCTGCTCGCCGAAGAAGGTGAACGCATCGCCGTACTTCAGTATCGTGGCGCTTCGGCGGGCGTCCTGGTCGTTGTATTCGGCGTAGAGTTCGAGCGTTGGCTTGAAGTTTCCCCATCCGTTGTAGATGCCCCAGCCCTTGTTTTCGAGCACGATGGCTGGAAACAGGCTGCCTGCATAGTTGGAGCCGCTGGAGTTTACGCTCCAGATGTACTCCTTGCTCCAGTTGTTGGCCACGGTGAAAACGTCGGCATAGTTGCCGAGCAGGCCGCGTTCGCCCTCGCTCTCAATGCGGTCTACCAGTGCCGGTATGTGTGCCCACTGGCTTGCGTCGTGGCGTGCCCAGTAGGCGTAGGTCTTCACCATGTAGGCCAGAGCGGCGTCCTTGGTGGGCCGACCGTAGTCATCCTGGCCGTAGTTCTTAAACCAATCGAGGTTGTCGGCGGCATGCTGCAGGTCTTCTATGATGAGTTTGTAGTCGTCCATCACCGTAGCCTGCTGCGTGGGTATCTCGTTCACCTGCTTCGCATAGTCGCCGAAGTCCTCGTAACGCACAAAAGGCACGCCGTTGTCGGCCCTCCCATAGCGGTACGCAATCATCAGGTGAGAGAACGCGCGCATAAAATAGGCCTCGCCGAGCGAGCGCCTGACGATGGCCGAACGTTCGGCCTCGGGTATCTGCAGGGCGTGGTACACGATGTTGTTGGCCGCGGCCATGGTGGTGTAGAACTCGTCGTAGATGGTCGAGAGGCGGCTTTCGGTGTTGCCGTCGTAGGTGAAGTTGGCCAGCGACATTTCGCCGTTGCCTCGCGAACGGCTGTAGAAGATGTCGTCTGATGCACCCTGCTCCCAGAACAAGTCACGCCCGTAAGTCTCTTCGAGGCCGAAGATGTAGTACAGGCTGTTGGTTGCCGAGATGTACGAGGCATCTGTTTTCCAGAAGTTCTTCTCCGAAGGCGCGCCCTCGTTGGTCGTGTCGAGCCAGTCGCCGGTGCAGGAGCAGAGCGTTCCGGCGGCGGCAAATAACAGGATATATAGTTTGTTGAATTTCATAATCTTGATGTTTACTTGGTGATACTCATTAGAATTTAAGCTTTACAGCCAGTGAGATGGTGCGGGCGATGGGGTACTGTCCGCAGTCAAATCCAATGCCGCCAACCTCTGGGTCGATGCCGGAATAGTGGGTGATGGTGAAGAGATTGTCGCAACTCAGCGTGAGGTCGAGGGCGCTCTGGCGGTCGTTGAAGTAGCTGATGCGGCGCAGCAGGTCGGTGAAGGAATAGCTTACGGAGAGGTTCTTCAGCCGAAGATAGGAGCCGCTCTCCAGATACCAGTCGGATTCAGTTGTGAAGTTGCCGTTTGGGTCGCTCTGACTGATGCGCGGCACGGCGTAAGTGGGGCCGTCGAGAGCCTGCAGGATGCGCTCATCTCGGTTGAAGCTGCTCAGCGCCTCGTTGAGAGTGGTGTACTTGTAGGCGTTGAATACCTTGCCGCCTGCGGCTCCCTGGAACATGAAATCAATGGAGAGCTTCTTGTAACTGAAGCCTCCGCTCAGGGCGTAGGTGAGCTTCGGCATGGCGTTACCGCGGTATTCGTAGTCTCCGCTGCCGATGGAACCGTCGCCGTCGAGGTCAACGAACTTCAGGTCTCCTGCCTTGGCGTTGGGCTGAATGCGGTTACCGGAGGCGTTAACGTAGGCTGCGGCGTCGGCATCAGTTTGGAACACGCCGGCCGTACGCACCAGGTAATAGGAGTAAAGCGGCTGTCCCTCGGCGTTGCGGTAGGGGTAGAGGGTGCTCTTGTAGTTGGTGTCGAGGGCTTCAACGGGCTTGGTGCCGTCGGGATTGGCGGCCCCGATGTCGGTCAGTCGGTTGCGCAGAGTGGCTATGTTGCCGCCAATGTAGTACGTCCAGTTGCTGCCTATGCGGTCTTTCCACAGTGCCGAGAGCTCCACGCCGCGGTTGTTCACCTCGCCGTCGTTGATGAGCGGTGCGCCGATACCGATGGTAGAAGGCCAGTCGGTGTTCTGGTATTTGATGAGATCGCGCGTGTTCTTGTCGAAGAAGTCG
The DNA here is from genome assembly GCA_900199655.1 of Prevotellaceae bacterium KH2P17. Lineage (GTDB taxonomy): Bacteria > Bacteroidota > Bacteroidia > Bacteroidales > Bacteroidaceae > Prevotella. The sequence goes on from FZRE01000001.1 coordinate 131,133, forward strand.
AGCGTCAGGCTCAGCCGGTTGCCGAACATGGCCACGTCGAGGCCGAGGTCCCACTGCTCTGAAGTTTCCCAGGTAAGGTTCGGGTTGAAAGCTGTGGCCAGGTAGGTTCCGTAGGCTATGGGCGTGTTGATGCCTATCTGGTTGCCCACGTCGCCGCTGCCAATGTAGCGGCTGGACAGCGTGGCGTTGCCGTAACCGTAGCCGATGGAGCCCAGGTTGCCAATCTTGCCCCAGCTGGCGCGCAGCTTCAGCAGGTTCAGCGTGGAGCTCTTGGGGAACCAAGGCTCTGAAGTGAGCTTCCAGGCTGCCGTAACAGAGGGGAAATCGCCGTACTTCTTGCCTTCCGGTAGCCTGCTGGCGTAGTCGCGACGGATAGAAGCGGTGAGGAAGTAACGGTCGGCAAAGCTGTAGGCAGCACGTGCCACGAACGAGAGGTTGCGGTCCTTGTTGTACTGGTCGGTAGGATTCTGATACTCGCCGGCATTGACGAAGTAGAACATCGACGGCGTTTCGTCCTTGAAGTTACGTGCCATGGCGTCGAAATAGCGGTACTGGTACTGGCTTGCCGTGGTCGAAGCCATGAGCCCCAGGGTATGACGGCCGAAGATGCGGTCGTACGACAGCGTGTTCTCCCAGTCCCATTGCGGCTCGCGATAGCTGGCTTCAAAGAGCTGGTTCTCCTGATATCCGTGTCCTATCTCGGTGCGGCGCGTGCGGTAAGTGCGCTGCATGTAGTTGGTCTGCTTGTAGGTGAAGCGGCTCGTGAAGTTGAGTCCGCGCACGGGTTGCAGAATGTCAAGGAAGGTGGAGCTGGTAACCGTCGATGCGTGGTTGTTGTTGTAAGGGTCCATCAGCATGCGGATGGGGTTGATGGCATCGCCGTGTATGTCGCCATACTGGCTGTAGGCAGCCGGCACGGTGCCCATGTAGCTGCCGTTCTCCTCGCGTGGGAACACGTTGCGCGGCATCATCAGAGCCGACGAGATGATACCTGATTCGGCGCTGGTGGTATTGGCGTCCACGGTCTTTACATCGCGCCAGCTCAGGTCTTCGCGTATGCGGATGTACTTGTTTATCATCCACATCGAGTTCAACCGGGCTATTACCTGCCGGTTGTAGGTGTTCTCGAGCGTGCCCTGGGCATTGTTTATCTCGAGCGAGAGGCGGTTGGAGAACTCCTCCGTGCCGCCTGAAATGGCGATGTTGTGGCGGTTGAACGATGCCGTACGGAAGATGGCATCAATCCAGTCGGTATTGGTCTGGCCGTAAACGGGGTCGCTGTTCAGCACGTTCCAGCCGTTGGGGAGCGTTCCACCCTGCTCTTCGTACGAGTATTTGCGCACCCTCATCTCGTCTGCCCACGAGAGCGACTGCGGCAGATTCTGCGAAGTAGAGAAGCCGAAAACGCCGTTGTACTCCACGCCCGGCCTGCCGGCAGCGGCCTGCTTGGTGGTTACGAGAATGACGCCTGCCGAACCTGCGTAGGCTCCATATATGGCTGCAGAGGCTGCATCCTTGAGTACAGTAATGTTGGTCACGTCGCTCAGGTTGAAGGGAGCGCCCGGAACGCCGTCTACCACATACAGGGGAGCCTCGCCGTTAGGCGAACCCATGCCTCGGATAGTGATGGTGGGCTCCTGTCCGGGGTGGCCTCCGTTGGCCACGACAGATACTCCCGGCACCTGTCCCTGCAGCATTTGGCTCACGCTGCTCACAGGTCGCTCCTGCAATTTGTCCACGTTCGTAACCGTTGAAACGGCCGCCGAGAGGTCTCCTTTCTTAGCCTGACCGTAGCCGATAGCCACCACCTCGTCGAGCATCAGGTTGTCATCCTGCATGGTGATGTCCATCCGGCTGCCGCGCCCAACATTGATGCGCTGGGTCTTGTAACCGATAGACGAAAGCTCGATGGTGCTGCCCTGACGCACGTTGAGGGTGAAGTTGCCGTCGGCATCGGTAATAACGCCCGTGCCGGAGCCCAGCACCTTGACCGTTACACCTACGAGTGGCTCGCCGCCGGTATCCTTAACCGTGCCGGTAATCTTGTTGTCCTGCTGCTGTGCAGCGGGCACCGTGCGCGGCGCATTGCCTGCCGACGACGGGGTGGGAGCAAAAAAACAAAAAGCTGCAAAGGCAATCGTGCACAGCACGTTGCGCCTGTTGTCAGGTGATTTCTTTAATTCCATCATGATGAATTTAGGTTATATGATAATTGTAATGTATCTGTTCACACAGTTAGACCGGGATGGTGGGATGCCAGCTGCCGCTTCTCTTTTCGGTTGGATGCAAAGATAGAAAAACTTTCAGTAATCATCCATTAAAACAGAAGATTTTTAATCAAAATGTAAAAAGCCTGCAAAAAGCAGATTGCTCCTCACTACCCGGAGCGGAGAACGGCCGTTCGGCTTTTGCAACATAAAATTGGCAAATCGTCTCTTCATAGCTTCCAATTAAGGGAATATTATCTTTTTTAACCTCAACATAACACTAAAAAGCGGCGTATCGTTTTGTTAACTCAAATTAAAAGCGTAATTTTGCAATGAGATAAACAAGAGATTTATTCATTTTTTAAACATATCAACATTATGGCAGTTAGTTATAAGACATTAGGTCTCGTGAATACACGCGAGATGTTCAAGAGAGCCATCAACGGCGGTTACGCTATTCCCGCATTCAACTTCAACAATCTGGAGCAGCTGCAGGCCATCATCAAGGCCTCGTCAGAGCTCAAGTCGCCGGTCATCCTGCAGGTTTCAAAGGGTGCCCGCAAATATGCAAACCAGACGCTCCTGCGCTATCTGGCCGAAGGAGCTGTAGAATACGCCAAGGAACTGGGCTGCAACCACCCCGAGATAGTGCTCCATCTGGACCACGGAGACAGCTTCGAGCTCTGCAAGAGCTGCGTTGACATGGGCTTCTCATCAGTGATGATTGACGGTTCCGCACTCCCTTACGAGGAGAACATCGCCCTTACCAAGCAGGTGGTTGACTACGCTCACCAGTTTGACGTAACCGTTGAAGGCGAGCTCGGCGTGCTGGCAGGTGTTGAGGACGAGGTTGTTGCCGAGGAGTCTCACTACACCAAGCCCGAAGAGGTGGTTGACTTTGCTACCCGCACTGGCGTTGATTCGCTGGCCATCTCTATCGGTACATCGCACGGAGCCTACAAGTTCAAGCCCGAGCAGTGCACCCGCGACCCGAAGACAGGCCGCCTGGTTCCTCCTCCATTGGCTTTCGACGTACTCGAGGGCGTAGAGAAGGAGCTTCCTGGATTCCCCATCGTGCTCCACGGCTCTTCATCAGTACCGCAGGAGTATGTAGACATCATCAACGCCAACGGCGGCAAGCTGCCTAACGCAGTAGGCATTCCCGAGGAGCAGCTCCGCAAGGCAGCCAAGAGCGCCGTATGCAAGATTAACATCGACTCTGACTCTCGCCTGGCCTTCACGGCAGGTGTACGCCAGACGTTCGTGGAGCATCCCGACTATTTCGACCCCCGTCAGTATTGCGGCAAGGCACGTGAATACATGGAGGACCTGTACAAGCACAAGATTACCGACGTGCTTGGCTCCAACGACAAGCTCGCTAATCTCGACTAACCGGGCAGTAGCAGCTTGAACGTAACGATTACGTTAAGCACATACATAATTGAATTGAAAAGAAGCGGGACCGACACATGTGCGGCTCCCGCTTTTTGTTTGCCCCTCGGCTACCATTGAGAAACGCAGCTGCAGAGTGTGAGGAACGCAGTCGCAGAGCGTGAGAAACACAGCCGCAGAGTGTGAGAAACGCAGTCGCAAGCCAGTTCTTTCACCCCTCCTGCACACCGTCGCGGAAGCCCCATACAGTCGGCGTTCCGCAAACATGCCCTCTTCAAGCCCCTTGAAGGGCATCTTCAAGCTCCTTGACCGATAGCTTCAAGCCTCTTGACCTATAGCTTTTACAAACCAGGTGATATGAGAAAGGAATTTTCGCCATCATCCGCACGCCCTCAAGTCACCCCCCTTCGCCGCCAAGTTAATCGTTACCGCCGCCCAAAAAGCATAAAAAAAGACGGGTAACCATTGTCCGCCAATCCCTTTATATCATCCAAGTAAGGATGTTTCTTTTCCAATTCTCTTCCCTTAGAAACCTGTTTTTATCCCTGTTCTCAGCCTTTATCAGTCACAAGAAAAATGTCCACAGCCGACTTTCCCCTCCTTCGGAGGGGTCGGGGAAGGTTTACTCCCCCTCCTTCGGAGGGGGTAGGGGGGAGGTCTATTTTACGTTCTCCACCTCTATCTTCTCAATACTACCCGTTACGGGGTATAGCAGCAGCTTGCTTGTCTGTTTCTTTCCAAAGAGTTCGGCGCTCATGTTCTCCATTTTGCCGAACTGTCCCGCCAGCACTTCATATTGCTCCACGGGCTGCTCCTCCTTGTAGAGCGTTACCTCAATCTTGTCGGGCACGTTCACGTTAAGGCCGAAGTCGTCCTTTGCTTTCTTCTCCTCCTTGGCCGTGGGGGCAGGAGTAGGCACGTTGTTGGCCCGCTTCACGCTGATATAATAAGGTGAGCCGCCGAGGTCGTCGGTATCAGTGAGGCCCAGCTTGTTGGAGAACCGGAAGAAGAGTTGCCTGTCCGTCTCGGCCGTTGGCGTGAAGTTGAGCACCACCTCCGTTGTGTCCTTGACGCTGGTACCCTCGAATGTCTGCATTAAGGCAGCCTCCTGCTGGTTCAGACTGTTCATCATGATGCGCAGTTGTTCGCCGTCTTTGGGCATGAACTCTGCCTGCCCCTTGACCAGCATGCTGCGGTTTTCGCGCACGTCGTAAATCTCCTGCGCCGTGAGTTCGGCCATCTTGGCGGTGCTGCCGGCCGTGAGGATGTCCTCGTTCATGAAGTCGCGGGGGTTGGGCAGCGCCTTCTTGCGGCCCGGCACGAAGGGAGCAGGCAGCTCCTGGCGGTGCCCTTTGGCGTTGATGGCCAGCAGGATGCCGTTCTCGTCGCGGTCAATGTTGCTGATGCTGAGCTTCTTTTCAAGGTCGAGTGTGAACTGCTTGGCCGAGTCGGGCACGCCTACGGGCACCATCCGGGTGCTCACGATGCGGTAACTCTGGCCGGGTTGCAGCTGCACGTTGCCCGTTTTCATGTAGCGGTCGGCGTAGATGGCGAACTGCCCGGGCGTGTAGGTGGTCTTCTCTATCAGCAGGGTGAAGCGCAAGGCCGTCTTGGGCAGGTAGTACGAAGTGCCGTTGACAGGCTGCTGGGCGCATGCGGGAAGCGCTGTGCCGGCGGCAATCAGGATGCTGAGCATTAGTTTTTTCATATCTTGAGTGCTGTGTTGTTAGTCGTTGAGTCGCTTGAATGCCTGTGGCAAATGGTCTATGATGTCGCTTGCTATGAGGCTCTCCTGGCCTGTGGTCTGTGCGGCAATGTCGCCGGCCGAGCCGTGCAGGTACATGCCCAGCATGCAGGCTTCGGGCTGCTTGTAGCCGCGGGCAAGCAGGGCGGTGATGATGCCGGTGAGCACATCACCGCTGCCGGCCGTTGCCATGCCTGCATTGCCGGTGGGGTTGAAGACGATGTGGCCGTCGGGCAGGCAGAGTGCAGAGCAGTGACCCTTGAGAATAATGTAGGCGTGCAGGTGTTCGGCCATCTCCCGAGCTTTGATGAGCCGCTCGTAACAGCCGCTGCTGGCGGCGCCGGCCAGGCGGTCGAACTCCTTGGGGTGGGGCGTCATGACGATGCCTGTGGGCAGTTGCTGGAGCCAGGCGCGGTGGTTGGCCAGTATGTTCAGTGCATCGGCATCGAGCACAACGGGGCACTGCGCGCGGCGTATCTGCGCTATCAGGGCTATGGCCGTGTTCTCCTGGCGGCCCAGACCGGGACCTATGCCAATGGCATCGAAGTCTTCCGCGTCTACTGCCTCGGAGAAGTAAGTCTCTTCGTGGTCCATCTGCAGCACGGCTTCCGGTGCCGAGAGCTGCATGATTTCGTAGTTGCGCTTGGGCGTGTGCACGGTTACCTTGCCGGCACCGGTGCGCAGGCAGGCCCTCGTGGCCAGTATGGCAGCTCCCGCCATGCCGTAACTGCCGGCAATGATGAGCGCATGGCCCATGGTTCCTTTATGTGCAAAGGGGCTCCGGGGGAGCAGCATGGGGCGCAGGTCGGACTCTTCGAGGATGCGGTACTGTGCCTCCGTGGCGTTGATGTACTCGGGACTGAGCCTGATGTCGAGCACCTTCAGCTGGCCTATGTACTGCTGGTTGTCGGCCATCAGCATGGCGAGCTTCTTCTGTTGGAGGGTGAGCGTGAGGTCGGCCCGTATGATGTTGGAGTGGATGTTGTAGGTGTTGTCCTCCGTCATGAGCCCCGACGGGATGTCGATGGCAACCACTTTGGCGGGGCTCTGGTTAACGTATTTCACTAAAGAGGCGAACCCTCCGGCCAGCGGTTTGTTGAGTCCGGAGCCGAAGAGGCCGTCAACAACCAGCGTGTCGGCATCCAGTTTGGGCGGATCGAAGTTGAGTGAAATCTCCGTGAAGGCCTTGATGCGCTTGCTCTCGGCCACGCGCCGGCGGTTGGCTTCGCACTCCTCGGAGAGGTGGTTGTGGATGTTGAAGAGATAGACCGATACCTGGTAGTTCTGTTCGGCAAGCATGCGGGCCACTGCCAGCGCATCGCCGCCGTTGTTGCCCGGTCCGGCAAAGACCACTACGGGCGTGCGTTCGGACCATGTCTCGGTAATGGCGCGGGTGAGCGCCTTGGCTGCACGCTCCATTAAATCAATGCTTTTGATGGGTTCGTGCTCTATAGTATATCTGTCGAGCTCATGAATTTGAGCACTTGTAAAAATCTTCATAACTCTGCAAAAATACAAAATTAATGCTAATCAGTGACCATCGTTTGCCATATTTTTAGTAATTTTGCTCCAAATTATCTAAAAACAAGCGATGAGTGTAGTTAAAATCAAGGACAAGACGTTCAAGACGTTCATCCCTGAAGAGGAGATTCTGCAGCGCGTGAAGGCCGTTGCAGAGAAAATAAACCAAGACATGGAGGGCAAGAATCCTCTGTTTCTGGCAGTTCTGAACGGTTCTTTCATGTTCGCGGCCGACCTGATGCGCTTCATAACAATACCGAGTGAGATTTCCTTTGTGAAGCTGGCATCCTATCAAGGCACCACCTCAACGGGCAAAATCAAGGAGGTCATAGGGCTCAACGAGGACCTGCACGACCGCACGGTCATCATTGTAGAGGATATCGTAGACACGGGCGCCACGATGAAACAGATGATAGAGTCGCTCGGCACACGTGGCCCCAAGAGCGTGCACATCTGCTCGCTGCTCGTCAAGCCGGGCAAACTGCAGGTTCCGCTCAACATAGAATACGCGGCAATGAACATCCCCAATGATTTCATAGTGGGCTACGGGCTCGACTACGACCAGCAGGGGCGCAACCTGCGGGATATCTACACGCTCGTGAAAGATTAATTTTTTCAATACAAAACATAAAGATGAAGAATATTGTTATTTTCGGTGCACCCGGTTCAGGCAAAGGTACGCAGAGCGACAAGCTGATAGCCAAGTACGGCTTTGAGCATATCTCTACCGGCGACGTGCTGCGAAACGAGATGAAAAACGGCACCGAACTCGGTAAAACTGCAAAGGGTTACATAGACAACGGGCAGCTTATTCCCGACGAGTTGATGGTCGATATCCTGGCCAGTGTTTACGACAGCTTCGGCAAGGAACATAAAGGCGTAATCTTCGACGGCTTCCCCCGCACCATTCCACAGGCCGAGGCACTCAAGCAGATGCTTGCAGCGCGTGGCCACAAGGTGGCTGCCATGATAGAGCTCGACGTGCCCGAAGAGGAGCTGATGAAGCGTCTCATCCTGCGCGGACAGCAGAGCGGCCGCAGCGACGACAACGAGGAAACCATCAAGAAGCGCCTCGACGTTTACCACAGCCAGACCGCTCCGCTCATTGAGTGGTACGACAAGGAAGGCATCCGCCACCACATTGTTGGCTTCGGCGAGCTCGACCGCATCTTCGGCGATATCTGCAAGGTAATAGACAACCTATAAACAAAGACATTACAGCGAAAGAATGGGAAAATGAAAGATTCCTTTCTGACCGGAAGAATCTTCATTTTTTCATTCTTTCTTTTTAAAGATACAGAGGCAATGGCAGATTCCAACTTCGTTGATTACGTAAAGATTTACTGCCGCTCGGGCAAGGGCGGCCGAGGCTCCATGCACCTGCGCCACGTGAAGTACCAGCCTAACGGAGGCCCGGATGGCGGCGACGGCGGCCATGGTGGCAGCATCTATCTTCGCGGCAACCATAATTATTGGACTTTGCTGCACCTGAAATACCAGCGACATGTATTCGCCGAGCACGGCGGTAACGGCGGACGAGACAAGTGCCACGGTACCGATGGCAAGGATATGTACATAGACGTGCCCTGCGGTACGGTGGTGTACAATGCCGAAACGGGCAAGTACGTGTGCGATGTCACCTACGACGGGCAGACGGTTCTGCTGCTCAAGGGCGGCCGGGGAGGCTTGGGCAACTTCCAGTTCCGCTCCGCAACCAACCAGGCTCCACGCTATGCGCAGCCTGGTGAGCCGATGGAAGAGATGACAATCATCCTGGAACTCAAGCTGCTGGCCGACGTCGGCCTGGTGGGATTTCCCAATGCAGGCAAGTCGACGTTGCTTTCGTCGCTCTCCAGCGCGCGCCCCAAGATAGCCAACTATCCCTTTACAACGCTCGAACCGTCGCTGGGAATAGTGGGATATCACGACAACAAGTCGTTCGTCATGGCCGACATTCCGGGCATTATCGAAGGAGCAAGCGAGGGAAAAGGCCTCGGCTTGCGCTTCCTGCGCCACATCGAGCGCAACTCGTTGCTGCTGTTCATGGTGCCGGGCGATACCGACGACATCAAGAAAGAGTACGAGGTGCTGCTCAACGAGCTGCGGCAATTCAACCCCGACATGCTCGACAAGCACCGCGTTCTGGCCGTTACCAAGTGCGACTTGCTGGATGAAGAGCTCATCGAGATGCTTCGTGACACGCTGCCTGCCGACCTCCCCGTGGTCTTCATCTCTGCAGTAACGGGACAGGGGCTCAACGAACTCAAGGATATACTATGGAAGGAGCTGAACAGCGAGAGCAATAAACTGCAGGAAATAACGGCCGAGGACACCCTCGTACACCGTGACAAGGACATGAGCAGCTTCCGGGCAGAGATGCAGGATGAGGGCGAGGACGGCGACGTTGAGTTCATGGATGCCGACGAGTTGGAAGATGTTGAAGACCTGGAGGATTTTGAATACGATGACGACGCGACGTTATGACCCCACCGGTACTGATACATTACGATATAGGTAACGGCGTAACGGCCTTCAGCACCACCCGCCGCGGCGGTGCGAGCAAGGGTAACTACGGCACGTTTAACATCAATCCTTACTGCGGAGACGATGAGGCGGCCGTGGCGGAGAACCGCAGGCTGCTGGCTGCAGAGCTTGGCATCGGTGCCGATAGCATCGTGCTGCCCCGCCAGACGCACGGAGCAGAGCTGCGGCTCATTGGTTCAGAGTTCTTTACCTTGGGCTCCGGCGTTCGGGAAATGTTGCTCGACGGCGTAGATGGCGTGCTGACCAGCCTGTCGGGCGTGTGCATCGGCGTTTCAACTGCCGACTGCATTCCCGTTCTCCTGTACGATGCAGCGCACAAAGCCTGCTGCGCCGTGCATGCCGGATGGCGCGGAACAGTGCAACGAGTGGCCATGAAGGCGGTGGCCGAGATGCGTGCCGCCTTTGGCACCGACCCCGCCCGGCTGCGTGCCGTGATAGGTCCGGGCATTTCGGAGGCTAACTTTGAAGTGGGCCAGGAGGTGTACGACCGGTTTGCCGAAGCTGGTTTTGACATGGCGCAGATAGCCGTCAGACATGGCAAATGGCACATCAATCTGCCCGAGTGCAATCGTTTGCAGCTGATGCAGGCAGGCGTCAGCCCCGACAACATACAGCAGTCGGGCGTGTGCACCTACTCTCATTGCGATGAATACTTCTCGGCTCGCCGCCTTGGCAGTGCTTCCGGCCGCATCTTCACCGCCATTATGCTACGATAACAGTTACCCAGAAAACTTGATGAATGAACCGTAAATTCAGATATATCCTTACTCCGTTGTTGCTTGTCACGGCGCTTTCGGCCTTTGCACCGTCAAAAGACAAGTTCACGCCTGCCGAAATGCAGCAGATTAGTATAGAAACCCCAGGTCTCTTTGCGGCGTCCGATGCTTTCACGGTCGACTTCACCGGCGTGAGCAAGTCTGATTTCTCATTCCCCCTTCCGGTTGGAAAGGCGACGCCGTCTGCCGGCAATTCCGAGCTTGAAATCAGCACCAAGGAGGGCGATGCCGTAAAAGCAATGTTCGACGGCGTGGTCCGTCTGTCGCGTAACATTCCCGCTTTTGGCAACGTTATCGTGCTGCGGCACGCCAACGGGCTGGAGACCGTGTACGGTGAAAACGCCCAGAACATGGTCAAGGTGGGGCAGGAGGTGAAGGCCGGACAAACCGTTGCCATCGTTGGCGGCCGCAACGGCCGCAGCTACTGCCGCTTTGCCATCATGGTGAACGGGCGCCGCATCAATCCCGAAACCATACTCGACATTCGCCGCCACAGCTTCAAGAAGCAGCTGTTGCTCATCGAGAAGCGCGGCGCACGTATCGAAGTAAACACCCGCAGCGGCGAGAAAGCGAAGACCGGACGCAGCCTCGACCCCGACCGGGAGAGCGACCCGTTCCTGCAGAGCGTCACTTTCAAGCTGAACCTGGAAGAAATAGAGCAGGAGCACTGGGCCTATCCGCTGCCCGGGAGTCACGTTATCAGCCCCTACGGAGGCAAGCGCCACCACGGCGGAGTGGACATCAAGACAAAGCCGAACGACAAGATTTTGGCTGCCTTCGACGGCGTGGTGACCCGTGCCTGCGCGTATTTCGGCTACGGTAACTGCATCGTCATCCGCCATGCCTACGGTTTCGAGACGCTCTACAGCCACCAGTCGCGCAACTTTGTGAAGGTGGGCCAGCGGGTAAAAGCCGGCCAGGTGATAGGCCTCACGGGCCGAACGGGCCGCGCCACTACGGAGCATCTGCATTTTGAGACCCACTTCCGCGGCCGCCGCTTCAACCCCGCCGTTCTCTTCGACCATATCGGCAAGAAGCTGCAAGCCGTCACCCTGACGCTCAGCAAGAGCGGAATGGTGAGCTCGAAGAGGAACTGAGCCGGCGTGTGACAGCTGTCGAATGATTGTGCGACACTTGTCACACGATTGTGCGACACCTGTCAAAAGTTCCCGGAACATGCTTCCAAGACCTTCTTCCACAGCTAACAAAACCCAAAAGGGATGCCCGCCACGTGGTGAGCATCCCTTTCTTATTTTTTCTTCTTGTGCCTGTTGGCGCGCTGTTCGCGGTATTTAGCCTTCTGGCGGGCACTGCCCGAGCCGTGGGCTCCGGTAATGTACTTCTTCTTGCGGGCCTTGGTCTTGACCTTGTCGTCGGCCTTTCCGCCTCCGGCAGATGAGCCTTTGAAAACCAGTCCGCCTTCAATGATTTCGTCGATGTCCGTCATTTTCTTCTTTCTTTAGTTGTTGCTGCAGGCTGCGCAGGCGTTAGTGGTGGAAGAGGCGCACGCCCGTCATGGCCATGGCAATGTTGTATTTGTCGCAAGTCTCGATGACATTGTCGTCGCGAATGGAGCCTCCGGCCTGGGCGATGTACTGCACCCCGCTCTTATGGGCGCGCTCTATGTTGTCGCCAAAGGGGAAGAAAGCGTCGCTGCCCAGAGCTACGCCCGTGTTGCGGGCTATCCACGCCTTCTTTTCTTCGGGCGTGAAAGGCTCCGGCTTCTCCGTGAAGAAGTTCTGCCAGGTGCCCTCGCGCAGCACGTCCTCACACTCGTCGCTGATGTAAACGTCGATGGTGTTGTCTCTGTCGGCGCGCCGGATGCCCGGTTTAAAGGGCAGATTCATGACCCGGGGCGACTGGCGCAGCCACCAGATGTCGGCCTTGTTGCCGGCCAGTCGGGTGCAGTGTATGCGGCTCTGCTGTCCTGCACCGATGCCGATGGCCTGCCCGTCCTTGGCGTAACATACGGAGTTGCTCTGCGTGTACTTCAGGGTGATGAGGGCGATAACCAGGTCGCGCATGGCTGCCTGCGGTATTTTCTTGTTTTGGGTGGGCCTGTTGGTAAACAGGTCGGGGTCATCAAGCCTCACGTTGTTGCGTCCCTGCTCGAAACTGATGCCGAACACCTGCTTACATTCAATGGGTGCGGGGCGGTAGTTGGGGTCTATTTTGATGACGTTGTAGGTTCCCTTGCGTTTATTTTGCAGTATTTGGAGGGCTTCAGGGGTATAATCCGGGGCTATCACGCCGTCACTTACTTCGCGTTTGATGAGTGTTGCCGTGGCTGCATCGCAGGTATCACTCAGTGCAACGAAGTCGCCGTAGGAGCACATGCGGTCGGCTCCGCGGGCACGGGCATAGGCGCAGGCCAGCGGAGTGAGAGGTATCTCCACGTCGTCTGTGAAGTATATCTTGCTCAGCGTGTCGCTCAGAGGCAGCCCGATGGCAGCTCCGGCGGGCGATACGTGCTTGAACGAGGCTGCTGCAGGCACTCCGGTGGCGGCCTTGAGCTCGCTTACGAGCTGCCAGCTGTTGAGCGCGTCGAGGAAGTTAATGTAGCCCGGGCGGCCGTTGAGCACTTCGATGGGGAGTTCGCCTTCGGTCATGAAGATACGCGAAGGCTTCTGGTTGGGATTGCATCCGTACTTTAATGCTAATTCTTTCATAAGGGGCGAAATTGTTTTCTTTGTGCAAAAGTAATATTTTTAGCCGACATTTAGCCGCCGTATGCTAATTTTTCATACCTTTGCAGTGCAATTATTTGAATGGTTAGGATGATGAAAAGGGATTTGAAACTCCTGGCTGAGGCTTTGGAAAAGAAAGCGGGAACGGAGCTCCGGGAGCTTTCCGGCTTCCGTAAACTCATGCAGCGGCTCCGGCTTGGCGAGAAGCCGTCGGCCCAGACGCTCGACAGGCTGGCCCTGTTCATGGGCTTCCAGAACTGGACCGACCTGCACGAGGCGCTCAAGGGCAATGCCGACGCCGAGCGTAACTACGAAGACACCGACCACGAATAGCCCCTGCGCAGCCCCTGCTGCTGGCGTGCGGCTTTACGATAAACAACGGCCAGGGCCTCTCCTGCCGGAGAGCAGGCAAAATAAAAAGAGATTCCACCCTTGGGCGGAACCTCTTTTTATCTTTTTCCTCTGGATTTGCAGGATTCTGGTTATTCTCCTGTAAGCGTGCGTCTCTCCTTGATACGGGCCTTCTTACCTGTAAGATTGCGGAGATAGTACAGCTTGGCGCGACGCACCTTACCACGCTTGTTCACCTCAATACTGTCGATGTTGGGCGACTCGATGGGGAATATACGCTCCACGCCTATGGTTCCCGACATCTTGCGAACGGTGAAACGCCTCTTGTTGCCGTGGCCGTTAATCTTGATGACTACGCCACGATAGAGCTGGATACGCTCCTTAGAACCCTCGACGATTTTGTAAGCGACAGTGATGGTATCGCCCGATTTGAACTCGGGGAACTGCTTGTCGGTTGCAAATGCTTCTTCAGCAACTTTAATTAAATCCATTGTTACAACTAATTAAATTTGTTTGTCGTTCCAACCCAACATGGCTAATGACACGTCCACTGCCAGCGGTTAGGCCGAAAAGCGGATGCAAAGGTACGACTTTTTTCCATAAGCGCCAAACGAAAATTCATTTTTCGTGACTTTTTCTCCCAACTTTCCGTTCCCTCATCCGTTTTCTTTTAAAATGCCGAAACTTACGCTCAAAGGTGCTGCAAATGAATAAAAATCAGTAACTTTGTACCGTAAAAGCTATTGACTATGAAGCAGAAACTCCTCTGGGCTGGACTGCTGCCGGCGCTGCTGCTGGCCTCCGCCTGCAAATCACAGTATAAGCTGGCCGGCATCAGCCGCTCGCGCATACTCGTAGACAGCCGCTACGACGCCGCCCCCGATGCCCGCGCCACGGCTTTCCTGCAACCTTACAAGCGGCAGGTGGACAGCATCATGAGCCCCGTGGTGGGCTCCGTGGCCCGCTACATGGCCGCCGGGAGGCCCGAGAGCGAACTTTCCAACCTGCTGGCCGACATCCTCGTGTGGGGCGGCCGGGCCTACGGAGAGCAGCCGGTAATGGGCGTTTACAACATGGGAGGCATCCGCGCGGCCTTTGCCAAGGGGCAGGTTACCAACGGCGACGTGATTGACGTGGCGCCTTTTGAGAACAAAATATGCTTCCTCACCCTGCGGGGCGACCGCCTGCTGCAGCTCTTCCGCGAGATGGCGGCAATGGGAGGCGAGGGCGTGAGCCACGGAGTGGAGCTGGTCATCACGGCCGACGGCAAGCTCAAGTCGGCCCGGCTCAACGGCCGCCCCATTGACCCAGCCGCCAGCTATCGCATAGCCACGCTCGATTACCTGGCCCAGGGCAACGACAAGCTGGAAGCTTTTAAGCAGGCCACGCAGGTGGTGAGCCCGCAAGACCAGCAGAACAACGTCCGCTTTATCATCATGGACTACTTCCGTGAGCAGACCAAGGCGGGCAAGATAGTAGACAGCCAAAAGGAAGGAAGAATTAAAGTAGAGTAGAAAATGAAGAAGAACATCCTGCTGGCAGCCCTGCTGCTGGTGCTGCTGATGCCCGCATCGGCACAGAAGAAACTCGTGATACTGCACACCAACGATACCCACAGCTGCATCTTGCCGCTCAATGAGAACCTGGCCGACACCATGCTCGCCGGCCGCGGAGGCTTCCTGCGCCGCATCGCCATGCTCAAGGAAGAGCGCCGGAAGAACCCCGGCCTGCTGCTCTTCGACAGCGGCGACTTCTCTCAAGGGTCGCCTTACTACACGCTCTTCAGGGGCGACGTGGAGATAGGTCTCATGAACCAGATGGGCTACGACGCCTCTACCATCGGCAACCACGAGTTCGACTTCGGGCTCGACAACTTGGCCCGCCTCTTCCGCAAGGCCAATTTCCCCATCCTGTGTTCCAATTACGACTTCGCCGGTACGCCCCTGCGCGACATCGTGAAGCCCTACATCATCCTGCGGCGCAACGGCATCAAGGTTGGCGTCTTTGCCCTCGACCCTCAACTGGAGGGCCTTGTGTCGCAGCAAAACTACGGCCCGCTCGTTTATAAAGACCCCGTGCAGGTAGCCAACGAGATGGCCTCGATGCTCAAGAACAAGAAGAAATGCGACGTGGTAATCCTGATTTCGCACCTCGGATGGGGCGAAAAGGGCATGAACGACCAAACGGTTGTGGCCCGTTCGCGCAACATCGACCTGGTGCTGGGCGGCCATTCGCACACCTACTTCAAGCAGCTGCGCTACGTGAAGAACCTCGACGGCCGCAACATACCCATCGACCAGAACGGCAAAAACGCCATCTACGTGGGCCGGATGGAGCTCCGCTTCGACAAGAAATAGCCCGGCACTGCTGCTCGAAACAGAAGAACCGGCCCCGAAGAGATTGTTCTTTCGGAGCCGGTTCTTCGCTTCCTGATTTCCCGTATGCTACACCTCTTGCCGCCTCCTGCTGCCATCGGCTTTCAAACAGCTATGCTTCAAGCCCCTTGATGCAGCCCTTCAAGCCCGCCGAAGGTATCGGTCAAGGGGCTTGAAAGACAGCTATAAGAAAGGCAGTTCTTCGGAGGGCGCCGGCTCGCTGGTAAACAGATTATTACAGAGGGCCTCACTTTTCGCAACATCTGCTATCTTGTTTCTGAATGACATGTAAGTTTCCAGACGCTCGATTTCTTGTTTTCGTTTGATGCCTAACTCTATAAAATCCTGTTCCTGCTCAATTCCAAGATAGCGTCGACCAATGAGATTGGCAGCAATGCCTGTGGTGCTGGAACCTGCAAAGGGGTCTAAAATCCAGTCGCCTGGTTTGGTTGAGGCCAGAATAATGCGGCATAGCAATGCCAGAGGCTTTTGGGTGGGATGCTTGCCACACTTCTTTTCCCACGGTGCTATGGCCGGCAGACGCCATACATCCGTCATTTGCTTCTCGTCGTTGAGGTGCTTCATCATCGGGTAATCGAAGTAGTGCGCTGCCTTTTGGCTTTTACGTGCCCAGATGATGAACTCGGTAGAGTGGGTGAAGTAGCGGCAGGAGAGGTTGGGTGGCGGGTTTGTTTTGGCCCAGGTGATTACGTTCAGTATCTTGTAATCAAGCTGCTGCAAACATTCAGCCACCGAAAATATGTTATGGTAGGTACCCGAAATCCAGATGGTTCCGTTATCTTTTAATTTCTCCTTGCATAGTTTGAGCCAGCTGTAGTTGTACTCGTGCATCCTTTCGGGCGTGAGTCCCTTGTCCCAGCTGCCTTTGTCAACACACGCCATCTTGCCGCTCTGACAGCTGATACCTCCGTTGGAGAGAAAGTAGGGTGGGTCGGCAAAAATCATACTGAAGCTGAAATCAAACATTCTCAACATCGTCATGCAGTCTCCATGCAGCAGGTTAAATGCGTGGTCGGTTGATTTGAAATATGCTTTTAGCTTGTTTGTAGCCATTTTCTCCGTTTAAGTGATACGAAAACTATGGATGTGCTGGAAGGTTTGCTACTGCCCAGTCCGGTGTGACTGGCGGGCGGTTAGGGTGGTGCTTGCGTAACGTTTCAGGGCAACTCCTGCTTAATTTGCATTATCCAGTCGTGAACCGTGGTGAGATTATATATCCGGGGAATAAGGTAGAAAGCTTCTTCCAGCTTGTTCTTAGCTTTATACCAGCCTTGTCCGTCGGTAATCCAAGCAAACTGAAAGCCCGGTACCCGGTTTATTTTGGGAGCGATGTCAGAGTAGGAACGGGCAACCTCGTTGAGTTTGGAGCCACTGCTGCTGTAGAAGTTTACTTCTGTCAGGTAGGTTGTCTGGTCGGTGGTGATGACGAAATCGAATCTTTTCTTGTCCTCGCCCAATACCGAGAGTTCCGGATAAACGGTAGAATTAACTTCTCTGGCATAAGGTATCCCGGCTTCGCTGAACAGGGTTGCTACGAGATTTTCCATGGAGTCGCCACTCCGGTTTTTGCGGGCATGCGTGTCGAGGCCTGTTTCAACGCCGAAAACATAGTCTACCAGGTTCTTTACCTGCTTGGACCGGAATACGGTTTCCAGCCCCGTTTGATGAATAAACTCAATAACGCCCTCTACGTTGTTGGCGTAGTTGCCGAGCAGCTGCACTTGTCCCTTGTTGGTAATAACGGTTTTCTTCTCCTTGGCTCGCACGGCTACAAGGATTTCCAAAATGCTGAAGACCTTTGGATTCTCATCCCACAGCTTTCTGATGGCAGCTTCCATGTCTTGCTGGCCTATCAGGTAATTGAGTTGGTTGAGCTTAATGGAGATTTTCTCTACATTCTCGCTGATTTTTCCGAAGTCGCAAATAGAGTTCAAGGTCAGGTTAGTCTCCTTGAGTTGTGACAGGAATGTTGCGAAGTCTGCTTCTGTGTGTACTTTCATTTTATTTCTGTTAAAGTGGTTGGTCGGCTGTTTCGTAATCGTTGTGGATAAGTAACTCGGTGAGTTTTCCGCGTTTCTGCGGATTGGAGTTGACGGCACGCGAAGCCCATACCCGGTTTATATGAAACTGGGCATAGTGTCTTTCAAAGAAGTCATCGGTGGGATTGTGAGCCTTGCAGTCTGCGTTGCTAAGCATCCAGAGACACTGTGGCGAAGATATTCGGGTGCAAAGGGCAGCCAGCTCTGCCTGATCGGCATCGCTAAAGTCGTTTTGGGTGTAGGATGTAAAGCTGGATGTAGCCGAAAGAGGACGATAGGGAGGGTCGAAATAAATGAAGTTAAGCCCTCTGTTGTCTATAAGTTCTTCGGTTTCCAGATATGAACCGGTTGTGATTTCAACCTGGAACTGATTTAACAAGGCACTATCACTCAGGATGACTTCGGCATTGCAGATAGTTGGATGGGCATATTTGCCGAACGGAACATTAAATTTCCCGTTTCGGTTTACGCGATACAACCCGTTGAAGCAGGTCTTGTTGAGAAATATCAGGTAGGCTGTGTTTGTTAGAGAGTTGGCCGGGTGGGTGTTAAACTCCGCTCTGATGTCGAGAAAGAACTGTTTTCTGCCTGTTTCGTTGTTAATGGAAAGATAGTCGTTTTCAATGTTGCCAAGTACTCGGATGAGCTGTTGAGGCTCTTTCTTAATGGTTTGGTAAGCCCTGATAAGATTTTCGTTGATATCGTTGATGACAGCTCTCTTTACATTGGAAAAATGGCGGAGGATGAAGAACAACATCGCACCGCCACCCACGAAAGGTTCAATATAAGTAAAAGGCTCGGTATAGAGTCGCTTTGGGAAGAAAGAACTAAGCTGGCCGAGCAGCTGCGTCTTTCCTCCAACCCATTTGATAAAAGGTTTGGCTGATGTTTCTTCTCTCCTCATGATAGGCTTTGAAGAAACAAAATAACAAATAATTATCGGCAAACAATACGAATGATCATTATTTAATATTTATGATCATTTGTGATCATAAGCACATTGGTATATCCTTTCAGGTGCCGAAGTGTGAGGGTTGAAGAACGGGTAGGTTTTGGCTGCAATGTCATCAGGGCATGCCAAAATTGCTACCGGTGTTATCTTCTCTACTCAAAGTAGAAGGTGAGGACTATCATCTTGGTGTGCGCCTTGGAGACAGACAGGGCTTGGGGAAGCATGTTCTTGTCGCGTAGCTGGGCCGGGTGGTTGGTGTCGAGGCTGTTGGTAAGGCCGAAGAGAAACTTCAGTTCGGGGCGTAACTTGAAGAACTGCAGGTAGAAGTCGCAGCCTACGCCGGCTTCGGCATAGACGTCGTACTTCTTCAGGCGGATGTAATCGTCGCCGCTACCGCTCAGGTTGAGCATGGGGTTGAGGCCGGCCATGAGATAAGGACGGTGGTTGTTGTTGCGCGGGGCGGCAAAGATGAGGTCGAAGGCCGAGGAGATGTAGACGGTTTTCAGGTCTTGCCGCTGCTGGGTGGGGTTGCCCTCGGCGTCGGGTTGTGAATGGTTGGTGAAGGTGAGATGGCGGTTTCCGAAGTACATGGCCGGGGCGATGCGGAACTGGAAGTTGGTGTTGAGGCGGAACTCTCCAAGCACACCAACGGTTAGCCCGGGGTCCCAACGGTCCTGGTCTGCGGTTACCGTGGTCTCGCGGGTGGTGCCGTCGTCGAAAGTAATGGTCTGGGGGCCGGCATTGGTAAGCTCTATGTCCTGCAAGTGAGTGCCTACAAGGATGCCGAAATGGAATGGCCGCAGGTCGGTGTAGGGCCTGTTTTGTACGGCTCGCCCCTGTGCCTGTGCCTGCAGGGTGGCCGTAGCGAGTATGAGGAGGATGGACAGTATCTTTTTCATATCGTTATAATAACGCAGCTTCTGGTTGCTTATTGTGTTTGTCAGGCGGGCGGTGAAGTATTAATTAAGAAAAAAATCGCTCATCATTTGTAGGTATTTCGAATTTATATTGTATCTTTGCAACGTACACGAGTAGGTATTCTTACAGTGAATGTACACAAACATTATTAACAATAAATTATCAATTAAGTATGGCTTACGTAATTAGCGACGACTGCATTGCTTGCGGTACATGTATTGACGAGTGCCCTGTAGGCGCAATTTCTGAAGGCGATAAGTATGTTATCAACCCTGATCTTTGCACGGAGTGCGGTACTTGTGCTTCTGTATGTCCTAACGAGGCAATCAGTCTTCCTGAATAAGGAACGGATAGAAAGAATGATAGAAGGCGGTTCTTACCTAAGAACTGCCTTTTTTGTTGTCTTGCTTTGAGGTGAAAGTGTGGTTGGTTAGTTCAGTTGTTGGCAGCCTTTGATAGCTGTGCAGGTATAAACAAAAAGAGGTGGAAGTCTGCTGACTTCCACCTCTTGGTATTTGTTCTGTGTGCCGGAGGATGTCCGGACGGTTGATTATTCTGTGGGTGTTGTCTCGTTGAGACCGAGTGCAGCCTTGGCGTTGGCATCGTTCGGGTCAAGCTTGATAAGCATCTCGTAGTAAGGCTTGGCCGATTCGAGGTCGTTCTTGATACCTGCATAGTAGTAGCCTATGTTCTGGAGGCAGCTGATGAGCGTGGCCTTCTCCGATTCGTCGGTGGTATTTTTCAGCGCGTCGATGGCCTTCTTATAGTATTCGGCTGCCTGGTCGTGCAGTTCAACCTGTGTGGCGCTGATGCCGGCCTGGTGGAATGCCCAGCCTGAAATTGACGGCCACTTGCTTGCCATGTTGTCATAGATGGCGAAGGCTTTCTGCATGATGGTGAGCTTATCAGTGGTTGCTTTCTCTGCCTTGGCCACGTAGATGTTGGCAAGTTTGGCAAAGTCGGACGGCGTAGCGTTCTGGTTGTTGTCCATATACTTCTGACTCCACTCCAGCGCCTTGTCTTCCTGGCCGGCAGCCTGATAGGCCTCGGCTATATACTGGTAGGGCTTGAAATCGGTGTTGTCGATGGCGAAAGCCTTCTGATACTGCTCGATGGCTTTGTCGAACTGGCCGTTGCCCTTCAGGGCCTGGCCGTAGTAGAGATAGTCGCGGGCACTCTTCTTCAGCGTGTCGTTGTTGACAACTGACTCGGCATAACCCAGCGCCTCGGTGAACTTCTGCGTATCTACTGCCGACCACATGGCTACACGGTTGAAGAGGGTGTTATTGGGGAACTTGTTCTTGCCGAACTTGGCCAGCTCCAGTGCCTCGTCGTACTTGTGCAGATAGTAGTCGGTGATGTCGTAGTTGCCGAGATAGTACTCACTCATCTGGTTCTTGTCGGCTTTTGAGAAGAATTCGTAAGCCTTCTCGTAGTTCTGTCCGATGTAGAAACTGTTTCCGGTCTCGGCATCAACAGGGAAGTCGGGACGTATTTGCTTCAGTTTCTGCAGCGCCTTGGCACTCTCGTCGGGGTCTACCTTACGATATACGTTGGCGTAACGCATGTATCCGTCGGGATTCTTCGGATCCATCGTCATGGCCTGTGAGTACCACATGGCAGCGTCGCCGCCACTGTCCTGCATGGCCTTGATGTCGCCCAGCAGGATGTAAGCTGCGCCGCAGCTCTTGTCCTTGGCTATGGCCATGTTGGCAGCGGCCTCTGCCTCGGTGAATTTCTTGTTCATGGCGAACAGTTCACCCAGTGCAACGAGAGCCTTGGGGTTCTTTTTGAACACTTTCTGATAGTCCTTCGTGAGGTCCTTCAGTGCTTTCGCATCGCCTGCATTCGTTTTAAGTACGTTCTCGATAGGCTTCAGTTTGTCCTGATAACTAATCTCCTGAGCCATTACCGGAGCTGATAATCCCATCATCAAGGCTCCTGCTAATACATATTTGATTGCTTTCATAATTCTAATTTTTTAAATAGGTTCGCTATGTTTCTATTTTCCCGTTTGACGGTTAGGTTGCTGGAAAGTTTATTTCGTTCAGCTATTTTTCACGTTTACAGTTCGAATGTTAATTTCTCCTCTGTAGGGCAGCAAGCCTGCTCGGAAGATGATGAGCTGCCCCTTGGGGCTGGAGATGTAGTTGGCAAAGCTCCAGGGCAGGGCTTTGCTGGGATCTACAACAATGCAGTATATTGTTCTGACGAATGGATATCTTCCATCCAGCAGGTAGGCTTGGTAAGGTTTCCAGCTGTTCATCTCTGTTGCCTTGTCCTTTATGGATACCTGCATCACATGAATATTCTTCTTGAAGGTGGTGTTGGTTGTGTCCCTACGGTCGTTGAGCCAGTTGGATCCAATGACACCAATGGCGTTGGGAGTCTTGTCCACATAGTCGATAACGGCCTTGCTGTTCTTGGCAGCAACGATGTTAGGACTGTTGATGGGCTTGCCTTCCAGCAATGAGTCGACAGCGTAGTTGAGCGTTGCGCTCTGTTTGTTGTCGAAAACCACTTCTATTTCCCCACGTTTGGAACCCGAATTTATTTCGTTCCAGTTGGTTGCCTGCCCGCTGAGAATGCGCTTGACATCCTTTACGGTGATGCAGGTGTCATTGTTCTGTTTGTTGACAATGAGCGCCAAGCCGTCGTAGGCAATGGGAAAAACAGAAGGAATGATGTTCTTTTGTTTGATAAACGCTATTTCGTTGGGAGTCAGCCCGCGTGATGTAATCAGCAAGCAAGTTTTAAGGTCGCGTATCATCTTAAGTCCCGTAATCTCATCAGTGTAGATGGGCTTGAGGTGAGCCTTTGGGTAATCGAACTCAAACTGCTGCCTCTCCTCTTCAATGATGGGACTAAAACTTTCGTCAGAGACGAAACTAATCGTCCCTGACGTCGGTGTATCAGTTCTTCCTGTCTTCTTCTTGTCGGAACAAGAAGCGACAAGAAGAACTGAAAGGGTTAATCCTACGAATATGTAAGATAGGTTCTTTTTCATTAAACTGTTGTAGTTACTGAAGTTTGAAAGTTACAGGTACGTTGTATTTCACACGTACTGCCTGGCCATTCTGCCTACCGGGCTTCCAGTGAGGCATGGCGCTAACAACGCGTTCAGCTTCCTTGTCCAGTGACGGGTCAACGGAGCGAGCCACTCTTACCTGAGTGATAGAACCGTCTGTCTCAACAACGAACGAGATTACTACACGTCCCTGAACGCCGTTCTCCTGAGCAACAACCGGGTAGCGGATGTTACTGTTGAGGTACGACATCAGTGCAGCGGGACCACCGGGATAAGATGGCATTTCCTCTACGACGTCAAACACCTTCTGGGTAACTTCCTGCTTTGGTGCAGGAGGTGGAGTGTTCACGGCGATGTCATTGCGCACAGCCTCTACGGTACGGTTAGTTGTTCCCTTGATATTCTCCGTTCCCACGGCAACTTTCTCGTCCAGCTTATCCATCTGCTTCACTTGGTTTTCCTCTTTCACGAGTTCGTCCTTCTTGATGACAGGTGCGGTAAACTTTTGAGTTTGGCGTGCTACGGGAATTTCCTTCTTAGGCTGAATCTTCGGTTTAACGATTTCTTTCTTTTCACGCTTCTTGGCCTGCTCCTGAAGTTTGGAGAGCTCCATAGCTTCCATACGGGCCATGCGAGCCTCTTCGGCTTTCTGAGCCTGAATCTTGTAAACAAGGAATCCACCCACGAGAGCTGCAGCTATGGCCAAGATAAGCAATGCCTTGATGTTTCGGTTCGAAGTCCCTTTACGGAGTTTGTAAGCTCCGTATTCCCGGTTCTTGTTGGCGAACACCATCTCGATCCATTTAGGATCGTATAGATCAATTTTTGCCATTTTCTTTTCTTTTAATTGATAGTTAGTAAATCATCTTAAAGTTTCACGCCTTTTGAAGAGAGTAATTTCTCATCATCAGCACTAATCTTGTCGATGACATAAGTACCAATACTCAAAATCTGCATTTCATCGAGAGCATCAACCAGATTCAGGTACGAAGCATTGTCAGTAGGCTTGATAACGATGGTCAGCGTCGGTATCTTTTCACCTTTGAGGTTACCGCCCTTGATATCGCTAAGCTTCTTCTGATATATACTGTCGTTATACATCTTGGGATTGTTAGCTCTGTCTTGGTTCAGTTCCTTTACTGCCAGTTCAATACGTTCAACGGGCCTTATACCGCTTTCGGTGGCGTGTTCGCGCAGTGCTTTACGAATACCGTTGCTGCCCCAAGTTGTTTCCTTGAGCCATGCGGGATTGTTGTACTGCGGAATACCCTCGCCATAGTAAATCTTATCATTGCTTGCAACGTAGATAGTTACAGTCTCTGATGCCTTGGCCTCGTTCTTCTGGTCTTCCTGAGCGTTCTTGTCATTACTTGGCATGGTGAGCTCCATGGTCTGTGGTTTGCTCAATGTCGTACACAACATGAAGAAAGTGATAAGAAGCATCAACATGTCAACCATAGGGGTGAAATCGACGCGGACGTTAATCTTCTTCTGTTTTGATTTTTCTCCTTTAGCCATTAGTTGTCCTCCTCTTTCTTAAGCTGCGTAATCATATAGTAATGACTTTCGTCCATATCCTGGAGTTCATTCATCACTCTCTTGACCGTCTTGTAGGGAGTCTTAGCATCGGCCTTCAATGCAATCTTGATGTCCTGATTGGCATTTCTGGCTGCATCGACCCACTGCTGGAATTCGCTCATACCGCCCTTGATGCTGTCAAGGGGAATGCCCTTGGTGGGGAGAGTCTTCTGACGAGCCTGCGGCGACATGGTCAGATAGGTACTCAGTTCACTCATCGGTACGCCGAATGTTGACTCGGTCTTGAAAGTTTCCTGTTGTTTACCAGATAGAGATACTCCGAAGCTGGAAGCCATTGCTGTCAATGTGGTACCCAGCTGGTCGGTGTTATCAATACTCATAAATACCTGGCCTTCGCCCGTAGGCTTTCCGGCTTTGATTTCCGGACTGACCAGGATGGTCAGGACGCCGTTCTCAGGCACCTTAATCTCAGACACGGAACCCGGAGTGTTAACCTTCACCGGCTCATTCTTCACGAATGTAGACGTGAGCATGAAGAAGGTAAGCAGCAGGGTCATCACGTCTGACATTGGTGTCATGTCGATCCAGACGTCACTCTTCTTAATTTTTACTTTACCCATAGCGATAAATATTTAAAGGGTTAGCAAAAATTAAGCCTCTTCTGTGTGGTTTGCTTCGTATGTCTGAGCGATAGAATAACCAACCTCGTCGAGGGCGTATGTCAACTTATCAACCTTGTTGGTGTAGTAGTTGTAGGATACAACGGCACACCAAGAGGTACCGATACCGAAGGCGGTATTGATAAGGGCCTCAGAAATACCTTGTGACAGTGCAGCAGAGTCGGCACCACCACCTGCAGACAGAGCAGAGAATGAACGGATCATACCAACAACGGTTCCGAGCAGTCCGGTCAAGGTACCGAGGGTAACGATGGTAGCGATGATGGGAAGGTTCATGGTCAGGGTAGGCATCTCAAGCTGAGTTGCTTCCTCGTGAGCCTGCTGAATCTTGGCAATCTTCTGTGATTTCTTCAGAGCGGCATTGGCACCCGACTCCATGTCAGCGTAAGCGTTCAGAGAAGCCTTAACCACGCTGGCTACAGAACCTTTCTGCTTGTCGCAGAGCTCGTTGGCCTTGGCAAAGTCGTTGGCGTTCAGGGCAGCCTTGATGTTGGCTACGAATTTAGGAAGGGCACCCTTGCCGAATGCGGTCTTCAGAGCGAGCCAGCGCTCGATGGACATAGCGAGCACAGTGAGCAACAGTGTGTGGATTACCGGTACGACGACACCACCCTTAAAGATTGTTCCCCAAACGTCGGCAGGCTGTGTTTTGGCTGCTCCGTCCTGGAAGTGCATCGGGTTACCGAACCATGTGAAGAACAATACGAAAGCGATGATTGCGCAAACGACGATAATCCAGAATGCACCTCTAACTCCTGTGAAGCCCTCAGATTTCTTCTGTGGGGCAGTTGAATTTTGTGTAGTTGCCATAATTTTGAAATTTAATTTTTAGTTATTGATGAATTTAATTGTTTATGTATTCTTTTTCGCTGATTTAATGTTAATATTCAAATGTGCTGAATATGTACTTTAGTAGACCGTACTATTCGGGAGACAAAGATAACAATTTAAAAGCTACCACCAACTATAATTAATAAGTTTTAACGATATATTCCTTTCAAAAAGCTGTCTCCGCCCGTTGTGGTTGCCGTTGTGGGCTATTCGCGGTGCAGTTTGGCCAGTGCCCCGGCTATGCGCCGCATGGCCTCGCGGATGTTCTCGTCGCTGGTGGCGTAGCTCATGCGGAAGCATTGGCCGTCGCCGAAGGCGTCGCCGCCTACCGTTGCCACGTGGGCAGTCTCGAGCAGGTAGAGCGCCAGGTCGGTAGAGTTGTTGATGGTATGGGTGCCGTCGGTTGTTCCGAAGAAGCTGCTGCACTTTGGGAACAGGTAGAAGGCGCCCTGGGGCACGTTTACCTCAAGCCCGGGAATGCGGCTGGCAAGGTCAACTATCAGGTCGCGCCGCCGCTCAAAGGCCTGCCGCATTTCCTCCACGCAGTCCTGTGGGAGCGTGTAGGCTGCCTCGGCTGCCTTCTGGCTTACGGAGCTGGGGCCGCTGGTGTACTGTCCCTGCAGTTTGTTGCACCCCTTGACTATCCACTCCGGTGCAGCCATGAAGCCGATGCGCCAGCCCGTCATGGCGTAAGCCTTGGATACGCCGTTTACGAGTACGGTGCGCTCCTTCATGCCCTCGAACCGGGCAATGCTCTCGTGGTGGCCGATGTAGTTGATGTGTTCGTATATTTCGTCGGCCAGTACGAGCAGCTGCTCGTGCTTTTTTATGACCTCGGCCAGGGCCTGCAGCTCGTTGCGGCTGTAAACACTGCCCGTAGGATTGCTGGGCGAGCAGAGTATGAGCATTCGAGTACGGGGGGTGATGGCCTGCTCCAGCTGGGCGGGCGTCATCTTGAAGTCCTGCTCAAAGCCGGCGTTCACAATGACGGGAGTGCCGCCGGCCAGCTTCACCATCTGCGGATAGCTCACCCAGTAGGGGGCGGGGATGATGACCTCGTCGCCCTCGTTGATGAGTGCGAGCACGGCATTGCACACGCACTGCTTGGCTCCGTTGGAGACCAGTATCTCGTTTTCACTGTATTCGAGGCCGTTCTCCCGCCGCAGCTTGCCTGCAATGGCGGTGCGCAAGTCCTTGTAGCCCGGCACGGGAGAATACTTGGAGTAGTTCTGGTCGATGGCTTTCTTGGCTGCGTCCTTGATGGGTTGCGGTGTGTTGAAGTCCGGTTCGCCCACGCTCAGGTTGATAACGTCGATGCCGCGGGCTTTCATCTCGCTGCTCTTCTGCGACATCACCAGCGTTGCCGATGGCGCGAGCCTGTTCAGCCGGTTGGATAATAGTGCCATAAATGTTGTTTTCTTATTGCGCGAAGTTTCTGCAAAAGTAGTCAAATTATTCTTTTGAACGAAAAAAAAGTGGCATTATTTCAGTTTCAGAGCCGAAATAATGTCACTTTTAACTATTCTTGTTCCGTCCGTACTTGGGGCACCGGGCACCGCCCGTTTTGCCTCTGCGGCAACCCGCGTGTACACGGCGCCGGGGCAGGAGCTATGCTTCAAGGGGCTTGACCCATACCTTCAGGCTCCTTGGAGCTGCCCTTCGGGAGGCTTGAACGGCACGTCCTGTCCGCCTACCCGTATTTTCAGGCCAGATGGAGGTTGTGGCCCATGCGGTCGCGCTTGGTCTCGAGATACCGCTTGTCGTATTTGTTGGGCGTTATCTCAATGGGTACGTTCTCCACTATCTGCAATCCGTAGGCCTCCAGCCCCACGCGCTTGGTGGGGTTGTTGGTCATCAGGCGCATCTTGTGCACGCCCAGGTGGCGCAGCATCTGGGCGCCGCAGCCGTAGTCGCGCTCGTCGGGCTTGAAGCCCAGGTGCAGGTTGGCGTCAACGGTGTCCATGCCCTGTTCCTGCAGTTTGTAGGCGGCAATCTTGTTCATCAGCCCTATGCCGCGGCCTTCCTGCTGCATGTAAATCACCACGCCCTTGCCCTCGTGCTCTATCATCTGCATGGCCTTGTGCAGCTGCTCGCCGCAGTCGCACCGCTGGCTGCCCAGGATGTCGCCCGTGGCACACGATGAGTGTACGCGCACCAGCACGGGTTCGTCTTCGCGCCATTCGCCCTTTACCAGCGCCATGTGCTCCAGTCCGTTGCTGCGCTGGCGGAAGGGTATGAGGTGGAAGTGGCCGTAAACGGTCGGCAGGTCTACTTCCTCGCCAACCTCGATGCTCGATTCCTTCTTCAGCCTGTAGGCTATCAGGTCCTTGATGGTGATGATGCGGAGGCCCCATTCCCGGGCTTTTTCCTGCAGCTGGGGCATGCGTGCCATGGTTCCGTCGTCGTTCATGATTTCCATCAGGGCGCCGGCAGGGTAGAGTCCGGAGAGCTTGCAGAGGTCAATGGCAGCCTCGGTGTGGCCCGAGCGGCGCAGTACGCCGTTGTCCTGGGCGTAGAGCGGGTTGATGTGTCCGGGCCGGCCGAAGGTCTGCGGGGTAGAGGCAGGGTCGGCCAGGGCCTTGATGGTTTCGGCTCGGTCGTGGGTCGATACGCCTGTGGTGCAACCTTCGAGTTTGTCTACCGTCACGGTGAAGGGCGTACCCAGCACGGAGGTGTTGTCGGCTACCTGGTGAGGCAGGTCGAGTTCTTCGGCCCGCGATATGGTGATAGGGGCACAGAGAACGCCCCGGGCGTTCTTGAGCATGAAATTGACCTTCTCGGGCGTAATCATTTCGGCGGCCATGATGAGGTCGCCCTCGTTCTCACGGTCCTCGTCGTCTACAACGATAACGAACTTTCCTTCCCTGAAGTCTTTTAGTGCATCTTCGATGCTGCTGAGTTTGAAGTCTCCCATATTTATACCTTATTAATATATACAGCCCCGGCGCTGTGGCTTGGGCTTGCTGTTTGTTGTTGCTCTTGTGTGTGCTGCTGCGTGGCGGCGGCGAAGCTGCTGTCGGCTATGCGCGAAATGATGTTGGCGTTTACGAGCCTGATGGTGCGCAGGTCGCGCAGCAGGCGGAAGCGGAATCGCCACATGCGGAGGTAGAAGAAGATGCCCACGGGCACAATGATGCCTGCCAGCACGTTCATCCACTTGCGCTCGAAAGGCCGCGTATGGGCCTTCGTAGCCAGTATGGGGTAGTTGTTGAGTTCGGTCAGTATGCGGCTGTCCTTGGTGTTGCTCAGGTCTTCGATGACGGCCTCCAGCTGCTCGCTGATGCGCTCGATGACGTGGTCTTCGCGGTACCTGAAGAACACTTTTACGGCATCGGGCATGGCCTTCAGGTTGTGGTGCATGGAGTAACGGGTTATCTCCTTGCTTATTTGCTTCAGCTTGGCCACGTCGGCAGCATAGTCGGGCGTCTGGATGATTACTTCCTTGCTGAATACGTGGCGTTTCACCCTCAGGCCGAGCATGCGGACAAAGAGGTCGCGCCACAGGTCCAGGTTGAACACCATCGAGTCGTTGCTGGCCTTGTAGGTAACGAACGCCGCCGTAGGTATCAGCACGGCCGAGGCTATACCCTTGCCGAACCAGATGGCCCACATGCCTCCGCGGGCCATGCGGTAGCCGGTGTTGTCGAGTATGTAGTAGATGATGAACACCAGAACCGAGACGATAACCGGCACGCCCAGTCCGCCCTTGCGGATGATGGCTCCCAGGGGAGCTCCGATGAAGAAGAAGATAAGGCACTGGATGGCTAAGGTGAACTTGTTGATGGCTTCTATCTTGTGCCGGCGGATGATGCTGTCGCCGTCGTCGGTAATCAGTTTCTTGAACTCCAGGTCGCTTTTCTCGGACTGCACTCTGCCCAAGGCCTGGTTCACGGTGTTCAGCTTCTCGTTGTCGGGCAGCCTGGAGAAGAGGCTGTCGATGTTGAATGTCTTGGCCTGGGCCAGCCGTACCGCCTTGACCGAATCCTGCGGCGAGGCGTTGTGGGCGCTGTAGTAGATGGCGTTCAAGTCGCGGTAGTAGGCCTTGCCAATGCTGTCGTACTGCAGTTGGAGCGAGTCCAGGTCGCTCCTAATCGCGGCCAGGCTCTTTCCTTTAGCATTGTTGGTAAGGCTCGCCGCATCAGTCATGCTGAAGTCGCCGTCGAAGTCCAGCACTATTCTCTTCGTTCCGAAAGTCTCCCGTCTGTAAGGTACGGCGGCGCTGTTGGCCAGCTCCTGGCTCTGCATGTTCTCAAACCACTCCCCGCTCCAGAGAGTTAACACCAGGTGCTTCTTCTCTTCCGTGGATTGCAGCATGCCCGAGTCGGCCAGAATGATGGCCTGATCTTCGTAACTGCCCGTCATGCGGTAAATCATGATGCCGTACAGCTTGCCCGAGTTCAGGTCCTTGTGCTGCACGTAGATGTTGCTGTTGGGAATGCCGTCATAGAAGATTCCCTCGGGTATTTCCAGCTCAGGGCTCTTCTGTTTCATCGAAATCATCAGCTGCGTTATCTTCATGTTGGCCATGGGACCGATGTTGTTCTGGAAGTAGAACGAGGTGAACATGATGAGAACTGTGATGACGATGAGCGAACGGAAGGTTTGCATGAGCGAGATGCCGGCAGCCTTGATGGCTGTAAGTTCGCTGCTCTCGCCTAAGTTTCCGAATGTAATCAGAGAGGAGAGGAGGATGGCCAGCGGCAGTGCCTGCGGTACCATCATGAGCGCCATGTACCAGAAGAATTGCGCCATGATGTCGAGCGTGAGCCCTTTACCAATCAGTTCGTCAACGAATTTCCACAGAAACTGCATCATCAGCACGAACTGGCAGATGAAGAAAGTTCCGATGAAAAGCAGCCCGAACTGTTTGGCTATGAATATGTCTAATTTCTTGATTCGAAGCATCGATGTCTCTTTTGCAGGCCACTCCGTCACAGCTCCCGCCCGGCAGGGCCGTAAACAAGCGTTCAGTCTGCAAAATTAGCACAAAATTATCACATTACTGCCTTTTTTGGATATTTTATTATTTCTGTCAGGTGATGGGCGTCGCCGTCCTGGCAGGCGGGAGTGGAGTTACATGCCGCTCGTCATGTGCAGCTTCTCTATGTTCTGATCCCAGATATAGTGCAGGTCGTCAATGTCCTCCTGGTCGGCAAAATCGGTTACGGCCAGCACGTAGGAACCGGTCAGGTCGCTCTTTTCCATCCTCATTTCCACGAAATAATCCTTGCTGTCATCTTCCCAGTGGAAACGGATGAGGCTGTATTTCACGATGCTCAGTATCTTGGCTTTCCTTATCTCGTGGTGGCTGCTGGTGTCACCCCAGGTAAAGGTGAGTTCATCGCCGTTTTTCTGCACGTCGTCGGCCAGCCAGCGGGAGAGCCCCGAGGCAGTGCTGATGAAATTCCAGATGATGCCCTGCGAGTTCGATTTTAGTTCATATTCAATGTTCAGTCTTTGCTTGCTCATATGCTAAGTAGTGAAAGATTTGGTTCATGTCACAAAAATACGAATTTTAGATGAATGACGAAAAAATTCCCTGATTAATTTTTGGTTAATAGAAAAAATGTGTTACCTTTGCACCCGCAAATGAGCAGTCATTTTGCTGAAAATGATGGCGGGATAGCTCAGCTGGTTAGAGCGTCGGATTCATAATCCGGAGGTCGTGGGTTCGGGTCCCACCCCCGCTACATTAAAAGTTAAGGAGTTACAGTTTTGCTGTAGCTCCTTTTCATTTTATTTGAAAAGTATCGGGAGGATAGAGTGGCAGAAGGCGGATGATGTGGTGGCGTGTTCCGAGGGCCTGGTGTAAGGCCGGAGGAGTTAAAGGAACGGCAACAAGTTAACAGAAAGGCATGCAGTTGTTTGACGACTGCATGCCTTTTTCGTTATCTGCAGCGTAAGGCGGGGGCTATATCAGCCGCATGCTTTCGGCCAGGCCGATGGCTTCGGTGATGTTGGCTACCCCGAGTTTCTGGAACAGGTGGCGCCGATGGTACTTCACGGTGTTAACGTCGATGAAGAGACTTTCGCCAATCTGCTTCATGTTGAACCCTCGGATGGAGAGGCGCAGGATGTCGGCTTCGCGCTCACTCAGCACAGTCTGTGGCAGGAGTTTCCACCGTTTGGAGGCAAAGGAGTAGGCGTAGTGCTCGCTGCCGCGGCCCACCGAACACACGACATTGCCCTCGCTTTTGGCTGTTGAGAGCGAGACAGAGCACAGGGCCAGCCAGATGTTGCCCTCGGCATCGAGCTGTATGGGCGTCAGTTGGTGGTGGATGAGCTGCTGGTTGCCCTCTCCGTAGCACAGGTGGAAGTCATAATCGATGCTCATAGCCAGCCTTTCCTCGCGCGGATGGCTGTAGAAGAACCTGAAACCGGCCTCATTGATTTCGAGCAGCATCTGCACTTCCTCCGCAGGTACAACCTTTTCGTAGAAGCCATAGCCCATAGCCATGACCTCGTTGGGCGTATGTCCGCACAGAAACAACGGATTGGGCGAAACGTAAATGAAGCCTTTGGCGTTGTAGTCGATAATGTACAGGCTGTGGCTGCTGTTGCGCGACATGGCTTCTGCCATCCTTTCGCACATCTGCACCTGGCCGTACAGCGCCTCGTCTACCTGCATGCGGCCGTCCATGGGCCGGAAGAAACGGTTCAAATCTATCATGCTGTTGCTGCTTTTACGGTTGCAAATATACTAATTTGTTACTGTAAAAACTTCATTTAGCTTCTTTTTTGTGCTTTCAGGCTACACTTTCGGGTAGTTTTCAGGCTCTAACAACGTCAACCACCCAAAAGTGTAGCGGCGGTTCCGATAGTGATTTCTATTTTTGCAACGTCGCCGCAACAATGGGCGACACGATTTCCGTCAAAGTTTAAAGCACGAATGAAAATGAACGACAACCTCGACTTCTCCCTCAACTTCTACACCCTGCCTTGGGCGGTGGTGGGCATCATCAACGGCGCTGCACTCACCGTGGAGTCCATGCGCAGGTCGGCCGGCGAGCTGCCGGCGCAAATCGTGGAGCGCTACGTGCTGGGTTACCTGCGCTTCTGGGGGCTTTCGCTCACCGGAGAAAAGAAACTCACGCCCTGCACCGACGCCCAACTGCAACGCCAAGGCCGCACGCTCATCAGCCAATACGTGCGGCAGAACCCGCCTGCGCGGCCGCTGCCCAGGTTTTATCTCGTACTGACGGGGCAATACCAGTTTGCCGAATGCAGCGGCGGAGTGAGCCCGGTGTACTGTTTATGAGTAATTAAAACCCAACAGATAATGAAAACAACCATTCTTACCGTGCTGCTTGCCCTGCTCTGGGCGGCAGCTGCAACGGCCCGGGACATAACGGGCAGAGTAACCGACGAGCATCAGCAGCCGCTGCAATACGTGAACGTGGTGGCGCTGAACACGGCCGATTCCACCTTCGTACAAGGCTCCGTAACCGATGCCGACGGCCGCTTCACCCTCGCCGTAGGCGACCTGCAGGCCTGCCTGCTCAAAGTAACGTCCGTTGAATTTGAGCCGATTTACATGGAGTTAACAGCCGACGATGCGGGCACAATCGTGCTGCACGAGATGAACCACACCCTGGGCGAGGTGGTGGTAAAGGCCAACCGCCCGCAGTACCGCAACGTGGCGGGAGGCCTGGCGGTAGACGTTGAGCACTCGATGCTGGCCCAAACGGGCACCGCAGCCGATGTGCTGAGCCTGCTGCCGCGCGTGAACGTGGACTCGAAAGGCGAAGTGAGCATCTTTGGCAAGGGCACGCCTATCATCTACATCAACAACAAGAAGGTGCAGAACAAGAACGAGTTGCAGCAGCTCAAGTCGACCGACATCAAGCAGGTAGACATCATCACCAATCCCGGAGCACGCTACGATGCCGGCGTAAGGAGCGTTATCCGCATCAAGACCGTAAAACCGCAGGGCGAGGGACTGAGCTTCAGGGCCGACAACAACGTGGAGTACAACGACTACTGGTCGGGTTTTCAGGAGGATTACGTGAAGTATCGCAAGGGCGGACTTGAGACTTTTGCCGATGCCTACGTATATTCAAGCGTCAACGTACAGCAGGAACGCATCTGGCAGGAGATACACGGGCAGGATGAAATACTGGTAGACCAGCGCATCATTGAGCATAACCGCAGCTGGGGGCTGTACGGCAAGGTGGGTGCAAGCTACGACTTTGATGGCGACAACTCCGTAGGAGTAAGCTATACCCTGAACCGCGACTTCTACAACAAGGGCCGCTCGGCCGGTGGCCGGCATGACATTTACCGCAACGACGTGCTTGAGGACCACATTGACCAGCGCTACGAAACCGACGGAACGGCAGGACCCAGCCACGAGGCCAATGCTTACTACGTGGGAAAGATAGGCAGCGTGGGCGTTGACCTGAACCTCTCGTGCGTGTGGAACAAGAACCAGACCGACAAATACAGCTACGAAGACAGCCCCGCCGAGGGCCTTCGCACCATTACCACCAACAACCGGCAGCGCTCCCGCCTGCTGGCAGGCAAGCTGGTGCTGTCGGTTCCCGTGTGGAGAGGAACGCTCAGCTTCGGCTCCGAGCTAACGCGCACCTACTCGCAGAGCGTTTATGCCAACCTTGAGGGGCTCATGCCGGCGGCCGACAATGAGGTGCGCGAGCGCAACGTGGCCGGCTTTGCCGAGTACAGTCTGCCCTTGGGCAACCTTACCCTGGGCGCCGGCCTGCGCTACGAGCACGTAGTGTCAAACTACTATGCCTTCGGGCAGCGCGAAGACGAGCCCAGCCGCCGCTACGGCAACTGGTTCCCCTCGCTCTCGGTGGCCTGGCAGAAGGGCAATCTCGGGCTGCAGCTGGCCTACACAACCAAGACTTCACGCCCGCCGTACTACTATCTTCGGAGCGAGATACAGTACGACAACCGCCACTTCTACGAAGGAGGAAACCCCTATCTGCGCCCCGCCATCATCCATAGCCTCGACCTCATGGGCACTTGGTCGTGGCTAAGCGCCATGGCCGGCTACACCTATTACAGCCACGACCTGCAGCAGGTGCCCATGCTGTACGACGAAGGCGAAACGGGAATCGTCCGCCCCATGAACTTCGACCGGCGCCAGGTGGCCTACGTCTCCGTGGTGGCATCGCCCAAATTCGGCTGGTATCAGCCTACGTTAGAGGCCAACGTGAGCCGCCAGTTCTTTGATGCAGAGGAGTACGGCGCCGACCGCAACCTCAACAAAAACAGTTTCCTGTTCTCCGTAAAGAACCGTTTCGAGTTGCCGCACGACTTCTCCGCCAGCCTTAACTACTACCAAACGGTGCGCGTGTACGACGGTTTTGTGTACATGCCGAACGCTGCCAATCTGGAGTTGCAGCTCATCAAGCAGTTCTGCCGCAAGCAGTGGACGGTGAATCTGCGCATCAGCAACCTGCTGAACACCAACCGGGAGGACTTTGAACTCTACGGCCGGCGGGTGAACGTAGGCAAGGAGAGCAGCCGGTACCTGCGCCGCGCCAGCCTGACCGTTACCTACAACTTCAACGCCTCGGGCAGTAAGTACAAGGGAAAGGGAGCCGGAAACGCCGAAAAGAACCGCCTGTAGGTTCGCGATGCGGTGATGCGCCGCCGCTTTCCTTATTGACAAGAAGAGACGGAGGATGCAGGCTTTGTCAATAGGTTTCATCAAAAATACGCCCGGTTCAGGCAGTTGGATTAGCTGCCGGAACCGGGCGGTTTCGTTGCGAACGGCCTTTCGGGAGCCTGAAAATTTGGAAAACAGAGTCGGTTTCGCTGCTTTTTACCCTTTTTTTGCCCGAAAATCGGTTGCCGGAAGCGCATTTCTACGCCTCTGAAGCATGCCTCCAGGCCCCTTGAACGATACCTTCAAGGCGCTTGAAGGATAGCTTCAGGAAAACCGGAAAACGTAAGGAAAACGCAAACTACTCATTATCAGCTGTTTATGAAAAGGCCGTTTTTACCCCTTTTTTGACCCTTTCGTGGTGGCGGAAGCAACAAACGGCAGTATCAGCGGGATGTTTGTCAAGTTTAATAGGGTAGAATTTGTAACACTTCTGCCCACATGTGCAGCACGTGGAGAAGCCTGAAAAGGCGGCGTTTTACATGTTATGAAATCGCTGAGAGCCGGCAGCGGGCAGCGTGCAGGTGCAGAAACAGAAAAAGGGAGCATGAGCCTTGGCGTTTGGCTCATGCTCCCTATGGGTTTTGTGCGGCAACGGGCGGGTTGCCGTTTCGTAGTTGCAGAGGGTTGTTACTTGAAAATCTTCTGGGCAAACTCGGTGAGGTAGATGCGCCAGTTGCGCCAAATGTGGCCGCCGTCGGTTTCCATGTACTCGTATTTATACTTGTTCTCGTCGAGGAACTTGCGCAGGTCCACGTTGGATTGGTATAGGAAGTCGGTCTTTCCTATACCTATCCAGTACAGCTTGGGGTTGCTGTCGAAGAGCTTTTTCATCTGTGCCTGGAACTCGGTGTTGGCTTTCATCTGGTCGTAGAGTGAGGTGCGCTGCTGCGGATTGCGGTTACCGCCGCCTATAAAGAGACCTGCAGAGAAGAGTCCGTAGTAGTCGAACTCCGTTGGATACATGCGGCTGATGCCGAAAGTGTGTCCGCCACCCATCGACAAGCCGCATACAGCGCGGCCGTCGCGGGTCTTGATGGTCTTGTAGTGGCTGTCCATGTAGCTCACGATGTCGTTAAAGCTCTCCTCCATGCTGGCTGCCGGCTTGGCTTTGGGGCCGGAGCCATTTGCACCGAAGGAGGGAGTGTACATGCCGAACGACCACTCGCCCGGTGCTGCCTGGCAGTTGGGATTGCCGTTAGGCATTACAACAATCATGGGTTTGGCCTTGCCCGTGGCAATGAGATTGTCCAGTATCTGGGCTGCACGGCCCAGTTCGGACCAGGCGTTCTCGTCGCCTCCGGCTCCGTGGAGCAGGTAGAGAACGGGATAGGCCGTGCCTTCATCGTAGCCGGCAGGGGTATAGACCGTCATGCGGCGCTGCATCTTGAGCGTCGGACTGGGGTACCACACCTTGGCAAGGTTGCCGTGCGGCACCTCGTTCACGCTGTACAGGTCGCCTTTGTCGCCCTTTTCCTTGGTCACGATAAAGATGTTGCTGAAGGTTGTAATGTCGCGGTTACGGTAGATGTTGGCCGGGTCGTTGATGCTCACGCCGTCTACGTTCATGGTGTATGAGTACAGTTCGGTGGGCAGTACGTTCTTGGTGGTGAAGCTCCAGAGGCCTTTTGAGTCCTTGGTGAGTGCTTCCTCGCCGGGCGCATCGTAATCACCGCGCGGCGTATTCACCTTCCGGGTGGGCAGAAAGTCGCCCGTAACGGTAACTTTCTGTGCCTCGGGGGCAAAGAGATTGAAGGTAACCGAGCCGTCTGCATTCTTGACAGGCGAAGCTACGTTTACGCCTGCGAAGAGTTTCTCCTGTGCCATGCAGCTTGCACTGACCATGAGCGCAAGGGCTGCTGTAAACAAAAGTCTTGTTTTCATACGTATTTTTATTTTAATAAAACAGTCGGGCAGCGAAAGGCGAGGCCTGCAGCCGCGCCCTTCTTCTTAAATGATGGCGTTATCGCTTCAGGACTTTCAACTCGCCTTTGGGTGCCAGCACGTTGTTGGCCTTGGTCTCCTGGGCTTTCACGTCGGCCGAGAGTGTGGCCTTGATGTCGCGCGAAGAGGCGCCTACGAGCAGCTGATACTTGCCTGCATCCACCTTCCAGGCTGAAGCCTCGGCGTCGAACCAAGCCAGGTCGGCCGTCTTTACGGTCAGCGTTACGGTTTCGGCTTCGCCCGGTTTCAGGTTGCGGGTCTTGGCAAAGGCCTTGAGTTCCTTGGCCGGTTTGTTGTGTTGCTTGCTGTCGGGGGCAGCCACGTAGAGCTCAACCACCTCTTTGCCTTCGGCCTTTCCGGTGTTCTTGACGCTTACGGTTACGCTGATGGCGTCGCCACTGGTGCTTGCCTTGGCGTCTTCATACGCAAACTGGGTGTAGCTGAGGCCGTAGCCGAAGGGGTAGGAGACCTGCTTGTCGAAGCTGTCGAAGTAGCGGTAGCCCACGTAGATGTCTTCCTCGTAGTTGGTGTAGTCAACATCCTTCTCGCCGTTACTGGCTTTTCCCTGGTTTGTCAGGTCGAGGTCGGGCGTCTTGTCTATAGGGAAGTTGGCCGAAGAGTAGGCATCCGTGAAGTTCACGGGCCATGTCATGGCGAGCTTGCCGGACGGAGAAGCCTTGCCGCTGATGACGTCGGCTACGGAGTTTCCGCCCTCCTGGCCGGCCTGCCAGGCGCAGAGAATGGCATCGGGCATCTGCTTCCATGAAGCCGTCTCGATGACACCGCCCACGTTGAGCAGCACGATAACCTTCTTGCCGGCCTTGTGGTAGGTGTCGCAAACCCGTGAGAGGAGCGTTGTTTCTTCTTTGGAGAGGTTGAAGTCGGCCACTTTGCGGTCCACGAACTCGCCGCTGATGCGGCCCAACGTGATGATGGCCACGTCTGATACCTGTGCCTGGCGGTCGAGTTCCGTCTGCTCGAGGCTCATTTCTGCTGGTCTCTGGTTGGGCAGGAACATCGCCATCATGGCTGCGCGGTCCTTCTTTTTGGCTGCTTCTTCCATCTTTGCCTTGGCTTCTGCCTGCTTTTTGGCCAGATAGTCGGTATATTTCTGCTGCAAATCGGCATCAACCTGGTAGCCTGCATTCTTGAGTCCGTCGAGCAGAGACACCACGTAAGCGTGGTTCACGTTGCCCGATCCGGTTCCTCCTGCTATGAAATCGTAGCTGGTGCAGCCGTAGAGGGCCACCTTGGTGTCGGCAGCCTTGGTGGCAATGGGCAGGGTGTTGCCCTCGTTCTTGAGCAGAACCATGCCCTCGGTGGCACTCTGCCGGGTCACGGCAGCATGTGCTTTCAGGTCGGGCTTGTTGCTGTACGCGTAGCCCTTGTAGCGAGGGGTCTTCTCGATGAGGTTGAGTATGCGGCCCACATTACGGTCCAGGTCGGCTTCCTTGAGCTTACCGCTCTTCACGCCCTCAACAATCGAGGTGAATTGTTCTGCCTTGCCGGGTTGTAGCATGTCGTTACCTGCCCACACCTGGACAGCTCCGTCCTTGCCGCCGAACCAGTCTGTCATCACTGTTCCTTTGTATCCCCACTCATCGCGCAGGATAGTGGTGAGCAGATCCTTGCTCTCCGAGGTGTAGGTTCCGTTGATTTTGTTGTACGAAGACATCACCGTCCAGGGCTCGGCTTCCTTTATCGCAATCTCAAAAGGCTTGAGGTAAATCTCGCGGATGGCGCGTTGGGAGATTCGGGCGTCGTTGTTCATGCGGTTTGTTTCCTGATTGTTGAACGCAAAGTGCTTGATGCTTGTGCCCACGCCGTTGCTCTGTATGCCGCGTATATAGGCTGCCGCAGTCTTTCCGGCCACAACAGGGTCCTCGCTGTAGTACTCGAAGTTGCGTCCGTTTAGCGGATTGCGGTGGATGTTCACGGCTGGAGCCAGCAGCACGTCTACACCGTATTCCTTTACTTCATTGCCCATTGCTTTGCCTACTTCCTCAACAAGAGCCTGGTTCCAGGTGGATGCCAACAAGGTTCCGATAGGGAAGTGGGTGCAGAAGTAGGTAGCAGAGTCGCCCTTGCGGTGGGCGTCTATACGCAGTCCTGCAGGCCCGTCGGCCAGCACGATGGCCGGAATGCCAATCGAATCGAGTGGGTATGTGGTTCCTGCAGCACCGGGAACCAGCGACTTAGTGGCACCGATAACGGCATCGTTGCCGCTCATCCCGGCCATGCCCGTACCGATAACGAAGTGTGCCTTGTCTTCAAGAGAGAGTTTGCTCAGTATGTCCTCCTTGTCAATAGACTTACCTTGCGGGGTGCACGACACTGCTAATGTAGTGGCCATAGCGATTGATAATAGGTTTGATAGTTTCATTGATGTATGATTTGATGGGTTATTTGTAATCCTGCCGGCAGTCAATCTACTTGAAGATGCGCTGTGCCAGTGCGTGCAGGTTGTTGCGCCAAGTGTGCCAGGTGTGGCCTCCGGGCGCTTCGGAGTATTCGTATTTGATGCCTGCTTGGTCGAAGAGCTTGAGCATTTCCTTACCGTTGTGGTAGGCGATGTCCTCCGTTCCGCCCTGTGTGAACACCAGTTGGCGCACGTTCTTGTTGAAACCGGCAGCTATCTTGTTAAGTTGCTGCTGGTAATTTGCATAAGCCGGCTTGTTGTTTGCAAACCACCCAGAGCTCAAAACCCAGAAGTAAGCGAACTTGTCGTAATCCTTCAGCATGGTTTCAAGTGTCTCCATGCCTCCCATAGAGAGGCCTGCCATGGCGCGATGGTCCTTGTCCGCCACGACGCGATAGTTGCTTTCAATAAAAGGAATGATGCTCTGAACGAGGTCTTCCTCGAACAGCGGCACCTCATCTTCCATCCTGTCGGCCTTTATGCTGCCGTTAGGCATGACCACAATCATGGGCTTCATCTTGCCTTCTGCCAGCAGATTGTCGAGTATGAAGCCTGCTGCGCCCACCCCGGGCCATGAGTTATCGGTGTCGCCACCGCCGTGTATGAGGTAGAGAACGGGCAAGCTGTCGGCCGACTTCTCATATCCGGCCGGCGTCCAGACATGCAGTCGGCGCGTTGCATTGAGGTTCTGGGAGTGATAGTAACGCTGGGCAACGGCGCCGTGCGGCACGTTCTTCATGGCGTAAAACGCGTTGTCGCTGCCTATGCAGGCCAAGGCAGAAGTCTCACCAGCCGTTGGAGCAACGGGGTCATATACGTTCACGCCGTCTACTACGAAGTGATAGCGGTACACACCGTCCTTTACGCCGGGCACGGTAACCGACCATACGCCGTTGTCGGCTCGCCTTACATCCGGCTTCTTGCCCCAAGGCATGATGTCGCCGGCTATGCTCACCTGCCTGGCTTGCGGTGCATAAATGCTCAGCACCACGTTTCCGTTACCGTCCTGGCGTACGGATTGGAGCGTGTCATTGGGTGTAGGAGTGCGGTTGAACTGAGCTGACAGCGGAAGAACAACCATTGCCAGCATGCTCGAAATAATCAGTTTCTTTTTCATCTTACATTCTTTTAAGTTGTCATTCTCAACGATGCAGCAGGTTGAGTCTGGCTGTTGGTTTCATTACATTGTTCACTTTGGTCTTTGAGGCCTTAACTTGCGCCTGCAAAGTCTTCTCTACCTGCGTAGCCGAAGAGGAGATTTGGAAGTCGTAAGTACCCGCATCAACAACCCAGGCCGATGCTTTCTCGTTGAACGAAGCCAAGTCGGCAGCGTTCACAGTCAGCGTTACGGTTTCCCGCTGGCCTGGTTGCAGCAGTCCGGTCTTGGCAAAATCCTTCAGCTCCTTTACGGGTTTGTCGAGTTGCTTGCTCTTAGGCGCAGCCACGTAGAGCTCTACCACGTTCCTGCCGGCTTGCTTGCCGGTGTTCACAACGTCAACCGTAACGGTGTATTTGCCGCCCGCATGGGCTATGGCAGCATTCTCGTAAGCGAACGTGGTATAGCTTAAACCGTGGCCGAACGGGAAACTCACGGCCTTGTCGAAGCTGTTGAAGTAGCGATAGCCCACAAAGATATCCTCGTCGTAGTTTGTGTAATCAATATTTGCTTTGGGCTCGCGCTTGGCTTCTTTGTTGTTACCGCCCCACATATACATGGTAGCCAGGTCCTTGGTATCCTTCACATCGGAGGGGAAGTTGCTGTCCGATGCAGCGTCGCCGTACTTGTTCTGGAACGTAACAGGCAGCTTTCCGGATGGGTTCACCTTGCCCGAGAGCACGTCGGCAATGCTGTTTCCAACCTGCTCTCCGCTCTGCCAGGTGCACACGATGCCGTCAACAAGGCCTTTCCATGATGCCGTTTCCACCGGACTGCACACATTGAGCAGCACGACAACTTTCTTGCCGGCCTTATGATAAGCATCACTTACCTGTTTAATCATGGTGAGTTCCTTCTCATAGAGGTTGAACTCATCTACCGTACGGTCGGCAGCTTCGCCGCTCTTGCGGCCTAACGTGATGACGGCAACTTCGCTCGCGGCAGCTACAGAGTCCACATGTTGGCCCGTCATGCCCATTTCCTCGGCACGATTGAGCGGCCGGAGGGAGAATGGAGGCAGCCCATTGGGGTAGAGCCGCTTCTGTTCGGCGGCGATGTGCCGCTTGTATTCGTTGAGCAAAGGTTTGTAAACGGTAAAGCCGGCGTTACGTAAACCCTCCACGAGCGACACCGTGTAGTGTCCCACCATGGTGCCTCCGAAGCCCGTTCCGCCCGGAATGATGTCGTAGCTGGTGCAGCCGAACAGCGCCACCGTGGCCTTTTGCTGCAGCGGCAGGGCGCCGTTGTTGGTGAGCAATACCATGCCCTCGGCGCCAATCTCGCGCACATCGGCTGCGTGCTGCTTCAGATCAGGCTCGTTGGAGTAGTTGTAATTGGCGAAGCTGTGGCTCCTGACGATGAACTGCAGGATGCGCCTGACGTTGCGGTCGAGCACGTTCATGGGCAGCTTACCGCTCTTGACGTCGGCCAGAATGGTGTTGTACTGCCGTTCCTGGCCCGGTTGCAGCATGTCGTTGCCGGCCAGCATGGAGGCCGTGGCATTCTTGCCGGCATTCCAGTCGGAAACAACGATGCCGTTGAAGCCCCACTCCTTGCGCAGGATAGTCTCCGTAAGGTCTACGTCCTCGCACGTAGCCTTGCCGTTGATGCTGTTGTAGGCCGTCATGACCGACCACGGGTTGCCTATCCTCACGGCCAGTTCAAAGCCGCGCAGGTACAGCTCGCGCAGTGCCCGTTGGCTCATCCGGCTGTCGTTGGCGTTGCGGTTGGTCTCCTGGCTGTTGGCCGCAAAGTGCTTGATGCAGGCCGCCGTGCCCTCGCTCTGGATGCCCTGTACGTAGTTGCCGGCTATGGTTCCGGAGAGCAAGGGGTCTTCGGAATAGTATTCATGGTTACGACCGCAGAGCACGTTGCGCATCAGGTTCATGCTCGGGGCCAGTATCCAGTCGAGCCCGTACTCCTTGGTTTCGTTGCCGATGCCGCGGCCTATGCGGAAGGCTGCTTGCTTATCCCACGTTGAAGCCAGTGTGATGCTGGTCATGTAGTCCGTACAGAAGTAGTCTCGACTGTCGAATTCGCGGTGCGCACTCATGCGTAGGCCCTGGTTGCTGTCGGCACAATAGGTGGCCGGAATGCCCAGGCGCGGGATGGCGTAGGTACTGCCGGCGGTGCCGGGAAACTTCACTTCGCGGCCGAAACCCATGCCTTGGCCCAGCACCAGGTGGCACTTCTCCTCCAGGGTCATCTCCTTTATCACCTGGTCTATGTTGTCGGCACGCAGCTGGGGCTGTGCCGTGGCGAGGCTGCCGTGCCCCAGGCACAGTGCCGCTGCCATGATAATGATAGTTGAACGCTTCATAATAGTAGTCTTGTTTAGCAGGTTTATTTGAACAATAGGGGAACAAACTCGGTGAGATAGATACGCCAGTTGCGCCAGATGTGGCCGCCGTCGGTCTCCATGTAGGTGTACTTATAGTTCTTGGAGTCCAGATAACTGCGCAGGTCCTTGTTGTTCTTGTACAGAAAATCGGATGCCCCGATGCCTATCCAGAACAGCTTCGGGCCCTTGGCGAACAGCCGGTCTATCTTCCGGTTGCGGTTTTCGTAAATGGTCTGTATACCCCCCTTCTGGCTTTGGTCTATGGCCGCAGAGAACAATCCGATATAACCGAACGTGTCGGGGTTGTTGAGCGAGATGAAGAACGAGTGGAAGCCGCCCATCGAGAGGCCTGCAATGGCGCGGTGCGCCTTGTCCTTCTGCACGCGGTAGGTGCTCTCCACGAACTTGATGACATCGGGGAAAGCCTGCTCGAAGTAGCCGTCCATGGTCTTGGGCAGCGCCATCGTGGGCACCGTGAAGCCCTCCGACGTTTCGCCCGGGCATGCTTCCTGCGATATGTTGCCGTTTGTCATGACCACAATCATGGGTTGCGCCTTGCCTTGGGCAATGAGATTGTCCAGTATCTGGGTAGCGCGGCCCAGCTCGCTCCATGCCTGTTCGTCGCCGCCGATGCCGTGGAGCAGGTATAGAACGGGATATTTCTGCTTGCCGTTCTCGTAACCGGCGGGCGTGTAGACGGTGCAGCGGCGCGTGAGTCCGGCCGTTGGGCTGTGGTACCACACCTTGGAGACTGTGCCGTGGGGCACCTTGTTCACCTTGTAGAGGTCGGCCCGGCCGCCGTCAATCATAAAGATGCTGGTGGTGCTGGCTATGTCGCGTATGGAGTAAACATTCGAGGGGTCGGTTACCCTCACGCCGTCTATGAGCATGTTGTACGTGTACAACTCCGGTTTCAGGCTTTCCTTGGTCGTGAAAGTCCACATGCCCTTGTCGTCCTTGGTCAGATCGGCCACCCCCGGAGCGTCGAATTCGCCGTATGAAGATTTCATTTTCCGGGTCGGAAGAAAGTCACCTGTAAGCTGAACCTTCTGCGCCTGGGGTGCCATGAGGCGGAAAGTAACTGTCTTGTCGGCGTTAATGTCGGGTGATTTGGGTACCTGCTGGTTGAAAAGGTTCTGCTGCGCGAAGCCGAGAACAGCCACCAACGGCAGGCAAAGAGTCAATAGTTGTCGTTTCATTATTGATAGTTAAAATTATGATAAGGCAAAGTTAAGTTTTATTTCCGTAACCACCTTGTCTTCGTTTTCATTTCTGTTTAAATATTGTTCAACAGCGGTTTATTTCGTGTTCAAATGTTTTTGAATGCGTTCAAACGCCTTCCTGCGTGCCGTGCGGCCAGTTTTTCGGGCGGAAAGCGATGCTGGCAGCGTTTCCGTTGACCTGTGGCGGACGGCAGGCTGATGCGGGAGCCGCCTCCGTGGGGCATCTGATGGCGATGCGGGGGCGGCGGATTGAGCCGCCTGTTCTCATCCTCCGAATACGCAATGCCGGCGGGTCGGTTTTCCGCCTTCTGCCTGCCGGTTTTGCCGGAGCTATGGGTCAAGCCTCTTGAAGGATGCTTTCAAGCCTCTTGAATGCCGCATCCAAGCCTCTTGAAAGGCATGTTCAAGAAAACGGCTGCACAGGGCAAAGGATTTCAACTCACAACTGTCTGATAGCCAGAAGGATGCAGCG
Organism: Prevotellaceae bacterium KH2P17; assembly: GCA_900199655.1. GTDB lineage: Bacteria > Bacteroidota > Bacteroidia > Bacteroidales > Bacteroidaceae > Prevotella. The sequence goes on from FZRE01000001.1 coordinate 175,924, forward strand.
ATATGCCGAAAACCGTTCTTCCGCAGTCTTGAGACCGCCACTTCGGGAGGCCGAAAGTTGCTGCCTGGCAGGAAGCGAACCGCCTGCAAAAACGGTGCTTGGAGCTGCCGCTGTTCCTGCTGCACGTTATGACCGCCGCCAAGGGCGAGCCTGCTGATTGGCCAAACGGGCTGCAGCCAATGTTGAAATGACTACAGCCCGTTGGCGAAACTGCCGTCAGCAATGCTCTGAGGCCAGTATTATCAGTACTTAGGATTTTGTTTCATGTTGTCGTTGAGCTTGATTTCCTGGTCGGGAATAGGCAACATCTCGTTCTTGCCGGCCACGAAGCCGCCCTCAACATTGTCGTACTCGTGCACAATCTGCCCTTGTCCGGCGGCTCCACCCTTGAAGCCGGGCATCTGTTTGCCCTTGTCGGCCAGCTTCTGGGCGGCATCGCCCCAGCGCACGAGGTCCATCCAGCGGGTGCCTTCGCCCCACAGTTCAAGCCGTTTCTCGGTCTTCACGTCGTCCATGGTAATGGAGGTGAGAGCCGGGAGCTGTGCACGTGAGCGTACCATGTTGATGTATTTCAGGGCTTCGGCCGTGTTGTTGCTCTGCAGGTTGGCCTCTGCAGCCAGCAGCAGAACCTCGGCATAGCGCATCCATACAAAGTTGCTGGAGGTGAAGAAAGCCATACCCGTGAACACCTCCGACTGCAGCAGGCGCTGCTTCCAGTTCCAGTAGCCCTCGTGACCGTGCAGAACCTTACCGTTGGCAATGTAGATGCCCTCGGCGTTAATCTGTTTTTCGGTCTTGATAGTCTGGTTCAGACGGTAGCCGTTTGCACCCTCCTCGGCCACGAAAGCATCGTAGAGGTTCTTCGTGGGGTTGTAGAATCCGTAGCCGGCATTGTTCTGGTCGGAGCCTGCAGGCACCTTCCAGTCGTAGTAGTCGGAACGGAAACCGTGGTAGAGTGCGTAGAGGTTGAAGTAGAGATTATCGAGATCGCGCACGATGTTGGACTCCAGAAGGCGCTCGGCATCGTAGTCGTTCACCTCATGAAGCAAGTTCTCGTAAGCGCCGGTGTTAAGGGCGTACTTGCCGGAGTTGATGACCTCGTTGAGCGGAGCTATTGCCTCCTGGTACTTGCCTGCAAAGACGAGCGTCTTGCCCAAATAAGCCTGGGCGGCCTGCTTGGTGATACGGACCAGGTGCTGCGTAGGGGTTGACTTCTCGGAGAGGTTGCCCGAATTGACAGCTTGCTGGAAATCGGAAGCTGCCTGGGCGTAAATCTGCTCGCGGGTGCTGTTTTCCTTGGCGTATTCGCCGGGTTTCAGCTTCGCGTCAACAACGGGTGCGGTGCCGAAATAGGCGCCTAAGTAGAAGTGGGCAAAGCCGCGGAAGAAGTAGGCCTCGGCTATGTCGCGCTTCTTGACGGGTGTATCATCGGCTCCGGTAAACTTCTCGATGACGAGATTGGCATGGTAAATCAACGTGTAAAGGCTCTCGTACATGGTCTGGATGTTACCGTTGGTGCTGCCGAAGGTGTAACTGCCCAGGTTTTCCCGTTCGGCATTGTCGTTGCGGTTGCCGCCTCCGCACCACACGTCGTCGGAGAGCAGGTCGTCGGTACCTTTCACGATGTCGTACATTCCGGTAAGGTCGGTGTAGCAGTTGGTGATGGCGGCCTCGGCGTCTCCATCGGTTTTATAGAAATCATCCTCACTACCGAGGTTGCCAAGTTTCTGTATGTCGAGCTCGTCACTGCATGCGGAGAACCCCATGAGCACAGTCAGAGCCATGACGAACATATATATCTTTTTCATAATCTTTAGTTGTTAGAACTGGTTAGTGATATTAGAAAGTCAGGTTTATACCAAAGGATACCTTCTTGGAAACAGGGTAGAGGGCGGTGTCGAGTCCCTGTCCGGAACCTGTGCCGATGGAACTTGACTCCGGATCGAAGCCGTTGTACTTGGTAAAGGTGAAGAAGTCTTCGAGTGAAACGTAGCAACGCAGGTTGTCGACGAAGAACTTCCGGGTAATAGACTTTGGCACGGTGTAGCCCAGCTGTATCTGCTTAATCTTGAAGTAGGAGCCGTCGTGCACCATTGCACTCGACAGCGAGTACTTGGAAATGTCCGCATGGGCCGAAGGATGGGAGGCGTTGGGGGTGCTGGAAGTCCAACGGTCCTTGTACCAAACTTCGTACAGGCGGTTGCCGGTATAGCGGTCGCTGGAGAAGAGAGACTGGAAAATCTCGTTGCCGGAGACACCGGAACCGAAGATGATGAAGTCGAATCCCTTCCATGCTGCATCAATGGTGATACCGTAAGTGAGTGAAGGAATGGCGGAACCGATGTTGGTGCGGTCGTCTTCCGTTATCACGCCGTCGTCCGTAAGGTCGGCAAACTGGGGCTGGCCGGTGTTGGGATCAACGCCCGTGAACTTGTAGCCATAGAAGTGCCACACCTCAGCCCCTTCTTCGAAGATGGTGAGCGGGTCGTTCAGTCGGAGGTAGCCCTTAATGTAGTCGATACCCTTGCTCAGGTAGGTAACCTTGTTCTTCAAGGTAGAGAAGTTGGCCCGAACGCCATACCTGAACTTACCGATATTGTCGCGCCAGCCGAGTTCCACCTCCAGACCTTTGTTGCTGACCGATCCGGCGTTCATGGGAGAGAACGTACCGCCGGCTATCAGGGATGACTTGAGGCCGGTAACGAGCAGGTCGTCGGTAGTCTTTGAGAACCAGTCGGCGGTAAGGGTAAGGCGGCTTCCGAAGAAGCGGGCATCCAGACCGAAGTCGAGCTGCTTGGAAGTTTCCCAGGTCAGCTTGTCGTTACCCATGGAGGTAGGTGCACTGGCGGTAACGTACTGGTAGTTCTGGTCGTCGCCGAAGGCGTATTTACCGCCCGATGCCATCGTTGTAGCATAGAGGTAGCCGCTCAGGGCGTTGATGGAGCCGTTCTTACCCCAGCTGCCGCGAAGTTTCAGATAGTCCCACCACTTGGGCATCTTCTTCCAGAATGCTTCCTGCGAAGGCACCCATGCCACCGATGCAGCGGGGAAGTAGCCCCAGCGGTTGGTAAGAGGAAGTTTGGAAAGGTCGAACGCATCGGCGCGCAGAGAGAACTGGAAGAGGTACTTGTTGTCGTAACCGTAGGTAACGCGGCCGAAGTACGACTCGCTGGAAGCCTTGGAACCAACGCCGTTGTTGGTCTTCTTCACGGAGCTGTTGGCAAAGTCGAGCCAGCCGAATAGCTGCGGATCCTCGCGCTGCAGCACGTTGGCGTCATTGGCCTGCAAGCCGCCGCCTGTGCTCGAAGAGGTGCTGCGGGTAAAGGAGTGGCCAATCATGGCGGTGATGTTGTGCTTCTGGGCAATGGTCGTCATATAGTTCAGGTAGTTGTCCCACTGGTAGTTGGAACTTTCGCTGTTGCTCTGGCTGAATGAAGAATAGCGGCTGTTGCGCTGTGCACTGGCATAATAAGGCATGGTGTAGCTGCGCGAACCGTTGTTGTTAATGTTGTAACCGAACTTTGAAGTGAATGTAAGTCCCTTGAAGGGAGTGAACTCCAAGGCGAAGTTTCCGTTCACGTTGGTGCGCTTGTTGCGCTGGAAGTTGTTGGAACTGAGTGCAAGCGGGTTGGTAAAGCTGTAGAAGTTGGAAACGGAGTAGTAGTTTCCGTTGTCGTCGCGCAGGATGTTCCAGCCTGCATCCAGCAACGACTTCATATTTGACGGCAAGTTGTCAGGAGAATAGGTTACGGGGGTGAGCGGGTCCATGAGGAACGCGTCGAGCAGTGCCTCGCCGTTAAAGCCGTGGCTGTGCATCTTGCTCAGGTTGGCGTTTCCGGATATCTTGAGCCAAGGTTTAATCTTATAGTCGAGTTTCAAGGCTCCGTTCAGACGATTGAAAACGTCAAAATCGCCTTTCAGCATGCCGTTATTGGTTAGGTAACCTGCCGAGACATAGACCGAGCCTCGGTCGTTTCCGCTGGAGAAAGAGAGGTTGTGCTTCTGCAGGGCAGAGGACTCGTACACCTCGTCGAACCACTTGGTATCGGTCTTTCCGTCCCAGAAATTGTCGATGGTCTCCTGTGAGAAGAGGCCTGCATCAACCATGAATTCGGCGTACTGCTTGGCATTCATCATCTGTGGTTTGTGCCCCAGCGAGTTGCTGGCAAACTGGAAGTCGTAGGTAATGCTTCCCCACTTGTCGGCCTTGGCCTGTCCGTGCTTGGTTGTAATGAGCACTACGCCGTTACCGGCCTGTGCTCCGTAGATGGCAGCAGAGGCTGCATCCTTCAGCACTTCCATGGACTGGATGTCGTTCACGTCAAGACTGTTGATGTTGCTCATGATGATACCGTCGACAACATAAAGCGGAGACATGTCATTGTTGGACGAGTAACCGCGTACGCGGATGGCCGGCACCGAGCCCGGCTGTCCCGATGTGGTGATTACCTGCACACCAGAAGTCTTTCCCTGCAGTGCTTCTTCGGCGCTGGTTATCGTACGGTTGGCCACATCCTCTTCCTTAACGGCAGAGATGGAGCCTGTTACGTCGCTCTTCTTCTGTACGCCGTAGCCGATAACAACCACGTCGTCAAGTGTTTTGGAGTCTTCTACCAACTTGATGTCCAGCCTGTTGGTGTTGGCTGTCCGTACCTGGGTGGTAAAGCCGATGTAAGAAAATTCGAGGGTTGCACCCCTGCGGGTGTTGAGCGAATAGTTTCCGTCAAGGTCGGTGATGGCGCCGTTGTTGGTCCCTTTCTCAATGACACTGACACCAATCATTGGTTCGTTGTTGGCATCAACAACCTTACCGGTGACCTTGAAAGTACCCTGTGCCTGCATGCTGGCTGTGCTCGCCAGCAATAAAAGCATCAAGGTTAGTAGCTTGCGCAGTTTAGAGTGTTTCATAAATTAAAAGATTAGAGTTGTTTAAATGTTAGATGTTGATATATTTAGGAATTGAGATTGTTTACAAAGGTCGTTGCGGTCGTTGCCCTGCTATCTTGAGGAGCTTGGCATCATGGTTATAGCGTATCTTGCAGGTGTTGTCGAATATCATCGTTGCTCCCTTTGTTACGGTGTACGGTTCCCAGTCGGGAAGCTTCTCGGCAGCCGGTTTTCCGGTCTTGGCAAAGTTCACCCAAGCCTGGCTCATTTTCCCGGCAAGCGCCCGGGCGGCGTCTCCGTTGCCCGTCATGCCGGCCTGCAGGGCCGTGTTGTTGAATACAAAAGGTATCTCCATGCAATGAACGGCGCGCCAGATGCCATTCATGGCTGGCGACTGCCACGTGAAGAGATACAGGTACACGGGTGCTCCGTGCTGTGCGTTCCGCAGTCGTGCCTGTTCAACAGCCATGGAGCGGAACCGCAGGTCGGTATCAACCAAATCGTTGGGCGCCTTGTATTCGGGATAGACAGCACGGAAGGCAGCCACGTACTCGTCTGCAAGCGAGCCGTAAAGCTGCTGCACCTGCTTCATGGCAGCTTCTTCCGAAAGGTTGCGCAGTGCCGGAACATAGGCGCTGGCACAGAACTCATTCAGAGTTGTTCCTATAATAAGAGGTACATGCTTGTTAAGAGCTTGAGAACCGGAAGCCGATGGATGCTGGGGCAGAACATCGCCGTCTACGACCGGAGCCCACCCGAAGATAAAGCCGTTCCAGCCTTCTTTCAGTGCGCGTTCCCGTTCTTCGGCGATTGCCTCCTGGCCAGCAGCGAGCAGTTTGTCATAAGGTATGTCGGCAATCTTGTCTATCGAAGAGGCATCAAGACCAAGTCTCTTTACGACATTGGTGCCGATACGGCGTGAGTATTGTTGCTCCATGCACTTTAATTGAGAACCACTTTGGATAATGGCTTTGTGGAACAGCCCCTTGGCTTGGGGCGTGGAGAGCAGCGTGGACACCTTACCGCCACCGCCGGACTGCCCGAAGATGATTACATTATCGGGGTTGCCGCCAAACTCCCGGACGTTTTCTTTAATCCATTTGAGTGCTTCCACGATGTCGAGCAGGCCGGCATTGCCCGATTTGCTGTACTTCTCGCCAAAGGCAGAAAGGTCGAGAAAGCCCAGTACATTGAGCCGGTGATTGATGGAGATAACCACCACGTCACCTCTCTTGGCCAGATTCGTGCCATCGTACGACGGCAACTCCTGGCCCGAACCGGCTGCAAAGCCACCTCCATGAAGCCATACCATGACAGGGAGTTTCTTGTTCTTGCCCGGTTCCTTGGTCCAGATGTTGAGGCGAAGGCAGTCTTCCGTCTGGAAGCCATCGTCCCAGTTGAAGGCAAAAGCAGCCTCGTCGTTCTGCCAGCCGGTGCGTACTTCCTGCGGACAAGTAGGCCCGTATGCGCGGCAACTGCGGATACCCGTCCAAGCATCGGGTGCCGTGGGAGGCATGAAACGTGCCGCCTTGGCATAGGGCACACCTTTAAATACAGTGACGCCTGCCGTTTGGTATCCGGCAATTTTGCCCTGCTTTACAGACGCAATAATGCTTGTTGAGTCGGCAATAACTTCGTTCGTATTTTCTGTAGATGCCTCTCCCGCCTTTGGGAGATTGCCACAAGCGCACATGCTGCCGGCAGTGGCGGCAATGGCAAAGAGTAGTTTGACGTTCATCGGCAGTAAGGTTATAAATTGTTTGCTGCAAAGTTAGGATGTTTACACTTAACAGACTTTCACGCAAATACGTTAATGTTTAGTTTTCGTTCAAACCTATTTTAGTGCGTGTGCATTTTTTTTATATTCCGTACAAAATGTTAACGGAAAGCATTTTGCATCCAGAAAATATTCCTATCTTTGTCACTGAAGACAAGAGAAAACCGGAGCATGGAGACGAGAAACTTCAGGGAGCCCGTTTGCAAAGTCTTTGTGATAACCGAAATAAAACGAAGTGACATGAAAACAAATAAGCTGATACTATTTGAAAAGCTAATGCCTGTTATCTTGCTTCTCGCTCTGGTGGCCTGTGGAGAGAAGCGCATACCGAACGAAGAGGTGAAACGTAACCCCGTGATATCCGAAAATATATCCAACCATCATATCAACGCCTTTGCCGAAGACGGCAAAGGATATATGTGGATAGCCACTTTCCGCGGACTTAACAAGTTCGACGGCCACCAATACCAGCAGTACTTTTGCAATGACGACAGCATGGGATTGCCCGACAACCAGGTGCGCGACCTGCTCATTGACGACCAGGGGCAGATGTGGGTGGCGTGTCTGAACGGTGTGTGCCAGCGTACGGACCAGGACAACTTCATTCGCATACCCTTCAAACAATCAGGAGGCAGCTGCAACAACCTGGCACAGGACAGCCACGGTCGTATCTTTGTTTGCAACTCGCAGAGCGTGATGATGTTCGACAAGGATAGTAAATGCTTCGAAACTGTTATCAACTCGTCTCAGGCTCCGGGCACTTACCAGCGGCTCATCATTGACCGAAACGACAATCTCTGGCTCACCACCGACAGCGGATTCTACGGTTTCAACAGCAGTTTCAGCAAAATAGCCCACGAGAACTACGTTTCCTACAACTCCGACTCTAACGTACATTACCAGGACGAAGACGGTTTGCTGTGGCTCTGTCTGGAAACCGGGCTGGCCGTTTACAACACCCGCACCCTGCAACCCGCACCGTTGCCGGAGGCCATAGCCGCCAATGCCGAACTTACCGGCAACAAGACGCTCTGCATTTACCCCTACGATGCCAACAGCCTGTTGATATCTTCGGCTACGGGCAGGCTGTACTTATACGACAAAAGGAAGCATACGCTCTCGGGCCACGGCAGTCCCGATTTTCCTGTCAGGAAGCAAGCGTTCTGGCCAACCTGTATTTTTCGCGACTCACGGAACAACATCTGGATGGGTTCTACAGATGAGGGGTACATCGTGAACTATCGGGACCACAAGCTCTTCAACAACAACAGTCATCTGCAAGAATTCATCGGCAGCCAGCCTGTGCTGTCACTTGCCACCGACCAGAAGCAATCGCTCTGGGTGCTGGCCAAGCACAGCGGGCTGCTGCACTACGACCTGCTGGCCAAGAAGGTTACTCCCGTGAGCCTGACCTATCCCAAAGGAGCCAGCCCTTATTTTCTTTTTGCCGACCGGCAGAACCACTTGTGGATAACAACCGACAAAGGCGTGCTGGAGTGCGAGGCCAACGGCAGCGCGCTCTCCATAGCTCGGGAGTATCCGGGACAGCTGCAACTCGACATGACACAGGACGGTGAGGGCAACGTCTGGAGCTCCGGCGTAGGCCGCACGGTAACGAGATACAACCGCCAAACGTTGGCTGCCGACCGCAAGGCGGTAGGGCAGAGCCTCTTCTCGCCCAGCATTCTGACCTTGAAGGATGGCCGCATCCTGGTGGCAGGCTTCATGAGCTACATCAAAGCCATCCGCCCTGCAGGCATGGAGGTAACTGATTTCGCCTTCAGCGAGGACGACATGAAGGCCTGCTTCCGCCGTAATATCTTCATTCCAACCGACTTATACCAGGACATGAGCGGCCTGGTGTGGATTGGAACCGACAGTAACGGACTGCTGCGCTACAATCTCAAGACCCGGAAGCTGGAGAGCATCAGCGGCATATCGTGTTCCGACGTGGCAGCCATCATAGAAGACAATCAGGGAAACCTCTGGGTGAGCACCATGTACGGCCTTAACAGGTACGACCGAACGGTAAACAAAGTGACCCAGTTCTTTACTTCCGACGGTATTGGAGGCAACCAGTTCTACGACCGCGCCGTCTGTCGTCTGCCCGACGGGACGCTTGTCTTCGGCGGCACGCACGGCATCACCACCTTCAACCCCATCGACATTACCACGCGCCGCAGTCTTCCGCTGTATTTCTCAACCCTGAAAGTGCACAACGAGCAGGTGCATGCGTACGACGGCAACTGCATAGACAAGAGCATGGAAAACAACCCCGACATCAGGCTTAAACACTGGCAGAACAGCTTCTCCATCTCTTACGCCGCCATAGACTACAGCGAATTCGAGCGCGTACATTACTTCTACATGATGGAAGGCATCGACCGCCTGTGGAACGACGCCGGAACCAGCCACGAGGCCTCGTACGCCAACCTGCCCGCCGGCCATTACACGTTCCGCGTAAAGGTAGCCAACAACGACACGGAGAAGCCCATCGCCGAGAATTCCATTGAAATATACGTAGCTCCGGCACCGTTCAACTCGTGGTGGGCATGGTTCATCTACATCGCCCTGGCTGCCGTTGCGCTGCACTTCGTGGTCAAGATACGCCGCCGCATAGAGACCGACAAGATGACTGTACAGCGCGAAAAAATGGAGAAAGAGCAGGAACAGCGCATCAACAAGATGAACATGAGCTTCTTTGCCAATATCTCGCACGAGTTCCGAACGCCGCTCACCATGATTTCGGGTCCCGTTAACATGCTGGCCGAAAGTACCAACCTGAAGGCTGCCGACCGCAACCTGCTGTTCATTGTGCAGCGCAGCATCCAGCGCATGCTCCGACTCGTCAACCAGGTCATGGACTTCAGCAAACTTGAACAGGACGCCTTGAAGCTGAACGTGAAGCGGATGGACGTCGTGGCCGAGATGAACAACATCTGCGACATCTTCCTCTTCAACGCCCGCGAAAAGGGAATAGACATGCAGACCCACGGACTGGAGGACAGTCTGCTTATCTGGGTAGATGCCGATAAGCTCGACAAGATAGTCAGCAATCTGCTTTCCAATGCCTTGAAGTTCACTCCGCAGGGAGGCCGTATCGACGTTTCGCTCGATACCGACGGCGGCAACGTCAAGATTACCGTTGCCGATACGGGCAAAGGCATACCCGAGGAAGAACTGGAAAACATCTTCAAACGCTTCTATCAGCTTAACGACCAAACTACCGGAATACTCAACTGGGGCACAGGAATAGGGCTCTATTACGCCCGCAAACTGGCCCAGCTGCACCACGGAACGCTCACGGCAGCCAACCGCGAGAATGGGCAAGGCGCCGTGTTCACGCTCAGGTTCCCCGTTGCTGATGATGCCTATACCGCCTCCGAACGTGCCATGCCGTCAGCATTGCAGGAAGTGCGTTACCCCATTGACAGCAAAGGCCCCGTTGTAACGAGCGAACCCGGCAACGAGAAGCCACGGATACTTGTCGTAGACGATGATGCCGACGTGGTGAACTACTTGCAGACCCTGCTCACTCCTTATTATCATGTCATCTACCGGTTCGATGCAGAGAGCGCCCTCAAGGCTATGGGCGAAGAGGAACCTAACCTCGTGCTGAGCGATGTGGTGATGCCGGGCATGAACGGATACGACTTCTGCAAGAAGGTAAAGGACGACGCACAGCTCTGCCACATCCCTGTGGTGCTGGTAACGGCCAAAACCACCGTCGACAACCAGATAGAGGGACTCAACACAGGCGCCGATGCTTACATCACCAAGCCCTTTGACCCCAAGCTGCTGCTGGCTGTCATCAATTCACAGTTGAAGAACCGGGACAAGATACACAGGCTGCTCAGCAAGTCGACCCAAACCGACGAGGCCGTGGCTGAGGTGCTGGCTCCGCAGGACCAGCACTTCATGAAGGAACTGTACAAGGTCATGGAGACCGAACTCTCTAACTCCGAAATAGACATAACGCGCGTTACGGAAATGATGCACATGTCGCGCACCAAGTTCTATTATAAGATGAAAGGTCTTACGGGCGAGAAGCCGGCCGCCTTCTTCCGTACTTACAAGCTCAACCGGGCTGCCGAACTGCTGCGCGAAGGCTCCTATACCGTGTCCGAAATATCCGACATGACGGGCTTCAGCTCCCTTTCCTATTTCTCCACTGCCTTTAAAAAGCAGTTCGGGGTAACGCCCAGCGAGTTCAAGTAACGGCAGGGCAGGGGAGCAGCAACTTCCCTGCAGCCCCTCCACATACCGCCATGTACCGGTTCCCTCCTCCGGCTTTTCTTTCCAAGGGGAGGGTACCGGTTTGCTTCTTCGCAAACCGTTGTTTACACACTCTCACTAACAGACAATCCCACAGCAGTGAAAAAAATACTTTGTTACTCTGTCTTAAAAAATAAGCAACAAATCAGCAGGAAGCTTGCAGCAACGGTTCCTCCCCTTAGAAAGGGGAGGTTAGGAGGGGATGATATCTTAAGCTGCATTGCTAATGTATGCCACACGGTCATCCCCTCCTCCGCTTCCCCTTTCCAAGGGGAGGATACAAGTTTGCCTTGTAGTTATAGTTTAGCTAAGGGCATTTTGTAATAAAGGGCAGTGCGGCAGTGCTCTCTCCTTTTAATGAACCAATCTCAAATTGTTTGGTGGTATTTGTGCAGTGCCCGAAGCAAAAGTTTCTTTGTCTGTATATTTCATCAAAAACGGCCTCGCTCATGACAATTGAACCAGCTGCTCAAACCAGGCGAAATGGTTGTGAACGGCCTCTTGCGAACTCGGAAAAGTTGAAAAAGAAGTCGGTTTCGCTGCCTTTTGCGCGTTTTTTGCCCGAAAATCGGTTGCTGGAAGCGCATTTCTACGCCTCTGAAGCATGCCTTCAGGCCCCTTGAACGATACCTTCAAGGCGCTTGAAAGATAGCTTCGGGAAAACCGAAAAACGTAAGGAAAACGCAAGCTCCTCATTATCAGCAGCTTGCGGAAAGTCAGATTTTACTCCTTTTTTGACCCTTTCGTGGTGGCGGAAGCAACAAACGGCAGTTTTGGAAGGTGTTTTGTCAAATTATATAAGAGCGAATTTACGCATCCGGTGCAGCCATTCAGGCATCCGGTTCGGGTCTTGCGGGGCTTTATGTTTTTTTACCTTTTGCGGCCGCTCATTCGCCCTTTCCTGCTAATAGGTTTAAAAATAGTTTTTTTCTCTTTATTAGTATGGCTCGTTCGCAATAAATTCGTAACTTTGCATCCTCTAAATACATAACGCGAAAGATATGCCTGTAACAAAAGAAATCAAGACTGCGCTTGTTTCGGTCTTCCACAAGGACGGTCTCGAAGAACTCCTCGCCAAGCTCAATGCGGAGGGAGTAAAGTTCCTGAGTACCGGCGGTACACAGAGTTTTATTGAGTCTCTGGGCTACGAAAGCCGCAAAGTAGAGGACCTTACCACCTATCCCTCCATCCTTGGCGGGCGTGTAAAGACGCTGCATCCCAAGGTGTTCGGCGGCATTCTGGCCCGCCGCGACAACGAGGGCGACCGCGAGCAGATGGCGCAGTACGATATTCCGGCCATCGACCTGGTTATCGTTGACCTCTATCCTTTTGAGCAGACAGTGGCCAGCGGAGCCCCGGAGGCCGACATCATCGAGAAGATTGACATTGGCGGCATATCGCTCATACGCGCCGGAGCCAAGAACTTTAACGACGTGGTCATTGTTCCGAGCAAGGCCGAATACCCTCTGCTGCTCGACATCTTGAACCGTCACGGCGCCGCCACCACGCTGGATGAGCGCCGCGAACTGGCCGCCCGCGCCTTTGGGGTGAGCAGCCGGTACGACACGGCAATAAGGGAGTGGTTCGGCAAAAGATAGAGAAGGCGAGGCCTACCCCGGCCCTCCCGAGTGAAGGGGGTACGGAAATGGGGGGATGAAGGCCTGACCTCGTGAGCTGACACCTGATTTTTTTTAAGCTTAAAATAAATATTCGTTTTTCAAATGGGATTTTTTTCATTCATTCAGGAAATTGCAATGGACCTGGGAACGGCCAACACGATTATTATCAGTGATGACAAAATCGTGGTCGACGAGCCTTCGGTCGTGGCCTTGGACCGCCGCACGGACAAGATGATTGCCGTGGGCGAGAAGGCCAAGATGATGTACGAGAAGACGCACGACAACATCCGCACCATCCGCCCATTGCGTGATGGCGTGATTGCGGACTTTACAGCATGCGAGCAGATGATGCGTGGTCTAATCAAAATGGTGCACACCGGCAGCCGCTTGTTCTCACCTTCGCTGCGCATGGTCATTGGTGTTCCGTCGGGCAGTACAGAGGTGGAGCTGCGCGCCGTGCGTGATTCGGCCGAGCATGCCGACGGCCGCGACGTGTATCTTATCTTCGAACCGATGGCTGCAGCCATAGGTATAGGCATCGACGTAGAGGCTCCCGAGGGCAACATGATAGTGGATATAGGCGGCGGCAGCACCGAGATTGCCGTCATCTCGCTGGGCGGCATCGTGAGTAACAACTCCATCCGCATAGCCGGCGACGACCTTACGGCCGACATACAGGAGTACATGAGCCGCCAGCACAACGTGAAGGTGAGCGAGCGTATGGCCGAGCGTATCAAGATACACGTGGGGTCTGCCCTGACCGATTTGGGCGACGAGGCCCCCGAAGACTATATCGTACACGGCCCGAACCGCATCACGGCTCTGCCCATGGAGGTGCCCGTGTGCTATCAGGAGATAGCCCACTGCCTGGACAAGACGGTGGCCAAGATAGAGAACGCCGTGCTCTCGGCACTGGAGAACACACCTCCCGAGCTGTATGCCGACATTGTGAAGAACGGCATCTACCTGAGCGGAGGCGGCGCCTTGCTGCGAGGACTCGACAAACGTCTGCAAGACAAGATAAGCATACCGTTCCATATAGCCGAAGACCCGCTGCATAGCGTGGCCAAAGGTGCCGGCATCGCACTGAAGAACGTTGACCGTTTCTCGTTCCTGATGAGATAAACAGCGGTGGCGGGTGCAGGGAGCAATGACGCTTCCTGCTGCCCGGCAAACAAGAAGATATGAGGAATCTAATCGAATTTCTGGCGAGATACAACCACTGGTTCGTTTTCATCATCCTTGAAGTCTTCAGCCTCGTCCTGCTGTTCCAGTACAACAGCTATCAGGGCAGCGTGTGGTTTTCGTCGGCCAACGCAGTTACGGGCAAGGTCTATGAGTGGAGCTCGAAGGTGGAAACCTTCTTCTCACTGACCCAGGTCAACAAGGAGCTTACCTCCCGCAACCTCTATCTGGAGCAGCAGGTGAGCAAGCTCTCCGAACAGCTGACCCGTACCACCCGCGACAGCAGCCTGCTGCAATCCAAAGAGTTGCAGAAGCTGGCCGGCTACAGGCTGGTACCTGCCCAGGTGATTAGCAACTCCTTAGACAAGCGAGACAACTTTATCACGATAGACAAGGGCGCGGCCGACGGCATCCGCAAGGACATGGGCGTGGTCGGCGGCAATGGTGTGGTGGGCATCGTGTACATGGTGTCGGCCCATTATGCCGTGGTGCTGCCCGTGCTCAACTCGCAATCAAGCATCAGCTGTGTGGTTCAGAACCGCGGCTACTTTGGCTATTTGCGCTGGGACGGCGTGCTTCCGTACATCGCCTACGTGGAAGATGTGCCCCGCCATGCTCACTTCAAGAACGGCGACGCTGTGGTTACGAGTGGCTACTCTTCGGTTTTTCCTCCCGGTATCATGGTGGGCAAAATCAAGTGTACGTTCAATTCGCAGGACGGACTCTCGTATCGGCTGCAGCTCATCCTCTCTACCGACTTCGGAAATCTGCGCGATGTGTGCGTCATAGACAATGCTCCCATGCAGGAGAGGCTCGATGTACTGCGCGCGGCACAGGACTCTCTGAAGCTGAAGGACGACAAATAAAAAGGTGCGTACATGAATTTAGACTTTCTGAAAGGCATATTGCTCTTCGTTGTCCTGCTGCTGGTGCAGGCTCTGGTGCTCAACCACATCCATCTGTTCGGTGTGGCAACGCCGTTGCTCTACGTCTACATCGTGCTGCTCTTTAGGCGTAACTATCCCCGGTGGGCCATTCTCGTGTGGTGCTTCGTCATGGGTCTGGGCGTTGATATATTCTCTAACACGCCCGGAGTGGCAGCTGCTTCCATGACGCTCATGGGCTTGCTGCAGCCTTTTCTACTGCTCCCGTTCATCAACCGCGATACACCTGACGACCTGCTGCCCTCCATCCGCACGCTTGGGTTGGGCAAGTTTGCCTCTTACACACTGATAGTTGTGTTCATCTACTGCCTTGTATTCTTTACATTAGAGACATTCAATTTCTTCAACTGGCTGCTCTGGCTCGAATATGTGGGCGCCAGCACCGTGCTCACCACGGTACTTGTGCTCGTGATTGACAACCTGAGAAACTGACAGATACATGCCTGCATCGGGCCGAATGAAAGAGATATATGAAGGATTTTAATCTTGAGAACCGTCGGTTGGTCATCGGAGGCATCGCCACAGCTGTCGTGGTGGTGTACATCATCAGGCTCTTTACGCTGCAGCTCATGAGCGATGACTACAAGAAGAACGCCGACAGTAACGCTTTCCTCAAGAAGATTGAATACCCTTCGCGCGGACTCATCAAGGACCGTCACGGCAAGCTGATGGTCTACAACGAACCGGCATACGACATCATGGTGGTGATGAACGAAGAAAAAGGCCGCCTCGACACCCTGGAGTTCTGCCGGGCAATCGGCATGACCAAGGAAGATTTCATCCGCCGGATGGACAATATAAAGGACCGGAGCAAGAATCCAGGCTACTCGCGCTTTACCCAACAGCTCTTCATGAGCCAGATTTCAGACAAAGAGTTCTCTGTTTTCCGCGAGAAGATGTTCCGCTTTCCGGGCTTCTACGTCCAGAAGCGCAGTGTGCGGCAGTACGAGACGTCGCTCGCTGCGCATGTGATAGGCGACGTGGCAGAGGTTTCGCAGGGCGACATAGAGGACGATGACTACTACCAGGCCGGCGACTTCATCGGCAAGACCGGCGTGGAACGCTCGTACGAGAAGCAGCTGCGCGGCGTCAAAGGCATGCAGATACTGCTGCGCGATGCCCACGGTCGCATCCAGGGACGGTACCAGGAAGGCAAATACGACAGGCGTCCGGTGGCCGGGCGCGACCTCACCCTCGGCATCGACCTCAAGCTGCAGGCCCTCGGCGAGCGGCTGCTCGAAGGCAAGATAGGCTCTATCGTGGCGCTTGAACCGTCCACGGGCGAGGTGCTCTGCATGGTGTCATCGCCCAGTTACGACCCCCGCCAGCTCATTGGTCACCAGCGCGGCCGCAACCATGCACGCCTGTCGCGCAACGTATGGAAGCCCTTGCTCAACCGCGCCATCATGGGTCAGTATCCTCCGGGCTCCACTTTTAAGACCTCGCAGGCCCTGACCTACCTCACCGAAGGCATCATCACGCCCCAGACTCAGTTCGCCTGCCACCACGGTTTCTATCATCGCGGCCTCCACGTGGGCTGCCACGGCCACTCTTCTCCGCTCTCGCTGGTCGAGGCCATCAGCACTTCGTGCAACGCATACTTCTGCTGGGGGCTCTATTACATGATGGGTAACCGCAGCAGATACAAGAGTACATTCGAGGCGATGAACGTTTGGCGCGACTATATGGTCAGCATGGGATTCGGCTACAAGCTCGGTATCGACCTGCCGGGAGAAAAGCGCGGGCTCATTCCCAACGCCACTTTCTACGACAAGGCCTATCATGGCAGCTGGAACGGGCTCACTGTTATCAGCATCTCCATAGGCCAGGGAGAGGTGAACCTCACCCCGTTGCAGATTGCCAACCTATGTGCCACCATTGCCAACCGCGGCTACTACTACGTGCCTCATGTGGTGCGCAAGGTTCAGGGCGAGCATATTGACACCCTGTTCACCCGCCGACACTACACCAAAGCTAACCGCCGGGCCTACGACTACGTGGTAGCAGGCATGCGCTCGTCCGTTATCAAGGGCACGTGCCGTGCTGCCAACCGGGCCGACTACCTGGTTTGCGGCAAGACAGGTACAGCCCAGAACCGCGGACAGGACCACTCCGTGTTCATGGGGTTTGCCCCGATGGACAATCCCAAGATTGCCATAGCGGTGTATGTGGAGAACGGCGGCTTCGGTGCAGACTACGGTGTGCCCATCGGGTCGCTCATGATGGAGCAGTATATCAAAGGAAAACTCTCCGAAGCATCGGAGAAGAAGGCGACTGATTTCCAGAAACGCCGCATCGGATACGGTAAGGCAAACAGATAAGAAGTAACAAGCAATGGCAAACGACAAACGCTCTACAAGTGTACTTGCATCCATAGACTGGTGGACGATAGGCATTTACATTGCCCTGCTCGTCTTCGGCTGGTTCAGCGTATGCGGCGCCAGCTACACTTATGGCGATACAGACATCTTCAGCCTCGATGCCCGTTCGGGCATGCAAATTGTCTGGATAGGCACTTCCATCGTGCTTGGATTTGTGCTGCTCATGCTCGACGACCGCTTCTACGACACCTTTGCCTACATCATCTACGCGGCTTTGCTGCTGCTGCTCTTTGCCACCATCTTCAATCCTCACGAAATCAAAGGCTCCCGCTCATGGCTTGTGCTGGGCCCGCTGAGGCTTCAGCCGGCCGAGTTTGCCAAGTTTGCCACGGCTCTTGCCGTCTCCAAGCTGATGAGCACCTATGGTTTCAACATCCACAAGTGGAAGCATTTTGCCGCTGCCTGCGGCATAGTGCTGCTGCCCATGCTGTTTATCGTGGCCCAGAAGGAAACGGGCTCGGCGTTGGTTTACCTTTCCTTCTTCCTCATGTTTTACCGCGAAGGCATGCCGGGCAGCGTTCTCTTTACGGCGGTGGCCATGGTCATCTACTTCGTGGTGGGCATCAAGTTCGAGGATGTCATGCTGTGGGACCTGCCCACCTCCATCGGCAAGTTCGTGGTCTTGCTGCTCGTGCAGGCTTTCTCGGCCGGAATGGTGTACGTGTACTGTAAGGACAAGAAGAAAACCTGGACCATCCTGGCCTACTGTGTGGGCATTACGCTGCTGTTCCTGCTTTTTGCCGAGTACGTGATACCGTTCGATATCGTGTGGATTCAGCTCTTTCTTTCGGTCTCCCTGGTAGTCTATCTGCTCTATCAGGGCTTGAGCACGCGCCTTTCCAATTACATGTACATCGCGCTGTTTGCCATTGGATCCCTCGTGTTTTTCTACTCGGCAGACTATGTACTCAATGATGTCATGGAGCCGCACCAGCGCGTTCGCATCAACGTGTTGCTGGGGTTGGAGGAAGACTTGGCCGGAGCGGGCTACAACGTGCACCAGAGCGAGATTGCCATCGGCTCCGGCGGACTGCGCGGAAAGGGATTTCTCAACGGCACGCAGACCAAGCTCAAGTTCGTGCCCGAGCAGGATACCGACTTCATCTTCTGCACAGTAGGCGAGGAGGAAGGCTTCCTGGGCTCTGCCAGTGTGCTGCTGCTGTTCCTTGCCCTCATACTCCGGCTCATCAAGTTAGCCGAACGCCAGCCCTTTAAATTCGGCAGGGTGTACGGCTACTGCGTGCTTAGCATCTTCCTGTTCCATGTATTCATCAACGTGGGGATGGTGCTGGGACTCACGCCGGTCATCGGCATCCCGCTGCCGTTCTTCAGTTACGGAGGTTCTTCGCTGTGGGGTTTCACGTTCCTGCTCTTCATCTTCCTGCGCATTGACGCGAGCCGGAACCTGATTAGAACCTGAACAGCGGGGGCTGGCGGTATGCCATCCCTAATTCTCTCTGTTACAGAGATTTACTGTTATCCGTATGTTTCAGAATTTACAGAGCTATCGTTCAACGGGCTTGAACCATAGCTTCAACGCCCTTGAACGATAGCTCCAAGGGCGTTGAACGATACCTTCTGCAAAGGCACTGCAGAGGAGCGGGACTATTGGCGGGTGAGTTCGATGCCCACGTCGCTGATGCCCGGCAGTATTTCCCGCTTCATGTCGTGGCGTACCATGACGTGAAGCGAGTCGCCGCTGTGCAGTTGCAGGGTCGTTACTTGGAAGTTGAACTGGTAGAAACTCACGCCCTGGCCCTTCACGTTGCCGTTGCTGTCAACGAGCGAGCAGTTCAGCGTGTCGCTCCGCTCGGCCTTTCCGGGATAGACGGTCGACTCGACAATGAGCGAAAGTCCCATGAACGGATAGGCGTTGTTGGTGCGCAGGCCCAGCCGCATGGCGTAAGTGCCAGGCCTGGTCATGGGCGGTATGTCGAAGTAGAGCGTGTCGTTCTTTTCCCATCCGGCTATTTGAGTGTGGTGATAGTTGTTGTACACCTTGTTCTTATAGCAGGATGAGAGCGTCAGCACGAAGGCTGCGGTGAGCGCTATGAGCACCCTTCTGTGCGTCATTGCCTTGGGTTTTCTTTCTGTTGCTGCGGCTGCTGCGGGCCTGCCGGCTGCTGTTCGCGCCGTTCCCTGTTCGGGTTGCCGCTGCGGCCGTTGCCGTTGTTGCGGTTTGAGCCTTTGCCCTGCGGGCGCTGGTTGTTGTTGCGGTTGCGGCCGTTGTTGTTCTGGCGCGGCTGCTGCCGGCGCTCCTCGGCAGCTTTCGGTGCCTGTGCGTTGTTCCTGTTCTGGGCGTTCTGCGGGCGGTTGTTGTTGCCTTTGCCGCGGCGCTTGTTGTGCCTGGCCTTGTCAAAGCGGCTCAGGTCGGCCTCTGCCAGCAGGTCCACGGGCTTTGCCGGTGCCTTCTGCCTGCTCTCCTCGGTCAGAGAAGCGGGCTTCTCTCCGCGCTTGTTCATCTCTATGATTTCGCGTGCGCGCTCTGCCGGGATAGTTTCAAGGTTGGCGGCCATGTTCTTGTCGGTCGAATAAGTAATGAGTCCAGCCAGTATGTCGGTCTTGAAGAGGTGGTAATCGCCGTTCATCGTCTGCAGGATAACTTCCTTGCTGGGCATGCGCCTGTTTGCTTCAACGTAGTCGTCGACCTCGTAATTGAGGCAACATTTTAGCTTTGCGCACATGCCGGCCAGCTTCTGAGGGTTGAGCGAGATATCCTGGAAGCGTGCTGCATTGGTGCTCACGCTCACAAAGTTCTTCATCCACGTGGCGCAACACAGCTCTCTGCCGCACGGTCCGGTGCCGCCTATGCGTCCTGCCTCTTGCCGGGCGCCAATCTGCTTCATCTCGATACGCACGTGGAAGGTCTCGGCGAGGTTCTTGATAAGCTGCCTGAAGTCCACGCGCTCGTCGGCTATGTAGTAGAAGATGGCCTTGTTACCGTCGCCTTGATACTCCACGTCGCCAATCTTCATCTGCAGTCCCAGGTCCTTTGCTATTTGCCTGCTCTGTATCATGGTGTCCTGTTCGCGGCTCTTGGCCTCGCGGTATTTGTCCATGTCAACTTGCCTGGCGATGCGGTAAATGCGCCTTATCTCGTCGCTCGACTTGAGGTTGGCCTTCTTCACTTGCAGCTTCACAAGCTGTCCGGTCAGTGTTACCACGCCTATGTCGTGGCCCGGGTTGGCCTCAACGGCCACGATGTCGCCCTTCTTCAGCTCCAGGTTGTTCACGTTGTGGTAGTATCCCTTGCGGGTGTTCTTGAACTGCACCTCGACCAGGTCGGTGCTCTGGGCGTTGCCCGGCACGTCGGCCAGCCAGTCGTAGGTATTCAGCTGCCGGTCTTGTCGGCCCACGGCGCAGTGGCACAACCCACGGTCGCATCCGCTGCATATTTCAAAATCCAAATTGTTATAGTCCATATTTTCCGGGTGCTTGTTGTCACACCTTATCTATTATAGTGTTTATATTTGAGTTCAATCGCAGTTTGCAGTCATCGTTTGATGAGGACAATCATCTTCAGTGCAAAGTCGAAGAAGGCCATCTTGGCGTTGGCATTCTGCCTGATGTCGCGCTGCGTGCGGGCGATAAGTTCCGAAATCTCCACCACGTTGCGCTCGTTGACGAAGCGGGAGAAGTTGCGCGAGAAGCTTTCTTCATCCTGCGTCATGTAACAGAGCTCGGGTTGGCGGAAGTTGTACACGAAGTTCTCCCTTATCATCCGCCCGAAGTAGGAGAGCAGGCGCAGCTGGCGTTCGCGCCCGTAGGCTGCCACCACCTCGCTCCACTTCTTCATGTCACGCACGTTACGCATGTAGGCAAGGCGCATGAGCATCTCGAACATGTCCAGAAACTGGCGGTTCTCGTTGCCCGCGTCCAGTTGGTCGAGCGCCTTGAGCCAGCTGCCTCCGGCTATGCGGGCTATGCGTGCGGCCGACTCCTCGTCGATGCCGCGGCGGCTGATGAGTGCCTCGCGGATGGCCTCTTCGCCTATGCGGGGCACGTCGATGCGCTGTACGCGGCTGCGGATGGTCTCTATCAGATACTCCGGTTCCTCGCAAACCATGATGAAAACGGTCTGCATGGGCGGCTCCTCGAGCAGCTTGAGCAGCTTGTTGGCACACTCCGCGTTCATCCGCTCGGGTAACCAGATGAGGCTGACCTTGTAACCTCCCTGGCTCGACTTTAGGCTCAGCTTGCGCAGCAGGGCGTCACTCTCGCCGGCGCCTATCTGCGCCTGCTGGTTTGCTGCGCCCATTTCGGCCAGCCACTGGTCCAGAGTAAAGTACGGACCCTGTGCTATCAGGTGGTGCCACTCCCTGCTGAAGTCGTCGCTAACCATCTTGTGTTCGGCCGAAGTGCCGGCAGGACGGATGACGGGGTAGACGAAGTGCAGGTCCGGATGTTCCCACTTGCGCAGCATGATGCACTGAGGGCAGTTGCCGCAGGAGTCTCCCTGCTCGTGGTTGCGGCACAGCAAGTACGATGCAAAGGCCAGTGCAAGCGCCATCTTGCCGGCTCCGGCGGGCCCGCACAGCATCATGGCGTGCGGCACCCTGTCCTCGCTGACCAGCTGCAGCAGTCGCTCGCGGGCCGTGTGCTGGCCTATCACCTCCTCAAACTTCATTGTAACCTCCTCACGACTTCCCTTACCGAGTCCACTGCCGACACGGTGTAGAAGTGTATGTTGTTAACTCCGTGGGCGTAGAGTTCCCGGCACTGGTGCGTTGTCCACTCTATTCCGAGCTGGCGGGCCTGCTCGTCGGTGGTGCATTTCACAATCTCCGAAGCCAGCTCCTGCGGAAAGTCACAGTGGAAAGTCTTAGGCACCGTGGTGAGCTGAGAGAGCTTGGCGAGCGGCTTGATGCCGGGAATGATGGGAATGGTGATACCCATCTGCCGCGCCTTGTCAACGAAGCTGAAGTACTTGCGGTTATCGTAGAACAGCTGCGTAACGGCATACTGCGCGCCCATGTCCTGCTTCTGCCTGAGATACTTCATGTCCATTTCCAGGTTGGGAGCCTCCTCGTGTTTCTCCGGATAGCAGGCCACGCCGTAGCCGAAGGGCGTGCCGGGGCACTTGATGGGGCTGCCATCGGCGAAGAAACCCTCGTTGAAGCGGTTCACCTGGGCAATGAGATCGGTGGTGTGGGCATGCCCTCCCTCGGTTGGTGTGAACGAGCGGTCGTCTCGGGCCTTGTCACCACGCAGCAGCAAGAGGTTGCTGATGCCCAGAAACTGCAGGTCCAGGAGCTCGTATTCGGTTTGTTCAACGGTGGTGCCGCTGCAAATCACGTGCGGTATGACGGGCAGGTCGTACCGCTGCTGTATGGCCGCAGCAATGGCGATGGTGCCCGGACGGCGGCGTATGCGTAGCCTTTCGAACTGTCCGTTGTCCAGTTGGCGGTACACGTACTCGCTGTGATGGGTGGTGATGTTGATGTACAGCGGGCCGAACTCCTTGAGTTTCTCGATGGTGGCGAACAACTTATCCGTTCCGCTGCCCTTGAGTGGGGGCAACAGTTCAAATGAGAAGTTCCTCTGGTCTTTATTTCGGTTCAGCAGTTCTGCTACGTTCATCTGTCGTTCTTAGGGCAAGTATTGCTCCGCAAAGATACTAAAAAAATATCTCTTTCGGCTTATTTCTGCCTGATATTTTATTTTCCGGGCTCCCTTGCCGCCGCTTTACGCCTTGGCGGAGGCCTCCTGCACGGAGCCCCGAAGGTCAATCCGGCAACCCTTGAAGAGGCGAAACGGGAGGTGTGACGAACGAAATATCGGGCACGGGAGCGTGGTTTCAGAAAAAAAAGCGTATCTTTGTGCCACTGTCAAACCAACCTGAAACAAGAAGTGAACCAACCCGCCACGGCGCCTGCTGCCCTGCAGTCTCACTGCCCGTGCTGTGTGGCGGCGGCTCTGGTGCGGCCGGGCGGTGCCGTTGCCGACAGTTAACCGGAACAACCCAAATACAAAAATATGAAGCAGACTTTTATTACTATGCTGCTGCTTATGGCCCTGCAGGCCCACGGGCAGACACCGCGGGCCGAGTATCCGCGGCCGCAATTCGAGCGCGAAGCATGGCAGAACCTGAACGGGAGCTGGTCGTACAGCTTCGACTTCGGCCAGACCGGCGAGGAAAAACAGTGGCAGAACAAGAGCCGTTTCGATGCAAACATCACCGTGCCCTTCTGCCCCGAGAGCAAGCTGTCGGGCGTTCAGCACACCGACTTCATCAATGCCATCTGGTATCAGCGGCCACTCAGCGTTCCTGCTGACTGGCAGGGCAAGCGCGTCTTGCTGCATTTCGGCGCCGCCGACTATGAGACCCACGTCTACATCGAAGGCCAACAGGTGGGCACCCACTACGGCAGCGGCTCCTCGTTCACGTTCGACATCACCCCGTATGTTCAGGGTCAGCAGGCCCACAACCTCGTTGTACAGGTAAAGGACAACCTGCGCAGCCGCCTCCAGACAGGCGGCAAGCAGTGCCTGCAGCTGCACTCTAACGGCTGCATGTACACCCGCACCACGGGCATCTGGCAAACCGTGTGGATGGAAGCGGTTGCACCGGAAGGGCTGGAGTCGGTCTTTGCCGTGCCCGACATCGACCGGCAGCAGCTCGTTATCCGTCCTCGCTTCTACCGCGAGAATGCCGGCAACCGGCTTGTAGTGAAGCTCACCGATGGCCATCGCACCGTGGCAACGCAGAGCGTGGCCTGCAGCAACGGCGCCACCGTTGTGCTGCCGGTCAGGCGGATGAAGCTGTGGAGCCCCGAGTCGCCCTTCCTTTACGGCCTGACGTACGAGGTCGAGAGCGGCGGAAAGGTGATTGACCGCGTCAGCTCCTATGCCGGCATGCGCAAGGTGCACGTCAGCGGCGGCTATTTCTACCTCAACAACCGGCCTTACTTCCAGCGTCTGGTGCTCGACCAGGGCTTTTATCCCGACGGTATATGGACCGCTCCGAGCGACGAAGCCTTGAAGCGCGACATCCAACTGGCCAAGGCAGCGGGCTTTAACGGTGCCCGCCTGCACCAGAAGAGCTTCGAGGAGCGTTACTACTACTGGGCCGACAGGCTGGGATACCTTACCTGGAGCGAGTCGGCAAGCTGGGGTCTGGACGTGAACAGCAACGAGGCAGCGCGCAACTTCATCAGCGAATGGACCGAATTAGTTGAGCGCGACCGCAACCATCCGTCGATAGTAACGTGGACGCCCTTTAACGAGACGTGGGACAGTAACGGCTCCGGCGTGTACAACCGCATGGTAGCAGACGTGTACCGGCTTACCCACGCCATTGACGGAACGCGCCCCGTGAACGATGCGAGCGGTGATGGGCACGTGAAGACCGATATCTGGACGGTGCACAACTACGAGCGCAACCCGCAGAAACTCATTGCAGACTTCACCTTCAAGCCCGGCACCGAGCCTTACCGCAACGAGCCCAAGAAACCCTGGCTGGCCCGCTACGAGGGACAGCCGTACATGGTCGACGAGTTCGGAGGCCTGCCCTGGATACGCGAATCGGAGCGAAGTACGTCGTGGGGATATGGCGACAACATCAATACTATGGACGACTTCTACCGCATCTTGCAGGCAGAAGTGGAGGCGCTCAAGGCCAGCAAGCACGTTGTAGGCTTCTGTTACACCCAGCTAACGGACGTAGAACAGGAGAAGAACGGCATCTATTACTACGACCGTTCGTCCAAGTTCGACATCGACCGCATACGGAAGATATTTGAAAGCATACCTTCCTACATCGCCAATCCGGCGGATTTGAGCTACTGACACAAACCGGCAAGGCCGGGGAAACACATCCCCGGCCTTGCCGTTCATCTGCCTCAAAGAGCCTGTAGTGGAGCTGCATTCCTAAGCCCCGGGCTTATCAGAAACTTTGTCTGTTCGCAGTCGCCTTGTCGGAGCTGTCATTCAAGGCGCTTGAAGCTATCCTTCAAGGCCGTTGAAGCTATCGTTCAAGCCGCTTGAAGCATAGCTTCAGGAAAGCGGAAAGATGCAGAAG
Source organism: Prevotellaceae bacterium KH2P17 (assembly GCA_900199655.1). Taxonomy (GTDB): domain Bacteria; phylum Bacteroidota; class Bacteroidia; order Bacteroidales; family Bacteroidaceae; genus Prevotella. Next base: position 201,012 of record FZRE01000001.1, read on the forward strand.
GCGGAAACGATTGTGCCTCAACGAGTTACAGTTCGTCTCTGCCCGAAGCCGCCGGCGCCTGCTTCATGCCCGCTTGTGGCAGCATCCGGCCCCCCGCGTTTACAGGGGGAAGATGCTGATAGCCCATCCGCCGGCCTGCACGGCGCGCAGGTTGAGGCGCGTCTTGCTGTTCACCTTCTGCCTGCGGATGGTGTAGCTGGTGGGGTTCTGCTGCCAGCTGGCATCCTTACCGTCGGCATAGATGGTGGCCATGTACTGCTTGCCGGGCGTCAGGAAATCGAGCTTGAGGGCCGACTTGTGGGCCTTTTCGCCCGCTACACTGCCCACAAACCAGTTCTGGGTGCCCTTGGCCCTGCGGGCGATGGTGATGTACTGGCCCGGTTCAGCTTCCAGGTAGCGCGACTCGTCCCAGTCAACGGCCACGTCCTTGATGAACTGGAAGGCGTCCAGATGTTTCTCGTAGTTCTCCGGAAGGTCGGCAGCCATCTGCAGCGGGCTATAGAGAGTAACGTAGAGTGCCAGCTGGTTGCAGATGGTAGCTATCACGTGGGCGTGGTTCTCGGGGTTTACGTTCTCCAGGTTCATCTCGAACAGGCCCGGCGTATAGTCCATGGGGCCTCCCTGCAGGCGCGTGAAGGGCAGTATGGTTACGTGCTTGGGCTGGCATCCTTCTGATGCCTGGAACTCCGTTCCGCGTGCACTCTCGTTGCCAATCATGTTGGGCCAGGTGCGGCAGAGGCCCGTGGGGCGCACTGCTTCGTGCCCGTTCACCATCAGATGGTGGCGGGCAGCCTCGGTGACGGCGTAGTGGTAGTGGTTAATCATCCACTGGTCGGTGTGCCGTCCGCCGTTGGGGAAGATGTAGCCCACGTAGCCGCTCTTCACCGCATCGTAGCCGTTGCGCTCCGCGAAGGTGTAGGCAGCCTCCATCCGGCGCTCGTAGTTGGCCACCGAAGCCGAGGTTTCGTGGTGCATCATGAGCTTCATGCCGTGCGCGTTGGCGTACTGCTGCAGCGCCGGAACATCGAAGTCGGGGTACGAAAGGGTAAAACTGTAGTTGTTGTCCTTCTGCCAGCTGTCCTCCCAACCTTGGTTCCAGCCTTCCACCAGCAGCTCCTGGAAGCCGTGGCGGCTGGCGAAGTCGATGTATCTTTTTACGTTCTCGTTGTTTGCCCCGTGGCGTCCGCTGGGCTTGATTTTTGTGAAATCGGTTTCTCCTATTGTCACCGGCTGGTACTCTCCGTAGCTCCACGTGCTCTTGCCGGTTATCATCTCCCACCACACTCCCATGTACTTGATGGGGTGAATCCAGCTGGTGTCCTCAATCTTGCAGGGCTCGTTGAGGTTCAGAATGAGCCTCGAGGCCAGCATCTTGCGGGCATCATCCACCACCATGACCGTGCGCCAGGGCGTTTTAGCTGGGCATCGGAGATAGGCCTTGCGGCCTTTGGAGTCGGGGGTGAGCCACGATTCCAGCACCATATTGGTGTCGTCGAGGTTCAGGTGCATGCTTGAGTAGTCGATGCAGGCTGCCTCGTGAATGTTCAGATACAGCCCGTCGTCGGTCTTGAGCAGCAGAGCAGTCTGCAAGCCTGTGGGCGAGAAGCCCTCCTGACATGCGTTGGGCGTGCGTGCCTTGGCCGAAAGACGGCGCACGTCCGACAGCCTCGAGACCGTGTACTCATACTCATCGGTGTCGTAATCGCCGGGAATCCAGTAGGCGATGTGGTCACCCGTGAGGGCAAACTGCGTGTGTTCCTCCTTCACAATCACGTTATCAAGCCCCTGTTGGCGTGGCAGTTCGTAGCGCAGACCTATGCCCTCGTCGTACACTCTGAACCTGATGACGATGCTGCGGGCCGTGGCAGGCTGCCTGATTTCGGCTTCCAGCTCGTTGTAATGGTTGCGTATGCGGCTCTCCTCGCCCCAAACGGGCTGCCAGGTCTCGTCGAACGTCGATGTCCGTACGGCCCCCAGCTCGAACCCATCCATCAAACTGGGCCAGTTCTGGAGCTCCAGTCCCAGACTCGAAGGCTTGATGACAGCCCGCCCCTTGTAGCTCATCTCGTAGGTGGGGCGGCCGTTCAGGATGTAAAACTGCAGCTCTACGTTGCCGTCGGGCGACTTGATGCCCGCTGCCAGGGCCGTGAGCGGCAGGAGCAAAAGCAGCATGAAAAGTTTGCGCATGGTGTTGTCAGTATGTTTGGTTTTAAATAATTCGGAGTTCCTTTGCCGTCCGGCAGGCCTCAATAGAGTTGCCCGCATGCAGCTTCTCGAGTATGTTTTGGCGGTGGCGGTTCACAGTGTTCACGCTGATAGACAGCATGCCGGCTATCTCCTTGCTTGACTTGCCCTGCTCGATGAGGCGCAGCACGCTCGTTTCTCGGTTGCTCAAGATGGCTGTATAGTCGTTTTCGGTCAGCCTGATGACCTCTCCGTTGGTGTTGTTACGGATGATGGCGTCGCCTTTCCCCTCCGTTCCAAAGCTGTAGAGGCACAACGCCAGCCAGATGTCCCGGTCGTTGGTGTTGCAGTAAAAGATGCGATGAGTAACGGCATGATAGGTTCCCGACGCGTCTGCCATCCGCAGGCAACTCTCCAGCGAGTAACCGGAAGGGTCGCCGGAGCAGTCCTTTTTCGCGTACTGAAAGAACTTGAGCTCCTGCAGTTGCTTGGCAATAAGGTCGTCGGGGTGCACATGCGAGAGGATTTCTTCTTCCCAGATGCTCTCTATCCGGTGGTGAGTGCCGCGCCCGGCGATGCCGAGAAACTCGCCCATAGCGCCGTAGTAGATGTGGCTCACGCGCCCGTTGAGATTGCTCAGCACGGCTATGCCGTTCTCTACTGCGGCAAAGCAGCGGGCCAGGGTCATGTATTCAGTCTCCATTCTGCCGGCATCGTGGCCCTGCCGGAACTGCTGATGAGAGAACTCCTCATCAAGTTTGGTGTTGATGTTCATGAATACCAAAATGGTTATTATTCAGTATTGCCGGTGTTGAAAAAGTTGATTAACTTTGCACCGGATAAGCATTAGAGCCCTGCAAGGCCCGTTTCGTTCAAGCCGGGGCCATGCAAAGATAAGCAAAAAATCTGATAGCAACCTAATTGTAACACAATAAAGAAGATGAAAAAGATGATGATGACCGCCCTGCTAACTGCCCTTACGCTGACAGCAGGAGCACAAAGTTTGGAGAAAATGCAGTGGTTCAACGAACCTGCTTCATGGAAAATGGACGGCAACAAACTGGAGATGGACGTGCCGGCACACTGCGATTACTGGCGCATCAGCCACTACGGGTTCACTGTAGACGATGCTCCGTTCTACTACACCACCTACGGCGGCGAGTTTGAAGCTAAGGTTCGCATCAGCGGCGACTATAAAGTACGCTTCGACCAGGCCTGCCTCATGATTCGTATTGATAAGGAGAACTACCTCAAAACGGGCATAGAATACGTTGACGGGAAGTACCATTTGAGCTGCGTTGTTACCCATCACACCAGCGACTGGAGCGTAATAGAGCTCGACAAGCCCGTTGACAACCTCTGGATTAAGGCCGTTCGCCGTCTGGATGCCATAGAGATATTCTACTCGTTCGATGACAAGAACTACACGCTTATGCGCAATTGCTGGATGCAGGACAATACTCCGGTGCAGGTGGGTCTGGCTGCCGCCTGCCCCGATGGTGAGGGTTTCAAGGCCCGGTTCGATAACTTTACGGTCAAGCACCTGCCCGACCAGCGCCGTCTGGAGTGGCTGGAACGCAACAAATAAGATGATGTGGCGGCCTTGGTGCCTGCAGATAACAAAAGGGGATGCGTTGTTTTACGCATCCCCTTTTTGTTTTTCAGCCTACAGGAGCCTTCTTACTGCTCTTTCAGATAGGCCACCAAGGCAGGGTGAGCCGCCAACGTATTGTTGAAGATCTGTGGCTTTATCTCTTCTATTACAAAGTGGCGGCCTTTCCACTCCACGCCATCGCCGACCTTGTACTCGGCATTGAAGCGCTCCATCTGGCGTGCGCAGCGCTCAGAAACGTCGAAGAAAATCATCCGGACACTGCCATCAGAGAACTCCTCGAACTTAGGCGTGAACTTTCCATAGTTGATGTGATGCCATGTACCGACAATAATGGCCACAATGAGAATGACAATTATCGCGATGCCAAGATACATATACGTTTCGTATTCCATATAACTTGTTTAGCTTAAAAGAACCTTACTTGCTCTTGTACTTGTTTATTCCCCAGTTTGCATAGCGCTGCAGGTTCTTCTCCATGACATCACCCTGCGTGAACTCGGTCCAGTAATAGTTGCCCATTGATATGCCCAGCACGCCGCACTCTATACATACACTCTTCTGCATCTTGCCATAATCGAAGAGAACATTCTCGAAGGGAACGCGCTGCTCCTTGCCGTCAATGACAAAGCCGATGCCGTCTTCGTAGATGCGCACTTCGGTGAAGAGCTGCTTCTTGCGCCAAATCATGAACGTACCGATGGCAAGTAGAATGGATATATATATAAATCCGTTGATTAAGAAGTTAACCATACTCGTTACCCAGTCCACGTGCATAGACTCGGCAAAGCCTGTCATGGCCTGCTGCACGGCCGGAATGCGGGTTACAATGTACACTGCCAGAAACGCAACCCAGCCTTGGATAACACCTTTCCACTTGCCTTTGCCTTCGTAGGAACTCATGTTAAGCTGGTGCGAAGATACTAAATTTTCTTCCATGATAAGTTATTCGATTTGATGATTAATGCTGCAAAAATAATATAAAAAAGTGGAACAGGCAAGTAATATGTATGAAAAAGAAGTCTTGGAAACCGAAGTTGGAAGCCTGCTGCATGTTTCCTGCTGGCTTGCTACTTATTTTTAAAGACAGAGTAACAGAGTAATTTTTCAACTGTTACGGACCTGTTGAATGACAGGACTGGGCAAGCAACGGTTTACATGAAGGCAAACCGGTATCTTCCACTTAGTAAAATGAGGCGGAGGAGGGGATGACCAGGTAGCAAAGATTAGTCATGCAGCTTAAGATATCATCCCCTCCTAACCTCCCCTTTCTAAGGGGAGGAACCGTTGGCGCCTATCTGCTGGAAACTGAAAACAATCAGTCAACGGATAAGCATCAGGCAAACTGGTATCCTCCCCTTGGAAAGGGGAGGCGGAGGAGGGGATGACCAAATAGCAGGTATTCGCAAAGAGACGGGGCAAATCATCCCCTCCTAACCTGTGAATTGTGAATTGTGAATTGTGAATTAGCAGCTTGCTGCTTGCAAAATCATCCCCTCCTAACCTCCCCTTTCTAAGGGGAGGAACCGTTATTGCAGGTTTCCAGTTGAGAGACCTCTGATTTTTTAAGACAGAACAGCAGCGTATTCAGTCAGTTGCTGCAGGCAGTCAGTGAGGGGGAGAGGGTGCTGTTATTCCAGCGCCTTGCCCTCTCGCCAGGCTTTGCCCACGCGTTCGCCCACCACGTAGTAGTCGCCACGGAACTGGTCGAACACCAAGGCATGGAGCAGGGCGGGGTCTACGCGGCCGCCGGTCATCACGCGCTCGTCGGCACTTACGTTCTTTATTTCGCCGTAAAAATGAGGTCCGTCGTTCTCGTTGCTGTCGAACACGAGCTCACACTCTAACGTTACGGGGAACTCCTCGATAACGGGCGCGTCAACGAACTTGCTCTTCACGGCGTGCATGCCGGTACGCTCAAACTTATCGGGCGTATCGTTGCCGCTGGCAATGCCAAACCAGTCGGCCTCCCGCATGTGCTCGCGGTCGGCAATGCTCACCGTGAACGCCTTGCGCAAACGCAGGTTCTTGGTCGTTTGATGGTCGGCATCAAGGTTCAGGGCCACCAGTTTGTTGGCGCAGATGCCGCCCCACGCCATGTTCATTACGTCCACCTTACCCTCTCGGTCGTAGGTGGCAATCATCAGTACCGGCATCGGAAACAGGTACGGTTTTACTCCTAAGTCTTTTCTCATAACGTATAATGGTTTTAGAAAGCGCTGCCCGTACAGCCCCGGGGCAGTGCATGAGCGGGGCTGAAAGAGCCCCGGCGCATTGTGCAAATATAGCTTTTTATTCTGAATGCGGCAAGAAAAACGACCCTTTTCATCATCCCCGCGGGCCAAACTTGCGGCCCCCTGCCAAAGCCCCTGCCAGCGGGGGTTGCGAAAGAGCTATCGGTCAAGGCGCTTGAAGGATAGGTTCGGGCGCCTTGAAGGGTATGTTCAAGCACCTTGAATCTATCCTTCGGAAAACAGGGAGCTGCCGACTGCCGATGCCGGAGCAGTTAATTCACAATTCATAATTCACAATTCAGAGGTTGAGAGGGGTGTGTGTGTTGCTGCATCTTCACTGTTTCCTGCCACATGGTCATCCCCTCCTCCGCCTCCCCTTTCCAAGGGGAGGATACCAGTTTGCCTGATGTTTATTCTTTAACTGATAGTTTTTAGTTGTCAGCAGATAGATGCCAACGTTTCCTCCCCTTAGAAAGGGGAGGTTAGGAGGGGATGATTTTGCAAGCAACAAGCGTTCTACCACCGGTACCGAGGCACCTTCCGGCCCTGCCGGACGGGGCACCACAGGCCGCAATTAGCATATTTTAATGATAATTGTTAAGGAGTGCAACCGCTCGTTTGCCTATTTTTTGTACCTTTGTAACTGAATAGCAGAAATCAAATTATCTACAAGTTGTACCTTAAAATGAAGTTTAAAACGAAACTGTTGATGGCCTGTGCGGCCATGTCTTGGGTCGTTTCGGGCGTCGGAGCGGCCGAGGGCGACCTCACGAAGTACGTAAATCCCTGGATTGGAACAGGCGGCCATGGCCACGTCTTTCTGGGTGCAAACGTGCCCTTCGGCTACGTTCAGCTGGGCCCTACGGAGCACACCCGCGGCTGGGACTGGTGCTCGGGCTACCACATCAGCGACTCCGTGCTCATAGGCTTCGGCCATCAGCACCTCAGCGGAACGGGTATAGGCGACCTGGGCGACTTCGCCTTCCTGCCCGTTGCCAATAAAGAACAAAAGGAAATCAGGTTCTCGCACGCCAGCGAGACCGTAAGCCCCGGCTACTACGCTATCAAGCTGGGCCGGCCCAACGTGTTTGTGGAGCTAACGGCCACCAAGAGGGCCGGCTTCCATCGCTATACCTACGGCGCCAATACGGCCGAAGGGCTCATCGCCATCAACCTGAACCAGGGCATAGGATGGGACAAGATGACGAGCTGCAAGCTCAATGTAGAGGGCGCCACAACGGTTTCCGGCTTCCGCATGTCGACCGGATGGGCCAAGAACCAGCAGGACTTCTTCGTCGCAGAGTTCTCTAAACCCGTTACGCTTGTGGAGAGCAACGACAGCGTAGGTGTGTTCTCGTTCCGCAACGACGGCCAGCCGCTGCTCGTAAAGGTGGGCCTCTCGGCCGTTAGTGTTGAGAACGCAAAGGCCAACCTGCAGGCCGAGATACCCGCGTGGGACTTCAACAAGACCGTTACAGAAGCCCGGCAGGCCTGGAACAAGGAACTGGGCAAAATCTCAATCGAGACCAAGAACGATACCGACCGCACCATCTTCTACACCGCCTTGTACCACACCATGACGGCACCGTCGGTGTTCAGCGACGTGAACGGCCAGTACCGGGGCGCCGACGGCAAGGTTTACAGCGCCCGGTTTACCAACTACACCACCTTCTCTCTGTGGGATACGTACCGCGCGGCGCATCCGCTGATGACGCTCATACACCCCGAGAAGCAGGCCGACATAGCCCAGACGATGCTCAACATCTGCCAACAGCAGGGCAAACTGCCCGTGTGGCACCTCATGGGAAACGAGACCGACTGCATGGTGGGCAACCCCGGGGTGAGCGTGCTGGCCGACCTCGTGCTCAAAGGATACGTGAAGGACAAGGCTGCGGCCTTTGAGGCAATGAAGAAATCGGCCATGCTCGACGAGCGCGGAATGAAGGAACTCAAGCAGTACGGCTACATCCCGTTCGACGTGGCCAATACGCCCGAGACCGTATCCAAGAGCCTCGAGTACGCCATTGCTGATGCCGGAATAGCCAAAGTGGCACGTCTGCTGGGCCGGAAGGACGACTACACGTACTTCTACAACCGCAGCCAGTGCTACCGCAAGTTCTTTGACAAGCAGACGGAGTTCATGCGCGGGCTCGACAGTAAAGGTCGTTTCCGCGAGCCGTTCAATCCCTTTAAGTCGGCCCACATAGCCGACGACTACACCGAAGGCAACGCCTGGCAGTACACCTGGCTCGTTCCGCACGACGTGCACGGGCTGGTGAGCCTCTTCCCATCGGAGCAGGCATTCGTCAACAAGCTCGATTCGCTCTTCATCGTAGAGGGCGATTTGGGCGCCGAGGCATCGCCCGACATCTCCGGACTCATAGGTCAGTACGCCCACGGCAATGAACCCAGCCACCATGTTGTGTACCTATACAACTACGTGGGGCAGCCCTGGAAGGCCGCACCGCTGCTGCGCAAAATCTTCGGCGAGCAGTACAAGAACAGTGCCGACGGCCTTTCGGGCAACGAGGACGTGGGCCAGATGTCGGCCTGGTATGTCATTTCAACGATGGGCCTGTATCAGGTAGAGCCCGCGGGCGGCAAGTTCGTCTTCGGCTCTCCGCTCTTCGACGAGGCCCGCATGCAGGTTGCCGGCGGCAAGACCTTCACCATCCGCGCCCTGAACAACAGCGACCGGAACATCTACATACAGCGCGTGAAGCTGAACGGGCGCAACTACACCAAGTCATATATCAACTATGCCGACATCGAAAAGGGCGGAACGCTGGAGTTCACTATGGGCAGCAAGCCCTCCAAGTTCGGTACGGCAAAGAGCGACAGACCATAAAGACCTATTAAATATGAATACATCGGTAACAATGAAATCAGTGATTCTGGGTGCCGGCTTGCTGCTTTGCGGCGTCTCCGCGGCACAGGCACAGGCCAACAAGACCCAGAAGGAGTTTGGAAAAGAGTACATCAAGGCCATTGCAGTGAGCACGGCATACGTGTCGAAGCGCCCTGCCGAGGAGGACAGACTGTTCCGCTCGGAGGCCATAGAGAAAGAAATCAGGCGCGTGAAGAAGCTGCTCAAGGACACTCCTTACCTGGCCTGGATGTTCGAGAACTGCTTCCCCAACACCCTCGACACCACCGTTCACTACGAAGAAGACGCCCAGGGCAACCCCGATACGTTTGTTTACACGGGCGACATACACGCCATGTGGGGCCGCGACTCCGGCGCGCAGGTTTATCCCTACGTAAAACTGGCCAACAAGGACAAGAACCTCAAGAAGATGATTGCAGGCGTTATCATGCGCCAGTTCAGGAATATAGTCTTCGATCCTTATGCAAACGCCTTCAACAGATACCCCAACCCGAACGGCGAATGGATGAAAGACAAGACCGACATGAAGCCCGAACTGCACGAACGCAAGTACGAGATAGACTCGCTCTGCTATCCGCTGCGCCTTGCCTACGAGTATTGGAAGGTTACGGGCGATACGAGCATCTTCGGCGATGAGTGGCTGCAGGTGGTGCAGAGCGTGCTCCGCACCTTCCGCGAGCAGCAGCGCAAGAACGGCACAGGGCCCTACAGGTTTGCCCGAGTGACCGACCGGCAGCTCGATACCGTGAGCAACGACGGTCTGGGTAATCCCGTGAAACCCTGCGGACTGATAGCTTCGGTGTTCCGTCCGTCGGACGATGCCACCACGTTTCTCTTCCTCGTTCCGTCCAACTTCATGGCAGTAACCACCCTGAACAAGGCTGCAGAGGTGCTGAATGCCGTCAACCACCGCGCTGACCTGGCCAAGGAGTGCACCGACCTGGCAGCAGAAGTAAAGACGGCCCTGCAGAAGTACGCCGTTGTTAACCATCCCAAGTACGGCCGGATTTATGCTTTTGAGGTCGACGGGTTCGGCAATCAGCTCCTCATGGATGATGCCAACGTGCCCAGCTTGCTTGCCATGCCGTATCTGGGCGATGTAGACGTAAACGACCCCGTTTACCAGAACACCCGCCGCTTCGTATGGAGTGAGGACAATCCTTACTTCTTCAAGGGCAAGGCAGGTGAAGGTATAGGCGGTCCGCACATTGGTTACGACATGCCGTGGCCCATGAGCATCATGATGAGAGCTTTCACTTCAAAGGACGATAACGAGATTAAGCAGTGCATCCAGATGCTGATGGACACCGACGCAGGCACAGGCGTCATCCACGAATCGTTCAACAAGGACAACGCATCCAACTATACACGCCCCTGGTTTGCCTGGCAGAACACCCTCTTCGGCGAGCTTATACTCAAGCTGGTCAATGAAGGAAAGGCCGACCTGCTGAACTCCTGCAAGAAGGAAGCTAAATAAACATAACTTTAGTAAGCCCGACTTTCATGGTTCCTTTTAAGTAGCGGACTAAGAAAGTCGGGCTTTTCAAGATACAAAAGTAATGAATAACATAGAAAAGAACACGAAAGTGAGCCCCGTGGCGTGGGTTCCCACGCTCTATTTTGCTATGGGAATGCCTTTTGTGGTGCTCAATATGGTGTGCACGCTGATGTACAAAGGCATGGGTGTAAGCGACACGCAGATAGCCTTCTGGACCTCGCTCATCATGTTCCCCTGGACGTTGAAGCCCCTCTGGAGCCCCTTTCTGGAGATGTACAAGACCAAGAAATTCTTCGTGGTGCTTACTCAGATGCTCACCGGAGTGATGTTCGCGCTCGTGGCTTTTGCCCTCCATCTGCCCAACTTCTTTGCAGTTACCATCGCCCTGCTGGCCGTCATCGCCCTGAGTGGTGCCACCCACGACATTGCAGCCGACGGTACGTACATGTCGGTGCTCTCCAACGAGGAGCAGGCCAAGTGGATTGGATGGCAAGGAGCGTTCTATAACATCGCCAAGATTGCCGCCACCGGCGGACTGGTTTACCTGGCCGGAACGTTCATCAAGCACTTTGGAGTGACCCAGGCGTGGATGATTATCATGCTCATCATTGGCATCATCATGGTTGTGTTGGGCTGTTACCACTTCTTCATCCTGCCCACCGACGGCAAGAAAGCCGTGGAGGGAAAGACGCTGAAGGAGTCGCTTGCCGAGCTGTGGAGCGTGTTCGCCGACTTCTTTCGCAAGAAGCACATCTGGTACTACATCGCCTTTATCATCCTGTACCGCTTTGCCGAGGGCTTTGTAATGAAGATTGTGCCCCTGTTCCTCAAGGCTCCGCGGGCCCAGCAGGGCCTCGGACTGAGCGAGCAGGAGATTGGTTTGCTCTACGGAACGTTCGGAGCAGCGGCCTTCGTCGTAGGTTCCATCCTCGCAGGCTATTACATCGCGCGGCGCGGACTGCAGAAGAGCCTCTTCTCCTTGGCCCTGGTGTTCAACCTGCCTTTCGTGGCCTACACCCTTCTGGCTCTCTATCAACCCCAGAGTCTGCCGCTTATCGGCTCGGGAATCGTACTCGAATACTTCGGCTACGGCTTCGGTTTCGTGGGCCTCACGCTGTTCATGATGCAGCAGATAGCCCCCGGCGCGCACCAGATGAGCCACTACGCGTTCGCCAGCGGCATCATGAATCTGGGCGTCATGCTGCCCGGCATGATGAGCGGAGCCGTGAGCGATGCCCTCGGCTACAGGCACTTCTTCGTCTTCGTGCTCTTCTGCACCATCCCTGCTCTGCTCATTACGTGGTTCGTACCCTTTACTTATCCCGACAAGAAGCAGTAGAAACAAGACCTTACAACTATTTTAACATCATAACGTATGAGTAAATTAATCATTCAGGGGCAGCCCTTACCCAACATGCCTTGGGAGGAGCGACCCGACGGCGAGCGCAATGTCATGTGGCGTTGCAGTGCCAATCCCATCATTCCCCGCGACCTGCTGCCCACCAGCAACAGCATCTTCAACAGCGCCGTGGTACCCTTCGGCAACGGCTATGCAGGCGTTTTCCGCTGCGATGACACCAATCGGCGCATGGTGCTGCATGTAGGTTTCTCGGCCGATGGCCTGAAGTGGAACATCAACGAGCAGCCTTTGCGCTTTGAGTGCGATAACGACGAGATTGGCAAGTGGGTGTACGGATATGACCCACGCGTATGTTTTATCGACGACAGGTACTACGTCACCTGGTGCAACGGCTACTACGGACCCACCATCGGCGTAGCCTGGACGAAGGACTTCGAGACCTTCCACCAGCTCGAAAACGCCTTCCTGCCCTATAACCGCAACGGAGTGCTCTTCCCAAAGAAGATTAACGGCAATTTCGCCATGCTGAGTCGCCCGTCCGATACGGGCCATACGCCCTTCGGCGACATCTTCTACAGCGAGAGCCCCGACATGGAGTTCTGGGGCCTCCACCGCCATGTAATGAGCCCGGCAGCCTTCGAAGAGAGCGCCTGGCAGTGCATGAAGATAGGCGCCGGACCCGTTCCAATCGAGACGAGCGAGGGCTGGCTGCTCTTTTACCACGGCGTGCTGCGCAGTTGCAACGGCTATGTGTACAGCTTCGGGTCGGCTTTGCTCGACCTCGAACAGCCCTGGAAGCCCATCTACCGCTCCGGTCCGTACCTCATCTCACCGCAGAAACAGTACGAACTTACGGGCGATGTGCCCAACGTTTGCTTCCCTTGTGCCGAGCTGCATGACCCGGCAACGGGCCGCGTAGCCGTGTACTACGGTTGTGCCGACACCGTTACGGGACTAGCCTTCGGCTACATACCCGAGATTATCGAGTGGACCCGCAAGACCAGCATTATCTGACACGCCCTTTCCTGCAATCTCCGCCTCCCGCCCGGAAGCGGAGATTGCCGTTTTATACCACATCACCTACCATCCAAGAACTATCACCCGGGAACTTTTGACAAGTGTCGCACGACCATGTGACACCTGTCGAACAATCGTGCGACACTTGTCAAAAGTTCCCGAAAGATAGGTATTGGGCGGTAGCTAAGGATTCTCAGCACCCCATTTGCAGGCTCTGGAAAGTTTCTTTTCTGTCAAAAATCGGTTGATTATTTGTATATTATTGCAGAAAATAAGTATCTTTGCGATGATAATCTACCTATTTTCTCATGACGGCACAATAACAATGGCAACTTATAACTCTATCAAAGAACTCACGCGTGGACTTCAGCAGGGCGCAAAACTGCTGAATGACATGTTCCTGAAGCGAAAGACCGTTGCTATTAGATACGACGACGCGCTCGAAACACTGGACGGAGACGAGAACCGGTTGCAGCACTTGATAAGCTACGGGGTGATTGAGCAAAGCGGCGATACGCTGGAGCTGGACGATATTTACCAGCGTTTTTTTGAGGAAGTGCTGGCCGTTAACGAGGATATCAACATCGCCCTGGTGCAGACCTACATCAGTAAATTGAAGCTGGACATGGACTCGTATCTGGCCGCCGAGAGTCAGCAGCGCCGCAGTATGTTGCTCCGCGAGGTTCGCCACACGTTTAAAAGCATAGAAAATGCCACCCGCAGAAATGTGGTTGACCTGAAGCGGAACGTTGACGATACCTATAAACAGGAGCATAACTTTAAGATTAAGGAACTCAGACTGAGGGATTTTGATGAGAAAGCCCGCCTGATACACGAGCTGACGGAGCAGACCGAGAAGGTGATTAAAGAGCAGGTGATATTCTTTTCCAATGCTATGGACATTGGGTTGAAGCAAACAGTAAGGGAAGTACAAGAGGGTTTGCGTGATGCTGCTCATGGGCTGATAGCCATCTCACAGCAAATCATAGAATATCTTAACCGCATAGAATACCAAAGTAGGCTGGTCAAGAAGGTGCGCCAGCTCAAGTACCTGCGCGACCAGTTCATGATAGAGCAGGCTACAAACGTAAACGAGGTAATGGCACAAACCAACGACGTGTGGATGGAACGGCAACCTAAGTATGTGACCCGGGTTTCGCTCGACTTTCTGCGTAATGACGATGCCGCACTCGACATATTGAGCAACATCCGCCGCCGGCTCTCCAACAAAACTGCCGTAAAATCTCGACTTGGCGGAAAAATCGCAACGAAGTTCCTGACCGGCCAGATCGAGACCTTACGTGCCTTTAACCATCAGGAATTGCTGAATGGTTTTTTGGCGCAGGGCACTGACCTTTTCAATTACGTATGGCATTACCCGTTTACCGAAACTGTTGATGACGAGTTACGGTTGGTGCTCTTTTTACAATTGGCCTCACAGTATCCTGAGCGATTACGGTACACGGCAGAGACCGACATGATAAGAAATATAGAATATCCAGTAATTTATCCGCGATGAAATATACCAATGAAGTTTTCCAAAGACTAAGCCGTGGGCAGTTCATATCGGCCAACAGCATTGATGCCGAGACGCGAGCTATCTACAATGACATAGAAGAATACCAGCAGGAATATGAAGACTATTTTGCTAAAATAGACTTCCAGCTTTGCGGGGGCGACGGTTTCTTTTATTTTAGCAGGCGAGAAGCCAAGGTTATCGTAGAGAACAAGCTGCAGTCCTTGTTCTCATGGATAGATTATCTTGATTTCCTCAAGACCTACGATACCTCTTTCGACGCTGGCACTCAATTCCGATTGGCGCAAATGGAGGTCAGCTTGTCTACGAATATAGAACTCAAGGAGAAACTGGGCCGGTTGTTCCAGGACCGGCAATCGAATCGTGACAAACTGGAGGCGCTGGCTCTTACGCTTGTAAACATGGGCTTTGCCGAGCTGGTTAACGAGACCGATGGCACCTATCAGGTAACCTCGGCTTTCCATTACATTGAGCAGATAATCCTTTGTATCAATATAGACGAGGAGGTGAAAGATGAGATACCTCAATAAAATTATATTCATCAATAGCGCCCATGTACCTTATGCCGAGATAAAACTCAACGGAAACGTGCACTTCATAGGTACGCAAGGCGTGGGAAAATCTACGTTGCTGCGCGCCATTTTGTTCTTTTATAATGTAGACAAGAACAAACTGGGCATACGCACACAAGCTGGACAGAAGAGTTACGATGAGTTTTATCTGCCTTACCGTAACTCGTATATTATCTATGAGGTGTGTCGCGAGACGGGAACTTACTTTGTGGTGACATTCCTTTCACGCGGCCGTACCGCCTTCCGCATCGTAGATTGTCCGTTCGACAAGCGTTACTTTGTGGAAGAAGACGGAAGTGTACGCGACGAGTGGGGGCGCATCAGTGAGCAGATAGGTACGCGCGTTTTCCGCAGTAACATTATTCGCAGTTACGAGGAGTTCCGCAACATTCTCTATGGCAACCACCGCGAAGTGAGCAGGGAGCTGTGGCGTTTCTCGCTCATGGAAAGTAGTAAGTACCGCCAGGTGCCGCTTACAATCCAGAATATATTCCTGAACCAGAGTCTGGAGTCACGTGTCATCAAAGATACCATTATAGATTCCATGGACTTCTCGGGCGATGATATCGACCTGAATAGATATCGCGAGGAGATGAAAAACTTCCGTCAGCAATACGAAGATATATGGAAATGGTATAAAACAGAAAGAAACGGACGGGTGAAAGTCAAGGCAGAAGCAGATGCGGTGGTTGATAAATATGCACAGTATGAAAGCACAAACAAGCTGATAGCAGAATTGTGCGCCTGCCTGAACTTTGCGTTGGAGCGTGACACCAAGCGCTTGCCGGAGCTGAAGAGAAAGGAGCAGCAGGTAACTGAGGACTTAACGCGCCAGAAAAGACTCTTCAGCGAAGAAGAGAACAAACATAATGCCGAGCGCGACAAGCTGAACCAGAAAGACGGAGCCTTGAAATCGTTCTTCGATCAGGTAAAAATCAAGCGGCAACATTATGAAGAAATAGGTATTGAAAAAATTGCGGAGCGCTACACCAGGGAAGGACAACTGAAGGTGCAGCAGCAAAGTCTGGCCCAGCAGGAGTCGACTCTAACGGGCAAGAACCAAACAGTAACCTCGAAATACAAAGAATTGCAGCAAGCAGTGAATCGTGAATGGCGCGAAAACGACTTGCAGCTCAAGGAACAGCTCAACGATATGCAGCGCACGGCTACCGAAAAGCAAGGAGAGTTACAAAAGGAACAAGCAAGGCAGGCTGACGGTATCAGAAAGCAATATAACGTGAAACTTGACGAAAACGAAAAACTGCTTACAGAAGCTCGTGATGCCTACGGCAAACTGAAAATAGACGTAGAGCGAATGAAGCAAGCCAATCCTTATCGCGAAGATGAGGCCGAGTTGGATACCCAATCATCCGAACTGCAGCAACGCTTGCAGCAGCTGGAGCATGAATCGAATGCCATGCAGCAGGAAATTTCCCGTATTACGGCTGACGTAGCTATGCGGCGCAAGGATCTTGAAACGGACTGTGACAAGGCTGCAACCTCGTTGCAGAGCACCGTCGCCTTGCTTTCGGCAGAAGCTGCGGGCCTTGAGGACATGCTGCAACGGCAAAAGGGTTCGTTCATTGAGTGGTTGGGAACTCATGTGGACGGCTGGGAACATCATATAGACAAGGTACTAGATGAGGATGCCGTGTTATACAATGCGGCGCTGAACCCACGGTTAGAGGGTGGGGAGGATACCGTCTTCGGTGTTAAGATTGATACGGAAAACATAGAAAAGGTAGTCAAGACCCCTGAAGAAATACAACTCCAAAAAGCAAGACTGGAGCAGCAAATAGAGGATGTAAATAAACAGATAAAAGTTCGCAAGCAGCAGTTAACAGTGGATATCGAAGAACTGGAACGCAAACCCAAAGTCCGCTTGAAGCAGTTGCGCAAGGATAAAATGAATATTGATGCCGAGTACAAACAACTGCCGTTGCGTCTGCAACGCATCAATAAGGAAAGGACTAACCTGGCCGACCGTCTTTCAAAGTGGCGAGAGAGAGAACTCGCCAAGCTGCATGAGCAACAAAGCGTAGCGGAACGGGACATCGAAGATCTTGGCAAGCAAAAACTGTTGTTAAAAGAACAATGCGACAAAAGATTAACTGACGTCAGAAAATCGTTCGAAAGACAAACAAGAAACCTTTTCGAGGCTGTAAACAGCAAAAAAATTGCTATTGAGACTGAGCGTTTGCAGAACCAACGTGAGGCAGAGAAACGAACTGTAGCGCTGCAGGCAGAAATGGATGCCGAGCTGAAAGGTCTGAATGTAGACATTGAGCGCTTGGCCGAGGTTCGCAAGCAACTGCAAACCGTCTCTGATGAGTTGCGGTTCATTGACGAAAATCGCCCTGAATACATTTCCTGGCAGAATGATATCCGTGATTATTTCAGCCTCGAATCCGATAAAAAAGAGGAGCGAAGGGTGAACCGAGGAAAGATAGATGAGCTTACGGAGAAATTCCAGAAGCGCAAGAAACAATACGATGAGGCTATCAATCGATTGGCCTCGTCTCTGCGGTCTTTGCAAGACGAACAGGAAAAACTCACCAATGCTATCAATCATGTGAATAGTTTCAGAAACAATTCATCGTGTCCCGAAGCTTTGCTCACAGCAGGGGAGCGGAAAACAGTAAAACCCTTGGCAGATATTTTAGACAATCTGCATAACCAAATCAGCAATCAGCAACAAACATTGGAGGCGTTTAAGCAAGCTGTAATCGCTTTCAAGAGTAATTTCTCTCCCCAAAACACATTCAATTTCCGTACCGAGTTCAACTCAAATAGCGATTACACGGAATTTGCGGTTGATTTGAACGAATTTCTCTCAAATGCCAAGATAGAGCAGTACAGGGTTCGCACCAGCCGTCAATATGCCACGATTATTAAACGTATAGCCCACGACGTAAGCGATTTGAGCCAGCATACAGCCGATGTGCGTGCTACAATCGGCGATATCAATCACGATTTCCGTGAGAATAATTTTGTGGGCGTCATCAAGGATATAGAGCTGCGCGCAGTTGAAAGCAACGACCACTTGATGCAGCAGTTGCTCAACATCAAGCGGTTTGACGATGAGCATGGGTTTGATATCGGAGAACTGAATCTGTTCTCGGAAGAAGATAATCAGAACCATACCAACGAACAGGCCATCAGGTTACTCATGACCCTTATCGAAATGATGGATGTCGAGCAGAAGCGTGAACATATAACGCTATCTGACACTTTCAAACTGGAATTTAAGGTGAAAGAGAATGATAACGATACAAACTGGGTGGAGAAATTGTCCAACGTAGGGTCGGATGGAACTGACATTTTGGTGAAAGCCATGGTGAACATTATGCTAATCAATGTTTTCAAGCGCAAGATTTCCCGTAAATTCGGTGATTTCAAACTACACTGCATGATGGATGAAATAGGGAAACTTCATCCTAATAACGTGGAGGGGATATTGAAGTTTGCCAATGTGCGCAACATCTACCTGGTCAATTCGTCGCCAACCACCTACAATGCGCTTGCCTATCGCTACACCTACGCACTGAGCAAAGACGAGCAGAGCAACACAGTCGTAAAGACACTACTCACTATCCGATGAAAATAACCACATCACTTATTCAGCGCCTGATATTGTTAGCTGAAGGCAAAGCACTCCCGACCAGTAGCCTGCGGGGTGAATGGTTCAGGCAAATGCAGACCGATGGCATTCTGCTAACCAACATTCACGGCAGTCATCAGAGCTTGCGGGCTGCCGATACTTCAGCTCTGCGTCATTATCTGGCCAGCCATTATGACATTCGTAATTTGGAAGCCACGCTGCACCTGCTGCAACATCCCTTGGCAGACAGAGCCTTGCAAGTGCAAGTAACGGGCAATAGCAAGTTTGTAAGACATCGTACCTTCCGAGGTTTCCTGGTCAATAGCTATCAGTCAATAGCTGCAACGCTCAATGGAACTCCATTGACTATTCTTCCGACCGACGGCAGTTTTGTTTTTATAGCCGACAGTCAGAACTTCTCAATACCACCTGATGTAATGATCGTTGGTGTAGAGAATGCCGAAAATTTCCGTTATGTGAAGCGGCAACGATACCTCTTCGAGTCGTGTTTACCCCAAGGTTGCCAGCTACTGTTTGTTTCGCGATATCCGCAACAGCAACATGCTGACCTCATCAACTGGCTTTTGTCTATCCCAAATCAATATATTCACTTTGGTGATCTTGATCTGGCAGGGATTGCTATCTTCCAGCATGAATTCTATGAGCATCTTGGTATGCGCAGTACATTTCTGATACCAGAGGACTACGAAGAAAGAATACGAGAGGGAAACCGTGAACGATACGATGCCCAGCTGCCTCAATACGCAAAGATGTCCGTAACCGACAGCAGGATAAGTTCTCTATTGACTTGCATCCATCATTACCATCGAGGTTACGACCAAGAAGGCTTCATATTGTAAAACCAAAAAAGAAAAGGTTAAAACGATAATATGCAGGTCTAAGTTTCAAAACATAGTATAAAAAAAATGCCCCATTAGGGCGTTTATCAAACCAATTATAAGAGATATTCAACCTCTTTGTTATAAATAGATTCTATCTTTGTCCTCGTAGCAATAACTATAGATGCTGTTGACAAATCTAAGATAATGGAAAAAGTAATAATTGCAAAAACAGAGGAACAGTTTGATATTATGGCGGCCATGTGTGTCATTAAGCAGATTCTGAAAAAGCCAGATAGTGTTATAGGTCTTTCTACAGGTCGAACTACTTTGCACATACACCAAATCATTTCCAATTTTTTCGCTGAATATCCTTCAGACCTTCATCAAGTAACTTTTTTTGGTGTAGATGAGGTTATGAATGTACCAAGAGAGTATAGTGGAGCCTGTTTTATGATGTTGAAGAATCAACTGATAGATGCTCTGTCAATAGATGATGCTCATTTCCTAATGCTTCCCACACAAAGTAATGATTTTCCTGCAGCGTGTCGTGAATTCGAACAAGCCTTGGTGGATAGAGGAGGTGTTGATTTACTGGTGTTGGGTTTAGGTGAAAATGGGCACTTAGGGTTTAATCAGCCTGGAACTCCATTTGAAACATGCACTTGGATTTCGCGAATGGATGACCAATTGGAGTCACGTATTCGGAGTGAAACGAATACTCCTCCTGATGTCTTGCTGGGTGGAGTTACTATTGGATTAAAAAACATCATGCACAGCAGGAAGATACTGTTGGTAGCAAAAGGTACCAACAAAGCTGAAATAGTAGATAAGATGCTTCATGGACCAGTTACGCCGCAAGTGCCTGCATCTATTCTTCAACTTCATCCTGATTGTCATTTCCTTTTTGATTTATCCGCTTCTAAATATCTTCAGTATGAGCATTAAACAAGTAGAATATTCCAATAATTATCTGATACCATTTATTTCAATGGTTATGCTGTTTTTTATCGTTGGGTTCCTAACCACGGCAAATACTCAGTTTCAAGCACCTCTAAAAGCAACTTTCCTTGCTGATGTGGGTTCCATGAAGAATACCTTAGCCACTCTTATTACCTTCTCATGGTTTTTGGCATATCCTATTAGTGGTCCAATTGGTTCTCGTTGGGTAAACCGCAGTGGTTATAAAGTAACTTTGGTAAGGGGACTTGGGATAATGATATTCGGCTTGGGCTTGTTCTGGTTGTCTTCTGTTGTAACCGTCCGGTATCCCGATATGGTTTATCTGTGGGCTGACAACAGACTGCCTGTAGGCTTCTTCATCTTTTTGTTTGGCTCATTTACTGTCGGAGCTTCTGCTGCAATACTCCAAGTAGTCATCAATCCTTATTTGGTAGCTTGTCTTGTTAAAAACACCCAAGCCGTACAACGTATGGCTATTGGTGGAACGGCCAACTCTATTGGCACAACGGTAGCACCCTATTTCGTTTCCGGAATAGTATTTGGCGGACTTTCTGTCGATGAAGTTGCTGTGTCGCAGTTAGCTTTCCCGTTTTTAGTCTTGATAGCTGTTGTTGTTATACTTGTAATGCTTCTGCTTTATTTGCCACTTCCCGATATAGAAGAAGCCCATGCAACTCGAGGTGAGACTTTGGAACGCAGTGTTTGGTCTTTTCGTCACTTAACGCTTGGCGTTATTGCAATCTTTTTCTATGTAGGCTGTGAGGTCTGTATTGGAGGCAATCTCAACCTCTACATCCTTTCAGACCTTCAAGGTAGTATTGCTACAGCCACGCTTATGTCCACCCTCTATTGGGGTGGCTTATTGGTAGGGCGACTGATTTCCAGCATGCTGAACAAAATATCTCCACGTACACAACTTGTTTTTACAACAGCTATGGCTACAATATTCCTTTTTATAGCGATGTGGACAAACAATCCTTGGCTACTGGTAGCAGTAGGCTTATTTCATAGCATTATGTGGGGATGTATTTATACACTTGCGGTTACTGGCTTAGGTAAGTATACATCTATAGCTTCCGGAGTCTTCATGATAGGAGTCGTAGGTGGGGCTGTATTGCCATTAATGCAAGGCTTTATAGCAGATATGCTTGGGTCATGGCGTTGGTCATGGTCAATTGTACTGTTAGGAGAATTGGTTATGTTGAGTTATGCCGTCATTGGCTCCCGCATTCATAGTCATCGTGCAGCATGAGAAAGATAATTTGTTTGTTTTGTTGGTTATCTGTCATATCCCTTTTCGGGCAAAACAAAAGTTTGTCAGCAGATTGCTGTGAACAGTTATCTTTGTCAGTGCAACACCATTTTCCGTTAGCAGTAGATCGCTCACGTCAATTGGAAACACTTACAGGAACAAAGAAGGTTCTTAATTCCAAAACACTTTCAAAATTAAAATGGACAGTCGAAGGTTTCGGCAGAGTGAAGTCAGCACGGGGCGGCGGGTTTGTTATGACCTTTCCGCGATTGGTAGGTGAGCGGCCTATAGGACCTTTAGACGACCCGGATTATGCAACTTATGGACAATGCCGTGCCGTTTCACATATTGGCGGAAAAGATTGGACTGCTTATAACTGCATAGCCATGGATATTCGTGCTGATGCAAGAGGATCGGATGTCGTGAATCTTAATTTTGTATTAGAAGATCAAGTTCCCCATTCCTTAGGTGCACACCTTATTAATATAGACAATCATCAAACGAATCATGTCTATTTCGAAATCAATTGTCTGCCTCGTAAATATGTTCAAAAGCTAATATTGTATGCAGACATGAAGGGAAATGATGGTACGATGAGTGACTCCATCAGATATGAAGTTTCAAATTTACGTTTATTACAAATAACCCGTCCTAATCAAGAAACGGGCTGGGTTCCTCATGACCATTACGTATCTTATTCAATGTCGGGCTATTTGCCTGCATATCGCAAAATAGCTATCGTGAATCAGAAAGATTACCCTGTTGACTCTTTCCAGCTTGTTGACATAAATAATCATTCTGTCGTTTTCCGTGCCCCTTTGGAATCTCTGCATACGACTTTGGGAAACTTCGGCGTTCTCGATTTTACCTCATTCTGCCAACCTGGCTTTTATGCTATTCGCTTGGGTCAGTATCTGTCTCCGGCTTTTCCTATATCCACGCATGTTTTTACGAATACTACATGGCGGTTGCTTAACTTTATCTTCTGCCAAAGGTGTGGTTACGTTGTACCGGGTATTCACGGAAGATGTCATGCTGATTTGTTTGCAGTTTTTCGTGGCGATACATTGTCATATAGTGGAGGTTGGCATGATGCAGGAGATTTATCCCAACAGGCTTTGCAAACTGCTGATGTAGCTCATGCCCTGCTCTCTTTAGCAGTAGCAAGGCGTAAATCAGACCCTAAGCTGGCTGCCCGTTTGCAAGAAGAAGCTCTGTGGGGGCTACGCTTTGTCCTTCAATGTCGGCTGCCAGACGGATATCGTGCGAGCAGCATGGGATTACTCCATTGGACTGATGGCATAAAAGGTACTGGAGATGATATTTTTACTGTGCGCAAACAGCACAATGCGTTTGACAATTATCTTTATTCAGCTTATGAGGCTATGGCTGCGATGCAACTTGATAGTTGTCGAGAAATAACCTCTGAGTTGAAGAAACAAGCCATTATAGATTTTCAGTATGCTCAGGGAAAATACAAAAATGAGGGCGTAGATGAATTTACCATACCAATGGAGCATACTTATAATACTTCCGCCAGCCTGTTTCATGCAGCTCGTTCCTGGGCAGCTTCTCAACTATATGTACTTACCCACGACGCTCGTTATGCCCAAGTGGCCCGTTCGTCAGCTCGCTACATTATGGCTTGTCAGGAAAAACGGGTAGGTAGACCAGAACTGCGAGGCTTCTTTTACCGTGATACTACTCGCCAGTCCATTGTTCATTTCATTCATCAATCACGTTCAGAACTCTTTATGCAGGCACTTGTAAGTCTCTGCAAAACCCAACCTCGTGCAGCAGATTATCCACAATGGCAGCAGGCAATTCGGTTGTATGGCAATTATCTTAAAGCTCTCGCTGTTTATACAAAGCCTTATGACATGGCACCCAGCGGTACGTATATGGCTCATGAGTATAAAGATAGCATAGGTTTCCGGAAACTTCATTTGTGGGCTCCGGCAAATGCCGATTCCCTCTTCAGGCTTCAGTTTTCTGAAGGAGTTCGTCTTGACAGTATTCATGCTGTGAGGCGTTTTCCGATTTGTTTTTCTATCTTTAATGGAAATGAAGCTGTTATTTTGTCTTTGGGCAAATCAGCAGCACTTTGTGGCCATTACCTAAGCGACCGAGAACTGCTTGATATAGGCTTAGGACAGCTTTATTGGACAGTAGGAAAGAATCCTTTCTGCCAATCTCTCATTTACGGAGAAGGCTATCGCTATCCCTCTATGGACAGTTTCTCGTCTGGCGAAATTACCGGAGAGATACCCGTAGGTATACGCTCTTATGGTAATACGGACCAACCTTATTGGCCCCAAGTTAATAATGCGTGCTATAAAGAAGTGTGGATGACTTCAGCAGGCAAGTTTCTATCGTTGTTGTCAGAATATTAAGTATTATGAGTTATATAGTTTTATCTCTTTCTGTCATTGTATTGATTTTGCTTGTAGAACTGTTCAGAAAAAGCAGAGAATTACGGCAACTTAAAAATACGGCATTGCAAACAAAGGAAGAACTACCCGGCAGCCTCACGGCCGAGAATGCCGGCGAGTCCAAAACGGAAGCCTCGCCCGAGCGGGAGATTATTCTGATAGCTTCTGAAGAAAGTGAGGTGCTGGCTGAACTGTTTGCAGCTTTAGCAGATACATACGATATTATTCAAGCCTCTGATGGCGATGAGGCTATGGTGTTGGCAAAGGAGAAAAATCCGGCCATCATCATTGCCGACATGATGTTACCAGTCGTGGCAGGGATAGATCTCTGTAGGCATCTGCGCAGCATGATAGAAACGAGTCATATTGCTGTAATCCTTTTTTCATCGATGTATGAACGGGAGAATGTGATATATGCTTTGGAAGCTGGAGCCGACGAATTTTTTACGATTCCCTTCGATTTCGAAATTATGAAGGCTCGACTACGTAACATCCTATACCGCTCGCAATTATTGCGTGACAAAGTTTCTGCTATGAACAAAGAGACCGATCAAATAGACTATAAGAGCCAACTTGACAAAGAGTTTATGGAGAGAGTACGGAAGGTTATAGAGGAGCAGATGTCAAATTGTGAGTTCACTGTTAATGATTTCTGTTCAGAATTAGCCATGAGTCGTTCTTCTGTCTACAACAAACTCAAGACGCTGACGGGCAACGGGCCTAATGACATTATCCGGGTGGTGAGACTCAATCATGCTCGTGAGCTATTGGCTCAACATCGTTATACTATTTCGGAGGTTGCTATGAAGGTTGGTTTTGCCGACCCCAAATATTTCAGTACAAGCTTTAAGAAGCAGTTTGGCACAAGTCCGAGCAAAATATGATTATCTTCTTGATATAAATGTAAATCAGTTATTGAATGGCTATGAAACAAACTTTTTTAGGTATCGTGTTAGGTGGAACTCAGTTAACGATAGGTGAAATTGATGAGTACGGCAAGTTGTTGAAGATGAAAGACTACCAGACCGTGTTCTTTAATCAGGAATCGGCACAGGATATGATTATATCTTCTCTGCACGATTACGAGACTCACGTGGGGTGGATCGGCAAACGTCCCCTTGCGATGGGGGTGGGCGTGATAGGGCGTGTTGACTCCGAAAAAGGTATATGGCAACAGATAGATCCCGCCCGGACCCATCCTATTAATCTGGCGCGCACACTACAAGAAACTTTTAGCATGCCTTGTTTCGTAGACAACGATGTAAAAGCCTCTACGCGAGCAGTTATGCGATGGGGTGCAGGACATGAAAGTAATAATTTTATCTATCTATACATCGGCACCGGCATAGCTGCCAGTATCGTTATTGACGGTAAGCAGATACGAGGCGCTCATTTTAATGCAGGTGAAGTGGGGCATCTGAAAGTAGGAACAAGAGTAGGTATGCGTTGCGCATGTGGGCGTACAGACTGTGTTGAAACAATAGCATCATCAGTAGGAATAGATCGTTGTGCCCGCATGTTGCGCAATGATTATCCTGATACCAACCTTTCGATACCATCAAATGAGCGTGTTAAGGTAGAAGATGTATTCCGCCTGGCTAAAGCCGGCGACTCTCTGTGCGTAAAGCTAACGGAAAACGCAACAGATGCTTTGGCCGATCTTATTATGAATCTGGTCAGGGTAACAGACCCAGATACTATTATTCTTGGTGGCGAGATGTTGGAGATAAGTGATTATATGGCTCATGTCAAGGCGAAACTGCAACCGGTAACCATGCGGTTTGTTACGCGTGGAGTTGTACCAACCAGACTCGATGCCAAGAATATAGGACTTATTGGTGCAGGAGCCGTGGCCATGGATGGATTGGAAAACCAGAAATAAGAATCATAAAAGTGATATGGTAATGAAGAAGTTTAATTTGCTTTTGCTATCAGGAATTTTGTTCCTCCTGTCTGTTACAACGGATGTAGTAGCTCAATCGCATGCCGTGCCAGCAAAACATCCGCGTAAAGTGCTCGTGTTGGCAGAGCAGGCTACGGGCCATCAAGGGTTTGTAGATGCGGCAACCTCCTGGCTTAATAGTGTTGCAGACAGTTTGAACGTAACCTTTACGTATGTATATAGTATGAAAGAAATAAAGGCTGGCGAGATAGACAAATATCAGGCCATTATACAACTAAATTATCCTCCCTACGCATGGAGCGAAGCGGCAGCAGCCGACTTTGAACGTTACATCGACCAGGGACATGGAGGCTATGTAGGATTTCACCATGCCACTCTCTTAGGTGATATTTTTGATGGTTACAAGATGTGGCAGTGGTTCTCTGACTTTATGGGGCATATCCGGTTCGACCGTTACATAGCTCCGCTGGCAGACGGAACCGTTTGTGTAGAAGATGATGCCCATCCTGTTATGCGCGGCTTGCCTTGTGTATTTGACATACCAAAAGATGAGTGGTACACGTACGACAGCAATCCACGAAAACACGTTCATGTGTTGGCCCATGTTGACGAGGCGAGCTATCGGCCTGCTTCTGATATACGTATGGGCGACCACCCGGTTATTTGGACCAACCCTTCCAAAAAAGCCCGTAATGTGTATTTCCAGATAGGTCACCATGCCGATTTGCTCACTACACCTGCCTTTATCCGCATGTTTGGCAATGCCATTCTGTGGGTTCTGGGCGATATAAATTAATAAAAAGAGAAGTCTATGAAGCGTTTTTTTCAAATTATACTCATTGCTATTGCTGTTATCATTAGCCTGCCGGCTGCAGCCCAAACAGATTATCCGGCAAATTATGCCAAAGCTCCTCGGTTTAAAGCCCTTATTTATTATGATTCTACAGCTGAAGAAGCTCATGTGCAATTTGACCGGCAGGCCATTCAGTTCTTCCACAAACTCACCTACGGAGAAGGCTACATACTGAAGGTTACCACTGATTTTGGATTGTATGCTGACAGTCTGAACAATTTTGATATCATCATCATGCTCAACGGTATGCCAACAAATCGAATGGAACGTAAGGCATTTGAGCGTTATATGGAACATGGTGGAGGCTGGATGGGATTCCATGCAGCAGCCTATAATGATAGGAATACGGCTTGGCCGTGGTTGAATGAGTTTTTAGGCTGCGGACATTTTCTTTGTAATAACTGGCCTCCTCAGCCTGCGGTGGTAGAGAGCGATAAGCCTGCCCATACGGTTATGCGTACGCTACCACCCTCGTTTGTGGCTCCGGCCAGCGAGTTCTATCAGTGGAGTCCGAGTCCCAGACTTAATCCGGATGTTGATGTACTTTTGTCCATCTCTCCTAAAATGTATCCATTCGGAATAAAGGATGTTGTAAATTCCGGAGATTTTCCGGTTGTTTGGACTAATCGGAAGTACCGTATGATTTATCTCAACATGGGGCATGGTGACGAATGTTTTATAGACGCCACACAGAATTTGCTTTTTGTCAATGCTTTCCGCTGGGTGGTGAGCCGTTCGCCGCAAGGAGATCCGTTTCAAAAATAGACGGAAGTCCTACTTTATCAATTTATAAGACTTGTAGATTTTTTTAGTTGTAGTTTTAAGTTAGAAAAGCCGGGTGCCTGTAACACTCGGCTTTTAGTGCTTTCCCGTTGCCTGTAATTGTAAGGATTTAGGAATATTTTCTAACCTTTCATCTGCCATTTTGCTGCTTTCGCCATGTTCGGGTTTGATGTGTGTGTTTCTTGTAGCAATCCTTTTAGCCTCTTGGAGCTATGAATTTAGCTCCTTGAAGGTGTCTTTCGGGAGGCTTGAAGCATAGTTCCTGCAAAACGCCTTGTATACGGCGCTTTGGCAGGTTGAAAAAACGTACGTTGTGGTTTGATATCAGGTATGTTATACTCTGTTGTTTTATTTTCAACCTTTTATATCGTGTATTCAACCTTCTTGAATTATCCTTTTCCTACTTTTGTTGCAACAAAGTATTACCTAAACATCTATCAATAACATAATAACATGGAAACAATACGGAAATTCTCTTTGAGGCCTTTTGAAATTCCTAACTGGAGATGCCTGTTGGTATGTCTGTTATCCTTAGTGGTTACAGGGTTGCAGGCGCAGACTGTAAATGTAACAGGAAGTGTGAAGTCAGCATCCGACAGTGAACCCTTAGTGGGGGTGAGCGTTGTTGCTGCGGGAAGCAAAAGTGGGGTGCTTACTGATATTGACGGACATTTCAGCATGTCGGCAACAGTGGGCGACCAGCTGGTTTTCTCTTATGTTGGTTTTGTCCAGGCTCAAGTGTCTGTTGTAAGTGGAAAAGCAGTATATGACGTGCTGTTAAAAGAAGATTCCCAATCGCTTAACGAAGTGGTTGTGGTTGGCTACGGCGTACAGAAGAAAAGCGTTTTGACATCGGCAGTGAGTCGTGTTACTGCCGATGAACTCGACAAGGGCAACCCTACTAATCTTGAGAATGCTTTAAAAGGCAAGGTATCGGGTGTGATGATTACCTCAGAATCGGGGCAGCCCGGTGCTGGTTCCAAGATTAGAATCCGCGGAGTTGGAACGGTAAACAATTCAGTGCCTCTGTACATAGTAGACGGAATGCCATCGGAGAACGGTTTGGACTATCTGAACCCAACCGATATAGAATCAGTCGAAATACTAAAGGATGCCGCCTCGGCCGCCATTTATGGAGCGCGTGGTGCCAATGGCGTGGTGCTGGTAACGACCAAGAGCGGTAAGGCTGGCAAAATAAACGTAAGTTATGAGTTTACGTATGGTATTCAGAACCCCGACAAGCACATTGACCTTTTGGGAAGTAAGGATTACCAGATGCTGATAAATGAAATGGCTTCCAATTCGGGTAAGCCGGCTTATTTTCCTACGCCTGTTACTGTAGATACGGATTGGCAGAAAGCTGTACGCAATGACAATGCCCCCATCGTAAATCATAAGTTGGCCGTAAGTGGTGGCAATGACCGTCAGACGTTTTATCTCTCACTGGGTTATGTAGACCAGGACGGTATCTTTGGGAAGGGTTACACTGGTTACAGCCGTACCAACATAAGGCTTAATTATAATAATGTGCTGCTCGATGTGAAGACCCGAAACTGGCTTAACAACATTCAGTTTGGAGCTATTGTGAGCCATTCGCGAGCCAAGCGCAAGGGAACCACAATCGGTAACAGCGAAGTAGGCGGACTAATGGCCTCGCTGAATATGCTGCCTCCAACAGAGCCCGTGTATCAAACTGATGGCGAGATGTTGTCGCAATACGACCTTACTTATCCTAATCATGTTATAGCACCTAATGGACAAGCATATAACATCATCGAGATGCGTGAAATAGTGAACCCTTTAGCAGATCTGCAGGTTAACCATAACCAGCTAAACACCTCGGTTGTTCATGGCTATAACTTTAATGTCAATATCAGTTTGTTGCCTGGATTGAAGTTTAAAACGACTTTGGGACTTGATTATAGCAACAGCACAACGCGCAGTGTTGTTCCTGTTTACGACCTGAATGCTACTTCCAAGAACACAACCTCATCCGTTCAAAACGATAAGTCGGATTCTCGCTTTTGGCAGTGGGAGAACATTCTCTCTTATCAGCATGCTTTTGGATTGCACAATGTGGGCGCCATGGTGGGCACGAGTATGTCGGCCTATCACCACGAATGGCTCGGAGGGTCTGATTTTAATCTGCTGAGTGCAACCCTCTCGAAGGGATACATTGATACGGCAACGGCACCCGAAGAAGACTCGCGAGTGTGGGGCAGTGCGGGAGACCATCGTATAGCGTCGCTCTTCACCCGTCTTAATTACGATTATGCAGAGAAATACCTGGCAGAGTTTGTTATTCGGCGCGATGGTTCGTCCAACTTCAGCCGTGAGCATCAGTATGCAACCTTCCCTTCTGTATCTTTAGGTTGGGTGCTTAGTAAAGAAGCCTTCATGCAGTCTGTAGCATGGTTCGATTTTGCCAAGCTGCGTTTCAGCTGGGGACAGAATGGTAATGAGAACATTGGTGCGTTCCAATATACAACCATGATGGCACAAGGCAAGAATGCGGTAATAGACGGTAAAGTCTATACAGGCATGTTGCCTTCGGGCTACTCCAATTCGGAACTTAAATGGGAAACCTCAGAGCAAATAGATTTAGGCATAGACTTACGTTTCTTTAAAAGTGCCCTTACATTTTCGGCAGATTATTTTGTAAAGACAACAAAGGATATGCTTCTCTGGAAACCTATCCCTCTTTATACCAGTTATGGCGGAATGACGGTTAATGGAGGTAAAGTACGCAACAAAGGACTGGAATTGGAAGCCTCCTATAAATTAGCTCTTAATGACTTTAACATTGGCTTGACAGCCAATGCCTCTCATGTGGTAAACAAGGTGATAAACCAAGGAAATGACCGTACCGGTATTGATGGCATAACTGGAGGTATGGGCGGTCAGGTTACCTACAGCGAGAACGGCCGGCCTTACGGATTCTTTTATGGCTATCAGACGATGGGCGTGTTCCAGAATCAAGCAGAAATAGACAGTTACAAAACGGCCGATGGCATTGTATGTCAGCCTGGAGCCAAGCCTGGTGATTTGAAATTCAGGGATCTTGATGGTAAAAACGGTATAGATGCCAATGACCGTACGATGATAGGTAATCCGATACCAGATTGGACTTACGGCCTTACGTTCAATGCGTCGTGGCGCGGATTTGATGCTACGGCTTTCTTCCAGGGAACAGTAGGTAATGATATTTACAAGCTCTACCGGCGTTCGAATGTAGCGTTAGGTAACTTTGAAAAAGACTGGCTTAACCGGTGGCATGGTGAAGGGACTTCTAATCGAGTGCCTCGCATTGTAGAAGGTGACAACAACAATTACCAGATTTCAGATTTCTTTGTACAAGATGGTTCTTATTTGCGGCTTAAAGTGGCTCAGCTGGGCTATACGCTGCCGGTGGCATTAACCAGACGCTACGGTGTCCAGAAGTTGCGTATCTTCGTACAGGGGGAGAATCTTTTCACGCTTACGGGGTACGATGGCTACGATCCGGAAGTGGGAACGCGTAATGGCTTGGACTCGGGGACCTATCCGCAGGCCAGGGTGTTGACATTGGGTGCAAACATTGTGTTTTAACGGTTTAAGAGTATAGAATATGAAAACGATAAATAGAACTTTAATAAGCCTTGTTACAGTAGTTGCTGCTGGCTTTACTTTTTCTGCATGCTCTGATTTCTTGGAAACAGAACCTGCTTCACAGATATCGGAGAGCGAGTATTATTCTTCCGAAGAAGAGATGATGAAAGGCCTATATGCCCTCATGGACGAAGTGCAGATACGCCTGATGGAAGTTTGGTCTTATTCGTCTTTGCTTTCTGATGAGTCGGAAACCGGTGGAGGTATAGGCGAGGGTTCATACAAAACAAAGTGGGATAATTTCTCGTATGATGCCAATAGCTGTTTTGGCGCCTGGGGCTATGGCTCGTGGTGGAATGAATGGGATTACGGGCTTTATAATGGCGTGATTGCAGCAAATAAGCTGATAGATCATTTATCGAATAGTGATTTGAATGAGAATTTTGTTCATGAGTTGGATGCTGAGGCCAAATTCTATCGCGCCCTTTTCTATGACTATCTCTGGATGGGCTATGAAGAAATACCCCTCATAACGAAATCTATGTTACCTGATGACATGTATAATGTGCATAAAGGAACAAGGCAAGAAGTATATGATTTTATGCTGTCGGATTTGGATGATGCAGTGACCCAATACCTGCCAGAACGGAGTGCCACGCCACAAGGCAGAGTTTGCCGTGATGCGGCTAAGCTGCTAAGAACGAAGATAATCCTTTTTCACCGAGATGAAGCAAAATATCAAACAGCCCTGAATGATATGAAAGAAATTATCAACAGTGGGCGTTATAGTCTGCTCCCTAATTATCAAGACTTATGGTGGAAGAAAGGCGAGTGGGGTAAAGAGTCAATTTACGAAGTAGCTTTTGCAGGAAAAAATACCGGTGAAGGCAATGGCATTTGCAGGTCAGTTGGAGGGCGTAACCTGATAGACCCAAGAAGTGCAGAACAAGGAGGCTTATGTGAAGGATACGGTCAGAACACCATGCCATCGACCATTTACAATATGTTTGAGCCGGGAGATAGTCGTCGTGAAGGAACAGTCATAGTTTGGGCTGACGAAGCCAAAAAAGTGGATCAGCTTATTGCAGATGGTAAACTGAATGCCGGCAGCCGATTCAATGTCAGTGACCAACAGGAAAATTACGAAGGCTTAGGTCATTATAAGTATCAGCCACGTAAGGAAAGTGCTTCGGACATTAATCCTCTTTATAATTATGCAGCTTCTTATCGTTTTTATCGTTATGCAGATGTATTATTGCTGGCAACGGAATTGCAAGTACGTGTGAATGGTAAAGTGGATTCGGATGGGCAGAAATGGTTTGACCAGATACGCGACCGGGCTTTCCAAAATGCCAATCACAGAATAGACTTAGGCAGACTGACCAAACAACAGGCGCTTGACACAATCTTCAAAGAACGCGGCTATGAGTTTATTGACGAGATGCAGCGCTGGTTTGATATTCTGAGATTTGATAAAGGAACTGAAATCTTGGGTAAAAAGGGTTGGACCGAGAAATTTAGATATTTCCCAATAGACCAGTCGGAGATTGATCGTTCGAATGGAAATCTTACGCAAAACCCAGGTTGGACTAAATAACGAGATGACAAATCATAATACAGCACTATAATGGAGGGTGGCGGGAACTCGCAACCAACAACACAAAGATTAAAGTTTATGAAAATAGGTGTAGATTTAGGAGGTACAAATTTGAGAGTAGGCCTTGTTGATGAAGGGCAAATAGTAAAGATGCTGGCCACGAGATGCCCGGCAGATCAGCCTGAAGGGGTGGTTGTAGATGCAATATGTGACTTAATAGCCCAGCTGTGGAATCCTATGGTCACAGGAATAGGCGTGGGTGTCCCGTCGCTTGTAGACTCTGTACAGGGCATTGTGTATAATGTCGTGAACATTCCTTCGATGAAAAAGGTATGCCTAAAAGATATATTGTCCGCTCGTTTTGCAACTCGTGTAGCAATAAATAATGATGCGAATTGCTTTACTTTAGGCGTTCATAAATATGGAGAGGGGAAGCCTTATAAGCACTTAGTGGGCATAACGGTTGGAACGGGATTGGGTGCAGGACTTATCATTAACGGCAAACTCTATTCCGGACATAACACCGGGGCAGGTGAAATAGGCTGCTTACCTTACAGTGGACATAATTTTGAGTATTATTGCAGCAGTGCTTTCTTTTTAAGAAATTACGGTAGCGATGCTGCCAATCTTGCTACTACACTAACCGATGAGGTGGCTGTGATTAATGCTTGGAAAGAGTTTGGATGTCATTTGGGCCATTTGGTTTGCTCTGTGATTGACGCTTATGATCCGGAAGCTGTTGTTTTTGGTGGTGGTATTGCACAGAACTATTCGATGTTTTATCCAGCTATGCTGCGGGAAATATATAAATTTCCTTTTCCAGAAACAGTTCGACGCCTTCATGTCTTACATGAAACAAAGGAAGATGTTGCACTGCTTGGGGCTGCTCAGCTCGTAGAAGAGTAGTAGCCTATATTCGGAGTGTAAAATGCTGTTGAGTAGAAATAATGTAGAATAATCGTTATAGACAGTTGAAAAGCTTCAAGCATAATGTGGAAAATAATACTATTTGAACCATAATTGTCAAAGTTTCAACCTTTCTTGTGCATTCTTTTTATATATTCGCCGCATTAGACTTGGCAAAAAATCATTAACACTTAAATTTATGGATGAAAAATCAGGATTATTCCCTATGGGATGTCGTTTGAAATCAAATGGCAGAATTTTATTGTCATCTTTGTTTATGCTTGTCTGTACCCTCTTGCATGCTCAGAGTATGAAGATCTCAGGAAGCGTTAAATCTGCATCTGATGGTGAACCTCTGGTTGGGGTGAGCATTGAACAGCGTGGTGCCAGCAATGGTGCTGTAACGGATCTGGAAGGTAATTTTACAATGAATGTGGAAGCGGGACAGCGTTTGGTGTTTAGTTATGTTGGCTTTGTTTCAACAGAAGTGACGGTGAAATCTGGCAGAAGCGTGTACGATGTAATATTGAAGGAAGACCAGAAATCTCTGGACGAAGTGGTTATTATGGGCTATGGCGTTCAGCAGAAAAAACTGGTCACGGGATCTACCATCCAAGTAAAAGGTGAGGATATAGCCAAACTCAATACCGTTTCGGCTGTAGGCGCATTGGCGAGCCAAAGTCCCGGAGTCCAAATTGTCTCAAATTCGGGTAAGCCTGGAGCCGGTTATAAGGTCTCAATTCGAGGCCTGGGCACCATGGGAGATGCCTCTCCAATAGTTGTGATAGACGGTTTGGTTGGCGGCCTGGATAATCTCAATAATATAAATCCTAATGATATAGAGAGCATTGACGTCTTGAAGGATGCTGCTTCTACGGCTATCTATGGTGCACGCGCTGCCAATGGTGTTATTCTTGTGACCACAAAGAAAGGAAAACAAGGCAAGGCGCAGATTACATTCGATGCCTATGTAGGATGGCAGAATATAGCCCGAAAGCCTCAAATGCTGAATGCCAAAGAGTATGCCACTATAATGAATGAAGCTAATATCAACGACGGATTGGCGCCGTTTGATTTTTCATCAATTGTGCCTGATTGGGCTCAGATAGAAAACGGAGAATGGAATGGTACAAACTGGGTTGATGAAGTGATCGGCAAAAACGCTCCGCAGCAAAACTATTCCTTTGGCGCTTCAGGCGGGATGAATCAAGGAAACTATTCTATAGGGATAAGCTACACATCTCAAGAGGGAGTGATAGGCCGAAATTATTTTAAGTCTCAATATGAACGCTATTCTGCAAGACTTAACTCAGAGTGGGTGCTTGTAAAAAGGCATGACCTTGATTTATTGAAGTTTGGTGAGAATTTGCAGATGAACATGACAGTAAATAGCGGATTGGGTGTTCAGACGGATGGACCTTATAACAATAACCTTCGCTGGGCTATGGAGGCTTTCCCATTCATGAAAGTGTATGATGATACTGGAGATTGGTCAAAATGTATAGGTTCCTGGAGTGCGTTAAGAGCTAACCCTATTGCTCGTTTGTATTATGATGGAAAGAATAATAGTGGGAAAAACTATTCCGTACGTGGTAATTTCTATTTTATATTAAGTCCTATTAAGGATTTGAATATCCGCACTTCGTTTGGATATGGCTATGCAGGTTGGACCAGCAGAAGTTTTGCAGAACCGTACGATTTGGGCGGAACCTTTCAGCGAACGGCGGATAACACCAGTCAGAGTTCTGGAAATGACTATTCATGGACATGGGAAAACACTGCGAACTATAAGTTTAATGTGAAAGGTAAACATCATTTCGATACATTAATCGGCATGTCCGTAGAAAAATGGGGCTATGGTGAGAGTGTAGGTGCCAGTAGACAGAAGTCGACATTTGGAGACTGGAAACATGCTTATATTTCTAATACTATTCAGCAGGAAGCCGTTTCTACGTGGAGTATGTGGGGCACACCGTCTACTCAAGGACGTTTGCTATCCTATTTCGGCCGTGTAAATTATGACTATGAGAATACTTACATGTTCACAGCTATCTTGCGTGCCGATGGCTCTTCCAACTTTAAGCGTGGACATCGCTGGGGATATTTTCCCTCTGTGTCTGTAGGTTGGAATATAATGAACGAAAGTTTTATGCAAGGAGCAAAGAACTGGATGGATTATCTAAAATTGCGTACCAGCTGGGGACAGAATGGTAACTGTGCTATTAGTAATTTCCAATATCTCTCGACAATAAATGTCGGAGGAGCTGATTATTATTTTGGTAATGATAAGACGAACAAAACTACGGGCTCTTATCCAGATATCTTGGCTAATGAAGATATAACATGGGAAACTTCAGAACAAATAGATTTAGGTATTGATGCTCGCTTCTTGAAGAGCCGGTTGGGACTTACCTTCGATTGGTATCAAAAAACAACCAAGGATTGGTTGGTTCAAGCACCAATACTTGCATCATATGGAACCGGTGCTCCGTATATCAATGGAGGCGATATTAGGAATACCGGTGTTGAATTGGGGCTTACCTGGAATGACCATTACGGAAATGACTTTTCTTATGGTGCGTCACTTAACCTTGGTTATAATAAGAATGAGGTGACAAAGTTAGCGAATGGAGAAGGCGTTATCAATGGCAGCTCGGATGCCATTTCTACACAGACTGATTTCATAACCCGTGTAGAAGTTGATCATCCTATCGGATTCTTTTATGGCTATAAAACATTAGGTGTTTTTCAGAATCAAGATGAAGTATATGCCTATAAAGACAAAACAGGCAATGTTATAATGCCTTCAGCTCAGCCTGGTGATGTTATATTTGCTGATGTAAATGGTGATGGCGTTATTTCTGCCGAAGACCGTACCCAGATTGGTGATCCTCATCCCGACGTCAATCTCGGTTTGAATTTAAATGCTTCTTACAAGGCCTTCGATATATCAATCACTGGTTTCGGCGCTTTCGGTCAGCAGATTGCTCATTCATATCGTGACTTTGGAGATAATCCGAAAGACAATTTCACCATGGATATTGCTGCAAACCGTTGGCATGGAGAGGGGACCTCAAACCGTTATCCGCGTATAACAATATCCCCGCATCAGAATTGGAAATATATTTCTGATATCTATGTAGATAATGGAGACTTCTTCCGCATATCCAACATAACGCTTGGTTTTGATGCCAAGAAGATATTTACAAGTATTCCTTTGCAGCAGGCGAGATTCTATATTTCAATGTCGAATCTATTCACCTTTACAGGATACAAGGGAATGGACCCTGAAGTAGGCTATGGCGCTTATTCCAGTTGGTCTCAAGGTGTGGATATTGGTAACTATCCTTCGTCTCGTACATTTATATTAGGTATAAATATTAAGTATTAATCTAATTTGTATTATTCATGAAAAAGATATTTTGTCTCATAGCTTGTTTCTGTATATTCGCAAGTTGCTCGGATAGTTTCTTGGATACAGAAAACCTGACTAAGAAAGATAGTGGAGTTTTTCCAAAGAAGACTGAAGATGCAGAACAAATACTTACAGCTATGTATCGTCCTGCTATGGGTGATCCCAATAGTCCTCAAAGTTCGACATTGTTGATTGCAGAACTGATGTCTGATGACCGATTTGGTGGTGGAGGTACCGATGACCATGACATTCAAGCAATAGCGGCATTTAAAAAAACAAGTGAGAATATGTATGCCCGATACTGGTCGTTGAGGTGGGAAGGTATCTATAGAGCAAACTTCCTGCTAAATTGTGATGACAATATCCAGTGGGATTCAGAGGCAGTAAGAAATCAAGTGCTTGGCGAAACGTATTTCTTGAGAGCCTATTATTACTTCGAACTTGCTCGCGCTTTTGGTAATGTGCCCTTAGTTCTCAGCCCCGACCCTGTTAATAATGCTCAGGCTCTACCTGCAGAAATGTATGGGCAGATAGTCTCTGACCTTAAAAATGCTATAGAAAAACTTCCTGCAGAAAAGTGGACAGCTGGCTCTGGTGTTGGAACCGATGGACATGCTACCAAATGGGCTGCAGAAGCTCTTATGGCTCGTGTGTTTCTCTTTTACACTGGATATTACAATCAGGAAACCGTCACTTTGCCAGGTGAAGCGGGAGGCTCAATCGGTAAGCAGGATGTAATTGCTTATTTGGATGATTGCATCAATAATTCCGGACACTCACTTGTTCCTGAATTTCGTAATTTATGGCCTTATTCTGCCGCAAAAGACTATAAATATAAC
This sequence comes from Prevotellaceae bacterium KH2P17, assembly GCA_900199655.1. Lineage (GTDB taxonomy): Bacteria > Bacteroidota > Bacteroidia > Bacteroidales > Bacteroidaceae > Prevotella. Next base: position 238,884 of record FZRE01000001.1, read on the forward strand.
ATAGATAATAAACTGAAATGGATTGGTGACGGGGCTGATGGTGCAGCTTTTAGTAATCCGGAGGTTCTCTTTGCAGTTAAACATTCTGGTAATGATTGGAGCGCTCGAAACAATGATGCCCTGTTTTTTAGTCTTCGCTATCAAGATGATAAAGGAGGTTCGTGGGAAAACTGCTATCCTTATGGCGAAGGATGGGGTTGTGGCACAGTTGTAAAAGAACTGTATGAGAATTGGCCGGTTGAAGATCCAAGACGCTCTGGTTCTATATTAAATGTAGATGATGCAAAAGAAGGATTGGTATCTTACGTGGATGGAGGTCAAAACCAAGTGTACGATACCCATTTGTGGAATAAGAAATACACGGCCATTGATACGAAGAGTGACGACCCAGAATACACATCTTATTTGGGTAAAGGTATTGAGCCGCTTTACTGGCATTTAATTCCTGCATTTGAGACGGCTCAGAATCCAGATTATCAGTCAAACAATTTACAAGACTGGTTTGTTATTCGTTTTTCGGATGTTTTGTTGATGTCCAGTGAACTGAAAAAGGATGTAAATGGAATTAATCAGGTTCGTGCGCGTGTTGGATTAGCCCCTATCAGTGCGTATTCTGATGAAGCTCTTCAGAACGAACGACGCTGGGAGTTGGCATTCGAAGGTATTCGCTATTATGACTTGCTAAGATGGCACAAAGAAGACCTGATTACTTCTCATCGGTCAAATGTAAAAGTGCTTAATCAGGCTGTAGAAACAGTCGTGTCGGTTCCTTTTAGAAAAGAAACGAAAGGTTTTCTGCCCATACCCGACCAGGAAATTCAGAAGTCACAAGGCGTTTTAAAGCAAAACGGAGGTTGGGCTTCAAACGAAGGAAACTTCTAAAAATGTAATGTAGAATACTTAAATATCAGCAAGCATGAAATGTATAAAATATATATGGCCACTTCTTAACACGGTGTTTATTTTGATGTTGGTCTCTTGTATGGATGCAGAGGTAGACAACGACTCTCTTGGTTCTGTCGTTCCAGCTGAAGAAATAGCTGCCAATCTTGATGTTCATGGCATTACACCGGGCAGTAATATGGTTGTTATAAAGAACAATAATCAAGGAATTAGTGGTATGTGGGATTATTTGGTAGGCGTAACAACCGCGCAGACCGATACCGTACTTATACCTTTCCTTGGCGAACAGACTTTGAAGTTCTATGCAACTTGTGGCGGTGGGCAAGTGTTAGTAGAAAAGAAAGTAAAGATAGATGTTATTGACCATCCTCTTGATGCCTCATGGGCCATGTTAGCAGGAACTGACAATACGGGCAAAAGTTGGACCTGGGATCCGGCTCCTGCCCGTGGCAGTTGGGGATGCTGGGGTGCTGGTGGCTATGGCTGGAGTTCCGATGTGCCCAACTGGTCGTGTACGGATATAGGTGGTTCAAATCAGGGGCATACAGTTTATGCCGATGAATATATCACTTTTGACTTGAAAGGTGGAGCCAACGCTACTCTTCATCTCCATGATGGCTCTGTTGTTAAAGGCAGTTTCTCATTTTCTAAAGGAACATCGGCAGATAAAGCCGGATTGAAACCTTCTTTCCGGGATGGTAGTGCCACTGGTCAAGGTTGGTGGGGGACGTTGACCCTAAAAGGCGTTACCCCTCCTTGTGGGTATCAGTATTATTCAGGAGCACCAAGTACGGGTGTTTACGATATTGCTGTCTTCAATGAAAACGAGCTGATTTTGATAGAACCAGATCCCGGAGCTATCTTTTGCGATCCAGCCTGGGCATCGTCTTCTACACATTGGTGTTTGGTAGAGAAAAAATAAAGAATCTGTATTTCTCTGCTATTAGAAGAATCAAGCATATAATAATTGGTAAATGAGTTCTTTACAAGAACAAAGACGCCGATGAAAATCTGATTTATGCACCGACTGTATTAAACCATAGAGTTTCTATGAAGTTAGATGTTAAATAAAATGTTTCTTCCAGCAGAATGGGCTCGATAGTGTACTGGGCTCATTCTTTTTTAACAGCTATCTTTCTCTATTATTGAGTTTGTTTATGTGGTACATACAATCTTTTCATTGTTGGCACCCTTTTCAGGGATGTTCATTGCCATTTAAAATCAGCCGAAGTCTCAACTTCCTTTCTGCTAAAGCGGGACGAGCTGTTTGAAAGTCATAAGCGCATAGTCCAAAGCCTTGACTCCTATATACAGCTTTGAAGCGTTTACAGAGGTTCTTGACATAAGACTGTACTAAGTTTGCGCATTTTCATGAAGTGTGAAGAAAGTTTCTAAAGAATAGTTTTCTGTTACCTTTACGCAGTGCTTTGTCATCGCGGTTTTTTGCATTTTGTCCGAGAATTATTTGCTCAAACCAAAATAAAGTCATATTTTTGCACAAGCATTGTGACATGTGCAATAGATTAATTTAGGGAGGACAACAAGATGTCAATATCCAAAACGCGACAGAAATTAGTGGATGTAGCGCGCCAGCTGTTTGCCAAGAACGGCATTGCCAACACCACCATGAACGATATAGCCATTGCTTCGGGCAAGGGCCGTAGGACCCTTTACACTTATTTCAGCCGCAAGGAAGACGTCTACTCGGCCGTCATCGAGTCCGAACTGGAACGTTTGTCCGACAAGCTCGATGAGGTTGCGGCGATGAAAATAAGGCCTCAGGACAAGATAATCGAACTGATTTACACCCATCTGAGCATGATACGGGAGACCGTAGTGCGCAATGGAAATCTGCGAGCCGAGTTCTTCCGCAACATCTGGATGGTGGAGAAAGTGCGCAAGAACTTTGATGAAGACGAGATAGAGCTCTTCCGCAAGGTCTATGCAGAGGGCAAGGCAGACGGTGAGTTCGACATCGAGAACGTGGAACTGGTAGCCGACATCACCCACTATTGCATCAAGGGGCTCGAAGTTCCATTCATTTATGGCCGTTTGGGGCATGGACTGAACGTAGAATCCAGCAAACCGCTCGTGGCAAAGGTGGTGTATGGCGCCCTTGGCAAGAACCTGCAGAGGTAGCGCAAGGCTGCAGCAGTAAAGTAACAGATTGATAACAACGTAACAATTAAATCATAAACAACATGGGATTATTATCAGGTAAGACAGCTCTCATTACTGGGGCTGCACGTGGAATTGGAAAAGGTATCGCCCTGAAGTTCGCTTCCGAAGGCGCAAACATTGCTTTCACCGACCTCGTTATCGACGAAGAGCACGGCGGATTGGCCACCGAACGCGAGATTGCTGCGCTGGGTGTGAAGGCCAAGGGCTATGCAAGCAACGCCGCCGACTTTGCCCAGACGGAGGAAGTAGTTAAGCAGGTGAAGGAAGAATTCGGCTCAATAGACATTCTTGTAAACAATGCCGGCATCACGAAAGACGGCCTCATGCTGCGCATGACCGAAGCTCAGTGGGACGCCGTGATAGCAGTCAACCTCAAGAGTGCGTTCAACTTTATCCATGCCTGCGTACCGGTAATGATGCGCCAGCGTGGCGGCAGCATTATCAACATGGCCAGTGTGGTAGGCGTACACGGCAATGCAGGCCAGGCAAACTACGCTGCTTCCAAGGCCGGACTTATCGCCCTGGCCAAGAGCATTGGGCAGGAGATGGGCCCCAAGGGCATCCGCGCCAACGCCATAGCTCCCGGTTTTATCGATACGGCCATGACTCAGCAGCTCTCGGAGGACATCCGCAAGGAGTGGATAAGCAAGATTCCATTGCGCCGCGGCGGTCAGGTTGAGGACATTGCCAATACGGCTCTCTACCTTGCATCCGACCTTTCGAGCTATGTTTCGGGTCAGGTCATCCAGGTAGATGGCGGTATGAACATGTAGGGAGACCATTCATCATTCACAATTGAGGGCCATGTGGCATTCTTGCTGCAGTGCAGAAGCATTGTCATGTATAAGAATCGGGCATGGTGTACCTCTCATTGTGAATCGTGAATTGTGAATGATGAAGAGTGCGCTCACCTCATTGTTAATTGAAAATTGTGAATGATGAATTCATAATTAATTATGGAAGTCGTTTACGAAGACAACCACATCATCATTGTTTCCAAATCTGCGGGCGAGATTGTACAGGGTGACAAGACCGGCGATGCGCCGCTCTCCGACGCCGTGAAGGATTATCTCAAGGAGAAATACCACAAGTCCGGCAACGTGTTTCTTGGCGTGGTGCATCGTCTCGATCGCCCTGTAGCCGGCCTGGTGGTGTTTGCCCGCACTTCAAAGGCATTGCCCCGGCTCAACGCCATGTTCCGTGAAGGGCAGGTGCACAAAACCTATTGGGCCATTGTGCAGCAGCCCCCGCAGGAGCCGGAGGGCACGTTGACCGACTGGCTCGTGCGTAACGAGAAGCAGAACAAGAGCTATGCGTACGACCACGAGGTGCCGAACGCCAAGAAAGCGGTGCTAAGGTACCGCGTCATCGGCCACACCGACCGCTACACACTCCTGGAAGTAAACCTCCTGACAGGCCGCCATCACCAGATAAGATGCCAGCTCGCGCGTATGGGTTGCCCCATTAAGGGCGACCTGAAGTACGGAGCACGCCGCAGCAATGCCGACGGCAGCATCTCTCTGTTGGCCCGTCACGTCGAATTCATCCATCCTGTCTCCAAGGCAGAGATATCCGTTACCGCCCCGTTACCTGCCGACAGCCTGTGGCAGGCCATTGCACCAGAACTGTAATAGAACAGTTAACCGATTATTCTTTATCACTGATGAGAGCATAAAAACCATTAAAATTGCGAGCCGGAAGATTAAGGTTGTTCTTCTTCCACGGCATATTCTCCACATTATCACTCCGGCCTTATGTCGCAAAGAGTACAGACTTGCAGGACAATTAATGGCTTGCGGGAACTTTTGACACCTGTCGCACGATTGTGTGACAGGTGTCGAATTCATGTGCGACAAGTGTCGAAAGTTCGCGAAAGATATCTCCAACACTTCAACGGCTGTTTTCTGTGCACGCCGCTTGGTGCGTTTCGGAAGGCAGGGAACTGAAAGGCGACTTTTGTTAAAATACAGACGAAAATTTCCTTGTTTCCAAAAAAAATGCTTACTTTGCAACCATTATATGCCGTTCTGCCAGCAACGGCGCCACCAAGGGCTTATGAAGAAAGTTGCAAAGTGGGCCGGAATTGCGATTCTTGTGCCCATCCTGCTGTTTGCGTTGCTTGTTCTGTTGTTTTACTTCCCCCCTTTTCAGAACTGGGCAGTAAAGCAGGTGGCCGCTTATGCTTCACGCCAAACGGGCATGGAGATAAGCGTTGAGCACGTAAACCTTGATTTCCCACTTAATTTAGGCATTGATGGCGTCAAGGTGCTGCAGCCCAACGACTCGCTGCCACAGGTCAGAGACACTGTTGCCGACGTGGGTCACGTGGTTGCCGACATCCGTCTGCTGCCCCTGCTGCGCAAACAGGTGGAGATAGACGAGCTGCGGTTCAACGACCTGAAGGTGAACACGGCCAACCTGATACACGAGGTGCGCATCCGCGGAAGGGTGGGGCAGCTGGCCCTGAAGGCCCACGGTATAGACCTGAACCGTGAGACCGTGAGGCTGAACGAGGCGCAGATAGCCGACGGCAGCATACAGATAGAGCTGAGCGACACCGTGCCGCCGGACACTGCTCCGAGCAAGAACTTCTGGAAAATACGGCTCGACAGCGTCCGCTTTACCCGTACCGCGCTGGCCGTCCATCTGCCCGGCGACACGCTCTCGGTTTCTGCCATGATGCAGCATGCCACCGCAACCGGCGGCTACCTTGACCTGCACAAGGGCCTCTACAAGGCAGCAAGCCTGCTGTGGCAGGGGGGCACGCTGCACTATGACAACAACTTCGAGCCACGAGCAGAGGGTTTGGACTTCAACCATTTAGCTTTGGAGGAGCTGACACTGAAGGCCGACTCCTTTTATTATTGTGACTCGCGGCTCGACATACGCCTGCGCGAGAGCCGGTTCCGCGAAAAGAGCGGCCTTGCCGTGAGCAACCTGAGCGGTCCCTTCTCCATGGACTCCACGCGGTTGTGGATGCCCGCGCTGGCTGTTCGCACTCCGGAGTCGACCCTCAGTGCCGACTTTGAGATGGACCTCAATACCTTTGACGACTGCAACCCGGGCAAGCTGAAGGCCACAGTGCACGGCAGCATCGGCAAGCAGGACCTCATGCACTTCGTTGCCGATGTGCCCGCACAGTTCCGCAGGCACTGGCCAAACTATCCGCTGCGCGTAGACGGCGTGATGCGGGGCAACATGCAGAAAGCCCACTTTGCCGGGTTGGTGCTGCGGTTGCCCTCGGCTTTCAACGTAAAGGCCGACGGTTTCATCAGTCATCTTACCGACATGAAGCGGCTGGCTGCCGATGTCGACATCGACGCCCGCACCTATAACCTCGGCTTCCTCACGGCTCTGCTCGACAGGGAGACCGCCCGCAGCATCCGCATTCCATCCGGTATATGGCTGAAAGGCAACCTGAAGAAGACCGGAAACGTGTATGCCGCCCGCTTTACTGCCCGCGAGGGCGGGGGCAGCGTGGGCGGAACGGCCTCGGTAGATGTTGACCGCATGGCCTATCAGGCTAAGCTCCGGGCCAACAACCTGCCCCTGCAACACTTCGTGCCGGGGCAGGGTTTGCACGCCTTTACTGGCTCGGTAGACGCCCGGGGCGTGGGTACCGACTTCCTCTCGCCCCGCACCCGCCTCTCTGCCAAGGTCAACATCGGCCGCTTCAGGTACGGAGACTACAGCCTGGACCACATGAGTGGCGTGGCAACCATAGCCAACGGGCGGATAAAAGCCGATGTTGACAGCCGCAACCGGCTACTCATGGGGCAGCTCTCCTTAAACGCGCAGACCTCCAAGCGTAGCCTGCGCGGCACGTTCTCCTTCGACTTGAGCAAGGCCGACCTGTTCCGTCTCGGCATTGCCGACAGTGAACTGTCGGCTGCCCTCAGCGGTCACGTTGACGTGAATACCGACTTCCGCGACTACTACAAGGTGCAGGGGCGGGTGAGCGACATATCAGTGGCCGACGGGCGGCAGTCCTATCGGCCCGAAGATGTGGTGCTCGACGTGCTTGCCAACCGTGATACAACCCACGCGGTGGTAGACTGCGGCGACTTCCACCTCAACCTCAACGCCCGCGGGGGCTACCGCCGGGTGCTGGCGCAGGGCAGCGGTTTCGTGACCGAACTGCAGCGGCAGCTCAAGAACAGGCATATAGACCAGGTGCGACTGCGCAGCCGTTTGCCGCTCGGACGCGTCTATCTGACCAGCGGAAGGAACAACATTGTAGGCCGTATCCTGCAACGCTACGGCTACACTTTTGGCCAGGCGTTCATGGACATGACGTCGTCGCCCGTGGCGGGGCTCAACGGCAACGTGCGGATTGAGGCGCTGACGGCAGACAGCATACAGATAGATACGGTGAAGTTTGCCGTTATCTCGGATGCCACCGAGATGACTTACACCGCCCAGGTGCGCAATAACAAGAAGAATCCGCAGTACGTTTTCAACGCTCTTTTTAACGGTAACATCGATGAGAACGGCACTAATCTGACGGCGCAGATATTCGATGAAAACGACAAACTGGGCATCAGCCTCGGCGTGGCGGGCGATATGGAGCCGCACGGCATACGCTTCCACCTCTTTGGCGATGACCCGATACTGGGTTACAAGCAGTTTGCGGCCAATGCGGACAACTACGTTTTCCTGGGCGACGACCGCCGCGTGTCGGCCAATCTGAAGCTGGTGGCAGCCGACGGCATGGGCGTTCAGGTCTACACCAACGACGAGGACCGCGACCATCTGCAGAACGTAACCGTCTCGCTCCATCAGTTCGACCTGGAGAAAGTGCTCTCCGTGATTCCCTATACGCCCGATGTTGCGGGCATGATGAACGGCGACCTGCACCTTATACAGACGGCCGACGAGCTCTCGGTGTCGTCGGACGTGCGCATAGACAACATGTTCTACGAACAAAATCCGATGGGTAACGTGGGTGCCGAGATAGTGTACATGCCGCGGCAGGACGGCTCCCACTATGTAGACGGCATACTCTATCGCGACGACAACGCCGTGGGAACCCTCCGGGGCACGTACAATTCGGCTGGTGCAGGCTTCATGGATGCCACGCTGAAGCTTGAACGGCTGCCGCTGTCGATGATGAACGGCTTCATTCCCGAGCAGCTCTTCGGCTTCCGAGGCTATGGAGACGGCGAGCTGAAGATACGAGGAGCCCTGTCGAAACCCGATGTTGACGGCGAAATCTACCTCGATTCGGCCTACCTGATGAGTGCTCCGTACGGCGTGGAGATGCGCTTTGCCAACGACCCCGTGCGCATACAGGACAGCAAACTGCTGTTCGAGAACTTCGAGTTGTATGCCAACAACGACAGTCCGCTTAATGTTTCGGGCTCTTTCGACTTCTCGAATACCAACCGGATGATGCTCGACGTGCGCATGCGGGCACAGAACTTTGAGATCATAGACGCCAAGGAGAACCCCCGTTCGGAGGCCTACGGCAAGGCGTTCGTGAACTTCTACGGAGCCATGCGCGGGCCGGTTGAGAACCTGTCGCTATTGGGCAGGCTCGAAGTTCTGGGCTCTACGGACATGACTTACGTGCTGCGAGACTCGGAACTGGCCACCGACACGCAGCTTGACGAGCTGGTTAAGTTCACCGACTTCAATGACACAACGACCGTGCAGGTAGTTCAGCGGCCGCAGCTCACGGGTTTCAACATGAACCTGAGCATCAACGTAGACGAGTCGGCACACATCATGTGCATGCTCAATGCCGACCACAGCAACTACATAGACCTCATGGGCGGCGGCGACTTGCGGCTTAGCTACAATCCGACGGACGACATCAGGCTCACCGGCCGCTACACTCTGAACAACGGAGAGATGAAATATTCGCTGCCGGTTATTCCGCTCAAGACCTTCACCATACAGGACGGCAGCTACATAGAGTTCCAGGGAGAGCCCTACAACCCGCTGTTGCACATCGCTGCCACGGAGCGGATGAAGGCTTCGGTCAACGAAGGAACGGGGCAGGGGCGGCAGGTTGAGTTCGAAACCGGCGTGAAGTTGTCGAAGACATTGAACAGTCCGGGCATCGAATTCATCATCGAGGCGCCCAATGACATGAGCATTCAGGACGAGCTGAACACCATGACGGCCGAGGGACGCAGCAAGGTCGCCATCACTATGTTGGCCTCCGGCATGTACCTCTCGGATGGAAATACGCGCGCGTTCTCCATGAACAGCGCGCTCAGCTCGTTCCTGCAAACCGAGATAAACAACGTGGCAGGCTCGGCGCTGCGCTCCATGGGGCTCGATTTAGGTATGAGTGTAGACAACACGGTGGGTGCAAGCGGCGCCATGCACACCGACTACAACTTCCGTTTTGCCAAGCGATTGTGGAACAACAGGCTCAATATCGTGGTGGGAGGAAAGGTCTCCTCGGGCTCTGACCTGGAGCAGGGACGCGACCAGACCTTCTTTGACAACGTGGAGCTTGAGTACCGGCTGGACCAGAACTCCAGCAAGTATTTGCGCCTGTTCTACAACAACAATAAGTACGACTGGCTCGAAGGGCCCATCGGCGAGTACGGAGCAGGCTTCATGTGGCGCCGCAAACTGCAGCACTTCTGGGACATCTTCAACTTCAAGAGCGACAAAGTACAGCTGCCGCAACAACCAAGAGACTCTGTAAGAAATGAAAAGAAATAACCTTCTACCGGCCCTCTGGGCACTGTTGCTGGCAGCAGTAGCCGCCTCGTGCTCCACTACCAGCGCCATTCCCGAGGGCGAACAGCTCTTTACCGGGCTCAAGCACATCAAGTACACGAACTTCGAGAAGAGCAAGCATGCCACCACCACGCAGGAAGAAATGGAGTACGCGCTGGCTTCGGCACCCAACGGAGCGCTCCTGGGCAGCAGCTATTACCGCACGCCTTTCCAGTTCAAGCTCTGGATATGGAATGCTTTTTCGCGCTCGGAGAGCGGCTTCGGCAAGTGGATGGTCCGCGCTTTCGGCACCCAACCCAAGCTGATGAGCGCCGTGAACCCCGCTCTGCGCGCACAGGTGGCGGCCTCGCAGCTGCGCAAGTACGGCTACTTTGACGGCAAGGTGGGCTATGAAGTCATTACACAGCACAACCCCAAGAAGGCCAAAGTGGCCTACACGGTCGATATGGGCCATCTGTGGACGCTCGACTCCGTGCGCTACGTCAACTTTCCACCGTTTGCCGACAGCCTCATAACGGCCCATGCCGCCGAGGCGCTCATCAGAAAGGGCGACCCCTTCAGCGTGCCCGCGCTCGAAAGCGAGCGCCAACGCGTGAGCCGGCTCTTCCGCAACAACGGCTATTATTACTACAAGGCGAGTAATGCCTCGTATCTGGCCGATACGGTGAACGTGCCCGGCAAGGCGCGCGTGAGGCTGCAGATGGCCGACAGCTTGGAGACTCGCGAAACCAGGCAGTGGTACATCGGCAACATCAACGTGAACTTCCGCAAGCAGTTCATGGAGGTGCTGCGCGACAGCATGCGCCGGGGCCACTTCACGGTGCGCTACAACGGGCGCCGCCCACCCATCCGTATGGGCGCCGTCAGGGGCGGACTGCGGTTCCGTCCGCGCCAGCTCTACAACCTCGAGAACGAGGAGCAGGCCGCCTTGAACCTGCACAGCATGGGCCTGTTCAGCTACAGTTCGCTGCAATTTACGCCCCGCGACTCGTCCGAAACGTGCGATACGCTGAACCTGACGATGGACTTGGTGTTCGACAAACCTTACCAGTTCTACATCGAAGCCAATGCCAAGGGCAAGACGTCGGGCCGCATCGGCCCCGAGCTGGTGCTGGGTTTAACGAAGAACAACGCCTTCCACGGGGGCGAGAAGCTGGACATCAACCTGCACGGCTCCTACGAGTGGCAGACCGGACACAATGCCGAGGGAAGCTCGTCGAAGTTCAATTCCTACGAGTACGGTGGCGACGTATCGCTCGTGTTGCCGCGACTGCTCACGCCGAACACCATCTTCAAGACCCTTGAACGCCGTGAGCAAGGCGCCCGAAGGTATCGTTCAAGGCGCTTGAAGCATAGCTATTTGCAAACCCCCACTACCACGCTGAAGGCAGCGATGAATATTCTGAACCGCGCGGGGTACTTCAAACGCCATGTTGTATCGGGCGAACTGACCTACGATTTCTGGACTTCGGCACAGTCGCATCACAGTTTCAGTCCGCTTATCCTCTCGTATGAGTACATGCACGGACAAACTTCCGCCTTCCTGGACCTGCTGCAGAAGAACCCTTACCTGCAGGTTTCCATGCGCGACCAGTTTGTACCGAAGATGAGTTACACCTATAATTATATAAGCGCACCTGCCCTGCGCAATCCCATCTCGTGGTCGGTCACGGTGAGCGAGGCTGCAAACATCCTCTCGCTGGGCTATGCCGCCTTCGGCGAAAAGTGGAACGAGAAGGACAAAACCATGTTCAAGAACCCCTATGCGCAGTTTGTCAAGGTAGAGACCGACTTCTCCAAGAAGTGGCAACTCGCCGAACACACCTCGCTGGTAGGCCATGTAAGCGCCGGCGTAGTTTACAGCTACGGCAACGCCGAGCAGACTCCGTACTACGAACAGTTCTATGTGGGCGGCGCCAACAGCATCAGAGCCTTCAACGTACGCAGCATCGGGCCGGGCAGATACTTCCCGCCCGACTCCAAACTCTCGTACATCGAGCAGACCGGCGACGTGAAGTTCCTGGCTAACCTGGAGTACCGGCCCCACCTGTTCGGCAGCCTCTACGGCGCATTGTTTCTCGATGCAGGCAACGTGTGGTCGCTTCACGGCGACGACAACCGTACCGGTTCCAAGTTCGAAGCCAAGAACTTCTTCCGCCAGATGGCCGTAGGAACGGGCGTGGGACTGCGCTATGACCTCGGCCTCTTCGTCATCCGGCTCGACTGGGGCTTCGGTCTGCACGTGCCCTACGACAACGGCAAGAGCGGCTTCTACAACATCAAGTCGTTCCGCGACGGGCAGAGCATCCACCTGGCCGTGGGCTATCCGTTCTGAATTTGCCTCCTGCTGCCACTCCCGAAATGTGGGCAGGAGTGGCTGCTCAAATGGAGGAAGCACAAAATAAACTGCATTTGAGGGGCCTGTAGTTTGCCGATTGTCAATTAAATTGTTTACTTTTGCATTCAGTTACATTAAATATCAAGATTATGAAACCAACCTTATTACTTCTTGCTGCCGGCATGGGCAGTCGCTACGGAGGCCTTAAACAGCTCGACGGGTTAGGCCCCAACGGTGAAACCATTATGGACTATTCAATCTATGACGCTATTCAGGCCGGCTTCGGCAAGATAGTTTTCGTGATTAGAAAGGACTTTGAACAGGAGTTCCGCGATAAGATACTCTCCAAATACGAAGGCCACATACCCGCTGAACTTGTGTTCCAATCGCTCGACGACCTGCCTGCAGGCTTCTCGGTTCCCGCAGGCCGCGTAAAGCCTTGGGGCACCAACCACGCCGTATTGATGGCTAAGGACGTTATCAAGGAACCCTTCTGCGTCATCAACTGCGACGACTTCTACAACCGCGACAGCTTTATGGTACTCGGAAAGTTCCTCAGCGAGCTGCCCGAAGGCAGCCGCAACCGCTACGCCATGGTAGGTTTCCGCGTAAGCAACACGCTGAGCGAGAACGGTACAGTGGCCCGCGGCGTGTGCTCAAAGGATGAAAACGACAACCTGACCACCGTCGTTGAGCGCACCGAGATAGAGCGCCACGAGGCCGGCGTGCAGTACAAAGACGAGCAGGGGCAGTGGGTTACCGTGCCCGACAACACGCCCGTGTCCATGAATGTGTGGGGTTTTACGCCCGATTACTTCGCGTACAGCGAGGCGTACTTTAAGGAGTTCCTCTCCAATCCGGCCAACCTGGCCAACCTGAAGGCAGAGTTCTTCATCCCCCTGATGGTCAACAAGCTCATCAACGAGGGCACCGCAACGGTCAAGGTACTTGATACAACCAGCAAATGGTTCGGCGTTACCTACGCTGCCGACCGTGAGAGCGTGGTTGAGAAGATACAGAAGCTGGTGGACGAGGGCGTCTATCCCGCCAAACTCTTTTAGCTATGGCAGGCTTACTGACAGCAACAGAGGGCGCAACCTGCGGGTTTTGCCCTCTTTTTTTATGCTAAAATAACACCTTCATGCACCCCGAATCGGCAATCTTTTACTATCTTTGCATCCATTATGCGAATAGAAATACTCTCCGAAACCGAGCTTTCGTTGCTCAATAAGCTGATAGACGAGGCCGACAACATCGTGATTTGCTGCCACAAGTCGCCCGATGGCGACGCCTTGGGGTCCAGCCTCGCCTGGGCCGAATACCTCAAGAACCAGCGCGGCAAGGACCCGATGGTGGTGATACCCGATGCCTTTCCCGACTTTCTTCAGTGGCTGCCAAACACCGAAACGATAGTGAGATACGACAAACATGCCGACATCGTGGACGCTGTCATGCAGCACGCAGACCTTGTCTTCTGCCTTGATTTCAACGCCATGAACCGTGTCGACGAGATGGAAGAGGTGCTTACGGCCTCTCCGGGGCACAAAGTAATGATTGACCATCACCTCAACCCCGAGCCCGCAGGCATCGAGCTGCTGGCTTCCCATCCGGAGATGAGCAGCACCTCGGAGCTCATCTTCCGCATCATCTGGCAGCTGGGCGGCTTCGAACTCATGTCAAAGAAGAACGCCGCACAGATATACTGCGGCATGATGACAGACACCGGAGGCTTTACCTACAACTCAAACGACCCCGCCATCTACTTCATCATCAGCCAGCTTCTTACCAAGCAAATCAACAAAGACAAGATTTACAGGCAGGTGTTCAATAACTACAGCTCGTGGGCCATACGCCTGCGCGGCTATCTGATGTACCGGAAACTGAACGTGTTCGACGAGTTCCACGCCGCTTATTTTACCATTACGCGCCAGGACATGAAGGATTTTCACTTCATGAAGGGCGACGTCGAGGGGCTTGTCAACGAGCCCTTGCGCATCAAGGGGCTCAAACTTTCCATCTCGCTCCGTGAGGACGACCGCCACGACAACCTCATCTGGCTGAGCCTGAGGTCGGTAGACGACTTCCCGTGCAACGAGATGGCGGAGCGCTTCTTCAATGGTGGAGGCCACCTGAACGCCAGCGGCGGCAGGCTGCAATGCTCGATGGATGAGGCTGAAAAAATTGTACGGCAGGCCCTCATAGCCTACGCCGAGAAGCTGAAACGCTGACTCCGGTATGGTAAAAAAAGCAAAATAAACGCCCTGCCCAAGCCTAATAGCCAATCTTTTCGTATCTTTGTACACTGTAACATATTATATTCACTGTAAATGAAGAAACTTACCAGTCTTTTGTTACTGCTCGTCGGAGCCTTTGCCTTTATGGCTTGCAACGACACGGAGACCTATGCCGACCAGCGTAAAAGAGAGAACGCTGCCATTGCACGCTACATAGCCGACTCATCGGTAACGGTGATTTCGGAAGCTGCTTTTGCCGCCAACGGCTACAAGACGGATGTCAGGAAGAACGAGTTCGTGCTCTTTGCCAGCAACGGCGTGTACATGCAGATTATTGAACAGGGCTGTGGAGAGAAACTGAAGGACGGCGAAACGGCCACAGTTCTCTGCCGTTTCAACGAGCGTAACCTGCTTACCGACTCGCTCATCCTGTCGAACAACGTGCTGGCATACTCCATGATAACCGACAAGATGTCGGTTTCCAATACCTCGGGCACGTTCACCGGCTCCTTCATACAGGGCGAGAGCGTGATGGCCAACGCCTATGGAAGCACCTCGGTGCCCGGCGGCTGGCTGGTTCCCTTTACCTATATTAACGTAGGGCGGCCTGCATCAGCCAACGAAAGCATTGCCAAGGTGCGCCTCATTGTACCTGCCGCGCAAGGCCAGCGGTCGGCATCGCAGTACGTGTACCCCTGTCTTTACGACATAACCTACATGCGCGGACGGTAGCATTCCGTACCCCGGGCGGGCTCGGAGCGGCACTGCCGGAACGGCAAACAGCAATCAACCAACAACCGGAAACATGGAGTGGGGCCCTTCCTTGTTTCGTTTTTCCGGTTTTTAATAGAAGAAATATGACTTTAATCAAATCCATTTCAGGCATCCGCGGTACCATTGGCGGACGCGCGGGAGACACACTAAACCCGCTCGACATCGTTAAATTCACTTCAGCCTATGCCACCTTCATCCGGCGCAGCACGGCAGCAGGCGGCCGGCAGGCCACCAACACCATCGTGGTAGGCCGCGATGCGCGCATTTCAGGCGACATGGTAAGGAACGTGGTGTGCGGAACATTGATGGGAATGGGCTACAACGTGCTCGACATAGGCCTTGCCACAACCCCCACCACGGAGCTTGCCGTGCGCATGAGCCAAGCCGACGGCGGCATCATTATTACCGCCAGCCACAACCCCAGGCACTGGAACGCCCTCAAACTGCTCAACAGCGAGGGTGAATTTCTGACCAAGGACAACGGCAACGAGGTGCTGGCGATAGCCGAAAAGGAAGACTTCGAATACGCCGACGTTGACCGTCTGGGCCACTACACAGAAGATGACAGCTTCAACCGCCGCCACATCGAGGTCGTGCTCAACCTCCGTCTGGTCGACGCAGAGGCCATTCGCAAGGCGCACTTCAATGTAGTTGTCGACTCCATCAACTCCGTTGGCGGCATCATCTTGCCCCAACTGCTCGACGAGCTGGGCGTGTCCTACACCTTCCTGAACGGCAAGGCAGACGGCGACTTCGCACATAATCCCGAGCCGCTGGAGAAGAATCTGGGCGGCATCATGGGCGAGTTAGCCAAGGGCGGATACGACCTTGGCATCGTGGTTGACCCGGATGTAGACCGCCTTGCATTCATTCAGGAAGATGGCCGCATGTTCGGAGAGGAGTACACGCTGGTGAGCGTGGCCGACTACGTGCTCTCGCACGACGCCGGAAACACCGTGAGCAACCTCAGCTCCACACGTGCACTGCGCGACGTAACGCTGAAACACGGCGGCAGTTACTACGCCGCAGCCGTTGGCGAGGTAAATGTAACGACGAAGATGAAGGAAGTTGGCGCCGTCATAGGCGGCGAGGGCAACGGCGGAGTCATCTATCCCGAGAGCCATTACGGCCGCGATGCCCTCGTAGGTATTGCCCTCTTCCTGAGCTCACTGGCCCAGAAGGGCTGCAAGGTGAGCGAACTGCGCCGCTCGTTCCCCACCTATTTCATAGCCAAGAACCGCATAGACCTCACTGCCTCTACCGATGTAGACGCCATCTTGCTGAAGGTCAAGGACATGTTCGGTGCCGAGCCGGGCGTTACGGTAACTGATATTGACGGCGTGAAGCTGGACTTTGCCGATAAGTGGGTGCACCTGCGCAAGAGCAACACGGAGCCTATTATCCGCGTGTACAGCGAGGCTGCCACCATGGAAGAGGCCGACGCACTGGGCAAGAAGCTCATGCAGGTGGTCTACGACATGCAGTAACGGCTTTCGCCCAATCACATACAGAGGCATCTCCCCAATCGGTGGAGATGCCTCTTTTTGTGCCTTTACAGTAGCAAACATCGTTGCTGCGGTTGCCGGAAATCCTTATGAAGGGTGCTGAAGCTATGCTTCGGGAACTTTCGACAAGTGTCGCACGATTATTCGACACCTGTCACACAATCGTGCGACACTTGTCGAAAGTTCCCGATTGTGGTCTTTTGCACCTTGAGAGGATGTTTCTTTGCCCCTTTTTCATGCCTTTTTCTTTCTGCACGTTTATGGGTTCATTTGTTCGTTTGCTGTTCTGCTGCTTGCACATCATCCCCTCCTAACCTCCCCTTTCTAAGGGGAGGAAGCGTTGGTGACAATTCGTTTTGTAATTGAATAAGAGATTGCAAAAGGTGGAAGAAAAGCTAACTGGTATCCTCCCCTTAGAAAGGGGAGGCGGAGGAGGGGATGATGATTAGCAGGTTTATTGCCTCGGAGCTCGCGTATCATCCCCTCCTAACCTCCCCTTTCTAAGGGGAGGAAGCGTTGGTGACAATTCGTTTTGTAATTGAATAAGATAAAGTGAAAAGTAGAAGATAAGCTAACTGGTATCCTCCCCTTAGAAAGGGGAGGCGGAGGAGGGGATGATGATTAGCAGGTTTATTGCCTCGGAGTTCGCGTATCATCCCCTCCTAACCTCCTCTTTCTAAGGGGAGGAACCGCAACAGCCGATGTTTGGCGAGACTTTTATTTGGAACTTCTGCGTTTTTTTCGTAGATTTGCAACCGATACTAATACCTTGTCGTCATGAAGAAATTGCTTACCTGCTGGTTTATGTGCTGCTGTTGTCTGCTCGCCAAGGCCGACGAAGTGAGCGTGTTCAAGGCGCTCGTGGGGCGCGTGTTGCCCGGTTACGCCTCGCAGATAGAAGGAAGACTGCTGCCGGCAGCTGGCTCCGACTATTTTACACTTGGCTCCGAGGACGGTCGCATCGTAGTTGGCGGCAACTCGGCCAACAGCATGGCCACCGGCCTGAACTACTATCTGAAGTATTACTGCCACACAACGGTGTCGTGGTATGCCGAAGACAGCCTCGCCATGCCGGCCTCGCTGCCCGCTGTAGACAAGCCCGTAAAGGTCAGGGCACGCGTTCGCGACCGCTTCTTCCTGAACTACTGCACCTACGGATACACCATGCCGTGGTGGAACTGGAAAGAGTGGGAGCACTTTATAGACTGGATGGCGCTTAATGGCATTAACCTGCCGCTGGCCATAACGGGGCAGGAGAGCATCTGGTACAAGGTGTGGACCCGGCTCGGACTGAGCGGCGAGGCCGTGCGCCACTACTTTACAGGCCCGGCGCACCTGCCCTGGCACCGCATGATTAACATCGACTACTGGCAGGGCGACTTGCCTATGAGCTGGCTCAACGACCAGGAGGAGCTGCAAAAAAAGATTGTTGCACGCGAGCGGGAACTCAATATGCGGCCCGTGCTGCCGGCCTTCTCCGGCCACGTACCGCAGGAGCTGAAGGGCATTTATCCTGATGCAAAGATAACGAAGATAGGAGCCTGGTCGGGCTACTCCGATGAGTATGCGCCCAGCTTCCTCGACCCAATGGACCCGCTGTTCAGGAAGGTGCAGCAGATGTTTCTGCAGTTGCAGAACGAAACCTACGGAACCGACCACATCTACGGTATCGATCTCTTCAACGAAATTGCCCCGCCGAGCTACGATGCCAAGTATCTGAGGCGCGTGGCGGCACAGGTTTACGGCACGCTTCATGATGCCGACCCGCGTGCGGTGTGGCTACAGATGACGTGGCTCTTCTGGAACGAGCGCAAGGACTGGACCAACGAGCGCATCAAAGCGTTCATCACGGCCTATCCGGCCAGTCATTCGCTGCTGTTGGACTACTATGCAGAGCGCAAGGAAATATGGCAGCAAACCGACAGATACTATGGCGTGCCCTACATCTGGTGCTATCTGGGCAACTTCGGGGGCAACACCATGCTGGCCGGAAACATCGAGGAGGTGAACCGCCGCATTGAGAACACGCTGCAAAAGGGCGGCCGCAACTTTGCCGGTATCGGCTCCACGCTCGAAGGGTTCGACTGTAATCCCTTCATGTACGAGTATGTCTTCGAGAAGGCATGGGACATTGACACCCACAAGAACGTGGCTGCATGGGCCCGCCATCTGGCCGACGAGCACGTGGGTCATGCCGACGCGTACGCCCGCCAGGCGTGGGACAGTCTGCTCACCAAGGTCTACGTGCGCTATGCCTCGCCCGGACAGTCGCCTGCCATCAACATCCGGCCGGCGTTGGGCAAGTTCCGCACCTACTATTCCAACTGGCGTCAGCCCTACAGCAACATGACGTTGCTGCGCGCAACGGAGCTCATGTTGCGCGCCGACAGCCGCCGCCCGGCCTATGAGTTCGATGTGGTGAACCTCACGAGGCAGCTGCTGAGCAACTATTTCAAGGATGTTTTCGACGATTATCAGCAAGCGCTGGCGGCCTCTGACTTTGCCCGCATGAAGGCCGACGAGTTCACCATGCTCGACATCATAGCCGATGTTGACCGGCTGATATCCACCCAGAGAGCCTTCCTGATGGGCAAGTGGATAGCCGATGCGCGGCAGAAAGGCGCCACGGAGGCCGAGAAGCGCTACTACGAACGTAACGCCCGCAACCTGCTGACAACGTGGGGAGAGAAGGCGAGCACGCTCAACGACTATGCCAATCGCACTTGGGGCGGGCTCACGGCCACGTATTACGGCGAGCGGTGGCGCATGTTCTTTGGTGCCGTTAGCCGCGCTTTCCTGCGTGGAGAGCAGTTTGACGAAGCGCACCAGCAGGCCTACGAGGCCGATGTTACGGAGTACGAGGAGCGCTGGTGGAAGGATTGCATCGGCCACTTCAGCCCAACTCCGAGCGGCAACGGCATCGACCTGGCCCACGAGTTGGTTGCTAAATACAGGGAACGGATAGCCGCCGTGGACAGCGCCGGCGCTAAGTAAAGAGCGCGGTGCCTATCTTCCCGGCTATCCAAACGAGCAGCCAGAGCATGAGGAAGATGGCGGCAACGAAGACGAAGAACAGCACCAGCGACTGCAACGCCTTGCGGTTTACGGTGCGAATGATATCCTGGTCGTCGTTGATGAAGCCGTCGATGAGCGCCATGTTCTTCTTGTTGGCGCGGTGAAAGAAGTCAATCACATCGCCGACGTAGAAAGGTATGAGCCCCAACAGCACGTCGCGCAGCGCGTTGTTGAGGATGGCAAGGGTCAGGGGGATGGACCTCAGCTTGAACAAACTGAAGTAGACGTGCACCAGAGAGAACAGAGCAGACACGGCATCGCCTATGCCTCCGGGCACTATTCCTGCTATGGCGTCGAGATAGTACTTATCTAAATAGGCGGTGATGGCCTGCATCGTGCCGTAGAGTTTGCTCTGTTTCAGTCGTTCTTTTCGTTCCATGACGGTTTTGTTTGTGGTTGTCTTTCGCTTGCCAGGGCAGCTCTGATGTTGCGCATCAGCCCCTTGTACTTGGCTCTTTTTACCGCGCTGCCCTTGAATAACTGACGGTAGCGTTCCTCCGAAAGTTGCAGCCAGTCTGCTCTTTTCATGTTCAGCAGCTCCGGTTTGGGCTCAAACTCGGGCACGCTGGTGGGCTGTTGGAACCTGTTCCACGGGCAGGCAAGCTGGCATTTGTCGCATCCATAGATGTTGTTGCCCATCTTCGCCTTCGCTTCTGCCGACAATTCGCCGCGGTTTTCTATCGTCTGGTAGCTCAAACAGCGGCCTGCATCGAGCGTGGAGAATTGCGGCTGCGCCGCGTCGGCTGATGGGCAGAGGGCGTGAGTGGGGCAGCTGTCGATGCAGCTGCGGCACTTTCCGCATCGGTTAGGCATGGGGCTGTCGTACTCCAGGTCAATGTCAACGAGCAGTTCGCCCAGGAAGAACAGGCTTCCTGCATGCGGAATGATGAGCTGGCGGTTGCGTCCAATCCAGCCCAATCCAGCCTGCTGTGCCCAGTAACGTTCCAGTATGGGCGCCGTATCGCAGCAGGCACGGTAGCGGGGGGTGGTGGGTGATGGGTGTTGGGTGGCGGGTGATGGGTGTTGGGTGGCGGGTGTTGGGTGATGGATGGGTGTGGGTGCGGCTGCGCCCTGGTAGATGAAGGCGGCCAGCTGGTGCAGCTTGCGCTTCACGATGTCGTGATAATCCTGCCCCAAGGCATAGGAGGCAACCTGCAGCTCGCCGTCGGCAATGCGGCTGGAGGGCGCGTAGTTCAGCGCCACACAGATAACCGACTGGGCCTGAGGCATCAGCAGGCGGGGGTCGAGGCGCATCTCCACGTGTTCGTACATGTAGCTCATGTCGGCGTAGTTGTGTGCTTCAACCTGCTTGAGATAGTACGTCGCGAAGTCAGCATCTACCTTTCCGGCTTTCGCTATGCCGCAGGCAAAAAAGCCGAGACGCATTGCCTCGGCCTTTATAGCTGCTGTCAAGCTATTCGAAAGTCCTGAATTCATAACCTTCCTCCTTAAGCCAAGTGAGCGCGGCAGGCAATGCGAAGCGCAGCTTGTCAATGCTCTTGAGCGAGTCATGGAACGTGATAATCGACCCGTTGCGGGCATATCGCTTCACGTTATTGAGCACTCCTTGCGCTGTCATCCACTTGGAATAGTCGCGGGTAACGAGGTCCCACATGATAATCTTGTACCTGCGCTGCATCCACCAATAAACACTGGGCCTCATCCAGCCGTGCGGCGGGCGGAACAGATGGCTGTGTATGAGCTCGTTGGCCTTCTCTGAATTGATGGCGTAGGTAAGCGTCCAGTGCTTGAAGGCACCGATGTGGTTGAACGTGTGGTTGCCAATCTGATGCCCGTCTTCCACAATCCGGTTGTATAGGTCATGGTGTCGGAGCACGTTCTCACCAACCATGAAGAAAGTGGCCTTGACGTTGAACTGCTTCAACGTTTCCAGAATGAAGGGTGTGGACTCAGGTATGGGGCCGTCGTCGAACGTCAGATAGACGGCGTGTTCATGCTTGTCCATCCTCCACACGGCCTTTGGATAAAGCCAGCGGAGCCACTTTGCCGGTTGCTCTATTATCATGCTATTCCTCTTCGGCAGGCGTTTGCGGCGTTTGCTGCTGCTCGGGCGTGATGCCACCCTTATTGATGTACATGTTGTACAGGGTGTTGAGCTGCTGCATTTGCTTGTTGGCCATGTCCTTGTCAACCATCTCCGTAATCATGTTAAGCTGCTGCATGATGTACACCTGGGTAAGACAGTCGTTCATGGACTGCGTGAACCGCTGGCCGTTCAGCGACACATAGTAGAGCATGTACTGCGAAGCGTCTCTCCAGAGTTCGGTCAGCACCTTCCTGGCCTGCGGCTTCATGCCCAGCAGGGCATAGGCTTTGGCAATGTCGCCACCGCCGCCCACGAACTTCATCGGCACGTTGTAGGCCGGCAGCTCCTTCTCGGCTTTGGCCAAAACTCGCTTTGCCTTGCCGTACTGATGTTCTCCGATAAGGTGCAGAGCCAGTGTTGCCATGAGCTGGCGGTGCGTGTAACACATGCGCCGAACAGTCTCGTCGAGGTACAGCCCGCGCTTGTTGGCGCCGCCGTACTTGTAACGTGTCATCACGTTAGCGTATGTTTTCTCGGTGTCGAAGTTCTTGGCACCGGCCACGTTGGTGGTAAACGGCGTGATGCGATTGGCCAATCCTTCCTGCACGAAGTTGTCGCCTAAGTTCATGAAGTTCTCATCGCCCACGGTTATAGCCACGTAGAGTGGGCGTTTCCAGTCGCATTGCGAAATCATCTCGAGTATCATCAGGTCGCCTTTATACAGCGCCCGCTTGCCGCTGAGCGATATAACCATCTTGTCGGGGATGGTGTCGCGCGCCATCATCATGCCGCTTTTCTTCACTGCCTCCTTGTCTATCGTCATGTAGAGCGTATCGGTCGGGATGAAGTGCAGTTGCCTGCGCACTTCCTGCTTGCCAATTCCCATTACCTGCGAGAGCAGTTCCAGCTGCTCGTTGGTGAACTCATTGCGCACCCAATACTTGATGACGTTCTTCAGCTCGAACGGGTCATTGCCGAACATCTTCCTTGCCTGCTCCGGATAGAGCTTGTAAAGCTGGCGCAGCTGGTCCTTCATCTCGGCATTGATGCCCACGTACTCGTTGGTGCCCGAGCAGAAGTCGAGGCGCGGCCAGGATATGGGAACGGCCGGAGAATTGTAGGCCGGGCGCTTCATCTGGTCGATGTACCAGTCGGTTTGCAGGTAACTGAGGTTGCAGACGCGGGCATCCGTGCGCACGCCTTCTACGTCCTGGTTGTACCAGAGCGGGAAAGTATCGTTGTCGCCATTGGTAAAGATGATGGGTGCTCCTTTGTCCTGAAGCGTCATGAGGTAGTTCTGACCGAAGTCGCGGCAAGTATAACGGCCGCTGCGGTCATGGTCGTCCCAGTTCTGACTGGCCATCTGGATGGGCACCAACAGACAGGCAAGGCCAACGACTGCGGCAAGCACCACGCTCTCTGACTTGAGTCGCTTCTTCAGCTCGTCAATGATGGCGGCCACGCCCATGCCACACCAGATGGCGAAAGCATAGAAGGAGCCGGCGTAGGCATAGTCTCTTTCGCGCGGCTGCATTGGCGTCTGGTTCAGATAGATGACAATGGCAAGGCCCGTCATGAAGAACAGGAAGAACACCACCCAGAACTGGCGGATGCCCCTGCGGCCGCGGAAAGCCTGCCAGAAGAGGCCGATGAGGCCCAGCAACAGCGGCAGACAGTAGTACACGTTGTGGCCCTTGTTCTCCTTGAGTTCGTCGGGCAGCTTGCTCTGGTCGCCCAGCATGGCGTTGTCTATGACTGATATGCCCGTTATCCAGTTGCCGTGTTCCAGCGCTCCGTTGCCCTGAATGTCGTTCTGCCGGCCAGCGAAGTTCCACATGAAGTACCTCCAATACATGAAGTTACACTGGTAGGAGAGGAAGAAACGGATGTTGTCAATCTGCGAGGGAACCTTGACCATGATGTTTTCTCCGCACCGGTCGTAAGGCACCTGCTTGCCGTCTACGCCGCCCAGCCAGTCTTCGTAGGCCTGTGCATACTTGGGTTCGTACATGCGGGGGAACAACATGTTCTGCGCGTAGATGTACTTGTCCTTGGTGTTTACAACGAAGTAGGAGTCCTTCTCGTCCTTATTGCTCTTCTCCCTGCGGCTGTATATGGGCGCTCCTTTCTTCATGGCAGGCACGCACATGTCGCCTTCCTGGTTCAGTTTTACCTGCGATGTGTAGGCTTGTCCGTACAGGAGCGGGCGGTCGCCGTACTGGTCGCGGCTCAGGTAGTTGCCCAGCGTGAAGATGTCCTCGGGCGAGTTCTGGTCCATCGGCGGGTTGGCAGAAGAGCGGATAACGATGAGTGCATAGCTCGAATAGCCTATCATGAGCATGAGCATGCACAGCAGCGCCGTGTTCTTCATGCGCGGCGTGACCACGTTCTCGCTCGTTTTGCCCACCTTGCGCTTGTAGTTCAGCCCCAGCCACAGCACTGCCAGCACCACGATACCTATTACCACGGCACTCCAGCCGTAGCCGTAAAAGGGTATGCCGAGCATGGCCACCGAGAGCAGGAACGCCAGGTTCTGCCGCTTCTCGCTGTGGTTGGTGTAGCTCTCGTATATGGCCCAGATAACTGTTGCTACCAAGAGCACGATGTAAACAATCTCACCGGTGTTGAAGGGGCAGCCCAGCACGTTCACAAAAAGCAGCTCGAACCACCCGCCCACGGTGATGATGCCCGGCACCACGCCGTAAAGCACGGCCACGATGAGAGCGAACGACACTGCGAGGGCTATGAGCGAGCCCTTGAGTTCGATGTCGGGAAACTTGCGGTAGCAGAACACCAGCACGATGGCCGGTATGCAGAGCAGGTTGAGCAGGTGCACTCCGATGCTCAGTCCCGTCATGTACATGATGAGCACCAGCCAGCGGTCGCTGTGCGGCTCGTCGGCATGGTCCTCCCATTTCAGGATGAGCCAGAACACAATAGCCGTGAAGGCAGACGAGTAAGCGTACACTTCGCCCTCCACGGCGCTGAACCAGAAGGTGTCAGAGAACGTGTAGATGAGTGCTCCCACCAGTCCCGAAGCCTCAATGGAGATGAGCTTGGCCGTTGTCAGCGCATCCCAGTCCTTGAGTATGAGCTTGCGGGTAAGGTGCGTGATGGTCCAGAACAGGAACAGGATAGTGGTTGCACTCAGCAGCGCACTCATGGTGTTAACCATCCGGGCCACCTGCGACGGGTCGCTCACGAACTGCGAGAACAGGTTTGCTGTTAACATGAAGAACGGTGCCCCGGGTGGGTGACCGATTTCAAGTTTATACCCCGTTGCTATAAACTCAGGGCAATCCCAGAACGATGCCGTTGGTTCAATGGTAGAGCAATAGACAAAGGCGGCGATGGCAAACACCAACCAGCCCAGCACATTGTCCACTAACTTGTACTGTTTCATGTATAAATGGTAATTGATATATTTCGAAATACGATTGCAAAGATAGTGAAAACCACAGACATAGCGACCCGCCGGCCGGCCTTTTTTAGATATATTATAGTTTTGCTTCGTGCAGGCTGCATTCCGTTTCAGCTCTGCCGGAAATGCCCCTCTTTTCCTACGGTTGCGCTTGCGCTGTTTTCCGCTGCCGCCAACCGGTGTTTGCAGGCTGGTGCGGATGGCCTGAAAACAGCCCTGCCGCATGCTTTGTAAACTCTTGGTTATGAGCAGTATATGGCTCAACGAGTGTCTCCGGCCGAGTTGCTGCACAGGAGCGGTTTTGCAGGAGCTGTCGTTCAAGAGGCTTGAAGCATACCTTCAAGGCCGTTGAAGCATGTGTTCAAGCCTCTTGAACGATACCTCTTGTTTTGCCACTGCTGCCGAGTAAGCTAAACGGAGGGGCGGAAGAAGAGAAAGAGAGGGATGCGGAAGCGGGCTTTCGCGGGTGCAATGGCGGGTGCGAAAGCCGAAGCCGGAGGTGCCGGAGGGCGGCTTAGATGTTACGGAAGTGGTGCTCGATGTCTTCCATCGGAATGTGGACGGAGTCGTGGTAGTGCAGGGTGCGGTTCACGCAGGCTATGTGGGTGGCGTTTTCAAGCACGGTGGCAATGTCGTGACTCACGATAACGATGGCGCACTCGCGGTTCAGCTGCTTCAGCATCTCGTACATCTGGGCCTGGAAGTGCTTGTCTATGTAGGTGTTGGGCTCGTCGAGCACGAGCACGTCGGGCACCGATACAATGGCCCGGGCCAGCAGAACGCGCTGCAATTGTCCGCCCGAGAGCGTGCCTATAGGCCGCTTCGCTATCTGCTCTATCTCCATTTTGCGGATGGTGCTGCGTACCTGTTCGTGCTGCAGGGCAGTGTAGCGGCCCAGAAACTTCTTCTGCCGGCACAGGCCGGAGAGCACCACCTCGTAGACCGAGATGGGGAACTTGCGGTCTATGTTGCTGTACTGCGGCAGGTAGCCCATGGTGAGTTCCTTTACCGGCCGGCCCTCTTTGAAGTATTCCACGCGGCCCTCGCTGGGCTTGAGCAGGCGCAGCAGCACCCGCATGAGGGTGGTCTTGCCGCCGCCGTTGGGGCCTATCACGCCCAGGAAGTCGTGGTCGTAAACGGTCAGGTTTACGCCGCTGAGCACCGTCTTGCCCTCGTATCCGGCCGCGATGCCGGTTAGTTTGATGATGGGTTCCATGGGTTTACTTGGTCTCTTGTCCGAGTACGCGCGCTATGTGCACCATCTGGGCGGGCCAGTCGGCACTCAGCGGGTTTATCTCTGCAGTGTGTGCACCTATCGCCTTCACTGCTCCCAGGGCGTTGTGCACGTTGAACTGGCGCTGTACGAACACCGTGCGCACGCCTTGGGCCTTGGCCGTGGCGATGATTTGCTGCAGCTGGCGGGCGCTCGTTTCGCGCCCTTCGTGCTCCAGGGGCAGCTGTCGGAGGCCGTACTCGTGGGCGTAGTAGGTGAGTATGGGGTGGTAGATAACGAACGAAATCTGGCTGCCGTCCTTTCCCGGAGGCAGCAGACGGCGGATAGAGTCATCGGTCTGGTTGATACGGCAGAGCAGTAGGTTGAGGTTGTTCTTGAAGTAGAGGCTGTCGGCCGGCTGCAGTTTGGCCACTGCCCGGTAAATGTTGCGGGCTATGGTGCGTGCGTTGGCACAGCTCATCCAGGTGTGCGGGTCGGCTATGCCGCGGGCCGAGTGCAGCAGAGGGATGCCTTCGGAGGCATCGACCACCTGCATCCGGGGCGCGTTCTGCCGCAGTTTCTGCATCCAGGTACGCTCAAATCCAATCTGTCCCACCTTAATATATAGGGTTGCCTCTGCCAGTTGAACCATCTGGCGGGACGTAGGTTCGTAGGTTTCGGGGTTACTTCCGGCCGGTACCAGGGTGGTTATGTCGTAGCGGTTGCCTGCTATCTGGCCGGCGAAGTAGCGCAGCGGCTCTATCGTTACGGCCATTCGCGGCCTGCCGGGCTGCGGGGCAGGCGAGCAGGCGGTAAGGAGCAGCACCGCGAGGGCAGCGGGTAGGTGGCTTTTCTTCATCATTCTATCAACATTGTTACGCCGTAGATGAGCACCAGGTAGCGCAGAAACTTGCCTATGGTGATGCTCAGGAGCGAGATGGGCAGGTTGGCACGCAGGAGCCCCAGGGCTATGGTGATGGCGCTGCCGATAATGGGCAGGAAGGCGAAGAACCCCATCCAGGCACCGTGACCGGCCATGAAGCGCTCGGCTTTTGCAATGCTCTGGGGCTTTACGTGCAGGTACTTTTCTATCCAGTCCAGCCGTCCCAGGTGGCCTACTCCGTAGTTGAACATGCCTCCGGCCACGTTTCCTACGGTGCCGTAGAGCACCAGCGGCCACGGTTGCAGGCCCGCGGCAAGGAGTCCGAGCATGACACCCTCGCTGCTGAAGGGGATGAAACTGCCCGCCAGAAAGGCCGAGAGCAGCATGCCCCAGTAGCCGTAATTGATGAGAAAGTTAATCAGGGAATCCATAAGTTGTAAGCTGTAAGGGCCAGGGTTGCCGCACACATGGCCACAAAGGCCCAGTTGGTAATCCTCGTTTGGGTAAGGGCAATGAAGTGGCCGATGAGCGGGGCGGTGTTGATGATGAGCACATGCAGCAGCAAGTCGTGGTGTTGGGGCTGCAGAAGCATGAAGACAAGCGTGCTGACGGTCATCACGATGAGGAACTCATACAGCATGCGGGTGCGTATCTTGTCACGGTAGCTGTTGCGCAAGAAGTGGATGATGCCCGTTGCTGCAAGTAGCGCGATGAAGCAGAAGGTAACGGCCTGGTGGCTGTTCCAGCCCGAAAAGTCGAGCGGAGGTGCGAACTGGGCCAGCTCGGAGAAG
Organism: Prevotellaceae bacterium KH2P17; assembly: GCA_900199655.1. Lineage (GTDB taxonomy): Bacteria > Bacteroidota > Bacteroidia > Bacteroidales > Bacteroidaceae > Prevotella. Next base: position 266,948 of record FZRE01000001.1, read on the forward strand.
TGACCGGCTATCCAGCGGATGTTGCCCTGGTAGGCATAATAGCCGCCCACGAACCAGTAAGGCACGATGAGGCCGAGCAGGGAGGCAAAGAACGTGCGCCAGCTTAGGGCCAGGATGTTGTGCGCAAGCAGCAACCAGAGCACCGGAACGAAGAAAAGTATCTGGACGAAGAAGGCCGACGCCGTGCCAATGGCAAGGAAGGCGTAGAACACCCAGCCAGCTGCGCCCTTGTCCTGATAGGCCGCGAAGAGCGTTACATAGCATGCCATGAGGCACAGCTGCACCACGGCACCGGTGACGGAGGCGAAGGTATAAGCTGCCATGAGCGTGAGGGCAAGGAACGAACAGGACACCATACGGCTGTAGATGCGTATGAGTGCGTTGGCATTATTGAGCTCTACCATGAGCAGAGTGGACAAGGCAAGCAGCACGAACGGCAGCCACAACTGCCCTTGCAGCAGTCCGGCGGCCACGCACACCAGCACTCCGTACACTGCCAATACGGGCAGTGAGAGGCGACTTTCTGCTATCCTGTTCTGTATTCGCTTCATTCTCATGCGGCCGGCAGGCTTCTGCTTCGCGCAGCTTCGCCGCCGGCGGGTTGCTTGTTATAAGTCGGCTCCGATGTCTTTTCGGAAGTATTTGTCCTTGAACTGTATCTTCTGGGCCTCTTGGAAGCTCTTCTGCAGAGCCTCGGCCTTGTCTTTTCCGTAGGATGAAACGGCTATCACGCGGCCTCCGTTGGTAACGGTCTGGCCGTCTTTGGTGGCTGTTCCGCTGTGAAAGACGATGCTCCCCTCCACTTGGTCCAGCCCGGTAATGGGGTAGCCCTTGACGTACTGCTGCGGATAACCGCCGCTCACGAGCATCACGCAGACAGCAGCGCGGGGGTCGGTCTCTACGGGATGGCGGTCGAGTTGGCCGTTGGCCACGCCTTCAAACAGGTCAACGATGTCGCTCTTGAGGCGCAGCATGACGGTTTCTGTTTCCGGGTCGCCCATGCGGCAGTTGTATTCTATCACCATGGGTTCGCCCTTCACGTTGATAAGTCCGAAGAAGATGAAGCCCTTGTAGTCGATGCCTTCCTCGGCGAGCCCGCTGACCGTGGGGCGTATGATGCGCTCTTCAACCTTCTGCATCCATGCCTTGTCGGCAAAAGGTACGGGCGACACGCTGCCCATTCCGCCGGTGTTGAGGCCGGTGTCGTGCTCGCCAATGCGCTTGTAGTCCTTGGCCTCGGGCAGTATCTGGTAGTGGCGGCCGTCGGTAAGCACGAAGACGGAGCACTCGATGCCGCTCAGGAACTCCTCGATGACGACCTTTGCCGATGCGTTACCGAACATGCCGCCGAGCATCTCGCGCAGTTCGTGCCGGGCCTCGTCCAGTGTCGGCACGATGAGTACGCCCTTGCCGGCAGCCAGCCCGTCGGCTTTGAGCACGTAGGGAGGTTGGAGCGTTTCCAGAAAACGCAGCCCCTGGTCGATGGTTGTGCCGTCGAAGGTGGCGTATCTGGCTGTAGGAATGTGGTGACGGAGCATGAACGCCTTGGCAAAGTCCTTGCTCCCCTCGAGCCGGGCGCCCTCTTTGGAGGGTCCGATGACGGGGATGGAGGCCGTGCGGGCATCGGTCTTGAAGGCGTCGTAGATACCGCCAACGAGCGGATCTTCAGGTCCCACGACCACCATGTCTATGTGCTGGCTCGCGGCAAAGTCCTTCAGGCGGTCGAACTCGTTAACACCAATGGCCACGTTCTCGCCACACTGGGCCGTTCCGGCATTGCCCGGAGCAATGAAAAGCCGGTCGCACTTGCTGCTTTGGGCAATCTTCCATGCCAGCGCATGCTCTCTTCCGCCGCTTCCTAACAATAATATATTCATGAGTTTCTGGGTTTATGACGTTGCTGTTTGCAGTTTATTCTTTTCCGAGAGGTTTCAGGTAATCTTCAAAATACTGCGTGATGCGCTCGTGTAAGTGCACGCTCTGGTGGCCTCGCATGTTGTGTGGCTCGCCCGGATAGACAAAGAAGTCGGGCTGCGTGCCGGCCTGTATGCACTTTGCTATGAAGGAGAGGCAGTGCTGTGGCACCACGGTGAGGTCGTTGTAGCCGGTTATTATCTGCAGTTTTCCTTTCAAGTCTTGGGCTTTGTTGAGCAGAGAAGTCTTCTCATAGCCCTCCGGATTGGTTTGCGGAGTGTCCATGTAACGCTCTCCGTACATCACTTCGTACCACTTCCAGTCTATCACCGGGCCTCCTGCTACGCCCACTTTGAACACGTCGGGGTAGTTGGTCATCAGCGAGATGGTCATGAATCCGCCGAAGCTCCAGCCATGAACACCGATGCGGTTGGCATCAACGTAGGGCAGCGATTGGAGGAACCGGACGCCTTGCATCTGGTCTTTCATCTCCTCCTGGCCTAACTGCCGGAAGGTTGCCTGCTCAAAGTCCTTGCCCCGGTTCTCGCTTCCGCGGTTATCGATGATGAAGAGCAGGTAGCCTTTCTGCGCCATGTAGGTTTCCCAACCGCGGCTTCCGTAGTGCCAGCGGGCGTCTACGTTGTGGGCGTGAGGGCCGCCATAAACGTACACAACGGTAGGATACTGCTTGTTGGAGTCGAAGTTCACGGGCTTCACCAGCCTGTAGTAGAGGTCGGTTGTGCCGTCGGCAGCCTTGATTATTCCGCATGAGTAATCGGGCACGTTGTAGCCTTTCCAAGGGGCGGTGGCGGTGAAGAGGCGTTTTACCTGCCCGTTCTCGCAGTTTACGAGGTCGATGTTGCGGGGCGTGGTGGGGGCGGAGTAGTTGTCGGCTACATACTGTCCGCTCTCGCTCAGCTGGCCATTGTGCCAGCCGTTGGTAGCTCCCATGCAGGCGCGTTTGCCGCTGTTGATGTCTACAATGAATACATTGGCCTGTATGGGGCTTATCTCGTTGGACTGAATAACGATGCTCTTGCGCTTTGTGTTGAAGCCCAGCACATCCATGACCACCCACTTTCCCTTTGTTATCTGCTTGAGTTCGCGGCCTTGGGTGTCAAAAAGATACAGGTGGTTGAAGCCGTCTTTCTGGCTTTGGAGGATGAACTTGCTGCTGTCCCAGGGCAGAAAAAGGATGGGATGGAGGGGCTCCACGTACTTTGCATCGGTCTCGCGGTACAGCTCCTTCAGCTTTTCGCCCGTCTGTGCGTTGTAGCTCACGAGCCTGCAATCGTTCTGGTCGCGGTTCAACTCGAACAGGTAAAGCGTCTTGCCGTCGGGACTCCAGCTGATGTTCGTGAAGTATCGGTCGGTCGGGTCGCCAGCTTTCAGGTACACGGTCTTCTTCTTTTCCACGTCGTAAACGCCCACTGTAACCTTGTGACTGGTTTCTCCGGCCATGGGATATTTGTCGGGCTGATACGTTGCTATGCGCTGGAAGATGTCTACCTGCGGGTAATCTTTCACCATGCTCTGGTCCATCCGGTAGAACGCAAGGCGCTTGCCGTCGGGCGACCAGTATGTACCTTTGCTGATGCCGAACTCATCCCGGTGTACACTTTGCCCGTAGACGATTTCCCGAGAGCCGTCGGTGGTGAGCTGCTGCTCGTGTCCGGCGCCGTCGGTCACGTAGAGTTGGGCGTCTCTCACAAAGACCACGCTTCTTGAGGCAGCGCACCAGTCGGCATGCGATTGCCCCGGCGTGTCCTGGCTCCATTCCATTTTCTTCTTACGGAAGTTGTAGAGCACGCGCTTCCGGCCGTTCTCTACGAGTGCGAGCGGCTTGTCTGCGTAGGGGAAAGAGGCGTTGTAAACGGCGTGGAAATCATCTGCGCCATTGGCTTTGTTGAGCTCGGCCAGGGTGAAAAGCGGCGTTTCGCGGCCTGTCTGCTTATTAACAAGGTAGCAACTCTCCACGTCCAGCCGCACCAACTCATCGCCCCACCAGCCGTACCACTTGTTCTGGGGAACCATGTTGCGGTAGTTGGTGCCGCCGAAGTTCAGATCTTCGAGTGTAAATTGCTTGAGTTCCTGTGCCATTGATGACTGAAAGCAGAGCGTAAGCAGCAGAACGGTCAGCATGAGGCCGGCCGTTGAGAGGCGTCCACCTGCCGGATGGGTTGCCGAATTAGTTGTCATGATCGAATCTCCTGTTCTTTTTTGCAAATCCGCCACGTTTGTCTCCCTTGTCGAACTTGCGCTTTCCGTCGCGGTCGTCGAAGCGTCTGCCGCCTCTGCCTTCCGGCTTCCGGCCGTCTCGGTCGTTGAACCTGCGGCCCCGCCGGTCGTCTGTGCGGCGCTCGTCGCGGTCTTTCCATTCCCGTCGTCCTGGCCTTTCGTCGTCGTGGTTGCCGAAGGAGTGGAACTTGAAGGAGCGTATGTCGCCCTCTTCATTTTCCTCTTTCTCGTCCAGCCGCTTCTTAAATTCGCGCTCCTTCTTGAACCGGTGCTTCTGTGCCATTTCCGTTTTCTCCTCTTCGGTCTTCACAATACCGCCGTCAGAGCGGAAGTCTTTCATCTTGCCATCGAACATCTGGTACCGGCGGAACTCACATTCAAGCGAACCGTTGTACACGGGTATCTTGATGCTTGGCTTGAGTCCGATGGCCTCGAAGCACTCTTCGCGGTACGAGAGTATCCAGGCTTCGTTGCCCATGAACTGGTGTTTCAGCCTTTCTCCTATCACTTTGTAGGTGTTCAGCAGGTTAGGAGTCGAGATGCGTTCGCCGTACGGCGGGTTCATTACCATGATGCTCTTCTCCCGGGGCTGTGTAAAGTCCTTGATGTCCTGCTGCTCCACGCTGATGTCCTGCGTCAGCCCGGCCGCGCGCATGTTGATGCGGGCGGTGTTGACGGCCTTCATGTCTACATCATATCCATAGATGTGGTGAGTGAACTCGCGCTCCTGAGAGTCGTCGTTGTATATGCTGTCGAAGAGTTCTTGGTCAAAGTCAGGCCACTTCTCGAATGCGTAGCCCTTGCGGAAGATGCCCGGGCTCATGTTGTGAGCTATGAGGGCAGCCTCTATGAGGATGGTGCCGGAGCCGCACATGGGGTCGATGAAGTCGGTTTCACCCTGCCATCCGGTCATCAGAATCATGCCGGCGGCAAGCACCTCGTTAAGCGGTGCCTCCACGCTCTCCTGCCTGTAGCCGCGCCGGTGCAGGCTTTCGCCGCTGGAGTCGAGGCAGAGCGTGGCGTCTTCATCGGCTATGTGGATGTGCAGCCTGATATCGGGATTGGATACGGAGATGTTGGGCCGGTCGCCCGTATGCTCGCGAAACTGGTCTACGATGGCGTCCTTTACCTTATAGGTAACGAAGCGCGAGTTGCGGAACTCTTCGGAGTAGACCACTGAGTCGACGGAGAACGTCTTGCCCTTCTCTATGTACTGGCTCCAGTCCAGCTTCTTTACTTCCTCGTAAACGTCCTCGGCCGAGCGGGCCTTGAAGTGCTTCACGGGCTTCAGTATGCGGATGGCGGTGTGCAGCTGGAAGTTGGCACGATACATCATCTCCTTGTTTCCGGTGAAGGAGACCATCCTCCGGCCTATTTGTACATTGTTGGCACCCAGCTGGGTGAGCTCTTTCGCCAGGACTGGTTCCAGTCCCATGAAGGTCTTGGCGATGAGTTCAAATTCCTGTTCCATTATCAAATTCTATGTCTAAGTTGCTTATTTGTTTTCTTTTAAATTTCTTTGTCTTGGGCTTCATGTCCTCAGTAATCCAGATGTTGGCACCCACCACGCAGCTCTCGCCGATGGTTATGCGGCCCAGAATGGTGGCGTTGGAGTAGATAACCACGTTGTCCTTGATGATGGGATGGCGCGGAATGCCCTTGATGGGGTTGCCCTGGGCATCGAGCGGGAAGCTCTTTGCGCCCAGCGTTACGCCCTGGTACAGCTTCACGTTGTTGCCTATAACGCACGTGGCGCCTATGACCACGCCCGTGCCGTGGTCAATCGTGAAGTATTCTCCTATGGTGGCGGCGGGATGGATGTCGATACCTGTCTCCGAGTGGGCCATCTCCGTCATCATGCGCGGTATGAGGGGCACGCCCATGAGCAGCAGCTCGTGGGCAATGCGGTAGTTGGTCAGCGCCTTGATAACGGGGTAGCAGGAAATTACCTCGGCGTAAGTTTCGGCCGCGGGGTCGCCGTTGTAGGCCGCCGTAACGTCGGTGGCGAGCATCCGGCGTATCTCCGGCAGCCGCGTGATGAGGCTCGTTGCCATCTCTTCTGCTTTCTCCCTGCGCCGGCACAGCTGCTCCTGCGTCTCCACCAGGCATGTATCCGTAAAGCAGAGACCGGCCAGTATCTGGTCGGAAAGCAGCTTGTGCAGCCGCTCCACATTAACGCCGATGTGGTATTTCAGCGTGCGCGTGTTGACCGAAGACTTGCCGTAGAAGCCCGGAAAGATGATGGAACGTGACAAGGATATGATTTCTTCGAGTGCCAGACCCGAAGGTAACGGATTGCCGTCACGGTGTTCGTGAAACAAGCCCTTGAGCGATTCGGCAGCGCTTAGCCGTTCGATGACTTGTGTCAGCACATGAGTTTGTTCTTGGGTACTCATTTAGCTCTTTACTCTGTATCAATACTTTCAGAGCACAAAAGTACGAATAAATCTTGAAACAACGACGCTTGAGGAAACGATTTTTTACTAATTGAGAATTGAAAGTTGACAATTGATAATTATGATTGGTCGTAATTGAGAATTGAAAATTGACAATTGAGAATGATGATTGGCTGGAATTGAGAATTGAAAGTTGACAATTGAGAATGATGATTGGCTTTTTATTTGAGGTGCGGAATGAATAAGAAAAGGCTGCTTTTAGGTTTTTCAACCTGCAAAGCACTCCTTTCAGTACTGCAAAACACATCCTGCCAAGTTCCTGTGAGCGGCGGATTGAGGTGTTAAAGATATGCTTCAGGAACTTTCGACAAGTGTCGCACGATTGTGTGACAGGTGTCGAATATATGTGCGACACTTGTCGAAAGTTCCCGAAGGTGCCATTTGGCACCGCCGGAGCATGCTGATGATAACCTCGGAGCATGCTGATGAGGGCACGGAAAGAGGCTTCCGTGCAGGATGATTGAGTTCTGTAAAGATATATGGAGAGTAAATTCCGGCCGTTGCCCTGTGCTGTCAGGCACGGGCAACGGCGGCGTTTCCAGCCTCGGCGGTGCCGCTTTCGGCTCCCGTGGCGGCACTCTTGAGGAACAGTATCAACCTGTTGGTTACGTTCACGGCACTCACGCCCGAGTCAAAGTCGAGCGAGAGCAGGTTCAGGTCAGGATAGTCGCGGTGCAGCCTTTTCTCTATTCCCTTGCTTACCACATGGTTGGCAATGCACCCGAAGGGCTGTAGCGAGACGATGTTCCTTACACCCTCCTTTATCAGTCGGATGATGTCGGCCGGCAGCAGCCATCCTTCGCCGAACTGGGCAGCCATCGACACCACGTTTCCTACGCCGTGGGCATCGTCAAATATGTTGGTAAATTTCCTGAAATAACGGAACTCCGAGCACGCCTTGTTTACCTTGTTGATGCGCCGCTGGATGAGTTCGTGAATGCCGCGCACCACCATGTCGGGCACGCGAGAGCAGCTCAGACCCAGGTGCTTCTGCGTGAGCACGTTGACGAACTCCTGCAGGAAGAACGGCGCAAGCAGCGGGGGCACCACCTCGAAGCCGCGGGCTATCATCTGGCCGGCCAGGAACTGGTGGGCAAAAGGATTGAACTTGAGGAATATCTCGCCCACAATGCCCACCTGGGGCACCTCCCTGTTAACCGTTGCTGCATTGAATTCGGCCGCTGCCCGGCGCAGCAGGTCCATCATGGCGTGCACGTCGTTGGCCCTTATCGGCGCGTCGGCAGCCTGCATGTAGTGGTCGCGCAGCCGTGCGGCGGTGCCTTCCGTGCCTTCCCGCACGATGCAGGCGTGGTACATCTGCGATATGGCGTCGCCGTAGAGCAGTGTCATCACTATCATCGAGGCATATTTCACCCATGGTATCTCGAAGCCTTGCTGCTCATTCTCCTCGCCCGCGTTGGTGGCTACTCCAAGCGTAATGAGCGGCACGTCGGCAAATCCGTTGGCCACCATGGCGCGCTTGATGAGGCCCGCATAGTTGGTGGCGCGGCACTGTCCGCCCGTCTGGCTCATGGCTACGGCCGTGTTCTTGAGGTCGTAACGCCCCGAGCGCAGTGCCTTCACCACGTCGCCCACGATGAGAGTTGCCGGGTAGCACACCTCGTTATTGGCGTATTCAAGGCCCAGCCGGGCGCTTTCGTCGTCGCTCTGGGGCAGCACCTCGCAGTCGTAACCGCACAAGTTGATAATTGCGGGCAGCAGTGGAGTGAGGTATTCGGTAAAGTACGGGGCCAGTATCTTGCGCCTCACGTCCTGGTTTCCGAACACTCGCGTGGCTCTGAGCGGCTGCGCCTGGCGTGCCGGGGCTTCGTCTTTCTTGGCTTTCAGGCTCTCTATGAGCGAGCGTACGCGCAGCTTCAGGCTGCCGATGTTGCTCACGTCGTCAATCTTGAGCAGTGTAAACGGCTTGCCGTGGCGGCTCAGTATGTCGCGCACTTCGTCCTGGATGAAGGCGTCGGGGCCGCATCCAAAGCTCGTCATCTGCACAAAGTGCACGTCGTCCGGCTGCAGGGCGGCCCACTGCCCGGCCTTTACAATGCGGTTCATGTAGGCCCACTGCTTCACGAGATAGGTCTCTCCGGAGTCGGTACTCAGGTCACCGCGCACCATGTCGTCGCTTATCACGTCCACTCCCAGTGCCGCTATCATCTCCGAGAGCTTGTGTTGTATGAGCGGGTCGGTATGGTATGGCCGGCCTGCCAGCACGATGGTGAGGCGTCCCTGGCGCCTGCTTTCGGCGCGTATCTCCTCACATTTCTGCCTCAAACGTACCGTGTACTGCCGCTGGGCGGCCACAGCGCGGTCGAAGGCGGCGTTTATCACGCTCCGTGCTACGCCCAGTCCTTTGAGGTAAACGGTAACTTGCTTCTTCAAGAGTTTGGGGTTCGCGAAGTTGATAACGGGCGAGTCGAGGGGTATCTTGGGCTCCATGGCGCTGCGTATCACGTCGGAGTAGGCCGACACAATGGGGCAGTTGTAGGAGTTCATGGTGCGTTCGTCGTCGTTGTGTTCGTAGACCACGTATGGCATCAGTATGCGGTCGGCCTTCTGCTCCAGCTCACGGATGTGGCTGTGCACCAGCTTCGCGGGGAAACAAATGTTGTCGCTCATGACCGTATGCAGTGCTCCCTCGTAGTTGGTGAAATTGGACGGCGAGCTCAACACGACCCGGAAGCCGGCCTGCTGCATGAGCGTGTGCCAGAAAGGATAGTCCTCGTACATGTTCAGAACGCGCGGAATGCCGATGCGCAGCTGTCCTTCCTTCGGCTTGTCCGCTTCGTCCGGCGTTCTTTCTTCATCGAACAGCAGGTGGTACTTGTACGGGTAAATATTCTCGCCCTTAACCTTTTGCCTGCCGTAATTGTTGAATACGCGCTCGCACTTGTTGCCAGAATAGAACTTGCGGCCGCCCCCGAACCGGTACATTGTTACGTAGCAGCGGTTCTCGCAGCCCTTGCACTGCAGGTTGCGGGTCTGGAACGAGGCGCCGTCGAGCAGCATCTCGAGCGTTACGGCGCCGGCTCCGGTCTCGCGGCTTGCATCCGGTTGGGCCAGCGCATGCAGTGCGCAGCCGTATGCGCCCATCATTTCGGGCATGTTGCTGCGGGCCACCTTGGCGCCCGTAAGCAGCTCGAAGGCGCGCACCACGGCATCGTTGCGCATGGTGCCGCCCTGCACCACGATGTTTGCTCCCAAGGTGTCGTGGCCTTGCAGTTTAAGAACTTTGTACAGGCAGTTCTTCACCACCGAGTATGCCAGTCCCGCCGAGATGTCTGCTATGCTTGCTCCCTCGCGCAAGACCTGCTTCACCTTGGAGTTCATGAACACCGTGCAGCGCGTTCCGAGGTCGCAGGGAGAGGGCGCGGTGCAGGCTATGTTGGCAAAGTCTTGTATCTGGTAGCCCAGGTTGTTGGCAAAAGTCTGGAGGAAAGTGCCGCACCCCGAGGAGCATGCTTCATTGAGTTCCATGCGTACAACGGCCCCGCGGTCAACGAAGATGGCCTTCATGTCCTGCCCGCCGATGTCGAGGATGAAGGTAACTCCGGGCATCAGGCTGGCTGCGGCCTGGTAATGAGCCATGGTTTCTATGATGCCCGAGCCCAGGTTAAAGGCCGACTTGATGAGCTCTTCGCCGTAACCGGTGGAGCAGCTCCCCACTACCGCCAGCTCGCAACCGGCCTGCCGGGCCTCCTGCTGCATCTTCTCGAGCCCGTTCTTGACGGCCTGGATGGGGTTGCCAAGGTTCGATGTGTAGTATGAAAAGAGGATATCGTGCCCCTTGACATCGTCCGGCCGGCTGCCGGAGGCATCAAGTGCGATGATTTTAGTGGTCGTTGAGCCGCTGTCGATGCCGATAACAACGGGCTGCCTGCCCGCCTTCATGGGCTGTACCTGCATGGCGTACTGCTGCTTGGAGGCTGTCCAGGCGCGGTGCTCGTCTTCGTTGTCGAAGAGCGGAGCCAGGTCGCTGTGCCATGAGAGCTTGCGTTTGGTGTCTATGAGCTTGCGTAGATGGGACAGGGTCACCGTTTCCTGCTTCTCGCTGCTGTGCAGGGCGCATCCCACTGCAGGTATCAGGTTGCTCCGGTTGCTTACGATGAAGTCCTTCTCGTCCAGCTTCAGATAGTCGGCAAAGGCCTTGCGCAGGGCCGGAAGGAACGTAAGCGGACCGCCGCAGAGCAGGATGGGCGGCGTAAAGTCGCATCCGTGCGACAGCGTAGTGACTGTTTGAACGGCGATGGAGTGGAAGATACTGGCCGCAATGTCACTCTCCGGAAGGTTTCGGGACATCAGGTTCTGGATGTCGGTCTTGGCAAACACGCCGCAGCGTGCAGCCATGGGATAGATGTGAGTGGCCTGCATGGCGAGCTCGCTCATGCGGTTGTTCTCCGTTCCCATTAGCACACTCATCTGGTCGAGGAATGCTCCGGTGCCGCCGGCGCAGTTCCCGTTCATGCGTAACTCGGTGTTGCGGCCGTTGAAGAACACAACTTTGGCATCCTCGCCCCCTATGTCGATGAGGGCTTTAGCTTCCGGATGGCGCCGCCGGGCGTAGATAGTGGCGGCCACAACCTCCTGTACGAACTCGGCCCCGAGCTGCTCCGCCGTCGACATGCCTACCGAGCCGGTAACGCACAGGCTCACCTCAACGTCGCCGAACTGCCCCTGCAACTCGTCGATATAGCGCGACACGAGCTCGCCAACACGCGCGTTGTGCCGCTCGTAGCGTGAATAGACAATGTTATCGTTGGCGTCTAAAGCGACTATTTTTGCTGTAGTAGAACCAACATCGAGACCTAATCGCAGGCGTGAGTTGTACATTCTGAAATCTCCTATGTTTCTATGCAAAAATACGAAGAATAACTTAGACGTCGAAATATTTTTGCGTTTTTTACACCTCTCTGCAACTTTTAGAGCACGTTTTGCGTCAAACGGACAGCAACAAAACCTGTAAGAAGATGAAGAAAACAACCTGTCTGCTGGCCCTTGTGGCCGTGGCAACGATGGCATCGTGCCGCGTAAGGACCGTGAACCATGACAATGGGCCCAAAGTGGAACGTGTAGTAAAGGTGGTGCCGTTTGAAAGGATAAAGGCCGAAACTGCCTGCGACGTCTATTATACGCAAGGAGATGTGCCGAGTGTGAAGATTGTCGGTGACGAGCGTGACGTGAAGAACGTGGTCATATCGGCCCGTAACGGCGAACTGAACATCCGCAGCGCCATGCGGCAACGCCTCCTGAACCTGAGCCGCCAGCACCCGGTAAAGGTCTACCTTACCTCGCCCGACCTCATCGAAGTAGACTTCCGCGGCGTGGGCGGCTTCTATGCCGACGGCCGGATAGATACCGACACGCTGGCCGTAGCGCTGCGCGGCGTGGGCGACGTGAAGCTGGAAGACGTTATCTGCGACCATATCAAGGTGCGGCTGGAGGGCCCCGGCGACATTGACATCGACAAGCTGCAGGCCCAGCAGGCAGATGTAACCCTGCGCGGCGTGGGCGACATTGACATCAACTTCGTGAACTCGGGCAATGTGAACTGCACGCTCTACGGCGTGGGCGACATCTCGCTCAAGGGCAACGTGCGCACTTTTAGCAAGGACAAGAAAGGAACGGGCGACATAGACACCGACGGACTGGTCGTGGCACGCCCCAATTGAGGGTGCTGAAGCTATGCTTCGCGAACTTTCGACACTTGTCGCACGATTGTGTGACAAGTGTCGAATTCATGTGCGACAAGTGTCGAAAGTTCACGGATGTGCCTTTCGGCACCTTTTCGGTTATCTTCCAACCACCCCGGAGTGGGGCTGTTTCACCGCCGCTTGGTCTTGTCCGCGGGCTGCATCGCCGCAAGACGGAGCGCCCGCAGGCAGCGGCCGGCAAAGTGAAATTAAACTTAAAAGTTTCATCTTTCCGTGAGAATTGTGTATCTTTGTGTGACCTTATACGGAAAGAACGAAACAAATGAACTATGCAATCATAGCTGCCGGCGCCGGTTCCAGGCTGGCAGCCGAGGGCGTAAGGCAACCCAAGCCGCTGGTTGAGGTGGGGGGCGAGTGCCTGATAGACCGACTCATCCGCATCTTCATGCAGAACGACGCCCACCAGATTAGCGTTATCTGCAACCAGGAGGCCCATGCAGTGAGCCGGCACCTGCTCTCCGTCAAGGAGAACGGCCTGCAGGGGAGGCCCGTACCGCTGCGTTTCATCGCCAAGAGCACGCCCAGCTCCATGCACAGTCTGTACGAGTTGCAGCGGATTATGGACGGCGGGCCGTTCGTACTCACAACAGTAGACACGGTGTTCAGTGCAGGCGAGTTCGGCAGGTTTGTCCAATCGTTCGCCGAAACATTGCAGCAAGGCCTCGACGGACTGATGGGCGTAACCCCGTACGTGGACGATGAGCGGCCGCTTTACGTCGAAACGACCGCCGAGGGCAGGGTTGCCGGCTTCCGGGATGACAGCACCCGCGGCTGCACCCGTGTCTCTGCAGGCATCTACGGGCTCGGTTCCGCCACGCTGCCCACACTCCGCGCCTGCGTTGAGGGCGGCGAGAGCCGCCTGCGCAGCTATCAGCGGGCGCTGCTGCGCGACGGCTGCCGGCTGCGGGCATACACCTTCGGCAAGGTGTTCGACATCGACCACGCCTCGGATATAGCCAAGGCAGAACTCTTTCTGGCACGCGAATGAGACGACACATCATAGCCATACAGCGCGATGCGGGCTTCTCGCCCAACTCCGTAGACCGTGACCAGGCCATCCTGCAGGCCGTAGCCGAAGGGCTGGAGGGTGATGTCAGCGTGGTTCCGGAGCTGGAGCTGGCGGCCTGCAGCACGGCCCACGTCTACCTGTCCATGGCTCGCAGCCCGCAGGCTCTGGCGCTGCTGGAGCAGCGGGAGCGCGAAGGGGCGCTCGTGATTAACAGCACCCGGGGCGTGAGGGCGTGCAGCCGCAAGACCATAGACGGCCTCATGCGCCGCTGCGGCATACCGATGCCGCCGCCGTACACCGCCGGCAGCTGCTGGCTGAAGCGTGGTGAAGGCTACGTGCAGAGCCGCGACGACGTGGTGTTCTGCCGCGACGAGGCCGAACTTGCTGCCGCCCGCCGCCGCTTCCGGGCACGAGGCATCGGCGAGACGGTGGTCAGCACTCACGTGGCAGGCGACGTTATCAAGTTCTACGGCGTAGCAGGAGGCTTCTTCCGTTACTTCTATCCGGCCGACGACGGTCTCTCCAAGTTCGGCAACGAGCGTCATAACGGCCGGGCGCACCATTACCCCTTCGCCGCCGCTGACCTGCAGCACGACGTCCAACGGCTTGCCCGGCTGGCGCAGGTAGAGGTCTATGGCGGCGATGCCATCGTGGGTGCCGACGGCCGCTACTATCTTATCGACTTCAATGACTGGCCCAGTTTCTCGCCTTGTTTTCAAGAGGCAGCCCGTGCCATTGTACATCTCATCAACTCGAAAATGCACCATGACAGATTTCAAGCAACTCTTACACAACTCTTTTAAGTCCAACGAGACCGAAGAATGGTTAGACATACACTTCACGAGGCCCGTAGGCTTGGTGTTTGCCATGCTGTGGCAACGCCTCGGAGTCAGGCCCAATGCGGTCACGCTGCTGTCCATCGTGCTGGGTGCTGCGGCCGGTTACATGTTCTACTTTACCGATCTGGCGCACAATCTGGCCGGTGTGGCGCTGCTGGTTCTGGCCAATCTCTGCGATTCTACCGACGGTCAGCTGGCCCGCCTCACCCATCAGACCTCGGCGCTGGGCCGTGCGCTCGACGGCTTCTCGGGCGAGTTGTGGTTCTTCTGCATCTATCTGGCGCTGGCATTGCGGCTCGACGGGCAGTTCATGCCTTACACCGACGTGGAGTGGGGCATCTGGATATGGGCGCTGGCGGCCGTCTCCGGGCTTATTTGTCATTCGTCTCAAAGCTCGCTGAGCGATTATTACAGGCAGATACACCTCTACTTCCTGCAAGGCAACAAGGAGCTCGACAGCTATCGCAGTCAGCTTGCAGTCTACGGACAGACGCCCCGCGAGGCCGTCGTGCTGCGCCTTTACCATTACTTCTACGCCCATTACTGCAAGCGGCAGGAGGCTCGCACGCCTGCTTTTCAGCAGTTCTTCGCCCTCTGGCAGCAGGCTGCGGCCGGTCCGCAGGGGACTGCCGGCACCGCCGCAGTGCGTGAGCAGTTTCTCCGGGGTAGTCGACGGCTGATACCGTACACCAACATCCTCACCTTTAACGTGCGTGCACTGGTGCTTTATGTCACCTGTCTGGCCAACTTCCCGTGGGTGTATTTCTTCTTTGAAATTACCGTCCTGCACGCCCTCTACATCTATATGCACAAGCAGCACGAGGCCTTGTGCAGGCGCATGAGCGAACAGCTGACCGGTCAATCCAGGCAATGATGATAAAAGGATATATTTTCGATTATGGCGGAACGATAGATACCGACGGCTGCCATTGGGCAAAGATGCTGTGGCATGCGTATGAGCGCCACTGCCCGAGCATACGGGAAGCCGACTTCCGCGAGGCCTATGTCTACACCGAACGTGCGTTGGGCAGGCAGCCCATCATACAAAGTGAGTACACTTTCCACCGCACCCTGGACATCAAACTGCGCCTGCAGCTGTCTTATTTGCTGGAGAAAGGCATCCTGACCTGTACCGGCAAGGCTGCCGCCACGTTGCGCCAGGACCTGCTAAGCGACCTTTACGCCAGGGTGCAGGCTACCTGCAAGGCCAGCCGGAGCGTGCTGCTGAGGCTGAAAAGGGATTGTCCGCTGGTGCTGGTGAGCAACTTCTACGGCAATCTGCACGTCGTCTTGCGCGAGTTCGGGCTTGATGACGTGTTCCTGAGTGTGGTGGAATCGGCGCTCGTTGGCGTGAAGAAACCCGACGAACGCATCTTTCTCCTGGGCGTGCAGCAGTTAGGCGTGCAGCCCGGAGAGGTGATGGTGGTGGGCGACAGCTATGAGAAAGACGTGCTGCCTGCCAAGAAAGCGGGCTGCCAAGTTACCTGGCTGAAGGGTGAGCAGTGGCTCGAAAGCCTCGCGGAGAATGCTCCCTGCGCGGCCGACAGGGTTATTTCGAGCCTTCAGGAGTTGCTGCAATGAAGGCTGCATACCTGTCCAGGCCCCGCCGGATGCAGGGAACGCGGAAGATGACCAGCTCCAGCAGCCCTATTCCTACGATGGCCGTAAGGATGCCGAGGATAACATCAATCACGTAATGGTGGCCGGTGTACACGGCCGTCCACCATATCCCGATGCAGATAAAGGCAAAAGCAGCCGTCATGCCCTTCGTCCGCCGGCTTGCAAAAGCATAGATGGTGGTTATTAGCATGTAGGCAGCGTGGAGCGAGGGAACGGCAGCGAACACGTTTGCATTTTCTCCGTAGATTTGATGAAACACCGGAATGCCGAGCAAACTGTCGAACCTCGCCAGCCCTGCTACGTTGCCCGGGGTGTGCAGAATGGGCTCAAAACCGTAGCTCATGGCGTACCAGGGCGGGGCTGCGGGATGGATGTAATAGCCGCAGAAGCCTACAAGATTAACGAAAAGGAAAGCTATCGTGAAGCGGAGAAACCACCTGTACTGCCGCTTGAAGTACAGATAGAAGCTGAAAAACAGCGGCACCGGAACCCAACACAGATAGAAGAGACCCGCCAGAACATCGGCCGCAGCGGCGTGGTGGATGGCAAAATACTCGCTCGGAATGAGCCTGCCGCCCGCCGTGCTGATGCCGAAGAGGGCCTTCTCGGCATCGTACAGCCCCTTGACGTCAATGGAGTTGAACTCGTAGTTGGGCCAAAGCCGCATCCAGTCGTAGGTACATGCGAAGACCACCCACGGCAGAAAAGCCGCCGCAAACTTCCTTGTGGGCTTGGCAACAACCAAGATCACGTACAAAAGAACAATGTAAACGCTGTACATCTGCCCCTGTCTTACTCCCTGCCTTTTAGTTCCCGATAACAGTGAGCCACTCTCCAGAAAGCTGTGATGTTGGCCAGCACGGCTATTACCATCATGCCGCCGGCCAGCCACCACAGGTTGGCGGTGCAGCCGCTGACGATGGCCACCACGGCCAGAACCACCACCCGCTCGGGGCGCTGCATCAGTCCCACCTTGCAGTCTATGTCCAGTCCCTCGGCTCTTGCGCGCACATAGCTCACCATGATGGAGCCAACCATCGCCGCAAAGCTCGTTACCCCCATCCAGAACCAGTTGTTTTCGAGGAATACGAGGGTAACACCAAAGAGCGTGATGAGCTCGCTGTAGCGGTCGAGAGTAGAGTCCCAGAGCGCTCCGAAGGCAGAAGACATGTTGCCCAGGCGTGCCAATCGGCCGTCCATCATGTCGAACAGTCCGGCAAAGAGGATGATGGCTCCTCCCCAGCCTATAACAGCGTACGCACTGTCAGCCTGCCCGTCCTTCATCAGCAGGGCTCCCCAGACAAAGAAAGCCGTAGCCACGATGTTGCCGATAAAGCCCAGCGTGGTAACGAGGTTAGGCGTAAAACCAATCTTTATCATCCCTCTGATGAGCGGATTGATGATGACATATATCACTTTCTGTAAGTAATCTCTGTAATTCATATATCGTTCTTGATTTTAATTTCATCCCTTTTCCGGTGGCTCCTGAATACAAAGAGCCGCTGCATCTGGTAATTCCAGAGCACTGCTACTATGATGGAGACGGCTGCCTTGATGATGATGAAGCTGATACCCGTAAGTTCAGTGAAGAAGTAAGTGCCGTAGGTGTTGAGTGCTATGCTTACTGTCCACACCAGGAAGTACTTGAGCGCCACGTTGCTCTTCTTCTGCGACTGCGACCGGAACACCCAGCGGTAGTTGATGCAGCAGTTGACGATGCCGCCCGACAAGGCTCCCAGGAACGAGGCCAGGGCATACCACACGCCGCATACCTGCGCCAGCAGGATGGTGATGCCGAAGTCTGCGGCCGATGCTATGCTCGCCGAAGTCTCCGCCTTGCCAAAAGTCCAGATGGCGTTCCTTATGTTACCCATTGCGTCAGCAGTATAACAACCAGCGAGTAGAGGCCGGCCAGAATGTCGTCGGCCATTACCCAGAAAGCCCCCACGCGCCTGTCGAGGGCGCGGATGCCCAGAGGTTTGGCGATGTCGAAGAAGCGGAAGAGCACAAAAGCCCACAGAGCGAGCGGCCAGCTCAAGGCCGGCACGGCCAGCAGAGGTATCCACACGCCCACCATCTCGTCTACTACCACCCGCTTGGGGTCGTTGCCCCAGGCCGGCATCAGCCGTGCCGTAGCCCACGTTCCGGCTGCGCCGAAGACGATGCAGAGCCCCAGCGTGAGGAGAGCGAGTGCCCAGCCTTGCACGAAACAGCCCGCCGCCAGCCATACGAGGGTGGCAAGCAGTGCGCCCGCAGTTCCCGGTCCCCAAGGCCAGAAGCCACTGCCAAAGCCCGTTCCGATGAGAATCGCAAAAAACGATGGTCGTGTCATACGAATGTGCAAAGGTACTGAAAATATTCAAGATACGCACACCGAGACGGGAAAAATTCCGAAATTGCGCTTTTTACGCATCCCTCTCAGGGGCTTGAAGACCATGAGCAGGAACTTTCGACACTTGTCGCACGATCGTGCGACACCTGTCAAACAATCATGCGACAAGTGTCGAAAGTTCCCGAAGCATACCTTCATGCACCCCCGACGCCTGCGGCAAGGAGCCCGGCCGACTGCTCCGCGGAGTGCCTTCCGGCCCCTTTTCTTGCTTCGTAAACACTTAAAAAGCGCAAAAAGTTTTCTTGTGTCGCAACAAATGCTTAACTTTGCAGATTATTTAGGATAATGTAGTTTTTCTGATTAGTCACGGATAGAAGATGAAGAAATATATATTGGCGTTACTGGTGTGCATCATCACGTCCCTGGGTGCAGCCGCTCAGGACAAGATTACCGGCCAGGTAGTTGATGCCGACGATGATTACGCCATCCCTTATGCCAGCGTTTCGTACAAAGGACACCAAGTAGCAGTGTCGTGTGACGGTGAAGGCCGCTTTGCCATCGACCGTCACGACGGCTGGGTTCTCACGTTCAGTTCCGTGGGATATGCGTCACAGGTGCAGACCGTAACGCCCGGCACCAAGACCGTCAAGATAGCTCTCAAGAGCTCGACCAACAAGTTACAGGAGGTTGTCATCAAGTCGCGCCGCGGCCGCTACACGCGTAAGAACAACCCGGCAGTGGATCTCATGCGCCGTGTGATAGCCGCCAAGAAGCGCACTCACCTGGAGAACCACGACTACTATCAGTACAACAAATATCAGAAGCTGACCTTCGGCGTCAACGACATCCAGCCCACGGACCTCGAGGAGGGCATTTTCAAGCGCTCGCCCTGGCTGGTAGACTATGTTGAAATGTCGCAGTACAACAACAAACTCATTCTGCCGCTCTCGGTGAACGAAACCGTGAGCCAGCACATCTACCGCAAGGAACCCCGCACGGAGAAAGACATTATCAAGGGAGAGCAGAGCGACGGGCTGAACAACGTTATCCAAACGGGCGAAATACTCAATACAGTTTTGAAGGATGTGTTTACCGACGTGGATATTTACGACGACCACATCCGCCTGCTCCAGTATCCTTTCACCTCGCCGATTGGCGAGACAGCCATCTCGTTCTACCGCTATTACATCGAAGATACGGTCTACGTAGACCGCGATTTGTGCTATCACTTGCAGTTCCTGCCCAACAATCAGCAGGATTTCGGCTTCCGTGGAGACCTCTATGTGCTGGCAGACTCGTCGCTGCACGTAAAGCGCTGCGACATGATAATACCCAAGAAGAGCGACGTGAACTTTGTGGAGAACATGAAGATACAGCAGGTTTTCAGCAAACTTCCTAACGGGGAATGGGCGCTTACGACCGATGACATGATGGCGGAACTTAAACTCAACAAGTATCTTGCTAAGGCTATCTGCATCCGGACGACACGACTGAGCGACTATGCGTTCGACGAATTGCCCAAAAACCTGTTCAAGGGAAAGGCCAAGACACGGCGGGAGGTCGACGCGATGGACCGCGACGAGGCCTTCTGGAACCAGTACCGGGCGGTGGAACTCACCAAGTCGGAGTCGTCCATGGATGCCTTCATCCACCGCATGGAGCAGTCCAAGAACTACAAGTGGCTGCTGGCAGGCGTCAAGGCGCTGGTAGAAAACTACGTTGAAACATCGGGAACGAAGGAGAACAACAAGTTCGATATCGGCCCCATCAATACCATCGTCTCCTCTAACTTTGTGGACGGGCTGCGTCTCAGGATGAGTGGAAGGACCACGGCAAGGCTGAATCCGCACCTTTTCTGGACGGGTTTCTACGCTTATGGCACCAAGAGCAGGCGCCATTATTACGGCTCCGAGCTCACTTACAGCTTCAACCGGAAGAAGAATGCGTGGTTTGAATTCCCCCAGCAGAGCATCACCTTCGAGTCAAGTTACGATGTCATGTCGCCTGCGGACAAGTTTCTGCTGCACAACAAGGATAATGCCTTCATGGCATTCCGTACGCAGAAAGTGGAGCAGATGTACCTTTACAACCGCCAGCACCTGCGCTTCAACTTCGAGACTCTGTGGGGATTGAGCTTCAACGGAGGCATTAAAGCCGAGAGCGACCAGCCTATGGGCGACCTTGTTTTCAGCAAGCTGGCCGACGGCTCCTTAGTTCACAAGATACGAACGACCGAAGTTTCGCTCGGCATTAAGTACAGTCCGGGCCAGACCTTTGTAAACACAAAACAGCAGCGCCTGCCCATCAACCTGGATTCTCCGGAGTTCACGCTTACCCACACCATGGGACTGAAGCACTTCCTCGGCGGACAATACAAGCTCAACTACACCCAGCTGAACATCTACAAGCGCTGGTGGCTGGGCAGCTGGGGCTACGTTGACACCCATCTCGACGGCGGGGCACAGTGGAACAAGGTGCCTTTCCCGCTGCTCATCATGCCGCCCGTCAACGTAACTTACTTTGAGTACGAGGGCACCTTCTCACTAATGCGCAACATGGAGTTCCTCAACGACCGCTATGCCTTTTGGTCCATAGCGTGGGATATGAATGGAAAGCTGCTCAACCGGATACCGCTCATCAAGCATCTTAAGTGGCGTGAGTACGTTGCCTTCAAAGGTATGTTCGGCCAGCTCACCGACAAGAACAACCCGTTCCTGGCCTCCAATGCCGCCGACCCGTTGCTTTTCAGCTTCCCGGCAGACTCATACGTCATGGATTCCAAGAAGCCTTACATGGAGATAGTGGCAGGAGTACACAACATCTTCAAGTTCTTCGGCGTCGATTTTATCCACCGTTTCAACTACAACGAGCACCCGGGAACAAAGAAGAACGGCGTGAGGTTCAGCTTTGCCCTGAGCTTCTAATCGCGGTTTTGGCCGTGCTTGATGTAGAGGATATCTACATCCTGCATCGTGACCAGGCACCCCTTGGGCTGCTCCTGCAGGATGGGGGCGACGGTAGCCATGAAGTCCTGCACGGCTGCCTGGCTGTCTATGATTTCTATAGTCACCGGAACTTTCTCCGCGTTGGCCCAGGAATCGAGGGGCAACAGGTCGGAGCTGGTGCCGTAACCCATCACTCCCTTGTAAATGGTGGTGCCGGCCATGCCCAGTTCGCGGGCCGTGCGCACCAGTACCTGGTACAGAGGCTCGTTGCGATAGGCATCGGTATTGCTGACGTATATTCTGAGTTTCTTCGCTTTTTCGTTTCTTTCCATGGCTCTTTTGGTATTTGTTAGTTGTGCAAATATAATAAAATAATGAGCTCGAAAGCATCAGATTACGAATTTATTTATATATTTTTGCACAAACCACAGGTGCATCCTGCCTTCCGCGGTGGCAGAAATACCGCTCGTGGAGGCCTGTACCCGGTGCTAAAATTGCTGCTTATGAGAAAGATAAAGAACCCCTGGCTACATCAAGAAGGATACGACTGCTTTGGCTGCAGCCCCGACAATCCCATCGGACTGCACATGGAATTCTACGAAGACGGCGACCAGATAATCTCCTACTGGCGGCCGCAAGAACACTTGCAGAGCTGGGTCGGCGTGATGCACGGCGGCATTCTGGCCACGCTGGCTGACGAAACGGCCGGCTGGGTCATAACCCGCAAGCTGCAGACTACCGGACTCACCACCCACCTCGACCTGCGTTACCATCACCCCGTGCGCGTAACGGACGACTTGACCATACGCGCCTGCATACGGGAGCAGAAACGCAGCATGGTGTTTATCGACGTGCAGATAGAGAATGCCGATGGAACAGTGTGCGTAGAGGGCACCGCCACCTATTATGCCTGCAGCCGGGAGCAGGCCCAGGAGATGGGATTTACGCACTGCGAGCTGGAAGACGAGCAGCTGTTACCGATGTAGAAACCTTACGCCAGCACATGAACATACTGATTGCCGACAATCAAGGCATCACCCGCGCAGGGCTGATGTACCTCTGCGAACGCATGACCGGGGTGGAATACAAGTACGTTCCGGACAAGGCCGAACTGCTGCTACAGCTCGTGCAGCACCCCGGGAGCGTGGTTGTTGTGGACTACACGCTCTTCGACATCAACGATGCAGCCGAGCTGCTCATCCTCAACCAGCGCTTTCCGCAGGTGGAGTGGATGCTCTTCAGCGAGGACCTGAGCGTGGACTTCGTAAGGTTCCTGCTTGCCAGCAGCCAGCATTTCAGCGTGCTGCTCAAGGAGTCGCCCCTCTCGGAGATAAAAGAAGGGCTGGCCTACGCCGTCAGCGGGCGGCGCTTTATCTGCCAACGCATGATGGAGATGCTGCTCCATCCCGAGCCCGTAAGGGACGAAAAGGTAAACTTAACCAAGACAGAAACCGAGATACTGAAGGACATCGCCCTCGGCATGACTACCAGGGAGATAGCCGAGAAGCGCTTTTCCAGCTTCCACACCGTGAACACCCACCGCAAGAACATTTTCCGTAAGTTAGGCGTCAACAACGTGCACGAGGCCACGAAGTATGCCCTCCGCGCCGGACTTGTTGACTCGGCCGACTATTACATCTGACTTTTCGTACCGTTAAAAGGCGCTCCCAGGGGTGCCGGAATTACCCTCCGGGGGGCTTGAAGATATGCTCCTGGAACTTTTGACAGGTGTCGCACGGTCGTGCGACAAGTGTCGAAAGATTGTGCGACACCTGTCAAAAGTTCCAGAAGGTGGGGTGTTGGGTGATGAGTGCAGGCACGCAACACCCCGCATACAACCCCCGAGCTGCGTGCAGAGGCTGCATACGGAGAGACCGATGTCCGGTGCCTCGGGCTTCCCTATGGCACGTAATGTTGCCCGGAGCCGGCAGCGGCTACTTGAAGGAGCGCAGGCGCACGTCTATGCCCATGCCCTTGGTGGCTTCAACCATCTGCTCCGTGTCCGTATTACCAAAGTGGTAGGGGTACAGCACCTTGGGTTTAACCATGGCGGCAGCGCGGTGCAGTTGCTCGGGTGTCATGGTGTAGGGCTGGTTGCAGGGCATGAGGGCGATGTCGATGTCCCGTATCTGCGCCATTTCGGGTATGTCCTCCGTGTCGCCGGCAATGTAGATGCGCAGCCCGTCGAGCTGGAGGATGAACCCGTTGTCGCGTCCCTTGGGGTGGAACTGCGTATGACCGGGCGTTGTGTTGTAAGCAGCAACGGCGTAGAGCATGACGTCCGGCAAGAGTTGCAGTGAGTCGCCGTTGGCCATTACGGTACCGCTGCCCATCATGTCAAAGCACCGCCGGTTGAGTATCAGCTGCGTGTTGTCCTTGGTAAGGGCCTCGATGGCGGCCTTGTCGAAGTGGTCCTGGTGCTCGTGAGTTACCAAGATGAAGTCGGCCTTGGCCATTTTGGCGTAGTCGGTGGCCGGAGCAACGGCCTGGCCCACGGGGTCTATCTCGAACACCGTGCCGTTGTAGTTTATCTCCAGGCTGCCATGTTTGATGGGAGTGAGGGTAACGGACTTGCCGCTACGTGTCTTGAAAGAATCTTTTTCCATATCGTTTTGATTGTTGGCCTGCGTGCATCCCGTTATCAGAGTGACGCACAAGAGCAGTAGAAGTTTCTGTTTCATGTTGCGATGTGATTGGTTATAGCTGCGTAAAGGAAGCATTTTTTTCTGAATTGTGCAATCGTTTGCCCTCTTAAAATACATTTTTTATACAAATAACTGAACCTTTTGCATTTTTTGCCCCTAACTTTGTACCCGGAAACTTGTATTCTCGTTTTCAGGAATAGCATTCAATCAAGGAATTGGTTCTTGGTAAAAAAGATTGTTGAAGGTTTAGTTGTGAGTTATAAAAGTCAGGTGTTATTCTTGTAGAATAACGATTTTGAAGTATTATTAGGTTTTAAATGGTTTTAGTGATTGCAAATCCCCGGAGTGCTGCTCCGGGGATTTCTTGTACCAGGCGTGTGCCTTTTTACCCGCCGGGCGGTTGCCGCCGTCGGGCTGCAGGTTGTTGGCAGCGCGTTTAACGCGGCAGCTTATTTCTTCTTTTCCGGCTTTTCGAATGTCACCCTTACATGCTCAAAGCCCATGGAGCGCAGCAGGTTGTCGAACTGGCGGGCGGCATTCTGCTCGGCGCTGGCTATGTTGCGGCTGTTGAGGCAGCGCTCCTTCATCTTGCGGTAGGCCTTGCGGTAGAGTGCCTCGCGGTCTTGTTGGCTCCAGGAGCCCTCTTCGTAGAAGGATTTAGTCTTGGCTTCGTCGATAAAGTCCTCGTCGAGCAGCTTCACGGGCGGCAGCGTTGCCACTATTGTATCCTTGTTGGCCTTGAGCCATCCGGGCTTGGCTTCGTGCAGGTTTACGCCCAGCCGGAGGGTGCCGTAGTAGATGCGCACCAGCTCGTCGTCGCCAAAGAAGCCGTGCCTCACGGTGTCCACCAGCTCTTCATCGCTCACTGAGAGGAACTCCCATTCGCCTATGTCGCGTATGGAGCGCACCTGCGTGGGCGTGATGTCAATCTTGCCGTTCTGTTCCAGGCGCAGACTGTTGTCGCGGTTGAGCCATACAACGATGAAAACCACGGCCACCGCCAGCAGTACAGCAGAGAAGATGACCATCCATACCGTCATGGAGACGGTTTTGAGAAAGGAGAACAGGTCGTGCGAAAACGACGAGCCGGCCGGTACCGGCTTCTTTTCATCCGGCGTGGGGGTAGGGTTATTGTTTTGCATGTTCAACTGTCGTTTTGTCGATGATGGCGGGTATGTCGTCAAGAGTGAACTTCTTGCGGAAGGTGATGGTGATGTCCTGCTCCTTGTAACCCATCTGCACGATGATGGGAATGAGTGTGCGGGCGGCGCTGCTGCGTGCCATTTCGAATATCTGGAGCTGGGGCAGGTCGCGTATAACGGCCTCGCGGCCCTGGCGCTCGTAGCTGGTCAGCTCCTCGTCGGTAAAGTTGCCGCGTGTAAGAGCCACGTACTGCTTTACCTCCTCATGGTTAATCTTGGTGCTGGTGAGGGTGAGCCGAGGGTCGGGGAGGATGATTTCCACCTTGTCGCCGTGCTTCTTCACGTTGCGTTCGCTGAAGTCGGCAAAGTCGATGTAGGCCTTCACGGTGGCGTCTATGGGTATGGCCACCTTCCGTTTGCCAAGAGGCAGGTCGATGGAGAAGTCCTTGTTCAGGAATGTTCCGCTCAGTCGCTTGCTGTCGTCGTGTGTAATGATTTTGTGCAGGCGCATCTCCGTGGCGTACAGACGCGAGCACTTCTGTATCTGCATCACCATCATGGGAATGGTGTCTATGGGCTTCGACGTTGCTGCCGTCTTCTTTTCGGAGCACGAAAGCATCAACAGCGCGAGCCCTATAATATAAATAGGTAGTCGTTTCATCATCTTCTGGGTTGTGGTTTGCCGCTTATGTGTTGCGCGGACGCTGCAAATGTAGGCAAAAAAAATGACATGGCGCGCCGGCGGAGGCAAAAAGTGAGGTTGGTGCACGTGTTTATCGCTTCCGCCGGAGCCATCCTGCCGGCCGAATGGCTTGGGCTATCGGCAGTCTATGACTTCTTTCCTTTGTGCCAAAGGCAGATGAAGAGGATGACTAAGAGGACAAAATGAGCAAGAACAAGAAGCCCTATCCGGTCAATCTGTGATATGGTATAGCCCTTTACATCGGCTATGGTGATAAACGCTCCTTTATAAGTTTGTATGCCTATTCGGGCACTTGTCACGGCATAGTAGTCGTATGCAGCCAGTGCCAATAAGGCAACTACGCCTGTAATCTTTTGGTATCGTTTCATCTGTAGGGTGCTTTCGGGATTGTTGTTTCAGGTTGTGGAGTAGCATAAGTCGTTCTGGTTCCAAAGGCGGAAGAACTCTTCCTTGCTGATGCCTTCCTCCGGTTGCAGGCTGTAGGTTAACCGGCACTCATGTCGGTAGTCCTCTATCTGGGCAATCAAAGCGTCAAATTCGGGAGAAACGAGTGTTTCGGCATCCTCTTGCTCCGCTTCTGTCATCTCTTCCCAAGACTTGTCTGGGTAGCCGCAGAACTCCATGCTGCCGTCTTGCTTTGCCCACACAATCTTGCTGCATTCGTGGGCGGGCTCCTCTACTTCTATATAGAGGTGTTCTCCGTTGACGTTAATGTGCCAATAGGTTAGTGATTTTTCTTTCTTCATATTCGCGCTCTTAGTTTCCTGTAATTCATTTCCTTTCCGCCAGAGACAGATAAAGAGGAAGACGGAAAACAGCAGGCTGATGACCAAAGCGATGGAAATGTGGGTAACGAGGGTATAGTAATTCTCTACCATTCCCCATTGTTTATCTGATTGGGCAAATGGTTCCACCATGTACTTCATGTCGACCAGGGCGTTTATCCACACCCAGAAGCCGGTCCAGGCAATGCCGGCCAGGATGACAATCCCTGTAATCTTCTGCCAAAGTTTCATCTTTTTGTATTTCTGATATTTGCGTTTTCATGCCGGAAACAGGCCAGTGAAGAAGCCGTTGAGGCTGTTGTGGCCGTATTTCTTCATTGAGCTTGTCTTTAAATAGCAGGTTTATCTGCGGACAGGACAAATATAGCAAAAATATGTCAAAGAGTATTTTATTCGGATTAAAAAGTGCAGGAAGATTAAACTTTATATCCTGCGGCGCGTCAAACAATCAGTTACAACAAAATAAAATGTACGGGGCATGACCAGGAGTCGGCCTCTATAGGAAACTTAAAAGAACAGAGAATATGAAGAAAATGTTACTGGCCATGGTGGCCGTTTTGGCAATGAGCACATCTGCTTTTGCACAGGAAAAACAATGTAAGGAACAGTGCGGCAAGTGTTGCGACACTACCCAGGTGAAACAAGACCGCACCGACCGCATGGTGAAGCGGTATAACCTGACCGACAAGCAGGCTGCCAAGCTGCGCAAGTTGAATGAGGAGTATGCCGACAAGCTGCCGATGGGCCGCTTCCGTGGGGAGAGGAAAGACTTCAAACTCAGTCGTGAGGAAGTGCAGAAGAACCGTGCAGCCTATGAAAAGGAACTGAAGGACATCCTCGGCGACGATGTTTATGCCAAGCTGCAGCAAGACCGAAAGCAGCGTAGGCAGGGCTTCCATCACCGTCCACAGCGTCTGCCGGGCAATGATTAAAGGCCGGTTGGCCTATGGAAACCGAACATTCATCACCTTGTGTGATGTCTCCATAAGGGTATGAGATATGCTCGGGATAGCAGGCACCTCCATTTTTTGGAGGTGCTTTTTATGTTTATACCAACTATTTTTACTACCTTTGCCCCCGTTAATGAAGCAAACAATGAAGATTTCATGCTCTGCGCTCGCCGCGTTGATGATGCTTTGCAGCCTTGCCGGGTGCAAGAAGAAAGTTGAATCAACGGATATCATCGCCAAGAAGCCCGTCATCGTAAAGCCCGTTGGTACCAAGAAGATGGGCGACTATTCGCAGTCGCACAAGATAGAGTGGCTGGGCAGCACCTATACCGTGGGCATCCGGTTCGCTGCGGACACATCGTTGCCGACCGTACTCGACGGCAACCAGAAGTATTACGACAACAAGATAACGCTCCGCATCACCCGAAAGGACGGCTCGGAATTCTTCAACCGCACGTTTACGAAGGGTGATTTTGCCGCTTACATAGGCGAGAACTACAAGAAGAACGGTGCGCTGACGGGCATTGTCTATGACCGTACGGAGGGCGACATGCTGTTTTTTGCAGCCAGCGTAGGGTCTCCCGACAAGAGCAGCGACGACTTTATTCCGCTTGTCTTGAAGCTCTCACGCTTCGGCGAGGTGAGTATCAGCAAGGATACTCAGCTGGATACGGGCGGCAGTGCGGCCGAAGGAGGCTCCGAGATTGATGCCGCCGAGGCTGAAGGAATGTAGCTCCAGGCGCGTTACCTTATATATATTATAGCAAAAGGACTATGCAGAAAAGCGGTGAAACATCACCTTTCTGCATAGTCCTTTTTGTTTCCGGGGCTGTTGGTTGTTGTTTTCGGCCTATCTCATCAGCTGCTTCCGGGCCTCTTCAAACTCCTTGGGATACTTGCCAAGGAAGCAAAGATTGACCAGACAGTTGGCTGCCAGCTCTACGTCCGACAAGTCCACGCCTTTCTCCCGGCTCACTTCCTTGCCCAAGCTCACCTCCCACGTGGAGGTGAAGCATGAGTCCTCTGCGCCCATGTAGTTCTGGTTGCCGGCCTCGTCGTGCATCACTTTGTAGCGTATAGCTTTCTTTGAGTCAACCGGCTTCATCTTTACAAGGATGTCGTAGGCTTTCTTCAGGGGTTCGCGATACTTGCTCGTACCGGGAAACATGTCGTTAACAACAGGCATAATCTCCTCGAAATTATAAGCCTGCATGAGGTGAATGAGTTTCATATCTTATCCTATTATCTTTAGTATTTGTTGTTCCGAGGCTTGCGGAAGCAGCTTGCGCAGGTGGCGGAAGATGCGTTCGTGCGACTCGGCTGGCGTGCGCTTCAGTTGCGAGAAGTTCTCCCGACCGAAGAAATCCTCCGGAGTACAGTACCTGGCCACGCCCCATCCGTACCTCCGGCCTTGCTTGTCGTAGTTGTATTCAAAGTCGGCAGTCACCACGTAGGTGGCCATCTGCAGTTTTGTAATGGCGGTGTCGAAGCCTTCCTTGCCTTTCGTGCGCTTTGGATGGGCTGCCTTCAGTTCTTTCTCTGCCATTTGCGACAGCTTGAGCAGTGGGTTTCGCTCCACCTGCCGGCGAGGTTTTACGTAGCCGCAGAGCTTCTTCAGCTCTTTTGACAGCAGCGACTGGTGCTCTTCTATCGTGCTAAGAATAACCTTCTCCTGTTCCGACAGCTTGCTGATACTCCGCCTGTAGTTCACGAAGTCAGGGAACCAGTCCATGCTAATCCATCCTGCTTTGCCGTCAAAGAACTTGCCGTAGGCGAATCCTCCTTCGATGATAGACGGCCCCTTCCAGTCCCACACGCCCATGCCTTCGTCCGGAAACCACAGCTCTTGCGGCGTGTAGTAATCTAAGGAGAAGTAGGGAATGCCGCTGAAGAAGAAGGGCAGGAAGCCTCTGTGGGCTATCAGCCGTTCCAGATCTTCTATGTTTGCTATCATGCCGTTGTCCATGAGCATTCTCCTGAAGGGATGGTTACAGTATTTTCAGTGCAATGGCAGCACATGCCTCGGCATCGGCCAGGGCGTTGTGGTGCTGCGTCAGGTCGTAGCCGCATGCCTTTGCCACGGTTTGCAGCTGGTAGTTGGGCAGCGTGCCGCGGGCGAACGTGCGCCGTGCACCTATCAGGGTACAATAGAAAGGATAATCAGGATATTCCATGCCGTAGGCACTGAACACAGCCTTCAGACAGTTTTCGTCGAACGCCTTGTTGTGGGCAACGAGCGGCAGATACCTGATTTTGGGAGCTATCTCTGCCCACACCTCCGGAAAAGTGGGTGCATCGGCCGTGTCGGCATACACGAGTCCGTGCACGGCCGTGGTCCACATGGTGTAGAAGTTGGGTATAGGACGAATGAGGTGATAGTATGAATCGGTTATCTCACCATTCTCTACTATCACCACACCAACGCTGCAAACGCTCGTCCGCGAGCCGTTTGCCGTTTCAAAGTCTATTGCTGCGAAGTCTTTCAACCACTTTCAGAATTTTGCCATCTTGATAGCATCCACTGCGCATTCGTCACCTTTGTTGCCCAGTTTGCCTCCGCTGCGGTCTTGAGCCTGCTGAAAGTCGTTCGTGGTCAGCAGTCCGTAGATTACCGGAATGTTCTGCGAGGCGTTGAGACGGGCAATGCCGTAGGTCACGCCCTGGCAGATATAGTCGAAGTGAGGCGTCTCTCCCTTGATGACACAGCCCAGGATGATGACTGCATCGAACCCGTCGTTCTTCGTCATCTGCTGTGCTCCGTACACCAGTTCAAAGCTCCCGGGCACCGTCTTCACGTGAATGTTCTCGGGCAGGCAGCCGTGTTTCTGCAGTGTTCTCACGGCTCCGTCAAGCAATGCGCCCGTAATTTCCTTGTTCCATTCGGCCACCACGATGCCGAAACACATGTTGCTGGCATCGGGAACCTTGTCAAAGTCGTAGTCGGAGAGGTGATGTAAAGCAGTTGCCATTATCTTGAAGCGCGTTCGATGTATTTGTCAATCTCCTGGCCCTGTACGAGTGCAGAGTTCACATATTTCTTCTTGATGTCCTGATAGAGTTTCAGAGCCTCGGCCTTGTTGCCTTGGCTCTCCAAAATCTCACCTGCCTGCAGCAGGAAAGTGGGTGAGAGGCTGTTGTTAGCCTTGTCAACGGCCTTGGAATCGGCCATGTCGGCAGCCTTCTTCAGGGCACTCACAGCCTTGTCCAGCTGGTTAAGGTGGGCGTAGGTGTTGCCGAGTGCAGCCTGTGCTGCCGGGCTAATCATGGCATCGCTGCCTGCATCATAGCTCTCAAGATAGTCGGCTGCCTCCTTGTACTTGCCGAGTTTGAACTGGCAGAGGCCTGCATACAGATTGGCCAAGTTGCCGGCATCGGTGCTTCCATACTCGTCGGCAATCTTCGCAAAGCCTGCATATCCGGCCCCGTCGCCATTGAGTGCCTTGTCAAACTGCTCGGCATTGAAGTATTCGGCGCCACGACCCAGCGCGGTCTGTGCCTTCTCCTCGCGCGGCCCACCAATGAACGCCTTGTAGCAGAACCAGCCTGCAATGACGATGATGAGTGCTGCTACCACGCCAAGGATGAGCTTCTTGTTCTTGTCGAAGAATGCCTCTGATTTTGCAAATGTGTCGTAAGTCTCTGCATTTGCCTGTTTTTTGTTGTTTGCCATTTTATGTTTTGCTTTTTTATTTAATTCTTTCAAGGTTGTGCCCCCGGTCTGCCGGCGGCCTCTGCTGCGGGTGCCCGGTGAGGCTGCAGGGGCGCTCGGAGCCCTGTTTTCCCACAAGTTGCAAAATTACTCTTTTTCTTGGAGATGGTGAAATATATTTCCTGTTTTTTTCGTTTTTCGCCTATTTTGATTAATTTTGCAGTCTATGATACTCCGCAAGCTATCCATCGTCAATTACAGGAATATACGCGCAGCCACGCTGGACTTATCTCCAAAGATGAATTGTCTCATCGGCAGCAACGGCGAAGGGAAGACCAACTTCCTTGATGCCATATATTACTTGTCCTTCTGCCGCAGCGCTTTCAACCCCATAGACTCGCAGGTGATTACTCACGACTGTGATTTCTTTGTCCTGGAGGGCAGCTACCTGAACGACAACGGCGACGAGGAACACATCTACTGCGGCATGAAGAAAGGTTTGCGCAAGCACTTCAGGCGCAACAAGAAGGAGTACAAGCGGCTCTCGGAGCACATAGGGCTCATCCCCATCATCTTCATTTCTCCCTCTGACACGTCGCTCATAGAGGGCGGGTCGGAAGAACGGCGCCGACTGATGGATACCGTCATTTCGCAGTACGACCACAGTTATATCGACGCCCTGACCCGTTACAACAAGGCACTGCAGCAGCGCAACGCCCTGTTACGCATGGAGCAGGAGCCCGACATGGCGCTCATGGAGATATGGGAACAGGAAATGGCAACGCAGGGGGAGATACTTTTCCGCAAGCGGGAGGAGTTTGTACGCGAGCTGGTTCCGGTGTTTCAGGAAATCTATCAAGATATTTCAGCACAAAAAGAGACCGTCTCCCTGCGTTACGTGTCCCACTGCCAGCGCGGCCCGCTGCTGGATGTCATCCGGCGCGACCGCCTGAAGGACCGCGCCGTAGGCTACAGTCTGCACGGCGTACACCGTGATGACCTGGAGATGCTCATAGGCGATTACCAGATGAAACGCGAGGGAAGCCAGGGGCAGAACAAGACTTTTGTGCTGGCGCTCAAGCTCGCGCAGTTCGATTTCCTGCGCCGCACGGCCAGCAACACCACACCGCTGCTGCTGCTCGACGACATCTTCGACAAGCTCGATGCCGGCCGCGTAGAGCAGATAGTGAAGCTGGTATCGCGCCCGGAGTTCGGCCAAATCTTCATTACCGACACCAACCGCGACCATCTGGACAAGATATTGAGCCACTCGGCGCTGGATTACAAACTCTTTACCGTGCACAACGGTGAATTCAAGGAATAGCCATGTTCAAGCGCGATGTACAGCCTCTGAGCGAGATACTGAAGAAACTGCTGCGGCAGGAAGGCCTCGAGACGCCCCTCATGCAGAAGCGGCTGGTGGATGCGTGGGCGCAGGTGGCGGGCCCGTCGGTCGACCGTTACACGGCCGAAAAGTTCATCCGCAACCAAACTTTGTACGTTAAGATACAGAATCCGGCCCTCCGTCAGGACCTGAGTATGATGCGTTCGCAGCTCGTCAGGCGTCTGAACGAACACGTGGGTGCGCAGGTCATTGCCGATATCCGTTTCTATTAAAGTTTTTTCATCTTCTTTTCTTCTTGGCCGCAAGCCCCGGCAGCGGCTTTTGCCGTTGCCCTTTCCGGTTGCCTGCGTTATTGTTCGTGGTCGTTAAAGATGCCTTTCGGGAACTTTCGACACTTGTCGCACATGAATTCGACAAGTGTCACACAATCGTGCGACAAGTGTCGAAAGTTCGTGAAGCATATCTTTTGTACTTCCGAAGCATTCTTTCAGCAACGCGAGTTGACAGTAAATCATCCCCTCCTCCGCCTCCCCTTTCTAAGGGGAGGAACCTTTGCAGCGCTTCTTCCGATATGTTCGTATAAACAGCTGCATAAAAGCAACAACGGTAACTGGTATCCTCCCCTTGGAAAAGGGAGGCGGAGGAAGGGTTGATAACTGATGAGCCATAGCCGGTTTACAGCCCGGTGAAGAGCAAGAAAGGTAAAGGTTGGGACGCAAAAAGAAGCAAATGGTTCTCTAAGTTGCTATTATATATAAGGTGTAAGCTCGCCCTTTACCCTATTATTTCGTCCATCGGCACGTCGTAGGGGCCTGCGGGAATGGTGTCGAAGAGCTGGAAATCGAAGCAAATGCCCAATTTCCATGCCTGCGGAACCTGTTGCAGAAAGCGGTCGTAGTAGCCCCGCCCGCGTCCCAGTCGGTGGTTGTGGCGGTCGAAGGCCATGCCCGGAACCACCACGACCTCTATCTCCCGGTAGCTGGTAAAGAGCGGGCCGGTGGGCTCCATGATGTGGTAGCTGCTCTCGCTGAGGTCGGCCGGGCCGGTATAGCGGCGTATCTCCATCCGTTCGCCGTCAACTACGCGGGGCAGGAGAATGGTCTTTCCCTGCGCTGTAAGCCGTTCGACGGCCTGGTGGGTGCAAACCTCATCGGGCAGGGAGTAGTACAGCAGGATGATTTGGGCATGCTGTATGCGGGGGTGGGCGAGCAGCCTGTCCTCCTTCGCGTGCGAGAGTTGCAGCAGCTCTTCAGGTGTGTGGAGGCGCTTCTGCCGGCGTACGTAGTCGCGTAACTGTTGCTTTGAAAGGTTTGCGGTGTTCATGCCTTGCGCTCCTTTGGTGCCGGAGCGGGCTTCTTGGGGAAGGCCGCGTTATCGCGGAACACCTTCTGGGCGGCTCGTATCACCGGGTCGTCCACGTTGAGGTACTGCATCCAGGCCTGCTCATCGAGCATGTTGTAGATGATGCGGCTGTTGATGAACTCCTCGAGCAGCTTGTGGCTCTTCATGATCAGCAGGTTGCGGCGCTGCAGTCCGCGCTTGTCGGCGTAGGTGGCAAACTTGTCTACCATGTTCTGTTTGGTCAGGTAGTCCGACAGCTCCATCATTTCCTTGAAGTTGTTCAGCTTCAGCCGGTTGTCGTCCGTGTACGAGTAGGCGAACTGGAGGATGAGTCCGCTCATGGCGGCCTGCTTGTAGTAGGAAGTCATGCCGGTGGTGTCTTCGGCCACGAAGATATCGGGCGTAATGCCGCCGCCGCCGTAAACCACCCTTCCTATGCTCGTATGGTAGGCCGGTCCGGTGTGTTTGATGCTGTCCTGCGAGAAGAATTCGCCGTGCTGATAGCGTGTAATGAGGTCTTGCTCGTAGTCGGCGTCGTCGCCAAGCGTATAGGGTTTCTGGATGCAACGGCCCGAGGGCGTGTAGTAACGGGCTATGGTGAGGCGTATCATGGAGCCGTCGGGGAAGGCTATCTGCTGCTGCACGAGTCCTTTTCCGAACGAACGGCGGCCGATGATGGTTGCCCGGTCGTTGTCTTGCATGGCTCCGGTGAAGATTTCGGAGGCCGAAGCAGACCCCTCGTTGATGAGCACCACGAGCGGTATGTCTTGGTAGCTGCCGTGGCCATCGGACCGGTAATCCTGGCGGGGGCTCTTCCGTCCCTGGGTGTAAACGATGAGTCGGTTCTTGGGAAGGAACTCGTTGGCCATCTGTACGGCACTCTGCAAGATGCCGCCCGTGTTGTCGCGCAGGTCTATCACGAGGTTACTGAAGCCTTGCTGCGACAGTTTTGCCAGCGCTATAAGCAGTTCGGCATAGGTCGTTTCGCCAAAACTCTTGATGCGGATGTAGCCCGTCGTGTCGTCGAGCATGTAGGTTGCAGCGATGCTCTTCTGCGGAATGTCGGCGCGGGTAACGGTAAACGACTGCACTTTCTTGCTGCCGTAGCGCACCACACCAATCTTAACCTTGGTGTCCTTGGGGCCCTTGAGGCGGTGCATAGCTTCCTCCGTGGTTACTATCTTGCCCACAAACGGCTTGTCGTCTACGCTCACTATCTTGTCTCCTGCTATAATCCCCGCGCGCTCGGCCGGGCCGTTCTTGATGACGTTTTGCACGTGGATGGTGTCCTGCCGGATAGTAAATTCGATGCCGACCCCGGAGAACGAGCCCTTCAGTCCGTCGTTGGCGAGCTGCACATCCTTAGCACTGATGTAGACGGAGTGGGGGTCCAGGCCGGCCAGAATTTGCGGAATGGCCTTGTCTACCAGCGAGTCGATGTTCACGTTGTCAACGTACTGGTCGTCGATAATGTGCAGGAGGTTGTTCAGTCGGTTGCTTCCGCTGTTGATGATGTTCAGCCGGTTGCCCGAAAAATGATTGGCATAGAAAGACCCTATCACAATGCCCAGGACGACGCAGAGCGCCATCAGCAGCGGCATGTAGCGGTTGGACTTGTTGTAATTCATATTTCTTGTTGCGTAATTCGTATTTGTTTGTTGCGTGTGTGGGCTGCAGCTCATTCGTTGCCCGGCAGCTCCTTGTACACTACTTCGATGCCGGCACGCCGCAGCAGGTCTATTCCGTCCTCCAGGCGGTACTTCTCTCCGTACACTACTCGCTTGATGCCGGCCTGTATGATGAGCTTGGCACACTCGATGCAGGGCGATGCCGTGACGTAGAGAGTTGACCCGTCGGAGTTGTTACTGCTGCGGGCCAGCTTGGTGATGGCATTGGCCTCGGCATGCAGAACGTAGGGCTTGGTTACGTTGTTGTCGTCTTCGCACACGTTCTCGAAGCCACTCGGCGTGCCGTTATAGCCGTCGCTGATTATCATCTTGTCCTTTACAACGAGCGCGCCGACCTGTCTTCGCTTGCAATAGCTGTTCTCCGCCCATATCTGAGCCATGCGGAGGTAACGGTAGTCGAGTAATGTCTGCTTGTCCATGTTAGTGTTTTGTTTTGATGCCGTTGCGTTCCAGCAGCGCGTCTATGGTGGGTTCCTGACCGCGGAAGCGTTTGTAGAGCGTCATGGGGTGCTCTGTTCCGCCCCGTGAGAGAATGTTGTCGCGGAAGCTCCGGGCTGTTTTGCGGTCGAAGATGCCGTTCTTCTTGAACACGCTGAAGGCATCGGCGTCGAGCACTTCGGCCCACTTGTAGCTGTAGTAGCCGGCAGCGTAGCCTCCGGCCATGATGTGCGAGAACTGTACTGTCATGCAGGTATCGGGCAGCTGGGGCATGATGATGGCCTTCTCCCAGGCTTTTTTCTCGAATGGAATAATGTCCTCCGTGAACTCATCGGCCTTAGTATAGTAGGCCATGTCGAGCAATCCGAAGCTCACTTGCCGCATGCAGGCGTAGGCAGCGTTGAAGTTGCGGCTCCTGACAATGCGGTCTATCAGCTCGTCGGGGATGGGTTCGCCCGTCTGATAGTGAAAGGCGAAGGTGCGGAGGAAGTCTTTCTCCACGGCATAGTTCTCCATGAACTGCGACGGGAGCTCAACGAAATCCCACCAGACGTTGGTTCCACTCAGGCTCTGGAACCGTGTGTTGGCCAGCATGCCGTGCAGAGAATGGCCGAATTCGTGCAGGAACGTCTCCACTTCTCCTAACGTGAGCAGGGCCGGCTTGTCGGCGGTGGGCTTGGTGAGGTTCATCACCAGGCTCACGTGGGGGCGTATGTTACGGCCTTTGTAGTCAATCCACTGGCCCTGGAACTCCGTCATCCAGGCGCCGCCTTGCTTGCCTTTGCGCGGATAAAAGTCCGCATAGAGCACTGCCAGATAGCTTCCGTCCTGGTCAAAGACCTCATAGGCCTTTACGTCAGGATGGTAAACGGGTATCTCGTTGTTCTCCCTGAAGGTGATGCCGTACAGCTTCGTGGCCAGTCCGAACACGCCTTTGATGACGTTCTCCAGCTTGAAATAGGGCCTGAGCATCTCTGCATCGAGGTTGTAACGTTCCATCTGGAGCTTGTGGCTGTAGTAGCCGAAGTCCCAGGGACGTAGCGGGGTGGCGGGTGATGGGTGTTGGGTGTTGGGTGATAGATGCTGTTGGGTGATGGGTGATGGGTGTTGGGTGGTGGGTGATGGGTATTGGGTGTTGGGTGATGAGGGCTGGACATCGCGTGCGGCGATGGCTTCGATGGCCTCTACCTCCTTGATGGCGGCGGGCCGGTAGGCGTCAATGAGGTCGTTGAGCAGCTTGTACACGTTGGCCGTGTTGCTGGCCATGCGGTGCTGGAGCACGTAGTCGGCATAGGTGTTGTAGCCCAGCAGCTGCGCCATCTCCCTGCGCAGGTTAACCAGCCGCTTGCAGATGTCGAGGTTGTTGTACTCGTTGGCGTGCGTGCAAACGGTGTTGCGGGCCATGTACATCTGCTTGCGCAGCTCGCGTTGGGTAGAATATGTCATGAAAGGGCTGAAGCTCGGGAAGTCGAGTGTGAACACCCAGCCGTCCTTCCCCCGCTCTTTGGCCGCCTGGGCTGCCGCTGCGCGAGCCGTTTCAGGTAGTCCGTCCAGCTGCTGCTCGTCGGTAATGTGCAGCTCGTAGGCCTTGTTTTCCTTCAGCAGATTTTGCGAGAACTGCAGCGTGAGCACGCCTGCCTCCTCGGTGAGTTGGCGCAGTTTGGCCTTTCCCTCGTCGTCCAGCAGGGCTCCGCTGCGTACAAATCCGTCGTAGCTGGTGTCGAGCAGCATCTGCTCCTCGGCGTTGAGTGGGCGGTTGGGATGGTCGTGCACGTACTTGATGCGTTCAAAGAGCTTGCTGTTCAGGCTCACGTCGTTGGCGTGGCGGGTCAGTATGGGGCTCATCTTCTGGGCCAGCGCGTCGAGCTCGTCGTTGGTTTCGGCGCTCAGCATGCACGAGAACACGTTGCTCACGCGGTCCAGCAGGTCGTAATAATGCTCGCCGTGGCTTAGGTCAACGCGTGTGAGCGTATTCTCGAAGGTGGGCGTCTCGGGGTCGTTCACGAGCTTGTCAATGGCTTCGTCGTCACGGCGGATGCCCTCCATGAATGCTTCCTCGTAGTCAGCAGTGCCTATACGGTCAAAGGGCACCGTGTCATGCGGCGTATGATAGTCGGTAAAAAAGGGATTTGTTCGTTGGCTTGTCTCTATCTGGTTTTCACTCATACTAATTGTGATACTTTACCTTACAAAGGTAGTAAAAAGATTATGAACCGCTAAACAGCAATCCTTGTTTTTAACGAATATTATATGCGGCGTGCGTCGTGGTGTGGGTGACGGGTGCCGGGTGCGGGGTGATGGGTGCCGGAAGGGGCGTTGGGGGAACTTTTGACAGGTGTCGCACAATCGTGCGACAAGTGTCGAATTCATGTGCGACACTTGTCGAAAGTTCCTGAAGCTATCCTTTGAGACCGAAAAGCGGCAACGGCAAGACGCCAGCCGGGCTGCAACGGGCGGGCCGGAGGTTAGGCGAGGATGAGTTTCTCGAGTGCGGGAATGTGGATGCCGCTGCGCCTGAGCGTGAGCAGGCCTTCGTCCTGGAGACCGTGCAGGGCGCGCGAAACGTCGAGCCGGCTGTCGTTAAGCTCGTGGGCGAGGGTTGTCATGCGGATGCTCACGTCCTTGCAGCCGGCCGGCCGCAGGCAGTGGTCCTGGAAGAAGCGGATGAGCCGGCTCCGCAAGTCGTCCTGCTGGTGGCGCCAGGGGCGGTGGTCGAGCTTCTGCAGGCGGGTGGAAATGAGGTTGAGCAGGTTGAGGCGGAAGATGAGGAACTGGTCAGAGAGTTGCGTGATTTCGTCCTTGCCCAGTACAATGAAGTTGCAGTTGGTCTTCGCGGTGTAGCTGTGAGTGTGGCGTTGGTTGAGCCCGAAGAGGCACTCCGGCTGCAGCAGGTCGGGCGCGGCGGTATCTTCGGTAAAGCTGTATTCGTGGTCGTCGGCCGTTGTTGTTATGCTCACGGTGCCTTTCACGAGGAAAAACAGGCGCGTGCAGACCTCTCCCTCGTTGATAATCGGCTTGCCTTCGGCGTACTTCATGAAGCCGAATTTGGTGTGGGCAACCACCCACGAGAGGTCGTCACGGTTCATTCCCAGGAACAGGGGCAGTTGAAGCAGCTGATGGTTGAGGGTTATCATTCTTTTTGGGTGTTAGGTGTTGGGTGTTGGATTTACGGGTGTTAGGTGTTAGGTGATGGGTGTTAATGAATGGTGGTGTTGGGTGTTGGTAGTTCGGATGGTAGAAATTGGGAGCTTCGTGTTAATGATTAGTTTCAAAACCATTCACCAACACCCATCACCTACCACCCAACACCCAAATCTATTGCATAATCTTATCCTTGAGAGAAGGGGAGAACCAGACGGCGTTTCGGCCCTTGGCATCGGAGTAGATGAGGTAGGCCATCAGGCGGGGATGCTTCTCCAAGACCTTCTTTGCACCGTCCAGACCCAGCACCATGAAGCTGGTGGCGTAGGCATCGGCCGTGGCACAGTCGGCTGCCAGCACGGTGGCAGAGAGGATGTTGTGCTGTACAGGGTAGCCGGTGCGCGGATCTATGGTGTGCGCATATTTGCGTCCGCCCTTGTAGTAGAAGTTGCGGTAGTTGCCGCTCGTGGCCATCGCCTTGTCTGTTACGTTGAGCACGGTCTGCAGTTCCGTGTTCTGCTGCAGCGAATCGTCCGTGGGCTTGGTCACGCCGATGTGCCACGGCACGCGCTTGGGGCTCATGCCGCTCGTTACGATTTCGCCTCCAATCTCCACCATGAAGTTCTTGATGCCCTTGTGGCGCAGCAGTCGGGCCACCACATCGCTGCCGTAGCCCTTGGCAATGGCACTGAAGTCGAGCATCGTAAGCGGGTTGTTGCTTACCAGAAGCGTGCGCCCGCCTGTTTTCTTCTTCGTGAGATGACGCATGCCCACGCCCTGCAAAAGACGGCGAACCTGGCTGCTGTCGGGCATCTGGCGGGTCTTGAAGCCAAATCCCCATGCGTTTACGAGCGGTGCCACGGTGATGTCGAAGGCGCCGCCGGTCTCTCGGTTCACCTCTGCAGCGAGTTCGTAGACCTCGCTGAACATGCTGCTCATCTCGCACGAGCGGTTGTTGTTGAAGCCCGTAACGGTTGACCGGCGGTTGAACATCGAGAACTCGCGGTCCACCTTCTGCAGCTCCCGGATGATTTCCGGCTGCAGGTCGGCGTCGTTCTGGTAAGTGATGTTATACACGGTGCCGAATATCATGCCGTGGTTCTGGCGGTAGGGCATGGCATGCTGCTGCCTGATGACGAACACCGTGCCCACAATCAGGAAGAGCAGGAACGGCAGCTGCCAGTATAATTGCTTGCGATTTTTCATCGTGCCTCGGGGGTTATATCTCTAAAACTACGTTGAAGGTGCCGCCCAGTCGTGACCCTCCGGCCTTGCCGAAGCCTGGAACGTACCAGGGCTGGCCTATCTGCGGGTTGCTTGCCGTAATGCGGCGGCGGTACCGCACGCTCCATCCCAGCCTCACGGGGCCCCATATCCGGGCGTCTACACCGGCCGCTCCTTCGAGCCAGTGCCACGTGCTCTTGTTGCCGGTATAGCTGAAGGGCGCCTCTCCTCCGTACACCGGGTCGGACAGTGGGGGGCCGGAAACGTCGAACTTGAACGTGGTGAAGCCGTAGCGGAACCCCACATAGACGCGGTAGTCGTCGTGCTTGTTCTTCATGACGTTGAAGTCCATGCCGATGCGTCCGTAGGGAGCGGAAGTCTTGTAGGTGAGCTTGGTCGTCACGTCGTCGGCATCCGCCTTGCCGATACCTAACTCTACGATGGGGAAGAACTTGTCTTTCAGGTTCACCCTCAGTGCTGCTTCGTACTGCCCATAGTCGCTCCAAAGCATTTGGCCCAGTCCCACAAGGTCGGCCGATACCGACACGCCCCGCAGCAGAGGTATGGTGTCAGGCTGCTGCACCATCTTCTTGCGCTGTCCCTGGGCACTCGCCGTGAGGGTTGCAAGGAGCAGGAGACTAATTGATATTGCTCTTGAAAGTAAGGAGGAACTGAGCCTTGGATGTGTCATAGCTGACGTTGGGATTGTTGATTTCAATGGACTCGATGGCGTGGTTGGTGGAACTTACGCCCGTAATGGTGTGGAACATGGCCGGACTACAGTCCACCGACTCGAAGTGAGGGCTGTCGGTCTTCTGTATCCTCACCGTGTCCTTGAGCGTTTGTGTGGTGCCCCGCACCTCAAAGTAGAGCACGTCTTCGGGATGGCTGTAGCTCATGGGCAGGCTGAAACTGTCAACCTGCTGCGCCTGGTTCAGCAGAACGGAGTCGTTGCCGTCGGGCCGCGCGGTGCTTACGGTTAGCGTGGCAGAGAGCGGAGCGGCGGTGCCGGTGAGCTTGTAGGTGGCCATTACCGTGTTGTTAAGCGGGCAGTCTACGGTCGAGCAGGCTGCCAGCACGGCGCAGCCGATGAGCAAGAGTGCGGTTACTTTTTGCATTTGATGGTCTTTTCTATCTGATAATCGTTGCGTCCGGGGTTCGATCGGCTGATGAGATCGCCGATGAAGCCGGCCAGGAAGAACTGGGTGCCGATGAGCATTGAGGTGAGGAAGATGTAGAACCAGGCCGAGTCGGTAACCAGATGACCGTAAACGCCGTTGCTGAGCTCAATGAGTTTGCCGGCGCCGAGCACTGCCAAGGCTACAAAACTGATGAAGAAGACCACTGACCCCAAGAAGCCGAACACGTGCATGGGCTTCTTACCGAAGTTGTTGAGGAACCACAGCGTGAGCAAGTCAAGGTATCCGTTGAAGAAACGGTTGATACCGAACTTCGACTTGCCGTACTTGCGGGCCTGATGGTGCACCTCCTTCTCGCCAATCTTGACGAAGCCGGCGCTCTTGGCCAGGTAAGGAATGTAACGGTGCATCTCTCCGTACACCTCAATATTCTTCACTACGTCCCTGCGGTAGGCCTTGAGGCCGCAGTTGAAGTCGTGCAGGTTGTGTATGCCCGAAATCCTCCGGGCCGTGGCGTTGAAGAGTTTGGTGGGGAGCGTCTTGGTAAGCGGGTCGTAGCGTTTCCTCTTGTAGCCCGACACCATGTCGTAACCCTCGGCCGTAATCATGCGGTACAGCGCCGGTATCTCGTCGGGCGAGTCCTGCAGGTCGGCGTCCATGGTAATCACGACGTCGCCCTCGGCCTCCTTGAAACCGCAGTACAGGGCAGGGCTCTTGCCGTAGTTGCGGCGGAACTTGATGCCCCTCACGTTCTCGTCCTGGGCCGCGAGCTGCTCTATGACGTCCCAGGAGCGGTCGCGAGAGCCGTCGTTTACGAAAATAATCTCGTAGCTGAAGCCGTTCTGCTGCATCACCCTGCGTATCCAGGTATGCAGCTCCGGCAAAGATTCTTCCTCATTGTACAGAGGTACTACAACTGATATATCCATTTCAAAAAATCAAAATTCACTGTCAAAAGTCGGTCTCCGGCCGTCAGCCTTTTTTCTTCCGCCTGCCTATGAGGGCAATGGGGAGGCTTAGCAGCACGGCTATGAAGATGTTCTGCGTGAGCACCACGAAGGCCAGCTGGATGGGCTTGAGCGTCTGGAGCAGGCTCATGGAGTCCTTGAGTTCCTGCA
Organism: Prevotellaceae bacterium KH2P17; assembly: GCA_900199655.1. Taxonomy (GTDB): domain Bacteria; phylum Bacteroidota; class Bacteroidia; order Bacteroidales; family Bacteroidaceae; genus Prevotella. The sequence continues at coordinate 309,332 of FZRE01000001.1, forward strand.
CCGAGAGCCCCTGCTCCTTGTAGATGGGTTCCAGCATCCTGAGCCCTGAGTTCATGATATCGAAGAAGCGGCCGCCATCCAGGAACCGGAAGTACACGTACTGCACGATGCAGAAGAGCAGCGATGCGTAGAAGAGCGTGTACCACGAGTAGGCAAAGGCGCGCCAGAAGCTGATGCTCCCGCCGAGTGCATAGTCGCGGAAGCCGGCCAGCCGCCAGTAAACAACGAATGGCGTGGCCAGGGCCAGCAGGTTGCCCCAGGGCATTTGGGGCATGAGAATGGTGGCCGCAAAGCTGGCCGTCCATAGCAGGAGCACGATGAGGCCATCCTGTCGGGCGAAAGCCTTGAGCTGAACTAACGCTTGCGCAAATCCCATATTCATAGCGATGCAAAAGTACTCATTTTCATTCAGATAACAGAGAAAGTTTGCCAACATTTACATTTTTTTGATAGAAACTTGCTCCGTCGGCCCCGTTACCTTAGCCCGAGCGGTGCGAATTGGGCGCAGCGGCGGGCCGGATGGGTGCAGGGTGAGCACCGTCTCCGGGCTCTTTGCTGTCCGGTATGCTTCGCCCTGCGCCCGGTTCAGGCCGGTTTGCCGGCCGGGAGGGTAGGGGGCAGCCGGCTTGTTTGTAAAGAAAACATGACTGAAAAGCGTGCGCTGATTTCGCTCGAAATAGAAAACCGACGCCTCACAAACACCCCTTTCGGCCTCCGAAAATTACCATCTGCCACGCAAAAGCATGCCTTCAGCGCCCTTGAAGCACGCCTTCAGCCTCCTTAAAGGATAGCTCCAAGACGGTTAAAACATGGTTTTCGGCACCCGAAAAATCACTTTTTCCACCCTTGAAGGACAGCTCCAAAGGGGCGTGAAAATATCAGTAAAATACAAGCATCTGGTTATCAGCCTCTTATATGCACCGCCCATTTTTGCGTATTTGCGCCCAAACGCCCCTCCGTTCGTCAAAACGTAAAACTACAGAGGGTGTTTGTCAAAAAGAATGTAATAAGATAAGGCCGCTTTACTACATGGAAGCGGAGGGAGAAAACGCAGTGAGCTGTTGCCAAGTCGTGCAGCTTTATGCCTTGTAACCAAGCGCGAACAAACGGAAATCGTACCCAGCTCTTGCTTGTATGAGAGAAATAACGTATATTTGCCTGCAAAACAATGACGATTCAGAAAGGAGGTGGAAACATGAGTGTAATTGTTTTCAATGAAACATAACCGGAGCTGCGAAGCATGCCTCTGCACAACTCTGTTTTGTGTGAAGTCGGCATCTCAATACTCGGGTTTATAAACCAACCGTGAAATAAATACCCTATAGGACTATGTTTCTGACTGATGAAGAGTTAGCCTTGATAGAGAGAGCAAAAGAATATCTCTATGCGTTCCTTTCAGAATTTGGGGAGTTCCTTCCCTTTACCATGCTCATGCAAGGTGATGAGATTTTCCCCTTAGAGCATGAAGTGAATGAGAAATCATCAACTCCGGCCTATTTGATAAATATGTATGAAGAATATTTCTGCAAAGAACGAAAAGACAATGCCGGGTATCAAGTCGGACTTCTGTGCATAGACATATCCATCCGCTCAAAAACACAAACCAACCGGCGGAGCGGTATCGAGTATAGATTGTTCGGCACCGACTGTACAAAGAGCGTGATACAATATTATCAGATAAAGAAAGACAAAACTGTGTTGTTTGAAGAGATGGTTGGCTGGGGCGGTGAAGAAAAGGCTATACATTCAATGATAATGAACGGAGAATAAATGAAGATTAATGTCATATTGCTTTCTTTAGGTCTTCTGTGCATCATCTGCTTTAGCATGATTGCCTATTTTATTATGACAGACTGGGATGTTAGAGTAAACGGGCAGTTGGTCAATGCAGAAGTAGTTGCTATAGAAGGCCGTGTCTCCAGACCTGTTGGAAGTGCGACAGTAAGAATAGGAAATCAATTCTATGATGCAGGCAGTATAGATAGTTCTGTTTCCATTGGCGATTCTATTCTTGTCCGCTATTCAGCCAAGGATCAGAGTGTTATACAAGAAAAAGTAAATCCTCACCTATACATCTTCTATATGTTCTTAGACATGCTTTTAATTCTCCCAGGGGTGTTGCTGATAAAAGAATCTTTTAAAGGACGAAAGCTATGGGAATATTTATGAAAGGACAATTATCTTTCCTCGTTACGCCAAATGGCTCTTTGCAATCATTTAATCTAAGGACGGGGAAAACAAAAGTGCTTGGCAATAATATGCCAAGCGACAATAGAGAGCCGGGCAGGATGAAATCTGTATCAAGTTATATAGAACTACATCCCGCATCAACCATGAGCGCGATATTAAAAACTTAAGGTAAGTAATAAGTATAATTGACAGATAATGAAGAAAGAATATATTTTTGCTCCGATATTAGCAATACTCTGTTTCCTTGGAGGGTATTATTATCGCACCTATAACACTAAAGAACGAACTCTATTTGTTAATAAAGGCATAGCAATAGAAAAGGAAACCCAAGATTCGGTTCAGGGTATAAATTACTCAACTTCGGTAAATTCCGGAAATACAGAAAGTTTGTTTAAAAAGGACGTTATACCCGATGCCGAAACAGCATGTAAAGTAGCTATTCCCATTATTAAAGCAGTGTATGGAGAGCGGCAGTTAAACTCAGAATTGCCACTTCAAATAACACTTGTCAATGATAAATACTGGACGATAGAAGGAACATTGCATACAACGAAAGGAGGTGTTGTATTTATGACCATTAATAAGGATAATGGATGTGTATTAAATTTGACGCATGGTGAGTAATATCATTGTTTTATTGTGATTATTTGGAAGTCATAAAAATATCTAACGAAAGAATATATTAAGTATTGGAAAAATCAAAAGTAAAAATGGAATACTGTAAAGTTTGTGGCTATAAACTAAGTTTTGAGCCGTGGGGAGATGACGGACAAACTCCGACCTGAAATATGTCCTTGTTGTGGTGTGGAATTTGGTAATGAGGATTACACAATAGAATCAATTAAGGAGTATAGAGAAGAGAGAGTTGGATGAAGTCTGGTTGTAAATGGTTTCAACAGAGTAAACGCCCCACAATGTGGTCATGGGAGAATCAGCGTAGACATATTCCTCAAAAGTTTAGATAACAATTTTCTCACAAACATTGATAATAACAACTAAATACCCATACAAGGGTATGCTTCCGTATCCCATATAAGGGGTGTCTCTTATTACCCTTATAAAGGTATCAAAAGACGAGAGCAATAAACAGGAAAGAAAGATGTTAAATAATTGATAACCATAAATAATTAAAGAGTATGATTGAATTAGAGGTAAAATCAAAGACGCAGCCTATCGGTAAGCGCAAGGTGTACGGTGTACTTCGCACAGTCTGTTTCGCAACAGCACCTTACAAACAGGATGGTGGCTGACCGTATCGTGCGTGAAACCTCTCTGTCAACAGGTGACATAAGCAATGCTCACATCAGTCTTGGAGCAATCCTATATCGGTAGCCAGCGTGTTGTCGGCAAGCTCGGTGACTTTGCTTCCTATGGTTCAGACCCTAGGAGGAAAAGGAATGGCACCGCAAAGACACATGAATGTCGATTTGCACCCTAACAAGAAAGTTCTTCCGAATAATGGGCATAAAGATTAGAATAAATGGAACAAGAAGAAAATGTTTTTTTTATAGACGTACTAAATATTCTTCCTGAAACGGCAGAATGTTTAATTCAAGCCCCAAGCATTGAAAATACTATTATAAAAGAAATGCTAAAAAAGACTCATTGTGTTTACTTTGAGAAGTTGACACTAAACAAATATATAAAAGAAAAAATTATTAACGAAGAAAGAATAAACTCTTTTGGTGCTTACATTCAGAAAATGGAAATTAGAAAAGGAGGAATTAAGCTGTTTGTTTTATATGATGGATGTGAATATGGAATAGTTTCAAAGCTATTTAAAATTCCAGAATGGTTCAAGAGCAAATATATTCCTGAAACTTGCATGGTATCTGATGAGTGGTAATGGCTATGGGCATATGAAGGTAACCGACACCGAGGGCAACGTGACGACATCCGTCTATGACATGGGCGACCGTCGTACGGAGGTCAATCATCCTGCCAGCGGTATCACCACCTTCACCTACGACGCTTTGGGCAACGTGGTGACCAAGCAGACCGCCAACCTCAAGAAAGAAGGCAAGACCATCAACTATGAGTATGACTACGGACGTCTGACGGCCATCAACTATCCCGACCATCCGGAGAATAACGTGAAGTATTACTATGGTGGGCGCAATGCCTCCCAGAACCGTATCGGCAGGCTGATGCTTCGTGAGGACGGCAGCGGTGCCATCGAATACTTCTACGGCAAGATGGGCGAGGTTGTCAAGACCCGCCGCACGATGATTGTGCCTAATCAGGCTATTGCCACCTACGTGACGCAATGGACCTACGACAGCCACAACCGACTGCTGGAGATGATCTATCCCGACGAGGAGAAGATTACTTATTCTTACAACCTCGGTGGTCAGCTTGACCATGTGCGTGGCTACAAGTCCTACGGCTACGACTATGTGAACAAGATCGGCTACGACAAGTTCGAGCAGCGCACCTATCTGAAGTACTGCAACGGTGCCGAAACCTTCTATAGCTACGACCCGCAGCGCCGCAGATTGCAGAACCTCGTAGTGAATGCCAAGGCGGGCACCATCATGGACAACGCCTATACCTACGACGCGGTGAGCAACGTGCTCAGCGTGAAGAACGGTGCCCCGCTTCCGCAGAGCGGCAAGGCCGGTGGGCAGATGAACCACCAGTACACCTACGATGCGCTGTACCGTCTGGCAAGTGCAACGGGTACTTACACGGGAGCTGACAGCAAGACGGCATCCTACACCCTTGCGATGGGTTATGATAACATGCACCGCATCACGAGTAAGAAGCAGCACCTGACCCAGCAGAACGTGCAGTTCAATGGCTCACTGAGTGCAGGCTACGACCTCACCTACACCTATCAGGACTCTACGGGACATAAGTTCCAGCTGGCGAATGTCCGAGACGTGAACTATCGCACGGAAGGAACAGCCAGTGAGAACGACAAAGTGAATAACGGTCACCGCTATACTTACGATGCCAATTATTCGATTGAGCGAGAGCAGAGCCAAACTTGTTTGAGCTTTGCCGAGCGTGAGAATAATCACCGAAGGCAGCGTAATCTTGTCTATATCAACACCAGCCGTGTAAAACGTTACGGCAAGGAGGAATAGAAGGTTACCGAGCAGAAGTTCAAGTGGGACGAGGAGAACAGACTCCTTGTAGGCGATGAGCAAATGGAAACCCTGCCCCACGCTTGCAGATATGAGGGATATAGCGTATATTTGCCTGTGGAGTGTGCAGTTAATTTGAAAATACACTGAAAAATAAAATGCGATGGTAACTTTGTATCAATGTTTAATATAATAGAATTTACACAAAGATGGAGAAAAGTAAATTTATGAAGATTGCAGCTTGCATAGCTTTGGTTCTGTTGGTTGCGTTTGTTACAAGCGGGCATATACACTTGCCTGGACATGGAAACTGGGAAAACAAGAATTTTGAGAAAGCAGTCGTTACTTATGTTTCCTCTCGGCTTACCAATGGGCAGAGGGTTGAATTTGGCGAAAAGTTCTTAAGCGCGGACTATAAGGAAAATAACGAAGTGCGTTACGCTGCCACTGTTGTGTACTATGTAGTTTCAAGAACCGGTGCTAAAGAGAAGCATACTGCCCGCGTAATCTGTAACGAAGACAAAGACAGGATTATCGGATGGAAGGAACTCACAAACTCATCAGAAAACTAAGTGGATGGAATCTTTGGCGTTAGGCCGTGCCGCATTGTGCACCTTGTATTCATCGGCATGAGGCAGAGGAACGATTGTTCTGTGTTTGTGCCTGTAATTCTGCTGCATGCTCCTGCGTTTTATCTCTATCTGCTTGGACTATAGCCTTTGTTAATTAATGCTAAGCAAATGGGTTTTTATGGCTGGAGAGAGGCGGAAGTGAAGAAAAAACGCTAACTTTGCACCCGCAAAAGTGATATGGGCAAGTCTCATACGGCCAGCTCCCTCGGAATCCCCCAGGATGGGAACATAGCAAGGGTACTTGGTTGTAGCGGCGCGATATGAATAGCTTGCCCACCCGCCTCTTTAGCTCAGTTGGCCAGAGCACGTGATTTGTAATCTCGGGGTCGTTGGTTCGAATCCGACAAGAGGCTCAAAACAAGAGAAGGAATGAAATGATGGGTTTCATTTCTTCTTTTTTATGTCCTGCTGAGTTTATCCAATGTCTACCACCGTGATGCCGGCACCGCCGAACTGTACGTGCTCGTCGGCGTAGCGGGTGATGTTGGGAATGCCTGCCAGATAGTCGCGGATAAGCTGCCGCAGGATGCCGTTGCCCTTGCCGTGCAGGATGCGCACGCGCGGCATGCCCACCAGGATGGCGTCGTCGATAAAATACTGCACGGCATTGAGCGCTTCGTCGCCCCGCATGCCGCGCACGTCGAGATCCTGATGGAAGTTACGTTTGTGGCTGTCTACGGTTTCCTGCGTCATGTGCGACATGTTGTAGGATTGCAAGCTCTCTTGCAGCTCTGCGGCCTTGGTCTTGTTGGCGGGTTGTTCTGCCGTGCCGTCGGCAGGGTGGGGGAGGTACTTCTCAATCCTGTCGAGCCGCAGCTTGGTACGCATGCCGCCGAAGATGGCCACTGCCATCTTGCCGTCAATAGACTCCAAGGTACCTACGGACGACAGACCTTTCATGCGGACGGTGTCGCCCACCTTCGGTTTTAGGTCTTCTTCCGAAGGGCGCATGGCAGCCTTGCGCAGCGATTCTGCTGCCTGCTTCTGCCGGTTGGCCTTCTCTTCCTTGTGTTTCTGGTGGCGCTCCTTGCGCTGTTTGATTTGTTCTATCTTGCGGGCAATCTCCTCGTCTTTGGCTTTTGTGTCGACATCCGCAAGCTGGTCCTTGAACTCGTTGAGTTCGGCTCTAATTTTGCGGGTTTCTTCCTTCTGCGCCTGTTTCTCCTTTATCTCGCGTATGGTGTTTTCTATCTTCTTGTTGCTTTCGGCCAGCAGCTGCATGGCTTCTTCCTTGGCTCGGCGCAGAATTTCCTTGCGCTGGCGCTCCATGTCGGTAAGGTCGATCTCGTAGCGCTGCATGGCGCGCTCCAGTTCCTTCTCCCGCTGGTGTATGGCCTGGCGTTTGGCCTCCCAGTAGCGCTTGTCGCGAACAATATCCTGCAGGTATTTGTCGCTCTGTATGTAGTCGGAGCCAACGATTTCGCTGGCCTCGGCAATGACCTCTTCGGGCAATCCTATCTTGCGCGCAATCTCTATGGCAAAGCTGCTGCCCGGTCTTCCGATGGACAGCTGGAAGAGGGGGCGCATCTCGTGGCGGTCGTAAAGCATGGCACCGTTGGCTACGCATTCGTGCGTATCGGCAAAGTGCTTCAAGTTCTGGTAGTGGGTAGTGATGACGGCCCATGCGCCACGACGGCAGAACTGGTTAAGAACGCTTTCGGCTATGGCGCCGCCAATTTGCGGCTCGGTGCCTGTGCCGAACTCGTCGATGAGGATGAGCGTTTTATCAGAAGCCTGCCGCATCATGTTCTTCATGTTCAACAGATGGCTGGAGTAGGTGGAAAGGTCGTTCTCCAAGCTCTGCTCGTCGCCGATGTCGATCATCAAATCCTGGTAGATGCCAACCTTCGAACGGTCGCCCACGGGGATGGAGAGGCCGCACTGCACCATGTATTGCAGCAAACCTACGGTCTTGAGACAGACTGATTTTCCGCCTGCGTTGGGGCCGGAGATGATGAGGATATGCTTCTCGGGGGTGAGGGTGATGTCCAAGGGCACAATGCCGCGAGTGGCTTCGGCACCCCGTTTGAGTTTCTGTTCCAGCAACGGGTGGCGTGCCCTTATCCAGTCGGTTACGGGAGTGTCGGCAACCGTCGGCTCAAAAGCGTCAAAATCATTTGCCAGTTCGGCCTTGGCCTGCACCAAATCTATGTAAGCCAGAAACTGGTACGAGTAGAGAATTTCGGCAACATGAGGCCGCACGAGCTTGGTGGTCTCCTTTAGCAGGCGGACTATCTCTTGCCTTTCTTCCGCCTCCAACTCGCGTATGTGGTTGTTGGCTTCTACCACTTCGGCCGGTTCAATATAGACAGTGCGGCCCGAGGTGCTTTCGTCATGAACAATGCCATGTATCTTGCGTTTCATCTGTGGCACTACTGGAATCATCAGTCGGCCGTCACGCATGGTTGGAGCAACGTCCTTATCTAATAGCCCATCGCGTTGTGCGGCATGCAAGATACCGTTCAGAATACCCGAAATAGAGCTGTGTGTGTGTGCCAACTCGCGTCGGATACGTGCCAGATCGGGGGAAGCAGTGTCGCGGATGTGACCGAATTTGTCGAGCAGTTGGTCAATGCGTTGAATGATGAGCGGAAAAGTGATAACGCCTTCGGTCAATGCGGCCAGGGCAGGGAACAGGGCTTCGGCCGTGTCTTTTTCGTTTTCGTTGGGTTCGGTTGGTTGCGAGGCAGTTGTAGTTGCAGTGCCGCGAGTCAGGAATTCCTTGAGTTTTCGGGTGGTGTCGAGTGAGCGTCGTAGGTCGAAAAGCTCTTCCTCTTCCATGAATGAGCCTTCTATGCGGATACGTTTCAGGGTTTCTCTTAGATCGGAAAAGCTGCTGAAGGGTATCTCCTCGTCCAGCTGTTGCATGCGCCTGAATTCTCGTATTTGCTCCATCTGGGTGTTGATGGTGTCGGCCTGGCTCTGGAAAGCGATCCCGTCGGCCAGTTCCTTGCCTGGTATAGACATGCAATGTTTCTTGAGCAAGGTTCGTATTTCGTTAAAACCTATTTTTGATTCGAAGTTTGTAGGGTATATCATCTCGTTCTCTTTTAATGAGAAAACCTCCTGTATTTAATGAGAAAGTTTTCTGTCATCAGTGTGCAAAATTACTTTTTTTAAGGAACGCTCATTGATTTTGTATAGTTAATATAGGTTAATACACTGTTATTTTTGTCCTTCCTGTTCATGGTTTTGACCAGAAATTTATACCTTTGCATTCGCTTTTGTAAAAGGAAGCAACATGGGCCATCATTAGGAGAGATGGTAGAGTGGTCGATTACAACGGTCTTGAAAACCGTCGTGCTGCGAGGCACCGGGGGTTCGAATCCCTCTCTCTCCGCTAATAGGCTTCAAAAGGACTTCACAAAGGTTGTCATTTTAGCCTTCAAAAATTAGCTAATCGTTGTAAAATCAAGGTTTTACAACGATTTTTCTTTGTATATACCTCCGTTGCCTGACGGCATAACCTTATGTTTTGACGGTCATCTTTCGGTCAATTTCTGCTACACATACTGCTACACAAAAAATGCAGCAGCAAAAAATGTAGCAGTGACGGTATTCTGAATACCATATTGACGGCATCAACTCTTTCTTTTTCAACGTATTAAGTATTAACTTTGCAGCCGAGTGCTACACAAAAGAAAGATGCATTATGAGAACAAATTTCAAGGTGTCCTTCTACCTACGCTCAAACTATGAGAACAAAGAAGGAAAGTCGCCTGTAATGCTCCGAGTATTCCTTAACGGAGAGATGGCTAATTTTGGATCTACGAAAATCTTCGTGGACAAGACTGTATGGAACAATGCCACAAGTCGGCTCAAAGGCCGGACGGCTGAAGCCTTATCCGCCAATGCCGCATTGGACTCTATTTCTGCTACACTGAATAACATCTATCACAAATTTGAGGACGACCCCTCCCTGTCATTGGAGAAAATCCGCTCGTTTTTTGTGGGGAAAGACAGGGAGTACACAACTTTTCTCCCTGTATTCGACAGGTTCAACGAAGATGTCAGACAGCGTGTAGGACATACCATCAGCAAGGACAGCCTTCAGAAATACAGCGTTTTGAGAAGACATTTCGCAGAGTTCCTTGTCTATAAGCATGGAAGGAAGGATATAGGGCTCACAGAGTTCACACCATCCGTAGTACAGGATTTTGAGTTGTATCTGAGCACGGTGGCAGGCTGCGCATACAACACGTCTGTCAAGAAAATGAAGGCACTCAAGACCGTAACCATCTATGCGCAAAAACGTGGCTATCTTCTTCACGACCCCTTCCTCAACCACCGTTTTCACTTGGAGCCTGTCAATCGCGGCTTTCTCACGGACGAGGAAATCATGAAGATTGCTAACAAAGAACTGGATATCCACCGCTTAGAACTGGTAAGGGACGTTTTCATATTCTCCTGCTTCACGGGACTGGCATATATTGACGTGTCCAATCTCACACCAGACAACATCGTTACGCTCGATGACAAGCAGTGGATTATGACCAAAAGACAGAAGACCAGCGTGGAGACAAATGTACTCTTGCTGGATATACCCAAGAGTATCATCGCCAAGTACAGCCACAAGACCTATCGGGACGGCAAACTGTTTCCCATATTAACGAATCAGAAAACCAACGCATATTTGAAAGAAATTGCCGATATTTGTGGCATCAAGAAGAATCTGACCTTCCATCTTGCCCGCCATACATTCGCCACGATGTCACTGAGCAAGGGCGTTCCGATGGAAAGCGTGTCGAAGATGCTGGGACATACCAATATTAAGACCACACAAATCTACGCCCGCATCACCAACAAGAAGATAGAGCATGATATGGAGCAACTTTCTGGCAAGCTCGACAAGTTCAACAAGGCGATGGGGATCCGATAACAAATAAAGTATAACAACCCTAAAATAAAAGATTTATGGAAACGACAAAGAAAGAACTTTCCTACTTCCGTCTGAAGTTGGAGAACTACCTCAGTGAGCATTTCCCCGAAATGCTGAGTGACAAGCCGTTCATAACGGCAAGAGCCGATGATGCCCTTACTACTTACTGCGATGCAGTGGCGCAAGGCTTCTCGCATCCGGAAGCGGAGACAATGGCAAGCGAGGTGCTGCATCGAGGGTTACATTTCTCCAAATACGACACGCTTGTTTCCGTGCTGGAAAATGAGTTTGAGAAGGAACTGCCCTCCCCACTTCCCGAAAGGCTTTCCCCGATACTTCTGAAAAACAAGGCTGTGCAAAGCGTCTTCGACAAGTATGAACTGACGGACGACTTCAGTGCGAGTCCGGAGTATGAGAAACTATACACCGAGCTGACAGGGACAATCGTTCTGCTCATCGAGGTCAATGGTCTGCCAACGATAGACAGTGAGAACATAACTTGAAATAACACCATCGGGAGCCTTTGTAGTGTCAAGAGCCAAGATACACGCTCCACTCCACACGCCAAGAGTTCTGCAAACACTTGCCTTTGTGTAGTCTGCGCATCTTGTTATCGCTCTTGAACTATTAAAAGCCCCGATTATGAATACAATCATCATGAATCAAGACGTTCACACACCTGCCTTCATCAAGGCAGACGCATCGAACAAGACCGACAGGAACAGGCAGCAGCCTACTTCTCCCAAGCAAGTCCGCCGCTTCGGTTGGACACGCTTCATCGAACCCGTCCTTCTGCTTTCCCTTGTCATCGGTGCAGTTTACCTTATCTCAAAGATGGTAACGCCGCAAGTCGTAACTGCCGTGTCAGTCATTGCAGGTTTTCTGATACTGCGCTTTATAGTCCGTGTAATCCTGAAAGTGACATTTACGCTTCTGAGCTTTCTGTTCTGGCTGGCGATACTCTGCGCCATCCTGCTCTGCGTGCTTTGAGAAGCACGTTTCTGTAAACTTTTCATTTATATTTCATGAGGTGGTTATCTCGCATTTTGCAGATAGCCACCTTTTTTGTTTTCCGTTTCAGGCGTTGCACTTTCGCTTCTCTTCCATATCTCCACAATATGCGATGTCGCAAGACGGATGCTGTTCCCTTTTTATCCGCAAAGGTAGTACGGGGCTTGCGGTTTTCCCAAGGTCGGTGCCTCCGGTTTGTCTGAAAAATCTCCATCCCTGCGGGTAGTATTTTTCGCCAAAACCTTGTGCAAGCCCCGCCCCGCTACCTCGTGTATTGCTACAAAAAGGAATCAGCATACTCCGATCTTTGGACGCATAAAAAAATGTCGCTATGGATAAGCAGAAAGTATATACAACATCTTCGATGAAGAAAAAAGGATATAGCTCCTCCTCTCATTACCGCATTAACTCTGTGGTTGGACAAAGTGAGCAAGTGTTGGCAACCAAGTTCGTGCAATGGGACGTGAACCCATTGGAGAGCCTTTCAAACAGCAAGGTGTACCTCCTGCGTGCGAAACTCAATCGTGGCGAGCGTATGAGCCGTGAAGAAAAGGACTGGCTATGTGAAGCCGTGAACTCAAACACCTACTTCCGTACAGCCGTTCCCTTGCAAGGTTGGCGATTTGACTTCTTCGATGTGCTGAAGAAATACCTTGTGGCTCAATACGGACAATGGGCAGAGTATTACGCACCCGACAGAACGAGCCTAAGAGCCTACCTATATGGACGCATCAATCAGATTGTGGAATTGTAAATCGGCGGACGAAGTGAAAGCCAAATTCCCAAGTATTAACAACATCAAAACATATACGACTATGAAAGGAACAGAACATTTCACACGCACGATAGCCGAATACCTCAATCAGCGTGCTATGACAGACCCTTTGTTTGCCCCCAACTTGATGAAACCTAAAAAAAGCATTGAGGAGTGTGTAACCTACATTCTTAATCAAGTGCAGAAATGTTGGAAAAGCCGAGCGCGTTTGACCCCCGAGGGCAAAGCGACGTTGCCCCCTGAAAACTTTTTTATTTTGCCCCCTCTAAAGTCCTGACTGGCGG
>FZRE01000007.1:0-4227 GCA_900199655.1 Prevotellaceae bacterium KH2P17
GGGGAGGCGGAGGAGGGGATGACTTGAAAGCTACAACTTGCCACCTTGAGGAAGAAATCATCCCCTCCTAACCTCCCCTTTCTAAGGGGAGGAAACGCTGCTGCACATTCCCTGTTGGTTCGTTCCCGCGTTTTAAAGACAGAGTAACAGAGTATTCTCTTTGCTGCTGCAAGGGGTTAAAGACAGAGTAACAAAGTAACTTTTCGGCTGCTGCGGGGTTGCTGCTTCGTTGAGATAAATAGGAGAAAACAAACTATCCGCACGTCTGCAGGTACATATTTTATACGCGCATAACGCGCTGTCTCGATATAATTTTGTAATTTTGCAGCCAAAATCATAACTAAACAAGCCATATATGGAACAGCAGAAATTCAAGCGCACCACCGTAACGGCAGCCCTGCCCTACGCCAACGGAGGCGTGCATATCGGTCACCTGGCCGGTGTCTACGTGCCGGCCGACGTCTACGTGCGCTACCTTCGCCTCAAGGGAGAGGACGTTATCTTCATCGGAGGCAGCGATGAGCACGGCGTGCCCATCACCATCCGGGCCAAGAAAGAGGGCATAACGCCGCAGGATGTGGTAGACCGCTACCACGCGATGATAAAGAAGAGCTTTGAAGACTTCGGCATCTCGTTCGACGTGTACAGCCGAACAACGAGCCAGGTGCATTCCAAACTGGCTTCCGACTTCTTCCGCAAGCTCTACGATGACGGCAAACTGGTGGAGCGGGAGACCGAACAATACTACGACGAGGAGGCTCATCAGTTCCTTGCCGACCGCTATATCATGGGCGAATGTCCACATTGTCACAACCTGCATGCCTACGGCGACCAGTGTGAACAGTGCGGCAGCGACCTCTCGCCGATGGAACTCATCAACCCGCACTCCACCATCTCGGGTTCCAAACCCGTGCTCCGCAAGACCAAGAACTGGTATCTGCCGCTCAATGAGTACCAGAGCTGGCTCAAGGAATGGATACTCAAAGACCACCAGGAGTGGCGACCCAACGTGTACGGACAGTGCAAGAGCTGGCTCGACATGGACCTGCAGCCCCGCGCCATGACGCGCGACCTGGACTGGGGCATACCTGTGCCGGTGCCGGGAGCCGAGGGCAAGGTGCTTTATGTTTGGTTCGATGCCCCCATAGGCTACATATCAAACACCAAGGAGCTGTGCGACGCCCAGCCCGAACGGTGGGGACAGTGGCAGCAGTGGTGGCAGGACAAGGACACGAGACTCATCCATTTCATCGGCAAAGACAACATCGTGTTCCACTGCCTCATCTTCCCGGTCATGCTGAAAGCCCACGGAGGCTACATTCTTCCTGACAACGTGCCGGCCAATGAGTTCCTTAACCTGGAGAACGACAAGATATCAACGAGCCGTAACTGGGCAGTCTGGCTGCATGAATACCTCCAGGACCTGCCCGGAAAGCAAGATGTGCTGCGCTACGTGCTCACCGCCAACGCTCCCGAAACAAAGGACAACAACTTTACCTGGCGCGACTTTCAGGAGCGTAACAACTCCGAGCTGGTGGCCATCTACGGCAACTTCGTGAACCGGGCACTGCAACTAACCAAGAAATACTTCGACGGCGTGGTGCCTGCCTGCGGCCAGCTGACCGATACCGACAATGCAGCAATAGCCGAATTCGAGGACGTAAAGGCCCAGGTTGAGCAGTACCTGGACGGCTTCAAGTTCCGCGAAGCGCAGAAGGAGGCCATGAACCTGGCCCGCATAGGCAACAAGTACATTACCGAGTGCGAGCCTTGGAAGGTGTGGAAGACCGACCCCGAGCGCGTGAAAACCATCCTCTACATCAGCTTGCAGTTAGTGGCAAACCTCAGCATAGCCTTCGAACCCTTCCTTCCCTTTAGCTCCAAGAAGCTGCGCAGCATGATTAACATGCCCTCGTGCGAGTGGAGCCAGCTGGGCAGCACGCACCTGCTGGAGGCCGGCCACAGGCTGGCAGAGCCGCAGCTGCTGTTCGAGAAGATAGAAGATGACGTCATAGAACGCCAGCTGCAGAAGCTGGAAGACACCAAGAAGGCCAACGAGGCCGCCTCGTACAAGGCCAAGGAAGTGAAGCCCACGATTGACTTTGCCGACTTCGAGAAGCTCGACATCCGCGTGGGTCACGTCAAGCAGTGCGAGCGAGTGAAGAAAAGCAACAAGCTGCTCAAGTTCACCATCGACGACGGCAGCGGCACCGACCGCATCATCTGCTCCGGAATAGCCAAGTTCTACGAGCCCGAACAGCTCGTTGGCAA
Source organism: Prevotellaceae bacterium KH2P17 (assembly GCA_900199655.1). Classification (GTDB taxonomy): domain Bacteria; phylum Bacteroidota; class Bacteroidia; order Bacteroidales; family Bacteroidaceae; genus Prevotella. The sequence goes on from FZRE01000007.1 coordinate 2,272, forward strand.
GGACATCCTCTTCATTGCCAACTTAGCTCCGCGCAAGCTCATGGGCATAGAGAGCCAGGGCATGATACTGAGTGCAGAGAACTACGACGGCGACTTGAGCCTCACGACCATCACGGGCAGCGTGAAGCCAGGCTCGCAGGTAGGCTGACGGAGGCCCGCAGCAATGTTATAAATCAATAAAAGCAACGGCCCCGCAGCGGCCTTTCGGCATTATTTTCATATATTTGCCGCCGTATCAACAACAAGCAAACGATTATGAAGAAACTACTTTTAAGCATGGCCCTGGTGGCCTGCGCGCAGATAGGCTTTGCCCAGAGCGGCAAGCTGCACGTACAAGCAAACCTCGCGGGGCTCACGGACTCCGTGGTCGTACTGTCCGTAGAACAGGGCAACAAGCAACTTGGAACCTTCGCGGCCAAGGACGGCAAGTTCGATTTCGACGTCGATGTAGACCATGTACAGGACATTGTGCTCGCCACGCCAGCCACGCTCCGCCGCCAGGAAAGCAAGTTCGTGAGCTTTGTGGCCGTACCGGGAGAGTCGGTGGAGCTGACAGGCAACATCGCCGAACGGTACGACTTCGCCGGCTCCAAGTTCTACCAGCAGTACCATGAGGCCGACCTTGCGATGGAGAACGCACAGAAGGAGCTCATCGAATACACCAACGGCCTGCAGCAACGCCTGCAGGCAGGCGAGAGCGAGGAAGCCATCGGCAAGGAATACAGGGAGAAGTGGCCCGCCATGCGCGACAAGCTGTTCGATGCCTTGACAGCTTACATCCGCCAGCATCCCGACCAGGAGGCCAGCGCAGCCCTCATCCCGAGTTTCAAGAACGACGTAGCAAAGATGGAAGAGGCCGCCGGCATGCTCACTGCCGACGTAAAGAACGGCCGCATGAAGCCCTACTACCAGGGTGCCATCGACCGGATAAAGAGCTCCTCGGAGCGCGAACAGGCCGCTGCCAGGAAGCAGGAAGCAGGCGTAACGGCACCCGACTTCACGCTGAACGACATCAACGGCAAGCCTCTCTCGCTCTCCTCGCTCCGCGGCAAGTACGTGCTGCTCGACTTCTGGGGCTCATGGTGCGTGTGGTGCATCAAGGGCATCCCGCAGATGAAGGAGTACTACAACAAGTACAAGGGCAAGTTTGAAATCCTGGGCATCGACTGCAACGACCCCGAACAGAAGTGGAAGGACGCCGTAAAGAAGCATGAGCTGCCCTGGCTGCACGTCTACAACCCGCGCGACAGCAAGGTTCTCGAAGACTACGGCATACAAGGCTTCCCCACCAAGATACTGGTCGGCCCCGACGGCAAAATCGTTAAGACCGTCGTGGGCGAAGACCCGGCCTTCTACACCTTCCTCGACGAGACCTTCGGAAAGTAGCTTCTTTCCCCTCCCCCCAAACCTTTATCAGCACCGCCAGGGTTCACCAATCCCGGCGGTGCTTTTTTGTGCCGTTCACGCATGTGCCGTTCAAGCCTCTTGAAGCTATCCTTCAAGGCGCTTGAAGGATAGCTCCGGGCTCCTTGAACGATACCTCCGCCAAACCCGCCTGTACACGGGCGTTCCGAGATACGTCCCCTTCCCGGTTTTAAAGACATAATATTCTTGTTTTAAAGACAGAGTAACAGAGTATTTTCTTTGCTGCTGTGAGGGGATAGAGACAGAGTAACCGAGTAATTTTTTGGCTGCTGTGAGGGTTTAGAGACAGAGTAACAGAGTAATTTTTCAGCTGCTTTCGTGTTTTAGAGACGGAGTAACAGAGTTTTTTCTTTACTGCTTGAGTTATACAATAGGGATGTGGTGGATGGATGAATAGCTATCAATATCCACAAAACAAACCTGTATCCTCCCCTTGGAAAGGGGAGGTTAGGAGGGGATGATGTCTTAAGCAGCATGGCTGATTCCTGCTGTCAGGTCATCCCCTCCTCCGCCTCCCCTTTCCAAGGGGAG
>FZRE01000007.1:4552-165370 GCA_900199655.1 Prevotellaceae bacterium KH2P17
ATTCCTGCTGTCAGGTCATCCCCTCCTCCGCCTCCCCTTTCCAAGGGGAGGATACCAGTTAGTCTTCTTGCCAAACATCTCTTCCTTATTCTTACCATCAAACACCCTCATAACAGCTGAAAAATTACTCTGTTATTCTGTCTCTACCTCCTCACATCAGCAAAGAAAAAACTCTGTTACTCTGTCTTTAAAATAAGAATATGATGTATCTAAACCGTTGCTACCCTGTCTTTAAAATAAAAAAAGAAATCTGGGGCGAAACAACAGCTATCTGACAGAAAATGATTATTTTTGCATATTGCCTGCCGACGGTGCGGTCGGAGACCCTCCGGAGCGGGCAGTAACACGAAAAAATACATAACACAACGAAGAAATGAAGAAGAACCTGACCGTAGTCCTGCTGCTGATGGTAGCCCTGCTGGCCAACGCGCAAATCCTGAACCCAGTGAAGTTCACCTCTCAACTGAGGTCGAACGGCACCGCCGAAGGCGAAATCGTTTTCAGCGGAAATATTGAGAAAGGCTGGCACGTGTACTCAACGGGGCTGGGCAACGACGGCCCCATCTCCGCCACCTTCAACCCCGAGAAGCTCGAAGGTGCCGAGCTGGTGGGCAAACTCATGCCGCGAGGCCACGAAATATCGAACTTCGACAAGCAGTTCGGCAGGAAGCTGCGCTACTTCGAGGGCAGTGTGCAGTTCGTGCAGAAGGTAAGGTTCACCAAGCCCGAGTACAAGATTAAAGGTTACTTGGAGTATGGAGCTTGCAACGACGAGACCTGTCTGCCGCCTACATCGGTCGATTTTAACGCTGCGGGCAAGTCACCCGGCGTGGCGGCCGGCACGTCGGGCGCGCCCGTTGCAGTCAAAGAGAAACTTATGCCGGATGGTTCTGTCGGCAAGGAGGCCGCAGCCGCAGCTGCCGGTATCATGGAACAGGCGGGCGACTCGGCCCAGGTGGTGGCGGCAGATACCGCCTCACAGGCTGCTGCAGCACAGCCGGCCGACTTCAAGAGCAAGCTGTGGCAGCCCGTGGTAAGCCAGTTGCAGGCCTTCGGCGGCGGCAACGACATAGCCAACCGCTCGCTGCTGTACATCTTCCTCATGGGCTTCGTGGGCGGTCTGCTGGCCCTCGTGATGCCCTGCATCTGGCCCATCATCCCCATGACGGTGAGCTTCTTCCTCAAACGAGCTAAGGACGACCGCCGCCGCGGCATCCGCGACGCCGTAACGTATGGCATCTCCATCGTGGTCATCTACCTGGGGCTGGGCCTCTTGGTCACGGCCATCTTCGGCCCGAGCACGCTCAACGCCCTTTCTACAAACGCCGTTTTCAACATCTTCCTGTTCCTGTTGCTCGTGGTGTTTGCCGTGAGCTTCTTCGGCTGGTTTGAGATTAAGCTGCCCGACAGCTGGGCTAACAAGGTTGACACCAAGGCCACCAACGCCACCGGTCTTATCTCCATCTTCCTCATGGCCTTTACTTTGGTGCTGGTGAGCTTCTCGTGCACCGCGCCCATCATCGGCCTGCTGCTGGTAGAAACCGTTACATCGGGCAACTGGGTGGGCCCTGCCGTGGGCATGTTCGGCTTCGCTCTGGCCCTCGCAGTGCCGTTTACGCTCTTCGCGCTCTTCCCCACGCTGATGAAGAAAAGCCCCAAGAGCGGCTCGTGGATGAACCAGATAAAGGTGGTGCTGGGCTTCGTGGAGCTGGCTTTCGCACTCAAGTTTCTCTCCGTAGCCGACCTTGCGTACGGCTGGCACATACTGGACAGGGAGACGTTCCTTAGCCTTTGGATAGTCATCTTTGCTGCTCTGGGCGCCTATCTGGTGGGCTGGCTGAAGTTCAGAAGCGACGAGACAGGCGGCGAAATCAGCCGCCCCATGCCCGTTCCTGCTATCATACTGGGCCTCTGCTCGCTGGCTTTCGCCGTGTACATGGTGCCCGGTTTGTGGGGCGCTCCATGCAAGGCAGTGAGCGCCTTCGCACCTCCCATCAACACGCAGGACTTCAATCTCAACACCAAAACCGTGGAGGCGCATTACCGCAACTACGAAGAAGGCATGGCGGCAGCCAAAGCAGAGGGCAAGCCAGTGCTGATTGACTTCACCGGTTTTGGCTGTGTAAACTGCCGGAAGATGGAAGCAGCCGTGTGGACCGACCCTGCCGTGGCCGACAAACTGACCAAGGACTACGTGCTCATCAGCCTTTTTGTGGACGACAAGACCCGCTTGCCGGAGCCCATAGAGGTGGAGGAGAACGGCCGGAAGCGCACCCTGCGCACCGTGGGCGACAAGTGGAGCTACCTGCAGAGCCACAAGTTCGGCGCCAATGCGCAGCCTTTCTACGTGCCGGTGGATAACGACGGCAACCCGCTAAGCGCCGCCTACGGCTACAAAGAGGACGTAAAGAGCTACCTGGACTTCCTCGAAAACGGTCTTGGCCGTTTTCGAGATAAGAGATAACAGATAAGAGATAACAGATAAATTGCTGTTATGGCAGAGCAAAGTATATTGAGAGAAAAGGCCGAAGACTTGGCAATACGCATTGTGAAGGCTGCCAAATATCTTGTGGAAGACCGGCATGAGCTCATCATGTCGAGGCAAATGCTGCGCAGCGGAACCAGCATCGGGGCCAACATTACAGAGGGTATATACGCTCAAAGCAGAAAAGACTTCGTCAATAAACTTAGTATTTCTCTCAAAGAAGCTACTGAGACATATTTCTGGTTACGCCTGCTGCATAAGACATCTTATATCTCGGATGCAGAATACAAGTCCATTATCCAAGATGTAGAGGAAGTTATCAGGCTGCTGATATCAACCATCAAGACTACCAAAGCAAACGGATTGAAGTAACCATTACATCCAATGCTTTCCTTCAAACAACCTTTATCTATTATCTATCACCTTTTATCTATTATCTATCTATGTTGAAAACAGAAGTCCGAAAGCAGATAATTGCCCTCATCCGGCAGCAAGTGGTGCCGGCGGTGGGCTGTACCGAGCCCATGGCTGTGGCGCTGTGCACGGCGCGGGCAGCCGAGTTGCTGGCCCGGAAGCCTGAAAGGATAACGGTGCTGCTGAGTGCCAACATCCTGAAAAACGCCATGGGAGTGGGCATACCGGGCACAGGAATGATAGGACTGCCCATTGCCGTGGCCCTTGGAGCGCTCATCGGGAAGTCGGAATACAGGCTCGAAGTAATCAAAGACCTTACACCCGGGAGCCTGGAGGAAGCCAAGCGCTACCTCGAAGGCGGACATATAGACATACAGCTGAAGCCCAAGGCGGCCGACAAACTCTACATCGAGGCCATCTGCCAGGCGGGAGCAGACGCGGCGACAGCCGTCATCGCCGGCTCTCATACCAACTTCGTGTACGAGGAACGCAACGGAGCAACGCTGCTGGACAGGCGCCAGCGCACGGGCGGTGCCGGCGAGCAGCAGCCTATATGCCTAAACCTGCGCACGGTGTTCGACTTCGCCACCACCACGCCTCTTGACGAGCTGCGCTTCATCCTGCAAACTCGAGACTACAACATCCGTGCCGCCGAGGAGGCCCTGAAGGGCAACTACGGCCACTGCCTGGGCAAGACGATGGACCGGCCGCTCTGCCACGGCATCTTCGGTAACACCATGTTCAGCCACATCATCTCAAAGACAGCCAGCGCCTGCGATGCCCGCATGGGCGGCGCCCTTATCCCCGTAATGTCCAACAGCGGCTCGGGAAACCAGGGAATCTGCGCCACCAACCCCGTTGCCGTTTACGCCCAGGAGAACGAGAACACCGAGGAAGAGCTCATACGCGCCCTTACGCTGAGCCACCTGACGGCCATCTACATCAAGCAAAGCCTCGGTACGCTCAGTGCCTTGTGCGGATGCGTGGTGGCGAGCATAGGCTCCAGCTGCGGCATCACCTACCTCATGGGCGGCAACTACACTGACATCTGCCACGCGGTGCAGAACATGATAGCCAATCTAACAGGCATGATATGCGACGGAGCCAAGCCCAGCTGCTCGCTGAAGATAAGCTCGGGCGTCTCAACAGCCATCCTCTCGGCCGTCCTGGCACGCGAAGGACGCCACGTGACGGCCGCCGAAGGCATCATTGACGAGGATGTTGACCGCAGCATACGCAACCTTACGAGCATAGGCAAGGAGGCCATGTGCGCCACCGACGACATGGTGCTGAACATCATGACGCACAAATAGCCCGTCCCGCTGCTCCCTACCGGGAAGCCGAGGCAGGCCGTCTGGGGCGGCAGTTCCTTGCAGGCAGAGGCCCTAAGGGGTGTTGATATAGCTCTGCAAGGCCTCCACATAGTCGCCGAAAGCAGCCCTGCCGGCCTCCGTCACACTGCAGACAGTAGAGGGCCGCCTGCCCTTGAAGGTCTTGCGCACGGCAATGTAGCCGGCCTTCTCTAATTTTTCTATCTGCACGCTGAGGTTGCCTGCCGTGGCGCCAGTCTGCTCCCTGATATACGGGAACTCGGCTTCGTCAACACCGATGAGCAGCGACATCACCGCCAAACGCAGCTCGCTGTGCAGCAAAGGGTCCAAAGGCTTAAACATACACACTCCTTTCTTCGTTTCCAAAGGTCGTCATCAGTTGTGCGTCTGCAGGTTTATCAGCACCCCGGGCACTATCAACAGCACCACTCCTACGGCCGCCATGAGCACCGACTGCCACGGTCCGACTATCACCAGGGCCAGAGCCGTGCCCACGACACCCGTCAGGATGCCGCTGCCTGTTATCCACCCATTCTTCAGGATGCCACCTGTAATGGTTGTGCACAATGCCAGCAGGATGATGATAGTTGCCGTAACGTTGACCGTAAATACGACTCGCTGCACGCCCATGGGCAAGATACCGGCAAAGATACCGGCAAACAGCCCGCCGACAAAGGGGAAAACTGTGGCGAAAAAGGCAAAGGAAAGCCACACGATGCCCAGCACCCGGCCTACGTAACCTCTGACTTTGACGTCCGACTTGCCCGCAACGTGGCTGATGCCGAAGCCGATGGGCACCATTACGAACCACAGCAGGTTCCACCGCGGGCTGCCCGTGTGGTGCCAGAGCCAGCCTATGAGCAGGCCGAACACCACAACCGCAATGCCCCATACAACCATTGGCTTGCCTGCGTTGCGTACAATGTCGCGCTGACTTTGCTCCATCCGCGCTCTGATAATCTCCAGACTGCGCTCGGCAGTCATTGTTTTTTCTTCTTCCATACTGATGTCCTACTTTTTGTTTTGCTGTTTCTTTACATACTGGGGTATGTAGTTCAGGCCGATGGTAACCACCTGTCCCTCGGCCGTTACGTCCACATTCTGCATCCAACAGTATTCCTGGGGCAGCCCGTCCTTGTTGTTCGGGGCGTAATCTCCGTTGCTGTCGTGCATCGCGTAGACCGTACACCGGCCCTCGGGCACGCTGTCCAGCACCAGCTCCACGGTGCCCTTTGCGGCCTGCACCATGGCACGGCGCCCGTTGGAAGTGGTTACCAGCACCTTACCTTCGCCCGACGGCACGTTCTCTACCCTCACCTTAACGCTGTGCTGTGCGTTTGCACCTGCGCTTGCGGCCATCATCATGACTGCGAGAGCAACCTTTATACCATTCGTTTTCATAATCCTTTTCCGTTTAAAATTGGTTAGTAAATGTTGTTGTGGATTGCAATCACGATGCAAATATAAACAAGTTTATAATATAAACCAAATGTTTTACGGCTTTTTTTCTATCCTAACGCCATTTTTCTCCTGAGGTGCATGGAGGCGGGAGCAAACGATGCAGAGCCCAGCATCACCGCAGCGGCGAGCCCGACGATAAACATCGGGAGCTGCAGACGGGCGTTGAAAGAACCCGGCTGCGGATGTCCTGTCGCCTGCCGGAGCCCGCCGAAAGGCGCTGCTCACGGCTTCCGCCACCCATGCAGAGGCACGGCAAAACCACCCCCCGCCACCCCTCGCCAAACCGCCTGTGGCAGGGCGCTGTGAGAGAGGTGCCGTTCAAGCCTCTTGAACGATACCTTCAAGTCCCTTGACCGGCACCTCCAAGGCCCTTGACCGATACCTCCAACAAACAGACCAGTGGCCGGCGGCATCGCCAAACGTTTTCCGGCGGAGCGGGGAAGCATGCCTCCGGCCTTCCGTCAGCCCTCCGCCCCGCAGCCTGCTCCACCCTATCGCCCCTACCCCAAGCCGTCATCTACGGCCTCGGACAACGCAAAAAGGGGATGCGCCGGGAGTAAATTCCCGTGGCGCATCCCCTTACTGCGTATGCTGCTTGCCCGTACCTACCGGCCCGAGAGCGTGATGTGCGAGCCCTGCTTGCTGTAACTGAAAGGAATGGAGTACGACAGCGCGCCCAGCACCGAGTCGATATTGCCGTTGCGGCGTATGTAACCCGAATAGGTGGAACGCAGGTCGAGGTTATCGGAGAGGGTTATCCGGACGTGGTAGAACTTCTCCAGTACGTGGGCAATGTCGGCTATCGACATGTTTGCAAACGGTATCATGCCGTCGTGCCACACGGCCTCGAGCGGCGCGTAGACGTTCTTCACCTCCATCGTATGCCGGGTTTTGTCGACTACGGCCTTCTGGTTGGGCTTGATGATGACCTTGCCTTCGCCGCTCCGGCCGGTTATTTCGAGCCGCCCCTCGAGCAGGCTCACCTCCTCGCAGTTGCCCGCGCAGTGGGTGTTAAAGTTGAAGACGGTGCCCAGTACCCGCGTATCTACGCCGTAGCTGCTTACAACGAAAGGTTTCTCCGGGTTCTTCGTCACGCTGAAAAGAGCCTCTCCGTCCAGCTTCACGTGGCGCTCTCCGCCCCTGAACTCTTTGGGGTAGGTAATGGAACCGCCGTGGTTGAGCCACACCTGGGTACTGTCGGGCAGGGTGATAGCTGTCACGCTGTCGGCCGATGCCGTTACGGTTACCATCGTCATGCGGCCGTACACGCCCCACAGGGCAGCCACTCCGCCGGCCACCAGCAGCAGAACAACGGCGGCACGGCGCCACAGCGCCAGCCTGCGAGAACTGGCCGTGCGGTTCTGCTCGGCCCCGATGACGTCGAAGAGCGAGGCCTCCGCCTTCTCCATCGCGCCCGGCGCGGGCTCGTAGTCACCCCGCCCCTCGTGGTAGGCGGCCTCCATACGGAAGAGCAGGTGTGCGTTCTCCTTGTCCTCCCGAAGCCATTCCGCGAGGCGTTTCTGCGACTTTGCGGAGCCCCGGTTCAGTATATAGTCCTTGATTATCTTGTTATTCATCTTATCCATTGGTTCTGTCTTGACCAGTTCTGTCAGTATCTGTCATCTGTATAAACAACAACTGTGACGGCAAAAAAACTTATTCGTGAAAATACAAAAGATGTTATTTATGCTTCAGAAAACCCAATCGGTTGCGCAGGTAGTGCAGTGCTTTGTAGACGTGAACGTTGACCGTTCGCACCGAAACATCCATCACTGCGGCTATCTCCTTGTTTTTCATGCCGTGCAGATAGCTCATCACGAAAGCCTGCCGGCACTTTTCGGGCAGTTCGCCGATGGCAGCGTCAATCTGTTTGCCCAGTTCCTTATTCTCCATGTAGCGTATCACGTCGTTATGCTCGGGGTGGTAATACTCCATCCGGCGGGCCTCTATGCGGCGCCGGTCGTCGGAGTAGCCCCTGACTACGGCCTGATGCTTGGCCACGTTGAGTGCCCGGGTATAGACGGCCTTGTAGAGGAAGGCTTTCAGATGGTCGCGGTCGGTCATGGAGTCACGGTGTTTCCATAATTCTATAAAGCCTTCCTGCACGATGTCCTTCACCTCGTCAGGGTCAACCAAATGCGATGTATAATAAGCCATGTCAGGGTACAGCTCCCTGAAAATCAGCCTAAATTCATCTTCTGTTATGTTCATCTACTGTGCTTCTTATATCAGAGAAAACTGCCGGTGGCGTTCTTCCGTTCTTCCGCGCCGTGGCAGCGGAGAGGCTGCGGGTATTCTCCCATGCGTTTTCTTTGATTTGTTAAAGTTACAATTTTTTGCATAACAAGGAGTCAAAAGTGTCTGAATTTTATATTGTTTAACATATTCGGCAAAGCAAATCATCCTTTTCAGGCACGGCATATCGGCCCGGCGAGTGTACTTATATCGGCAATCAAGCCACAATTTGGTGCAGTTCAGGACCTGTAGACAAAAAAAACAACTGCTGAATACGTAATTTATGCAGTTGGTTTGTTATGATTATAAATCAGCTAACCTGGTTTTTAAATTTAATAACTAAAAACAACTTATCATTTCCAACCATGGACAAGCAACGCTATGAACACAGCTTGACGCTATGCAAGGCTCTGCTGGTACTCTTCCTCTTCTGCATCCCACTGCAGCAGACAGGAGCTCAGGTGAACCTCTCGACAAAGCGCACCAAGCTTGAAACTGTGATTAAGCAACTCAAATCGAAGTCCAAGTACCGCTTCTTCTACAACGACGCACTGGCCAAAGTAGAGGTAAACGGGGTGCAGGCCAAAAACGAACCGCTGAAAAACGTGCTCGACAAGCTCTTCGCAGGGACGGGTATCGATTACCGGATTGTAGACAATGTGGTCTATCTCTCCAAGAGTGGCGCCGGTTCGGCTACCCCCAAACCCCAGCAACAGCAGCAGAAAACGGATCAGCACACCATTGAGGGCACCGTGACCGATGCCTCCGGCGAGCCGTTGATTGGTGTGAGCGTGATGGTGAAGGGTACCTCGCACGGTGCCGTGACCGACGTCGACGGGCACTACAGCTTCACCACAGAGGTGGCCAATCCCACCCTCGTGTACTCGTACATAGGCTACGGCACGCAGGAAGTAGCCCAGCAAGGCCGCGCCAAGATTGACCTCGTGATGCAGGAGGAGAGCCACACGCTTAGCGACGTGGTGGTAACGGCTCTGGGCATCAAGCGCTCGGAGAAAGCACTGAGCTACAACGTGCAGAAGGTATCGGGCGAAGAGCTCACCAGCGTCAAGAATGTGAACTTTATCAATAGCCTCAACGGTGCCGTGGCCGGTGTAAACATCAACGCCTCAACAACGGGTGTGGGAGGTCCTACTCGTGTGATAATGCGTGGTACAAAATCCATCACCGGTGGCAACAACGTACTTTATGTAATCGACGGTGTGCCCATGTTCAACAAGAATGGTGGCGACATCGGCGGTGGAAGATATTCAAGCCAGCCCAGCAGCGAAGGTATTGCCGATATCAACCCCGACGACATTGAGAGTATCAACGTGCTAACAGGCCCTTCGGCAGCCGCCCTCTACGGTTCGGCCGCTGCCAACGGTGTTATCATGATCAACACCAAGCGGGGCGCTGAGGGAAAGGTGAGCGTAGCTGTTTCGAGTAGCATGGAGTTCTCTGATCCGTTTATCATGCCCGAATTTCAGAATACTTACGGCAATAAGCCTGGCTCTTTTGAGAGTTGGGGCGACCGTATGGCCAGCTCTTCCGGCTTCAATCCCAAAGACTTTTTCAACACGGGCCACAGCTATATTAACTCCGTGACCCTCACGACAGGTACCAAGACCAACAAGACTTACGTGTCTGTGGCCAGCACCAATGCCACGGGCATCTTGGAGAACAACGCCTACAACCGTTATAACTTTACGGCCCGCAATACCAGCGACTTCCTTAATGATAAGCTGCATCTTGACGTCAGCGGCAGCTACATCATTCAGAATACCGACAACATGTATCGTCCGGGTGAGTATTACAACCCATTGCCGGCAGTATACCTGTTCCCCCGTGGAGAGGACTGGTCGGCCGTTCAGCTGTATAAGCGCTACGATGCCGCCCGCAAGTTTGCCGTTCAGTACTGGCCTTACGGCGATCAAGGCATGCAGTTGCAGAACCCCTATTTCATTGTTAACGACATGCTGACCCCAACTAAGCGTAAGCGCTATATGTTAATGGGTAGCTTGAAATACGACATTCTGCCTTGGCTCAACGTTACAGGCCGTGTGCGTGTCGACAATACTTACACCGAGGCCGAGAGCAGGCTCCACGCCAGCGGTACGGGAATTCTGTATGCGGGCACTTATGGTAATGGTATCTACAATCATTCGCAAGGTTCCGACCAGCAAACCTATATGGACATAATGTTCAATATTGACAAGAGCTTCGGACAGGACTATCGTCTGACTGCCAATGCCGGTGCAAGCTTAGAGGACTATCGTTCAAGTTCAGTAGGCTTCGGCGGCCCTATCCTGAAGGTACCCAACCTCTTCTCTTCTGCAGCACTTGACCCTGAGAAAGCTATTCCCAGCGATTCAGAGTTCCGCAAGCGTGGCACAGCTATCTTTGCCAGTGCCGAACTTTCTTGGAAAGACATGGTTTATCTTACCATGACCGGACGTAACGACTGGAGTTCATTGCTGGTTAATGCCAAAGAGCCATCGTTCTTCTATCCTTCTGTAGGCCTTTCAGCCATTATATCCAAGATGGTGAAACTGCCCGAAGTTATTTCATTCATGAAAGTGAGAGGCTCTTGCACCGAGGTAGGTTCGCCTATTCCCGACCGTTATCGCGGCGTGACACGTGGCACGTTGACCTACCCTATCACCAACGGTGTTCCTGCTACCCGCACAATCATGCCTTTCTTTGATTTCAAGGCAGAACGTACACGTTCTTATGAAATTGGTTTGAACCTGCGCATGTTTGAAAGTCGCTTGAATTTTGACCTCACATGGTATCACTCCAATACCTATAACCAGACCTTCTTGGCCGAGCTTTCAGCTACAGCTCCTTATTCGGGCATGTACATTCAAGCCGGTGACATCGCCAACTCTGGTATCGAAATGTCATTAGGTTACGGCGACAAGGTGGGGCAGATTGAGTTTGATTCAAGACTGGTTTACAGCCGCAACGTTAATAAGGTTAAGAAATTGGTACACAACTATGACACTGGAGTTGACGGACAGATTATCAACTTTACAGAGACTACGGCCGGTGGTGGATTTATCCGTGAAGGCGACAGTATGGGTGATGTGTATGTCACAAAGGTACTGAAGCGTGATGCTACTGGCGCGATTGCCGTAGGTCCCGATGGTAGCTTGGCCTCTATGGACCTTCCAAAGGGCGAGCGCATAAAGATTGGCAATACCAATCCCGACTTTACCATGGGCTGGAGAAACAGTATTTCCTGGAAAGGACTAAATCTCTCGTTCCTCATCAATGCCCGCTTCGGTGGCGTTGTGACTTCTGCCACACAGGCTGTACTCGACCAGTTCGGTGTTTCTAAGGCTTCTGCAGAGGCTCGTGACCGTGGTTATGTAGAGGTAGCTGGTGGATTAAAAGTTGATCCTCAGAAGTATTATGAGGTAGTAGCCAACCAGCAGCTGATGGCTTATTACTATTACAATGCAACAAATGTTCGTTTGCAAAATGTAAGCCTCAACTACACGTTGCCTAAGACATGGCTCGGCCAGGGCTGGCCCAGCATTACGGTAGGTGTCATCGCCAACAACCTCTGGATGATTTACAACAAAGCTCCGTTCGATCCTGAGATTGCAGCGTCTACTGGTACTTATGGTCAGGGAAGCGACTATTTCAGCGCTCCGAGCTTGCGTAATATCGGTTTTAGTTTGAGACTTCAATTCTAAACAACAAGGCTTTTATGAAAAATAAAATCAATCAAATACTTTGCATGGCGGCTATGTCTGCCACCGTGCTGACCTCTTGCCAGACTGACTTTGCCGATATCAATCGCGACCACCGTCAGCCTACGGAGGAAGAACTGAAAATGGATAACCTGAATGTGGGTGGTTTTGCCACGGCCTTCGAGATGAGTATCTTCCCTGTAGGCTCATCAGGCACAGGTTATGTGAACGATTACCAGATTCCTTACACCCTCGGTGGTGCTTGTTGGATGGGCTATATGGCTCCTTCGCAGAACAAGTGGGTAGGCAGAGGATTCCCAACTTACGCGTTGAAACCATGGAGTCAGTACACTTATAATGTGATGGCCGGAAATGCATATCGCAACTGGCTTGACATGAAAAAGCGTACCACCGATGACCCAGCAGGCTTCGCAGTGGCCCAGATCATCAAGGTTGCCGCTGTACATAAGGCAACCGACACCTTCGGCCCCATTCCTTATTCTAAAGCAGGCATTGAGGGTACGGCGCTGGCAGAGTATGATTCGCAGGAAGATGTCTACAAAGCCATGCTCAAGGAGCTGGATGAAGCGGTGCAGACATTGAACAGAGAAGCTCACGATGTATTCCCGAAATACGACATCATCTATGAGGGTGATTATGTAAAATGGTGCAAGTTTGCCAATTCGCTCATGCTACGTCTAGCCATGCGGGTGGTTTATGCCAACGAGGCTTTGGCCAAGGAGTATGCCGAGAAGGCCATTAGTAATCCAAATGGTGTAATCGAGGCAGTGGGTGATGGTGCCACACTGTGCAAGGGTGCGGGTGTTTCGCTGAAAAATCCATTGGTTATCATTAATGGAAGCTACAACGATGCCCGCATGGGAGCAGAAATTGCTTCTTACATGAAGGGTTACAACGATCCGCGTTTGGGCGCTTATTTCCAGAAAGGAACTATAAACAATGTTTCTGACTATTATGGTTTGCGTACCAATTTACCGAGTACTACGGCCTATCTTGACAGAGAGAAAATTTCGTTATTGAAAGTTGAGGACGAAACTCCGGTGTATATCATCAGGGCTTCGGAAGTTTATTTCCTCCGTGCTGAAGGTTCATTGCGCGGCTGGAACATGGGAGATGCCAATGACGCTAAGACTTTTTACGAGAAGGGAATCTCTGCTTCGTTCGAGGAAAATGGTTTGAGCGCAGGCGCGGCTACAACTTATGCTGCTAACGCTACGGCCAAACCAGCCAACTTCGTTGACCCTATCAACTCGCAGTATAATGCCGATGCGCCGTCTGATATAACAATCAAGTGGCAGGATGGTAACTTCGAGAAGAGTTTAGAGCGCATTATCACGCAGAAGTATCTGGCTATTTATCCTGACGGGCAAGAGGCTTGGTCTGAATTCCGTCGCACAGGCTATCCTCGTATCTTCAAGGCTGTATCGGTATCTACCGATTGCGATGTGAATGGAGATAACCGTCCAACACGCATTCCTTACTCTAATGATGAATACACAAAAAACCTCGATAACATTACTAAGGCTGTTCAGCTGCTCGGCGGAGCCGATAACGGTGCTACACGCCTGTGGTGGGACAAGAAGGCTAACAAATAATTTAAAGACCAAACTTATATGAAAAAGTATGTTATTTTCAGTTTTCTGCTGATGGCCTTGCTGAGTGTAGGATGCAGCGATTGGACTGAAGTGGAAAACAAGAATATAGATAAATTGCTGGTCGATGCCGACTCGACATTGTCAATAGCACACAAGAATTACTTGGCGAACCTTCGTGCTTATAAACAAACCGAACATCAACTGACCTTTGGCTGGTTTGGCGGTTGGACGGGAGAAAGCCCTGCTTCACGCTGCCTTTATAGTCTGCCCGACAGTACAGACGTTGTGTCTCTTTGGGATGGTTTTATCAGCTTGACACCAGCTATGCTGGCCGACCTGAAACGAACCAAGGAAGAAAAGGGATTGCGTGTGCTGGCTTGTAGCTTGCTATTTGAAATCGGTAAAAACATAACTCCTGCACAGCCCCAGTCTTCCAAAGACAAGGGAGAATCGTGGGCAGATTATAACCATGCTTATTGGGGCTGGGTTGATGGTGATGAAGAAGCCATCAGCAAGGCCATCGTAAAATATGCGAACGCAATTTGTGATACCATTGATAAGTATGCCCTCGATGGTTACGACTTGGATGCGGAGCCTACAGTTCCCCAACCGTTCCAAACTAATAAAGAAATGTGGCAAAATGATCGCATGAATCTCTTTGTCCGCACGATGGGTAAGCGCATTGGCCCGATGGCCGAGACTGAAGCAGGCCGCAAGAAGTGGTTGGTAGTTGACGGGCAGCCCGAATGGTTCTCCGCTGAAATGGCCTTGTATTTCAATTATTACATATTGCAGGCATATAGTAGCACCAGTTATAGTGACCTTGATAGTAGACTCAATAGAGTGTTTGGAAAGTTTAAAACAAAACAAACCTTTGAGGAAGTGGCTAAGAAGATAATTGTTACAGAAAACTTTGAGGCTTATTCTGGCACAGGTGGTGTTACCCATAAGACTCGTGATGGACAGAGTGTCCCTTCTTATATCGGTATGGCTATGTGGGAACCCAATGGAGCCCACAAAGCAGGTATAGGAAGTTACCACATGGAGAAAGACTATGCGGCAAATCCTATTTACAAGTACCTACGCCAAGGTATCCAAATCATGAACCCTGCTGTAAAATAACACCTTAAAATGAGATTGTAATGAAACATATATTTCAAACTTTAGGAATAGCTTCTTTAACCTGCTTCGCATGGTCGTGCGCCAATGTTGATTATGATAAGGTGAACGAAGAGAACGATCTGCCCAATGCTGTTTACATCGATGGAGCCGCAGAGTCACCGGTAACAAAGATTATGGTAAATGAAAATGGAGGTCATGGTACGTTGACAGCTCGAGCTGCCAATCTGCTCAGTGGTGACGTTAATGTTAAGTTTGCTATAGACGAACAGGTGCTGGCTGCCTACAATGAAGCGAATGGAACGGCTTATCAGATGTTGCCGGCAAAGTATTACTCTTTGTCAAAAGAGACATTGACCATAGGCGCCAATGAAGTTTCTAATGGTGCGGTTGATGTGACCATCAAGCCACTTGACAACGAATTGAGCGCAGCGGTGAAATATGCAATTCCCGTAAAACTGGTGGCTGCCGAGGGGTCTAACATCCTGGCATCGAGCGCTACCAAGATATTCGCGATCGACCGTGTGCTCAATACAACCGTAATGCGTCAGGATGGGTTCTACTTAAAGGTGAACTTTACGCCGGCTTTCCAAGACTTACAGGAGTGGACTTTGTCGTACGGAATGAATATTGACAGCAACTTTGATAATCAGTCTGTACTTTCTCCCGACTTCTACTCACGTATTACAAGGGACGGTGGTTTACAGATGAAAGTAGGAGAGACTGATGATCCGAAGGCTTTTGCCAAGACAAAGCTACAGCCAAAAAAGTGGTATCACGTAGCATGGGTGTACAATCGCCAGCATGTAAAGTGCTACATCAATGGTATATTGGACAATGAGTTCGACGTACCAAAAGTAGAAACTTTCTCAAAAATGAATATGAGTTGGGGTGCATTCAAGGGGTTGGTACGTGAGATTCGTCTTTATAACAAGGCGCAGTCTGCTTTCCAAATACTGGACAACCTCTATATTGAGAACCCGGAGAATCCTGATCTGCTGTTCTACGCGCCATTGACAAAGGAATATGGTGTGAAGGATATTTGCAAAAATCCGCATGTTATTCATACTTATGCGCCAGAACAAGAAGTAATAGAGTATGATCAGAGCAAGATTAAATGGATAGATCAAAAGTTTCCCGAATAACGATTAAATAGAAACAATGATGAAAAAACATATTTATTTCATAGTGTTAGCACTTACGGCCTCTTCCTTAGCCTCATGCAGCCATGACTATAATTACGACGGTGAGTATGACGTAAAGGGATATTTCAGCGGAAGCGACCCTCGCGACAACTTAGTGTATTTCTCAACAAACTTGGTAGAACACACGAGCAGCTTTGTTGGCGATTTACTTTTGAGCGAAGACTCCAAAGAATTTACGTTTAATGCGATTCTCACCCGCAACTTAACAAGTACAAGCAAGGTGCAAGTAACTCTGGCTACCGATGCTCCTTTGCTGGAAACCGCCTATAAAGATTACGAGGTGGCAACCGAAGAACAAGTGGAATTCAAGGATGATGGAGTTATTGAGATAGGCACAGAGTCTTCTAATTTTGACGTGCCTGTTACTGTTAAAGGCCTGTCTAAAATATTAAAGCCTACGGTTGTTCCTATTAAGATTGCACCGGTAGGACCAGAATTGAGTAGTCCGGAGATTATAAGAAAAGATTATGCTTATGTTGTAATTACGCCAAAAGACCTTTGGACTATAAAATATGACGGAGCAGGTATCGTTGCATCTTTGGGTAATCCCAGTATTTATGCAGGTGCAACCACCGTTACGGTAAAACTTACTACACCGGCAGAGTTTGGGTATAAAGGAAAAATTGGGCTCGAACGTGATAACTCTCTATTTAAGAGTGATGGTAAGACTCAGTTGGCTCCTGAAGGAATCAGCACTGCTACGGCCGTAGACTGCGAAGGTAAAACTTCACTGGAACTTTCAGCAACGTTTTCTAACCCAGAAAAGTTTACGGCCCTTGGCGAGTATGTATTGCCAATGCGTGCAATCTACTATGATGAAAAAGGCGTCAAGCACAATCTTGTAAATGGAGAAGTGCTCATTCCCGTCAAGGTGATGGATATTTATTTGGCTCCTTCTACAACTGAACCAACCGGCACGGTGATACCTACAACTGATTGGAAAGTAACATTGACCCCGGCTGCTGCTTCTGGAAATCTTTCAAGACTTATTGATGGAAATGGGAATACTGGCATCTATCTTAGAGCTGGTGTCAATACAATCATTGTAGATATGGGAAAGGAAGAAGATATCATGGGCTTGCAATTAGCTACCGATAGATATGGATTCTATTATCCTAATTCTGTAGCTTTCTATGGCAGTGATGACAACACAAATTGGAAAGAACTTTCTGGAGATCTTCTCATAGAAAAAACGCTATGGAATAACTATTCAACTTTAAAACCTCTATCAGCACGTTACATAAAGATCGAAATAACTGCAGATAACTATGACATGTTATCGGAGATTAAGATTTATAAATAAAATGATACGCTACTCTTAATGAACGAAAGAGGAGGTGCCTAAAATGAAGTGAACCCCGGGAGTTGTTTGATTATGCAACTCCCGGGGTTCTTTTCTTTAGAGGCTCTTCCTCATGCTTTTAAGCGCGCTGAAGCATAACTTCAACAGCCTTGAAGCATAACTCCAATCTTTTTGCAGTTCATCGCCAACTGCGCTACCCACATTTTCATCAGTCTTTGAGCGTGAACGACTGCACCTGCACGTCGCGGCTGTTAGGGCCTACCATTACCTGAAATTCGCCCGGCTCGCAGACGTATTGCAACTCGTTGTTATAGAACTTCAGCTTCTCGGCGTTGATGGTGAAGCTCACGGTCTTGCTCTCGCCCTTCTTCAGACTGATGCGACGGAAGTCGCGGAGCTCCTGCACAGGCCGCGAGACGGAACCTACCATGTCGCGGATGTACAGCTGCACAACCTCGTCGGCATCGCAGTTGCCCGTGTTGGTCACGGTTACGCTGGCCCTGATGGTGCCCTCGGCCGTCATGGAAGCATTGCTGAGTGAGAGTGGCCCGTAGCCGAAGGTGGTGTAGCTCAAGCCATAACCGAAGGGGAAGAGCGGCTCGTTGTCTACGTCGAGATAGTTGCTGCGGAACTTGGTAAACCACTTTCCTTTCTCCAGCGGCCGCCCCGTGTTCAGGTGATTGTAGTAGAGCGGGAGCTGACCCACCGACTTCGGCATGCTGACAGTAAGCCTGCCCGAGGGCGACTTGTCGCCGAAGAGCACGTCGCAGATGGCGTCGCCGGCCTCTGAACCGCCGAACCACACGTTCAGGATGGCTGCAAAGTTCTCGGCCTCCCATGTCATGACGGTTGCCCGACCGGAGAAGTTGACCAGCACGATGGGCTTACCCGTCTGCCTGAGAGCCGTGAGCAGGTCTTTCTGTGCATCGAACAGAGAGAGGTCGGAGCGGCTGCTCGACTCGCCGCTGAATTCGGATGTCTCGCCAATAGCAGCCACAATGACGTCGGCCTGTGCCGCTGTGCGCAGCGCCTCGTCAAGCAGTTCCTTGTCCGAACGGCCGTCGCGGATTTCCCGACCGAACATAGAACCGTTGGCCTCCAGGCGTTCGTCGTAGCAGATGTTGCTGCCCTTGGCGTAGGTAACGGTGGCCTTATCGCCTACGGCGTCCTTCATGGCCTGATAGAGCGACTTGTACTTGGCGGCGTCGGCAGCCACACTCCAGGTTCCGGGCATGTTGGCCGGCGTGTTGCCCAGCGGCCCAATGAGGGCTATGCGGCCCTTACGCTGCAGGGGCAGCAGCCGTCCGTCGTTCTTCAGCAGCACGAAGGTCTCCGCAGCCGTTCGCCGGGCTTCGGCACGATGAGCGTCGGTATAGATTTCGGTCTTGGCCCGCTTCGGGTCCAGATACCTGTACGGGTCGCTGAACAGACCGAGTTTGTACTTGGCCTCGAGTATGCGGCGGCAGGCTGCATCTATGCTCTCCATGCTGACTTTGCCCTCGCGGAGCGACTGTGCCAGCGTACCAACGAAGCCGTCGGCCACCATGTCCATGTCCGTTCCGGCGTTCAGTGCCAGTGCCGACACCTGTTGCAGGTCGCCCATGCCGTGGGCCGTCATCTCTGCTATGGCCGTATAGTCGGTCACCACAAAGCCCTTGAAGCCCCACATGCGGCGCAGCACATCCGTGAGCAGCCACCGGTTGCCCGTGGCGGGAATGCCGTCTACCACATTGAACGAGGTCATGAAGCTGCCCGCTCCGGCCTCGGCAGCCGCCTTGTAGGGCGGGAAGTAATAGTTGAACATGCGCCACCGGCTCATGTCTACGGTGTTGTAGTCGCGCCCGGCCTCTGCTCCGCCGTACAGGGCGAAGTGTTTGACGCAAGCCATCACGGTAGATGGGTCGGCGAGGTTGGTGCCCTGATAGCCGCGCACCATTGCCTCGGCTATCCGCGAACCCAGATACGGGTCTTCTCCATTGCCCTCCGACATGCGCCCCCAGCGTGCATCACGGCAGATGTCCACCATCGGCGAGAAGGTCCAACAGATGCCGTCGGCGCTTGCCTCCACAGCAGCAACGCGGGCGGAACGCTCGATAGCGTCCATATCCCAGCTCATGGAGAGCGCCAGGGGGATGGGGAACACCGTCTCGTAGCCGTGAATGACGTCCATGCCGAACAGCAACGGAATCTTGAGCCGGCTCTGCTCAACGGCTATTTTCTGCACTTCGCGAATCTTGTCGACACCCTTCAGGTTGAAAAGCCCGCCCACCTGTCCGCTGCGAATCTTGCCGGCCACGTCGCTGCTCTTGGCCTGTCCGGTCACGATATCGCCCGTAACGGGCAGGTTCAGCTGTCCTAACTTCTCTTCCAAAGTCATCTTGCCCATCAGCCCATCAATGAACTTATCCATCCGGGCGTCGCCACTCTGGGCCTGCATCGTTGCCGGCAACGCCGCCACAGCGGCAAAGGCGAGGGTGCCCATGATATTTTTCAGTTTCATATTTCTTGTTGTTTGATTAAGTTTCTTCATCATTCCGCGCTACGGTTGCTGCACGAGCCACGGCTTGAAGACCTGCTGCGCCCTCACCGCATCGCCGCATCGGGCTGCCCGTAAGTATGCTCCGGGAACTTTCGACACTTGTCGCACGATTGTGTGACAGGTGTCGAATGATTGTGCGACACTTGTCGAAAGTTCCAAGAGGTAACGTACAGCCTCCCGAAGCTGCACAGTCTATTGCCACGTGAAGCCCAGTTTCGTGAGCCCCTGTTGTATTTCGGGACAACTCATGAAGAGTTTCCAGAGCAGCCCCGTACGGTAGTTCTCTATCATGGGGGCGATGGTGCACTGGTCGATGGCCAGATAATGGGGTTCCGTCCAGTTGGCCTGTTCGGAGAAAGCATCGTAGAAACCGTACTTGCCCCATATCCATTGCCCCTTGTTCCAGAAGCCTTTCAGAGCCTCCATCGACTCCTTCGGCGTGTAGGGGAACGACGACAGTGCTGCCGTGGGCGTAATGACGCCCAGGTCGTTGTTGGGAGCATGGGCCGAATAGCCACCTACGGAATAGCTGGCCGTCAGGCCCCAGCACTGCTTGCCGTAGCCTTTGTAGCCCTTGGGGTTGGCCACGCAGTAGTCATAATTGCTCAAGGCGTGGTTGCGCACCACGTTCCACCAGTTGGCATATTGGTCGTGCAGGTGGCGCGGGTCGAGCCCTATCCAGGAATAATGGGCCCAGAACAAGGGGCCGCCCGTGGCCTCCGCCCCGTTGTGAGCCACCTCCAGCGGGTGGTTATAAGGGGCAGCATTGCTCTTGATGCGGCCGCTGCGGGCCCAACCCTCATGGTAGCACTCAGCCGGCACACTGTGAGTGGGAGAAGCGGCGGCAAGAATATAGACTATCATGCACTCGTTGTAGCCTTCGAGAGGGAAGTTCATCACCCACCCGTTGCCGGGTGACCAGTGCCAGTAGATGACGTGCTGGCCGCCGCGCGTGTACCAGTCGAACTCCATCTCGCGCCACAGCTGGTCAATCTTTGCCGCAAGGTTCCGCTCTGCCTCATTGCCCTCTCTGAAATACTGGCGCACGTAGAGCAGGCTCTCCATGAGGAACGAGCTCTCCACAAGGTCGCCTCCGTCGTCCTTCTCGCCGAAGGGTTTCACCTTGCCCGTAGGGCCATGAAGCCAGTGAGGCCACGCACCGTGGAAGCGGTCGGCCCGGGCCAGATAGTCAACTATCTTGGTTAGGCGTGCCACTCCTTCCGAGCGGCCTATGAAGCCGCGGTCGATGCCCACGAGAAGGCCGGCAATACCGAAGCCGCTTCCGCCGATGGTAACGACGTCCTTGTCGGCCGACGGATAGTTGCCGTCCAGATGGATGCGCTCTGGAGCGAGGCCCGAGGTGGGTTCGGCGCCGTCCCACATGTAGTTCAAACTTACCTTCTGGATGTAGTCCAGCAGCTCGTCGTCACTGCCGAAGGTGGACGGGCGGCCCGGTACCACGGCCGATGTGCCACCGCTGCCACCCTCTCCCGGAGACGTGGGAACGGTTGATTTCTCGCCGGCCGAGCACGAGCTGATTGACAGCAGCAGGGCTGCCAGCATGGAATAAAAGAGGTTGTTGCTCATTGCTTGATGATTTTGGATTTGGCCGAAACGCCCGATTCGCCAAGCGCCTCGATGGTAAAATAGTAGCTGGTGCCGCGGTCCATGCCGCGGAAATCGTAGGAGGTGGCTCCGTTTACAGTAATGCAATGGTAGAGTTTGCCGGGAGCCGTGCCATAGAGAATGTTATAACCATAGGCATTGCGGCTGGGTTTCCAGCTGATGAGGGCGTTGCGGGCATCGCTGCGGCTGCGCTTCACGCTGAATTCCCGTACGGGTTCAGGCTTTTCCACGTCGGCATGGCCGAACACGCGGATGTCCGACAGGCAGAATTTTCCATTGCCCGGCACGTGCAGGTTTACCACTTTCAGATAGCGGGTGCGCAAGGGCTGCAGTAGCTCTACATAGTCATGGGGCATGTCGCGGTCGTTGTCACTGCGGTCTACGGCCAGCGTCCACGTTTCTCCATCACTGCTTGCCAGAATCCGGTACTGGTAGTAGGTATCGTTGGCACGGTTGGTTTGCAGGGTATTATGGTCGTAGAAATTCAGCTGGATGGCCCTTACCTCGCGCTCGCCTCCCAAGTCCATCAGTGCCCATTCGCCCGCATTGCCCGTCCGGGCACTCCAGTAGGTACGGATATTCTCATCCGACAGGTTTGCTGCCGACAGCGTATCGGTTGACGAAACTTCCACCTTCTTGCCATAGGAGAGCAGCATCCATCCCGTAAAACGGTCGGGGCCGGTGTAGTCGGCATTGCGTTGCGGATAGTCGCCGAAAGCGGTGTTGCTCCACATCACGCCGTCGGCATCGAAGTAGACGGGGTAGAGGCCGATGCGGCGCTCGAACTTATACTTGAGCGAAAGCATGCAGGTGCCCACATGCCAGTATTGCCCGTGGCGGTCGCTGAAGGTTCCCCCGTGCCCCACTCCCTGCACAAAGCCGCCCGGCTTGTAGCTCATGGGGTTGTGTTGCTGGTAGGTAAAGGGACCCAGCGGGCGGTTGCTTACATACACACCGTCGGCATAAACCTTGAATTCCGTACCCGGCGCGCCGTATTGCAGATAGTATTTGCCACCATGCTTGGTCATATAAGCCCCCTCGGTAAAGGGCTTCAGGGTAACCTCATCATCGTTGTTCATGCCAAAGCGTTCCCATCCGTGCTGCTCGGGATGCAGCATCAGCACGTCGTGAATCTTGCTGATGGGGGCAAAACTCTGTCGACTCAGCTCTACGGCCTTGAGCGGATACTCGTTGCTACTGCCGTAGTAGAGATACAGCCGGCCGTCATCATCGAGAAAAAGACAGGGATCCCACGACGGCAACGTATTGCGGCCCACCGCCTGACGCCACCTTCCCTGCTCGGGATGGGTGGTAAACCAAATGGGCAAACCTTCGTAAGTGGAGCCTGTATAATATAAGGTATCGCCGCTGACGAATGCCGCCGGGGCGCATTGGTCGTCGTCCGTTGGGCGGCGCTGGAACGAGGCCGGCTGGAAATTCCAGTCGCTCAGGTTGTGCGAATAATGATAGCCGCCCTGATTGGTGGAAAAAAGAAGATACTGCCCTTTGTACATCAAGGCCATGGGGTCGGCCGATGAGCGGAAACAACCGCCACGGCGTACGTTGTCGTTGTAGGGTTCGTAGTTGTAGCTAATGTTCAGGGGATTGCAGTAAGTGGCTGTTTCGAGGCGGGCGGGGTCGAACCACTGCGTTCTCTGAGCTGCCTGTCGGGGCAGCACTGCTACCAACTTGCCGGCTTGCTGCATTACGATGTCTGCCTGCCGTTGCTCTTTCGAGCGATAGACATGAGCAAATTCCATACCGGGATACCATACATACAGATGCAGGTCGCCATCGGTCGACTTGAGCGAATAACGCCCGTCGGCGTCCGTATTGCAATGAACGGGAGAGGCGAAGTACATCACTGTAGCCCCTTCGAGTGGCTTGCCGCTGTCGTCGGTCACGCGGCCGGTCACCTCGTACGCATTGTTCACGGATATGTAGTAATCGCTCACCTGCCCTTTCACCACCTTAACGGTATCATCCCCGGTCCCGACAAATCCTGCCGAAGCAGGAGAGGCCGAAACCGAAAGGATGTATCCGGTCGTGACGGCTGCCGTGAGCCATAGTCTATTCATTGACAGGAGCGTTCTTAAGTTCGGGAACATCGCTCAGTTGCTGGAACGGAAGCGGGTAGTAAGTCTTATCCTCACTCCAGCCTTTGCTGCCAAGCACGGTGGCAAGTTGACCGGTACGCAGCAGGTCGTTGTAGCGTTCACCCCACTCGCCGGCCAGCTCTATGCGGCGTTCGTCCATAATCTGGGCCGCCGTAACGCCTGTTATGGCAGGCATGTGGGCACGTGCCCGCACCAAGTTAAAGGGCACATCGCCATTCTCTCCCAGGCGAACCTTGGCCTCGGCGTTCATCAGCAGCACATCGGCATAGCGCAGGATACGCACATTGTTGCCTGCTCCGGCCTTCCATTCACGTCCAGGCGTGATTTCACTCTTCGGTGTATAGTTCTTGCCATCATAGAAGTCGGTCTTCGTACCGTCGGTGATGTTGTCGCCTCCACGGGTAACGGTTCCGCCTCCCTGCAGGAAAGTAGTTTCCAAACGCACGGTTTCGCCGCGATTCTCGGCCCACTTTTCAAACTCTGGATAGAATCTTATAAAGTTCCAACCGCCCATACTTCCGGGATTCTGGAATACAAACCACTGGTCTACATCCACCATATCGCCCGACCCGGTACCGAAGTCGGTGCTCTGACATTCAAAGAGACTCTCGTTGCAGAGCTTCCCTGGTATCTTGAAGAGTTCGTAGTAATCGGCATAGAGTTGGAATTTGCCGCTGTTGATGATATCGTCGGTCAGAGTCTTCACTTGTCCGTAGTTGCCTTGGTTGAGGTAAATTTTGGCGGCAAGGTGCTCGGCCGTGAAGGCCGTAACAGCCCCCTGATGCTCCATCTCGTTGGGACGCAGGCGCGGACAGTTCTCCATTGCGTAGCTCAAGTCTTCCAACATGTACCGGTAAACCACGTCGATGGTGGAGCGGGTGAGGTCAGTCTGGTTGTTGTCACGCAGGATGGTGACAGGCCCGAAAGCCTGAATCAGCCGATAGTAGGCATAGGCCCGCAGCGTGCGTACCTCTCCGCAGTAGGAGCGATAGGCAGTTCGCTGGCTCTCGGTGGTCATGTTCTCGGCATAGCTGTCGAGCGAGCTGAGTGCTGCATTGGCCACCTTGATGATGCCGTAATACTGGTTCCACATTTCGTTGAGCCCCCAGAAGGAGTTGTCGTACTTGTAGTTACCAAAGTCAACGAGCAGCTGCTGGTCGTCGGTACGCCCCGACCACATGTCGTCATCGCGGACGATGGAGAGCGGCCAGATAACCCAGTGCATGGCTCCCGTGCGCACTTTAGCATATACACCCGATACGGGCTGATAGAGATTGTCCAGGTTTGTAAAGTCCACACTGGTCTCGGGAACGCTGTCCTCGGGGTCTTTATCAAGATAGTCGCCACATGAAGCAAAGGTAAGAGTTGCGAGGGCGAGGATTGAAAAATATTTTATCAGTTTCATTTCGATAGATAATTAAGTGGTTAGAATTGTATCTGAACGCCGAAGGTATAGGTTGCCGTGAGCGGATAAACTTCGGTATCCCAGCCTTCTGAGTCGCTGATTTCGGGCGTGAAGGCGTGAGCCGAGAACACGGTCAGCGGTCTGTCGGCCGTCAGACTCAGGCGAACGGAAGGCAGCGTGTAGGCACCGAACTTGATGTTCCTGAACGAATAGCCTAACGTTACGTTCTGAATGCGGAAGAAGTCAGCGCTCTCAACAAAGTAGGAATTCACGCGCTGGTCGCTCACATTCCACCCTTTGGTGAGTGCCTTGGCCGAAGGATTGCTGTTGGTGGAGCCTGCTCCGGTCCAACGGTCCAGATACTGGTCGGCGTCGAAGTTGTAGAGGCTCGAAGCATAGCGCAGGGCACGCTTGCGGTTATACATCTGTGCACCCGTTTGTCCGTAGGTTGTCAGTTCGAAGTCGAAGTTCCTGTACTCGAACCCAAGGTTCACCCCGTAGGTGAAGTTGGGCATGTAGGAACCCAAGGTGGTGCGGTCGTTGCCGTCGATGGTACCGTCGCCGCTCACATCTGCATAGCGGAAGTCACCCGGTTCCAGACCGTTGGCCACGGCCACAGGGTCGGCTGCCACTTCTTCGGGCGTCTGGTAGATGCCTGCCACCTTGTATCCGTAGAATGAGTTCATCTCATGTCCTACCCAATTCACGGTTTTTCCGCCCTGAATGAAGCTGCTTCCGCTGAGGCTCTTCACCTCGTTCCAGAGGAAAGAGAGGTTGGCACCGACGTGATATTTGAAGTCGGCACCGAGGCGGTCGGTCCACGTTGCCGATACGTCGAAGCCCTGATTGAGAATCTTGCCGTAGTTGCCGGCCAGCACATCGTTGCTGAAGGGCAGGCGCGGACTGATGACCGCATTCTTCGTCATGCGGTGGAAATAGTCGGCGTCAATGTTCAACCGGCTTCTGAAAGTGGCCAGGTTAAAGCCTGCGTTCAGTTCGTCTACAAGCTCCCATTTCAGCCAACTGAAGTACGAAGTATTCTGATAGCCGGGATAGGTGGAGTTGCCGAAAACGCCCGAAGCGCCATTGCCGGTAGTGATGGATGCAAAACCGTCGCTCGCGGCCACATGGTCATTGCCCAGCTTGCCCCAGCTTGCGCGCAGTTTCAGGTAGTTGATGGCATGCTGATTCTTCATAAACGGTTCCTCGGTAACCACCCAGGCGGCGCCTACTGACGGAAAATAGCCCCAGTGCTCCTGATATTTCGACGAGCCGTCGGCACGCATGGTGAGCATCAGCATGTACTTGTCCTTGTAGTTGTAGTTCAGTCGGGCAAAGTAGCTCAAGCCCCGGTAAGTGGTACCACCGTCGCCGTTGGAGTCCGAATCCTCGTCACCAAGGTTCAGATACTTGTACTCGTCCTTTCCTCCGGGCACGTTCGAGCGTGCTCCAACGAGATAGCGGTAGTTTTCCTCGCGCATGGAGAAGCCCAACATGGCACCGAAGGTGTGGTCGCCGAAGGTGTCGTTGTACTGCAGCGTGTTGTCCCAGATGGAGTTGTTGTAGGTTGTCATGCTCTTGCTGAGCGCCGTGGTAGTGGTTTGTTGCTGCGTACTTACAAAGTATTTGGGCGTAAACGTGCGCGATTCCAGTGTGGAGTGGTTGTAGCTGATGCTTGTACGCAGGCTCAACTTCTCGGGCAGCAGCTGGAACTTAGCGTAGAAGTTGGTATTGTATTGCTTTGTATTGGTATCGCTGTCGTAGTAGTTCGCCGTGGCCACGGGATTGAAGAAGTTGTTGGTATAGCCTACTGAAGAGGGGGCAGCGTACTTCACCGGGTCGGCCTGTCCATTGTTGGCATCGAACACGGGATAGAGTCCAGGTGCGTTGAAGGCCTGCTGCCAAGCCGCATTGTTGGCAAACTGCTGCTGTGCACTGGTAAAGATGCCGTTAAAGCCCACCTTGAGCCACTTCGTGGCGTCGTAGTCTACGGCGGCACGGAAGTTGAGTCGCTTGAAGTCGTTGTCAACATCCATGATACCGTTCTGGTACAGATAACTCGTACCCAGCGAATAGGTAGCCCGTTCACTGCCGCCGCTGATGCCTACGCTATGGTTGGTGATGACGGCGTCGCGCAGCAGTTCCTTGTACCAGTCGGTATCGCTGCCGTAGGTCCAGTTGTGGAAGTCGGCATCGGCATGGCTTCCGCCGAAGCGGTCGATGCTGGCAATGGCATAGGGAGAATACGTGTCGAAGCCGGCCTCCATCAGCATCTGTGCGTACTGGGCAGAGTTGGCCATCTTCAGTACATTGGTGGCTTTCTGCACGCCTACATAGCCGTCGTAGGTTATCTTGGCATCTTGATTGCGCACGCCTTTCTTTGTCGTGATGATGACTACGCCGTTGGCAGCCCGCACGCCGTAGATAGCGGCAGCCGAGGCATCCTTGAGCACGCTCATGTCTTCAATGTCGCTGCTGTTCAGGAAGTTGATGTTGTCGTAGAACATGCCGTCGACAACATACAGCGGAGTGGAGTTTGCGAACGAGCCATTGCCGCGAATCTTCACCGTAGGGCCGGCACCAGGCGCGCCGCTGTTAACCACGTTCACGCCTGCCACCTTGCCCTGCATGGCTGCCATGGGTGATGACGACGGCGTGCTGAGCAGCTCGTCGCCCTTAATGACGGCGATGGGCGAGGTGAGATCCTTGGCCTTGGCCGAGCCGTAGCCTATCACCACCACTTGGTCCAGCATCTGCGAGTCGTCCTCCAGCTTGATTTCCATCTGCGGAGAGGCCGCCAGCGTCTGGGTTTTCATGCCCACATAGGTAACGGAGATTTTGGCTCCAGCCGGTACGTCGCCGATGGTGAAATTGCCGTCCAGGTCGGTCACGGCTCCCTTACTTGAGCCTTCCACCATGACGGTAGCACCGATAACGGGTAAGTTGGCCGCGTCGACCACCGTACCTTTAATTGTCTGATTCTGTGCAAGACCCGCTTGGGCACACAGAATGAGAAGGAAAAACAAAACTATTTTCTTCATTGTGTCATTAGGTTGGGTAAATTATATCGACTACAAAATTAAATGAAACGCACGCGCACGCAAAACAAACGGCTACGATTACATTACGTTGTAAAGGTTGTTTACTACGATTTTACTACGATTTCATTTGTAACAATCTGGTTTACAGTTTACTGCAGATACACAGAATGTATCTGTTTAACCCTTTACAGACGTGTGCACCCGGGGCAGAATCCAGCCTCAATAATAGTTTTGTCTGCTACTACAGAGCATCAGTACGCTGTCCGTAAATCCCCAAACCAC
Source organism: Prevotellaceae bacterium KH2P17 (assembly GCA_900199655.1). Taxonomy (GTDB): domain Bacteria; phylum Bacteroidota; class Bacteroidia; order Bacteroidales; family Bacteroidaceae; genus Prevotella. The sequence goes on from FZRE01000007.1 coordinate 32,430, forward strand.
TGCCTGCAGGCAGCCACAGAAGTGATTTCCGGATGCTGCCTGACGGCATCGGGAACTTTCGACACTTGTCAAATGATAGTTCGACACCTGTCGCATAATCGTGCGACAAGTGTCGAAAGTTCCCGGAGCATACTTCCGGGAGCCCGACAGAATGCTGCAGGGACATAGGCAGGCGCCCTCTCATACCACGTATTCCTGCCAGCGAACCGCATGAAAAATAACTTTTTCGGTACCAATGCCAATGCAGAAGAAGCAAAAATTTGGTGTTTTAACGGAAAATACCTATTTTTGTATATTCAAGCAACACCTCTTATGCGTAACCGAATCTACATCACCCTGCTGTGCCTGATGGCGCTTGCCGGCACAAAGGCAAGCGACTTTGTTCCGGTTATCACCAACTTCTCATCCCTCGACTATGACGGCGGCCTGCAGAACTGGGGCATCACACAGGATAATGACGGCCTGATGCACTTCGGCAACAACGTAGGAGTGCTCAGCTTCGACGGCTACAGCTGGGAGTGCAGCCGGCTTCCGGGCAAGCCCATCGTCCGCTCGCTGCTGGCCGTGGGGCGCAGACTGTACGTGGGGGCCTATCAGGAATTCGGCTACTATGAGCGCAACAACTTCGGCCGACTTCAGTACACATCGCTGTGGAAGATGGTGAAAGGCTACAAGCCGCATAACGACGAGATTTGGAATATCCTGCGGACGGCCGACGGGAGAATACTTTTCCAGTCGTTCTGTTCATGGTTTGAGTACGACGGCCGCAGCGTGCGTGTACACTACCGGCCCGATGTGCTGCCGCTGTACTTCTTTAACGTGGGCAGCGGAGTGTACGCACAACTGGTGGACGACGGCTTTTTCAGGGTCAGCGGAGACCGCTACGTCAAGCTGTTAGACCGGAGGATGACGGGCAATGACGATGTGGTGGCGGCCCTGCCTTGGCAGAACGGCACCATGCTGCTGTGCACCGAGTTCCACGGTCTGTTCACTTACGACGGCCGCCGGCTGCAACCCCTGCACACGGAAGCCGACGACCAGCTGCGACAGGCACAGGCCAACCGCGCCGTTATCACGCACGACGGCACCATCGTGGTGGGCACCATCCTCGACGGCATCTACGGATTCAGCCCGCAGGGCAGGCTGAAATGGCACTACAACACGCACAACCAGCTGCACAACAATACGGTTCTCGGCCTCTTCTGCGACCACGACAACAACGTGTGGGCCGCACTCGACGTGGGTATCGCCCTCATCCACAGCGGCGCCCCTTATGCCCTGCTCACCGGAGCGGGCACTTCGCTCGGCATGGTCTACGACATCTACCCCCTGCCCGGCATGATGTACATCGCCACAAACCAGAACACGGTGCTCTACAAGGACAGCCGCCTCACGCCCGTAGCAGGCACCGCAGGCCAGAACTGGCACCTTACCAACTTCGGCAACCAGCTCATCGTGGGAAACAATCACGGCACCAAGTCCATCAGCGGCACCACCGCCACCAAGCTCACCGGTAGCGGCAACACCAGCAGCACGTGCATCAGACGCTACAATGTGGGCAACGACAGGGATTTCTTCATCGAGTCCAGCTATACCGAACTGCGCATCTACCAGCATATATCCAACACATGGCAGTACGTTAACAAGGTAGACGGGTTCATGGCTCCCGTCAACCAGTTCGAGATAGACAGTCATGGAGTTATCTGGGCAGCCCACATGAGCAGCGGCGTGTACCGTATCGAACTCAGCGGAGACCTAAAACGCGTAACCTCGCTGAGATACTATCCGGCACTGAGAAAAGGCAGCAACGGCAGCAAGATACATGTCATGAAGATACGGGGAGAGGTGGTTCTGGCCGACGACCGCCAACTCTACCTCGTAGGCAGCGACAACACAGTGAGGCCGTACCAGGCACTCAACGCCGTAGCCGGCCGCGGTATCATCTCTGCCACCACGATTGACAACAGCCACTTCTGGCTCTCCTCCAACCGTGGTTACACGCTGATGGAATACCGCAACGCAACTTTCCACCGACAGCTCTATGTCCCCGCCGCCTTCTTCGGCCTCGAATGTGGCGACAACCAGAATAAGGTAAGGATTGACGGCAACATGGCCTACTTCTGCCTCAACGGCGGACTGGGCCGCATGGACATGACAGCACGGCAGCAACCCAACGCCCGCAAGGGCCGCCTGCTGCTGAGCCGGGCAGAATACTTCAATGCCGACCGCAAGCCGTTTCCCGTTACCGTGACGGCCGGAAACCCCGCCGTGAAAGGTACGGTGAAACTTGAACTCAGCTATTCCAACTACAACAACGAGCCGTTACGCTTCCTCTTTCAACTTGAAGGAGGCGGACTGCACCTGCAGTCGCAGTCGGAGAAGCCCACCGTCGTCTACACCGACCTTAACTACGGCAGCTATACGTTCCACGCCAAGGTGGCCGACGTAAACGGCAAAGTGCTGGGTCAGCTCACCTACCGCTTCCACTATCCGCGCCCGCTACTGCTCTCCATCCCCATGCTTCTGCTGTACGCGGCACTCTTCATGGGGCTCATCTACCTCTACATACGCTGGTCTACCAAGCGCATCATCCGCCGTCAGGCCCACATAACCGAGGCCGAGCAAATGCGCAAGAACCTCCAGCTGGCCGAACAGCAGCGCATCATCGAGGCACAGCAGAAGCAGCTGCTGGAGCAACAGCTGCAGGACAAGGGCCGCGAGATTGCCTCGCTGGCCATGGACGCCGTGAAGCACAAGCAGCAAGTGACCGACATCAGGCACGAACTGGCCGGACAACGGCTCAAGGGACTTAAAGGCAACAAGGAAATAGAGCGCATGCTCAGCCACATTACCGACGATCTTGACACCGACGCCTACTGGGACATCTATCGCGAAAACTTCGACCTGATACACAAGAACTTCTTCCGGCACCTGCGGAAGCAGTTCCCCACCCTCACTTCTACCGACCTTAAGTTCTGTGCCTTGCTGCGTCTCAACCTCTCGACCAAGGACATCGCCCACTTTGCCGGCCTCACCGTGCGCGGCGTGGAGGGTGCCCGCTACCGTCTGCGCAAGAAACTCCGGATTGCAGAAGGCCAGAACCTCACGGAGTTCCTCATTGATTTCAAATAGTCACAACGGTTTTCGCACAGAGCGGAAGAATTGGTTCCATGCTGTCAGAAGCCGCCTCCAAGGCTACCGGCTGTATGCCTAAATGGTACAGCCGGCAGGGGTATGGAACTTTCGACACTTGTCGCACGATTGTGTGACAGGTGTCGAATGATTGTGCGACAAGTGTCGAAAGTTCGCGGAGCACACGTTGGGTTACCTTGACTCGGGTTCTTTAATCTCCTTGCACTCGTTGATGAGGCGGCGGCAGGTGGCCGTTACATCCTTTACGGGACGCCTGGCGCCTAAGTTGTGCGTACTCGCAACCCACTGCAACTCAAAGGTCTTGAAGTCGAAAGGCTGTTTTGTGCGCAGCGACTCGAAGTAGTGCTGCCAGCGGGGAAGGTAGTAGCTGCGGATGAGTCCTGACCAGATGCGGGCCGAATAGTCGTCTACGGGCGGCCCCCATACGGTCACTATGCGCCTTGCATTGCGCTCGTACTGGGCGGCCAGGGTGCTGTCGGCGCCGGCGGCCTTGCGGGCGTAGGCTATCCAGCGGTCCATGCGCAGCGTGGGATGGCTGTCGAGGAGCGAGTCGGTGGTAAGTGCAACGCGTGTAAAGGTGCGCTGCAGCGCTTCGGCCTGACTGGTGTGGCCTTCGCGATAGGGCCGGGCTATCTGCCGGGTGAGTATCTCCATCTTGGCTCCGGCATACAGGGCGGTAAGCTCTATGAGGTCGGCTTGGTAAAGAGCCGACGCGTTCAGCTCCGGTGCCGCTGCGGCAAAAGCCTCTATGCCGGCAAATAGGCTGTCGTTGAAGCAGACGGTTCCCTTTACGTTACTGCCGGGGCGCAGCTGCCAGTTGTACCGTGGGTGGTCGGTAAAGCTGCCGTAGACCGAGGCAAGCATGCCCCGCCAGTAGTCGCCCAGGCGGCTGCAAGGCCTGCCGTACCTGCACTCGCTGTAGTCGGCCAGCCATGTGTTGAGGTCTATGGGCCCGGCAGTCCAGCCGCCGTCGGCCACGAGTTCGTAAATCACCTCATTGTTTTCCAGCCCCTCGGGCGCCATTCCGTAGCCCACGAGGTTGCCTTTGTGCGGAGAGCGGAGGGCTTTTAAACGCCCGTTGGCGTAAAACTCGAGCACGCCGGTGTAGGCCGTCTTGCCTCCCATGTTGGGGATGACGCTGTACACCCAGGGCTTGTTGTGGAAGCCGTTGAAGAAATCCCAGTTGGCTCCATTTCTCCAGTAATGGTGGTTGTAGTCCTCTGCCATGTCGAGAATCAGCATCCGGTTGTCGGGCACTTTGCTCAAGAGGGCCTGCATGCTGGCATCGTCCCAGATGTCGCGCTGGTAGCCGAACATCCACCCTTGTATGACCCACACGGCGCGGGGGTTGGCATCGGCAATGGCGCTGTATATCTTCTGGCCGTAATCGGCCAGCATGCGGTGCTTCTCGTTGTCCTCTCCCTTGCCGAAAGGCAGCTGCATCTCGTTGAAACTATCGGCCAAGTAGTAGGTGTTCTTGCCAAACTCCTTCTCCCACTCCTCAACAAACAGCTTGCCCATGGCATGGAACAGCGGCTCATCAGCTGACAACATCCAGTTGTGGAAGGCACCACCGGACCATGAGGTCTCCGTAATCCGGGCCTTGGGATAGAGCTTCTGCAGGGCCTGCGGCACAAAGCCGGCAAAGGCGGGGCAGATGGGCTTCATGCCCAAAGCCCGCATGCGGGCCAGTATCTTGTGCGCCAACGCTATCTGGTTGCTGTGCCACGAAGCCGTGAGCGGGCCATCGATGCCGCTGATGTTGCCCATGCGCATCCACGGAAGATGGGCAGGGCCAACGAAATAGGCATTGATGTCGGCCTCGTTCATGCCCATGCGCTTCAGCACCCGGGTGTAGATGGCCTCATTGGCCACCAGCATGAGGGGCATGTCTATGCCGTGCAGGGCCATCCAGTCTATCTCCTCCTGCCATCGGGACCAGTCCCAGTAAGGCGCGGTGTAGCCATAGGTGACTACGTTCAGGTAATAGTGGTGCTTGTAGGGCGATACTTTTCTCGTTGTACTCTGGTCATCCAGCCGCTGTGGCAGGCTGAGGCGCTTGCCCGTCCAGGTGCAGAGGCCGGTCTTGTGCTGCCTTACGTACTCGTAAAAACCACGGCACAGGGCAACGCCACTGCTGCCTTTGATGGTCAGCTTGCCGTTTTTGACCGAAGTCGCGAACTGGTCGCATCCGTCAACAGGCTTCAGCGAGAGCGCCAAGTGCATCGGAATCTCGCGGCCGGCGAACCGTCTGATAACGCCTTCAGCTTCCTTTTCGTCCTGCGCCATGCAACAAGCGCTGACGAAAAAGAGCAGGAAAAAGATTGTTTTTTTCATTTTGACATTACATGTTAATCATCAATTTAGAAGAAAAGCTCATTGAAGTTTGTTCTTTATGGGTTTGCTACACGAGTCGTCATTCTGAATAAAAGGAGGACGTGTATGGAATAAACACATCCTCCTTTACCTATATTACTTATTTAAAACAACCCTTATGGTCCATACTTTTGTCTGACCGTTGGCAGCCATTACCTTATATTGATGCGATTGGTTCCAATCAGCAGGTGCCCCGAGCTTGGGTGCATCGCCTACAGGCTCAATAACGGCTGCAGTTGATATCTGGACTGCAATTATCAAGGCGCTTAAGCTTATATTCTCCAGTTCTGCAGATGGAAAGTTTTGAGGTAATGAAACCGTAATATCGCAGGTTGCATTTTCAGCATCTATTGTCTGCTTGCTGTTCAGTTGTAATTGCTTAACAGCAGGCTGACCACTTGCAGGTATCGTAACATTTTTGTCGACATAGCGGTAATATACGTAAGAAGAGGTAATATCGTTACCTGTATATGTGTCGAGTTCTTCTAACCCGCTTTCAAGGCAGGAAGTAAGTGAAAACACCGTCACTACCGCCATCAAGATAAATTTAATATATTTCATAATTGCTTTCTATTTATATTTTACCAACCTTCATTCTGAACATGATCCATTCCGTAAGCCTCACGGGTATCTAAGAAGTCCTTAGCTATAGGCATAAGATAGCGCTTCTGTGAGAATATACGGCTCGCACTGTTCATCAGTGTAAACTGGCCGATGAGAACCTGTTGCCTGTCTCTTGAGATTGATATCTTATGAACAGGAGCATCGAGCTCCTGAATTACATCCCCTTTGGGTCGGCCGTGGTTAGCATAGCCACCATACTTGCCCCAACGTAGGTAGCTGAAATAGATATCACCGCCCTCATTGGCCATTTCAACTCTACGTTCTCGCATATAATCAATCCACGCTTCTGCTATTGTAGAAGCAGTAGAAGGAGCCAGTCCTCCATGGGTAACACGAGTAGCATTAAGAGCCTTGACAGCTTCGGCTATATCGCCTTTAAGCAGATAGGCTTCTGCCAAATTCATGTAAGCCTCGCCTACACGCGCCAATGTATAGTGGAAATTTGTCGTCGAAGCATAGTAGGCTCTTGGGTTAGGATTCTCTGAAGCGTTCTTTCTCCAGTAATATCCTGTAACTGTATTATACCAGCCACCGTCTTCTTTGTCACGTACACCTTGCGATAGGTTACCACCTAAGTTCATTTCAACCTTTTCACCAAGCCAGGTAGAACCATCATAGGCGATAGAAGTGGCAAAACGCTTGTCGCGGCCATTATACATAATTTCACTGATACTTCTGTTGCTGCCCGGCTTTACTTTTGCATATCGTACAAACACAGGATATCCTTCTTTCGTATTGGTTAAATCCTGCGGCGTGGGAATTCGACGAGGTTCGCCGTTAGTTCTCGTATAAGCATCAATCTGACCAGGTTGGGTAATGACAGCAGGATCAACTTCGTCTACGTTATTTTTATATTGAGAGGTTTCGTACCATGGCAATGCTTGACCCGTTGTTTCATCTTTGACAAGATATTGGTCTACAAGGTCTTGAGTAGGAAAATATATAGCCCAGCAGCAAAACGTTTGATCGCCCACTTTATTTTCCAGTTCATGAGGACTTTGTGACAACTGAGTATCTGCAGGTGTTATATTGGGGAAGATTCTTACCATCTCATCATAATCGCCAACAGTAGTGTTTGTGGACAAGCGATAATAACCTAACAGTATCTCTGGATTATTGGCATCACTCTCGTTGAACATGCCGCCATATTCGCTTGACAGCTTGCAATTATTGGTAACATCGCCAGCAAATTCAATAACTTTATCCAACAGTTCTGTCTTCCCGGTGTAAGCGTACGCCTGCAAAGCTGCACGGCTTAATATCACCTCGGCAGCATACTTATTGGCAATGCCTGCAGCTGAAGACAGTGGCAGATTCTCGACAGCATATTCTAAATCATCAATAACGTACTGATAGCTTTCCTCGATTGATTTTGTCATGGGAATTTTGCATGTCAACGAGTCAGTCTCACTGAATACTTGGGTAACAGGAACAAAGCGGCCCATCTTTCGTGCTTGATCAAAAAACACCAATCCACGCAGGAAACGCCCTTGGGCAATCAGCTCCTTTCGTTCCGTATCGCTCAAGGCTGTTGATTGTTCTGCATTCTTGATGATAAGATTACACTTCCTTAACAATGAAAAACGATTAGCCCCAAAGTCTGAGGCAGCACTGATACCAAGCTCTGTAGCTATGCCATCAATACCCTCGCCTACCTGTGAGCATCGCACGCCATTAGGGGTACGGGCTTCCCAACCTACGCAAGATGAGTTTGCTGCCCATGTACTTGTCAACACACTATTGTAAGTTGCATTCACAAAAGCATCTGCCGTGGACTTTGAACTCCACACTGTTGTCTCGTCAAATATTGTTGTGGGGTGCGTGTCCAATGTATCTTGACACGAAACCATTACAGCAAGACCTGCTGCAACCAATCCGTAGTTTATATATTTTCTCATAGTTATTTACTTTCTTAAAATCCCAAATTAAGTGTAAAGGCTATTGTACGCTCTACTGGATAGCCATATCCTACAGTAGAAGAGTTCTCGGGGTCAAGACCATATTTCGTAGACTTTGATATGGTAAAGATATTCTGACCAGACACACCTACTCTGATCTTCGACAGCCAAGCAACTCTCTTAAGTAAGCTGTACTTCAAATCGTAGCTTAACTGGAAATCTTTCATACGAAGATAGGCACCATTCACAAGCCAAAAGTCGCTTGTCTGATAGTTATTATTGGCATTCAGTCCAGTATTAGACATCAAACGTGGATATTGACCGTTGGTATTAGATGGTGTCCAGTAATCCGTCTGATAATCATAGATGACCGGAAGCGAGCCAGCCTGGCCTGTCTGCATAGATGCCGACCCCGATATATACATATCGAAAGCTGTAGATCCTTGGAACAATGCACCTAAACTGAAACCTTTGTAACTTAAATTGATATTAACACCAAACTGGCCACGCGGATAACTATTCTTACCAAGGCGGCGCATGTCGTCACTGGTAATTCGTCCATCACCGTTTGCATCCTCATATTTAATATCTCCTGCCGTCATATATCCAGAGTTATAAGCACTGACTATTCCGACGCTATTATAAACATCTTCGACACTTGTATAATAGCCTAAATTATGCAGCATAGTCCCATAATAGCCTTTCTGTTGCTGACTACGTACATACGGATTCATATATGATGTTTCACTCTCGCTTTCATCCAAGGCCCATAACTGGTCAAAGAAAGTGAAGTTGGTAGAGATATCGTACTTCAAGGCACCAATGTTACTACGCCAACCCAACTGGATTTCGAAACCTGCACGGCGGAACTCACTTCTTGACTTAACTTTTGGCATTGCCACACCAAGTGCAGTATTCAGATAACTTTGGCCCGAAGGAGACACAAGATATCCCTTAGTTGAATAGTAGAAGTAGTCGAACTGGCCATAAAGACGATTATTAAGAGAAGAAAAGTCGAAACCAAAATCGGTTTGCTTTGTAGTATACCAAGTTAGATCGGGTGATGCAAGATTTCCTTCTGTAAATCCAGCGGCATACTCTCCATTAACAACATAGGCTTGTGGGTTAAGACTGTAGGCCGTAAGATAAGCAAAACGCCCGGCACTTGAATCCAATCCAGTTTCTCCATACGAAGCTCGGAACTTTAGGGAATTCAAAATATTGCGTTCTACTAACGGCTTCATAAATTTTTCCTCGGTAACTACCCAACCGATCGAGCCACTGAAAAAGGCTCCCCAACGCTTGCCGGGTGCAAAATAATCGGAACCGTCGTACCTCAGGCTGGCTTCTGCATAATATTTATTGGCATAGTTATATTTAGCCTGTCCAATCCATGCAGCACGTCCCAACTCTGCTTCACTTCCGTCGTTTTTCATCGTGTTGGCAGAACCTACACCCATTTGGTCGATACTGAATTCATAGTTCTCACGTTGACTCCAATAAGTTTCTCCTTTTTCATAATACTGCTCAAAACCGGCCAATGCCGAAACATGGTGCAAACCAAATTCTCGGGCATATTCCACGAAAGCCTGATTGGTAAAGGCATATCCGGTAGAAGAACTGTGATAAAGCAAAGGTTTATTGCCAACGAGTGGTTCTGTAGAATCCCAGTCATACTTCGGACTATCCTTGCGCCATTGCTTACTGGTCGAAGAATAGTATCTATAATCGCTTGCTACACGCACCTTTAGTCCCTGTACCCAAGGAACTCCCCATATTAATTCGCCCTTACCATTGATTACATTCATCTTATTACGGTTGTAACCATTACCTGAAGCGGTCTCTGCGACGGGATTATCATTCAGATTGTAAGGCAATCCATACAAGTTCACACCAGGAGAGAGCGGGGACTTATCGTTGATATGTGAGAAGATATGGTAATAGCTACTGGCCGTTGATGAATAAGGGTGTGTATTTATTTGAACGTAGCCGTCTAATGCAGCATTAATTTGCAAATTGATAGAACTAATCAGAGAGGATTCCGCTAATCTGAAGTTAGTCCGTTTCATATAGTGGTTATTGTTTTTGTAGAGGGAGTTCTGATAGATATGACCCAGTGAGGCATAGTAATGATGATTCTCGCTACCGCCAGTCAGTCTTGCCGCATGTTTTGTTTGCGGAGCCCAGTCGTTGAGCACCAATTTACGCCAATTCGTATTGTTATATGTCTGCGGTTGAGATCCGTCTCTCATAGCTTGAATAGCTTCGGCGCTGTAAACCTCGTCCAGTCCGTCGTTCTTTCGTGCAATGTTGCCATACTCGGCACGCTCGTATGAGTTCAGAGGTTCGGGCCAAATACTGGGTTGCGCATAGCTCTGATTGAAATCATACTCAATGCTTACCTTGCCAGCCTTACCTTGTTTGGTAGTAACCTGCACGATGCCGTTGGTAGCACGCGAACCATAGACTGCAGTTGCCGAAGCGTCTTTAAGTATAGACATACTTTCAATGTCATCTGCACTAAGGTTGACAAAGTCCTGTTCCGAGCGCACCACTCCATCAATTACATACAAAGGTGTACCTCCACCACGTATGCTGATATTTGGTGTTGAATTAACACCGCCGCCGCTGGCTTTGATTATCATACCCGGAGACCTACCAGCCAGTCCTTGGGCAATGTTTGTAACCGGAATATTAGATATTTGATCGGTCTTAACAGTGGACACTGACGAGATCAAGTCTCTACGTGTACTACTACCATAACCAACTACTATGATTTCATTCAAATTCTGACTGTCAACATTCATAGCAACATCCATATTTCCCCCATTGGCAGACAAAACTTTTGTCTGATAGCCAACATAGGAGATTTCTAAAGTTGAGCCTATTGGTGCGTCAATAGAGAACTTTCCATCAACATCTGTTACAACGCCGCCCGAAACTCCTTTTACACGCACAGTGGCGCCAATAATGGGTTCTCCGTTCTCGTCAGATACTTTGCCTGATATGCGCTGATTCGATGATTGTTGACGACTATCATTAGTCTCCATTTTGTCCGTAATAACAATAGACTTCTCTGATACGATGCTGTACTTCAGGCTGCGGCCTTTGAGCGCCTCGTTGAGAACAGAGGGAACGGAAGCCTTGGTGTGGTTCAGCGTGATGTCGCTGCGGTTGTCTATCAGACCCGAGCGATAAGAGAACCGATAGGTCGTCTGGCTTTCGATTGCTTTAAACACTTGCTTCAGCGAAGCGTTTTTCATGTGAATGCTGACAGTTTGGTTTTGCGCACCGGCTCCAGCCCAGCAGACGCACAACAGCAGCACTAACAGATGGTACTTTAGACTTTTGTGTACTTTCATATAATAATGCTTAATTAAAAAAGGTTGGTTAGTATTTCTCTGATTTATAGGTATAGACAACCCGACGGGGCAAAAGTACCGAAGAAAATGCAGGTTTCCGACAAAAAAAACGATGGCTGCTATCTGGCAGTCATCGTTACGTATTGCCCGCTTTGGGTGTGCTTGAGGTGGAACGACTCGCTGATAATGACCAGCGCCTCGTGCAGATTGTCGGTCGGAAGCGTGCCCGTGAAGTTGCCCATCCGGTCCTTGTCTTTCACCACGAAGCGCACTCCGTACACGTTCTGCAGCCGGGCCAGCACGCTTGCCAGCGGCACATCGGTAAACACCAGTTGGCTGGTCTGCCAGGCTCTCACGTCGGCTATGTCCGTATCGGCATTCACCCTGATTTTGCCCGTGGCATAGTCGAGCACGGCGGTCTGCCCGGGCAGGAGCTGAACATGCTCGTGGGTGAGCAGCGAGGTGAACTCTACGTGGCCCTCCTCGAGCGTGAGTTCGGCCGATTTCATCGTGTTGCGGGCCGAGAGGTTGAACTTGGTGCCCAGCACCTTTACCTCCAGCCTGTCGGCTGATATGATGAAGGGGCAGTCTTTGTTCTTACTTACAGTGAAGTAGGCCTCGCCCCCGAAGCTGATGCGCCGTTCGCTCTTGCTGTACAGCTTGGGTGTGTAAACCAGCCGCGAGTCGTAGTTCAGCATGGCTGTAGTGCCGTCGGGCAGGGTTACGGTGGCTTTTTCGCCCTTGCCGGTGTTAAAGGTTATGACATCCGAACCCAGCTTGCTGTTCTCCTTATATAAATAAAGAGTAGAGAACAGCAGCAGGGGCAGCAGCACTGCAGCCGCTATCTTGAAGTACCTGAAGAACACAAAAGCGGCATGGCCGCGTGTGGCGGCAATCCTGTCTTCTATGTTATCCTTCATGCGCTCCACGGTTTCGCCGCTCACGCTGCCGTCGGGTATCTGTCCGTCCATCCAGTGCCGGCGGAGCGAAGCGCCCAAGTCCTCGTCGTTCATTGCGTTCACCTCGTCTTTCAGTTGTACGAGTTCGGCGCGCGTAAGGTTGTTATCTCTATATCGTTGTTCCAGATTATCCATTTGCCTGTTGTTTACTTGTATTGACACTCCGTACCGTCAAAAAGTACCGCCGGCCCCTGTTAATTTAATAAAAACAGCAGTTCCAGCAGCGGCGACACGTAACCTAACTTCTCTCTGAGCGCCTTCAGCCCGAGCGAGAGCTGGTTCTTGACCGTTTGCTCGCTCAGGTTCAGCTCCCGGGCTATGTCCTTGTTGCCCATGCCCTCCATGCGCGAGAGCTGCACCACCCGCTGTTGGGTGGCCGGCAGGGTACGTAGCACCCTGTGCAGGCGGGCCACAAACTCGTCGTACTCTACCTGCAGGGCCGCATCCTCGCTGCCGGCGCTGTTCTGGAAGTCGACAAATTCCTCGTATTCCGGCGAGTTGAGCCGGCGACGGTAGGCGTTGATGACCAGATGGCGCGACATGATGAAGAGCAGCGACTTGAGGCTTTCCTCCTGCCGGATGCTCTTGCGCAACGTCCACAGCCGTACGAACACATCCTCCACTATCTCCTCGGCGTCCTCTGCCTGCTTGCAGTATTGCAGGCAGTAGGCGTACAGACGCTTGGCATACAGGCGGTAGATGCTGTCAAAGGCACGGTGGGAGCCTGCTTTAAGGTCGCTGATGAGTTGTTTCTCCGGCATTCAAAAAAAGTGTATCTTCGGCATATACGTATGCAAAGATACACTTTTTATTCTTTCGCGGCACACTTCTTCCGCTTTATTTCGCCTGCCCCAGCCAAACTGCCAGTGGGCAACCCGGGCCCTAACTGCTACCTCCGGCCGGCCGGCTCAGGGCTGCTTGGCGCGTTCGCTGCGCAGTATCTCCTGCATTTCATGCACTACCGAAGGATTCTGAGGCGCCACGTTGTCCTTCTCGTAGGGCTCTTTGGCCATGTCGTAGAGCTGGGGCAAGGGGCTGTTGCCGGTCTCTATCTTCGGCCCCCACGTAATCATGGCGGGGCCGTTGTTAGGTTCGATGTACTTCCACCGCGGTGTACGGACGGAGAGGACATGCGCATTGGACTGCTCGATGACGTATTGGCGGCCCCCGCCCTCGCGCCCCAGCAGGGCCTCCAGACAGCTGGTGCCGTCGGGATTGGCGTTTCGCGGAACCACGGCATGGATGAGCGAGCCGAACGACGACATGAAGTCTATCTGGCTGATGAGTGCATGAGACTCCTGCCCGCCCCTTATCTGCGCGGGCCAACGCACGATGAGCGGAACCGCCGTGCCACCTTCGAAGGCGCTGTACTTGTTTCCGCGCAGCGGCCCTGCAGGCTTGTGGCCCTGCAGCAGCTCCTCGGCGCGGTCTGCGTAGCCGTCGTCAACAACGGGGCCGTTGTCGCTCGTCAGCACCACCAGCGTGTTATCGGCCAGCCCCAAACGGTCGAGTGTCTCCATGATGCGCCCTACCGACCAGTCGAACTGCACGATGGCGTCGCCCCGCAGGCCCATGACGTTGTGCCCGCGGAAGCGTTCGTGCGGGAAGCGGGGCACGTGGATGTCATTTGTGGCAAAGTAGAGGAAGAACGGCTGCTGCCGGTTGGCCTCGATGAAGCGCACGGCATGGGCCACGATGGAGTCGGCTATGTTCTCGTCCTTCCACAAGGCGCGCCCTCCCCCCTTCATGTAGCCGATGCGACTGATGCCGTTCACGATGGCCATGTCGTGCCCGTGGCTGGGCTTGAGGTTGTAAAGCAGCTCCGGGTTGGCCTTTCCGGTGGGCTCGCCCGCGAAGTTCTGTCTGTAACTGACCTGTATGGGAGCCTGCGGGTCGTAGTTGGCAACGGCGCCGTTCTCTATGAACACGCACGGCACACGGTCGGCCGTGGCGGCCATGATGTATGAGTAATCGAACCCCAGGTCGCCCAGAGCGGCCGGCAGCGGGGCGTTCCAGTCCTGCTCTCCCGTCTTGTCGCCCAGCCCCAGGTGCCATTTGCCCACGGCGGCGGTGGCATATCCGCGGCTCTTGAACATGTCGGCCAGGGTGTATTGCTCCGGTCTGATAATCATGCCCGCATCGCCCGCGGCAATGTCTGTGTCCTTCCGCCGCCACGGGTACTGCCCCGTGAGCAGGCCGTAGCGCGAGGGCGTGCTCGTGGCAGCTGCCGCATGGCAGTCGGTAAAGCGTATGCCGCCCGCGGCCAGGCGGTTCACGTTCGGCGTTGCTACATTCCGGGCGCCGTAGCACTGCAGGTCGCCGTAGCCCACGTCGTCAGCCAGTATGACGATTACATTGGGTCTCCCGCCGTCCTCCAGCTTGCCCCCGGCGGCTTGTGCAGCCATAGCCTGGCTCACGGCAGGTGCCAGAATGGCGGACAATAGCAATTCTTTCTGTTTCATATACTTTTTGTTGTTCATGCTCTTAGCTGTCGCGTAGGTTCGGGTTAAAGTGCCGTTGAGTTGCTTTGATGGCATTCAGAAAAAGTGTATCTTCGGCATTCACGCATGCAAAGATACACTTTTTCCGTCGTTGCCACCCACTTCTTCCGCTTTATTTCGCCAGCACCGCCCAAACAGCCTGTGGCAGGGCGTTGCGAAAGAGGTGGCGTTCAAGGCCTTTGAAGGATAGCTTCAAGGCCCTTGAAGGATGCCTTCAGGCGCCTTGAAGCATATATCCGCCGCGGCAGGGGGTGCCTGTTTACGCTTTCACAAACATTTTTTGGGCCTGCTGCAAAGTTGAGAGGCATGAGTATGGAAGCCATTTTCTCAATAGCAAACAGTACAGATACAAGAAAGGACTATGACGATTGCTCGTCATAGTCCTTTCTTATATTAAGCTAACAACCTGTTAGAGGTTATTGCCAACCAGGGTTCTGGTGGCCTTGGAGCTCTGGGTTACGCTGCATCTCATCCAGTGGGATGGGCCACAAGAGGGCGTACTCGGGAATGGCACCCTGCTTAATGACGCCGTCGGGTTTGTTTTGGATGCGCGCTGATGACAACGCTACCCAATTCAAATTGCCTGAGTGTACGCCAGCAGCTTCGGGGTACAAGTGGGTCCGACGGATATCATCCCAGACCTTGAACTCAAGTGGGAACTCGTGCAAACGTTCTGTCAGGATGGCTTGAATCAAGTCGTTGCCAGTTGCGGTCACGTCGGCCAGACCTGCGCGTTTACGCACTTGGTTCAGATAGAGCTTGGCTTCAGCCTCGTTGCCCGTGCGGGCCAGACCCTCTGCAGCAATGAGGAGAATCTCTGAATAGCGGATAGTCGGTACGTTGTAGTCACCATCCTTACCGTTCTTCAGGCCGGCCTCATCAAACCACATCCAGCATCCCCAGTTGTTCAACGTATGGCTCATGCCAGTTTCATCAGTGTATTCCTTGAAAAAGAACTGCTTTTCGTGTCCGCGGATATCAGCAGGCGCATAGCTCTCCAGAATCATATCGCACGGCAGATAGGCGTTGTACAGCACGTCGCCACCCGGATGGAACACGCCTTTATTGTTGGCATCCTTCCACTGAAAGGCATCAGCACCAATGGAACGGCAGCCATACGAGTTGCCTACATTGAAGTCCGTGTTGTTGTACTCCTTAGCATAGATAATCTCGGAAGAGCTTTTGGTAGTCTTGATTACATTGAACGCCGAGTTCAAGTCATCGGTGCTTCCGCCTGCCTGCTCCAGATGGTGAACGCCGCCTGTAATGACCTGCTTAGCCATATCTGCTGCTTTCTGGTAGTACTCGTTACCTCCATTAACCGGAGCGCCTGCCCATTGGAGATAAACTTGGGCCAACAGAGATTGAGCCATTGGCTTTGTAACCCGACAACCATTGTTATAGAAAGTCTTGTTCGGGAGGGCGTTGCCGCTTGTTATATCCAACAAGTCCTTTTCTATCTTTGCATAAACCTCTGCTGACGGTGTACGTGGCACTGCCATGTTTTCCGGCGACATGTATGGATCGGCTATATAAGGAACATCGCCGAACTCCTTCACCAGATAGAAATATGCATACGCACGGAAGAACTTGCCTTGAGCAACATAATTATCCATTATCTCTTGACTCAGCACACCTTCCATTTTAGGGATGTTGGCAATAACAAAGTTGGCGCGGGATATGCCTTTATAGAACTCATGCCATAGCTTCATGGCAGGAGAATCGAAAGCCTCAACTGTGAAGGTGCATCCTTCTGAAGCTGTTGTAAACGTTCTGTCCTTGCGCTTGTCGATATAAAGGCCTGACATGATGCCGCCCCACATGGTAGCCTTAGGAGTCCATCCGCCGTCAACATCAGTGTTATTCAGATAAGGAACACCACCGAAGTATAGGGCCGACACAGCAGATTCTGCATCCTCCGCGGTCTTCCAGAACTGGTCTGCAGTTTTCTCATCAAGGGGTTTCTCCTCAAGGAAATCATTACAGGAAGTAAGGGTTGCCATGAGTGCACCTAACATGAATATGTATTTGAGCTTTTTCATATTTGTCTTATTAACTAATTGAACATGTGAATAATCCATCAGAATGTCACGTTGACACCCAGAGTGAATGTTCTTGGACGTGGGTAGGAGAAGAACTGGCGGTTAGTGCCCCACTTGTTAGAGCCCAAACGTGTTGAGTTATCCGGGTCGTATCCAAGATAGTCGCTGGCTGTAACAAGGAACAGGTTGTTAAGGTTTGCGTAAACGCGCAGTGCTGAAAGGCCGAGCTTACCGACAATGTTCTTGTCGAACGTGTACCCTAACTGAATCAAGTTACAGCGCAAGTAGGAGCCATTGGCAACCCAATCATCATCTGCGGCGTTATTCGCTCCCTGTCCAAAGTTGTTCAAGCGGATAGCCTGCTCATGACCATTTGGATTCAAAGTAGGATGCCAAGCCTCTGTATAGAGACGGTCCAAGCCGTTTGTCAAGAAGCGGGCAACCGTTGAGTGGTAGTATTCCTGCATGATATCTGCGCCAAGTGAGAACTGGAAATCAATTGTCAGATCAAAGCCTTTGTAGCTGAAGGTGTTGATGAACGAGCCCATCCAGTCAGGCAGACCGTTGCCTATAATCTGGCGGTTCTTGTAAGTAACCTTCTCGCCAACCGTTGACGGGATGTTCATAGTTGCCGCATCCCAGTTTGCAGGGTTGCCATCATAGATGCCGGCACGCTTGTAACCATAGAAAGTTGACAGGGGTTCGCCCTCACGGATCAGCATGTCATAGCCTACGAAGCCATCGAGTGTGATTTGTCTTTTGCCCGATATGGGGTCAACTGACGAGCTCTCGTCCAGCTTCTCCACTTTGTTTTTATTGAAGCCCATATTCAACGTCGACTTCCACTCAAAGTCCTTGGTCTGGATAGGATAAGCAGTAACCAGCAGGTCGATACCCTGGTTGGACACTGCTCCTACGTTATCCATGATGGAGGAGTAACCTGTTGACTCCGGAACAGGGCGGTTCAGAAGCAGGTCTGATGTGTACTTGCGGTAGTAGGACACGTCAAAGTTCAACCGGTTCTGGAATAAGCCGAGCTCGAAACCAAGGTCCCACTGGAATGTCTTTTCCCATTTCAGCAATGGGTTGGGCATGTTGTCAAGGTAAGAAACCACGTGCAGGGCATCGCCGATGATGGTGTTTGACTGGCTCACGGTTGCCAGAGAGCCGAACGTACCTATCTCCGAGTTTCCTGTAAGGCCGAACGAAGTGTGCAACTTCAACCTGCTTACAGCCTTGTTGTCGCGCAGAAACGGCTCGTTCGAAACTACCCAGCCCAAGCCTAATGAGGGGAAGAAGGCGTACTTGTTATCAGCACCGAACTTGGAAGAACCATCGTAACGGCCGGTAACGGTTGCCAGATAGGTGTCATTATAGTTGTAGGCAACACGAAGGAAGTAAGAGTTCATGGTCCACTTATCCCAATCGCTCCCAACACTTGGTCTGTTGGTGCCCGATCCTAAGTTGTAGAATCCGTAGAAGTCGTCAACAAACTTGCTGTCGCTCATTCCGGAGTAGTCGTACTTGGACCCTTGCCATGACATACCGGCCATGGCATTGATATGATGCTTACCGAAGTCCTTCAAATAAGTCAGGTAGGTTTCCTCCTGCCAGTAGAACCTGTCGGAGTTACTTGTGCTGGCAGCACCCTCTGAACTCTGGTTGATGAGCGGCCGCGGTGTGAACGGAGTATAGCTCTTGTCGCGTGAGCGGCTGTAATCAATACCGTACTGTGTCTTTAAATCCAGGCCTTTTGCCAGATGGAAAGTGAAGGCGGCATTGCCGAATATCTGGGTACGGTAGTTCATAGCATACATTCTTTCGAGCAACTCGACAGGGTTTCCAACCCCTTCCGGGCTGTAGCCCTGCGTTCCCTTGCTTGGGTCATTCTGGTTGTTCAGGATGGCCGTTGTAAGTACATCGTTGGTTTGTGCATAGTGCCCGTCAATCATGACAGGCAGGAAGGGCAGCTGCTCTATCATTGTACGCAAGGCTCCCTGTCCGTAAGGGTTATCAGATGTACGGTTGCCCCATGTATGGTTCACCATGAGGTTTAAGGAAGTAGAGAGCCACTTGGTAGGTTTGTCATCGTAAGACACCTTTGCATTCAGGCGTTTGAAGTAGGAGTTCTTCAATATACCTTCCTGGTCAGTATAGTTAACAAAAGCTCCAACGGAATAATCCTTGCCACTGCGCATGATGCTTAGCTGGTGGTTATGAGACACGGCGGTACGAGAAGCCTCATCCTGCCAGTCGGTGTCGTAGATTGGTACGCCGTTCTTGAACAGGCGAGAGTCTGTGAATATCTGCGACAAGTCGGTTGTGAAGTTCTTTCCCTGCCAGGCATTCGCATTCTCGAGCCCTTGCTTGAAAGCTGTCATCCACTCGCTGGCGTTCATGACATCCATCTTGCGAGCCATTGTGCTAACAGAAACCGAGCCGTCGTAAGCCACGTGCACGCCCTCACCCGCATTGCCCCGCCGGGTTGTAACCATCACAACGCCGTTGGCACCACGGGCACCGTAGATGGCTGCTGATGAGGCATCCTTCAGCACCTCGATAGACTCAATGTCGTTAGGGTTCAGCAAATCAATGCTCGACATCACCACTCCATCTACCACATACAGCGGGTTGGCAGACGCGTTGATGGTTGAGATACCGCGGATGATTACTCGCATTTCGCCTCCAGGCTGCCCGGTGTTGTTGAAAATGTTCACACCGGCGGCCTTGCCTTTCAGGCCTTCCAGGGCGTTAAAGCCCTGTTGCTTGATAATTTCGTCTCCTTTTGTGGTGGCGATAGAACCGGTCAGGTCCGACTTACGCATGGTTCCGTAGCCCACAACCACCACTTCGTCGAGCATTTCCTGGTCTTCATTCAGCACTATGCGTAAGTTCGAACCATTTACACGTACCTCCTGATTGGTGAAACCTACATAAGAGATTTGTATCAGCTCGCCCTGCTTGGCGCTTACTGATACCTTTCCGTCAATGTCCGTTACGCCACCGGTTTTGGTGGATTTAACGACCACGCTGGCACCCACTACCGGTTCGCCAGCCTTATCGACAACAGTCACAACAACATTCCCAACATTCTGCTGGGCCGAAGCTACGCTCTTTGCCGAATGTAAACCTACATTATCAGCTGCATTCACCGGAACGGCGAACCAAGACAATGCAAATACGGAGCAGACAAGGAGCGAGCGTTCCGTTGCTGTAGATAACTTTCTTTGCTTTTTAATCATAGTTGTAGTCAAAGTTATTAGTGAATAGATGAATTGGTTTATTCATTTCCAGAGCTGACAGTTGCCTTCAACCGCCAGCAACACTTTTGTTTTAAGGGTATAATCAAGATTTCGCAACCGGCCAGGCCGGTTGTCTTATTGACAAAATAAATAACTATTTGGTGTTTAGAGATTGATATTACCGTGAGCGGGGTTTAACTTGTGCATACTTAATCCTACCTCTGTGTATTCTCTCTTTCCGCAAACGGTAAGTTTATTCATTATATTTAAGTCTGTGTCGGTTCACTTTTTCTTCCGTTGCCACCCACTTCTTCCGCTTTATTTCGCCAGCACCGCCCAAACTGCCTGTGGCTGGGCGCTGCGAAAGAGGTGGTGTTCAAGGCGGCTGAAGGATAGCTTCAAGGCCCTTGAAGGATGCCTTCAGGCGCCTTGAAGCATATATCCGCCGCGGCAGGGGGTGCCGAAGGGCTTATTTGCCCATGGTGAACTCCAGCGTTCCGCCGTTCATGATGTCGGAATGCAGGATGTAGTTACGGGTGTACTTGCGGCCGTTCAGCTTGACGGACTTCACATAGCAGTCGTCGGCTCCCTTGCGGTTGGTCTTGATGGTGAAGGTTTTTCCGCCCGGCAGGCTTATCTCCACGCGCCTAAGCTGTGGCGAGCCGAAGCTGTAAACGCCGTTGGCAGGGTCTACGGGGTAGAAGCCCATGCTGCTCAGCACGTACCAGCTGGACATCTGGCCGCAGTCCTCGTTGCCCGAGTAGCCGTCGATGCGGTTCTTGTACTGCTCGTTCATTACCTTGTTGGCATAGAACTGCGCCTTCTTCTCGGCGCCGGCCCAGTTGTAGAGGTAGATGCAGTGGTGGCTCGGTTCGTTGCCGTGGGCGTACTGACCGATGAAACCGGAGGCGTTGCCGTTCTTGGTTGCGCTCTGGTCGGTGGCGTAGGTAAAGAAGCGGTCGAGCTCTTTCTCGAAGTTCTTCTTGCCGCCGAAGAGGCTCACCAGGTCGGGCACGTCCTGCGGAACGTACCAGCGGTACTGCCAGGCGTTGGCCTCGGTGTAGGGGTTTCCGCCGTTTCCGCCGTACTGCAGGGGGTCGAAGGGCTCCATCCATTTGCCGTCGCTGGTCTTTGCACGGAAGAACTTGGTCTGCGGGTCGAAGAGGTTGCGGTAGCTGCGGGAGCGGTTGAGGAAGAACTCATAGTCCTCTTGCCGGCCCAGCTCCTTGGCCAGACGGGCCACGCAGGCGTCATCGTAGGCCTCTTCGAGGGTGATGGAGACCGACTGGCTCTGCAGGTCTTCCGGATAATAGCCGTACTTTTCGAGCACTCTCCAGGGCGAGTTCATGTGCTCACGCAGCGAAGTTGCCTTCACGGCCTCGAACACCTTGCGGGCATCTACGCCCGGTATGTGTTTCAGGGCGGCGTCAACCATCACCGGGATGGCGTGGTTGCCAATCATGCAGTAGTTGTCCGTGCCCCACAACTGCCAGATGGGCAGGTATCCGTAGGTATCATACTGGCGCAGCATGCTGTTAACCATGCCGGCAATGCGGTCTTGCTTCAGGATTGTGTACATGGGGTGGCAGGAGCGGTAGGTATCCCAGAGCGAGAAAGTGCTGTAGTGCGTGTCGCCTTCAGGTAGCTGTCCGGTGGTGTAGTCGGCGTACATGAACTGGCCGTTCACATCGCTGATGGTGTTGGGTTGTATGTAGGCGTGGTAGAGTCCGGTGTAGAAGATGGCCTTCTGGTCATCAGTGCCGTCAATGCGGACGTTGGACAGTTCCTTCTCCCATGCCTTTACGGCCTGGGCATGGATGCCGTCAAAGTCCCACCCCGTGTTTTCCTGCATGTTTGCCTTGGCGTTCTCGTAGCTCACGGGCGACAGGGCAACCTTGACCATCAGCGGCTCCGTGCTGGGTTCAAAGCTCAACAGGGCCTTCACGTTGCGGCCGTTGGCCCAGTCGCCGTCGCGGAAGATGAAGTGGTAAGCCTTGAATATCTTGTCCTTAACGGGACGGTTGAACTTGGCGTAGAAGTACACCTTGCGGTACCGCTGCCACCCGTCGAGGTAGCGATAGCCCTCGAGCGTGTAGGCATCGAGCAGCCTTATCTGGGCGTCGAATATCTTCTTGCGGCCTTTCTCCTTGTCGACCGAGTGGTTGAGGTCGAACACCAGGTTGTTTGCCTTGCCCGCAGGGAAGGTGTAACGGTGCATGCCGGTGCGGGTGGTAGCGGTGAGTTCGGCCTGCACTCCGCTCTCGTCGAGCTTCACGCAGTAGTAACCTACGCTGGCTTTCTCGTTCCGGTGCGAGAATGGTGAGCTGAAGTCCTCTGTTCGGGTGAGCTCGTCGAGACTGCGCGAGGTAGGCATCACGAGCACGTCTACTAAGTCGGCACAGCCCGTACCGCTAAGGTGAGTGTGGCTGAAGCCGTAGATGCGGTTCTCGTTATAGCTGTAGCCGGAGGGGCAGTAGCCATTGGGAGCATCGTGGGTGTCGGGGCTCAGCTGCACCATACCAAAGGGCATGGTGGCTCCGGGGAACGTGTTGCCCATGAGGCTGTTCTCATCCACGGCTCCCGTACCGATAAAGGGGTTCACGTACTGGGTTACTCCGTCGCCCTGCTGGGCCTGCACTTGCGCGGCCAGTAGCAACGCTGTAACCAATGTCATCATTTTTTTTGTTTTCATGTTACTGTTGTGTTGGTGTTTGATAGGACTGGTATACAGTTGCAAAGATATAAAAAACATGTTACAACGGGTAGCCTTTGGCAAGTTTTTTTTGCTCAGGCAGCGCTTCAGGTGCATTTTTACAACTTTGGCAGTGCCGGCGGGCGGCTGTTTACGGGGGCACGTTCCGCGCGGCCGGCCGGTAGCAGAAACCGGGCTGCAGCCGTTAGGGCAGGGCCTGAAAGTTCTCCTACGGGTCTAAAGAACAGTGCCCCGGCAGTGCCGAAGGCAGCATTCGGGAACTTTCGACACTTGTCGCACGATTATGCGACAGGTGTCACACAATTGTTTGACACCTGTCGAAAGTTCCTGCTTATATCCGGAAAGCCCGCCGGCAACGGCCTGGCGGAAGGCAAACCGCTGGTTACAAGACGCTAAAAACTGATTTTTTACATTTTAAAACAATAACAACAACCGTTAAAAATCTTAAACTTTCAGGGCCTAACAGACCAACTTGTCAAATTCTTTTGTGGATTTGCAACGCCTATTTGATTAGTGGGCAGAGAGTTAAAATTATCAATTATAAAAGCCAAATGAAAATTAAAAAGTTTTATGTGGCTCCGTGCACCGACACTATTCAAGTGTTCACGGAGAATTTGTTGGCGCCCCTGTCAACGCAAAATGGAGGAAACGCCCAAGATGAATTCATGGATGAAAATGATGACGAGGAAGCTCCTTTCGGTTTTTAACAGCAAAATCAAGTTACAAAAGATGAAGATGAAAAGTATGAAAGTTACTAAGTTTACTGTTGGACTGTTTGCTTTGCTTGCCTTGGCTTCGTGCTCCAACGACGAGACAGAGACCGAGAATGCCAACACTGTGCTGAAAGACGGCATCGAACTGACCTACAACGTGGGCGAAGCCGCTAACGACTCGGCCTTTACACGTGCTGCTGCAGCACAGCCGGCAGTGGAAACACAAACCTTTATGGGTATGGAGGTGCAGACACAGGTGACCGATGAGAGCCGCCGCCAGGGCACCCGCGCCACGGTTTACAACACCGTAGACCTGAACGGAAAGAAGGTTTACGCCTACGTATTCGACCCCGCTACCAACAAGACCATTGCCCCCGTGCAGACCGTTACCATAGCCGACAACAAGCTGACGGTGAAGGGCAAGGTGGGTTGCCAGGTGCTGTTCTACATCGGTACGGCACCTTACGCTGCCGAGGGAACCGACATCAGCACCATTACCGTTAACGAGAGGAGCACCGTAGACGCCATGCAATGCGTCTCGGAGCCCATTACGGGTAAGAATGCTCCGCTGGGCATGCTGTCGTTCAAGCACCTGTTTACCCGCATGCGCGTGGTGCTCAAAACCTCCGACGGCACGGTAGTAAATGCTTTCAGCCTGTCTACTGCCGACAAGTTGAGCAATCCGAACGCTGCCGTAAAGATAGCCGACAGGTCTTACACCGTGTCGGGTGATGCCGTGGCGCTCAAGTTTGCAGTTGCAAACAACACCTCCGCCACTGCCGAAACTGCTTATCAGAGCCTTATCGTTGACCCGGCACAGCCCGAAAAGAGCCTTTCGCTCGTATTCGACATGGCCGGCAAGGGTGCAACTATCGGCGGCGCACAAAACTATCTGACCGAAGTAAACAACAAGCTCACGCTCAAGACGCGCCAGTTGCTGCCCGGTCACCGCTACAGCATCAACATTACGATAAAGCCGAGTAACACGGAACAGTATCTTAACAGCGGGTTCCGCGCCGACAAGAACTTCTATCAGTGGGACGCCTACGAGCCCTACGGTGTGGGCGATGCCCATACCTGGAGCGCCGGCAACAGCGGTATCCACACAGTTCCGACCGGGGGCACCAATATGGATATAGCTACCCAGAGCTGCAAGAACTGCCCCTCGGCAACCGAAGCAAAGATGTACATCGGCGCAGGCGCACTGATTGACGATGGCCACACGGGAGCTTACCAACAGTCGTACACCACGACCAATCCCGCAACGGGCGCAAAGATAACTTATCATGGTGGCGTATGGCTGAAGAAAAAGCAGTATATACCGGGCTTTGACAATGGAACTGCCCCACAAGCCACGCAAAGTTCAGCGAAAGGCAGACCAACTGCGGACAACATAGACCAGTACTTCTTCCTGCCTCTCTACGGCTTCTACGATACAACTAACGGCGTATCAGATATGTACAAAAGCCATGGAACAAACGGCTACTTTATGTTGAAAACGGCCAATAGTACCGGACACGCATACTATCTATCGGCAAACGCAACGACAGTGACTTTCGGCACGCTTCTTAATTGGACAAGCAATAACATTGCATCGGCCAACATCTGGTCAGCAGATTAAACACTCTGCTTACTGGTTACATCAACTCAAGGGGGAAAGTGCTTTCCCCCGACTCTATACCGGCCGCCACTTAACTGTTTAAGTGGCGGCCTTGTTTTAGGATGAGCCGTGGCAGCAGCTTTTCTCTAAACAAACCTAAAAAAAGCCGTTGGCAATGAATAATTTACATAATTAAGCCTTAAAAATAATCGCTATTTGAATAATTCTAAGTAAATTTGCAGCCAATAACTTGTGGGGATACGCGCTGTCGGAACCGGAAAAACTGCTAACAAGCCGGCGGCAGGCTATATCCTGCATGGAAAATTCTAATCAAATAGCGTGTAAATGACAAGGAAATACATACCTTTCGCTTTACTGTTCTCGGCCTTGTTTGTCTTTGCTTCGTGCCTGAAAGACGAGGACGAGCAAATTACTTATTACGAAGACACGGCCATCACGTCGTTCAGGGTGGGAACGCTGAAGCAGCGCATAGACACCGTTACTGCCGCTGGAAAGGACACCTCGTACACAACAACGGTGGACTGCAGCGGCTACAAGTTCTACATTGACCACACCAACCGGCAGATTTACAATGCCGACTCGCTGCCCTACGGCATCAACGCCGCCAAGGTAGTGTGCACCATAGCGAGCAAGAACTCGGGTTCAATCGTGTACAAAAGCCTTACAAGCGACAGTCTGGCCCTGTATCGGAGTGCCGACTCCATCAACTTTGAGCAGCCGCGCGAGTTCCGCGCCTACTCCAACTCGGGCGCCAACTTCCGTGCCTACACCGTAAAGGTGAACGTGCACAGGCAGAAAGGGCACCTGTTTGTGTGGAGCCCCGTTACAACCGACGCCCGTCTGGGCGCCTTAGAGGCCATGCAGGCAGTGGCAGCAGGCGGCAGTCTGTACGTGTTCGGCCTGCGCGGCGGCACTACTCACGTGTACAAGCGCGCCACCACGGCCGGTGCCGGCTGGCAGGAGACAGCCACCTCCGTAGCTCTGGACGCCAACGCGTACAAGAGTGCCATAGTCCGGGGCAACACGCTCTACACCTACAGCGGCGGCAAGGTGCTGCGCTCGGCCGACGGCACCTCGTGGACTGCCGTGGCACAGCCATCGCTCCGCCAGCTTACCGGAGCCACGCAGGACAGGCTCTACGCCCTCTCCGCGGACAACCGCATCATGAGTTCGGCCGACGGCACGTCGTGGCAAGCCGATGCCATGGAAGGTTCCGCCGCCCAGCTGCCTACGGGCAACGTGCGGCTGCTGGCTCTTCCGCTGTCTACCAACGACGGCAGCCAGCTCGTGCTCACCGGCACCACCGCTACCGATGCCCGCGTATGGGGCAAGATACAGGAAGCCGACGGCAGCCAGCCGTGGACCTACTACGCTACCGGCACGGAGAACAAGCTCGCCCTGCCCAATCTCGCAAACCTGCAGACAGCGGTCTACGGAGGCCGTCTGCTCGCCATAGGAGGCAACGGTATGGGCCATACAACGGCCGAGGCCTTTGCCCAGTTCTACGAAAGTAACGACGGGGGCATTACCTGGAAGAAAGGAAGCATCGCCCTGCCGCCGTCATTCGCCTCGAGCGCAACATCATTCGCCATGACCGTTGACGCTGACCAGTTCCTCTGGCTCGTATGCGGACAGAGCGGACAGGTGTGGCGGGGCCGGCTGAACAGGCTCGGCTGGCAGAACCCGCAGAAGGTTTTTACAGAGTAAAATACTGAAAACCCATGAAGAGGATACTGCTGTTGCTCATGCTGACTGCCGCCGCCGGTGCCTATGCGCAGGACGACGTGGAGTACAGGATGGAGATAGGCGCCGGCGTAGGCACAGTGGCCTACGAGGGCGACTTTAACGGCAACATCCTCAAAGGCATGCAGCCGGCGGCCTCGCTGGTGCTGCGCCGCAACCTGAACCCCTACATGGGGCTGCGCCTCATGGGCAGCTACGGCAAGCTGAAAGGCTCGTCGGACAACGTGGATACGTACTGGCCCGACTACGTGCAGGCGCCTTACAAGTTCGACAACAACGTGGCCGACCTCAGTGTAACTTACGAGTACAACTTCTGGCCCTACGGAACGGGGCGCGACTATCGCGGTGCACGCAGGCTCACGCCCTTTGTCTTTGCCGGCATAGGTGCCACCTACGTGAGCGGAGGCAACAAGGACGTGGTGACGGCCAACGTGCCCCTGGGGCTTGGTGTGAAGTACAAAGTGGGCGACAGGCTCAACGTGGGACTGGAATGGGCCATGCACTTCTCGATGAGCGACAAGCTCGACGGCGTCTCCGACCCATACGCAGTAAAGAGCAGCGGGCTGTTCAAGAACACCGACTGCTACTCGGCACTGCAACTAACGCTTACGTACAGCTTCATGGCCAAGTGCCGCACTTGCCACAATGAGGACGAATAAATAACGAAAGAGCATGAACGAAGAGATAGACATGACCCGCATTCCGCGGCACATTGCCATGATAATGGACGGCAACGGCCGCTGGGCAGCCGAACGAGGCAAGCCCCGCAGTTACGGACATCAGGCCGGCGTGGACACGGTGAGGCGCATCACGGCAGAGTGTACGCGCCTTGGCGTAAAGTTCCTGACGCTCTACACCTTCTCTACCGAGAACTGGAGCCGGCCTGCCGACGAGGTTTCGGCCCTCATGGGGCTGGTGCTCTCTTCGCTGGAAGACGAAATCTTCATGAAGAATAACGTGCGGTTCCGCGTCATAGGCGACATAGACAGGCTGCCCGACGACGTGCAGCAGAAGCTCCGCGAGACCGAAGAGCACACGGCAGGGAACGACACCATGACCATGGTAGTGGCGCTGAGCTACAGCGCGAGGTGGGAAATTACCCAGGCCGTGAAGCGCATCATCGACGAGCGAGACCCGGCCCTGCATCCGCTGAAGATGCACATACAGCCGTTCCACGTTACGGAGGATGTTATCAGCAGCCATCTGGAGACGAGCTTCATGCCCGACCCCGACCTGCTCATCCGCACGGGCGGCGAAGTAAGGGTTTCCAACTTCCTGCTCTGGCAGATAGCTTACTCGGAGCTGTACTTCTGTGATACCTACTGGCCCGACTTCAATGAGCAGGACTTGCACAAAGCAATAGCCGACTACCAGCGGCGACAGCGCAGGTTCGGAAAGACCGAAGACCAAATAGAGAACGAAAATCAATCTGAATGATGAACTATATAAATAAGGTGTGGACGGCTTTCGTCGCACTCTGTTGCTGCACGGCAGCCTCTGCACAGGACAAAATCGTGCATCCTGAAATCAGCTACGCGGGCACTCCCCGCACAGTGACCATCGGCGGCATCAACGTGTCGGGGGTTGAAGGATACGAAGACTACGTGCTCACCGGTATCTCCGGACTCACCGTAGGACAAAAGATAGAACTGCCGGGCTCGGCCACCACCGAGGCCGTGAAGCGCTACTGGCGCCACGGACTGTTCTCGCAGGTGCAGCTGTCGGTCGACTCCATCATCGGCGACAAGGCGTGGCTGCACTTTACGCTGCGCGTAAGGCCGCGCGTATCAACCATCAACTACGTGGGCCTGAAGAAGAGCGAGCGCGAGGATATGGACACCAAGCTCGGCCTGCTCAAGGGCTCGCAGATTACGCCTAACGCCATAGACCGCGCCAAAGTGCTGGCCAAGAAGTACTTCGACGACAAGGGCTTCAAGAATGCCGACATCGAAATAAACCAGCGCGACGACGTAGCAGGCAAGAACCAGGTCATCGTCGACGTGATAGTTGACAAGAAGGAGAAGATGCGCGTGCACCAGATAACCATCGAGGGCAACGAACATCTCTCGGACAAAAAGATAAAGGGCTCGATGTTTACCAAAGGAGCATTTGCCAAGACCCACGAGGCCGGCAAGCTCACCAACATCTTCAAACCCAAGAAATACACCCCCGAACGGTGGGAGACCGATAAGAAGAACCTCATCAGCAAGTACAACGAGTACGGCTACCGCGACGCGGAGATACTGGCGGACAGCGTATGGAACTACGACGACAAGCACGTTAACGTGTACGTAAAGGTAAATGAGGGCAAGCAGTACTTCCTCCGCAACATCACCTGGGTGGGCAACTCGGTCTACTCTACCGACTATCTGGCCAACGTGCTGGGCATGAAGAAGGGCGACGTGTACAACCAGAAGCTGCTCAACAAGCGCCTTATCGAAGACGAGGATGCCGTGGGCAACCTCTACTGGAACAACGGCTACATCTTCTATAACCTGCAACCTACGGAGGTGAACATCGTGGGCGACTCCATCGATATGGAGATGCGCATCACCGAGAACCAGCAGGCACACATCAACCATGTGCGCATTAATGGTAACGACCGCCTCTACGAGAACGTGGTTCGCCGTGAGCTGCACACCAAACCGGGCGATCTGTTCTCGAAGGAAGCCCTCCACCGCTCGGCCCGAGAGCTGGCCTCGATGGGTCACTTCGACCCGGAGAAGGTGAATCCGGACGTTAGGCCCAACTATGAAGACGGCACCGTGGACATTAACTGGGACCTGGTTCAGAAGAGCAACGACCAGATAGAGTTCTCACTCGGCTGGGGACAGACGGGAGTCATTGGCCGCGTGGGGCTTAAACTCAACAACTTCTCGCTCCGGAACTTGTTTAACCGCAACAAGGAGCACCGGGGCATCATGCCGATAGGCGACGGCGAGGTGCTTAGTATCGGCGCTCAGACCAACGGAACCTACTATCAGAGCTACAACGCCAGCTACTCCACCAACTGGTTTGGCAACAAGCGGCCTATCCAGTTCAGCATAGGAGCCTACTACAGCAAGCAGACCGACGTGTCGAGTAACTACTACAATAGTGGCTACATGAATAACTACTACAACTATCTGTATGGTTACGGCAACAGCTACTACAACAACTACGAGAACTATTACGACCCTGATACGTACGTGAAGATGATGGGCGTGAGCCTGGGATGGGGCAAGCGCCTGCGCTGGCCGGACGATTACTTCCAGCTGTCGGTACAGTTGGCCTACACCAGATATATGCTGAAGAACTGGCGCTACTTCCTGATGACCAACGGCGATGCCAACAACATCAACCTCAGCGTGTCCGTGAGCCGCACTTCTACCGACAACCAGCTCTTCCCGCGCCGCGGTTCGGAGTTCCTGGCATCCGTCAGTCTCACCCCACCTTGGTCTAAGTGGGACGGCAAGGACTACGAACACCTGGCCACGGACAGGCAGTCGGCCACCTATTCTCAGGAGCAACAGGAGAAATACAAGTGGGTGGAATACCACAAATGGAAGTTCAAGGCCAAGACCTACACGGCCCTCACGAGCGGCCAGAAGTGTCTGGTGCTCATGACGAGAGTGGAGTTGGGCCTGCTTGGAAGCTACAACAAGTACAAGAAGTCGCCGTTTGAAACCTACTACATGGGTGGCGACGGCATGAGCGGATACTCCACCGGCTATGCCGAGGAGACCATAGGACTGCGCGGATACGAGAACGGTTCGCTCACTCCTTACTATCAGGAAGGCTATGCCTACGACCGTTTCACGCTCGAGCTCCGCTATCCGTTCATGTTGGGTAACACCACCATCTACGGTCTCGGCTTCGTCGAGGCAGGTAATGCGTGGAATGATACCGGCAAGTTCAATCCCTTCGACATGAAGCGCAGCGCCGGTGTAGGCGTAAGAATCTTCCTGCCGATGGTCGGCCTCATGGGTATCGACTGGGCTTACGGCTTCGACAAGGTGTTCGGAACCAAAGGCGGCAGCCAGTTCCACTTCATCCTCGGGCAAGAGTTTTAAACAAGTTAAAATACAGAGAGTTTATTGTTAAAAGATGTATGTCGGCCTCAACCGCAGGTTGCAACGTCCGTCTAAGATTTAAAAAAAGTAAGGATATGAAGAAGATTATCACACTCTGCCTGTTCGCTCTGGTGGCAATGGCAGCCCAGGCGCAGAAGTTCGCGCTCATTGATATGGATTACATCCTGAAACATGTGCCTGCCTACGAGCGCGCCAACGAGCAACTCAACCAGGTAAGCAAGAAGTGGCAGGCCGAAGTAGAGGCGCTGAACACCGAGGCTTCGACCATGTACAAGAACTACCAGAACGAGGTAGTATTCCTCTCCCAGGAGCAGAAGAAAGCCAAGCAGGAGCAAATCATGAATAAAGAAAAGGAAGCCTCCGAGCTCAAGAAGAAGTACTTCGGCCCCGAGGGCGAACTCTTCAAGAAGCGCGAAAGCCTCATGGGGCCCATCCAGGAGGAAGTTTACAACACAGTGAAGGAAATATCCGACCTGCGAGGTTACAGCCTCGTGCTCGACCGTGCCAGCGATACCGGCATCATTTTCGGCTCACCAAAGATAGATATCAGCAACGAAGTGCTGCAGAAGTTAGGTTATTCAAACTAATTGTTGTATATTTGCAGCCGCTGAACAAGAATAAAACAATTATTTAAATAGAAAACAGAAATGAAAAAATTGATTTTGATGTTGATGCTTCTGGCACCTATGGCTATGTTCGCCCAGAAGTTCGGACGCGTTAATACGCAGACTATCATGCAGTCGCTGCCCGATGTTTCAAAGGCCAACGGCGAACTCCAGGCACTGCAGAAGCAGTACGAGAACGACCTCAAGGCTATGCAGGACGAGCTGCAACGCAAGAATGATGAGTACCAGAAGACTCAGAGCACCATGAACGCTACCAAGAAGCAGGAAACGGAGACGGAGCTTCAGAATATGTATCAGAAGATTCAGCAGACCTATCAGGACAACCAGCAGGCTCTGCAGAAGAAATCTAACGAACTCATGGAGCCCATCGTGACCAAGGTGCGCAACGCCATCCAGGCCGTTGGCAAGGCAGGTGCTTACACCTACATCTTCGAGGAAGGGGCAGCCGTTTATGCCGGCGACAGCGTGAAAGACGTTACTGCAGAGGTGCAGGCCAAGCTGAAGTAAGCCACAGCAAGTTTTTATCAGATAAGGAATGAGGGCAGGCCTAAGTGCCTGTCCTCATTTCTCAATTTATATAAACAAGGTGTAACATGATGAAAAAGCTATTATTCTCCCTTTTCCTCTTTGTGCTTCCGCTGGCTGCCCATGCACAGACGCAGCTCAAGTTCGGCTATTTCAGCTATCAGAAGGCTTTCGAGTCAATGCCCGACTATGCGATAGCACGCCGCAACCTGGACGACCTCAAGGGCAAATACGATGCCGAGATGCAGCGCGTGGAGGACGAATTCAACAAGAAGTATGAAGAGTTTCTCGACGGACAGCGTGAGTTCGCACCCTCCATCCTGCGCAAGCGCCAGGCCGAACTGCAGGAGATGATGGAAAAGAACATGGCCTTCAAGGAAGAGGCACGCCGCCTGCTGAAGCAGGCCGAGCAGGATGCGTACGCGCCGCTGAAGACCAAACTGGCCGAAGCCGTGCGCGGTATAGGCGATGCCCGCGGCTATGCCTTCATCCTGAATACCGACGGCAACGCCGTGCCTTACGTCAGTTCGCTGGCCGGTGAGGACATTACGGCGCTGGTAGCTGACAGTCTGCGATGACCGCCACACTGCCCCAGACACCGGGACCCATAGGTGTTTTCGATTCAGGTTACGGCGGACTCACCATTCTGCACGGCATCCGCCAGCTCTTGCCACAGTATGACTACGTGTTCTTAGGCGACAACGCGAGGGCTCCTTACGGTCCCCGCTCGTTCGATGTGGTGTATGAGTTCACCCGCCAGGCCGTCCGCAAGCTTTTCGAGATGGGCTGCAACCTCGTCATCCTGGGCTGCAACACGGCCTCGGCCAAGGCCTTACGCACCATCCAGCAGAACGACCTACCCCACTGGGACCCGCAACGGCGCATCCTGGGCGTAATCCGACCCACGGCCGAAGTCATCGGTCAACTTACCAAGAACCGCCACGTAGGCCTCCTGGCCACTGAAGGAACGGTGAGGAGCGGCAGCTACGAGCTCGAAATCCGAAAGTTCTGGCCCGATATCCGGGTCACGGGCGTGGCCTGCCCCTTCTGGGTTCCGCTGGTGGAGTACAACGAGGCCGACAGTCCCGGCGCCGACTACTTCGTCAAGAAGCGCATCGACGAGCTCATGGCCAAGGACGATGCCATCGACACCATCATCCTCGGGTGCACGCATTACCCCATTCTGCTGCCCAAGATACTGAAGTACACGCGGCCCGGTATCCGCATCGTGCCCCAGGGCGAGTATGTGGCCAACAGCCTGCAAGACTACTTCGCCCGACATCCGGAGATGGAATTGAAGTGCACCAAGGGCGCATCGTGCCACTACCTCACCACGGAGAACCCCGAAAGGTTTAAGGAGGGGGCGCAGATATTCCTGCACGAGCAGGCTAAAGTTGAACATATAGATTTAGAATAAATGCAAGAAACACGACAGAACCGCATTGCCCGGCTGCTCCAGAAGGAGCTTTCGACGATATTCCAGAGACAGACCCGCATGATGCACGGCGTGCTGGTGAGCGTTACGAGAGTGCGCATCAGCCCCGACCTGAGTATCTGCACGGCCCATCTCAGCATCTTCCCGTCGGATAAGTCGGAAGAAATGCTCAAGAACATCACGGCCAACGAGAAAACCATCCGCTACGAGTTGGGCACCCGCGTACGCAATCAGCTGCGCATCATCCCCGAGCTCCGCTTCTTCATAGACGACAGTCTTGACTATCTGGAGAGGATAGATGAGCTGCTGAAACCTCACCCCCAGCCCCTCTCCGAAGGAGAGGGGAGTACCTCTGCGGGTGGCTCTGAGAGCGGAGAATAAGGGGGAAACGGGGATGAAACCTAACCCTCTGCATCTCTACGAAGAAGAGGGGGGGTACAACTAAGGACCTCTCCCCCATCCCCTCTCCTTCGGAGAGGGGGGTATAACCATGAGCTCTACCTTATTCTATGATAAGGAGAAGGGGGAGGGTTCCAACCTACTCGTTATCAAAGAAATAGGGAGGAGGTTCACTGATTACCTCACTCACGGCCACTCTTCCAAGAAAAGAAAGTATAGAAAGGGCCTCTCCCGCAACCCCTCACCCAAGGAGAGGGGAACAAAAGAAACAGAAAACAAATGGAAAACAATAAACTTCAACCAGATAAAACCTCCCCTCTCTTTCGGAGAGGGGATGGGGGTGAGGTCTCCGGTGGGGCCGGAAGTGAGGTCTCCTTCCCTTTCTTCATCGCCCGCCGTTACCTGTTTTCCAAGAAGAGTACGCACGCCATCAACATCATCAGCCTTATCTCCGTCGTTGGCGTTGCCGTGGCCACAATGGCACTTGTCATTGTATTGAGCGTGTTCAACGGCTTTCACGATTTGGTTGCCTCCCTCTTTACCACCTTCGACCCACAGCTTAAAATCGTGCCCGTACAGGGAAAGACGGCCCCTGCCGACGACCCCCTGCTGCTCAAGGTGCGCCACCTGCCGGCCATCGACGTGGCCACCGAGTGCATGGAAGACAACGCCCTGGCCATGTACCAGGACAAACAGGCCATGGTGACGCTGAAGGGTGTGGACGATAACTTTGCCGAGCTGACCCACATTACCGATATTCTCTACGGCGACGGTGAGTTCGATCTCCACGCCGCCAACCTCAACTACGGCACCATCGGCATACAGCTGGCCCAGCAACTGGGCACGGGCGCCCGCTGGCAGGGCGGGCTGCGCATCTACGCTCCGGTACGTGAAGGGCAGCTGGACCTCTCGAACCCCGCTGCCGGGTTCACGCTCGACTCGCTCGATTCGCCCGGAGTGGTGTTCCAGGTCAAGCAGACCAAGTACGACCGCAACTACATCATAGCCCCCATAGCCTTTGCCCGGAGCCTCTTCGGCCAGCAGGGCAGGCTCTCCTCACTGGAGCTGCGCGTCAAGAGCGGAACCGATCTGGGCGCCGTGAAGCGCGAAATCAAGGATATCGTAGGCCCCAAGTACCGCGTGCTCGACCGCTTTGAACAGCAGGACGACACGTTCAAAATCATGACCATAGAGAAGCTGATAGCCTACATCTTCCTTACGTTCATCCTCGTGGTGGCCTGCTTCAACATCATCGGTTCACTCTCCATGCTCATCATAGACAAGAAAGCAGACGTGGCAACGCTGCGCAACCTGGGCGCCACCGACAAGCAGATAACGCGCATCTTCCTCTTCGAAGGGCGCATGATAGCTGCCGTAGGCGCCGTTGTGGGCATCGTCTTGGGCCTGCTGCTCTGTCTGTTGCAGCAGCAGTTCGGCCTCGTGAGGCTCGGCGACAGCGACGGTTCCTTCATCGTCGACGCCTATCCGGTGAGCGTGCACTACCTCGACGTGCTCCTCATCTTCCTCACCGTAATAGCCGTAAGCTGGCTCTCCGTGTGGTACCCCGTGAGGTTCCTCAAGCTGAAAGAATAAAAGAATTGTGCCCACGCGGTACAACTCTTTTTCCTGCTCTTCCCTTCCCTTTTTCTTGATACTGCCTTTCAAGCCCCTTGAAGCATAGCTCCAACGGCGTTGATGATGCCCTTCAGGAGGCTTGAAGGGCAGCTTTCATTCTCTTCCTTATAATTAGTTGATTGATAGCCGGTTGCATGTCGGTTTCCGAAAGCGCCGCTACCGGGTAGTC
Source organism: Prevotellaceae bacterium KH2P17 (assembly GCA_900199655.1). Classification (GTDB taxonomy): domain Bacteria; phylum Bacteroidota; class Bacteroidia; order Bacteroidales; family Bacteroidaceae; genus Prevotella. Next base: position 68,239 of record FZRE01000007.1, read on the forward strand.
ATCCCCTCCTCCGCCTCCCCTTTCCAAGGGGAGGATACCGGCTTGCCTTGTGGATTTTAGTAGGAAATTTCGTGCTCTTAAGCTACTCGTTCTATAACTAAAGCAGCTAAAATAATACTTTGTTACTCTGTCTTTAATCCACTTCAGCAGCTAAAAAATTACTCTGTTACTCTGTCTTTTAACCACTTCAGCAGCTAAAAAAATACGCTGTTACTCTGTCTTTAACCTGCAGCAAGCGCATAGCAGCACTATCTCCGCAGAGCTACTCTTGCTTTTTGCGGATGATGGTGAGGCCGTCGCGCAGCGGCAGAATTACCTTCTCCACCCGGCGGTCGCGCGCTACAAAGTCGTTGAAGGCCGCTATGCCCTGCGTCTGGTGGTCGTTCGCGTACGCAGGGTCAACCACATGGCCGTCCCAGAGCGTGTTGTCGGCCAGGATGAAGCCGCCCGGGCGCAGCACACCGAGCGCCATCTCGTAGGTTTGCAGATAGGTGCGCTTGTCGCCGTCGATAAACACCATGTCGAACACCACGCCCAGTTTGGGAGCCTCCACATTGGCGTCGCCGATGCGGAAGTCAATCTTCGAGGCCACTGCCGACTGCTCTATCCACGGGCGTGTGAAGTCTTCCATCTCGTCGTTTATCTCGAACGTCCACACCTTTCCGCCCTCTTCGAGTCCCTGAGCCATGCAGATGGCGCTGTAGCCGCTAAAGGTTCCCACCTCCAGAACGTTCCTGGGGCGGAGCATCTGCACCACCATCTTGAGCCAGCGGCCCTGCAGATGGCCGCTTGCCATGCGTCCGTGGATGGTGTGCAGGTTCGTGGCACGCCACAGGTTGTACAGGTACGGGTCCTCCGGGTCTATGTGGGCGTCGATGTACTCGTCTGTAGTCATGGCTCGCTCACGCCGTTCAGGATGGCCTCTACGGCCAGCCGGTAGCTGTCGAGGCCGAATCCGGCAATCACGCCCTTGCAGCCCGCGCTGATGAGGGAGCGGTGGCGGAACTCCTCGCGGCCGTGTACGTTGCTGATGTGAACCTCCACCACGGGGCACGGCAGCGAGCGGATGCAGTCCAGCAGGGCTATGCTGGTGTGCGTGTAGGCACCGGCGTTGAGCACGATGCCGTCGAAGCTGAAGCCCACTTCCTGCATCTTGTCTATCAGCTCGCCCTCGATGTTGCTCTGGTAGTAGTGCAGCTGCACCTCCGGATAGCGGGCCTGCAGCCCCGGCAGATAGCTCTCGAAGGAGCTCTTGCCGTAAATGCCCGGCTCCCTGACGCCGAGCAGGTTCAGGTTAGGGCCGTTAATGATTTGTATCTTCATGCTTTTTTTCTTATCTTTGCAAAGATAACGCAAACCCGTGTGACTGCCAAAGCATTTCCGCTTTTATTTTCATGCGGCGGCGGCCAATACATTGCAAGATGAAGCAACAAACCGACAAGAATACTGCTGCCGACATGGTGCGAACCTACCAGCGCTACCTGAAGCTGGAGAAGAACTACTCGCCCAACACCATCGAGGCCTATCTCAACGACCTGCGGCACCTGCTCGCCTTCCTGAAGGAGAACAGCCTACCGCCCGCCGACGTGCAGCTGGAGGACTTGGAGCGCTTTGCCGCCACCCTGCACGACAGCGGCATCGGCCCCACCTCGCAGGCCCGCATCCTCAGCGGCGTGCGTTCGTTCTACCGCTATCTGCTGCTCGACGGCTTCATCGACGCCGACCCCACCGAACTGTTGGAGTCTCCAAGGCTGGGCGAGCACCTGCCCGAGGTGCTCTCTACGCAGGAGGTAGACGCCCTGGAGGCCTCCATCGACCTCTCGAAGCCCGAAGGACAGCGCAACAAAGCCATCATCGAAGTGCTCTTCTCGTGCGGACTGCGCGTCTCGGAGCTTGTTAACCTCAAGTTCTCCGACCTCTACATCGACGAGCAATACGTGCGCGTACTGGGCAAAGGCAGCAAGGAGCGGCTCGTGCCCATATCGCCCAAGGCCGTCAAAGAGCTCAAGCTGTGGTTCTTCGACCGCAACCTGCTGCGCATAAAGCCCGGAGAAGAGGACTATGTGTTCCTCAACCGGCGCGGCCATCACCTCACCCGAACCATGATACTCATCATGATAAAGCGGCAGGCCCAGGCTGCCGGCATCCGCAAGACTATCTCTCCGCACACGCTCCGCCACAGTTTTGCCACCGCGCTGCTGCAGGGCGGGGCCGACCTTCGTGCCATTCAGGCCATGTTGGGGCATGAGGACATCGGCACGACGGAGATTTACACCCACATAGACACCACCACCCTGCGCGAGGAAATACTCACTCACCACCCCCGCAACATGCGCCACAGCGAGCCCGATGGCGGTACCGGAGACTGAAACTCCGGTCTCCCGCCCGTCCCAAAAGGCAGAGACCGGGGTGCCTAACGATTGACAGGGAGGCGCCGGAGCATACGGGCAGGACCTTTCGACACCTGTCGCACAATCGTTCCACACCTGTCTCACAATCGTTTGACAGGTGTCGAAAGTTCGCGGACGATAGCTTTTACACCCACGCCTGCTACTTAACCGCACCTTAAAACAAGGTGCAGGCAGCGTTTCCTCCCCTTAGAAAGGGGAGGTTAGGAGGGGATGATGCACGCAACAAGCATGAGGTAAGACTGCTGATAATCATCCCCTCCCCCGCCTCCCCTTTCCAAGGGGAGGATACCAGTTAGCCTTTCGGCTTGTCTGTAATTATCAATTCCTGCCAACAAGCAATGCTACAGCAATACGAAAATTACGCTGTTACTCTGTCTTAAAACAGCAGCTACTTTGTCTCAAAGCCACAAAAGCAGCCGAAAAAACACGCTGTTACTTTGTCTTTAATAATCAGCAACAAACCTGCAGCAGCCCGGGCAGCAGGCGCTTCATCTCTTTTTTCACCGCCGCTCATATATTTTTAGCTTGTCCGCATCGGCGAATGGAAGTTTTTTACTACCTTTGCGAAAAGATAAAAGATTAATAACCAAACCATTCCATTCATGATGAAACTCAGAAATCTACTCTTAGTTACATTGCTGTTTGTGGCCGGCATGGCGCAGGCTCAGTTCGAGATGCCCGCCATTCCTACCGACACGGCGGTCAGAATAGGCCGACTGGACAACGGACTGACCTACTACATCCGCTACAACAACTGGCCCGAACACCGCGCCAACTTCTACATTGCGCAGAAGGTGGGCTCCATCCAGGAGGAAGAAAGCCAGCGCGGACTGGCTCACTTCCTGGAACACATGGCCTTCAACGGCTCCAAACACTTCAAGGGCAACGACCTCATAGAATGGTGCCGCAGCAATGGCATCGAGTTCGGGGCCGACCTCAACGCCTACACCTCCATCGACCAGACGGTGTACAACATCAACAACGTGCCCACGACGCGGCAGAGCATGCTCGACTCGTGCCTGCTCATACTGAGCGACTGGTCTACAGGACTGCTGCTGGAGCAGGCCGAAATAGAAAAGGAACGCGGCGTTATACACGAGGAGTGGCGCCTGCGCACGAGGGCATCGAGCCGTATGTTCGAGCGTAACCTGGAGAAGCTGTACCCCGGAAGCAAGTACGGGCGCCGCTATCCGATAGGACTCATGAGCGTGATAGACAACTTCAAGCGCCAGGAGCTGGTAGATTACTACCACAAATGGTACCACCCGTCGCATCAAGGCATTATAGTAGTGGGCGATGTGGACGTAAACCACGTGGAAGCAGAAATCAAGAAGCTCTTCGGATCGGTCAAGAACCCGGCCAACGAGGCACCTATCGTAGACGAGCAGGTACCCGACAACGCCACGCCCATTGTGGTAATAGACAAGGATAAGGAGCAACAAACGAGCGTGGTGGATGTGATGTTCAAGCACGACGTGTTCCCCGACAGCCTCAAGAGCAACGTGGGCTACCTGCTGTACGGCTACATGAAGAACGCCGCCATAACCATGCTGGACAACCGCTACACCGAGGCGGCACAGAAAGCCGACTGCCCCTACGTGAATGCAGAGGCCTCCGACGACAACTACATCTTCTCCAAGACCAAGGACGCGTTCACCGTCAGCGTGCAGCCCAAGGACATGCAGCACACCGCCGAGGCCCTGCAGGCCGCCCTGACCGAGGCCCGCCGCGCCGCCGAATTTGGCTTCACGGCCACTGAGTACAAGCGTTTCCAGGACAACTACATCAGTTCACTGGACAAGGCCTACAGCAACAAGGACAAACGCTACACCTCGCAGTTCTACTCGGAGTGCCTGGGGCACTTCTTGACCAGCGAGCCCATGCCGCCCATCGAGTTCACCTACCAGACCATGAAGCAAATGGTGCCCATGATACCTGTAGATGGCGTGAACGAAATGATGAAGGAGTTTCTGCCCCAAAGCGACTCTAACATGGTTATCATCAACTTCAACAACGAGAAGGAAGGCAACGTGTACCCCACCGAGGCACAGCTGCTGGGAGCCGTGAAGGCCGCCCGCGAGGCACAGATTGCAGCCTACGTGGACAACGTGAAGAACGAACCGCTCATCAAGGAGCTGCCCAAAGCCGGCAAGATAAAGAAGGAAACGCGCAACGAGAAGCTCGGCTACACCAGCCTGGAGCTCTCCAACGGCGTAAAGGTTAACCTCAAGCAGACCGATTACAAGAAAGACCAGGTGCTCCTCTCGGGCACAGGAGGCGGCGGTTCGTCGCTCTACGGCGAGCCTGATTACGTGAACCTGAAGACCTTCAACGACGTGATAGGCATCAGCGGACTGGGTAACTTCTCCAGCACCGAACTGCAGAAAGCCCTCGCGGGCAAGATAGCAAACGCCGACCTGATGATGAGCGAGCGCCGGATGCTCGTCTCCGGCAACTCCACTCCCAAGGATGTGGAGACCATGTTGCAAATGGTGTACCTCTATTTTACCAACATCAGGAAGGACCCCGACGCCTTCCACAACCTCACCCAGCAGTATGACGTGGCGCTGAAGAACCGTGCCCTCTCGCCCGAAACGGCTGTGAGCGACTCGCTTACAGCCACTCTCTACGACCATAACAAGCGCCTCAAACCACTACTGCAGGCCGACGTGCCCCACATCGACTACGACCGCATTCTCACCCTGGCCAAGGAGCGCACCGCTTCGGCACAGGGATGGACGTTCAACATCGTGGGCAACTTCGACGAGGCTACCATCCGCCAGCTCGTTTGCCAGTATCTGGGCGCCCTGCCTGCCAAGGGCAAGGCCGAAAGCAGCAAGCGCGCATCGTACACAACGAAGCGGAACGTGGAGAACAAGTTCACCCGCAAGATGGAAACTCCTAAGGCCATGGCCTACATGGTGTGGCACAACGACCAGCTGCCCTATACGCTCGAGGGCGACATACAGGCCGACATGGCCGGCCAGGTGCTCTCGATGGTGTACCTGAAGCAGATACGCGAGGAGGCCAGTGCTGCCTACACGTGCGGCGCTTACGCCAACTCATCGGTCGACGACGATGGTACGCACGAGTACAACCTCCTTGGCGTGTGCCCCATGAAGCCCGAGAAGCGGGACATCGCACTCAAGATTATGAGCGAGGAAGCCGTTAAACTGGGCACCACCTGCGACGCCGAGATGCTGAACAAGGTAAAGGCGGCGATGCTGAAAAATGCCGACGACCGCGTAAAGACCAACACCTACTGGAACAACATCATAGGTACGTACGAGCGCGTGGGCCTCGACACCCACACCGACTACAAGCGGCTGGTGGAGGCGCAGACGCCGCAGAGCGTGTCGGCCTTCATGAAGAAGTTCCTCGAAACGGGCAACAAGGTGAGCGTCATCATGCTGCCGCAGGAGTAGCACCGCCTCTGCCGCCTTTGTAAGGCGACGAAACGACAGTTTGAAATCTCAACTTCCGGCCGCTGCATGCTGAATGGCAGGCGGCCGGGAGTTGAGTTTTTTGTTGGGTGATGGGGGTGGAATGTCTGGGTGATGGGTGTTAGATGTCTGGGTGATGGGTGTTAGGTGATGGGTGATACATGGCTGGTGATGGGTGATAAGGGGGTGTTTGGTGGGTATTCGGGAGGCTCCGGAGGCCGGTAAAAAGGCCTCCGCGTAACCCGCTCATCATGAGCGGGTTTGTAAAAGGTATCGTTCAAGGGGCTTGAAAGATACCACCAAGGGCCTTGAAAGGCATCTCCAAGGAGCTTGAAGCATACCTTTTGTTTTCCAACTTGCAATCAATTGATTTTCAGCAGCTATCGTTTGTGCACGGAAAAGCCCTGCCGGAGTGGGTTTCATACAATGCAGCAACGGTTCCTCCCCTTAGAAAGGGGAGGTTAGGAGGGGATGATATGTTAAGCAGCAAACTGCTAATTCGTAATTCATAATTCACAATTCATAATTCAGAAGGTGATGGTCTATCCTTCAAGTTAGCTAATTCCTGCCATCAAATCATCCCCTCCTCCGCCTCCCCTTTCCAAGGGGAGGATACCAGTTTGTCTTCTTGCAAATTGTTGCTGATTTATTCTTGCTATCAAACAGGCCCATTGCAGCAGGAAAAATACTCTGTTACTCTGTCTTTAAACCTCTGCTGCAACAGGAAAAATACTATGTTACTCTGTCTTTAAACCTCTGCAGCAACAGAAAAAATACTCTGTTACTCTGTCTTTAAACCTCTGCAGCAGCAGGAAAAATACTATGTTACTCTGTCTTTAAAACATAGCTCCGCCAAGCGCTGCAGCAATCAACCGACCCGCCGGTGCTCCCTTTTTAAGGCTGAATAATTTGGGAATGTGGAAAATACTTCGTACCTTTGCACTCGATTTATCATATTAAGGTTAACACTTGTGGAAGAATTTGGCTGCTTGCAACCACATAAAAAAATGCTAAAACTGCAAAATCCAATCAACGATTTTACGGTCACTTGGTGTTTTTCCACTTAAAAAAGAAAGGGAAAAATGAGTTATTTGTTTTCTTCAGAATCGGTGTCCGAGGGACATCCTGACAAAGTATCCGACCAGATTTCAGACGCTATTCTCGACCAGTTCCTGGCCTACGACGAAGACGCACACTGTGCCGTAGAGACTTTCTGCACCACAGGGCAGGTGGTCATCATGGGCGAGGTGCGCTCTGCGGAGTACATAGACCTGCAGACGATAGCGCGCAACACCATCAAGAAGATAGGCTACACGAAGGCCGAATACCAGTTCGACGGCGACTCGTGCGGCATCCTGACGGCCATACACGAGCAGAGCGACGACATAAACCGCGGCGTGAGCAGGGCCGAGGAGGACGAGCAGGGAGCCGGAGACCAGGGTATGATGTTCGGCTATGCCTGCAACGAGACCGAGAACTACATGCCCGTGTCGCTCTACTTGGCACATCTGCTCATGAGCACGCTGGCCGACATACGCCGCGAGGGCAGGCAGATGACCTATCTGCGGCCCGACTCCAAGAGCCAGGTCACGATAGAATACAGCGACGACGGCATACCGCAGCGCATTGACACCATCGTGGTGAGCACGCAGCACGACGAGTTCATGGACGACGACGCGGCCATGCTGGCCCGCATACGCGAGGATGTAATCAACATCCTCATACCCCGCGTGAAGGCACAACTGGGCAGCAAGGTGCTTGACCTGTTCAACGACCGCATCAAGTACTTTGTTAACCCAACGGGAAAGTTCGTTATCGGCGGCCCTCATGGCGACACCGGGCTCACCGGACGCAAGATTATTGTAGACACGTACGGCGGCAAAGGCGCCCACGGCGGCGGCGCCTTCTCCGGCAAAGACCCCTCTAAGGTCGACCGCTCGGCTGCTTACGCGGCCCGCTACATAGCCAAGAACATGGTTGCTGCCGGCGTGGCCGACGAAATGTTGGTGCAGTTGGCCTACGCCATCGGCGTGGCCGAGCCCGTGAGCATTTACGTGAACACCTACGGACGCAGCCATGTGGCCCTGAGCGACGGCGAGATTGCGCAGCGCATCATGCGCATGTTCGACCTCAGACCGCATGCCATCGAGCGTACACTCAAGCTCCGGCAGCCCATCTATCTGGAGACCGCGGCCTACGGACACATGGGTCGCAGGAACGAGTGGAAGCAAAAGACCTTCACCAGCAGGTATCACGAGACCAAGGTAATGGACGTGGAGCTCTTTACATGGGAGAAGCTGGACCGCGTGAACGACATCAGAAAGGAGTTCGGACTGTAAATGCAGGCAGGCGACACCATACAGGTACAGGGCGCCGCAGCCGGCACACAGCCGGCGGCACGCCACCTTCGCCACCAGCCAACGCCACGTGAGGTGCTGAGCTGGCTGCCCCGCAGCGCCACGCCCGCACAGATGGACTCCGCCATCAGGCAGCACATCAAGCCCTCTCCCATACACTGGAGCTCGCGCCCCGACACGCTCCACCTGCCCGGACACCAGCCCGGCAAGAGCCTGCTCAACGCTCCGCTGCCCAAATACTACAAGGAGTCGTTCTTCTCGGGCGACTCTCTCTTCCACCCCGAGCTCACGGGAGGCCGCATGGGTGTGGCAGGCGACCCCGTTCCCTATACGGTGGCGGGCGACAACCTGATAACGGGCATCCTGATAGCCAGCTTCATACTAGCCGCGGTAGCCTTCTCGCAGTCGCGCAGGTTCATCGCCCGGCAGGCCAAGAACTTCTTTTACGTGCCCCGGAGCGGCACTACCGTCATCACAGAGACATCCGGCGAGCTGCGCTTTCAGCTCTTTCTGGTGCTCCAAACCTGCCTCATGCTGGCCCTGGGGTTCTTTTTCTACACCAAGGAGACGGTGAGCGACGTCTTCATCATCGGGCAGTACCAGGTCATAGGGCTGTATACAGGGGTGATAGCGGTCTATTTCCTGCTCAAGGCAGCAGCCTACTCGTTCACCGACTGGGTGTTCTTTGGCGGCAAAAAAAATGAACAATGGATAAAAGCCTACCTCTTCATTATCTCCATGGAGGGCGTATTGCTGTTTCCCTTGGTGCTGCTGCAGGCGTTCTTCGCCCTCCCCATGAATACTGCTGCCATCATGGCAGTGGCTATAGTGGTTTTGTTTAAATTGTTGTCGCTTTACAAGACTTACCTTATCTTTTTCCGGAAAAAAGGTGCCTTTATGCAAATATTTTTGTACTTTTGTGCGCTCGAAGTCGTTCCTTTACTCTCCCTGTGGGGAGCGTTGGTAACGATTAACGGTTATTTGAAGATAAATTTTTAGGACACTGATAATGAAGAAGATTTTAGTATCACAGCCCCAACCCACCAGTGAGAAGTCTCCGTATTACGATATCGAGAAAGAGTTCGGCGTACAATGCGTGTTCCGGCCCTTTTTCAAGGTTGAGGGGCTCTCGGCGAAAGAGTTCCGCCAGCAGAAAGTGAGCATACTCGACCACACTGCAGTTGTGTTCACGTCGCGCCATGCCATTGATAACTTCTTCAATCTGGCCAAGGAGATGCGCCTCACCATTCCCGAGGACATGAAGTACTTCTGCGTGATAGAGACCATAGCACTGTACATCCAGAAGTACGTTCAGTACCGCAAGCGCAAGGTCTTCTTCGGTACGACGGGCAAGATGCAGGATCTCATCCCCACGATGGTGAAGCACAAGACCGAGAAATACCTCGTTCCGCAGAGCAGCGTGCACAATGACGACATCAAGGAAATGCTCGACGCCAAGAAGCTACAGCACACGGAGTGCGTGATGTACCGCACGGTGAGCAACGACTTCAGCGACGATGAGAAGGCAAACTTCGACTACGACATGCTCATCTTCTTCAGTCCTACGGGCGTGAATGCGCTGCTCAAGAACTTCCCCGACTTCAAGCAGGGCGACATCAAGATAGGAGCTTTCGGCCCGGCAACCAGCAAGACGGTCAGAGACTTGGGTCTGCGCCTCGACTTCGAGGCACCCTCGCAGGAGTTCCCGTCAATGACCAGCGCGCTGAAAGATTATCTGAAGAAGCACAAGTAAACCGATACGATGGCTGCATCCGGAGCTTTCACGCTTGGCAAAGAGGAGCGGCTGTGCAGCAGGATGCTCATAGACAGGCTCTTCAAGGGTAGCGGCAGCCGCTCGCTGTCGGCCTATCCGCTGCGTGCCGTGTACATGCAGATAGAGTCTGACGGACAAGGGCCGCAGGTGCAGATGCTCGTCAGCGTTCCCAAGAAGTGCTTCAAGCGGGCCGTGAAGCGCAACCGCGTGAAGCGACAGGTGCGCGAAGCCTTCCGCAAGAACAAGCAGAAGCTCACAGAACGCATGGCATCCACCACAGACAAGGCCGTAGTAGTGGCTTTCATCTGGCTCGACGGCAAGTTGTACAGCTCGGCATCGGTAGAGGCGCAGGTATGCAATCTGCTGGAGCGAATGGGCGAGCGCCTATGAAAACCCTGCACAGTATCGGTCGCGGTCTGCTGTGGGCATGGCGCTGGTTGGTTCATGCCCTGTCGTGGCTGCTCATCTTGCCCATCCTGTTCTACCAGCACTTTATCACCCCCTACACACCTTCCTCCTGCCGGTTCACCCCTACTTGCTCGGAGTACGCACGCCAGGCCATCCTCAAACGCGGCCCTGTGGTGGGCCTGCTGCTGGCCATTTGGCGAATACTGCGGTGCAACCCGTGGGGCGGGAGCGGCTATGACCCCGTACCGGAGAAGCGCAGCAGGAAAGCCAAACACCCCTGAAAACAAGAACCCGACAATACAATCACAACGAAAAAAGATATGAAGAACTTTGTAGAAGAACTGAAATGGCGCGGCATGCTGGCGCAGATAATGCCCGGAACAGAGGAGTTACTGCAGAAGGAAATGGTCTCCGCATACCTCGGAACCGACCCTACGGCCGACTCCCTGCACATCGGCCACCTGTGCGGCATCATGATGCTGCGCCATCTGCAGCGGTGTGGGCACAAGCCCTATCTGCTCGTGGGCGGCGCCACCGGAATGATAGGCGACCCTTCGGGCAAAAGTCAGGAGCGCAATCTCCTCGACACCGAGACCCTCTACCACAACCAGGAAGCCATCAAGGCACAAGCAGCCAGGTTCCTCGACTTCGACGGCAGCGAACCCAACAAGGCCGAGCTGGTGAACAACTACGACTGGATGAAGGACTTCACCTTCCTCGACTTCGCTCGCGAAGTGGGCAAGCACATCACCGTTAACTACATGATGGCCAAGGACAGCGTGCAGAAGCGCCTCAACGGCGAGGCCCGCGACGGCCTCTCCTTTACCGAGTTCACCTACCAGCTGCTGCAGGGATACGACTTCCTGCACCTCTACCAGACACTGGGCGTGAAGCTGCAGCTGGGCGGAAACGACCAGTGGGGCAACATGACCACCGGCACCGAGCTCATCCGCCGCACGCTGGGACAGGACGCCGAGGCCTTCTGTCTCACCTGCCCGCTCATCACCAAGGCCGACGGCAAGAAGTTCGGAAAGACCGAGAGCGGCAACGTATGGCTCGACCGCAACCGCACCACGCCCTACGCCTTCTACCAGTTCTGGCTCAATGTGAGTGATGACGACGCCGAGAGGTACATCAAGATATTCACTTCTCTCGACAAGCCGACCATCGACTCGCTTGTAGCAGAGCACCGAGAGGACCCCGGACGCCGCGTGTTGCAGAAGCGGCTGGCCGAAGAAGTTACCACGATGGTGCACTCGCAGGCCGACCTCGACATGGCCATAGCAGCCAGCAACATCCTCTTCGGCAAAGCCACAAGGGAGAGCCTGGCCAGCCTCGACGAGGCCACTCTTAACGACGTGTTCAAGGATGTGCCCCACTACACGCTCGACAAAGCCCTGCTCGGCGGCCCCGCTGTCGACCTCTTCTGCCAGGACAACATGCAGATATTCCCCAGCAAGAGCGAGATGCGCAAGCTTGTTAAGGGCGGCGGCGTGTCGCTCAACAAAGAGAAAGTAACGGCGTTCGACCAACCCGTAACCGCTTCCGACCTCATCGACGGCAAGTACCTGCTCGTACAGAAAGGCAAGAAGAACTACTTCCTCCTCACGGTTAAGTAGCAGCACGGCGGCAGCAGCCCCGCAGGGAGCCTTTAGGGCGGCCTGTCTTTTTGCCTGCGCGAGCGCAAATAATGGGCAAAAATTTGGCCGACACGCAAAAAAGCAGTATCTTTGCAACCGCTTCCTTGTCCTATGGTGTAATGGTAGCACTACAGTTTTTGGTTCTGTCAGTGGTGGTTCGAATCCGCCTGGGACAACAGAAAAGCGCATGTTATCGGAGTTCCGACAACATGCGTTTTTTGTTTCAAAAGCAAAAACCACCACAAAATCGCTCGGAACCGGCAACCTGATGCTGCGGCAAACACGAAAATTATGGGCAGAAGTTTTGTGTTCTGAAAATTTACAATTACCTTTGCATACGGTTCGGTCCCGTAGTTAAATGGATAGAACGGAGGTTTCCTAAACCTTTGATCCGAGTTCGATTCTCGGCGGGATCACCCGATGAGAAACGGCAGCAGCCCGTTTCACTACCTTTTGTAAACACTAAACACAGGATACCATGTTAGGAGCAATCATAGGAGACATTATCGGTTCGCGCTTTGAGTTTGACGAAACGCCGGCCGAGGGCTTTGAACTGTTCGGCCAGCACTGCTCTTACACCGACGACACCATCTGTACCGTCGCCATTGCCGACGCCATACTCAACGGCCGCAGCTACAAGGAAGCCCTGCTCGACTGGTGCCGCCGCTACCCCGAACCTATGGGAGCCTACGGCAGCATGTTCCAGCAGTGGATACATTCGGCCAACCCCCAGCCTTACAACTCGTACGGCAACGGCTCTGCCATGCGCGTAAGCGCGGTGGGATGGCTGTTCGACGACTATCACGACGTGATGCGCGAGGCCCGTAACTCGGCCATCGTAAGCCACGGACACCGCGAGGGCATCAAGGGCGCCCAGTGCGTGGCAACGCTCATCTACTGGCTGCGCACCGTGCGCATAACCAAGAACGAGGTGGAACATGCAGTGAGGAAGAACTTCGGATACGAGATTCCGCCACTCCGCGACATCTACAAGATAGGCCACGAGGGCCACTTCGACGGCATCTGCCAGGAAACAGTGCCGTGGGCCATACGCTGCTTTCTGGACAGCCAGAACTTCGAGGACGCCATCCGAACGGCCGTCATGGCACGCGGCGATACCGACACCAAGGCCGCCATCTGCGGCAGCATAGCCGAAGCCTACTACGAAGTACCCGAGGAGATGATAGAACGCGTGTACGACTACCTGCCCGACGACATGCTGCAAGTTATCGAGCAGTTCTACACCCGCATACAGACCGACATCAAAGGCTGAACCATCACTGCCTCCGCTTTGTACTTTCACCCACACGAAAGGCGTGCAACCACTCTCCCGTTGCACGCCTTTCTGCGTTCCATGTGCAGCTTCCAAGGGCTCCGGAGCTGTATGTTTCCTGCCGGTTGGCTGCTGTTTAGGAAAGACAGAGTAACAGAGTAATTTTTCTGCTGCTGTGGGGTTGCATGTTAGAAGAAATAGATAAGAAAAGAACAGTGAAGAGACAAACTGGTATCCTCCCCTTAGAAAGGGGAGGCGGAGGTGGGGATGAGCACATAGGAATAATTAAACAATCGCTGACTGAAATCATCTCTTCCCTACCTCCTCTTTCCTATTGGAGGTGCTGAAGCTATGCTTCGGGAACTTTCGACACTTGTCGCACATGAATTTGACACTTGTCGCACAATCGTGCGACAGGTGTCGAAAGTTCCGTCTCCATACAAAGACTCCCGCCATAGTCCGTCACGACCACAGCGGGAGCTTGTGTATTGAGATTTTAAGGAAACTACTTCCGGCTGAAGGCGAACGGCTGCATTTGCTTCATGGGTTTGGCGCCGGCGGCCTGCTCTTTGATGAGCACCGGGTAAGCTAACCGCAGCAGTGTGCTCTTGCGGCTCTTGGAGCTGAACACGTCGCTGTCAAACAAGGCAAGATAGAGGCCGCTCACGGTGTAGTTTGACCACGAGCCGTTGTCCTCGAACACGCCAACGGTATAGCCGTCTACGTTCTGGAACTGGCAGTTATAGGTGTAATTCTTGGCCCAGGTAATGTACCCTTGCTCGGTGTCCCACAGGCATGCGCCCACGTTATAGGTCACACTATCGTTTACTTCGTACGTTCCGAAGTTGGTGCCGCCGGCAAGCGTGAAGCTCAGTTTCGACGCATCGAACTGCACGGGGCACTTCCAGCCGAGCTTGGGGAACTCTATCCGCAGGTTGCCGGCGGTTCCTTTAAGCTCGGCATCCAGGTAAACAGCCTCGCCCGTTTCACCATCCTGGCCGGCCAGGCGATAGCTGCCGAGGATGTCTTTCAGCTCACCCTGCACCACGAGTACGGAGTCCTTGCGGTTCACACCGTTTATGTAGGCATAGCCACTGCGCACACTGCCCGTGGTGTTGGGCTGTGCGGAGAAGTGCAGACTGTCCTGGCTGAAGGTAACGGTGCACCAGTCGGGGCAGTCGATGGTGGGCGTGAAGCTGATGTTGGCAGCCACGCCGCTGCCCTTGCCGTTATCGTTGAGTGCCACCACATGGCCGCCCAGGCCGAAGCGCATGCCCGTTTGGGTGGCGGAGATGTGTACGGCGTTGTTGTTGCGGTCGGTTATGGTGACGTTGGAGTTACGCGACTCCATGCCCTCATAAGGTGCTACGGTAACGCTTACGGTGGTGTCGCTGCTCACGGTAACGGTGCACCAGGTCTCGCTGCTGGCGGCCGAAGTCACGCCGGAGGTGGCGGCCAGCACTACCGTACCGGTGCCTCCCTGGGCCGTGAAGTCGATGTCTGACTTGATTATGCGGAGCTGCGAGACTGCTTCCGTGGCCTCATCGTCACTCGAACAGGCTGTGATGAGGAACATTGCCCCGAGGAGCAACCAGATGATATTTATCTTTTTCATAAGTCAACGGTTTTTTATTCTAACACAGAATTCAGGCGCAGGGTGAACCAAACGCCGGGATCCTTGATACTGGTAAACGTAACTTCCGACTTGGCAAAGCCGTCGTTGAACTTTGCCTGGTAGGGGCTGGCCGCGAGCACGGCCTGTACGAACGAATCGACGGCCGTCTTCGTGGAGCCATAGTAGCCATAGCCCTCGCCTAAACCGGTGAAAGAGAAGATGCCCTTGGCCTCGTCCTCTACCTTGATACCTATGCCGTAGTTGGCATTAGTGGGGAAATGATAGCCAAAGAAGTCGAACTCCCAGTAGAATGAAATTACGTTCTCAAAGCCATCATCGATGTCGGAATCCTCGGTAGAGGGACCTATGTAGGCATAGCGGAACTGGTAGGAGGAGGAGTAACTATTGGCTTTCCAGTACTTGGTGTACAGCTCGTCGCTCATGTCATGCCGTGTGGCAGTGGCCTGGAACATCCAGGGATACTTGGAGTGGAGGAACTGGTCGAGGGCCGAAGGCATGGGGATGACGGCTGTACCGTCGGTTGACTTCACGTTGCCGGTGGTCTCGTCGTAAACAAAATCTTGGTACTTGTGGCCGTTTACGGTAATGGGGCTGTAGAGGTGGAAGCCCTCTGTATCGTAAATGTAGGGCGTGGTGACTGCGGCGTTGTTGTTATCAACATCGGTGTAGGTAAACTGCTTGCTGTCGAAAGTGACGGGATACGACTTTCCGTCGACCAACATCTCCTGGCGTGGGGCAAAGGCTATGTTGATGTCTTGCTGCAACACCTTGCTGATATAGTCGTCGGAGCTGTCCTTGAGTTTCACCATCACCATGTTGTTGTCGTATTTCTTGCCGCGCAGGAAGATGGTATCCTCATCGGCGCTGGCCCGCATGAACACGAATTCATAGTCGCTCTCGTAGCCGTCAACGTCTTCGGAACCCTGCGGTTCGGAGAAGAAGTGGAAGATGGGGTTATAGGTGTCGAAGGTCAGGATGATGCTCTGCTCCGACTTCACTGAATACTTCGAGTTGACGATTGTGCCTGGATCCATTGCTTCACCGTCAGTACCGGTGAAGCTGAGTTCGCTTGCCATGGCCACGCTATCGGCAAAGAACTTGGCCGTGTACACGTAACCACCCATGGAACCGTCGCTGGGATAGAACTGCATAACCCACCCCTTGTCGCTGCTTTGCAGCAACTTGTGGTAGTAATCCACGCTCTTGTTCAGGCGCTGGGCTGCCGATTCGGGGAACAGGCTGTCTTCCTCGGACGTACACGAGGCAAGCCCCAACACGGCAACTGACAGCACTGCGATGAAATAATATATTCTTTTCATATTCTAATCTAAACTTGTTGTCATTTCAGGTTGTACAAATCAACGCTGCCTTTCACGATGTCGTTCATTCTTCGTTGTACGACCGAACGCAGCTTGTCGAGGTCTATGCCCCAGGAGTTTTGCATATACTTCTTCACGATGTCGAGCTTCTGCTCAATGATGGGGGCACCTGTTTCGCCGGCGTCGGCAAGAACGGCTGCCCATTCCTGGGGTGTGTAGGTGATGTAGATGGACGTAACCTCGGCTATGTCCTCACGTGCTTCGGACGAGGCATAGGCCGAGACGAATCCCTGCTTGCGCGCTTCCTCATCAGAAGTGAGGTACCAGTCGCCGTTCACATAGTGCCCCTCGGATATCAGGTCGTAGCTGGGGTCGTAGCTCTTCGTTTGGTGCAGGATGTGCGAAAACTCATGGTGCATGGTCTTGAAGTAGTACTCGTTCAGCAAATCGCGGTTTATTTGGAGGCTGTTCACCAGGTAGAGGGTCACTTTCAGCCCGCCCTCGGCGGTTCCCAGCACCATGGTGCCGTTGTCCTGGTAGGCTGCGGAGCCTATGAGGTGGAGTATCTTGGGCACGTAGGCACGCGTGAAGTCAGTTCCGGCCACCTCGTCGTAGGCGTCGAGCCAGGCATATTTCACGATGTGAGCCAGTTCGACGGACTTCACATAGTCGGCCGGAGCGAGGGTGTAGTTGTAGTCCGACTCGATGTCCTGCATCTTGTAGATAACCTTCATGTTGTAAGGCAGGGTGTAGTTCCTGTATATCCACTTGTCAAAGTCATTCTGGTTGGCTGCCTCCTGGTTCACGAAGATGCTTTCTCCCTCTGGGTCATCGTTCCCGCAGGATGAGAGTACGAGTGCAGCTGCCATGAGGCAGGCCATATAGATATATTTTCTCATAATGATGTTGCTTTATAAATTGGTTGTTGTTACCTTGGGTTAGCCTCAAGGCCTGCATTGATTACGCTGGCTGGCAACTGCAGGGCGCGGCGCGGGTCGTTCACGTCCAGGGAGTCGAGTACGGTCCACTGGCCACTTGTTTCGTACCTGCGGCGGTAAATCTTGAGGCCGTAACGCTTCACGTCGAACCAGCGGAGGCCTTCGTGCAGCGTCAGGATGCGGCGCGTGTGCAGGATAGCATGGATGAAGTTTTCCTGCTCTCCGGGCGTTACCGTAAAGTCGGGATGCAGTTCCTTCTTGGGTGTGGGGGCGGTGGGGGTGTAGTAGGCCATGGCGTCACCATACACACTCGCTACGCGGGCAGGTGTAATCTGGCCGGTGTAGCTCGTGAAGGCATGGACGAAAGTATTCAGGTCGGCAGCTGCCTCGGCGTACTGGCCCTTCATGGCGTAGGCCTCGGCGCGGTTCAAAATTACCTCGTCGGCCAGCAGAGCCGGGTACATAACGTGTGCATAACCTATCCGGTTCACCACGTCAGTGTACTCAAAGTATTCTGATAGTTTAGGCATGAGCACCTTGGCAAAGCCCAGGTACTGCGGTATGGTATAGTACATTCGTCTGTAGGAGCCCCATAACGTGGTGGCGCGGCAGGTCTCCGTCTGAGCCAGTCGTGTGCCGTGGCAGTACTTCTGCCCCAGATTGTAGGGCCCATAGACGCGTGCCCAGAGCGAACGAGTTGAGTAGAGCATCAGGTTAGCCTTCTCTTCAACGTTGACGAACTGCGTTTGGCGGACGCCGTCGTTTGGTGTCAGGCCGCCCACTGATTTCCAGTCGCGCAGTGCGTTGGCAGGATTATCGGTCAACACCTCGGTTGCATACTTGATTACCTTGTCGTAGTTGGACTTGTCGGTCTGTACATAATAGAGGTAGAAGCGGGCAGCAAATGCGTAGGCAGCCTTCTTGTTGAAGTGATAGGCCGTAACGGTGTGGATGGCATCGTTAATCAGCGGCAGCCCTTCTTCTATGTCTTCGGCCATCTGCTTATAGTCTTCGGCCACGGTGCCACGCGGATAATTCGGCGAAACCGTATTCTCCACCGTCTTCATATAAGGTATGCCGAGGTCGGTGTTGGCCGTTGAAGGGCGATAGCCCATGGTGAACAGGTTGGTGAGAATGAAGTGGTTGTAGGCCCGGCAGAGCAAAGCTTCACCCTTCTGGGCCGACATCGACGACGGGTCGGGCAAGCTGTTGATGGCCTCCAACACCATGTTGGCAGAGGCGATGGCATGGTAGCTGTCGTTCCAAAGCATGTAGGGGCTGTCTTCCTCCTCGGCAGTTACATCCTTCCAGGTGGCCAGCTGCTCCTGCATAACATTCATGGCGGTGTTGGCGGCGCCTGCTATTTCATCAGTATTGTCGGATGTCATCTCGTTTATTTCCGCAAAGTTCGTGGTCGGATAGCATGAAACCAGCATGTCCGTTATCTTCTCCTTCGTGTCCAACTCCGTGCGGTTGTCGGGCATCTTGTCCAGATAGCTGTCGCAAGCCGAGAAACTTGTGCCGACGGCCAAAGCCAGTAAATACAGATTTATCTTTTTCATATCAATGTTGTTTTAAGTGATTAGATGCCTACTCTCAAAGTAAGTGTAAACTGTTTGGGCATAGGGGCGGAGACTCCTCCCGAACGGAAGAACTCCGGATCCTGCCCGTTCAGCTTCTTGTCTGCATAGATAAGGAAGAGGTTGGTGGCCTGCAGTTTCAGTGAGAGGTCGCTTATCTTGAGCGGAGTGAGCCACGGCTTGGGGAACTGATACGACAGCGAGATTTCCTTCATGCGGATAAAATCGCCCTTGGCAATGCGGGCCGTGGAGTAGTTATAGGCGTTGTAGAGAGTCTTCAGCTCGCGGTCAACGGTCACCTGCCGGTCGGTCAGGATGACGGGAATGTTGGTAACAGCCTCGTCGCCGGCCTGAACCCAGCGGTTCTTGAACTCTTTTGGCATGGCGTCGAGGTCGGAATACTCTTCCTTGAAGGCCGAAGCCAGGCGCACGACGTTACCGAACGAATAGGTTATGAACACGTTGAGCTTGAAGTTCTTGTAACTGAAGATGTTCCCGAAGCTGCCCGTCGTTGTTGGGTCAGTAGGCCCTTCGTACACCAGGTTTTCAAGTTTGCGGCTCTGGAAGTCTATCTCGCCGCCGTTGGTAGTCTGCCCGCCGTCTTCTTCGAGGATAAGGGGCATGCCCTTGTCGCTCAGTCCTTCGAACTTGTAAGAGAACAATCCCCTGACGGGATAGCCCTCCAGGGCGAAGCCGGTACCCGATACCACGTCCACAATCTGTGCCGTCGACTCCAGCTCGGTTACCTTGTTCTTGGCGTAGGAGAAAATGAAATCGGACGTCCAGGAGAAGTTCTGGGTCTGTATGTTCTTGGTGTTGAGCGAGAACTCCACACCGTGCGACTCCATGGTAGCCACGTTGGCCAGCTTCTGTATCTGGCCACCGGCGCCGGCAGTCTTGATGGGACCAATCAAGTCATAGTTGTTTCGCTTGTACCAGTCGACCGTAAGATTGATGCGGTTGTTCACGAATCCCATGTCGGCTCCAATGTTGAACTCGTGCTTCTTCTCGTAGGTAAGGTCCTTGTTGGCCAGGTCGGTAAAGTCGAGTCCGCTCTCCTGGATGTTCGTAAACGGGCGGTAGGGTTTGTAGCTGCGCAATACCACCGACGAGTTTGTTACGTTCGAGGGGCCCGGGTCGCCTGTAAGTGAGTACGAGGCCTTGAGCGTTAAGTGCGAGAGCACGTTCTTGAAGGTGGCATCGAACCAAGGTTCTTCGTGGGCGTTCCATGCTCCCGACACGTTCCATGTAGGCAGCCAGCGGGCCGAGCGGGCCTTACCCAGGCGGTTGGTACCCTCGTAGCGGTAGGTGCCGTTCAGCGTGTAGCGGCCCTTATAGGAATAGGTGGCGTTGGCGAAGAAGGCCGACGTGCGGGTATAGGTGTTAGAGAGCGAATAGTAATCGCTATTGGTTTCGATGCTCTTCTTGAAGAACTGATAAACGTAGAACGGCAGTTCGCCGCGCGTATATTGCATACCCCAGCCGTTGAAGAAGTCCTTGTTGCGCGAGATGTCGCTCACCTCGAAACCGCCGAAGAGGTTCACGATGTGGTCCTGTGCAAAGGTATGGTTCCAGTTCACGGTACCACGCACGTCGTAGCTGTTCATCTTGTACGATGTCTTCTGGTAGATACCGCCGTTGGGCAGTATTGAAACGGGCAGCGCATAGGGGTCGTCCGGGTCGGTATAGAGATAGGGGTTGGCGTTGCGTATGGTGGCATCGGCCATGGCGCGGTAGGCCATTGCCTGGTTCGAGTCGTCCATAATGTGGTGTGCCTGGCCTGTAGTGGCGTACTTGGCGGCACCCAGCAACGAGAACTCCAGCCCCTTGATGGGTTTGTATTTCAGCTCGCCCTGGAACTTGAGGTCAACCACATCCAGGTCTATGTAGTTGTTTTCCAGCTCCGCCAGGATGTTGAACGGCGCGTAGTTACGCGTGTAGTAGGTGTTGGCATCGAGCGTACGAGAGGTGTTGAGCGAGTAGGAATAGGGGTTAATGTCGAAGTCTCGCTTCACCTCACCGTACACGGGGTCCACGCTCTGGCTCAGCGTTCCGGGCGCTTTCTGCCTGCGGTAAGAGGCTGAGGTGATAATGTTGAACGACAGCTTGTCCGATATATTGTACGTTGCATTCAGGTTGCCGGTGTAGCGTTTCACGTCGCTGGCCTTGTACCATCCCGGATCCACCATCACGCTCAGCGAGGTGTAGAAGTTCAGCTTGTCCGTACCGCCGCTCATGCTGACGGAGTGGTTGTGCTGTATTCCGTTGGAGAAGAGCTGGTCGAACCAGTTGGTGTTCCTGAATTCTGCCTGCTGCAGGTAGGCATTCTCGGCGTCGGTGGTGTTCTCCATGGCAAAAGTGCCGCTCACGGGGTCGTAGGTATTCATGAGCTGATACATCTTTCCGTACACGCCGCTCTCCGAAGCACGGTAGGATTCGGCAAAGTTCAGCCAGCCCTTGTCGCGCATTTCGCGGTACACACCCATCTGTTCCTGCGAGTTCATGATGTTGAAGTTGCTGTAGCTCGGTATCAGGCGCATGGTGTACTCGCCTGTGTACGAAATCTTGCTGTGGCCGGCACGGCCCTTCTTGGTGGTTACCACAATCACGCCGGCCATGGCGCGGGCACCGTAGATGGAGGTGGCCGAGCCGTCCTTGAGTATCTGGAAGCTCTCGATGTCGTCGGCATTGAGGCCTGCAATGGCCGATGAAATCAGCGTAACGGCATCGCCCGAGGAGAGTTCATCGGCCCCCACCTCGGTTACGTCCTCCATGATAACGCCGTCTACAACCCACAGCGGCTTCGAGTCGCCGTAGATGGAAGTGGCTCCACGCACGCGAATCTTGGGCGCGGTACCGAAGGTTCCCGTTACGTTCTGCACGCTCACGCCGGCTGCGCGGCCCTCGAGCGAGCGGCTGATGTCGGCCACTCCGTCCAGTTTAGCTTCTCCGGCATTGATTGAAGTGGATGCTCCGGTAAACAGACGGCGGTCGATGTGCTGCATGCCTGTTACCACCACCTCGTTCAGGGTGGTGTTTGACTGCAGCTTGATGACCATTCCGCTGCGCGCCGTAACGGTCTGCGTCTCCATGCCCACGTAGCTCACTACCAGGCGTGTGCCGCCGGCTGCGTCGATTGTAAATTTTCCGTCGGCGTCCGTAATGGCCACAGCCTTGCCGCTCCCGGCCTTCACCGTGGCGCCAAGTACGGGCGAGCCGTCATCCTGGAAGACTACTGTTCCGGAGATTTTCGATTGTGCCAAGGCCTCTCCAATACACAAGAACAGGCAGGCTAAGAATACGATTAGTTTCTTCTCCATAACATACAAGTTAAAATTAAATATAATTATTAGTCGTTTGCAAAAGTATGTTATTATGTTCAAACAGCCAAACGTTGATAATAGAATGTAACTATATTTAACATTTTAGTGCGATTTCATTACCTTTCTGGGTATTTTTAGTGAGTTTTTATTCGTTATTTCGAGGTTTTAATTCGTAACTATAAGAAGCGGGAGTGGCATCAGTTGGCTGTTCGATGTATCTTAACGGCCATAAAAGAGCTAACAAACGCTGCGGGTGGTTAAAAATTTTAAGCTCGGTTAACTTAGTTGTTTTCGCCCCTCTTGCTGACTTCCGGCGCAGGCCGTTATACGCAGCGGCCACTTGCTTTACTCCTCCCCGGTCTTGCAGGTGTAAGCTGCAATCAGTCAGACACTTACAAACAGCGAGGCAAAAGCTGCCGTTCAAGGCTCCCGAAGATGCCCTTCAAGGAGCCTGAAGGTATCACTCAACCCCCTTGAAGGGCACCTCCGGCTGAGCCTCCTTATCTCTCCCGCCTCCGATACCGCACTTATCGGGTATTCCAAGTATTGCTGCCCGTCTCCCCCTTCCTGCTTGTTGAGCCCGCTGCTGCCTTTTGGGAGGCCCGCAGCTGCACCCGCACCGCCCCTTACTCACAACAATCAGCCTGCGGCAGAACCCTTGCCACAGGTCAAACCGATATCCTCCCCCTGGAAAGGAGAGGCGGAGGGAGGGGTGATGCAACGGCGGGTAACGGGCTGCATGATGAACGGGCGAAAACAAAAAGGGCCGCACTGATGTTGCTCAGTGCGGCCCCCTATAATATAATAAGGTGTAAATTCCTTATGCGTTTGCCAGTTCCTCGGCGCTCTGTCCGCGCCGGTCGCTAATCTTTCGGCCCAACACAAGGTAGGCAATGGGCGATGCGATGAAGATGGAACTCAGCGTTCCGAACACCACGCCCAGCGTCATGGCGAAGGCGAACGGCTGGATGCTCTTGCCTCCCAGGAACAAGATGCAGAGCAGCACAATCAACGTAGAGAACGAAGTGTTGATGGTACGGGCCAGCGTCTGGTTGATGGAGTCGTTGAAGAGGGTCTGGTAATCCTGCTTGGGGTGCAGCTTCAGGTTCTCACGAATACGGTCGAACACCACCACCTTGTCGTTGATGGAGTAGCCAATCACCGTAAGCACGGCTCCGATAAACGTCTGGTCAACCTCCAGCGAGAACGGCAGCAGCCCCTTGAGCAGCGAGAACAGGCCGATTACTGTAACGGCATCAATCGCAAGTGCTACGGTTGAGCCAACGGAGAAGGCCACGTTGCGGAAGCGCAGCAGGATGTAGAGGAAGATGGCTATCAGGGCCACAATCACACTGATGATGGCTCCGTTGGTCACGCTCTTGGCTACCGAGGGGCCTACTTTTGACGAGCTGATGATGGAACCGCCCTGACGGATGTCCGGATTCTTAAACGAATTCACGTTCGGCTGGCTCACCATGCCGTGCTTCTTCAGCGTGTTGTAGAGGAGGGTCTCGGCCTCGTCGTCTACCGTAGGGCTGTTGGACTCAATCTTGAAGTTCGTAGAAACGCGGATGGTCTTGTTGTCGGTACCCAGTGAGAGGGCGCTGTTGGTGCATCCGGGGAATGCCTCGCCCAGCACCTCGCGTACCTGCTCGGGCTCCGTAGACTTCTCGAACTGCACCACATAGTTGCGGCCGCCGGTAAAGTCGATGCTCTTGTCGAGGCCGCGAACTACAAAGCTCACGCAGAACACTGCCAACGCAACGGCTGCCACGGTAAAGGTGCCCTTGTACATGGACATGAACCGGTAGTTTGTTCCCTGCATCATGTTCTTCGAAATACTTGTGTAGTACTTCAGGTTGAGCCACTTGTCGTGCTTCAGCTTGTGCTCATAGACCAGTCGGGTGAGGTAAACAGCCGAGAAGAACGAGCACACGATGCCGATAATCCACGTGGTGGCAAAGCCCTGGATGGGGCCTGTACCGAAGATGTAGAGGATGACACCGGTAATTAACGAAGTGAGGTTGGAGTCGAAAATGGCGCTGAAGGCGTTGCTGTAGCCTGCCGATACGGCCTGCTTAATGCCCTTGCCGGCGCGCAGCTCTTCCTTGATGCGCTCGTAGATGAGCACGTTGGCGTCTACTGCCGTACCCAGCGAGAGCACCATACCGGCTATACCGCTCATGGTGAGGGCTGCCTGGAACGACGTCAGGATGCCAAGAGTAAAGAACACGTTGACCAGCAGCGCGCCCACTGCTATGGAGCCCGGAATGACGTTGTACATAACGAGCATGTAGATAATCAGCAGCACGAAGGCGATAACGAACGACACGATACCCTGCTGGATGGACTGGGCACCGAGCGTAGGACCTACTACCTCCTCCTGCACAATGCGTGCCGGAGCGGGCATGCGGCCCGACTTCAGGGTGTTGGCCAGGTCCTTGGTGTCCTCAATCGTGAAGTTTCCGCTGATGGAAGAAGAACCTCCGTCAATCTCACCGTTCACACGCGGGGCGCTGTAAACGTAGCCGTCGAGCACAATGGCGATGGCCTTTCCCACGTTTGCTTTGGTGAGGGCAGCCCAGCGACGGGCACCTTCAGAGTTCATGGTCATGTTCACCTCGGGAGCTCCCGAGAGGTTGTTGAACTCGTCTCTGGCATCAGTAACAACGTCGCCCTCCAGCGGAGCGCGGCCGTTGGATGTTGTTACCTTGAGTGCGTGGAGCTCGAATATGTTCTTGGCGCCTTTTATCATGTCGGTCTGCTTGGCACTCCAGAGCAGCTTCACATCAGAAGGCAGCACCTGCTTGGCCACAGCCGAGTAGATAATCTTGTTGATGGCAGCGGTGTCGCGCACGTTGGCAAGGCCAACCATGCTGAGCTGTCCCTGCGTGGGTTGCAGCATGGCGAGCAGCGGATGCAGCTTCTTGGCAGCGGCCTCTTCGGCCTTGGTGCTCTCGGCTACGCCTGCCTGGGGCTTGTTGTCGGCACCCTTGAGCTTGAACTTGGGCTGTGCCTGGGCGGCCGGTTGTGCCTGGGCGGCAGCTGCAGCGGTATCGGCGGCAGTGGTGTCGGCCTCTGCCCCGCCATTTGCCAGCCGGCTGTCGAGCTGGTTCAGGTACGGAATAATCTCGTCGGCATTGTAGGTTTCCCAGAATTCCAGGTTGGCACTACCCTGCAGGAGCTTACGCATACGCTCCGGTTCCTTGATACCCGGCATCTCGACCATGATGCGTCCGTCCTGTCCTTCGAGCTTCTGAATGTTGGGCTGAACCACACCGAACTTGTCGATACGTGTACGCACCACGTTGAAAGAGTTGTCGATAGCCGACTGAACCTCGGCACGCAGCACCTTCTCCACCTCGGAATCGGAGCTCTGTGGGCTCACCTTGCCCTGCAGCTGCTGCGTGGCAAAGATTTCGGCCAGGCGGTGTCCGGGGGCATTCTTATGGTAGGCGTTGACAAAAAGGGTGATGAAATCACTCTGGCTGCTCTCTTCCTGAGCCCTTGCTTCTTTCATTGCTTTCACAAAAGCCACGTCGGTCTTGTGGTCGGCAAGGTTCTCCAGAACATCCGGTACAGAGATTTCAAGGATGACGTTCATACCGCCCTTCAGGTCGAGTCCGAGACCTATCTGCGTCTCCAGACACTTCTGGTAAGGATAAATGCCCAGATACTTCACGGAGTCCTTGTAGTCTTGCTGGGCGATTGGGTCCTTGAGCTTGGCTGCCTGCCTGTCGTAGTAGCCCGTGGCCACCGAGAAGGACAGGTAGAAGATGCTTGCAAGCGTCAGTAGGACGGCAATAAAAATTACTAATCCTTTGTTTTGCATTTCTTTTATTTTATTGATTTATTGTTTTCAGGTCTGCTTATAAGACGTGCAAAGATACGGTTTTTTTCACATTTAGAAAAATTTATCCTCTTTAATTATTCAATTTTTAAGGTTTGGGGCGCTTTTTCAACCAGCAGTAGATGGGATAGTGGTCGGACGACTTGATGCTGTTGTCGACCTTGCAGCCGTAGGGCTGCCAGTCCCGGGAGCACAGGATGTTGTCTATCCGCACGTAGAAACCGCTCTTGTGGTAGCTGATGCCGGGGCCGTTACCACTCTCGATGTAGCAGTCGGTGAGGTCGGTTGCCACCTTGCGGCGGGCATAGGAGAGCGGCCCGTCGTTGAAGTCGCCCACGCAGATAATGCTCTTGCCGGCGTTGCGGGCTATGTAGCGGGCCACGGCATCGGCCTGCGGAGCGCGGATGGCGGAGGCATCGGCCAGCTTGTCGATGATTCTGCGCGACTCCTGTTGCGCCGTGTCACCCTCCAGCTTGCCTTTTACGAGGCTCTTGAACTGCTTTTTGTCCTCGTCGGTGAAGCCGATTGACTCCAGATGGTTGTTGATGACAATCACCTCCTGCCCGTCTACGTCAATCTTGAAGGCGGCCGAATGGTTGCCTACCGAGGCATAGGACACCCGCTCGTGGCCCTTGATGGGGTACTTGCTGTACACCAGCATCATGTCTCCTCCGCTTTCCATGACCGATGTATCGCTGTACTGGTACACCCGCCCCAGCTCCCTGCGCAGGTTGTCCATTACTTCTTGCTCGGGTGTAGCTTCCTGCAGGCACACAATGTCGGCGTTCTGCCTGAGCAGATAGCGTGCAATGGGGTTGGGCCGGGAACGGTCTTCCCACCCTGAAAACATCCACACGTTGTACGAGAGCACCTTGATGGCGCCCTCGGGAGCCTCCCGCTGCACGTTGAAAGGTATGTACGCCCGTACAGGATGATAGCACAAGAGGTAGCCCAGCAGCGGGATGAGGGCGCCCTTGGGCTTGATGATGACCCAGAGTACGAGGAAGGCGAAGTTTACAAGCAGAAAGGCAGGGAACGCCAGGCCGGCATTGGCCAGCACGGCATGGCGCGCCGGGTTCACCACACCCGACCATCCCACCATCAGCATCAATGCTATGGTGGCCACGTTGGCCCCGGCTATCAAGCGGAGCGTGAACTTACGGAAGCCTTTCATCGCCTGTCGTTGCTTTGATCGAACAGCGTCCGTTTCTCCTCGGCGGTCAGGCTGTCGTAGCCGCTGCGGCGTATCTTGTCGAGTATGCGGTCTATCTCTTCCTGCGAAGCCTGCTTGCGGGCATTGTAGTCCCAGTCACTTTCGGCGCGGCCGCCATTGTTTTGCTGCCTGTCTTCAGGCGCCTGACGGTGCGACCGCTGCTCCCACTTGCTGCGTAAGTTGTCGAAGAACTGCTCTCCATTCGACCGCCCGTAGCCTGCCGTGGGGTGTTTCTGCCAGTAGCGTATCATCAGGAAGCCGAAGAGCATGCCCCCCAAGTGGGCCAGATGGGCCACTCCGTCGCCCGAAGACTGGAAGGCCATGAACAGTTCCAGCCCCGCATAGAGCAGCACGAACCACTTGGCTTTGATGGGAACGGGCAGCGGGAAGATGAATATACGTTCCTCGGGGAATATCATTCCGAATGCAAGCAGCACGCCGTAGATGGCACCCGAGGCGCCCACCGTTGTCCACATGTTGAGATAAGTGCCCATCGGAATCTGCTGCCCCACGGCCTGCACGTAGTCGTAGGCCGCCAGGTTCTCCACCGCATACTGCCCGTACTGCGCCAGCTCCTGCATGAGACCGGCTCCGACTCCGCAGCAAATGTAATAAAAAAGGAACTTCCGCGGGCCCCACACGCGCTCCACCACGCAGCCGAACATCCACAGGGCGAACATGTTGAAGAACAAATGGCTCCACCCACCGTGCATGAACATGTAGGTGAAGAGCTGGTACAGGTGGAAGTTTGACGCCTTGAAGAAGTGCAGCCCCAACAGGTCATTGAGGTCTACCATGCCCATCGCGCCGCCTCCCAGAGCCAGATAGGCCAGGAAAGCCAGCACGTTGATGATGAGCAGGTACCTTGTTACGGTAGGTATGTTGCGCATATTGACTTGATTCGATAATGGTTTTAAACAGTCGCAAAATTACGAAAAATATCCGTTATACGGCATAAAACAGGGGTGCAAACAACTTTTTTTCATAAAAAAGTCCACTTTTCTTTTGTTTTTGTTTGTTTTCTGAAATCTTTAACCTATATTTGTCGTCAAATAAAGGCATATATTCCATTATTAATCAATTAATAAACCAAAATTATGAACAAGACAGAATTAGTTGCAAAGATTGCTGAGGCAGCAGGCCTGAGCAAAGTAGATGCCAAGAAGGCATTGGACGCCACCACGGACGCCATTAAGGACGCACTGCTCAAAGGCGATAAAGTACAGCTCATCGGCTTCGGTACTTTCAGTGTTAACAAGCGCCCCGCACGCGAAGGCATCAATCCTTCTACCAAGAAGAAGATTACCATCGCCGCAAAGAAAGTTGCCAAATTCAAGGCCGGTGCCGAACTGGCAGACGCCGTGAACAAGTAATTGTAAGGATTATTCTACATGAAAGGCGACCCTCCGGGGCCGCCTTTTTTGTTGCTGTTCACGGCCCGCACCACCCCGGGAAGAATGCGGCAGAACCAAAGCCTGCGGCCACCGGCGGGGCCGGAAGATCCGAAAAGTGCGCCGCGGGCTTGCAACTATGAGAATAAAAACGTATTTTTGCGTCATCAAACCCACAGCAACATGGAACTCGAATACGATGAAATTCCCTCCGGGTGGCCCGTCTGTTTCCTCAACGACTGCCCCAGGCAGGACGAATGCCTGCGCCACAAGGCCGGCCTCACCCTGCCTCCCACCACCCTCCAAACGCTCGCCGTTACGCCTGCTGCACGCAAGGAAGACGGCTGCCGGATGTTCTTCCCTGTCCAGGTGGTGCGTGTTGCCCTCGGCTTCACGCGTATATTTAAAGAGGTAAAGCAGCGCCATGCCCCCGAGATGCGTGCCCGCCTGGCCCGATACCTCGGCGGCAACGGCACCTACTACCGCTACCGACGGGGCGAACGGCCGCTCATGCCCGGGCAGCAGCAGTGGATTAAAGACCTCTTCAGCAGCTACGGCTACACCGAAGAGGTAGTTTTCGACGCCTACCGGGATATCTTCCGCTTCTACAACGACTAATTACCAGACTTTTACCAACATCTGGTAAAGGCTTTACCACTATCTGGTAAAGGCATTACCAGCATGTGGTAAAGGCATTACCAGCATGGTGTAGAGGCATTACCAGACACCGGTAAAAAGTTGGTAAACCTGCTGCCGGCTGCCGGGTAACGGTCTCCGCGCCCTCTGCAGCTGGCTTCCCGAGAGCCGTTTTGCAGCCTCCGAATAGCCTGTACGCCGGCAGTTTAACCTGTCCTTGCAGCCTGCAAGCCAGCCGGAAGAACGGAGGGGCGAGGGGAAATATCACAAAAAAAATCATTGTCTTGCTTAGTTTTTTGCCCCGGCAGACTGTATATATGAGTGTATGAAGCAGAAAACAGACATCGAAAAGCTCTTTCGGAGCCACTACGAGAAGATGTACCGGCTGGCCAGGTGCATACTCTACGACCCCGAGGAGTGCCGCGACGCCGTGAGCGAGGTGTTCGCCAAGCTCATTGCCGACGGCACCGTGCTGCTGCCGGAGCGTGCGGAGGGCTACCTGATGCGCAGCGTGCGCAACCGCTGCATCAACATCCTGGCCCGCAAGAGCGTGAAGGAGCGGGCCGTAAGGCTGCTGTGCAGCGAGGCCGAAGCAGCAGAGACGGCCGACGAGAACAGCCGGCTGGAGCGGGTGATGCAGATTGTAGACCGGCTGGAACCGCCCCTGCGCCGCCGCATTCTGCAGCTGCGCTACCTGGAGGAGCTGCCGTATGCCGACATCGCCCGAGAGCAGGGAGTGAGCAAGGTGACTGTCTACAACCATCTCTCGCAGGCCATGGACTTCATCCGCGAACAGTTAAAAGAAGAAGCAAGACAATGAACAAGACCAAGGAAGACAAACGGGCAGAGTTCCTCGACATGCAGGACAACCCGCAGAAGTACACCGACAGGCAGGTGGAAGAGCTGCTTGAGGATGACGACATCAGGCAGTTTGCGGCCCTCATGGCGCTCACCAAGCGCGCCATGACAGACGACGAGGAGCGCCGGAAGGGCGTTGACGTCGAGGCGGAGTGGCAGCGCTTTGCCCGCAGTCATGCCCCCCGCCACAGCCGGTTGGTGCGGGTGGCGGCCATGATAGCCGCCATCGTGATGGCGGCGGGCATGGTTTACGCCGCTGCCATAGGGCTGGGCATGGTGCAGAATCCGCTCCGCAGGCCGCAAAAGGCACCCGCTGCAGGCTCTGCCGCAGTGGTTCAGCCGGCCGTGAGCACTGCGCCGGACACCGTGAAGACGGCCGCGGCGCCCGATACCGTGGTGTTTGAGGATGCCGAACTGGGCACCATCCTCGCGCAGATGGCCGCCTGGTACAAGGTAAAAGTGGAGATTAAGGACGGGCAGGCGGCACACATGCGCCTGTACTTTACCTGGAACAGGAAGGAGAGTCTGCAGCAGAACGTAGACTTGCTCAATGCCTTCAGCCGCATCAACATCGTCTTCACCGACAACACCCTAAGCGTACAACAGCCATGAAGAACGCCATCATTCTGCTGCTTTGCATGCTCTGCCTGCACGGCAGCGCCCAACGCGTGAGCCGGGAGTACAGAGACGTGCCGCTGTCGGCAGCGCTCAAGGAGCTCAACAGCCGGCAAGAGAGATACATCATCAACTTTATCTACAACGAGCTGGAGGACTTCCGCGTAACCACCTCCGTACATAACCTGACGGTGCCCGATGCCGTCAGGCAGCTCATAGGCTTCTACCCGGTGCAGGTAACGCAGGTGGGCAGCGTGCTGCTGGTGGAGTGCATGCAGAAAACCGACAGCCGGTACAAGGGCCGCATCGTCGATGAGAACCGGCTGCCGGCCGAGTTTGCCAACGTTGCCCTGCTCTCGCCGGCCGACTCCAGCATCATAGGCAGCGGCGTGAGCAATGCCGACGGCTACTTCGCCATACCCTGCAGCGCCCCCGGAGTGATTGTGCGCATCAGCTACGTGGGCTATAAAACCATCATGCAGCCCTGCAACAGCACCGATATGGGCACCTTCACGCTGCAGCCGGAGCAGCAGTTGGTGCGCGGAGTAACCGTGAAAGGCTACCGCCCACAGTACAAGATGACGCGCGGCGGACTGGCAGTTGACGTGGAACACTCGCTGTTGAGCCGGGCCGGAACTGCCGGCGACGTGCTCCGGATGCTGCCGCGCGTGAACGTGAACGTAGATGGAGAGGTCTCGGTCTTTGCCAAGGGCACGCCCGAAATTTACATCAACAACAAGCTGGTGAGGGATAATGCCGAGCTGACGGAACTCAAATCGACCGACATTCGCGACGTCGAGGTCATCACAAGCCCCGGAGCAAGGTACAACGCAGCCGTAAAATCGGTTATCAGAATTCGCACCAGGCGAACCGAAGGCGACGGATTAGGCATCAGAACCGAAACCAACGTGAAGTACAACAGCCGCCCGGGCGGGTACGAAGAGGTTGACCTGAAGTACCGGCACAAAGGATTGGAGCTCTTCGGCAACGCCGGCATCAGCACAATTTACGGCGGCGAGGACA
The DNA here is from genome assembly GCA_900199655.1 of Prevotellaceae bacterium KH2P17. Lineage (GTDB taxonomy): Bacteria > Bacteroidota > Bacteroidia > Bacteroidales > Bacteroidaceae > Prevotella. The sequence goes on from FZRE01000007.1 coordinate 99,927, forward strand.
ACACGGTGAGCACGGAACTGCGGCTGCCCACCCACATCACGAGGGTAGTTACGGGCGCCGACACCTACTACCGCTCAACTTCGGCCAACGCGAAGGTGGGCTTCAGCCTCGACATCGGGCGCAACAGCTCGGCCGGAGCGTACTATTCCGTAGCCCGGAGGCTGTACGGAAAGGGCCATTCGGTAAACAACAAGCAGGAAGTTTGGCGCGACGGCAACTATCAGGGACTATCGGACGAAGATATAGACATCAGCACTCCCTTCGGCCCCCAGCACGAACTCAACGCTTACTACATGGGCCGCGCAGGCAAACTGGGCATCGATGCCAACGCTACTTACCTGTGGCGGAAGAGCGGACGCACCGACCACTGGGTTGAAACCAGCCCCTCACTGGGCAACCGCACCGTGAGCACCTACAACATGAGGCACAACCACATGTCTGCCTTCAAGCTGGCACTCGACCATCCCGTAGGCTCCGGCAGCGTAAGTGCAGGCGTAGAGTACACCCACACCAATACACACGACACGTACGAGAACCCCGAACAGTACGTTGACAACTCCGTGAACGACATCAGGGAGACCAACCTGGCGCCCTTCGTAAGCTATTCGGTCAAGCTGGGCAGGTGGAGCATGGACGCCGGACTGCGCTACGAGCACGTAAAGTCGGACTACTATGCCTTCGGAACGAGAGAAGCAGAGCCCAGCCGCACGTACAACAACTGGTTTCCCAACCTCTCGGCAGGCTGGAACGGCAGGCTGCTAACGGTTCAGCTCTCGTACGCCAGGAAGATAAACCGCCCCTCCTATCTCGACCTGCGCAACAATGTGCAGTACCTGGGGCGCTATCTCTACGAGGCCGGCAACCCCTACCTGCGCCCCGTCATCGAGCATAACGTGGAGCTGAACGCCGTGTACAGGTGGCTCTCCGTTACCGCCGGCTACAATTACGACAACGATTACATAGGCTACTTTGCCAGTCTTTACAACGGAGAGGAGACCGAACTGGTGCAGAACCGCAACTTCAGCCACAGCCAGAACGTATATGCAACCATCGTGGCCTCGCCCAGGTTCGGGTTCTATCAGCCCATGCTGGAGGTCGACTTGGCACAAAATTTCTTCCATGCCACAAGATACGGCGGGCTGAGAGACCTGAACGACCCGTCTGCCTCCATCCGGCTGAACAACAAGTTCGTAGTCAGCGACCGCAGCTTCTTTACCATCAACATGGTGTATAACAGCGAGGCGAACTCCGATTTCGTGAAGACCAAGGCTTCCGGTTCGCTCGATGTAAGCTACTCACTGAGCCTGCTGCGGCGGGCCCTGCTGCTCAATGTCTATGCCTTCGACATCCTCAAGACCCGCCGCAGCGCGTGGACACAGTACGGACAGCAGGTGGTGAGCAGCAAGGATAGCTACGAGTACACGCGCCGCATCGGCATCACGCTGACCTACAACTTCAACCTCGGCAAGAGCAAATATAAGGGCACGGGTGCCGGAAACGAAGAGAAAAAGAGACTGTAGGCCACGCGCAGGGGTGGCGCAGGTGGCCTTCGGGAACTTTCGACACTTGTCGCACAATCGTGTGACACTTGTCAAACAATCGTGCGACAAGTGTCGAAAGTTCCTCACCCTGCCCTTCAACACCCGCCGGCGGCAGCACCGGCACCCGCAGAGGAATGCTCCGGGCGCCTTTTCAGCGGCCTGCAGACAGGCTTCCCGCCTCCACGCACAACGCGCGGAGTCGCAAATCAAGAACATGACAGGGAAATTTGGAGGTCTTCCCCCCATAAACAAAAAAAAGAGGACTACACGAATCGCTCGCACAGGCCTCCTGAAATTCTCATGTTATCGAATGTTGGTATGAACCAGAGTGATGACACTCAAGATGGCCGCAACCGCGACCCCAACCAACAGAACAGTTGTTTCTGTATCTAATAACATAATCTTTACCTTAAAAATCTATCAAACTACTAACCTAATGAAATTACAAATGTATTCTCTCGAACACGTTGCAAAGGTAGCGATTGCTGCCGAGAGCGCAAACATTTCTGCTGCTTTTTTATCCTGAAGAGCTGTTTTATTGACTTACATCAAAGGCACCGGCACCGCCGGCAGCACCAAACGCAAAAAGAAAAGCGCCGTAGGAGAATTGCTCCTACGGCGCCTTATATAGATGAATGGAGCCTACGTGAGGCTCACATCGCCATTACTCTGCTTAGAGCTGCGGGCCTGCAGCAACGAGAGCCTTGCCGGCTTCGTTGCCTTCATACTTCTTGAAGTTCTTCACGAAGCGTGCAGCCAGATCCTTGGCCTTCTCGTCCCACTGTGCTGCAGCAGCATACGTGTTGCGCGGGTCGAGGATGTTGGTGTCAACACCCTTGAGCTCCGTGGGCACAACGAAGTTGAAGTAAGGAATGGTCTTGGTAGGAGCCTGGTCGATGGAGTGGTCGAGGATGGCGTCAATGATGCCGCGGGTATCGCGGATGGAGATACGCTTGCCGGTTCCGTTCCAGCCTGTGTTCACCAAGTAAGCCTTGGCTCCGCTCTTCTCCATGTGCTTAACGAGCTCCTCGGCGTACTTGGTCGGGTGCAGTTCCAGGAATGCCTGACCGAAGCAAGCGGAAAAAGTAGGAGTGGGTTCGGTAATGCCTCGCTCTGTTCCTGCAAGCTTTGCAGTGAAGCCGGAGAGGAAGTAATACTTCGTTTGTTCGGCATTCAGGATAGATACTGGTGGCAGTACGCCGAATGCGTCGGCAGAAAGGAAGATGACCTGCTTGGCAGCGGGACCCTCTGATACGGGGCGCTGTATCTTCTTGATGTGGTAGATAGGATAAGAAACGCGGGTGTTCTCGGTCACACTCTTATCTGCGAAGTCAATCTTTCCGTCCTTGTCAACGGTCACGTTCTCCAGCAGTGCGTCGCGTGTAATGGCGTTGTAGATGTCGGGTTCGCTCTCCTTGTCAAGGTTGATGACCTTGGCGTAGCAGCCGCCCTCGAAGTTGAAGACGCCGTTATCGTCCCATCCGTGCTCGTCGTCGCCGATGAGCAGGCGCTTCGGGTCGGTAGAGAGAGTGGTCTTGCCGGTGCCGGAGAGGCCGAAGAAGATGGCGGTGTTCTCGCCGTTCATGTCGGTATTGGCCGAGCAGTGCATGGCAGCAACGCCCTTGAGCGGGAGGAAATAGTTCATCATGGAGAACATACCCTTCTTCATTTCGCCGCCGTACCAGGTGTTGATGATTACCTGCTCCTTGCTTGTTACGTTGAAAACAACGGCTGTCTCGGAGTGCAGGCCGAGCTCTTTCCAGTTCTCCACCTTTGCCTTAGAGGCGTTGTAAACGATAAAGTCGGGCTCCTGCTCGAAGTCGGCCTCGTTCTGCGGGCGGATAAACATATTGGTTACGAAGTGTGCCTGCCATGCAACTTCCATGATGAAGCGTACCTTCATGCGGGTGTCCTTGTGGGTTCCGCAGAAGCCGTCGACAACATAGAGCTTCTTGTTGCTAAGTTCCTTCTTGGCTATTTCCTTCACGGCAGCCCATGTCTCCTTAGAGGCACGGTGGTTGTCGTTATGATATTCCTCTGAATCCCACCACACGGTGTCGTGCGAAGTCTCATCATCAACGATGAACTTGTCCTTGGGTGAACGGCCGGTGTACACACCCGTCATTACGTTTACAGCTCCGAGTTCGGTCTCCTGACCAACTTCGAAACCTTCGAGGCCTTCCTTTGTCTCCTCGTTAAACAACACTTCGTACGAAGGGTTGTACAGAACTTCTGTCGTTCCTGTGATTCCGTACTTTGCAAGTACGCTCTTGTCAAACTTTGCCATTATAAAATGTATTTAGTTGTGAATAATATCTCTTATCCTTGAATGCGGTTTTAAACCGACCGCAAAGTTATCAAAAAAGTGCCGAAACTCAAGCACCGACGCCGAAAAAAAGTCGTTAACTTATCCTTTTTAGGTTAAAGAAGCTAAAAAAGAACAGGCAGAAAATACATTTGCAATTCACACTTTGCAAAAATAAATCGTTTTTCCTACTTTTGCAACGGCTACGAACAGCCAGACATCAACATATTCCGAAAAAATGAAAATCATTAATCTCAGCGAGCAAAACTCCATTATCAACCAGTACATGGCCGAGATACGAGACAAAGAGTATCAGAAAAACAGGCTGCTGTTTCGCAACAACATCAAGCGCATTGGCCAGTACGAGGCCTTTGAGATATCAAAGACGCTGGACTACGAGGCCAGGGAGATTGCCACGCCTTTGGGCATATCGACGGTGAATGTGCCGACAGACAAGATGGTGCTGGCCACCATCTTCCGCGCCGGACTGCCGTTCCACGAGGGTTTCCTCGAAGTTTTCGACCATGCGGGCAACGCCTTCGTGAGCGCTTACCGCGAGTATGAAGACGCCGAACACCACAAGGTGGGCATCCACGTAGAGTACCTCGCCACGCCGAGTATCGACGAGAAGAACCTCATCATCGCCGACCCGATGCTGGCAACGGGCGGCAGCATGGAGCTGGGTTACAAGGCTTTTCTCACCAAGGGCACGCCGAAGCGCATCCACGTGTGCTGCGTCATCGCCACGCCCGAGGGCATTGCGCACATCCGCAAGACGTTCCCCGAAGACAAGACCACCGTATGGTGCGCCGCCATAGACCCCGGCATGAACGAGCACAAGTACATTGTGCCGGGCTTCGGCGATGCCGGAGACCTCAGCTATGGAGACAAGCTGTAGTCCCCGTTGGGGCCTACAAGAAGTTAAGGAAGTTAAGGTAGATAAAGAAGTTAAAGGCCAATGGCCGCTAATTACGGGCTTCCCGCTTCAGGAAAAATGAGCTGCAGGCCAATGGCCTTTAACTTCCGGAGCGGCCGGAAGGCCGCGATAACTTCCTTAACTACTATAACTTCTCAAAACAAAAAGAAGAAACAAATGACCGGACTGGTACTGGAAGGCGGAGCCCTCAGGGGACTTTTCTCCGCGGGAATTATGGATGTGATGATGGAAAACGGCATTCCCATCGACGGACTGATAGGGGTCTCGGCAGGTGCTGCGTTCGGTTGCAACTACAAGTCGCGCCAACCGGGGCGCTGCATCCGCTACAACACCCGCTTTGCCCGCGACTGGCGCTACTGCAGTCTGCGCTCACTGCTCACCACGGGCGACCTCTTCGGCGGCGAATTCTGTTACCACGAGATGCCCAAGAAGCTCGATATTTTCGACGAAAAGACCTTCGACGACAACCCCATGGAGTTCTACGCAGTGTGCACCGACGTAGAGACAGGCCGCCCGGTGTACCAAAAACTGATGCACCACTCTTACGAGTGCTACGAGTGGATACGTGCTTCGGCCTCCATGCCCGTTGTTTCGCGCCTCGTGAAGATTGGCGGCCGCAAGCTGCTCGACGGCGGGATAGCCGACTCCATACCGCTGCGCTACTTCCAGAATGCAGGCTACAGGCGCAACATCGTTATCGAGACGCAGCCGCGCGATTACGTGAAAGGCCCCAACAGGCTCCTGCCGCTCTTCCGGCTGGTGCTGCGCCGCTATCCCGAATTTCTGAAGACGGCCGCCCAAAGGCATCTGATGTACAACGAGCAGAAGGCCTACGTGAGGCAGCAGGAGGCCTTGGGGCAAACGCTCGTGCTGCGTCCGGAGAAGCCGCTGCCCATCGGCCACCTGAGCAGCAACCCCGACGAGATGCGCCGCGTGTACGACATAGGCTACCGGATGGGGCTGAAACGGCTGGACGACATCCGCCGCTTTGTCAGCGCCTCCGCATCAGCTGATAAAGGAGAAGCCGCCGGCCACGCCGCCGAAACCGATTAATCGCCGCCCTGCTCACCACGTGCGCCAGCTGCAGATGCCGCCGGTTCCCGCTTCCGGTGCAGCCTTTTAATCACCCAGCCTATAACGAAACTGGCTATGATGTTGGGCACCAACGTAAACACCAGCCACACAACGGGAACAACAATGGCATAAAACAACGGGTCGCTGAAGCCGCATCGCGGCCCAGGTGGTTCGCCGCTATCCCTTAGAACGGGTATGAGCAGCAGCAAAAACACCGCCACCGCAGAAGCTGCAGTTATCAGCAGGCCCCATATACCCCACTCCGGCTGCTTGTAGACCAGCCACACCAGCGAGGCCGAAACCAGGAACACCAGCCCCAACAGCGGCACATACTCCCACGGCATGCCCCCAAACAACAGCCACACCCCCATCAGGCAGCCGTAGAGCGTATAGCCCACGGCCAGCTCCAGGTATCTGCGCGTTCGTAAACTCATCGTCTTTCTTTTGGCGCAAATATAGGTATAAGTTCCTGAAAACGCAAACTTTCCGGCGCCGAAAAGCTGCCGCAGCCGCTTGCGCCAAGCCTTCCGGAAACGTAAAAAACACTTTTTTCACCTACGTTTTACCGTTTTTAACATTCCGCGAGGCAAGATTCCGCCTTTCTGATCTTTTACTCATACAGAACAACCTAAAACATACAGCACATGAAAAAGATGTTTTTATGGGCCTTGCCGCTCCTGTTTTGCGTTGCTTGCGACAACGACGACCCGGCTCCCGACGGCCCCATCCACGTGGAATTCACCCAAGTAAACCAAACCGATTATGCTGCCGCGGGCAATAAGTTTGCCGACAAGCTCTTCAACCACCTCGCTGCACTGCCCGACAATGCCAACGGCAACGTAACCGTTTCGCCCGTAAGCATGCAGTATCTGCTCGCTATGGTGGCCAACGGGGCCAGCGACGAGGCGCGCGATGAGATACGCAAGGCCCTCAGCATGAACGACTTTACGCTCGACGACATCAACACCCACAGCTCCGAACTTATCCACAAGCTGCCCACCGAAGATGCTTACGTGAACCTCGAGCTGGCCAACGGCGCCTGGACCGACAAGGCTTTCGAGCCCAAGACATCGTTCGTTGACCGATTGAAGGCATCCTACGATGCCGAATTCGGCACCCTTGATTTCGCCCAACATACCGCAGATGCCGCCGCTGCCATCAACAAGTGGGCTAACGACAAGACACATGGACTCATCCCGAAGGTATCTCTCGACATCACAAACGAGACGCAGATGGTGCTGGCAAACGCCGTCTACTTCAACGGCAAGTGGAGCAATCCGTTCGACAAGAAAGACACTCGCGACGCGCCCTTCACCAACGAAGACGGCACAAAAGCTACCGTCCACATGATGTCGTCGGAACTTACGGCGCCGCTCTATCAGGCCGACGGGCTCACAGCCGTTGAGCTCCCGTACGGCAAGGGCTACTTCAGCATGATGCTCGTCATGCCCGACGAGGGGCGCCCTATTGCCGACTTTAACTCCACCTTCGACTGGTGGGAGCTGCACCAGAAGATGAACAGCAACGTTGGCATGATAGTCCGCCTGCCCCGTTTCACCGTAATCAACAAGTGGAAACAACTCGTCGACGCCTGCAAGGCTATGGGCATAGAGCGCATTTTCAAAGAGGGAGGGCTCTCGAACCTGAGCGACACCCCGCTGGCAATTAGCCAGATATGCCAGGATATACATACAGCAGTCGACGAATCTGGCACCAAGGCCGCCGCTGTAAGTACCGCCTCCATTGATCTCGCATCCCCAGGCATAATCGAACCACCCATCATCGAGTTCAATCGTCCGTTCCTCTACATCATCCGCGAGAACACTACGGGCACCATCCTCTTTATGGGCAAGATAGCCAAACTGTAGCGGCAGCCGGGCCGGCAGCCCCTGCGGCGCCGCCGTTTCCGCCCAACCGTTATTATAAAAGGAGTCGATTTCACCGTCGGCTCCTTTTTTATTGGCCTGCGGATGCAGGCTGCCGGCCGTGCACAAGCCCACCCAAGACAGAGTAGCTTATTCTGAAAGACAGAGTAGCTTATTTTTAAAGACAGAGTAACAGAGTAAGTTTTTTGTTGTCGTATGTCTTTATATAAACAGGAACAAACAAGCAACAGTTGGCAGAAAGGCTAACTGGTATCCTCCCCTTAGAAAGGGGAGGCGGAGGAGGGGATGATATAATGGCAAGCTGTCGGCAATCTTCAGGCAGCCTGTTGGTAATCTTTGGGTGCAATCATCCCCTCCTATCCTCCCCTTTCTAAGGGGAGGATACAGGCTTGTCTTGTGGATATTGGCAGGTAATTGTCCGTCTGTCGTCCCTCTTCTTAGGCCGATAAGCAGCGAAAAAATTACTTTGTTACTCTGTCTTCATCCCACTGCAGCAGCAGAAAAAATACGCTGTTACTCTGTCTTTAACCCACACCAACCACCCCGCTGCAAGCCACAAGCAGCGAAAAAATTACTCTGTTACTCTGTCTTTAACCCACACCAGCTATCCCGCAGCAAGCCACAAGCAACAAAAAACTTACTCTGTTACTCTGTCTTTAAAAACAAGCTACTCTGTCTCTTTTATCCCCTCACAGCGCAGCAAAAAATCTCCCTGCGGCACGGAGGTGCCTTTCAAGCTCCTTGAAGGACATCTCCAAGGGGCTAAAAGGTATCGTTCAAGCCCCTTGAAAGGCACCTTTTACATTCCCGCTTGTAACTGGTTGAATTTCAATAGTTTGTATTTAAGGGCAAAAAATCTCTTCTCCGATCCGTCCGAAGCGGCGCTTAGATGTACTCCATCAGGATGTCCCACACGGCAATGATGTGGCACACGGAGCCTAAGAGCACGAAGAAATGGAACACGGTGTGCATGTACCGGCGCTTGTGCAGGGTGTAGAAGAGGGCGCCGGTGATGTAGGCAACGCCCTCGGCCACTATCCACCACACCGCTGCTGCACTCAAGGCAGCTATCAGAGGCTTGAAGGCAACCAGCACGCTCAGCCCCATTCCCACGAAGCAAAGCGTCTCTACGTTGCTGTGACTGCGCAGGTGGCGGAAGCTCATCACCGTTCCAGCGATGGCGCAGAGCCAGATGAAGACGAACAAACCCCACCCCCAGTAGCCTTGCTGGCGCAGCGCGATGAGCGTGATGGGCGAGTAGGAGCCGGCAATGTGCCAGTAGATGGCGGCATGGTCACACCGCCGCAGGCGCTCCTTCCACTTGGAATAGGCCGAAAGAGCATGGTAAACGGTAGATGCCACGTAAGAACACAGCATGCCGAAGAGGTACAGGATGACGCCTGCCGTGGCCCATCCGTTGTGCGCGCGGAAGCACCACAGCAGGAAGATGACGCCGAACACCGCGCCCAGCGCTATGCCGCCGGCGTGGCTCCAGGAGTTCCAAAGCTCCTCGTTGTGACTGAAATGTATCTTTCGGTGCATGGTTAGGTGATGGTGGTTGGGTGTTAAGAGGATTGCATGTTACAAAGGTAGGAAACTTTTTCGGCTGCGGCAAGAAACCGGCAACAAATTGTCAGCAGGGCTTCATTTGTTTGCATCCGTCAACAAAAACCGCAAAAAATAACGAAAAAGGCATCGAGATGCCGAGAAAAGTGTTACTTTTGCAATTGACGGGTGGCTGTAACCGCGCCGCCGGAAGTACCTGAAAACAAGTTTGACATGAAACAAAAAACACTTTTTCGCTTACATGCTGTTGCCGCAACAGCGTTCGCCTTGCTGTTCGAAGCATTGATGATAGCCTTTGCCAGCTGGCCGTACAGCCTGCTGTTCGGCATCGTTATCGCCGTCTACATTTATATTATATGGACTGAGAAGGAGCAACTGAAGAAGCATGATGGCGACACCTTCCTCCTTAATCTCGACCTACTCGGCGTTGGCTGCATGGCTCTCAACTCGTACTATGCCCTCGCCGGGCTCGTCGTTGTGGCGGGGTTCTGCGTTACGGGCTGGCTTACGGCGCGCCAGGCCAAGCCCAAACGCAACCGCGAGTATAACCGCCTGGTGGAGAGCCTGCGCCTGTTGCTGCTGCTGGCTCTGCCTGTTGCCGCCGCCTACCAGTGCTGGAGAGATAGGGAAAGTTGGCTCTTCCTGGCGGTGCAGCTGGCATGCTTTGCCGCCATCTTCGGCATCGTAGCCTACTGGAGCTACCGCCACATGTTTACGGACAGCGACTGGCTGCCCGCATGGCAGATGCACTTAGACCCCGGCTTTGCCCTTGCGCTGCTGATAGTGGGCTGGCTTACCTATGGCGACAGCGAGCAGTTGGTAATAGACCAGCCCCATCCGGCCCAGCTGCTGCTGTGCCTGTACCTGATTGTAGAGGTTGTGCAGCGCCTGCTCTGGATATGTTTTGCGCCGCACGAGCAGCAATCCGCACAGCACGACAACGTGCGCTGACCGCCCTGCCCGCACAGGATAAAAAGCTGCCTCCATGCCCCCCGCAGCCGAAGAGTTACGCTGTTACGCTGTCTGTAACAACAAGCACCAAGCCTGCTGCAAACCTGCAGCAGCAGTTCCTCCCCTTAGAAAGGGGAGGTTAGGAGGGGATGATAACCGCAGCTTTTTAGCAATAACTTGCTAATTGGTCATCCCCTCCTCCGCCTCCCCTTTCTAAGGGGAGGATACCAGTTTGTCTTTTGATTATTAACATATAAGGAGTTAGCTGGCGGATGCGTACAGGCGCCAGGGTATCCTCCCCTTAGAAAGGGGAGGTTAGGAGGGGATGACAACACCCAATATTACCAACAGGCTGCCTGATGATTGCCGACAGCTTGTCATCATATCATCCCCTCCTCCGCCTCCCCTTTCCAAGGGGAGGATACCAGTTACCCTTTTGGCTATTATTATGTACGGAGTTAGTTGGCGTATGCGTATAGGCGCCAGAGTATCCTCTCCTTAGAAAGGGGAGGTTAGGAGGGGATGATGGCACGCAAAGATTGCCAACTGCCTGCCTGAAGATTGCCAACTGCTTGCCATCACATCATCCCCTCCTCCGCCTCCCCTTTCCAAGGGGAGGATACCAGTTACCTTTTCTGCCAACTGTTGCTTGTTTGTTCCTATTTATAGAAGGATATACGACAGCGAAAAAATTACTCTGTTACGCTGTCTGTAACCCACAACAGTCAGCGCACTGCAAGTAACAAGCAACAAAAAAATTACTCTGTTACTCTGTCTGTAACCCACAACAGTCAGCGCACTGCAAGTAACAAGCAACGAAAAAAATACTCTGTTACTCTGTCTTTAAACCCAAGCAGCAGGCCGGCAGCAAAGGAGCGGCACGCTAACCGGCCAGCGTAAAGTCGAGCTGACGCTTCTCCAAGTTGGCCTGAGCCACCTTGATGCGGATGGCATCGCCTAACTGGTACTTGTGGTGACGGCGCCTGCCGCGCAGACAGAAGTTGCGTTCGTCGAACTCGTAGTAGTCGTCGTCCAGGTCTCTTATGGGCACCATGCCCTCGCAGTGGTTCTCATCAATCTCGGCGTAGATGCCGTAGGAGGTTATTCCACTGATGTGGGCATCGTACTCCTCGCCTATCTTGTCGCCCATGAACTCCACCATCTTGTACTTGATAGAGTCGCGTTCGGCGTTCTGAGCCACCAGTTCCATGTCCGAGCAGTGCTCACACAGCTCCTCGTAATGCTTCTCGTTGGCCGACCGGCCGCCAGCCTGATAGCGCGTGAGCAGGCGGTGCACCATCGTGTCGGGATAGCGGCGGATGGGCGAGGTGAAATGAGTATAGTAGTCGAAGGCCAGACCGAAGTGGCCGATGTTATGCACACTGTACTTTGCCTTCATCATGGCACGCAGGGCGACACGCTGGATTATCTTCTCTTCGGGCCTGCCCTCGCAGGCGTCCATCAGCTTGTTGATGCTCTTGGCCATGGCGCTCTTGGTGCCGTCGGTCTTCACTTTGTAGCCGAACTTGACGATGTATTCGCGCAAGGTCTCCATCTTCTGCGGGTCCGGATTGTCGTGTACGCGGTACGGCAGCGTCTTGGCATGGCGGCCGCGGCCCACCTTTCCCACGCTCTCGGCTACTGTGCGGTTGGCCAGAAGCATGAATTCTTCGATGAGTTTGTTGGCATCCTTGGAGCGCTTGAAGTAGCAGCGCGTGGGCTTGCCGTGCTCATCGACGTCGAAATGCAGTTCCTCCGAGTCGAATTTCACGGCTCCGTTGGCGAACCGTTTGGCCCGGAGGAGCTTGGCGAGGCGGTCGAGCGTGATGATTTCTGTTGCGTACTGGCCCCGGTAACCGCCCTTGGGAGCGGGCGGAGCAGGCTGCCCCGTGCCGTCAACTACGCCGTTGTCTTCGAGCAGCTGCTGTGCTTCTTCGTAGGCATAGCGGCGGTTGGAGCGGATAATGGTGTGCACGATGCGGTACGCCTTGACGTTGGCATCGTCGTCGAGGTTGAAGATCACGCTGTATGCCAGCTTGTCTTCATCGGGCCGGAGGGAACAAACGAAGTTGCAGAGGCGCTCCGGAAGCATGGGAATGGTGCGGTCCACGAGGTAAACTGACGTGGCCCGGCGCTCTGCCTCGCGGTCTATGATGTCGCCCTCCTTGACGTAGTGCGACACGTCGGCTATGTGTACGCCCACCTGCCAGAGGCCCTTGTCCAGCTGCTTGATGCTGAGCGCGTCGTCAAAGTCCTTGGCATCGCGCGGGTCGATGGTGCATGTCCAGGTGTCGCGGAAGTCCTCCCGCTCCCTTACATCCTGCTCGGTAATCTCTCCGGTAATCTTGTCGGCGGCCTGTTCCACGGCCTTCGGGTACTTGTAAGGCAGCCCGTACTGTGCCAGGATGGTGTTCATCTCCACGTCGTTGTCGCCCTTCTGGCCCAGCACATCCACCACTTCGCCTACCAGACTCTTGTGTTCGGCGTCCGGCCACTGTATGATGCGCACCACAGCCTTGTCGTCCGTCTTGCCGCCTTTGAGCTTTCGGCGCGGTATGATGATATCGTGAACGAAGGTGGTCTCGGGTGTCACGAGGTACGCCATGTTCTTGTCAACGCGCAATCGGCCCACGAACTCGTCCTTCTTGCGCTGCAGTATCTCGATGACCTGTGCCTCTTTCATGTGGCGCGAGCGCCGGGCCATGAACTGAACCCTCACCCTGTCGCCGTTCAGAGCCCACAACGAGTTGCGCTCACTCACGAAGATGGGGTTGGCGCCACCGTCGGGTATGAAGGAGTTCTTGCCGTTCGGCTTGCGCACGAAGGTACCTTCCTGCACCTGTCCTTTCTGGTTCAGGCGGTAGCTTGTATCGGAGGCTTTGGCCAGGAAGTCGTCCCACGCCATCTCTTCCATGATTTCTATGGCGAGCATCTTGAGCGGATGAGTGTCCAGATGCAGTGTGCGGAAGATGTCCTTGAATGCCAGTGTCTTGTCGGGTTGCGAGGAGAACAGTCCTTCGAGCTTCTCGGCCAGCTGCTTCTTCGACATGCGTTTTCCACCTTTATTTGTCTTTCCCATAATATGTATGTTTGAATTACAGACCACAAATTAACAAAATAAAATCCATACTCGCCGCTTTCGGCCCCATTATTTTACATTCTTTTTGATTGCAAACACCCGCAGCGCGGGTACCGCCGCCCATCACCCGCCACCCCACATCCATCACCCAACACCCCGCCACCCATCACCCAGAAACTTTCGACACTTGTCGCACGATTGTGCGACACCTGTGGAACGATTGTGCGACAAGTGTCGAAAGTTCCCGAAAGGCACCTCCAAGCAGCCGGAGCGGCGCCTCCGCGCACCCCGCAGTGCCTCACGGACGGGGCTGCGAACGGCCTGAGAAGCTGAAAAAACACTAAAATAAGGCTCTTTATTTTGTAATACGCTGGTTTTCATGTAATTTTGTAACCAAATTGAAATTTCCGAATGAAAATACTTATTACCGGTGCCAGCGGTTTCATCGGCAGCTTTATCGTTGAAGAAGCCCTTGAGAGAGGGATGGAAACTTGGGCGGCCGTGAGGCCAAGCAGCTCGCGTCGGTATCTCTCCGACGCGCGGATAAACTTCATCGAGCTGGACTTCTCGTCGGCCGAAAAGCTGCAGGAGCAGCTGCGGGGGCACGAGTTCGACTACGTGGTGCACGCGGCCGGCGTAACGAAGTGCCTGCACAAGAGCGACTTCTTCCATGTGAACACCGAGGGAACCAAGAACCTTGTGAACGCCATTATTGCCCTGCAGATGCCCATCCGGCGGTTCGTGTACCTGAGTTCGCTCAGCATCTTCGGTGCCATCAGGGAGCAGCAGCCCTACCGCGAGATAACGGAGCACGACGTGCCCAAGCCCAACACGGCCTATGGGCAGAGCAAGCTGGAGGCCGAACGCTATCTGGACTCCATCGGGAACAACTTTCCGTACATCGTGCTGCGGCCCACCGGCGTGTACGGTCCGCGCGAGCGCGACTACTTTCTGATGGTAAAAAGCATCAAGGAGCACACCGACTTCTCGGTAGGTTTCCGCCGCCAGGACATCACCTTCGTGTATGTGAAGGACGTGGTGCAGGCCGTCTTCCTCTCGCTCGACCACGGCATGAGCGGCCGCAAATACTTCCTGAGCGACGGACAGGTGTACCGGTCGGCCACGTTCAGCAACTACGTGCACGAAGAACTTGGCCGGCCGTGGTGGATACGCATCAAGGCGCCGCTGTGGCTGCTGCGCATCGTGACCTTTGCAGGTGAGCGCATAGGCCGGGCAACGGGCCGGATGACGGCACTGAACGACGACAAGTACAACATCCTGAAGCAGCGCAACTGGCGCTGCGACATAGAACCGGCCATGGACGAGCTGGGCTATCACCCCCACTACACGCTCCGCGAGGGCGTAAAGGAGGCCGTTCAGTGGTACAGGAACAACGGCTGGCTGTAGCCACCCGATGCAAACAGAACTCAAGAAATGAAGCATTTCCTCATCAATCTATTCAAGATAGACCGGCAGCCGCGCAAAGGTCTGCTGCCCGTGGAGTGGGTAATGGGCGGCTACTTGCTGCTTACGCTCCTCATCGTGCTCTTTGCCTACACCAAGATTGCTAACCCCGAATCGATGATAACGGGGCGTATGCGCATCGTGGCCATTACGGTGGCGCTGTGGATAGTGTACCGCCTGGTGCCTTGCCGCTTTACGGTCATGCTGCGGGTGCTGGCACAGATGCTGCTCCTGGGGTGGTGGTATCCCGATACATACGAGATTAACCGCTTGCTGCCCAACCTCGACCACGTCTTTGCCACGTGGGAGCAGGGCCTCTTCGGGTTCCAGCCCGCGCTGGTGTTTGCCGCCAACTACCCGCAGAGATGGGTGAGCGAGCTGATGGACATGGCCTACTCGGCCTACTTCCCGCTCATAGCCACGGTGGCTTTCTTCTACTTCTTCCGCCGCTACAAAGAGTTCCAGCGGTGCGCGTTCGTCATCATGGCCTCGTTCTTCGTGTACTACGTGGTGTTCATCCTGCTGCCCGTTGCGGGGCCGATGTTCTACTACAAGGCCGTGGGAACGGGCGAGATAGCGCGCGGCATCTTTCCCGACGTGGGCTATTACTTCAACTCCCACCGCGACATGCTGCCCTCTCCGGGGTGGAAGGACGGGTTCTTTTACCAGATGGTGGCCGATGTTCACGCTGCCGGCGAGCGCCCCACGGCTGCTTTCCCCAGCTCTCACGTGGGCATCTCCACAGTGTGCATGCTGCTTGCATGGCACTCGGGCAACCGCAGGTTGTTCTACTTGCTGCTGCCGTTCTACGTGTTGCTGTGCCTTTCTACGGTCTACATCCAGGCTCACTACGCCATCGATGCCCTCGCGGGGCTCGTTACGGGGGCGCTGCTCTACGGCAGCCTGATGGCTGTTTCGCGCAAGATGCGGTCCTGACGGCACTATCTGCCGGGCTTTCACGTCGGGATGCAAGGCCGTACGGAATATTTTTCGTACCTTTGCACCTCCATTATTGAACAAGAAAATGAAGAAACTATACATCGAAACTTACGGCTGCCAGATGAATGTAGCTGACTCCGAGGTGGTTGCCTCGATAATGAAAATGGCCGGTTACGAGGTCTGCGAGCGTGAAGAAGAGGCCGACGCCGTATTCCTGAACACGTGTTCGGTGCGGGAGAATGCCGAGAACAAAATCTATAACCGCCTCGACACGCTGCACGCCGAGCAAAAGAAAGGCCGCCAACTCATACTCGGCGTACTGGGTTGCATGGCCGAACGGGTGAAGGAAGACCTCATCAGCAACCACCATGCCAACCTGGTGTGCGGGCCCGATGCCTATCTCAACCTGCCGGAGATGATAGCTTCCGTGGAGCTTGGCCAGCCGGCCATAGACATCGAACTGTCGAAGACGGAGACCTACCGCGACGTTATACCGCAGCGGATAGGCGGCAACCACGTGAGCGGATTCGTGAGTATTATGCGCGGATGCAATAACTTCTGCCACTATTGTATCGTGCCCTACACCCGCGGAAGGGAGCGCAGCCGCGACCCGGAGAGCATCATCCGCGAGGTGATGGACCTGCACCATAAGGGCTTCAGGGAAGTTACGCTGCTGGGACAGAACGTGAACAGCTACGGTCTCTCACCCTCCGGCAAGCGCGAGGAGGGCTCGCTCTCGTTCGCAAACCTGCTCAGGCGCGTTGCCGAAGCTGTGCCCCGGATGCGCGTCCGCTTCACGACATCCAACCCGGAGGACATGAGCGAGGACATCCTCCACGCCATTGCAGCCGAGCCCAACTTATGTAACCACATCCATTTCCCCGCACAGAGCGGCAGCAACAAGATACTCAAGCTCATGAACCGCAAATATACACGGGAGGAATATCTGGCCAAGGTGGACGCCATACGCCGCATCATACCCGGTTGCGGCATCACGACGGATATCTTCGTGGGCTATCACGACGAGACCGATGAGGACTATCAGGAGACGCTCTCGCTGGTTCGGGAGGTGGGATTCGACAGTGCTTTCATGTTCAAATACTCCGAGCGGCCGGGCACCTACGCCGCCCAGCACCTGCCGGACAACGTACCGGAGGAGGTGAAGCTGCGCCGCTTGAACGAACTCATTGCCCTGCAGACCGACATCAGCGCCCAACGAAACCGCGAAGACGAAGGCAAGGAGTTCGATATCCTTATCGAGAGCTTCAGCAAACGCAGCCGGGAGCAGCTCATGGGGCGCACGGAGCAGAACAAGGCCGTTGTCATCCCGAAGGGCAATCACCACATAGGCGAGACCGTGCGGGTACGCATCACCGGCTCCACCAGCGCCACCCTGCTGGGCGAGGAGATTGCCCGGGCCGAATAACAAGAGGCCTGCCGTTTTTTTGGTTTATCGGATTTATTGCACTATATTTGCAGTGTCATGAAGGAATTCCTACTCGTTCTCCGGCGGTTTGTACCGCCTTACAAGAAGTATCTCGTGCTATCGGTACTGTTCAACATCCTCTCCGCGGTGCTGAACATCTTCTCTTTTGCCGCCTTGATACCCATTCTGCAGATACTGTTCAAGACCGAAGGGGCCGGCAAGGCTACGGAGCTGATGGCCTGGAACTGGTCGAACCTGAAAGAAGTGGTGTCGAACAATGCCGATTACTACGTGCAGCAGTTCATCAATACCATGGGAGCAACCACCACGCTGCTCGTCATCGGGCTGTTCCTGGCTTTCATGACGTTCCTCAAAACGGGCGCCTACTTCCTCTCCTCGGCCTCTATCATACCCATACGGACGGGTGTCGTGCGCGATATTCGTAACCAACTGTACCGCAAAATCAATGAACTGTCGCTCGGATTCTTCAGTGAAGAGCGCAAGGGAGACATCATCGCCCGCATGAGCGGCGACGTTCAGGAGATTGAGAACAGCATTATGTCGAGCCTCGACATGCTCTTCAAGAACCCCATCCTCATCCTTTTCTACTTCGGAACGCTGATAGTCATCAGCTGGCAGCTCACACTCTTCACCATTATCTTTGTGCCTCTGTTCGGCTGGTTCATGGGTTTCGTGGGCCGCAAGCTGAAACAGAAGTCCATCAAAGCACAGGGACTGTGGAGCGATACGATGAGTCAGGTGGAGGAAACGCTTGGTGGACTGCGCATCATCAAGGCTTTCGGCGCCGAGGAAAAGATGAACGAGCGGTTCGACAAGGTAAACACAGCCTACCGCAACGACATCATGCGGGTGAACATACGCCAGCAGCTGGCCCATCCCATGAGCGAGTTTCTGGGCACGGTGATGATAGTCATCGTGCTGTGGGTGGGCGGCATACTGGTTCTGAACTACCACTCGCTGGGCGGTCCCACGTTTATTTACTACCTCGTCATGCTCTACAGCATCATCAATCCGCTCAAGGAGTTCTCCAAAGCGGGCTACAACATCCCCAAGGGACTGGCTTCCATGGAGCGCGTAGACAAGATACTGAAGGCCGAAGTGGAGATTAAAGAAGCCCCGGAGCCTGTCCGCATCAGCAGCTTCAGGCACCAGATAGAGTTCCGCCACGTATCTTTCAGGTACGACCAGCAATGGGTGCTGCGCGACATCAACCTCATTATTCCCAAAGGAAAGACCGTAGCACTGGTGGGACAGAGCGGCAGCGGCAAGTCTACCCTTGTAGACCTGATACCGCGCTACTATGATGTACAGGAGGGCGAGGTGCTCATCGACGGCATCAACGTAAAGGACCTGGGCGTGCATGACCTGCGTCAGCTCATCGGCAACGTAAATCAGGAGGCCATTCTCTTTAACGATACCTTCCGCAACAACATCACCTTCGGCGTAGAGAACGCAACCGACGAGCAGGTGGAGCAGGCTGCCAGGATTGCCAATGCCTACGACTTCATCACTAACTCGGAAAAAGGGTTCGACACGAACATAGGCGATCGCGGCGGCAGACTGAGCGGCGGACAGCGCCAACGTGTAAGTATTGCCCGGGCGATACTGAAGAACCCGCCCATTCTGATACTCGACGAAGCCACCTCGGCACTTGATACAGAGAGCGAGCGGCTGGTTCAGGACGCCCTTGAACGGCTCATGAAGACACGCACCACCATAGCCATTGCCCACCGGTTGAGCACCATCAGGAACGCCGACGAAATCTGCGTGCTCCACGAAGGCCGCATCGTAGAGCGCGGCAGCCACGAGTCGCTGCTCGCCGCAGGCGGCTATTACCGGAAGCTGCACGACATGCAGGAAGTCTAAACACACGATATGAAAAAGAAGAAGATAAGCATACTCGACACGATGGCCGGCCCCTTTGCCGCCATGTTGGTAAACCTGCTGATGGCATTTGCCGTCTATTTCGTTGCCCGCGTGGAGTTTCTGCTCGAAAACTACAGCTATTTTTCCTCCGACCTTTCCCTCTCCCACCTCGCTACCATGTTCTGGGGCGGTTACATCTTCGACCGTTCGGCCATCACGTACAGCAACATTCTCTACATCGTCCTTATGCTCTTTCCGCTCTGGATGAAGGAGAACCGCCTCTACCACCTGGCGTGCAAGTGGGTTTTCGTGGCTGTAAACGCACTCACGTTCATCATCAATCTCTGCGATTCCGTCTACTTCCCCTACACCCTCCGGCGCACAACAACGAGCGTGTTCCGCGAGTTCAGCAACGAGAACAACCTCGCCGACGTGTTCTGGGGCGAGCTTCTTGTGCACTGGTACCTCGTGTTGCTGGCCGCCGTTGTTATCTGGGGCATGTGGAAACTCTACCTCATGCCGAAGACGCACCGCAGCCAGTTCGCCACCACAGGCCAGCGTTTGAAGTTCGGTCTCGTGCAGTTACTGCTCCTGGCAGCCATCACCCCGCTGGCCGTAGGGGCCTGTCGGGGCGGCCTGGGCACGGGAATACGCCCCATAACCATCAACAATGCCAACCAGTACGTGCACCGTCCCACGGAGTGCGCGCTCGTTCTGAACACGCCCTTCTCGCTGATGCGCACCATCGGAAAGGACATCTTCGAGGTTCCCGACTACTTCCGGAGCCCGGAGGAGGCACAGGCAGTCTTCGACCCCATACACAGACCGAAGCCTGCACACGCCTTCCGCAAGAAGAACGTGGTGGTGCTGATAGTCGAGAGCTTTGGCCGAGAGTACATCGGAGCACTCAACAAGATGTACTTCGGCGGCAAGTACCGGGGCTACACGCCACAGGTAGACAAGCTCATCGCCAAGAGTGCCGTGTATTACTACTCCTTCTGCAACGGCCGCAAGAGCATAGACGGCATGCCGTCTATACTGAGCAGCATCCCGATGTTCAAGGAACCGTTCGTACTTACGCCCGCTTCCATGAACACCTACACCGGACTGGCAGGCCTGCTGGCCAAGGAGGGCTACCAGACTTCTTTCTTCCACGGTGCCAACCGCGGCTCCATGGGCTTCATGGCCTTTGCCAACAAGACCGGCTTCCAGCAGTACTACGGCAGGCAGGACTATGCTGCCGACCCGCGCTTTGGCGGCGATGCCGACTTTGACACGCACTGGGGCATCTGGGACGAGCCCTTCCTGCAGTACTGGTGTGCCAAGCTCAACGAGATGAAACAGCCCTTCATGACGGCCTGCTTCACCGTTTCGTCGCACACGCCCTACGTTGTTCCCGATAAATATAAAGATGTATTCCCCGAAGAGGGAATAGCTATACACAAGTGCATCCGCTACACCGACATGGCCATCGGCAAGTTCTTCGAGGCCGCCAGCAGGCAGCCGTGGTTCAAGAACACCATCTTCGTCATGACGAGCGACCACACCAACCTGAGCGATCACAAGCAATATCAGACCGACATCGGCGGCTTCAGCTCGCCCATCATCATCTTCGACCCCAGCGGCGAGGTGCAACCGGGCATGCGCAACGGCATCGCCCAGCAGATTGACATCATGCCCACGGTGCTCAGCATACTGGGTTACGGCAAGCCCTACCTCTCCTTCGGCTGCGACCTCATGACCACTCCGATGCTTGACACCTACGCCGTAAACTACCTGAACGGCGTCTACCAGTACGTAAAACATGGCTACACCATGCAGTTCAACGGCCGGAAAGTGGTCGGGATGTACAAACTCACCGACCTCCTCATGCAGCACAACCTCGTTGACAAGGTACCTCTTCAGCGACAGATGGAGCGCGAACTCAAGGCCATCATTTACCAGTATATGTACCGGATGGTAAATGACAGGCTCATGCCGGAGGGCAAGATAACAGATAAAAGATAAGAGATAAGAGATAACAGATAAGGGATAATGAGATAAAGGGATGAAGACGATGGGCAAAGCTATCAGTTATTTGGCTTACGGAGCTGTCTACGGGCTCTGGTACGTGGCGTCGCTGCTGCCGCTGCGTGTGCTCTACGTGTTCTCCGACCTTATTTACCTCGTCCTGGGCAGGCTGGTTAAGTACCGCCACAACATTATCCGGAAGAACCTGACCACGAGCTTCCCCGAGAAGACCCACGACGAGCTGCGCGCCATAGAGCACCGGTTCTACCGCTGGTTCTGCGACTATCTGGTCGAAACCGTTAAGCTCATGACCATGAGCCGCAGCCAGATGATGCGCCGCATGCAGTTTACCGGCATGGAGACCATCAACGAGATAGCCGCCCAGGGACAGTCCATAGCCGTTTACCTGGGCCACTACGGCCAGTGGGAATGGATAACCTCGCTGCCCTACTGGGTAACTGACAGGCTGCAATGCACCGAGATTTACCACCCGCTGGAGAACCCTTACTTCGACCGCTTGTTCCGTAACGTGCGCCAGAAGCGCAACTCGCTCTGCATTCCCATGGCCGAAGTGCTGCGCCGGGTGGTTGAATACCGCCGCCAGGGGCAGCCCATCATCCTGGGCTATATCTCCGACCAGGCACCCTTCTGGAACAACATTCACCACTGGGTCAACTTCCTCAACCACGATACTCCCGTGCTCACGGGCGGCGAACAGATACAGCGCAAGATGAACCAGGCCGTGTTCTACGGCTCCGTACGCCGCGTGCGCCGGGGCTACTACACCTGCCACATGCAGCTCATCACGCGCCATCCGGCCGATATTGAGCCCTTCGGCATTACCGACATCTACTACCGCAAGCTGGAGGAGAGCATCCGCCGCGACCCCACCATCTACCTGTGGAGCCACAACAGGTGGAAACGCACGCGCCAGGAGTTCAACATCAGGCTCGATAAAGAAACCGGCAGGGTTGACCTGGGCCCGCTGGAAGAAATCAAACGCCGCAAAGGCATCAAACCGTAAGCCATGATATTCGTCAGAGACAAGGGCCGCATGTGCAACAACATCCTGCAGTACGGCCATCTGTATGCCTGGGGGCGCGAGCACGGACGCACCACCATGTCCATGCGCTTTGCCTATAAGTACCCCTACTTCCACATCTGCAACACCCCGCACCACAACTTCTTCTGCTACTGCCTGGGCAAGTATGCCGCCAAGGCGGGCCTCATTGCCACCGTGAGCTTTGACTCCCGGGAGGCCGACACGGCAGCGCTGGAGCAGCAGCTCATGGCCCACCGCAACGTGATGGCTCAGGGATGGTACGCCCGCTTCTACGACCTCTTCCTGAAGTACAAGGCCGATATCATCGCACTCTTCGCCTTCCACGCCGACATAGAGGCTGCCACGGCGCGCCGGCTGCAGGGCTCCGAGGACTGCATCAGGCTCGGTGTGCACATCCGCCGGGGCGACTATGCCACCTGGCAGGGCGGCCGCTACCTCTTTACCGATGAGCAGTACATCGCCGTCATCAGCCAGTTCGTGGCCCTGCACCCCGCGAGCCGCGTGCGCATCTACATCTGCGGCAACGACCCGAAGCTCGATTGCGGCAAGTTCCTTGCGGCCTTCGGCCAGGGCAACGTTGTCTTTCCCGACGGCAACCCGGGGCAGGATCTCTGTCTGCTCTCCCACTGCAACTACCTAATAGGTGCCCCGAGCACCTTCTCGCTCGTAGCTTCCATGTACCACGACACGCCACTTTACTGGATAAAGGATGCCGAGGCGCCGCTGCAGGAGGACAGCTTCGGGCGGTTCGAGGAGCTGTTCAGG
The DNA here is from genome assembly GCA_900199655.1 of Prevotellaceae bacterium KH2P17. Taxonomy (GTDB): domain Bacteria; phylum Bacteroidota; class Bacteroidia; order Bacteroidales; family Bacteroidaceae; genus Prevotella. The sequence continues at coordinate 122,820 of FZRE01000007.1, forward strand.
AAGATTATTTAAGACCTCTCCCCCTTCCCCTCCCCGAGGGGGAGGGGGGTACTTCTGCTCTTCCTGCTTTCTTTCGCTTGCTTCCGCTTCGCTTGTTTTTTGTTCTTTCCCTGTCTGCCTGTACCTTTTCATTTCCTTTATTCCCTCGTTTTTTTCTTTGTAGAGGTTCTTTTCTCCCCAGCTCCCTTCTCCTTTCTTCTCCGCAAACCTCATCCCCTCCCATCCTCTCCTTTACAAGGAGAGGAACCGCAGGCTGCATTTCTGCTTATCAGTAATAACAAGCAAGAATACAACAGCAGCAAGTCAAATCTGTATCCTCCCCTTAGAAAGGGGAGGATAGGAGGGGATGATTACACCAAAAGATTACCAACAGCCTGCCGGAAGATTGACAACAGCTTGCCATCACATCATCCCCTCCTCCGCCTCCCCTTTCTAAGGGGAGGATACCAGTTTGCTTTTTAACTATTAATATATAAGGAGTTAGCTGGCGTATGCGTACAGGCGCCAGGGTATCCTCCCCTTGGAAAGGGGAGGTTAGGAGGGGATGATACCCGCAGCTGCTGGCGTTTGCGGTCCTTAATAGCAAACTGTTGGAATTCAGATAGTTACAAACAACGAAGCAAAAGGTGGCTTTCAAGGCCCTTGAACGATACCTTTTAGCCTCTTGAAGATGCCCTTCAAGGATCTTGAAAGGCATCTCCGTGCCGCGTGGCTGTATTTTGCTGTGCTGTGAGGAGATAAAAAAAACAGAGCTGCTGATTATTAAAGACAGAGTAACAAAGTAATTTTTTCGCTGTCGTATGTCTTTATATAAACAGGAACAAACAAGCAACAGTTGGCAGAAAGGCTAACTGGTATCCTCCCCTTAGAAAGGGGAGGCGGAGGAGGGGATGATATAATGGCAAATTAACTATGGCGTATCAGCAGGATAACCGTTTCTTGCTGCGGGTATCATCCCCTCCTAACCTCCCCTTTCTAAGGGGAGGATACAGGCTTGTCTTGTGGATGTTGACAGGTAATTGTCCATCTCTCATCCCTCTTCTTGGGTCTAAAAGCAGCAAAAAAATTACTCTGTTACTTTGTCTGTAACCCGCAGCAGCCACCCCGCAGCAAGCAACAAGCAGCAAAAAAATACTCTGTTACTCTGTCTTTAAAAACAAGCAGCAGGCCAGCAACAAAGCAGTAGCAGCAGAGGAATTACGCAGTTACGCTGGCCCTGGCCTCATCCTGCCCCGCAGGAGCTATATCTTTTAACTGTTAAAAACGTAAATGGAACTTTTTGTGCCAGGCTGGCGTGTATCTTTGCAACCGATGACAGCCGGATATGAGCAGACTGTTTTCATGATAACACGCCGGCGCCGCGCCGCTTGCTGCAAACGCACGGTGCCGGCAAACCGATAACCTTATTAATAAAAAGAACAAAATGGAAGAAGAGTTTACATTCTACGACGACCTGAACAAACAACCTGAACGCAAGAAAGAAGTGATGAAGAAGATGGCTGCCGACTATGGCCGCATTATCAGCCACTCGCCGGGCGAGGGGCTGCACTGGCGCGGCACCAAGCTCGACCTGATTGAAATGGCCCACGTGGCCTTTGTACACGGCAGCCTGAGAGACCCTATGGGGTCGCCGCTCAGCTTCGCCACGCTGGTAAGGAGGGGCTGTGCAGTCTTCGGACTGGCCGTTCCGCGCAACCCCAGAGCCTATGCCGAGAAGGCACGCCAACGCAAGGGCATCTTCCAATGTCCGTTCTTTGCGCGGTATGCCTGGCAGCTGTACCGCAACGACAACTGCGAACCTATGGGCTGTTACGTAGACTGCGGGGGTGCTCCTGCTGTGCCCTCGAAGAAAGGGAAGGTTACTTTGAAGCGAAGAACCAGATGCAGGCAAACATCAGCAAGTGGAAGATGACGAGTGCCACTACGGCAATCTTCGATTTTCGGAGAATGGATTGCTTGGTCATAAGGGGCTATATAAATAAGGTGATAGCGTATGGTTTCGGGCCGGCCGGGCAGCTGCGGTGCCACTGGGAGTGCCACCGGGGGGTTGAAACAGCCCCTGCCGGCACTCCCGCAGCAGCCTGCGCAGCTACTTTACGCCCGCGCTGGGCGGCGCTGCCTGGGCGTCGGCACCCCACTCCTTGTTAGGATGGCGGCCCATCTGCAGCACCAGCGTGGCGCCGTCCTTGATGTCGTCGTGGCTGAACCAGGGCTTGTTCCAGGGCTTGCCGTTCAGGGTCGCGCTCTGTATATACTTGTTCTCGTCCGAGTTTCCGTTAGCAACAATCTCCAGAATCCTGCCGTTGCCCAGGCGCACCTTGATGCGGCTGAAGAGCGGACTGCCGATGTTGTAGGCCGGAAAGCCGGGCGTTACGGGGTAGAAACCGATGGAGGAGAAGACTGCAAAGGCAGTGAGGCCGCCGCCGTCCTCATCGCCCGGTATGCCCATCACGTCGTTTCGGAACCACGTCTTGAGCACTTGGCGCACGCGTTTCTGCGTCATCCATGGCTGTCCTGCGTAGTTATATAAATAAGGTATGTGCAGAGAAGGCTCGTTGGCCATGGTAAACTGGCCTATGTTACCGGTCTGGTCGGGCAGCTGGGTGTAGAATTCGCGCTTGCCGCGGCCCATGGGTTCGGCAAACGTCTGGTTCAGGTTGCGGACGAACTGCTCGCGTCCGCCCATCAAGCTGATGAGGTCGGCCACGTTGTGTTGTACGTCCCAGCGGTAGGTCCAGCCGTTGTTTTCGTCGTAGGTGTCACGCACTCCGACGCCTCCCGAGAAGCGGTAGTCGAACGGTTCGAGGAACCGGCCCTCGCTGTCCTTGGGGTGGAAGAACGCCGTCTGCGGGTTGAAGAGGTTGCGGTAGTTGTAACCCAGGGCGGCGTAGCGGGCCGCCTCCTTCTTTTTACCCATGAAGGCAGCAATGCGGGAGAGTGCCCACTCGTCGTAGCTCGTGCCGAGGGTAACGGCCACGGGCTGCCTTTTCTCGAAGCTGCTCACGTTGGGGTCGGTCTCTGCCTCGCCCTCCCGCAGTGCCGGAATGTAGCCGTGCTGCTTGTAGAAGCTGTCTATCCAGCCGGCAGGTTTGCCGCTCCAGGGCGCCAGAGTCTTCTCCTCGAGGGCCTTGCGGCTGTACTCGAAGCCCCGCTTGGCGTCAACCTTGAGCCCCTTGTAGAGTGCATCGGCTATCATGGCCACGCCGTGGTTGGAGTTCATTCGGCGCGAGTCGCCGCTCACCTCGGGAAAAGTGGGCAGCCATCCGGTTCCCATCTGCTCGGCCATAAGCAGGTACGACTCGATGATGTCTTCCTCCTTGCGCGGCTGAATGAGTGCGCGCAGGGGGTGGGCGGCACGGTACGTGTCCCAAATCCAGTCGTCGGTATAGAACGGGCGGCCACCGTCGGCGTGCACCTTTCCGTCGTACGCGCTCCAGTAACGGCCGTCCTCGCTCATGCAGATGGGGCGCTCAAAGGTGCGGTAGTACGAGGTGTAGAGCACTGTTCGCTGGTTGTCGCTGCCTCCCTCCACGTCAATGGCCGAGAGGGTTGTGTTCCATTCGGCCCTTCCATCGGCCAGGAGCTTCTGCAGGTTGTAGCCTTGCTGCTCGCGGTAGAGGTTCTTGCGGGCCTGCTCCTCGCTGATGAAAGAGACGCCGTAGCGCAGGTTAACGTGCCCGGTGCCGTCGGCAAAGCGCAGCACGGCGCAGGAGTTGTCGCCCCGGGCCTGCTTGTCGGCGCTCATGTGGCCATCCTTCAGGATGCCGCTCTCAACGGGTTGCTGCTCCGTTTCGGCATAAAGATAGACGCGCGTGTTGCCGTACACCTCCTGATATCCGCTCACGCTGTTGCCGCTGATGGCAATGGCGCCCTTCTGCGAGTTGATGAGCACGTACACGGGTTGGCCCTGCCGGAAGTCGAGGGTGTACATGGCACTCTGGTGGGAGAGGGCATAGTGGGCGGCCAGCTGGTTGTCGTTGAGCTCTATATCGAAGCCGTAGGGGGTGATTTTCTCGTGGTCGTAGTTCATCGGAACTACCGGTTGGAGCTGCTGCCCCTGATAGGGAGTGATGCTGAAGGCCGACCGCTCGCGGTGATTAGTTACGATAACGGGCAGCCCGTTGACAAGTTCTGTGGTGTAATCGGCCCGTGCCGGATACACGCGCAGCATGCTGTTGGGCAGCTGCACGGTAGCAAACGTGGGCACCAGCAGGTGACTGATGTTGCCGATGTAGGGGTTCACGTAGTCAACCGGCTGCTTCTGTTGGGCCGATAGCGGCTGTACCGTAAGCATGGAGAGCACGAACGCTGCCGTGCCAAGTAGTTGGTTAAGTTTCATTTTATATTGGTTTTAATGCTGTAATCTTACCTCTAAGGGGCGTAAGGAGCAAGGGTAAGGGCATGGGTTACACCTTATTTATATGTTCATCGCCATGATGTAGTCGTTCATATAGAAGCCGTGGCCGATGTCGAAGTCGCCTTCACGGTCCTTGTGCATGCCCAGATGCTCGTAGAAACCTATGGCCGGATTGTTCCGGTTCACGTGCAGCTCCATCTTGAGTGGGGCCGGATGGCACTCTTTCACATACTTCACGGCCTGCTCGAAGAGGTACCGGCCGGTGCCGGAGCCCTGCGCCCACGGCAGCACATATATCTTCTGCAGCTCCCAGACGTCGTCATCAACGGGCTGGACGGATACGTAGCCCGTCTCTCTTCCATCCTCCGAGGCTATCAGATAGGTGTGGTGCTGCTCCGCCATCTGGCTTTCGAGGCTGCTGACGGAGTACATCCAGTCCATCATGAACGCTATCTGTTCGGGCGAGATGATGCCGGCATAGGTGCGGGGAAACACCTCCGAGGCCATGTGGTGTATCAGTCGGCAGTCTGCCGTGGTAGCTTTGCGGATTTCTCTCATTGCTTAAAAACGCGTTAGATGTACGCAAAAGTACCCATAAATCTTGATAAATTGAAATAAAAAGCGTATTTTTGCACAGCTAAAATCAAATGACATGAAACGATATTCCTTTCTCTTGGCAGTCCTGATGCTGTCACTGAGCACGTTTGCCGGCAAAATTGACGAAGGCCGGTTGCTGCGCGACGGGGCCTCCTATACGGGCCGCGTGCTGCACAACGCTGACGGATCGGTGACTTACGACTGGACTGGAGTGTACGTGCAGACCGACTTCACGGGCGGCGCCATTGCCGTTTGCATCAGCGAAGCGGATACAAGTTACCACAACGTGTTCATAGACGACAAGCTCGTTCGTAAAATAAAGGTGTACGGCAAGCAGCCTCACAGCGTGCTGCTGGCCGAAGGACTGAGCCGCGGTACGCACCGCCTGCGCCTGCAGAAGGCCACAGAGGGCGAGTACGGCTTTACCACCATCCACGGCTTCTACCTCAACCGGGGCGGCAGCATGAAGCCGGTGGCGAGGCGGGAACGCTTCATCGAGGTGTTTGGCGACAGCTACACCTGCGGCTACGGCACCGAGGCAAAGAGCGCCGAAGAACGCTTCAAGCCCTGGACAGAGAACTGCAACCGCGCTTATGGCTGCATCATAGCCCGTTACTTTAATGCAGACTATGCCCTGACTGCCCACAGCGGCATGGGTATTGTGCGCAACTACGGCTACAAAGCGCAGGTATCGCCCAAGAATATGCTCGTTCGTTCGGCCTTGCTCCTTGACGAGCACGACTCCATTCCTTACGACTTCAAGGCCTACAAGCCCTCGCTGGTGCTCATCAACTTAGGCACCAACGACTTTTCTACCATCATCGCGCCCTCCGTAGAGCAATATACGGGCAACTACCTCAAGCTCATCAGCCTCGTCCGTAGCCACTATGGCGACGTTCCGGTGCTCTGTATAACGCCTTTCTCGGCCAAGCCTTACCTGCTCACAGCCCTCCAGGAGCTGCGCCGACTCACCATGCAAGACAAGAACATACACTTTGCAGAGCCCATGCCCGATATCATCAAGCGCGGTCATGACTACGGTGCAGACTGGCATCCGAACTATCAGGGGCAGCGGAAGATAGCCATGACGCTCATTCCGCAGGTGTCCGCCATCATGGGATGGGATCTGGAAGACAAGAACATCTATTAACATCAATCCATAAACCTATGAAACGAATACTTCTTTTATTGTTTATCGCCATGGCGACACTCCACATCAACGCTGCCGATGCCGACTACAACGTAGTGCCTCTGCCGCAAACCGTCAGCCTGCAGAAGGGCGGCGCCTTCGTTCTCGATGGCAGCAAAGCCATCGTCTACGGCGATGCAGCGCTGGCAGCCGATGCCAACTTCCTGGCCCAGTACGTGGCCGAAGTGAGCAAGTTGCAGCTATCAACCCGCGCGGGCAATGCCAAGGCCGGCCGCGGCAACGTGTTCCTGACGCTCGACAAGAAGGTTAAGAACCCCGAAGGGTACACCATCAACGTTAATGCCAAGGGCGTTACCGTGGCCGGACAGACACCTGCAGGCGTGTTCTACGGCGTGCAGACGCTCCGCAAATCGCTGCCCATACTGGCCCAGAGCGCAGCAGTGAACCTGCCGGCAGTAGTTATCACGGACGCTCCACGCTTCGCTTACCGCGGCATGATGCTCGACTGCGCCCGTCACTTCTTCCCGGTAGAGTTCGTGAAGGAATACGTCGACCTCATCGCACTGCACAACATGAACCGCTTCCACTGGCATCTGAGCGACGACCAGGGCTGGCGCATCGAGATAAAGAAATTCCCCAAGCTGACCGAAGTGGGCGCATGGCGCAGCGGAACGGTAATGGGACACAACTCGGATGTTGACGACGGGCTGCGCTACGGCGGCTTCTACACACAGGAAGAGATACGTGACGTGGTGAAATACGCCGCCGAACGCCACATTACCATCATCCCCGAAATCGACATGCCGGGCCACATGCAGGCCGCGCTGGCCGCCTATCCCGAGCTGGGATGCACCGGCGGACCCTACGAGGTGGGCCACTACTGGGGCGTGTACAGCGAGATTCTGTGCGCCGGAAACCCCAAAACGTACGACTTTGTGAAAGGAGTACTCGACGAAGTCTGCACCCTCTTCCCCTCTGAATACATCCATATAGGAGGCGACGAGAGCCCACGCGTGCGCTGGGAGCAGTGCCCCAAGTGCCAAGCCATGATAACCCAGAAGGGCATAACGGCCAAAGGCAGGCAGAGCAAGGAAGCCCGGCTGCAGGGATACTTTGCCACCGAGGTGCAGAAATACCTCGAGAGCAAGGGCCGCAAGCTCATAGGATGGGACGAACTCCTGGAGTGCGACGTCGACAACAGTGCCACCATCATGTCCTGGCGCGGTGCAGAACCGGGCGCGGAGGCCGCCAAGCTGGGCCACAATGTTATCATGAGCCCCAACTCCTACTTGTATTTTGACTACTACCAGACCGCCAAGACGCACAACGAACCGCTGCTCATAGGCGGAAACCTGCCCATTGAGAAGAGCTACTCCTTTGAGCCGGTGCCGGCAGGTGCCGATGCCGCCACCGCTGCCCGCATCATCGGCGTGCAGGCCAACTTGTGGACAGAGTACATAGGCAGCACAAACCTCGTGCAATATCAGGTGCTTCCGCGCATGAGCGCACTGTCTGAAATACAGTGGATGCAGGCCGGCAAGCGCAACTACCAGGACTTCCTGAAGCGTGTGAACCACATGCGCGACTTCTACCAGATGAAGGGCTGGACCTACGCCAAGCATCTCTGGCCGGAGCTGTACTTGCAGGAAAGCAAGAAATACTAAGCAAAAACCTACCTCCAACCTCTCCACAAGGGAGGGGAGGACAAGCAAAGAAGAAGGAAGGGTGCACGCTGCACTCTTCCTTCTTCTTTTTGTTTGCGGGTCCGCAGCCGGCGAGCGCGGGCTCCGGATGGATTATTTTTCGGCGCCCGATACCGGTATCGTTACCTCTGCCACTGCGGGGAAGCTGTAGCGGAGGTCGCCCCGCCGGCGCAGCGTTTCGCGCAGCAGCGTGGCCGTGCGGTACAGGCGGCCCTTGAAAAGCTGGCGGCCGCGGTAGCGAACCGTTACGGGCTTGTCCAAATTCAGCATCTCGTCGTTCAGGTAAATGCACAGTCTTGAGTAGTCGCAACGCTCAATTTCTACCGTTTGTCCTTTGATTTCGGCCCTCACTTCTTTGCCCCGGGCCAGCTCCTGCCGCGGAGCACCGAGCCAGTAGAAGTAAGGACGCGCCTCTGCAGCTTGGTGCCACACCACCCGGTGCGGCCAGGCAGTGCGCCTGAACTGTGCCATCCAGTCTATGGCAGCCGTGTCGGCACGGTCCATCCAGTGCCCCTTGCCGGCCATGATGTGGCCTTCGTGACGGTAACCCCCGCCGTCCTGCCGCTGCAGCGAGTCCATCTGCGCAATGCGTTCTGCGCAGAGGCGGTTGCGGTTGTAAGCGCTGTCGTTGGCACCGCACCATATCATGAAGGGCAGGTTGCGCAGGTTCTCCAGCCGAACGTCGCCCGGATGGCCGGCCATCATGGATGCCGCCGCCCACGCATCGGCCATTCGCGGCGCCATCCGCCACACACCATCGCCTCCGGCCGAGTAACCCAGCAGGTACACCTTGTCCGGATTAACGTCCAGCCACGTAACAGCCATCTTGATGATGTCGGCATAATACGCGTCGGCATCGGCCTGGCACCACATGTTCCAGGCACTCACAGGGCAGTGGGGAGCCACGTACACGCCCTCCTTGGGTGTGTAGAGGTTCCACTGGTTGCGCCACTGGAACATGTTGTCCTCGTACGGCACGCCCCCTCCCCCATGCAATGAGATGTAGAGCGAGCGGCCGTCGGCCGGCTTGTTGCCGTAAACGGTCCAGAAGAGGTCCATCTTTCGGTCGCCGTGATAAATCACCTTGTACTTGTACACCTGCTCGTACTTGGCCTTCGTTCTGGCCATCCACGCCTGTCTGATTTGCTGTGCAGCCTGTTCGGCCTCCTGCCGCGAGAGCTGTGCATGGGCCGGCAGGAGCAGGCACAGGGCGCCGGCAACCATCAGTTTTCTGAGTTTCGTCATGTTTATCGGGTTCTGTCAGTTCTTGTGCTGCAAAGGTACTAAATTGTTTCGGCAATCGGGCAGCCCCGCCGTCCTATTGCGTTTCCTACCCCGGATTATCGCTTTTTACGAAGTAGTATTCCCAGTTGCGCTTATGGCCCTTGGTGATGTAATAGTCTGCCTGCGGGTCCCCGCCCCACGGGTCGTTGAATTTAAGCCTCAGCGATGTACCGGCCAGGAAGTGAAGTGTCAGCTTCTCGCCCTTCAGGTCGAACGTTCCGTAGCTCACGGAGTCCTCATCGTCGTAGAGATAAAAGGCGAAGCTGTTGTCGCGGAAGAAGCGTATCTGCAAGGGCGCGGCATGGGGCGTGCACCACTGTCCGTAGATTTCGTGGCGGTTATTGTTATAATCAGATAAGGGCAGCGTATCCGTCATGGCCATCAGCGGTTTTTTCTTGACCACCTGCTGCGTGTCGCGGCTCACCTTCGGGGCTACCTGCACGGCAGTTTTTCTCACCTGCGGAGAGGCTTCCCTGCGCCCTCCGCAACCCAGCATGCACACTGCCGCGAGCACGCACAGCAACGGGCAAGCTATCGTTTTCCTGCGTTTTGGTTTGTTAGTTACATGGTTTCTCATTTCCAAAAACTTACTGTCAGCATCAATAACCACAAAGGTAAGAAATTATTCTGTATGCCCACCAACTTCCGCAGGTTATTTGTTCACACTTCATTACTACCTGTAAAACGAACCGGTAACCTGCTCTTGGAAAGGGGAGGCGGAGGAGGGGATGACCTGAAAGCTACAACTTGCCACCTTGAGGAAGAAATCATCCCCTCCTAACTTCCCCTTTCTAAGGGGAGGAAACGCTGCTACCGGCTTCCTGCTGGTTAGTTGCTGGTTTTTAAAGACAAAGTAACAGAGTAATTTTTCAGCTGCTGTAGGTTTGCTTGTTTGTAGGAATGAGCAAGCAACGATTAGTGACAAGGCTAACCGGTAACCTCCCCTTGGAAAGGGGAGGCGGAGGAGGGGATGACCTGGTAGCAGGAATTGGCAATGCAGCTGATGGTATCATCCCCTCCTAACCTCCCCTTTCCAAGGGGAGGAAAAACCCACCCAAGCCCTCCCGAAGGGAGGGAGTATTTATCGTATGGATTGAAACGAGACAAAAACAACAGCCTTTCCTCTTATCTACCTCTTACATATTGCTTTGCTCCCTCCTTTCGGGAGGGCCGGGGTAGGCCCCCGAACGGGATGTTGTACCTAAATGGGAGAAAAGGGAGAAAAGCTCAACGAGGGGTCTATCTTCAGCCATCTGAAAACCAGCCGCTCACAAACAGCAAAGCAGCAGGTGCCTTTCAAGCCCGCCGAAGGATAGCTTCAAGCCTGTTGAAGATGCCACTCAACGGGCTTGAAGCATAGCTCCGGCAAGTGTGCTTGTAAGGAGCTGATTATCTGCAACTTGCGTTAGAGGCTGAAACAGCTGCCTGCCCACGGCCCGTAACCCCCTTTACGCAGGAGCCCCGGAAGCATTCGGACTTGCTCCCGGGGCTCACAGACACTCTTGTTTGGCTTATTTTACGTTTATCCTCACGCCCACCTGCAGGCTGAAACTGGTGGGGCGGTCCTTGTAGAGGTTGCTCACGCCGCTGCCGTTGTTGAAGTGATAGCTCACGCCGGGCTCCGCGTACAGGCCCAGAAAGGGCGTGGCCTTGTACTCAATGCCTGCAGCAGCGGTGGCAGAGAACTGCGGACGGCCCTCCGTTACCTTCTCCGAGGTGGCCTGCCTGGGCTCGCCCCTGACCGAGCGGACCGTTTCGGCCTTGCCGCTCACCAGCTTTTCCACCTCGCCACCTGCACTCACGTAAACGTGCAGGGGGCCGCCATGCCACAAGCTGTAGGCTGCCGAGAGCGGCACTCCCACGTAGTGCAGCCGCTGGTGGGTCGTTTGGCTCTCGGTGCCGTTGGTGCGCGTGATGTCGGTAGACAGCCTGCTGTAGTCCACGCCGCTGCGTAGGCTCCAGCGGTTGGTGAGCCGATAGCCTACCGATACGCCCACCCGCACGGGCTGGCGGTGGTGGGTCTCGGTTCTGGAGGGTTCAGCATCAAAGAGCAGTGCATTGTGTCCGCGGCCCGACATGTCGGCAGTGTAGGCGCCGTAGGGGTCGGCAGCAGCCAGCAGCACGCCCTGTGCGGCCCCATTGGTGCCCGCCATCACGCCGCCATAACCGGCACCCACAGAGAGACGGGAGGGGCCGGCAGCAGCGTTGCGGGCAGTAGGCAGCAGGGCGGGTGCATCCTGGTACCATCCGTCCCGGTGCTGTTTCCGGGTCTGACGGGGCAGGGTCTCCTGCCTGGGAACAGGCGTAACGGAGGGTTCCGAGCATGCCGGCAGACTGTCGGAGACCGATGGCGCGAGTACCGCCGCAATGTGTTCGGCGGCAGACGGATGTTCTCCGCCGGTCGCGGCAGCCAGCTGCCGCGGCGTGCCCACAGCCGTTTCGTAGGCCGGAAGCTGTACGGGAGCCGGGACATCAGCGGCCTGCGGAACCGACGGAGCTGCGGAACCGCCCGGGCGCTGCGCCACTTCGGCCGGCTGGTCGTGGCGCAGGGGGAGGCCCGTGAGCAGCCACGCCACGGCTGCCACCACGGCTGCTGTCGCCGCGCCACGCCTCACCCACGGCCACACAGCCGTGCGGCGGGCAGGCCGGACGGGAACCGCGCCACGGCGTGCCATCTCACGCTGCACGTCGGAAAGCAGCCCCTCGGGGGCTTGCCGTTCGTAGTCCTGCATGCGGTCGTGCATGTTCTTTATCCATTCTTGCTTCATCTCTGTTACTCCTTGTTGTTATACTCCTTTATCATACGTGCCAAGAGGTTCTTTGCCTTGTGGAATTGAGAGGCCGAAGTGTCGGGCTTGATGTTCAGCATCTGTGCTATTTCGCGATGGCTCCTGCCCTCCATGACGTAGAGGTTGAACACGGCCCGGTAGCCGGGTGGCAGCCTGCGCAGCAGCCGCAGGATGACTTCGGCCGGCAGGTTGTCCACGTCGGGCTCCTCGTCGGGCGTGTCGGGCAGTTCAGCTTCGGTGCTCACAAGCCCCGATGCAGCCTCCCGGCGCAGGAAGGTAAGCGCCTCGTTCACCACGATACGCGTCATCCAGGCCTTGAGCGAGCCCTCGCCGCGATAGCTGAATGAACCTATCCGCGTGAATATCTTGATGAAACTCTCCTGCAAAACGTCCTTCAGGTCGTCGTCGGCAGAGACATAACGGGAGCCTACACCAGTCAGATAACCGGCGTACCTGTCGTACAGTTCGTTCATGGCCGAGGCCTTTCCCTCTGCCATCTGGCGCACGAGGCGCTGCTCCGTCAGTGAACCTGATTTCATGTTGTTTAAAACCAGGAGGCCGGCTTGCCGCCATCCTCCCGGTTCCTTGTTGCTGTCTCTCTTCTTGCTTTTTGGCGTTTACCGCGAGCGATACTTGAAGGTAGCGCTCTTCGGGCCGCTGAACGACTCCCACTTCAGCGTCAGGTCAACCGTCTGGCCATGCGTATCGGGCAGGTCGTTGAGGCGGAAAGCTATCATGCCGTCGCCCGTACGGCCGCCCGTATCGCCCTTGGCATCGTGGTACAGCACCACCTCGTAGGGACTGCTGCCCCTGACCAGGTTGAGCACATGCGTGCTGCCGTTGCCGAAGTAGGTGCGGAAGCGGATGGTGAGGTATCCGTCTTCCACCACCGTAGCCCAGTCTCTTACAATCTCAACGGGGTCGGTGCCGTAGGTGGCAGCGTTCTGTGCGCCCATGTCGGCAGCCATCGGCTTGGTGCGGATGGTGTCAATCCAGTTCACAAACACATTCTTGGCCGTTCCCTGTTGGGGCACCTGCTCGCTTTCCTTGGGCTCCCGGTAGTTGACGAAGGCCCGCAGTTCCTTGCTGCCATAGGGCGACTGCTTCATGTTGACGGCCCACAGGGTGGTGCTGTCGTCCAGCTGCAGGAGCAGCCCCGATGGCTGCGGCTTGAGCGTTACCACGGCATTGGGGTAGTAGAGGGCGTTGTTCTCGTCGTCGTCATCATCGAGACACGACTGTAAACTCATGGTTGCGGCAAGGGCGGCAATGCCCAGTGCCATCATCTTCAGGTATTTCATATTCTTCTCCTTTATATTAACGTACTTCTGCCTTATAAATGTCAGACGCATGGGAAAACTTGCCCGGGAACGCAGACTTTAACTTTTATTAGATAAAAATGAAGCAAGGATTTGGCCAAACGCGCATTTTAAACACAGAAACTTTAAAGAACAAACAGACATGAAAAGACTTAAATTCATTACCGCGGCTATGGCCTGCGTGGCCGTGTTAGGGTTTACATTCGCCTCGTGCGACGACGATGACGAGGTACATCAGCTCACCCAACAGGAAAAAGAGACTGCCTTCAACGCCGTGAAGGGCGACTACAACGGCAAGCTCACTGTTCCGCAGAAGGAAGGAACGCCCGGAACAGGGCAGCCGCAGACGAGAGACATCAGCTGGAGCATTACCGCTCAGGACGCCATGACCATACACCAGTTCCCCATGGACCTGCTGGCCGAGTACGTAACCAACGACAAGGTAAAGCAGGCACTGGCAGCTGCAGCTCCGCAGGACATCAAGTGCAGCATCGGCTTCTACAGCGTTTCGCCCGCCGGTTTCCTCATTAATCCAACCCCGCCGCAGCTCGAACTCACCCTCGACGGCACCCCGCACAAGGTTCAGGTGGCCTTCTTCATCAACAGCAACTACTCCTTCGGCCACCTCATCAACGGCGACAAGACGCTGCAAATGCAGATTGTGGAGGCCGACATCTATGTAGACGGCCAGCCCATGAGCTACCTGCAAAACGGCGTTCCGTTTGTGATGACGGCCCAGAAATAGGCTCCCCTCAAGCCTGATGAAGCAAAAAACAGAACCAGTACATCCCTGCCCCGCCTCGCTTCTGCCGCAAGCATGAAGCCCGGCGGGGCTTTTTGTTGGGTCGAAGATACATTTTTCAGGCATCAGGATGGCGGCTTTTTCGGCAGAAATGCGTATCTTTGGGCTCGTAACGACAAACCGGCAAACGGGCGTTAGGCAACCTGTCGCTATCCCGACAACCCTTATACGCTGCGCCCTCCGCTTCAGAGTGACGGGCAGGGGCTATGCAGAAGACAGCTTCAACACCTACTGGCGCGGCAAGAAAGTAAACTGATTATCATACAAAAACAGAATGGAAACAAGCAAGAAGAAGGCGCTGTTCATCAACGGCAGCCCCAGGAAGAACAAGAACACGGCACAACTGCTGCTCAAAGCCATGGAAGGCGCGCAGGCTGCCGGTGCCGAAACGGAGTTCATTAACCTATATGACGTGAAGTACCGGGGCTGCATGAGCTGCTTTGCCTGCAAGCTCAAGGGCAAGAACACGGGCCTGTGCTCCTACAAGGACGACCTGCACGAGGTGCTTGCCAAGGCCGTGGAGGCCGATGTACTGGTAGTAGGTTCGCCCGTGTATTGCAGCTATCCCTCGGCCATGTTGCGCGGTTTCATGGAGCGGTTGGTGTTTCCGGCCGTCAACTATTCCGACTATCAGCATCCTGTTGTGCACAAGCAGCTGCGCAGTGCGACCATTTACACGATGAATTGTCCGTCAGAAGAAGTCTACAAGCAGATAGGCTACGACGTGCTTCTGGGTGAGAACGCCCGCCAGTTGGGCATATTCGGCCCCACGGAGACGCTCTGCTCGCTCGATACCTACCAGTTCAACGACTACAGCCGCTACGAAACGGCCCAGCTCAACGAGCCCCGCAAGGCCGCCCGTAAGGCCAACGAGTTCCCTCGCGACTTGCAGAAAGCCTACGAACTCGGCCGCCGCCTGGTTCTTGCCGACAAGGCATTGTAACGAGAACGCACCATCCGCTCGTTACGGATGGTGCGTTCTCATTTTGTATTCAGCCACAACCCTCCCCTCCTTCGGAGGGGTCGGGGGAGGTTTTATTTCTCCTTCTTCAGCTTTCTCAGCGCCTTGTCGCGTATCTGCCGCACACGTTCACGCTTCATTCCGGTGGCTCCCGCAATCTCTGCCATAGTCTGACGGTCGGTTCCGATGCCGTAAATGGCGGTGATGACGGCTCGCTCACGCTCGTCGAGCCGGTCCAGTCGGCGGGCCACGAGCTCGCTGTCCATGCTGCGGCTCAGCTGCTCGTCGGCCTGCGGGGCATCCTTATCGGCCAGCACATGCAACAGACTGATGGTGTTGTGGCTGCCCTCCGGTATGGGCGCTTCGATGGAGCGGGGCATCTTCTGCTTCTCGTTGGCGTTGGTTCTCTCGCCTTGCGGCACGTGGTAGAGCCCTACCTGCTGGTCGATGGCGGCCTCGATGGCCTGCCTCACGTAAGTGGAAGCGAAGCTGACGAAGCGCGTTCCGCGGGCTGCATCAAACTTGCCGGCAGCTTTCAGCAGGCCTACGTTGCCCTCGCTGATGAGGTCTTCGAGCGGCAGACCGCGGTCGCGGTACTGCTTGGCCACGTAAATAACATAGCGCAGGTTGGCCTGTGCCAGCTTTCCTACGGCGCTGTCGTCGCCTGCCTGGATGCGTTCGGCGAGCTTCTTTTCATCTTCTTCGCTGAGTGTAGTTTGCTGGGCTACCTCTTCAAAATATGGGTCGAGTGGACGTTTGCTGTTCATTGGTTGGTGTGGGTGTTAGGTGGTGGGTGATAGGTGATAAACGGATGGGTGAATGGGTGTTAGGTGGTGGGTGATAGGTGATGAGGAGGAGCGCGGCTCAGGCGTTCTTCATCAGGTCGCCCAGGTATGAGTCCTTGAAGCCGAGGAAGTAGAGCACGCCGTCAAGCCCCATGCTGTTGATGCTCTGCTGCGCGTTGGCTACCACGCGGGGCTTGGCATGGAAGGCGATGCCGAGGCCCGCCTCGCTTATCATGGGCAGGTCGTTGGCGCCGTCGCCCACGGCAATGGTCTGGGCAAGGTTTATCTTCTCAACTTGCGCAATGAGCCTCAGCAGCTCTGCCTTGCGGTGTCCGTCGACCACCTCGCCTATGTACCGGCCGGTCAGTCGGCCCTCCTCGTCTATCTCCAGTTCGTTGGCATACACGTAATCGATGCCGTATTTCTTGCGCAGAAACTCGCCGAAGTAGGTAAAACCGCCCGAGAGGATGGCTATCTTGTAGCCACTCGTCTTGAGCACGGCCATGAGTCGGTCCACGCCCTCGGTAATAGGCATGTGCTCGGCTATGTCCTGCATCACCCCTGCATCGAGCCCCTTGAGCAGTGCCACGCGCTCGGTAAAGCTCTGGCGAAAGTCTATCTCGCCCCTCATGGCGCGCTCCGTAATGGCCCGCACCTGTGCACCCACGCCGGCGCGTTCGGCCAGTTCGTCTATACACTCGGTCTGTATGAGTGTTGAGTCCATATCAAAACAGATGAGACGGCGCATCCTTCGGTACATGTCATCTCGCTGGAAAGAGAAGTCGATGCCCAGTTCCTGCGCCAACTTCATCAGCTCCGCCTGCATGTCTTCAGTGTTTGTAGGCGTTCCGCGCAGTGAGAATTCGATGCAGGCGCGCACGTTCCGCTCCGGGTGCAGGATGCTCTGCCGACCCGTGAGGCGCTTGATGGAGTCGATGTTGAGCCCCTGCTCAGCTATGATTTTGGTGGCCGCGGCTATCTGCTGGGCCGAGAGGCTGCGCCCGATGACGGTGAGGATGTAGCGGTTCTTGCCCTGCCGGTTCACCCAGTCTTCGTATTCAGCGTCGCCAACGGGCGAGAAGCCGATGTTTACCTGCAGCTCGGTGGCCTTGAAAAGCAGCTCCTTCATGACCTGACCGGAGTTACGCTCGTTGATGCGGATAAGGATTCCGAGCGAGAGCGTGGCGTGTATGTCGGCCTGACCGATGTCGAGTATCTGGGCATCGTACTTTGCCAGTATCTCCATAGCCGATGCCGTAAGCCCCGGCCTGTCCTGTCCGGTAATGCGGATGAGTATCTGTTCTTCCTTCATCTTCAGCCCTTTCGCCTTTTGATGGGTATGTTCATTCAAAATAGTAGAGGAAAGTTGCCACGCCCTCGAGTGCCGGCTTGCGGTCTCCTTCTATCTCGATGGCGAAATTTATCTGTGCCTTGCAGATGCCGCGCAGGTTCTCTATCGCCTGCAGTGTGGCCGCCAGGCGCACGCGGCTGCCCGTGATGACCGGCTTGCCGAAGCGCATCTTGTCCATGCCATAGTTCACCATCATCTTCAGGTTGTGCACCTCGATAATCTGTCCCCACATATAGGGCAGCAGCGAGAGCGTGAGGTAGCCGTGCGCGATGGTGCTCTTGTAGGGGCTTTCGGCCTTGGCCCGCGCCGTGTCAACGTGTATCCACTGGTGGTCGAGCGTAGCGTCGGCAAAGAGGTTGATGCGTTCCTGGTCTACCGTGAGCCACTCCGAGGTGCCGAGTTGCTGGCCGAGGTGGGCGGCGAACTCATCGTAGGAATTGATAATCAGCTTTTCCATTTCGATTTGTTTATGATTTGTTGTCTATATCTTATGCAAAGATACAGAGGAATTTCCGAACATCCAAATGAATTTCACATTTTCCCACTCGCGTCCGCCGGCCAGCTGCCGCAGTGCAGCCAGCGTGCAGCCGGGGTGAGAAAGCCGGCAAGCAAGGGCGCCGGAAGCATGAAGCGGGAACTTTCGACAGGTGTCGAACGATTGTGTGACAACTGTCGAATTCATGTGCGACAAGTGTCGAAAGTTCCCGAAGGATAGTTTCAAGCTCCCCGGGCGCCCCGTGTGAGACGCCGGAAACGGGTCGTCGGCACCGACTTCTGCCCCGAGGCGAGATTTCCGCCGCCCGATGTGCACGGTTTGGAAAATAAATCGTACCTTTGTACCTATGATGCCCCGCGGGGCCAAAAACAAGACCTGAACATGAAAAAATTGAAGTCAGCAACCGCTGCTCTGCTCCTCCTGCTGCTCTGCCTGGGCCCGCACAAGGCCACGGCACAGGTAATTCCTGCTCCCGTACGGCAGGAAGCGCGGCAAGGAACCTTCGACCTTTCGGCCGCAACCCGTCTCTACACCAACCTCAAAGGCCGCGAGCGCCGCCACTTCAGGGCCTATCTCGCCACGCTGCCCCTTACCTTTGCCAAGGGCCGCGCACGCGATGAGCAAGGCACCCTGAGGCTCATCAAGACGCCGCTCTCCGATACCGCCAACCCCGAAGCCTACCGCCTGAGCGTTACCCCGCAAGGAGCAACCATCAGGGCCAACACCTCGGCAGGCCTCTTCTACGGCTTCCAGACGCTGCTCCAGCTGGGTACACAGCGCGGAGAGACCATGAGCGTGCCCTGTACGGAGGTGAGCGACGAGCCGCGTTTTGCCTGGCGCGGGTTCGAACTCGACATAGCGCGCCACTTCTTCGACAAGAACTTCATCAAGAAACAAATCCGGGCGCTGGCCCGATACAAGATTAACGTGCTGCATCTGCACCTGGCCGACAACGGCGGATGGCGCCTCGAAATCAAGAAATACCCGCAACTGACCGAGAAGGCCGCCTGGCGCACGGCCTCCGACTGGGAGCAGTGGCACCGCCGACCCGAAACGCGCATCTACTGTACAGCGGACACTCCGGGCGCCTACGGCGGCTATCTGACGCAGCGCGACGCCCGCGAAATCGTGGAATATGCCGCCATCCACCACATGGAAGTAGTGCCCGAGTTCGACGTTCCGGGCCACAACGGCGAGGTGTTCTGGGCCTTTCCGGAGCTGGCCTGCCCCGGGCAGACGGGCTTCACCAGCTCCGAACTCTGCATAGGCAACGAGAAGAGCTTCACCGTTTACGAGAACGTACTGCGCGAGGTGATGCGTATCTTCCCCTCCCGCTACATACACATGGGCGGCGACGAGGCCGTGCGCAGCCGCTGGGAAGCCTGCCCGCTATGCCGGGAGCGCATGGCCCGCGAGCACATTGCCGACGTGGCAGGGCTGCAGAACTACATGATGCTGCGCATGGAGCGCTTCCTCAACCGCCACGGCCGCACCATGATAGGCTGGGATGAGGTGCTCGAAGGCGACATATCGCAGACTGCCGTCATCATGTCATGGCGCGGCACGGGCGCTGCAGCCGAGCAGGCACGCCGCCGGGGCAACAAGGTCATCATGTCGCCCACGGCCTACTGCTACCTTGATTACTATCAGGACGAGTACAAAACCGAACCTCGCGCCATCGGAGGTTACGTTCCTCTGGAGAAGACTTACAGCTTCGACCCCGACCCGGAGAACTCGGGAGCCGTGATAGGCGTGCAGGGCAACCTCTGGACAGAGTTCGTTGAAACGCCCAGCCACGCCGAACACATGATGTATCCGCGCATGCTCGCCGTGGCCGAAGACGGCTGGACGCCGCAAAGCAGGAAAGACTATGCCGACTTCCACGCCCGCGCCCTGCAGGCCGTAAGCTGGCTGCAGGCCAGGGGTTACAGCCCCTTCGACCTCAAGAACGAACTGGGCAAGCGCAGCGAACGCTTCCCCTGGGGCTGGGAGTACAACGAGACAGAATAACCACCACATAGCTACACCAAACGCAGATGAAAAACATTTGGACACTCATGCTTGCCTGCTGCCTCCTGGCAGCATGCCGCCCGCAGGCTCCCAAGCCGGCAGAAGTGGCGCCGTTTGCCGCCGACTCGGCCGCAGCCGAACCCCTGCCGCCGGCCGTGAGGATAGCCGACACCAAATACGAGCAGACCACCGGCCGCCGTCTGCCGTCGGTCATGCGGCTGGAAGTGAGCCAAGGCGGACAGCTCATACAGAACATCGACCACGCCTTCCGATGGGATGACGAGCCCGTGAACCCTGAAGATGCGGGCAAGATAACCTACCGCGACGTGAACTTCGACAACAACCCGGACCTTCTCATATCGCTTGGCTCGTACGGAAACCAGGGCGTACAGTACTACGATTGCTACCTGTGGGACAGCGCCTTGCACCGGTTCAACCCCGAACCCACGTTCCGCGACATCGGCAACCCACTGGTCAGCGAGAAGTACCGCTGCATAGTTTCGCGCCAGCGCGTGTCGGCCGCCGAGTACGCCTGGCGCCTCTACGTGTACGCCAACCGCCGCTTTGAGCTCACGGAGATGGCCTCCGTGGAGTACGACGTCCACCAGTCAACCTTCTACTCCCTGTGGCGCGTGCAGGGCGGCAGCCTCAACCCGGTGCTGCAACACGTTGCCCCTGACCGCCTGCCGGCCAAGTGGAAGGAGCTGGTGCAGCTCTGAACCCTCACTGCAAGTCCCGCTCCGTCTTCACTCTCCCGCCCTCCGGGGTTGCTGAAGAATACCTTCGGGAACTTTCGACACGTGTCGCACGATTGTGTGACACCTGTCGAATTCGTATGCGACACGTGTCGAAAGTTCCTGATCCTATCCTTCAACACCGAAGAAACACATCTCCAAAAACCTTACATACGCCGTAATCGCCATGTACACGGCATTTGCAATGCCTTTGGTGCTTTATTTTTACAATGCTTTTGCAAACCATTGCACAAATTAAAATATTTATTTTAGTTAAAATACTTTGTCCGTATAAATATTTAAACTATATTTGCTGCAAATACACATTATATTAACGCGTTAGAGAGTTTTATTATATAGGTATGCCGACAGCCGACAGAACGGATGGTCATACGCCGTTCTCAATTTGTCGGACATATCCTCATACTATCAAAAATCTAAAACAAAAAGAGATGATTACAAAACGACAAGAAAAAAATTACGCAGAGTACGTAACGCCTCAATGTTATATCATGCGCGCTGAAACGGAAAGTTTTATTTGTACTTCGGTAACTCCGAACGCCAATGGAAGTGGTAGCGAGGGCTGGAACGGGGAAACCAGCCACGAAGGAGGTACCGGTTACCTTGGCGGGGACGATGACGTTGCGCCTGGAAAAGTTAATCCCTGGGCAAACGAAGAACCCTAAACAACAGCCATAGGAGTTACAGAAACCTGCAAAAGAACATGTTTCCCGCCTCCTGTTTTTAAACGAACGAGAAAAGAAAAACAGAAAACAACAAAATGAGAAGAACTTACTTAAAATCATTCCTACGCTCTGCCTGCCTCATGCTTGCAGGAGGAGCCATTCTTGCCGGCTGCTCCAACGACGACAGCTCGGACGCTGCAACCAACGCAAAGATTGACATGGCCAGCGGTATAGAATTCAAACTGGACTTTGCCGACTATGGTGAAGACATCGAAGTAACGGGCACCCGCGCCGCTGCAGCTGTACAACCAACAGCTACGGAGACCGTAGAACTGGGCAACGATCTGTTTGCCGAGGTTACCGTACAGCGCGACACAGAGGCCGTTCCCGCACAGTCAAAGGCCGCCACGCGCTCCATGAATAATGGCACCTACACCATGGTAGCTTACCAGAACGGCGTAATGAAAGGCGAGGTGACGGGCACCGTGGCCGGCGGAACATTCACTGCAACAAGCAGCAACCCCGCTATCCAGCTCACGCCGGGCACCTACGACTTCGTTTGTTACAACGACAAGGTTACGCGCAGCGGCGACCAGCTGACCGTGGAGCGTGCCGACGCAGGCGAAGCACTCATTGGCCGCGTTACCAATGTTGCGGTAAAGGGCGAGAAACAGCAGGTGACATTCACCATGAAGCACGCCGGCGCCCGCATGCGTATTAAGCTAACAGGCTACATGGCCATGCACAACGCCATCAAGGCAACCGTATCTTCCGATGACGCCGCACCCGCTACAGCTACTTACGACATGCTGACAGGTACTTATTCCTACACGAACGGACCGCTCGCTACCGATGAATACGAGTTCCCGCTGAATGAGAAAGACATCCTTCAGGCTTCGAAATTTACTTCCGTAAGCAACAGCTATCAGTACTTCATGGCAGGTACCGATGGTTCCAAGCTGAAACTCAGCTTTACCGGTGGTAACTACTACTTCAAGGAACTGGCAGGAAAAACAATAGAACTCAATCCCGAACCGGCCCTGCAAATGGAGCAGAACGGCTCGTATCTGGTCAACGTGAAGCTGAAATACGATTTCTATTACCTCTACAGCGACGGCACCGTAGGGCGCTTGTCGGCCAATGCGGACAAGACGCCTGTGGGCATCGTGGTGAGCAGAAGCAAACGATTGGCCTGCGCTTTGAAGAAAGAAGAGTTGCGTTTCTGGTGCAGCGGTAGCGAAAACTATAAACAAAGCAACTACCGACTCGTAACAACTTTGGCTGAAAGTCTCACCGACATGGATGGAGAGAAATACACCTGGGAGCCCAGCGGCAGCCTTGACGGCGTGACCGTAAAGGCTAACGAGAAAGAAAGATTTCCCGCTTTTTACGGTGCTGCGCACTTTGACCCGGGCGTAGAACTCACAGGTGGACTGGAGAACAAGCGCTGGTTTGCCCCCAGCATAGGCCAACTCATGTATCTGATAACCGGCCTCGGAGGCGGCAGTTACGACGAAGCAGCCAGCCATCCGAATTATTCAGGAGCATATCCTAACAATTGGGATGTTGCATTTCATGGCGAGCTGCTCAATGCGGGCTTCCTGCAAGTTGGCTATCAAAGCACCTACTATTCTAATGTAGGCAGTGGAACATCCAGTACAGAAACATCAAGAGAAAGCTATGCTTCCATCAGTTGGTACCCTGAAAAATTCAGTATATCCAGCTATGGCAAGTCTGGCAATCCGAATTTCTATCCGTTCATCAACTACTAAAGTACGCTCCTGCCATCAGCTTTTGCGCCTGCAAGGCAGGCAGAAATAACTTCTCGGCCTCCTCCTGCTATCCTTTCAAGGTGCCGGAGGAGGCTTTCGCGTTCCTTGCTCCGCCCGCTCCAGCCTGATGCCGGATGGGGGCGGGGCGCTTTTTTTAGTGAAAACATTTTGCTGTCTCGTTTTTATTTGCTTTCTTTGCACCTAATCTAATCAAACAGATAAAAACCGAGAAAACAATGGCTGACGAATTGGAAGTCAAGCAACTCGACCAAGTCGTGGTTCGCTTTTCAGGAGATTCCGGCGATGGAATGCAGCTCGCCGGAAACATCTTCTCAACTATTTCTGCAACGGTGGGTAACGGCATCTCTACGTTTCCTGACTATCCGGCCGACATCCGCGCCCCGCAAGGCTCGCTGACGGGCGTCTCCGGGTTCCAGGTTCACATTGGCCAGGGCCGCGTCTACACGCCGGGCGACCGCTGCGACGTGCTGGTGGCCATGAACGCTGCAGCGCTCAAGACGCAGTACAAGTACGCCAAGCCGCAGGCAACGATTATCATCGACACCGACAGCTTTGGCCCCGCTGACCTGAAGAAGGCCGAGATTACCAGCGACGATTACCTGAAGGAGCTCGGCATAGACCCCGACTGCGTGGTTGCCTGCCCCATAACGAAGATGGTGAAAAGCTGCCTGGCCGACAGCGGAATGGACAACAAAGCCGTGCTCAAGTGCCGCAACATGTTCGCGCTGGGCATCGTGTGCTGGCTCTTCAACCGCGACCTGTCGCTGGTTGAGAACTTCCTGCGCGAGAAGTTCGCCCGTAAACCGGAGGTAGCAGAGAACAACATCAAGGTTGTTAACGCCGGCTACGACTACGGACACAACGTACACGCCAGCGTGCCGGCCACCTACCGCATAGACTCCAAGGTAAAGCAGCCCGGCCGGTACATGGACATAACGGGCAACAAGGCCACCGCCTACGGCCTCATAGCGGCCGCCGAGAAGGCCGGACTGAAGCTCTACCTGGGCTCATACCCCATCACTCCGGCCACTGATATTCTGCACGAACTGTCGAAACACAAGTCGTGCAACGTCATCACCGTGCAGGCCGAGGACGAAATATCGGCCTGCGCCAGCGCCGTGGGAGCCGCCTTTGCGGGCGCACTGGCCGCAACTTCAACCTCCGGACCGGGCCTCTGCCTAAAGTCGGAGGCCATTAACCTGGCCGTAATCGACGAGTTACCGCTCGTGGTTATCGACGTTCAGCGCGGCGGACCATCGACCGGACTGCCCACCAAGAGCGAACAAACCGACCTGCTGCAGGCCCTCTACGGCCGCAACGGCGAGAGTCCGATGCCCGTCATAGCCGCCACAAGCCCCACCGACTGCTTCGACGCGGCCTTCATGGCAGCCAAGATAGCCCTCGAACACCTCACTCCGGTAACGCTGCTCACCGACGCCTTCATCGCCAACGGCTCCGCTGCATGGCGCTTACCCAACATTGACGAGCTGCCGGAGATACACCCCCACTACGCCACTCACGAGCAGAAGTACAAGTACACGCCCTATGCACGCGACCCGGAGACGCAGGCACGCTACTGGGCCGTGCCCGGACAGGAAGGCTACGAGCACATTCTGGGCGGGCTGGAGAAAGACGGAGAGACCGGAGCCATATCTACCGAGCCCGAAAACCACGACAAGATGGACCACCTGCGCTACGAGAAAGTGGCCAAGATAAAGGTGCCCGACGTGGAGGTTCAGGGCGATGCAGACGATGCCGAGCTGCTTATCGTGGGCTTCGGCTCCACCTACGGCCACCTCTTCACGGCCATGGAGGCGCTGCGGGCCAAAGGCCACAAGGTGGCGCTGGCACAGCTCAAGTACATCAACCCGCTGCCCAAGAACGTGGCCAGCGTGCTCACAAGCTACCCCAAGGTGGTGGTGGCCGAGCAGAACCTCGGTCAGCTGGCCGCCCTGCTGCGCATTCGCATCAACAACTTCGCCCCCTACCAGTACAACCAAGTAAAGGGTCAGCCTTTCGTAGTGCGTGAACTCGTGGCCCAATTCGAGAACATCATCATGACCGATGACAACCGAAGCGCCAAGAAAACCTACCGAGACAACATCGTATAACCATCAACAGGGAAAGGAAAACATCATGAACGAATATACAGCACAAGAATACAAGAAAGGCCAGCCACGCTGGTGTCCGGGATGCGGAGACCACTTCTTCCTGGCCAGCCTGTACAAGGCAATGGCCGAACTGGGCGTACCGCCCTACCGGACGGCCGTCATCAGCGGCATCGGATGCTCCAGCCGCCTGCCCTACTACACCAATACCTACGCCATGCAGACCATCCACGGCCGCGCCGCAGCTGTGGCCACGGGCGCCAAGGTGGTGAATCCGGACCTCGCCGTGTGGCAGATAAGCGGCGACGGCGACGGACTCGCCATCGGCGGAAACCACTTCATCCACGCCATGCGGCGCAACATCGACCTCAACATGGTGCTGCTCAACAACCGCATCTACGGCCTCACCAAGGGCCAGTATTCGCCCACGAGCCCGCGCGGGTTCGTGAGCAAGTCGTCGCCCTACGGCACGGTGGAAGACCCCTTCCGCCCGGCAGAGCTCTGCTTCGGTGCCCGCGGCCACTTCTTTGCACGCGCCGTAGCCAACGACGGGCCCTCAACCATCGAGGTGCTCAAGCGCGCCTACCGGCACAAAGGCGCCTCGGTATGCGAGATACTGCAGAATTGCGTCATCTTCAACAACGGCGCCTACGACCCCATCTACACCCGCGACGGCCGCAAGACCAACGCCATATACGTGGAAGACGGCAAACCGCTGGTCTTCGGTGAGCACAACGAGTACGGCCTCATGCAGCAAGGCTTCGGCCTGAAAGTGGTCAAGATAGGCGAAAACGGCGTGACCCTGGGCGACATCCTCATACACGACAGCCACTGCGAGGACAACACCCTGCAGCTCAAGCTCGCCATGATGGACAACGAGCACGGCTTCCCCGTGGCCCTGGGCGTTATCCGCGACGTGGAGGCACCTACCTACGACGAGGCCGTGAACGCCCAGATAGAGGAGGTGAAGGCCAAGAAAACCTACCACAACTTTACCGAACTGCTCGAGACCAACGACATTTGGGAGGTGAAGGAGTAGCCCTGTACTCTGCATGCCCCGCTCCTGCTGTCATGCCGCTCTGTTCTTTGAACAAGGCCAGTGGAATTTTAAGACAGAGTAACAGAGTAGTTTTTTTAGCTGCAGTTATGGGTTAAGGACAGAGTAACAGAGTAATCTCTTTTAGTTTGAGTCATGGGACGCGCAAACGATAGATGGAGAGGTAGGCAGCAATAAACACAGGACAAACCAGTATCCTCCCCTTAGAAAGGGGAGGTTAGGAGGGGATGATGACCGCAGCAAGTAATAGTTAATCTGCAGATGGATTATTGTCAGCCTGCAAAGTGGTCATCCCCTCCTCCGCCTCCCCTTTCCAAGGGGAGGATACCAGTTAGTCTTTCTGCAAACTGTTGCTTGCCCATTCCCGCAATCAACCAAAGCTGCAGCAGCTGAAAAATTACTCTGTTACTCTGTCTTTAAAAATAATCAACCAACCAGCAGGAAACCAGCAACAGCTTTTCCTCCCCTTGGAAAAGAGAGGTTAGGAGGGGAAGAGAGAGCCTATCCCCACCCTCCAAAAGGGAGGGAGCAATGATATATAAATCAACAAGTTACAAGTAAGGGAGAACAAAGGTGCCTTTCAAGCCCCTCGAAGGCCATCTTCAAGCCTCTTGAACGATGCTTTCAAGGAGCTTGAAGCATACCTCCATGATGCTTAGAGCCAAACTGCTACTCCGCCAAGACTCCAAAGAGACCATACAACTGCATAGTCAAAGCATAAAAAAAACACTCTGTCAACCCGCCTTCTGCATAAGAGCTAAGGATGACAGAATGATATATGAGAAGCATGATGCCGGCATGCAATCGGCCCGCAGCTACAGGTTGTGCTGCGGGCCGATGTGTTCTTAGCGCCTTGCCAGCTTGTGGGCAAGCACCTGCATCCAGTAGCCGCCGATAACGGAGCGGGCCTTGAAGCCCACCATCTCGGCCGTCTTGGTGTCGCTCCAGTCGCTGATGGGCACGCGCGAGGGCGTCTCGTTGATGTAGGTATATACGGGTTCCACGAAGCGGAGGAATGTCTTTTTGTCCTTACTCATGGCGGCCGTCCACATTATCCAGTCGGTCTTGGTGTAGTCGCGGCGGATGTCGAGGGGCAGACCGTACTTGTTCTGCTTCTTGAGGTAGTAGCTCACTTCGCGCCCGATGGCGTCGTTGGGGAAGATGTTCGTGCCCCAGAGCTTGTCCCAAACCATGTTGTACTTCTGGCTCCAGGTGTCGGCGCGGTCGAAGGCGAGGCGGTAGTGGTCGGCTTCACGTGCCTGGCGCTCCCACTCTTGGGCCATTTCGCGTGCCTTGTCCATGTACTTGGAGGCTGTTGCCTCGTCGCCCCGCATACGTGCCATCTCTGCATATCCGGCCACGCCCATGATGGCCTTGGCCGATAGATTGCAGTTGTGAGCCCAGTGACCGGCAAAATCGTCGGTGCAGAGCTGGTTGGCAGGGTCCTGACCGTTGGCCACCAGATAATCTGTCCACAGCGTGAGCAAGTCCCAGTACTGGTCGGCGTATTGGGTGTTGCCGTCGAGTTTGGAGAGCATGGCAGTTAGTGTAACCATGTTTCCGGCCTCCTCTATCGGCATGTCGCCACCGTACACCTGTCCGTTTGCTATGGGGTAGGTTCCCAGGTCGTGGGCGGCAAAGGGCTTGGTCCAGCGCCCGGAGCGGCTGTACTCAAAGATACTGGTCATCATGGCCTTCTCAAGCTGGGGGTTGTAGACCAGGTAGAGCGGTGCCGAGGGGTAGGTTAGGTCTACGGTGTTGACGCATCCGTTGGAGTTGTTCTCCTTGGAGAAGTAGAGCAGATGGCCCTCGTTGTCGGTGAAGAGCTTGTGGGCAGCCATCACCTGGCGGTAAGATGCGGAGAGTATCTCGGCATAGTGGGCGTTGCCCGAGGCCATTCCGTCGTCGTAGATACGGCGGTCGAGGGCGCGGCAACGCTGCATGACGGAGGCGTAAGAGGCGTTGAGCCGGGCAAAGGCGTCGAAGATGGAGACCTTGCCCTCGTGGGCCCAGTAGGCTTTATAGCGCCGGTACATGTACTCTATGTCCTGTATCTCGTCGTAGCCTATGAGTGCATAGCTGGCTGCGAGGCCCTGCACGGCGCCAAAGTCGTGCACGTAGGCCAGCGTGGGCATCTCTCCGGCACGGCGGGCCACTACCCGCTGCTGCGTTGCGGGCAGCTTGCCGGAGGAGAGGAAGCTGCCTTTCACCTCGTTGTCGCCGCCCAGGCTCACGGTTCCATTGATGCCGGGCAGGTACAGGTAGCCCCAGTCAATGCAGATGCCGTCGCCCTTCTTGGCCAGTATAGGCTGGTCTACGGTGCCCGTCTTGAGGTAGCTCACGCCCTGGTGCTGCTCTACGGTGGAGACGGTGGGCTGGTTGGCCTTGTCTGTTCCGATGAGGGGCGAGGCCGAGAGATAGAACTGCACGTCGTGGCTGCGCTTGTCGAGCGGGCGCACCTGGTAGCTGATGTAGTTTACGGGGGTAGAGAGCAGGTCGAGATCGTCGATGAGCATGGGCGCCGTAAACACCACGCTGAGTTCCACGGGGCCGCAGTTGAAGGTGTAGTAGGTCGACGTGGCCAGTACGTTCACGCTCTGCTGTTCGGCCTTCAGGATGCCGGCATTGGTGGTGGAAACGTCGCGGAAGAGGCCGAAGTCGGCATAGGCGCCGCCGCGGTTGTTGTAAACATGGAAGGCCATCACGTTGCGTCCCGGGTGCAGGAGCCTCTTCAGTTCGCCCGTAAGGTGCACGCGCTCATCGTAAACGGCCGTCATGCGGCCCGTTGCCACCTTGGTGCCGTTGATGTAGAGCTCGCAGGCATCGTCGTGGGAGAAGATGGCATAGAGCTCGTTAGCCAAGTCCTGCTGCGACAGGTTCACCTCGCGGCGGATGTAGATGTCGCTCTGCTCGGCCTCCCAACGCGTGCGGATGCCGTCGCCGGAGGAACCGAAAGCGCCCTTGCCGTGCTGCCACGCCTTGTCGTCGAAGTCGGGTTGCTGCCATCCGTCGGCCTGTTTCTTGTTGGTGTAGGCGGCATCCCAGCCCGTGTCTGCAGCCATGGGAGCCACGGCCTCGAGTATGGCACGACGCTCGTCGCCCATGAAGCGGTACACCTTACCGTCCACGCGGAGCAGTCCCTCCAGCGGTTTTTCGGCGTCGGTCCAGTGGCGTGTGGAGCCGTCGGTCAGCCTGTCATAGGGCGACCAGATAGAAAGATAGGGGTCGTTGACCACGAGCGGCACCGCCGGCAGCCGCAGCCGGGTGGCCTTGTAGGGCCTGAAGACTTCCGGGCTCTGTGCTCCGGCGGTCATGCAAGCCACGAGCAACAGTGCCAGCATCAATGTTTTTTTCATTTCATTTATCGGTTTAGAGTTCACAAAATCGTATTGTCGGTTTGTCGTTCATGCTATCTGTTCATCTTGAAGAGCCCCGTCTGCCCTGCTGCACGTAGTTAATGTACGTTAAGCCGGCTCCCGGCACGGCGGTTATCGTTGTTTTTCATGCTTCGCATCA
This sequence comes from Prevotellaceae bacterium KH2P17, assembly GCA_900199655.1. GTDB lineage: Bacteria > Bacteroidota > Bacteroidia > Bacteroidales > Bacteroidaceae > Prevotella. The sequence continues at coordinate 152,318 of FZRE01000007.1, forward strand.
GCCGCCCTGCCCTATCAAAAACAGACTCTAAAGTTACGTTTTATCATCGTGCCGCGAATGTTTTTTAGCGTCTTTTAACCAAAGAAAAACAACCAGAAGCAAAACATGCACACTAACTTCAGGCCCTTGTTGGTACCAAGCAGGGGCACGCGCCGTAGCCTGTCGCCCCTCCGCCTGTCATGAAACGGGGTGCGGCGGACATGCGGCGGGAACTTTCGACAGGTGTCGCACGATTGTTCGACAAGTGTCACATTATCGTGCGACACCTGTCGAAAGTTGCCGGACGGCATCTTTTGCTCCCTCGGGAGCGCGGCATGAAGACAAGAAAAAGGGCATGCCAAAAGGCGCCGGCAGTGCGGCAACCTTTCAGCATGCCCCCATGAGGTGCTACGGAATCATCACCTCCATAGGCTTGCTGTAGTTCCACCGGCGCGTTCCGCTGCCTGCCGGGGTATCGTAGTTGATGCGTGCTGCTGCCCGTACCCATACGTGGCGGCCTGAAGGAATGGCTATGCCCTTGGCAGACCTGATGGTTACGGGAGTATCCAAGAGGCTGTCGAAGGAATCGCCGTCATACTCTATACTGCTTGACCAGCGCTCGTCGCGGGCGCGGTAGCCTACGGACGAGGAGTAGCTTACGAAGAGCTGCACGTCGGTTACGTTGGGATATTTCTCATCGTAGTTGCCCATGGGCTCAATGAGTTTGCGGAATTCGTCGCGCGAAACGCCACGCGTAACCTTTACCTTGGCCGCAATCTGGCCGTTGGAAACCGTGGGATAGCCCACGAACTCTACCCTGAGAAAGGGCATTACCCTGAAGATGACTTCCGTAGAACCGCTTACCTTTACGTCCTGGGTATTATCGGCCAGCGGTACTCCGGCCTCGTTCTCACGCACGATGGGGATGAAAGGGCCGTCGACCCGCACGTTGTACATGCCCTCAAACACCTTGGTGTTGCGGAAAGAGCCGTCGGGCATGCAATAGAAGTCGGGGTTATGGTCGGCATTGTCGCTGTAGTCGAGCTGCGTCATGCGCACTCTGATGCCCTCGCTGCCCTGGTCGGTCTGCAGCGAGTCGCCCGTGGCGGCATCTATCACGGCGCCGTGGATGGTTTCGCCGGGCTCCTCGTAGTTGTCGAGTTCAAAGACATCGCAGGACGTAAGGCCCAAAACAGACAGCAGCATGGCTGATATTGCTAATTTTTTCATATTCGTTTTCTTTTAGGGTTTTATCGGTTAGGCTGCTGGTCGATGACGGAGCTCTTGGTTACTTCACCGTCAGGAATGGCCCAATAATAATCAAGGATGGAGTAATCGAAAGTCTTGAGGCTTACGAACTGGAAGTGTTCGTCGAAGAACCACTTGCCGGCCTGGGTGGAATAGAACGGATACAGACCGCGGAACCGGTATTGGCTGTTGTTGCTGAAGGTGTTTTTGTCGCGTTCCTCACCCCAGAATCCGTCGCGTCCCTCGTAGTGCTGAACGCGCCAACGGCGCAGGTCCCACTTGGTTTTGGACTCGAAGGCCAGTTCCTTTCGGCGCTCTCGGCGCACGATGTTGCGGCTGGCGTCGGTGTTGTTGAGCTTGGCTGTAAGCAGCGTAGCGCCCGCACGGGTGCGGATGGCGTTAACGGCATCGGTGGCATTCTGCAGCAAGTCGCTCCCGTCAGGGGCTGCCACTCCCGCTTCAGCCAGCTCTACGGCAGCCTCAGCCATATTGAGCAGTACTTCGGCATAGCGCATGAGGATGAAGTCCTGTCCGCATTTGCCCTCGCCGATGGTGGAAGATGGGTCGGGGTTGAGGTACTTACGGACGTAGAGTCCCGTGAGAGTGGCTTCGCCGTTGTTGTAGAACGGGCCGTCGGTACCGGAGGCGTTCATCGTTGTTCCGTCGGCCAGAGGCACCTTCTCCTGACTGGCGCCGGAGTTGGGACTCAGGTACAGCGTCTTGGGTTTCTTGGTATAGGCATCGAGCTGCTGGTAGGTTTTCTCTGACGTAGCATAGGAGTAATCTTCAAACAACGGGCTGATGGGGGTGCTGCCCACATAGGTTCCCGTGCGTATCTCCTGCACGTCGCCGCGGTGGGTGTCGCCGGGATAGATAATCCAGGCACGCAGGCGGGGCTCTACATCCTTGAAGAAATCGAGCGGAGAGTCATAAAGCAGGTAATGGCCGTTGCCGCAGTTGCTGCCGTCGGTAACGCGAATGGAGCCGTCGGCATAGCGGCCGAAACCGTCGAAGAGCTGACAGAAGTCCAGCGTGGGGCACATTCCGCCCGAGAGCGGCATGTGGTAAATGAAGGGAGCGTTGTAGGCGTCGTAGCCATGAGCAACGGTTGGCAGGTCGTAGTCTTTTACGTCAATGTTCTCGGGGCTGTCGGCATCGAAGAACATGTTGACCATGTTCTGATACTGGGCTGTAGGATTACCAGCTTCCCAGTTCTTCATATACAGTGTATAACGACCGCTCTTGATGACTTCGATGGCTGCATTGTAGGCCTCGGTGAAATACTTCTTGGATGCTGCTTCCCAACGCTCGGGGGCAAAACCTATGACGCGTACGCCTGTCTTCTTGCCAACGCCCGTCAAGTGGCCGCTCACCGTCTGGTTGTACTTTGCCACCGAACCGGCATAGAGCATGGCTTCGGACTTCCAGGCCAGCGCTTTATATTTGTTGCAATAGCCTGCCTTGGGGCTTGCAGGCTGCAACAGGCTGATAGCTTTGTCGTAATCGGCCAGCACCTGGTTCCAGGTGTCCTCCTCCGAGGAGCGCGGCACCTCAAGGCTGTCAGTATTGTTGGGATACTGGATAACCTTGGTAACCAACGGAACGCCACCAAAACGCCGGGCCATTGCGTAAAAGACGGTGGCGCGGATATAATAGGCCTCGCCCAGATAGTGATTATAGACTGTCTCGGGATAGCGGTCCTTGTATTTGGGGAGCGTTTCTATCATGCTGTTGACATCGCGCAACTCGGTAAATGCCATTCCCCAGTACGGCGTGTCTTCGCCCGTAAAAGCCCGGCAGATGCCGTCTCGGTCGAGACATTCACCCGTTCCCTCAATGCCCAGGCTCACCAGCCAGCCATTGAACTGGAAGCCCCATTGGCCCTGGTATTTAAAGTCCTCGTAAGGCATATAACTGTAGAGGCGAGCCAGATAAATATCCATGCCCGACTCGTCGCCCAGCAGCTGGTCGGCAGTAACAACATTCTTGGGCGGAACATCCATGTCTACACAAGATGCCAACAAACATACCGCTGTCAATAGTATTATAATTCTTTTCATACGTATCAAGTTTTTGAAAGTTAGAATGATAGCTGCAGGCCCAGCGTGAAGGTGCGGTTCAGCGGATAGAGCCGCCCGAGCTCATCGCTCGGATGCTCAGGGTCTACAAACTTTACGCCTGTAATGGTGAACAAGTTATAAGCATTGGCATATACGCGAAGGTTTAATGTAGGCATGACCGACAAACGCGGCAGGGTATATCCTATCTCTATTTGCTTCAGACGCAGGTAAGCGGTGCTCACACGGTTGAAGTCGGAATTGGCAAAAGGATAATGGCCGGTGAAGGCATAGTAGCCTCCAACCCATGTGGTTGCAGGGTCATAGGGGTCGGCAGTTGGGTCGGTAGGATGCCAACGATCCCAGAATTGCTCCAAGGCGCCGCCACCGCTCTGGCTGGAACCCCAGATGGAGTACAGCGGCTCCTCGTACGACATGGAGCCTAAGGCCGAACCCTGCCAGAGCATACTGAAGTCGAAGTTGCGCCAAGTGCAGTCAAAGTTCAGGCTGTAATTCATCCACGGCGTCTGGTCGAAGGCATACGGATGCTCGTCAAGGCTGTTAATCTCTCCGTCACCGTTCCAGTCCAGGTACTTGTAATCTCCGGGGAGCACATCGCGCTCGTGAAATACGGGGTCGTTCCAGATTTCGTCCCAGTTGTTGTACCGCCCATTACCCTCGTAGCCGAACTGAACTCCCTGATATCTGTTGTTCAGGTTGTCATGGCGCCATTGGTCGTAGGCATTGGCATAAGGACCGTTCTGGATAGCCGTTTCGTACTTCTGGCGCGTAACGGTAACAATGCCCTTTATGTTGTAGGCAAAGTCCTTTCCAATCTGGTAATGATGGCGCAACTCCAGTTCCAAGCCGAAGTTACGGCTGCTGTTAGCATTTTCACGCGGAGGATTGGCACCGATTACAGTGGGGAACTCAGAGACTCTGTACTCGTAGAGGCCTGTCATCTCACGGCTGAAATAATCGAGCGAGAAACCAAAAAGGCCGTTGCGCAAGTTGAAATCAATGCCTGCATCAAAGGTCTTGGCCTTATACCATGAGATAAGCTGGTTGGGAATGGCCATCGGAGTTGCGGCATAAACAAATTGATTGCCAAAGATATAGCCCGGAGTGTACTGGTTGTAGTATCCGTTTTCTGCATTCCCGCTCGTAGACGGATAGGTGTAACCGGCCACCCAGTCGTAACCGGCGCCGGAATCGTCACCCATCTCTCCGTAACTTAGGCGAAGTTTCAGTTGGTCGATGTCCTTCAGCCATGAAACGGATTTGAACCAGGGCTCTTCTGAAACAACCCAACCGGCGCTGACCGAAGGGAAGAAGCCCCAGCGATGACCGTCGGCAAACTGCGAACTGCCGTCATAGCGGAACTGCCCTTCAAACAGATAACGATTGGCGAAACTGTAGTTAAGGCGTCCGATGAAGGCATTGTAGTTGGCTGCATAAATACTTCCGGGGTAGCTGTTGCCTATCTGGCCGTCGTCTACTCCGTTAAACAGATAGGGCGAACTGAATGCCAAATTGCGCATGGCATAGAAGTTGTCGCCGGTACGGCGCTGCGACTCGAAGCCTAATACACCGGAAATGCTATGGAGTCCGAAATCGCGATGATAGTTAACGGTTAGCTGGGTAAGGAACTGTTGGGTGTCGAAGTGTTCTCTTGTCAATCGACTGGGAGAACTCGTCGAATACAATTTCTGTGTGTAAGATTGTGTGGTTGGGTCGTAGGCGTACTGGTAATACTCTTTGCGGAATATCGTGTTATTATTCAAGTGGTAATCGTAACTTATCATTGCCTTAGCCGAGAGTCCTTTCAATACATCGGTCAATGTGCCGAAATCGTAAGTCAAAGCCCCCGAAGTGAGTATCTGTGCACGCTTGTACTTGCGGTAACCCGAAATGTCTGATGTCATTTTGGCTACTGTATTCTCTTCAAGATCAAGCCCTTCATAATTCAGCATCGTTCCTGCTTCATCGGCATAAGCGGGAAACAGTACGCCTTGTCTCCAGTAATTGCGAATAATATCGACCGAACTGCTATAAGGATTATTCTGCTTGTCAACCATGGCATTGATGTTGAGTTCGGCTTTGAGTCCTTTGAATATCTCAGTCGTAATGTTTGAAGTAAGGTTGTATTTGCTGTAATTCAAATCGCCCGATTTAAAGAAACCTTCCTGGTACAAGTAGCCGAAGCTCATGAAATATTGACTGCGATCACTTCCTCCCGAAATGGTGACGTTGTGGTTAGTCTCAGGAGCAGACTTCGCAAAGATTAGGCTATTCCAGTCTGTTGTTCGTCGGGTGCCACTTCTGAAAGCCTCATAGTAATCATCCGTAAAGACTGGCGCACCTCCGTTTACATTGTTTCGAGCTCGCTCATTAAACAAATCCATCGTTTGATAGGGGTTCAGCAACTTAGGCATGCTCTTAGGAACTTGCACTGTGTAAGAGCCATTGTAGGAAACTTTCGTTTTGCCAGCTTGTCCTTTTTTGGTAGTTATAAGAACCACGCCGTTGGCAGACCGCAGTCCGTAAATAGAAGCAGAAGCATCCTTTAATATGGAGATATCCTGAATGTCGTTGGCATTCATGCGCTGAAAGTCGCTCATGTCACGAGGAATTCCGTCGATGATAACCAGTGGCGAGCCCATACCACGTACATCGAAGTTGTTGTTGTACGAACCAGGTTCTGCACTCTTCTGCCAAACGCGTACGCCGGCTACACGACCGGTAAGCATGTTCTGCGGATTTTCGTTCTTGGTACGCACCATCTCGTCACCCTTTACTGCTGCAACAGAGCCTGTAACCGAGCCGCGCTTCTGGGTTCCATAGCCCACCACAACAATGTCTTCCAATATATTGACATCATCCTGCAGCTTGACATCAATCTCATGCCGGCCCGCTATGTTAGTTGTAAAGGTCTTCATGCCGATGTAATTCACTACCAGCGTTCCGTTAGACGGCGCCTGCAGGGCATACTTACCATCAAGATCGGTGACCGTCATCGTCTTGGTTCCTTCTATGGATACCGTTGCTCCGATAACAGGTTCGCCATTCTGGTCGGTTACACTTCCCTTCAAGGCAATGTTCTGCGCATGTGTTCCCATGCTCATAGCAGTGAATACAAGCGTCAGAATACAGTTTATTACTTTTGATTTCATGGTCTGTTCGTTTTAGTTTACTCCTCGTGTACCTGGCACTGATAGTTTGCCAGCATGGCATACTCTGACGCGAAGGCAAAAGCAAACATGCCTTCAACCTGATTGTTTGCCAACGTCCGGCTCCAGCCAACAAGTAAATTGGTTGGCAAGAGGCCTCCGTGCAAATAGTTAGCCCAACCGTAATCCAGGTTATGCTGGAAACTGTCCAGGGCATCTCTGGCTGTTTGACTTTGTTTGCAGGCTGCTATATATCCACGCATGAGTACATCGTTGAACCAAGTACTGAAGCCTTCTATCGGATAAGAGTAATATCCTGGCACAGCCGCATCCTTGTCGGCAAAGACAGAGAACGAAGCCTTTGCAAGGTTCTCCGTATCCGAGAGAAAAGTTCCCAGACGAGTCACTCTGTACAGATCTGCGCATCCGGAGAGCATGGCTCCGCTGTTGTAAGTATAGGCAGTGCCGGAAGGAGTAGTAAGCGCGAGGCCCTTGCGATAGGTATTTCCTTCCACCTGCTCATATTGCGGGCTATTGCCGTTGACACCTATCAGGTCAAAGTACACGCCGTTGTCCATCTGCAGGTATTTCTTCTGCCACTCATAAATCTTCTTGGCATAATCCAGATAGTAGTCGCTCTTCTTTGCTGTTACCTCATAGCGATGCCCATTGAGGTCCACCTTGCGGTAGGTTATCATGTCCGCCTTGCCACGATAGATTTCGTATAGCCACACCAGCGGACTTACAAGCGGCCCGTTGCTGCACGAATGTTTGGTCACATATCCCGGTCCCCAGGTTATACCGCCGTTCTCATCGCCGTTGGCATTGATAGTGCAGTCCCACCCGTCGAGCACGTAATCCGTGAGATATTCGGCCTTAGCCAGATACTCCCCTTTGCCGGTAATCAGGTAGGAGCGTACCATTTCGCGAACCAGCCATTCCTGGTCGTCGTACACATTATTTGTACCCCCGGCGTTTGCACCTCCGGGTACGTCGGCCCTGTCCACTGCATACACCGTCCACTTCTTGGTCTGAGTATAAGAAGTAATGGTCGTTGTGCCGGCATAAAACTCCAATCCGGCGTATAGTTTTGTCAGCAGTTCCCCGTAACGGGCATAGTTGTCGGCATACAGTTTGGGAGCCAGCTTCTGGTTGGCCTTCAGGGATTCCATGACAGAATTCACCGCCTCAATGGCAGAAGTGTACATCCACACGCTGCCGACCTCCGCAGAGGCCGACTTTGTATAAGGATTATAATAGCGCTGCATGGTCATGTTGGCTCCGGTAAAATAACGGTTCACCGCCGTATCCGTCAGGGCGATGGCCTTTGACAAATCAAGAACGGCCAACTCTGCTCCTGCCTGCGACGGCAAGGGCTCGTGCGAGAGATTGTAAGGAATGCTGTTCATCTGCTCTTTCTCGCAACTGGCAAATCCGGTCATGCACAGCAGGGCCATTACTGCAGTCAGTATTTTCTTCATCACTAATTGGTATTTTAATTCAGGTTGATACTATAGATACAGAGCTTATTCTCGTCACCGTTGTCGGTGCCCTTATATACTCCCAGGCAGAGTGTTACGTCCTTACCGTTGAATTCCGAGAGATCGTACTGGAAGGTGGCATATCCTTCCGGATTTCCAGTTCCTCCGTCTTCATGTATGAACCAAACACTGCCGCTTTCGGCATTTCCCCATTTGTTGGCTGAAACCAGTGAGGGAGCGATATGCTTTACGTTCATGTCATTGTCGATAGCCGTCAATTTAAAATAGGTTGCATTGTTGCCGTTGAAGTTGCGGCACCTTAACACCAGGTGGTCGTGACCGGTCTGGATGGAGAATTTGGCATAGAAGTAGGCTTGCGGCTCCGTAAGGCTCACGGGAGTGCCGCCTCCGTTGGTCTTCATCACAAATCCTTCACCGGCAAAGGGCTCCGTATCTTTATGCAGTGGTACAAACGACCACAGTGCGCCTATATGAGCCACGTCGCGCCACGAATGGTAAGCCTTGCCGTAATCGTCGCGATTTCCGCTCTGAGGAGAAACTCCCGAGAAGCTCCACATGGTCTGCGGCATGGTTGAGCGAACCATTTCCCGGGTTAATCCCCAGCCGGAGAGCTCTTCGTTTACCGGAGTTCCCGTCAGCCATCCCCAGTTACCTTCGGGTACAGCCTGATTGTTGAAGGCGATACGCCGCAATACAAGCTGCTTCCAGTAGTCACCCTGACGGGCTCTGTAGATACCTACTGCTATCACAACATCCTTTCCTACGTACTGGCTCAGGTCAAAGACCTCGCTGGAGTAGCTTCCGTCGGTACGGTCGAGCGTACGGTTGTCGCCCAGTTTTACTGCAGTGGGCTCTCCGACACTCATGTCAATCACCTGCACACCCCACACCGTAGGGTCATCGGCCGAGGTACTATGGCTGCGACATTGTATGGTCATGATTTTGTTGTCTTCCGTTACATGCTTCCATCCATAGATGTAAGAGTCAAAGTTGTTTAAGTCGGCAGCGTGCAGCTTCCCCTCCTCGTCATTCTGTATCTGCAAGGTGGTACCTTCGTTCTGCTCTTCCCACCATCCGTAGAAGTCAAATGTTGCCATGAAGTCGGTAGACCAGTCCCAGTGGGGATAGCTTTCGCCATTGCGCCCGCCGCGATATTCGTTGTAATACCAGTGGTCGCCATTCAGCAGATCGTCCAGGGTTTTATGCGGCAAAATCTGCCGTCCGCCCATCGTAAGGTCTATGGTAGCCACGCCATCCACAAATCCGTCAATTCCCACCGTACGGGTGATGGTCTCGTATCCGTTGGCACTAAAGGTAACGGTATAGGCATCAAGCGGCAGATTGTCGATAACATACTTGCCATCGGCACCGGTTGTAACCGACTGCGTTTCGCTGATGCTTACCTTTACATCTTTCATCGGCACGTTGCCATGCTTGGCATCGAGCACCGTTCCTTCAATTCTGGCCGCAGCATACTCCATGCTTGCGTTTACCAGAGCCACCCCCTCGCTAAAGCTCTTGGGGGTTATGGTCACACTGATGGTAAGGTAGTTCTTCTTTGTAAAGGTGATGATGCTTTTCCCTACGCTCACACCTTCGAGCGTAAACTCGCCGTTGGCATTGGTGGTAGCGGTTTGGCCGTCGGCCGTTGCTACAGCCACACCCTCCAACGGAGCGTTGTAGTCATCGGTTATTACGCCGGTCACGGTACCCACACCCAGGTTTGTGCTTCTCGTGTCATCGTCGTCACTGCATCCGGCAACGGTGAATCCGAGATTTACTGCCAACAGCAGAAACAGCAGCTTGTAAAAGATACTTTTCATGTTCAATGTTATTTTAGGTTAGTTGATGCAACAGTTAACAGCAGGCTTGCTTGATTGTGCAATGATACAAAACATCTGGTTAAACCACAGGTTAAAAACCCATTAAATCAAAAAATATTGTACTAACCCATTCCTTTTTTGTTTCAAAACGCCGGCTGCAAAGCTAAAATAAACCGCACCGGCCTTGCCGGAAAGCCAAAAACTTGCTATCTTTGCACTTACACACTACGAACCGGTTAATTCCTTTCATGAGCAGAGCAGGCTACATACTTTGGTTGATTGCGGTTATTTTACCTTGCAAAGCCATTGCACAAGGGTTAATTTTCCAGAACCCGGCAAACTCTATCGAGAGACGTACTTCTTTCGATGTGTTCAATCATGATGAGATAATTTTCGAGAAGTATCTGGACATAACCTTCGACATGCAGCTTCCGCTTGCCGAAGAGGTGGGTTACATTGTCCGCATCATCGACCGGCCGAGCAAGCAAATCTACAACGTATTCTACGACGGGCGCGGGAACGACTATTTCGAGCTGAACGAAGAGGGCCGGAAATGTATCATCATGAGCCCCTTTAACCGCAACGAACTGCGCCGCAAGCAGTGGTTCAAGGTCAGGCTGCTGTTTGACATGGAACACAAAACCATCAGCCTGACCATTGACGGCAAGCAACACAGCACCCGCAAGACCTCGTTGCCCGGCCAGCTTACGCCGCAAATCATCTTCGGCCGCAGCGACTACCTGATAGACGTGCCCTCGTTTGCCATGAAGAACCTGGTCATCAGGAGCTCCGCCCACAACTACACCTTCCCGCTCAGCCAGGCCCAGGGCAACGACGTGTACACAGCGGCGGGAGTCAAGACGGGCTACGTGCTCAATCCACACTGGCGTATAAACGATGCCTACCACTGGCGGCAGCTGATGTCCTACTCTTCCCGGACCGTGGCCGGAGCCAACTTCAACGCCCGCCGGCAAGAAGTGTACTACTACAACAGCGACACCTTATTTATATATAGCCTCACATCGCGCCAGTTCCGCAAGATACCCTTCGCCTCTCCCTGCCCCGTACAGCTTTATCTGGGCACCAACTTCATTGACGAGAGCAACAACCGGCTCTACACGTACGAAACCTTCCGCGAGGGCAAGCGTGACGAGGAGCCCTCCATTGCCAGCCTGAACCTCGACACGTACAGGTGGAGCACCGAAGCCATCGTACAGATAAACGAAGGCCAGATGCACCACCACGGCTCCTACTTCGACCCGCGCCGGGGCGAGTACACCATCTACGGAGGCTTTGCCAACATGCGCTACAACGACATGTTCTACACCTACAACGTGAACGACCACCACTGGAGCATGCGCCACGACATACGGGGAGAGAAATTCCCGCGCTATTTCCAGGCTATGGGGTACGACAAATCGCGCTACGTGTACATCTTCGGCGGCATGGGGAACGAATCGGGCGACCAGACCGTAGGGCGCCGCTTCTTCTACGACCTGCACCGACTGGACACCCGGACCAACAAGGTTGAAAAGCTGTGGGACCTGGACTGGGGCAACCGCCAAAACGTAGTAGTGGCCCGCAGCATGGTGATACGCGGCCCTTACTTTTACGTACTCTGCTATTCCGAGTTCCTTTCCGATTCCTGGCTCAAGCTCTATCGTTTCTCGCTACGCAACGGCAGCCACCAGCTTCTGGGCGACTCCATCCCCATACACCCCGACCGCATCGAGACCGATGCCAACCTCTACTACGACCCGTTGCTCCGTCAGTTCGTGGCAACGGTGCTCGAGTTCAGTAACGAGAAGAGCTCGCAGCTGCGCGCCTACGCCATTAACGACCCCGTGCTTACCGAGGCCCAGTTCGCCCAAGCCTGCAAGTTGCCGCCTAACCGCTGGTACCCGTGGCTGGCAGCGGCCGCTCTGCTGCTAACGGGCGGCGGCCTGCTGGCCTTCCAACGCGCCCGCCGCAAACGCAGGCAGCAGCTGGCACAGTTCAGCACTCGGCCGGAGATGGAAGAAGAACCGCAGCGACCCAACAGCGTATGCCTGTTTGGAGAGTTCACGGTGCACAGCCGCACCAACCACGACATAACCTATCTGTTTACCGACAAGCTCAAACAAGTGTTCTGCCTGCTGCTGCAGTACAGCGATGCCGACGGCATCTCGTCGCGCCGGCTGGGCAACGTGATGTGGGGAGAGAAGCCACCCGAGAAAATAAAAAACTCCCGGAGCGTGGCCATCAACCACCTGCGCAAGGTGCTGCAGGAGCTCGACGGCATCGAGGTTGTTTACCGCAACGGCTACTTCAGGCTGCAGATGCAGCCGCCGTTTTACTGCGACTACACCGAGCTGAAGGCCATCATTGCAGCCGGCGAGGCCATGGAACGCCGCATGGCAGTGCTCGCCATCCTGCACAGAGGCAAGTTCCTGGAGTTTATGAACATGCCTGCGATGGATTCACTCAAGAATGAGACCGACGAAAGACTGGTGCCCACACTCACCGAAATCATGAAACAATCGTTCGCGGCGCAGGAATATCGCGTCACGATATGGTGCATCGAAGAGCTGTTTGTCATCGATCCCGTTAACGAACGGGCCTTCGGTTGCCAGCAGAAAGTCCTCAAGCGCATGGGCAAGGAGTTCGAGTTGCAGGAAGCCCGCCGCCGTTTTCACGACGAATACCGCAAGCTGATGGGCGAAGAATACCAGGAAACCGACAGTGCCCCCATCCTCCCGCTGTTCTGATACAGCAGCTCTGCCACGCCGGTGCCGGAGCAACGGGCAGGCCAAGCGTGGAGACGAAGTGACAAAACAGCCGTAAGCCAGCGCCCACACTGCCGTCTCGGCCGGAATTGCAGCCCCCTTCCGCAGCCGCAACATCATTGAGAACAGGCTCCCCAACTCACCGTTAAGGGCTGGAAACTGCAAATCATTAAGAATCAGTAAGTTACAACCAAGCAAGTAAAAGGTATCCTTCAAGCCCCCTGAAGGGCATCTTCAAGGGGCTTGAAGCTATGGGTCAAGGGCCTTGAAGGATAGCTTCGGTTTTCGCACTCGTAAGAATTTGTTTTTTAACTACTTGCGGGCAAAAGTTTCATAGCATATTTTCCGAAAATATCATCCCCGCCTGTCCTCCCCTTTCCAAGGGGAGGATACCGGTTTGTTTTACTGCTGTCGTTATCTTGCTGGTTACCACTCATTAGCAGAAATGCGGCCAGCGGTTCCTCCCCTTGGAAAGGGGAGGTTAGGAGGGGATGATGTTCAGCAGCCGG
>FZRE01000033.1 GCA_900199655.1 Prevotellaceae bacterium KH2P17
GCTTCATGCGCCTTGCGCTCCTCGAGCAGCTGGGCGCGAAGTTCGTCGAGCGTGATAACTCTAATTTTTCGATTTCATTGTACTGTTTCATGACTTTTTACTTTTTTTGTTTGATGTAAACTGTCAACTTATTCAGTACAGGTCATTGATCTAAATTCTTAAAGATGCCGTTTTTCAATATAAATAATATTATGATAAATTAATAGAATTAAAAAGGAAGAGAGCACTTTTGTACCCTCTTCCTTTTATGATTATCAGAATGAGCAGTTAAATCAGTTATTGACAGTGCCACCAACAATATCAAGCAATTCGCTTGTAATAGCAGCCTGCCGACTTTTGTTGTATTGGAGATTGAGTTCTCTGATTATGTCATCTGCATTGTCAGTTGCTGTTTGCATGGCAACCATTCGTGCAGCGTGTTCTGAAGCATTGCTATCTAACAATGCGGTGTAAATCATCAGATTAAGCAATTTTGGTATCAAAGACTTCAGTACTGTAGGTAAATCTGGCTCGACAATAAAATCATCGTTCAGAGGAACAATATTTTCTTTAGCCCGTTGCTTGTTTGCAGCTTTTTTGCGCAAATATTCTTGTGCTTTGGCTGTTACTACATTACTTGACAAGTCCCTGTCGTTCATATCTCCGATGCTTTCGGTAGACAAGTCAATTGGAAGAAATTGGCGCCGCGTAAGAATTTGAGAACCAGCACTTTTGAAATGATGATAAACAAGTTCTACTTTGTCTATTTCGCCACGATTATATCTGTCCGTGAGCTCCTGTGCTATATTGGCACACTCGCGTGCATTGGGTTTCTCGGCCAATTCCAGAAAATCTCCTCCCGAAGACATACCCTTTTTTTGTACCCTTTCGGCAACTTTACGCCCTATCGGATAAATTACAAATTGGGTAACGCCGCTTGATTTATACTCATTGATGATTTGAGACATCAGCTTGAGTACATTGGCATTGAAGCCGCCGCACAAGGAACTGTTGCTTGAGTACACGACCAAAGCAACTTTATGAACCTTACGGGTTGGAGTCTCAAATGAAACATGAGCTTCAGGCGTGGAGACTAAGAAAGCCTTGAGAATGTGTTCTAACAGGTTCTCGTATGGCAGCATGTTCTGAATGGCAACCTGAGCATGGTGGAGTTTAGAGGACGCAACCATCTTCATGGCACTCGTTATTTTGCGAGTACTATTGACGCTGGCAATGCGCTTCTTGATTTCTTTCAGTGATGCCATAGCTTGTTATGCTTTAAATTGTGCTACGATACCTGACATGACTTCCTCAATGGTTTTAATGACTTCATCGGTAAGCTGGCCGGATGTAAGCGTTTCAATTACATCGGCATGCTGATTGCGCATTTGCTCAAGGAATTGGTCTTGGCAGACTCTGACCTGTGTTACCGGAACATCGTGCATCAAACCGTGTACACCGCAGTACAGAATGGCTATCTGCTCACCAACAGGCATGGGATTGTATTGCGGCTGGATGAGCAACTGATTGTTCTTGCGTCCGCGGTCAATGGTCATGGCGGTTACGGGGTCCATATCGCTGGAGAATTTGGAGAAAGCCTCCAACTCTCGATATTGTGCCATATCAATTTTCAGAGTACCGGCAACCTTCTTCATGCTCTTGATTTGTGCTGATCCTCCTACGCGCGAAACAGAAATACCAACATTGATAGCAGGTCTGAAGCCTTGGTTGAACAGGTCTGTTTCAAGGTATATCTGACCGTCAGTGATGGAAATCACGTTCGTGGGGATGTAAGCAGAAACGTCGCCAGCCTGTGTCTCAATAATTGGAAGCGCAGTCAGCGAGCCTCCACCTTTTACATGACCCTTCATACATTTCGGTAGGTCGTTCATGAGTTCTGCTACTTCCTGCTGATCGTTAATTCTGGCAGCACGCTCAAGCAAACGGGAATGAAGGAAGAACACATCGCCCGGGTAGGCTTCACGTCCGGACGGACGACGCAAAATCAGGGAAACTTCGCGGTAAGCCACAGCTTGTTTGGATAAATCGTCGTAGACCACGAGCGCAGAGTATCCTCTATCGCGAAAATATTCGCCGATGGCGGCGCCGGCAAAAGGTGCATAATATTGCATGGCGGCTGGGTCAGCAGCTGTTGCGCTTACTACGATAGTGTACGGCAAAGCCCCGTGCTCCTTCAGTGTCTGCACTAATGTTGCAACAGTAGAAGCCTTCTGCCCTATTGCTACATAGATACAATAAACCGGTTTTCCCTGCTCATAGAAACTCTTCTGGTTGATAATCGTATCGACTGCTATTGCTGTCTTGCCCGTCTGCCTGTCGCCGATAATCAGCTCTCGCTGACCTCGCCCAATGGGAATCATTGAGTCTACGGCCTTTAGTCCGGTTTGCAGCGGCTCCTTTACGGGCTGACGATAAATAACTCCGGGAGCTTTACGGTCAAGAGGCATCTCGAACGAGTTCTCCAAATCTATGTCTCCCTTTCCGTCAATAGGGTTGCCAAGAGGATTGACAACTCTGCCCAGAAAGTTATCATTTACCCTGATAGAGGCGATATGGTGGGTGCGTTTTACCTTCTGTCCCTCCTTTATACCGGCAGTTGGACCCAAAAGAATGCAACCAACGTTGTCTTCTTCTAAGTTCATGACAATTGCCATTGTCCCGTTTTCAAACTCCAAGAGTTCGTTTGCCTCTGCATTGCGAAGTCCATAGATTCGTGCAACACCGTCGCTGACGGTCAACACGGTTCCGACCTCGTCAAATTTCTCGTCAGAGGTGATGCCTCTAAGTTGCTGGAGCAGAACTTCTGAAACCTCGCTGGGTTTTATTTTGTCTGACATATTTCTTAATTTTAGTATTGAAATTAAGCAGGAAAAAGGATTGGTAATCCTTGCCTCCTGTTATTTCCTTTATTATTTCCTTAATTCTGTGAGTATGGAATGTAGCTGACTTTTAACACTTGCATCCATGCGATAAGTATCATATTCGAGTATAAAGCCTCCAATAATATCAGGAGCCGTCTCAGTATTGAACTCCACAGTTCCCTGAGTTTTAGCCTCTACCATTTTGCGCATTTTCTCTTCTACGTCAGATGAAACGGCAACGGCAGTGATTAATTTTCCTCGAGTGATGTTGTTCTGTTTCCTATAGAGTGTGATGTATGCAGCAGCCATGAACTGAAGAAAGTTCTCCCTACCCTCTTTGAGAACAAGAGATATAAATTTCTTCGTCAGTTCAGACGGCTGTTGCCCACATGCGGTTTCAAGCAGCTGTTGCTTCTTGTTATCCAACAGCATCGGGTTGTCAATCGTGAACCTCAGTTCGGGTACCTTAAGATAGCAGGCACCAAGCACCTGCATTTCTTGGTAAACTTGTTCATCGAGGTTAAGCTCCATTGCTATTTTCAGAAGAGCACGGGCATAACGAACTGAAATTACACCAATATCCATAGGCTTAATTAGTCATTTTATCAACAGAAACCTCATCCAGGAGTTTGTCAATCATATCCATTTGAGCACTGTCTTTTGACAGCTTTTCGCGAAGAATTTTCTCTGCTATTTGAATACTGAGCTCTGCTACCTGAGAACGGATGTCGCGGATAGCATTCTGCTTTTCAGATTCTATTTCCGCTTTTGCGTCATCAAGTAGTCGTGCACTCTCGTCTTTCGCTTTATCCTGAGCCTTCTCCACGATAGCATCACGTGTTTCCGTAGCCTCTTTCAATATCTGAGCCTGACGTTCACGCGCCTCTTGCAATATGGATTCACCTTCTTTCTGGATATTAGCCAATCGTTCGTTTGCTTCATGAGCCTTGCGGAGACTGTCGTCAATGTAGGCTTTGCGGTCATTTGTCATTTTGACAATAACCGGGAACCCCCATTTCCACAAGATAGCAAGGACGATGAAGAAGACGACCGCCATCCAGAAGAACAATCCAAAATCGGGAGTTATTAATGACATGTTTCTTGTTTTAAATTTACGATCGAGAAACCGGCATGAATGTTATATGCCTTTATTCTCATGATTTTTTAAACGAACAGGGCTAACAGTGCGATGATGGCAGCAAAGAAAGCCACACCTTCTACAAGAGCAGCTGCAACAATCATGGCCGAACGGAGGTCGCTGATTTTTTCCGGTTGGCGTGCCATGGCGTCCATTGCGTTACCGCCAATACGTCCAATACCAATACCTGCACCAATAGCAGCAATACCACCGCCGATGGCGGCACCTAATTTTGCAACTGCGTCAGCAGCTAATAATAATGATAACATAGTCTTAAAATTTTAATTGTTCTTTGTATATTATATTTCTGTTTTCCTTTTATTATATATTTAGTGTGAATGTTCTTCAGCTTCCCTTACGTGGGCCAACGAGATAAACACGGCGCTCAGCATGGTAAAAACCATAGCCTGGATATAGCTCACCAGCACTTCGAGCAGCATCATGAATATACTCATAGCCACACTGACAACGGTCATAGCCGTGCCGAAAGCTGCATTGATAGCGAACATCACGAAGATAATACATGCAAAACTCAATGCGATGGCATGCCCGGCCATCATGTTGGCAAAGAGTCGAACCATCAACGCAAAAGGCTTGGTCAGTGTACTGAAGAACTCTATGACAGGCATCAAGGGTACCGGCACTTTCAACCAAGTGGGAACATCGCCCCAGAAGATATCTTTCCAATACGCCTTAGTACCGGTAACATTCGTTATCACGTAAGTGCACAGTGCCAAGAAGCAAGTGCAGGTGATGTTACCGGTCAGGTTACCGCCGCCAGGTGGAAACGGCACGATACCCATGATGTTTGCTACAAAGATAAAGAAGAAACAGGTAAGTAGATAAGGAGCATACTTATCCGACTCTTCGCCCAGTGTTGGTTTGATGATGTCATCATATACATTCATCACAAACATGTGCATCAACCCCGTAAATCCCTTTGGTGCAGGGTCATCCACCTTGTGTTTCCTGCACCATCTTGCCGGTATCAAGATACACAGCAAAAGAATAATGGCGTCTATGAAAAGCACGACAACGGTCTTGGTAATGGAAATGTCGAACGGCCGGACTTCCTTGCCGTTTACCATTTCGCAGACTTTATGCTCATGTTTTTCACTGCCCGAGATATAGAGTCCGTAGGGACCCGGGCGGTTTCCCTTTTCATCAGCTTCTTCGCTGAATTGCGAACTGCAGAAAGCATGCCATCCCGTAGAACTCTTTACAATCACTGGCAGATGCAAAATGACTTTATGCGAACCTATATCCGTGATATGCCACTCGTAAGCATCCTTTATATGTCCCATCAGAATTCCCTGCAGGTCTATACCCTCCTTCTTTTCTTCGGCAGCATGCGCCGGCGAAGCTGTAAAGAGTACAAGCAGCAGACAGAGAATTTGCGTGATATGTTTCATTTCTTTTTATTGATAATATTTTTCTTTTCCACCCGGGCAAAGTATATGGCATCCAGCATGATGGTTGCTGCGTAGAAGATACTGAAGATGATTACAAAGCGAATAATGGCATCGCGGTTATCCTTCATCAGCAAACAATTTACAAGCACAACTACAGCGCCGAGTAAAAGGCGAATGACCATTGCAACGAGATAAAACCGTGTGAGGGCAGTAGGTGATGATTTTGCAGCACGATACCATGCTTCCCCATAGCCGAAAGACAGAACGAGAGAATAGACTGCACTCACCAGCAGGGCGTTTAACCCCGAAACATTCTGCATCAGGTTCATGGCGAAAAGAAGTATCAGCGAAATGGCGCAGATTACCCACAGTGATATTTTTTTATATCGCCGGGACACGGTCAAGATGATGTCATTTGCTATTACTGCCATTTACGTCTTTATATTCTCTTACTTACTGTCAGACTTCTACGCAAAGACTGACCTCATTCTGTTTCACTTCCACAAACCCACCGGTAATTTGGAGTTGCTTTTTACCGCTGTTGGTGGCATATTCCACCACTCCTTTTTCCAAACTGGAGATGATGGGAGCATGGTCGGTCAGAATCTCGAAAGCTCCGAGAGTTCCGGGAACCGATACGCTCTGTACCTCGCCGTCGAAAATAATCTTCTCCGGACTTACGACTCTTAACTTCAACATATAATTGTAGCTTTCATATTATATTATGGTGAAGTGCGCCCTAACCTTTAGCTTGCTCAAGCAGTTTCTTTCCTTTCGCAATGGCATCGTCAATGGTGCCAACATTCAGGAAAGCCTGCTCCGGCAGGTCATCCACCTCTCCGTCCATAATCATGTTGAAGCCTTTGATGGTATCTTCAATGCTTACCATTACTCCGGGTACACCCGTAAACTGCTCTGCAACGGCAAAGGGCTGCGAGAGGAAACGCTGTACACGGCGGGCGCGTGCCACGGTTATCTTGTCTTCATCCGAAAGTTCGTCCATACCCAGAATGGCAATGATATCCTGCAGTTCGGCATATCGCTGCAGCAACTGCTTCACTCGCTGGGCACAGTCGTAGTGTTCCTTGCCCACGATTAACGGGTCAAGTATTCGCGATGTACTGCCCAGCGGATCTACCGCAGGGTAAATACCAAGCTCGGTAATCTTTCTGGACAACTCTGTCGTGGCATCCAGGTGGGTGAAAGTTGTTGCAGGAGCAGGGTCGGTCAAGTCGTCTGCAGGCACGTAAACAGCCTGCACGGACGTAATGGAGCCCTTCGTTGTCGATGTAATGCGCTCCTGCATGGCACCCATTTCAGAAGCCAGAGTAGGCTGATAACCTACAGCCGACGGCATACGACCAAGCAATGCCGAAACCTCTGAACCTGCCTGAGTGAAGCGGAAAATATTGTCAATGAAGAACATGATATCTGTCGGCTCGCCGTTCTTGCCGCCATGATCACGGAATTCCTCGGCTACTGTCAGCCCGGATAATGCCACCGATGCGCGTGCCCCCGGCGGTTCATTCATCTGACCGTAGACTAAGGTAGCCTGAGAGTTCTTCAGTTCCTCTGGGTCAACGAGCGACAAATCCCATTTACCTTCCTCCATTGCCTTGCGGAACTTCTCTCCGTAGCGGATAACACCTGATTCGAGCATGTCGCGAATCAGGTCGTTGCCCTCGCGGGTGCGCTCCCCCACTCCGGCAAAAACAGAGTAACCGTCGTGGCCCTTGGCAATATTGTTAATCAATTCCATGATGAGTACGGTTTTGCCTACACCGGCACCACCGAACAATCCAATCTTGCCACCTTTCATGTAGGGCTCCAGCAGGTCGATGACTTTGATGCCCGTAGCGAGCATCTCCTTACGGGTTGACAGCTCGTCGAACTTAGGCGCCTCCCTGTGAATAGGATATGCGCCCTCCATGTTCAGCGGTTCCATGCCGTCGATGGGGCGGCCAATGACATTCATCATTCGCCCTTTGATTTGTTCACCGGCCGGCATAGTGATTGGACTCCCGGTAGGAATGACCTCCAAATCGCGCTGCAAACCGTCCGTATTATCCATAGCTACACACCTAACGGTGTCTTCACCGATATGTTGCTGCACTTCTATAATAAGTTCGCGGCCGTCAGGACGTTCAACTTTCAGGGCTTCGTAAATCTTTGGAAGCACTTTTTCAGGGTCCTGACCTTGTATATCGAAATACACATCGATAACAGGACCGATTATCTGAGAGATACGTCCGTTTATTTGTGACATAAGCTTATGTTTTTATTGTTAACTGATATGCTGTCTTTCTTGGCAGACAAAAATACAAATTAAATTTGAAAATAACAAATGAAACGGCATTTTTTCTGCGAGAATGAAACTTTTCTTTTACTTTATTACCTTGTTTTATATGCTCAACTCGTCCAGAACCTTGATGAGTTTCTTGTCGAACGGCTTGTCCGAACGGATGGCTTCACTCAGTGGGACATACACAACTTCGTTGTTTCTTACACCCACCATGATGTTGCGCTGTCCCTGGATGATGGCCTCGATAGCCCCTACCCCGGTACGCGATGCCAAGATACGGTCGTGTGCCGACGGCCGACCGCCTCGCTGCAGGTGTCCTAAGATTGAAACGCGCACGTCGTATTCCGGGAACTCCTTGCGTACTCGTTCGGCGTAATAGAGTGCTCCACACTTGGGACTCTCTGACACTATCACGATACAGGAACGCTTGGACTTGCGGATACCTCGCTCCATGAAGTGCGCCAACTGGTCTACGTCCGTACTGTCTTCGGGTATGATAGCAGCCTCGGCGCCGCAGGCTATGGCCGAATTCTGAGCCAAGAAACCGGCGTCTCGTCCCATTACTTCAACAAAGAATATGCGTTCGTGGCTTTGGGCCGTGTCTCTTATCCTGTCCACACACTCTACGATGGTGTTCAGCGTGGTGTCGTAGCCTATGGTGGAATCGGTTCCGTAGAGATCGTTATCAATCGTTCCGGGCAGTCCGATACAACAAACTTCGTATTCCCGGGCAAATTCCATGGCTCCTGTCAGCGAACCGTTTCCGCCTATCACCACCAAAGCGTCTATCCCCTCTTTTACCATGTTGTCGTAAGCTTTGCGCTTACCTTCCTCCGTCATGAAATCTTTGGAGCGGGCGGTCTTCAGGATGGTGCCGCCCTGCAGGATGATGCCACTTACATTCTCGGTAGTAAAATCTATTATTTCGCCGTTGATGAGGCCGTCATAACCTCTGTAGATGCCTTTGATATTGAAGCCGTTGCAAATGCCGGCACGAGTCACGGCGCGTATGGCGGCATTCATGCCGGGAGCGTCACCGCCGGAAGTAAGTATTCCGATAGTTTTAATCTTTGCCATAATTTGATACTTGGTGTATCTTTTCTTGTTCTTATATATTTAGTCGCAAAGATAACAAATAATCTTCATTAGGCAAGAAAGAATGGCGAATTTTATTTTGCTTTAACGTAAGATAAACCAAACAGGGGACTGCAGCAGCCACGTCTGTCTGAGTTTCAGATGAGCAAGGGGTATCAGACACATGCCTGCCGGCAATCCTACAATATTGTAACGAGGTGCTTGAAAGCATCTTTCGGGAACTTTCGACAAGTGTCGCACATGAATTCGACACTTGTCGCATAATCGTTTGACAGGTGTCGAAAGTTCACGGAGCATACCGACAGAAGTAAGAGAGAACGTCCTGTCCTGGATTTAGTTGACAGTTTTTGTAGTTAAATGTTCTTTAGGTTGACAA
>FZRE01000024.1 GCA_900199655.1 Prevotellaceae bacterium KH2P17
GACGCCAAGGAGCGCCCCATCCTTTTGGAAATCATCGAAGACCGCCATGACAGGAAGTCAATCGTCATGGCCTCTCAACTCCCTGTGGAAAACTGGTATGATGCCATCGGTGACCAGGCTGTCGCCGATGCCGTGCTTGACAGGATCGTACACTCATCACACCGCATCGAACTCTTCGGCGAAAGCATCCGCAAGATGAAGGCTAAGAAGTAAACAGGGCAAAATAAAAATGACCCCGCCAGTCAGGACTTTAGAGGGGGCAAAATAAAAAAGTTTTCAGGGGGCAACGTCGCTTTGCCCTCGGGGGTCAAACGCGCTCGGCTTTTCCACCTCACTCTACCTACTGGTTTTGTTTTCAATCATTCCATCTGTCGCAGATGGGTCTTGTTCGCGTGTTTATGTTGTGTACACTGTCAGGAGAGGCGCTTGGGGAAGTTTCCGGCCGTAACCGGAGTACCCGTGGAGCTGCCGGCAGCTTTATTTCAGCCGGCTCTCTACCACCTCCCAGTTAATGATGTCCCAAACTGCTGCTACGTGGTCGGCACGGCGGTTCTGGTAGTCAAGGTAGTAGGCGTGCTCCCATACGTCGATGCCCATGAGCGGGTTGAGTCCGCTGCGCACCGGGTTGCCGCCGTTGGCCTCCTTGGTGATAACGAGCTTACCGTCCTTATCCTGCGACAGCCAAGCCCATCCGGAGCCGAAGAGCGACGTTGCAGCCTGGTTGAACTGCTTCTTGAACTCATCGAAACTGCCGAAGGCGGCGTTGATGGCAGCTGCAATCTTGCCCTTGGGGGCATTGCCTTTCACCGGTGCCTGGAACTGGAGGAAGTACAGCGTGTGGTTGAGCGACTGCCCGGCGTTGTTGTACACGGGGCCTTCGGGTGCTGCCTTGACGATATCCACCAGGCTTTTTCCCTCGAGGTCGGTGCCCTCTACGAGCTGGTTGATGGTGTTCACGTAATTCTGCAGATGCTTTCCGTAGTGGAAATTGATGGTCTGCTCACTGATAACTGGCTCCAATGCGTTTGCTGCATAAGGGAGTACTGGCATATTTACTTTCATATTCTTATTGCTTTTAGAGTTGTTATTAACTATGTTTCTTTCACTTTTTACCAACCTGAAGGTTACTTCCGGTTCTTTTGCCTGTTCGATGTAGGGCATCGGGGGCATTTCCATTACCATCATCATCTTCTTTTTCAGTTTATTGGTTGCTAATTGGTATTTGTTCGTTTTGATATTGCAAATATAGGCAAATACTGATTACGTCCAAACAGATATTGTCTATCCCGTCATTGATAAAATCTATCTGCGGCACGCTTTCAGCCTGTTTATCGTGCTTTCAGGCGGCAGAAAGTTTGCCCTCTTACTTGAAATTATTTCATTCCGAGGCCGTTGTTTCACCAAAAAAGGCTATCTTTGTACTCAAAGGAGACTATGTGATGACTTTACAACAATTAGAATATGTGGTGGCCGTTTACCGATTCAAGCACTTTGCCAAGGCGGCCGAGCATTGTGACGTAACGCAACCAACGCTCAGTTCCATGGTTCAGAAGCTGGAAGACGAGCTTGGCGTCAAAATCTTTGACCGCAAGAAGAACCCAGTCAAGCCTACGGCCGTGGGCCTGGAAATCATAGAGCAGGCCTGGAAGGTGCTGGTGCGCGCCCGCAAACTCAAGGAGATAGTGGAGGAAGACCGCCACTCGCTGCTCGGTGCTTTTAACATCGGCGTGCTGCCCACCATAGCTCCCTACCTCATACCCCGCTTCTTTCCCCAGCTCATGAACAGCCATCCCGACATGGATATACGCATAACGGAGATGCAGACCGAGGACATCCGCAAGGCTCTTGTACACGGCGACATCGATGCCGGCATACTGGCAAGGGTGGAAGGGCTCGAGAACTTCGATGTTGAGACGCTCTTCTACGAGCAGTTCTTTGCCTATGTAGCCAAGGACGACAAGCTCTACAGCAACGACAACATACGCATAGCCGACCTCTCGGGCGAGTATCTGTGGCTGCTGGACGAGGGCCATTGCTTCCGCGACCAGCTCGTCAAGTACTGCCATCTCAAGGCTGCCAGCCGCAGCCGGAAGGCCTACAGCCTGGGCAGCATAGAGACTTTCATGCGCATAGTGGAAAGTGGAAAGGGCGTAACCTTTATTCCCGAGCTGGCTCTGCAGCAGCTTAATGACGGGCAGAAACAGCTTGTAAAGCCCTTCGCACTGCCCGTGCCAACGCGCGAGATTGTGATGATGACCGGCAAGAGCTTCATCCGTCAGACCCTGCGCAAGCTGTTGGTAGACGAAATCCGCCGGTCCGTGCCGCCCGAAATGCTGAAGCTGCGGCACACCCAGCAGGCAGTTTAGGCCGTGCCTGCACCCCTGTGGCTACCTGCTGCCTTGCTGCGGGCTATAGGGGTGGTGCAGATAGTCGCGGTAGATGTCCTCTATGTCTTCCCCGTTCATGCCCATCTGCCGGCAGGCGCTTATGCCTTTGTCGTAAGCCTCTGCAGCTTTCTTCCTTCTACCCGCCATGTCATAGCAGAAGCCAAGGTTCCGCCAGAAGAACGGAATGATGAATTCCTGCAAGTCGGCAGGCAGCTTGTCCGTGCTTCTGATAAACCGGCGGGCTTCTCTGATAGCCCGCTTGTAGTCCTTGCACAAGAAGTAATACCACGTTTTTTCAAAGCTCAGCCGTTTGCTGTTGCCCACTGCCAGCTCCCATTCGCTGATGATGGGGCCGGCCTTCGCCATGTCCTCAGCCCGTACGGTTTCCGGCTCGTCGTCCATGTCGGGCCCGTGCAGCAGCGGCACCAGTGCCTGCCGGTAGGCTGTCTCCTTGTCTTCGTAGTAGCCCAGAGCCACTCCCGTGCGCAGGTAGTGCGCGATCAGGCTGTCCATAGGGGTGCTTTTCAGGGGCAGCAGGTCGCTTAGCTGCACCAGCCTGACGTCCTTCCGGCTTGCCATAGCATCGTCAAAGTAGTATTTATGCTCCGCTCCGGTGAGTATGAGTATGCGCTTCCCCCTGTTTGCGTCAACGGCTTGGCCTATGAGTTCCGCCATTTTTGCATTGCGCTGTTCTGCGTACAGGTTCATACATCCGTCTCCGAATACGGCTGCCGTGTACGTGTACAGCCTTTTCACGTAGTTGTTGTATTTGCTGCCGTTAAAGAACAGCCAGCCCATGGTATCGGTCTCGGCTACCTTCTCCAGCGAACCGTACTTGCCGATGAAGGCTGCCGTCACCTCATCCTGTCGCAGCAGACTGTCCAGTTTGGCCTGCTTTTGCCTGTAATCGTCGGTTTTCATGTAGGCCCGTCGTTCCGCCCGGGCGTCGTGCGGCGGCCACCAGTCTATGGCGTAAACCTCCAGTCCGCGCCCTAAACCATAGAGTGCGCCCATCGTCATCTCCTTCAGGTAAGGCTTCCTCCTGAAGTACGCGGGCGGTATCTCAACGCAGATAACCTGCGGGCTGAATGTTTCCATGATGCGATACAGGTCCTGATACGTGTAGTTCGGATTGCTGCCGTGTTGCGCGTGCAGGGTGCCAATGGTCAGTACCACGCTCTCCGCGGGCCTTTGTGCCGTGGCTTCTCCTCTGCTGCCGGTTGCAGCGACGGCATGGCTCATAATGAGCACGGCAGCAAGCAGACTGATGATACGGTTCGTGTTCATGCTTTATTCTCCGTTGAATAGCAGCGCAAAGATAGCGAAAATTAATGATACGCCGCGCCTTTCGGAACGTATAAATACGCAAATTCCGCAGCCGTGTCCTGCTGCGAGTGCGCGTTCGCGGTGCCGGGCGGTGCCTGCCAGGGTGCTGCCGGCATCGTTCTGAGGGCTTGAAGGATAGAAGCAGGAACTTTCGACACTTGTCGCACGATTGTTTGACAAGTGTCGCATCATCGTGCGACAAGTGTCGAAAGTTCGCGCATGGCAACTCCGGCACCCTGTAGCATGAATTGTACCAACCCCGGAGTTGACAGGGCAGACGCGGCGGGGTATCTTTGCAGGCGTAGTTTACAAACCTTTCAAACAACAACAGACATGACAAAGAAAAATGGATTCAAGCTAACCTACGTCGAAGTGCGCAACCCACGGCCCGAGGCCGACGGCAGCTATGCCTGCCATCCGTGCTACGTGGGCGTTACGACGAGTGAAAAGGAAGTGGCCGAAAGCATCAGGCGCAACGTGTGGGCCAATACGCCACAGCTGCAGGCGAGCCTTGCAGCCATCCGTGAACTGACGGTGGAGCAGCTGCTCTGCAACCGTCCCGTGCGGGTGGGCGACCTGTTCATCGTGCGCCCCCGGCTGAGGCTGAGGCGCCACAAGGACGCTCAGGGGCGCCTCGTTAGCCGCAAATACGGCGTGGGCGAGCCCATTCCGGCCGACGACATCGAGTTCTGCGGCCTCTCCGTCAGGGCCACCCGCTCCCTGGAGGCCGAGGTCGGCAGTCTTGTAACGGGCTGCGTGCGGCTGGATACGGTGCCGCCTGTACCCGCCAACCGGAGCGGCGAGCCGCTGGCCCGGGCACTGCAGCTGTGCGCCGAAGAGGGTTACTGCACCGTGAGGAGCCTGCACTACGCCCTCGGCGTGTCGCTTTACAAGAGCCGCAAGCTGCTGGAGAGCTTCTGCCGGGGCGAGCACGCGCCCCTCGTCGGCAGCCGGGCAGGCCGTGTGATGGTGTATAGGGCCGTGTGAAGAAAGTGTGACAAAGGGCAGCGGTTTCACTTTCTGCAACTCATTTTTTGCCTTTTTTATTTGGTTTTCTGTAATAATGTTCGTACTTTTGAAGCCAATAACAACGGATGGAGCACCATGTGAGCGGGCTGGAAACAAGCCCCCGGCAAGGCCGCGTGCACCGTCCGGAGCGTAGACAGTATGAACTTTGAATTTGAATGGACGGAGGTAGAGAGGCTTCTCTATGCCGACGGAAAGATAGACATCAACCATCTGCCGATGGCAGAAGTGGAAAGCTGTTACCGTTTCTTGCGCGATTTCAGTTCCGATAAAATCATTTACGGCATCAATACCGGCTTCGGTCCGATGGCTCAGTGGCGTGTAGACGACCGCTATCTGGAAGACTTGCAGTACAACATCATCAGGAGTCACGCCACCGGAGCCGGCCAACCGCTCGACGACCGCTGCGTAAAGGCGGCCATGATAGCGCGCCTGGGCACATTCCTGCAGGCACGTAGCGGCGTCCATCCCGACTGTGTGAAGCTGCTCGTTGAGTTCATAAACCACGGCATCTTCCCGCTTATACCGGCGCACGGCAGCGTAGGCGCCAGTGGCGACCTGGTGCAGCTGGCGCACATAGCGCTCACAATGATAGGCGAGGGCGAGGTACATTACAAGGGCCGGTGGCGCCCCGCGGCCGACGTGTTGCGTGAGTGCGGCCTGCAGCCCCTGAGCATCCATATACGCGAAGGTCTCTCGCTGACCAACGGTACCAGCGTGATGACGGGCATCGGCATGGTGAACCAGTTTGAAGCCGAGCGGCTCCTGGACTGGGCTACGCTGGCCGGCGTGATGATGAACGAGATTGCTGGCAGCTTCGACGACCTGATGGCAGCCCAACTGAACGGTGCCAAACGCCACGCCGGACAGCGCGAGATAGCCCGCCGCATGCGTGCCCTGGCCGCCGGAAGCCGGTGCCTGCAGCAGCGCGAACACGAGCTGTACGACAACGGCCACAGGGAGGTAAAGACCTTTGAGCACAAGGTGCAGGCCTATTACTCGCTGCGTTGCACGCCCCAGATACTCGGTCCGGTCTGCGAGACGCTGGCCAACGCGCGGCGTATTCTGCTGGAGGAGCTCAACTCGGCGTGCGATAATCCCATCGTAGACCCCGTCTCCAAGAACGTTTATCACGGCGGGAACTTCCACGGCGACTATGTTTCGTTGGAGGAAGACAAGGTGAAGATAGCCATGACACGCCTGGCCATGACGGCCGAAAGGCAGCTCAACTACCTCCTGCACGACCGCATCAATGGCATGTTGCCGCCCTTCCTGAACCTTGGCCAATTAGGACTGAACTACGGTATGCAGGCCTGTCAGTTCACTGCTACGTCTACCACGGCCGAGTGCCAGACCCTCTCCATGCCCAACTACGTGCACAGCATACCCAACAACAACGACAACCAGGACATTGTGAGCATGGGTACCAACACGGCACTCATCACCCGCCACGTGATAGAAAACTGCTGGCAGGTAATGGCCATTCAGTATATGGCGCTGGCCCAGGCCATCGACTGCCTCGGCATTAAGGACAAGGTGAGCCCTGCCTCGCGCCGTGCCTACGACGCGGTGAGGCTGATACAGCCCGTTATCGTAGCCGATACGCCGTTTTACCGCGAAACGGCAGCCATCGAGGAATGGCTGAAGGACAACCCGTTGAACCTCTCATCAAAACAATAAAGAAATATGGAAAAAAAATTAGTAGCAGTATTCGCTTTCCTGCTTGTTGCCCTGTGGGCACATGCACAGTTCCAACCGGCCTATAAACATGCCGTGCGCTACCACGTAGGAGCAAGGGCCGGCGTGGGCTTCTCGTCGTACGACTTTGACGAATCCAGGGTTATTACCATGCCTACAGGCGGCATAGCAGTAGACTACAGGGTGGCTTCGGTGCCCGTGTATGTCGAGAGCGGGCTTTACTATATGGACATGGGAACGCGTGGGAAAGTTTACTATACGGACGGGTACACAGTAGATGAGTTCACGTCTCACAACCATTCGGTTCTCATGCCGATGGTAGGCAGCTACCACTTCTATATCGGCGATAAGGTGACATTGCAGCCTTTCACTGGTTTTTACGTCTCTTACGGGTTTGGAAACGATAAAGTAGACTTCGGATTGCGTGAGGGCGTGGGCGTTGCTGTAAACAACTTCTATGCCAATATGGGTGTGAACTATGGACTGGTTGATCAACTTTCGGAGCCTTTTATTGGCGATGGCCACCACAGGAGCTTCTTCATGACCGTGGGGTTCAATTTCATCGGCGGCAGATAAAACCAATAACGACGCAGCAACCCAATATGGAATATGCACTCATCACAGGCGGCTCAAGGGGCATAGGCAAGGCCGTGGCCCTGCGGTTGGCACGCAGCGGCAGGGCGGTAATCATAAACTACCGCTCCAATGAGGATGCTGCCCGGCAGACGGTAGCCGAAATCGAGGCCGTGGGTGGACAGGCCGAGCTGCTCTGCTTCGATATCTCCAGCCCGGAAGCCATAGAGACCGCCTTGGCCCAATGGCAGGAGGCGCACCCGGCAGACTATGTGTCGGTGCTGGTGAACAATGCCGGCCTACGCCGCGACAACCTGCTCATATTCATGCAGAACGACGAGTGGAAGCAGGTAGTTGACACTTCGCTCAACGGCTTCTTTTACATTACGCGCCGCTTGTTGAAGGATATGCTGACCCATCGGAACGGCAGGATTATCAACGTAGCATCGCTCTCGGGCATCAAGGGACTGCCCGGACAAACCAATTATTCGGCTGCCAAGGCCGCCGTTATTGGTGCTACGAAGGCCTTGGCGCAAGAAGTGGCCAAGCGTAAGGTTACAGTCAACGCGGTGGCTCCGGGTTTTATAGCCACTGACATGACGCACGACCTGGACGAGAACGAGCTGAAGAAACTCATACCGGCAGGCCGTTTCGGCACTCCGGACGAAGTGGCGGCGGCGGTGGAGTTCCTCGCCGGCGCCGATGCCGCCTACATTACGGGGCAGGTAATACAAATTAACGGAGGATTGTACACATAAACAGTTGCATGGAAAGAAGAGTAGTGATAACGGGCATGGGTATATGGTCGTGTCTGGGAACTGACAAGGAGGCCGTTACGGAGTCGTTGCGCATGGGCAAATCAGGTATCGGCATCGAGAAGGAACGAATAGCATACGGTTACCAGTCGGCACTGACGGGCATCGTGAAGCGCCCCGTGCTCAAGGGCATCTTGTCGCGTCGGGAGCGTATGGGCATGGCAGAAGAGGGCGAATATGCCTATATGGCATCGGCCGAAGCATTCCGCCAGGCCGGCATCGACGATGAGTTTCTGCAGCAGAACGAGGTGGGCGTGATATTCGGCAACGACTCTTCGGCCCGCCCGGTGATAGAGGCGGCCAACATCATGGCCACCGAACACGACACCCAAATGCTGGGTTCGGGCTATATCTTCCAGTCCATGAACTCGACGGTGAACATGAACCTGAGCGCTATCTTCCATCTGCGCGGCGTCAACTTCTCCGTAAGTTCGGCCTGCGCCAGCGGCAGCCACTCCATCGGACTGGGCTATCTGCTCATCAAGCAGGGGCTGCAGAACAGGGTGCTGTGTGGTGGTGCGCAGGAAGTAAACTACTACAGCATGGCCACCTTCGATGCTCTGGGCGCCTTCTCCATGCGGATGGACGAGCCGGAGAAGGCTTCGAGACCCTTTGACCGCGACCGCGACGGGCTCATTCCGAGCGGAGGTGCAGCCGCGCTGATGCTGGAGGAGTACGAAAGTGCCGTGAAGCGCGGTGCTCCCATCTTGGCCGAAGTGTGCGGCTACGGCTTTTCGTCCAACGGAGGCGGCATCAGTCAGCCCTCCGACGACGGCAGCGTAGTGGCCATGACACGCGCCATGGAGATGGCAGGTGTGGCTGCAGACGACGTGGACTACGTGAATGCCCACGCCACGAGCACGCAGCAGGGCGACATGTTCGAGGCCATCGCCTTGGACAGACTTTTCCGCGGCCGTCATGCGTTGATATCTTCAACCAAGAGCATGACCGGCCACGAGTGCTGGATGGCTGGTGCCAGCGAGGTTGTTTACTCGGTGCTGATGATGCAGAACAACTTTGTGGCACCCAACATCAACTTCTGCAATCCCGATGAATACAGCGAGCATCTCAATCTGGCCACCCGGACAACGCCCTGCGACCTACGGACCGTGCTCTCCAACAGCTTCGGCTTTGGCGGTACGAACTCGGCTCTGGTGGTGAGGAAAGTACAACAGAACTTTTAATTTTAATACATATACTATGATGAAAAAGCTATTGTTACTGACACTGGCATTAGTTATGGCCATGTCAATGAGCGCCAAGAAGAAGTACATCACGCTGCAGAGTGGCGATGTGCAGGTACTAAACCAACCCGGCAAGACGGCTCTTTACGAGTTCGACTACTCAAAGACGATTTGCGAGGGCAAGCCTTTGGAGCAGTATCTCAAGGACCGCGGAGAGGAAAACGTAAGAGACTGGCCGGGCGAGTGCATAGAGACGCAGGACAACTACTTCATGCCCCGCTGGAATGATGAGAGCAAGATGAACATCAGCCTCATCAAAGAAGGCAAGGCCGATTACAAGATTGTGGTTCATGTAACTGATTTGGACTTGGGCAGCACGGCTGCGGCCATGTTCATCCCGTCCTTTTCACGCAAGACAGGTGCGTGCGAGGTGTCGGCTACGGTTGATGTTATCGACTTGTCGAACAATCAGACAGTGTGCGTGCTGAACGTGAACAAGCTGCGGGGAGTCAACATGCGGGCTTTCGAGGTGGCATCTTCGGAAACGCGGCGCAGGGGACTTACCTATAAGAAAATGGCCCAGCTGATTTGTGAGTTTGCACAGGAAAGTAATAAATAAGGTATAATGAGAATGAAGAAATTATTGTTGCTGGCGGTTGTACTCATGGCAGCAGTTGCCGTGAACGCCAAAGATGAGTTTACCGGTTCATTCGCCCCGCTGGCTGGCGAAGCGAAGATAAAGGTTGTAGAAGACTGGAACAACACCAAGATTGTGGGCAGGCAGCTGGCCGACTGGTTGGAGTATAGGCAGGCGGAACAGCCTGAATACAATGCGGAAAATGAATGGGAGAACGAACTGAAGCCCCAACTAAAAGAGTGTTTGCTTGGCAAAGCCAATGAAAAGTTGGAGGATATGGGCCTGTTCTTGTCGGAAACGGGGGAGACGAAGTTCGTGATGACCGTTCATCCGGTATCAGTTGAGAAGAAAGGAAACCAGGTTGTAGAGTTCACCGTGCGTGAAGCGTCTACACAGAAGGAAGTCGTGAAGTTCACCATCAACGGCAAGGGCGGCACCTTCGGCTCCATGTCGAACCTCTGGGGCGATGGCTTCAAAGATACCGGCAAGAAGCTGGCAAACTTATTAAAGAATGAATTGAACAAGCTGAAGCAGTAAATGTATTTATCTGAAGCATTAGACCGCCAGTACACCAGGGAAACGTTATCGGCCCGGCATGCGCAACGCGCCGCTGAATTCATTGCCTTCGGACCCATCGTATTCGAAGTTTCGAGGCTGATGGTGAAGTGGGGCATACTCGCGATGTTGCGCGATGAAGAGCTTACCGGCAATGAGGTGGCCGAGCGGGCAGGCATCAGTACCTATGCCGCCAAATGCCTCCTTGAGGCTTCGCTGACCATTGGAACGGTGCTGGTAGACAGAGAGACCGAACGGTTCTCGCTCTCTAAAACCGGCTGGTTCTTGCTCAATGACCCGGCAACGAAGGTGAATATGGACTTCAATCACGACGTGAATTATGAAGGAATGTTTCATCTGGAAGAGGCACTGAAGGCCGGCAAACCCGAAGGATTGCGCCATTTCGGCTCTTGGTCAACGGTGTATGAAGGCTTGTCGCAGCTTCCGGAACCGGTGCAGAAGAGCTGGTTCGCCTTTGACCACTTCTACAGCGACAGCTCTTTTGATGATGCACTGAAGGTGGTCTTTGCCAACAGGCCCGGAACCTTGCTCGATGTAGGAGGCAACACGGGCCGTTGGGCGCTGCGATGTGTAGACTATGACAGCGATGTACGTGTAACTATCATGGACTTACCGCAGCAGTTGGCCCTGATGCGGGAGGCTGTGAAAGGCCATGAAGGTGCCGACCGCATCGACGGATATGCAACAAACATGTTGAAGGAGGAGAGTAGCTTCCCGACCGACAGGCACTACGATGCCATCTGGATGAGCCAGTTCCTGGACTGCTTTGCCGAGAGCGAGATTGAAAGTATCCTGCGACGGGCTGCCCAAATCATGGATGCGGACACAACGCTGTACATCATGGAGACGCTGTGGGACCGCCAGAAGTACGAGCCGGCGGCCTTTTGCCTGACTCAGATAAGCCTGTATTTCACCGCTATAGCTAACGGAAACAGCAAGATGTATCATAGTGAAGACCTGAAACGGGTTATCAGCAAGGCCGGCCTTGAGGTCAGGCAGATATACGATAACTTAGGACAGGGGCACAGCATCCTGCTTTGCAAGAAGATAACAAATAAATAATCAGAATATGACAAGACAAGAAATTGAAGAGAAAGTACGTGAGTTCCTGATTGACGACCTTGAGATCGACGAGGAGAAAATTGTTCCCGAGGCCTTGCTGAAGGACGACTTAGGCATCGACTCGCTCGACTTCGTGGACATTGTTGTCATCGTTGAAAAGAAGTTCGGCTTCAAAATAAAGCCGGAGGAGATGGCCGATGTCAAGACGCTGGCACAGTTCTGCGATTACATAGAGGGCAAAGTAGGCGACAAATAGCACGGTGCCGATGGCGGAAAGACAGTGGAGAGGTACAACTGAAGGCACGACGTGGATGCACCGGAGCCTGATAGCAGCCATGCGGCATTTGCCGTTACGGCTGATGTATGCAGGCGCAGAGGTGTTCGTGGTGCCCTTTTACATGCTGTTTGCCCATCAGGGTTATAGCTCCATGTACCATTTCTTCAGGCGCCGCCTGCACCGTTCGCCCCTGCAGTCGTTCGTCGGCGTGTACCGCAATCACTGCAAGTTTGCCCAAGTCATATTAGATCGCTTCTGCATGTATGCCGGCGGCAAGTTCGACTTTGCTATCGATGGCTACGACCGGTATCAGCATCTGGCAAAGGGAGAGAGCGGCTTCGTCATCCTGAGTGCTCACGTTGGGAACTATGAGGCGGCAGGCTATGCGCTCACTGCAAGCCACAAGCGGTTCAATGCCTTGGTGTATGGAGGCGAGGCGGAGACCGTGATGAAGAACCGCCAACGCATCCTGTCGGAGAACAACATCAGGATGATACCCGTCAGGGAGGATATGAGCCATCTGTTCATCATGAGCAACGCACTGGCCGACGGAGAGTCGGTGAGCGTGCCGGCCGACCGGATTCTGGGCAGTCCACGTTATGTGGAGTGCGATTTCATGGGTGCCAAAGCCAGGTTCCCGTTAGGCCCCTACGCCATGGCAGCACAGCGCGAAGTGCCTGTACTGGCCATTCACGTGATGAAGGAGGGCACCCGCAGGTATCATGTCTACATCCACCAGCTGGCCACTTCGGGCCAAACGTTCAAGGAACGGGCAGCAGCACTGGCGCAGCAGTTTGCCTCCGATCTGGAGACTGTCGTGCATCAATATCCTACCCAGTGGTTTAACTATTATGAATTCTGGAGTTAGAAGGTTAGAAGAAATAGACATCCACGAGCTGTTGCCGCAGCAGGAACCGTTCGTGATGGTAGATGTGCTGACCCATTTCGATGCGGGCAGCACTTCTACCCGGTTCGAAGTCCGTGCCGACAACATCTTTGTTACCGACGGACGACTGGACGCCAGCGCCCTGGCCGAGAACATGGCGCAGACTTGTGCGGCCCGGTTGGGCTACGTAAACAAGTACGTACTCAAGCGTGCCATACAGATTGGGTTCATCGGAGCGATAAAAGGAATGAAGGTTTTCGACACGCCCAAGGTTGGCGATGTGCTCGATACAACGATTGAGGTCATAGAACAGATAATGGATTTAACCCTGGTCAGCGCAACGGTCAGGGTGGGAGACAGGGTCATCTCCACAGCAGAAATGAAGATAGCCTTAGCAGATGAGGTAGAAGAATGAAGGAATTGAAAGTCAGCAAAGCATTTGATATCAGGTTCAGCGAGGTCGATTCGATGAACTTCGTGTGGCATGGAGCCTACTCGTTGTACTTCGAGGATGCCCGTGAAGCGTTCGGAAAGCGGTACGGGTTGGGCTATCAGACCATATTCGACAATGGCTGCTACGCGCCTCTTGTTGACTTGTCGTTCCACTACAAGAAGCCTTTGCGCTATGGCATGCAGGCTCGCATAGACATTGCCTACGAGCCAACAGAGGCCGCAAAGATAGTGTTCAATTACGAAATTCACGACCAGGCCGACGATGCCTTGATAGCTACGGGGCGGAGCGTGCAGGTGTTTCTGGACCACGACTACCAGCTGTTATGGGATAATCCGCCTTTTTACGAAGCGTGGAAAAGCAAATGGGGAGTAACGGAATGATAGAGAAGATAGCCGATAACATCACCTCTCCCCTCGGTATGACAACCGAGGAGAACTACCGGGCAGTAAAGGCCGGTAGGTCGGAGCTGCGCCGTTACGAGGGCAAGTGGGGCATTCCCGAACCCTTCACGGCATCTCTGTTCACGGAGGAGCAATGGGCTGCCCTCCCCGGCGAGGGTGAGTTCACCCGCTTTGAGCGTGCGCTCATCCACTCGATAACGGAGAGTTTGCAGCAAACAACTGTCAACCCGTCGTCTGCCAGGGTGCTTTTCATCATCAGCACCACCAAAGGCAACGTAGAACTCCTTGACCCCCGGACCGCCTGCCCTGCCGGCAGAACAGCCACTGAGGCGGTGTTACTGGGCAATGCTGCTACGGTGATAACCCGACACTTCGGCAATCCTAACCTGCCGATGGTGGTGAGCAACGCCTGCATCTCGGGTCTCTGCGCCCAGATTGCAGCCCAGCGGAGCCTGGAGAGCGGACTTTACGATTACGTGATAGTGGCTGGTGCCGACGTGCAGTCTCAATTCATAGTCTCCGGTTTCCAGTCCTTTAAGGCCTTGTCGCCCGACACCTGCCGTCCTTTCGACGCCCAGCGGTGCGGCCTGAATTTAGGAGAAGCCGCCGCCACGATGATTTACAGAAAGGCGGAAACGGCCGATGAGGCCGACAGATGGTATGCCGTTGCGGGCGCCATCCGTAACGATGCCAACCACATCTCGGGTCCGTCGCGAACCGGCGAGGGCAGTTACAGGGCCTTGCGAGCCGTATTGCAGAACGTAGAAAAAGAAGAGCTGGCCCTCATCAACGTGCATGGAACCTCCACGCCCTATAACGACGAGATGGAGGCCGTGGCCATCTCGCGTGCCGGCCTGTCGGCTGTGCCGCTCAACACGCTGAAAGGCTACTACGGTCATACGATGGGTGCAGCCGGCATCTTGGAAGCTGTCTTGAGCATGCGTGCCGTGAGCGACCACACCGTTCTCGCCACCCGCGGCTACAGCCAGCCGGGAGTTTCGTGCCCTGTCAACATTTCCAATGTCAACCGCAGCACCTCCGGGCGTGCCTTTGTCAAGCTGCTGTCGGGCTTCGGAGGCTGCAATGCCGCCATGTATTATAAGAAAGGAGGCGCCGAATGACCACTACCCATACCGTACACATTACTCCCCAAGCCATCGTTCTGGATGGAGCACGGCTGCCCCTGCACGTCCAAGGCCCCGATATATTAAAAGAGGTGTACCGCCAACGGATAGGTAACTACCCCAAATTCTTCAAGATGGACAACCTCTGCAGGCTGGGTTTCGTGGCCTCCGAGCTGCTGTTGCAGCAAGAGGGAGAGCGCACTTTCGACGAGAAAGGCCGCGTTCCCGAGGCCCGGATGCGTGAGGACAGGGCCGTGGTATTCTTCAACCGTGCCGGCTCTCTTGACAACGACCGCGCCTACCAGCAAACAATAGCCTCGCCGGAGGAGTATTTCCCCAGTCCCGCTATCTTCGTCTACACGCTGCCCAACATCGTAACGGGCGAGATAGCCATACGCAACCGCTACTGCGGAGAGACCAGTTTCTACGTTCTCCCGGCCAAGGACGAGGCCGTCATGCGGCAGGTAACGGCACAGGCACTGACCGACGACATAACGACCAGCGTGCTGGGCGGCTGGCTGGAGTATGCTGACGACGCCCACTTTGAGGCCGACATTTACATTGCTAACAAATAACAAGACTGAAATATGGATTTACAGGAAGAACTGAAAAACAAGATTATTGAGGCCCTGAACCTCGAAGAGGTGAAGCCGGGGGATATAGATAACGACGCACCCCTGTTCGGCGACGAGGGCTTTGGCCTCGATTCCATCGACGCCTTGGAGCTTATCGTCCTGCTCGAAAAGAACTACGGCATCAAGATTAGCGACCCCAAGGCCGGCAAGGAGATATTCCGCAGCATCAACGTGATGGCCGATTACGTGGCCCGTAACCGCAAGAAGTAGGCCTTGAAGAAGCGTATTTTCATAACAGGCGTAGGCGTTGTGTCCGCCATCGGCACCAATGCGGAAGAGAATCTGCATGCTTTGCAGCAGGCAACGACGGGCATCGGCGAGGTCAGGTACCTGCCGACCGGTCACCGCGAATATCCCGTAGGCGAGGTGAAGATGAGTAACGGCGAGATGTGCGGCCTCCTTGGGCTCGACCCGGCTGCACAGCCTTCGCGCACCGCGCTTATGGGCATGCTGGCCGTACGCGAGGCTATGGACTGCGCCCGCTTGCAGGAAACGCCGGCGGCACTGGTCTCCGGCACCACCGTGGGCGGCATGGACCGCACCGAACTGGCCTATCCTGACAGGCTCACGGCCCACCTGCTGCGCCATCACGACTGCGGCAGCTGCACCAACGACATAGCCGACCACTTCGGCTGCTTTGATTTTACCGCCACCGTCTCCACGGCCTGCAGCTCTGCTCTTAACGCCATCATCTTCGGCTCGCGGCTCATAGAGGCCGGTGAGCGCGACATCGTGGTGGCCGGAGGGGCCGAGAGCCTGAGCCTCTTCCACCTTAACGGGTTCAAGTCGCTCATGATTTTAGACCAACACCGTTGCCGTCCGTTCGACCGTATGCGCCAAGGGCTGAACCTGGGCGAGGGAGCCGGCTTCCTTGTTCTGGAGAGCGAGGAGTCCGTCAGCAGGCGTCACGCCACGCCGCTGGCCGTGCTCGAGGGTACGGGCAACGCCTGCGACGCCTACCACCAAACGGCTTCGTCGCCCACGGGCGAGGGTGCCGGCCTTGCCATGACTAAGGCACTGGCCGACGCGGGGCTGCGTCCGGAGCACATCAGCTACATCAACGCCCACGGCACCGGCACCCCTAACAACGACGAAAGCGAAAGTGCAGCCATTCGCAGGCTCTTCGGCAGCCATGTGCCTCCGGTCTCTTCGACCAAGGGCTACACTGGTCACACCACGAGCGCCAGCGGCAGCATAGAGGCCGTTTTCTGCGTCCAAGCCCTGCAACGGCAGTTTATACCGCGCAATGTGGGCTGGAGCCAGGCCGACGACCGCTGCCTTTCGCCCTTCATGGGCACAACTCCGCCGGCGCCGTTGCGCCATGTCATGTGCAACAGCTTTGGCTTCGGCGGCAACGACTCATCTATAATAATAGGTAGCGTATGATGAACAAGGTTTACGTTCTGGCCATAGCAAGAGACGTGCCGGCCGAGGATTATCGCCTGTACCTCGACCCCATGAAGACCCGCCGCTACGGAAGGCTGCTTAAAAGGGCCCTGGCCACGGCGCTCAAGTGCATGCACGACAGCGGCGTGAGCCACCCTGACGCCATCATCAACGGCACTGCCTTGGGCAGCTGGGATGACTCTGAGCACATGCTCCGCGGCCTGGCAACCGAGGGCGAGCAGGTGAGCATGCCCACCCACTTCATGCTCTGTACCCACAACTCGGTAGCTTCCATGATTGGCATCTATACTCACACGCAAGGTTACAACAGCACCTACAGCCACGGTTCCGTCTCTTTTGAGTGCGCCCTCATGGATGCGTTCCTGCAACTGCGCTCCGGACAGGCCCAAACGGCACTGGTCTGTGCCAACGATGAGCTTACACCCGAGCTGCAGCAGCACCTCACCCAGCTGGGCATTACCGGCTGGGTAGCTGCCGACAGGTCGCTCTCCGTCATGCTGTCTGTCGCTCCGGGCGCCCATCCGCTCTACGAGCTGACCGGCGTACGCATTGTTCACACCAAGGACAAGGCCGACAGTGCCCGCGTAATTTACCGAAAGATATGAGACTGATACTGATTTCCATCGTGCAGAGCATCCTGCTGTGTGGCGGTCAGGTGTTCCTTAAATTCGCCCTGACCCGTATGGGCGCCTTCTCGTGGAGCCTGCGTTTCGTGGCCAGCCAGCTAACTAACTGGTGGTGGCTGGGCTGCGGACTGTGCTACGCTGCAGCCACTCTGCTGTGGATGTACATCATCAAGAACTTCCCGTTCTCCATGGCCTACCCCATGATATCACTCAGTTACGTGCTCGGTATGTTTGCAGCCATCCTCTTCTTCCACGAAACAGTGCCCCTGACCCGCTGGGCCGGCGTGCTGCTCATTATCCTTGGCTGCGTGCTGGTGGCCAAATAAACAAGACAAAAAGAATGAAGAATAACAACCGTAAATATCCGGCGGCTCTCCCGAAGCTATGCTTCAAGGGTCTTGAAGCTATCCTTCAAGGGCCTTGGAGGTATCGTTCGGGCGGCTTGAAGGATACCTTTTGCAGCGCCCTCTGTATCAACGCGTTACGGAGACCGATAAGGGTGGCCTCTCTGGTGGCCTCCCGCAGGGCTCTGATGGTGCTGCTGTTGCTGTGCTGCCTCGCCGGTCAGGCACCGTTGCTGGCCCAGAAGGCGGTGCGCGCCACGCCCCGGCAGGAACGGCAGATGATTGCCCTCATCAACCGTACATCGGCCAGCATACGTGCCATGAGCTGCGACTTCAGGCAGGTGAGCAACCTGTCTTTCATGGACAGCAAGGCCGTTTCGGAAGGCCGCATGTCGTACTCTGCCGACGGAAAGCTCACCTGGCAGTACACTGCTCCGTACAGTTACACCTTCACGATAGATAAAGGCAAGGTAACAACCACGTCGGGCAGCCGCACAACCACCATCGACACGGGCAGCAACAAGCTGTACCGCAACATCACGCAGCTGATGATGAACAGCGTCTCGGGGCGTAGCCTGTCCGGCAACCGCGACTTTACCGTACACATGTACACCCGCGGCGGCTGGTGGATAGCTTACCTCTATCCGCGCGGGGGCGACATGAAGCGGCTCTTCAAGACCGTGCGCCTGTATTTCAGCAAGGGCAGGCGGATGGTGCAGAAGGTGGAAATGGTGCAGCCCAATGGCGACAACATCACCATTACTTTGTTGAACCAGAAAGTCAGCTACCGCCGATGAAGCTCTTGGGTACCATGTTCCGTATAGACAGGAGCGGAGCCGACAGCTGCCAGCTCTCGCTGATGGCCGGTCATGTTATCTACCGGGCGCACTTTCCGGGCAAGCCCGTAACGCCCGGCGTGTGCATTGTCAAGATGCTGGGCGAGCTGCTGGAGCTGCGCCTGAACACACAACTGGAGCTGCGCGAAATCAGGAACCTGAAGTTCATTGCGCCCATCTCGCCCGTTGACGACGGGCAGATAGAGGTGGTGTTCGACCAGGTAACGCAAGCCGAAAGCGCCGTGCAGTGCAAGGGAAGCATTGTGTGGGGCGAGCGGATATATACCAAGTTCTCACTCATATTCGGCAAATGATGGACAAAGTACGCGAAGTAATAGACCGTGAGCGCATCTGCGTGGTTGTTCCAACCTACAACAACGGCGCCACCATCGTAGATGTGCTGCGCCGTATCAGCAGGTTCACCGGCCACATCATCGTGGTTAACGACGGCAGCACCGACCGTACGCACGAGCTGATAGCCGCCGCCGGCATCGACGGACTGGTGACTGTGGAGTACGAACGCAACCGAGGAAAGGGCGACGCACTGAAGGAGGGCTTCAAGAAAGCTATCCTCCTGGGCTACGAGTACGCCCTGACGATAGATGCCGACGGGCAGCATTACCCCGAAGACATCCCCCTTTTCATCGATGCCTTCAGGGCTAACAGGGGCGCGTTCATTGTGGGCATGCGGCGTCTGGAGCAGGAGAACATGCGCCAGGGCAGCAACTTTGCCAACAAGTTCTCCAACTTCTGGTTCCATTTCCAGACGGGTTTGCGGCTCGCCGACACACAGTGTGGCTACCGGCTCTACCCGCTCAACATGCTCGATGCGGGCTGGATAGTGACCTCGCGCTATGAGTCGGAGCTGGAGTTCCTGGTCTATTCGGCCTGGAAAGGCGTGAGGCTGGTGGGCATTCCGGTGCGGGTGTACTATCCGCCAAAGGCCGAGAGGGTGAGCAGTTTTCGCCCTGTGTACGACTTCCTGCGCATTACGCTGCTCAACATCGTGCTCACCACGGGCGCCGTTTTCTATTATCTGCCGGCCCGGATTATTCGGAAATTGAGATGATGACGCAGTTCTTTCTACGTATATACGACTATGCGAGCGCCCACAGGCGGCTGTCGGCCGCGGTGTTGCTGCTGTTTCTCGCGGTGGTTGTGCTGCTAACGGCACGCATCCACTACGAGGAGGACATCTCGAAGTTCCTGCCCGGCAACGAAGAGAACGAGCAGTATGAGGCCATTTACAAGCAGATAACCTCGCAGGACCGCATTGCCGTGCTCTTCGGGGCAAAGGATTCGCTGCGCCAAGTGCCCGACGACACGCTCGAAATGGCCATGGACTACATGGGCCGGAGGCTGGAGCAGATACGCAGCATCAGGGATTTGCAGGTTACGGTTGATGCAGCACGGGCGGAAAAGACAATGGACTTTGTGTACCGCAACATGCCTTACTTCCTCTCCCCGGCCGACTATGAGCGCATGGACTCGCTGCTCGCGCAGCCCGACTTCGTGCATAACCAGATGCTGAAGAACCGCCAGCTGGCTCTGATGCCTATGGGTGGAGCCCTGATGCAGACGCTGCGCTACGACCCGCTCGGCCTCTTCGGCCCCGTCATGCAGAGCCTGAAAGGGCTCGGACCGAGTGAAGACTTCCAGCTGGCAGACGGCTACGTGTTTACCAAAGACGGCAAGCGCAGCCTCCTGACGTTCCATTCGCCCTACGGACCGAGCGAGACCGGGCAGAATGCTCTGCTGGTTCAGCAGCTTAACGGGGCTATGGCAGCCACGATGCAGCAATATCCCAACGTGCGCGTATCGGCCATCGGAGCCCCGCTGGTGGCTGTTACCAACGCGCAGCAGATAAAGACCGACTCGCTTGTTTCGGTCTCCCTGGCCGTTGTACTCATCCTTTTCTTGCTCGTGTGGCATTACCGCAGGCTTTCTGATATCCTGTGGATAGGGGCTTCCATCGCCTTCGGCTGGCTGTTTGCGCTGGCGGGCATGTCGCTTGCAAGCGGCTCCGTGTCCATCATTGTGCTGGGAATAGGGTCGGTAATCATCGGCATCGCGGTCAATTATCCGCTGCATTTCCTGGACCATCTGCGCGAAGTGCCCGGCCGGAGAGAGGCCTTACGCGAGATGGTTCCGCCGCTGCTGATAGGCAACATCACTACCGTGGCGGCCTTCCTGTGCCTGGTCTGGCTCGATGCCCGGGCCATGCGCGACCTCGGTTTGTTCGGATCGCTCATGCTCATTGGCACCATCTTGTTTGTTCTTGTATTCCTTCCGCTCTATGCCAAGGCGTCGGCAGTCAGCCCGCGGGCCATAGGCAGCAGCCGTGTTCGCCTGCCCCGCGTGCCGTATCTGTTGCCGGTTGTCCTCTTGCTGACGGCCGTCTTGGGCTATTTCTCACTCCGTACATCGTTCGATTCCGACCTTTCGCACATCAATTACATGACTCCCGAGCAGCAGGCTGACATGGAGCTGCTCTCTTCCTCGCTGCCCGACAGGCCGGTGTATGTGGTTGCCCGGGGTGCAACCTTGGAGGAGGCATTGCGCGAGAACGACCGTGCAACCGACAAGCTCATGGCCTTGCCGCAGGTTGAACGCATCAGTGGCGTGGGCAGCTTCTTGCCGTCGGAGCCTAAACAGGAGGCCCGGCTGGCCCGCTGGAGGCAGTTCAAAGCCCGTTATGCGCAGTCTCTGCTCGCGGCGGTTGACAGGGAGGGCAGGGCGTTAGGCTTCTCCGGCGAGGCTTTCGGCGCGTTTTCGGAACTCCTGACGCAGCGGTTCGAGGTTCGCGCTGCATCCTATTTCAGCCCGCTGACGGCCAATGCAGCGTCCGGGTTCATCCTCAAGGACGAGGCCGGATATAAGATTGTGAACTACGTTACCACATCCGATGAGGCGGCGGTAAAGCGCTCCGTGCCGCTGGCTTTCAGCAGTCGGGACATCAGCAACCGGCTGGTAGAGGTGCTGAACAACTCCTTCAACTACATTGGTTGGGTGTGCGGACTGGTTGTCTTCTGCTTTTTGTGGCTGTCGTTCGGCAGCATCGAGCTCTCTCTGCTGTCGTTTCTGCCGCTCGCGGTGTCATGGATCTGGATACTTGGATTGATGCAGTTGCTGGGCGTACAGTTCAATATCGTGAACATCATCCTGGCTACCTTCATCTTTGGTCAGGGCGATGACTACACCATCTTCATAACCGAAGGGCTCATGTACGAGTACGCCACGGGGCGCAGACGGCTGCAGGCGTATCGCAACTCGGTGCTGTTCTCGGCCGTGCTGATGTTCATCGGCATCGGCAGTCTTATCTTCGCACGCCATCCGGCGTTGCGTTCGCTGGCCGTGGTAACCATTATCGGCATGGTAACGGTTGTGCTGATGGCCAATTACCTGCCGCCGTTGGTATTCCGGTGGCTCACTACCAAGGACGGCCAACGGCGTCCCGTTCCCATTACATTGAAGCGGGTGGCCTATTCGCTCTTCTCCCTGTTCTTCTTCTTGGGCATGATGTACGGCTTCATGTTGCCCTACACGTGGCTCTACTTCCGCATCGGCAAGATAACCGAAGCGCGCAAGCTGAAGTATCACCGCATCATTCAGCGGATGGCGCAGGTCATCGTTCGCCGCGTTCCGGGCGTGAAGTATTCCGAAGAGAACAGCGTGGGAGAAACCTTCGAGAAGCCTGCCGTGATTATCTGTAACCACCAGAGCCATCTCGACTTGCTGTGTTTGCTGCAGCTCACGCCCAAACTCGTCTTCGTTACCAACGACTGGGTGTGGCGCAATCCGTTCTATGGAGCGGTCATACACCGGGCGGAATTCTATCCTGTAAGTGACGGGATAGAGCGCAATATGCCCCGACTGCGCGACCTCTACGGCCGCGGTTACAGCATCTGTGTGTTCCCGGAAGGCACGCGGAGTGAGGACTGCAGCATCCTGCGTTTCCACAAGGGAGCCTTTTACCTGGCACGTGAACTGGGCGCCGACATCGTTCCCGTGTTCCTTCATGGGGCAGGGCATGTGCTGCCCAAGCGCGACTTCATGCTGCGCGAGGGTGCCATCCACGTCGAGATAGGGCAGCGCCGGCCGGCCGGAAAGACCGAAGGCATGGATGCGAACGAGCGCGACAGACTCATGAGTCGCCGCATGCGTAAATACTACCAGGAGCATTATGCAGCCTTGTGTGCGACGTTGGAGACCGACGAATACTGGGCTCCGTACCGCAGATACGACCGAATGTACAAGGGAG
Organism: Prevotellaceae bacterium KH2P17; assembly: GCA_900199655.1. GTDB lineage: Bacteria > Bacteroidota > Bacteroidia > Bacteroidales > Bacteroidaceae > Prevotella. The sequence continues at coordinate 22,536 of FZRE01000024.1, forward strand.
AATTCAGATGAAGCAGCGAGTTATCATCATAGGAAGCGGATTGGGCGGCCTGTCCTGCGGCGTCATTCTGGCCAAGAACGGCTACGAGGTGACCGTGTTGGAGCAGGGCGTGCAGGTTGGCGGCTGCCTGCAATGCTTCAAACGTAAAGGCGTGAAGTTTGAAACGGGCATGCACTTCATAGGTTCCGCGGCCGAAGGACAAACCCTCCACCGGCTGCTCCGCTATCTGGAGGTGAACGTGCAGCTCTCGGCTCTGGATGCCGAAGGCTACGAGCAGATATCTCTCAACGGCCGCCGATACCCCTTCGCCATGGGCCGCAAGCGGTTCATAGAGCGCCTGGCAGCGTCTTTCCCCGACCAGGTGGCGAACCTGAACCGCCTGTGCGACATCATCGAAGGCGTTGCCGGAGCCTCTTCGCTGCACTCTCTGCGGCACACGGAGACCGATGCCGCCATCAATACCCAGTACCAGCTGCTCAGCATCAACCAAGTAGTTGACCGGGTGATAACCAACCCCGAGCTGCGCAAAGTGGTCGTCGGGAACCTGCCCTTATATGCGGCAGAGAAGGACAAGACGCCTTTCTCCACCTATGCTTTTGTCATGGACTTCTACAACCAGAGTGCCTACAGGGTGGTAGGAGGGAGCGACAACATAGCCAAGTCGCTGCTCCGCACGCTCTTCAAGTACGGGGCAAAGGTCTATACCAACAAGAAGGTTACTGCCATTGCGTGCGACCAGAGCCGTGCCACGGGCGTTACGTGTGCCGACGGAAGCACCTTCATGGCCGATATTGTTATCTCCGACGCCCATCCCGCACGAACTTTAGAGCTGGTGTCGTCGTCCTTACTGCGTCCTGCTTACCGCAACCGTATTGCCCATTTGCCCAATACGGTGGGCGGATTCTCCGTTTATCTGCACTTCAAGGATAACGAGGTGCCCTACATGAACTACAACTTCTACGGCTACAGGCAAGCTACGCCGTGGGATTGTGAGTGCTACACCGCGGCCGAATGGCCCAAAGGCTACCTCTACATGCACTTTTGCGACGAGCCGGAGCAGCGCTTCGCCCGCAGCGGTGTTATCCTCTCGTACATGCAGATGGCCGATGTGGCCCAGTGGAAGGGCACCCGCACAGGGCACCGCGGGGCCGATTACGAGGCTTTCAAGTGCCGGCATGCCGAGCTGCTGCTGCGTGCCGTGGAGCAGGACTTTCCCGGTCTGCGGACTCATGTGGCCGACCTTTACACCAGCACGCCGCTCACTTACCTCGACTACACGGGCACCGAGGGCGGCTCCATGTACGGTATAGCCAAGAACATACAGCTGGGTCCCGCCGCCCGGGTGCACCACCGAACCAAGATACCCAACCTTCTGCTCACGGGGCAGAACATCAATTCGCACGGCATTCTGGGCGTGCTGGTGGGCAGCATGGTAACTTGCGGCGAACTGCTTACAAGCGAGAAGATTTTTGAACAGATAGTGAATGGATAGCATCGTAGTGATAGGAGGAGGCCTCGGAGCCCTCTTCACCGGCGCCCTGCTGGCCAAGGAGGGCTGCCGGGTAACGGTTCTGGAGAAGAACAAACAGATAGGCGGAGGCCTGCAGACCTTCTACCGCAGGGGCGTAGGCTTCGAGTCGGGCATGCACCTGCTTGGAGGCATCCGTCCGGGCGGCTCCATCTACAAGCTGTGCCGGTATCTCGGCATCATGGATAAGATGGATATACGCGACGTAGACCATGACTGCATGGACGAGATTACCTACCTTTCCGACGGCAAGACCTACCGGGTGCCCGAGGGAAAGGAGAACTTCATAGCCTATTTCCAGCACGAGTTTCCGGATGAGGCCACCCATATCAGAGACTATGTAGAAGCACTCTTTGCCATTGTCAACGAGATTGATTTCTTCTACCTGCGAACTTCAAACTCCCACATCTATACCCACGGCGAGCAATTCATGTGGCCCGCAGACCGTCTCATTGCCCATTTTATTGGCAACGAGAAGCTGCGCGACGTGCTTGCCTACATGAACCCCATGTACGGGGGCTATGCAGGACACACGCCGGCCTATATCCACGCGCTCATCAATGTGCTGTACATCAGCGGCCCCAGCCGCTTTGCAGGCAACAGCCAGCAGATGGCCGAGGCGCTGCGGGGCGTGATAGAGGCGCATGGGGGGGGCGTGGCAGGAGGCGACCCCGTGACGGGCATCGACATAACCGACCGCGAGCTGACGGCCGTCCGCACCCTTGGCGGCCAGACCTATACGGCCGATAAGTACGTTGCCGCCATCCATCCGGCCGCCCTTTTGCAGCTTACGGACGCCAAGGCCTTCTCCCGGGCCTTCCGCACCCGCATAGGCAGCGCGCCCAACAGCTACAGTTCGTTCTGCGTTTACGTTGTTTTCAAGCCCCAGTCGTTCCCCTACATCAACCACACCTGCTACTACCAGAGCGACTACGGCATGGTTTGGCACTACAACGAGTACAATGCCGGCGAGTTTCCACGTGGCTTTATGTACATGACGCCGTGCGAGGCAGAGCAGGGTCCGTGGGCCACCAAGATGATTATCAACTCCATCATGCCCTATTCGGCCTGCGCTCCGTGGGCCGGCACCCTTACCGGCAGGCGCGGCCGGGCCTACGAGGAGTGGAAGCGGCAGCGCACGGAGCAGGTGCTGGACAAGATGGAACGCCTCTTCCCGGGCTTCCGCCAGAAGTGCGACCTCGTGTTTGCATCGTCGCCGCTCACCATACGCGACTATTACAACGAGCCCGAGGGCGCCCTCTACGGGCTGCATAAAGACTGCCTGAACGTGGCCCAGAGTCAGGTGCCCGTCTACACCAAGGTGCGCAACCTGTACATGACGGGCCAGAACGTGAACCTGCACGGCTTCTGCGGTGTGCCCCTTACGGCCATCAACACGGCCGAGGCCATCGTGGGACTGAACCGGATTACGGACAAGATAAACGCCCTGGACGATGAAAAGTAACCTCCTCATAGCCCTGCTCTTGTGCCTTGGCAGCTTGCCGGGGCGGGCGCAGAAGATAACCGAATACCTGCCCCCGCGCCCTGCCACCATAGCTATAGTGGTGTGTCCGGGCGGCAGTTACTGCTGGCTCAGCAAGAAGACGGAAGGCTCCGAGGTAGCCCTGTGGCTCACGCAGCAGGGCTTTGCGGCCTATGTACTGGAGTATCCGGTAGCCGGATGGGCTGCCTACGCCTGGCACACGCGCTGGTTCTACCGCGGCCACCAGCACCCCGACCAGCTGCGGGCGCTGGAGAAGGCGGTGCAGCTGGCCCGCAGCAAGGGGTATAAAAGGGTGGGGGCGATGGGCTTCTCGGCAGGAGGACATCTGGTGCTCAACGGTGCCGAGTGGTCGGCCGGCGAGCTGTCGCCCGATTTCATTGCCCCTATCTACCCCGTGGTAACCATGAGTAACCCGTGCGTACACCGCCGTTCGCGCCGCGGACTGTTGGGCGAGCGCCGCTGGCGCAACCGGGCAGTGTGCGATTCGCTCTCCATGGAGCGCCATGCCGACCGCATTCACTGCCCCGTGTTCATGATTAATTGCGCCGACGACCCCGTTGTCAACAAGCACAATGCCGAACTCATGGACAGTGCCCTGACTGCAAACGGCAAGCCGCACCTGTACCGCCAGTACGCCACGGGCGGCCACGGGTTCGGCGCCTCGGCGTCAAAAACATCGGCCGAGGCCATCGGCTGGAAGCAGACTTTCGTGGACTGGGTTCGGCAACTCTTCTGAACCGCCTCCTTACCTTTATGTTGTCAGCCGCCCGCACGCCCTGCAATGGGTCGCTGCGAGCGGCTTTTTCAGGTGCCGAAGCTATCGTTCAGGAACTTTCGACACTTGTCGCACATGAATTCGACACCTGTCACACAATCGTGCGACAAGTGTCGAAAGTTCCGCCAGTCGGCAGATAACACCCGCAGGGCTGGTCTGTTGCTGTTCCGTGCAGGGCATCCGGCACCTGTAATAGGCAGTTGCAGCCGGCAGAGCAGCTGTTACGAACAATTTCATACCAAAAATTCCACTTCTTCGGTATTATTTACTATATTTGCAACTCAAAGTCGTCAGAATCTCACGGCGACAGCTATTTTGCAATCATGAACAAAGACATAGAATTTGAATCGGCAGAAACCATCCGGGCGTATCAGGAAACCAGGCTCCATGAGGCGCTGGACTACCTGCACGCCTGTTCGCCTTATTACCGGCGTTTGTTCAGTACGCACCACATAGACCTGGCCGGGATACGGCGCATAGACGATTTGCAGCGCATTCCCTTTACGGAGAAGAAGGACCTGCAGCTGCACAACGAGGACTTCAGATGCTGCCCCAAGGCCAAGATTGTGGACTACATCACCACCTCGGGCACGCTCGGAGAGCCCGTAACCTTTGGCTGTACCGACCGCGACCTGGACCGTTTGGCCTTCAACGAGGCCAAGAGCTTTGCCTGTGCAGGGCTGGGGCCGGGCAACATTCTGCAGCTCATGACGACCATCGACAAGCGCTTCATGGCCGGCCTGGCCTATTTTCTGGGCATCCGCCGGCTGGGAGCGAGCATCATCCGCGTGGGCAACGGCATTCCTGAACTGCAGTGGGACACCATCCGCCGCATGCAGCCGGACAGCATCATGTGCGTACCCTCGTTCATTCCGCGGCTCATCCAGTACGCCGAGGAGCACGGCATAGACTACACGCACTCCAGCGTGAAGCGCATCATCGGCATAGGCGAGGGCCTGCGCAACCAAGACTTTACGCTCAATCTGCTGGGCCGCCAGATTAAAGAAAAGTGGGATGTGCAGCTCTTTGCCACCTATTCCAGCACCGAGATGGGCGCTACCTTCTCCGAGTGCGAGTACGGGCAGGGCGGCCACTGCCACCCGGAGCTCATCATCGTAGAGATTATTGGCGAGGACGGCCGCCCTGTGCCCGACGGCGAAGTGGGCGAGGTGGTGGTCACAACGCTGGGCGTTGAGGGCATGCCATTGCTGCGTTTCCGCACCGGCGACATGTGTGCACGCATCTCGGAGCCGTGCCAATGCGGCCGCAACTCGTTCCGACTGACGCCTATCGTGGGGCGTAAGAACAACATGATAAAGCTCAAGGGCACCACTCTTTATCCTCCGGCAATCAACGATGTGCTTGATAATACGGACTATGTGCAGAACTACGTGGTGTACGTACAGGACAGTGAGAGCGGCACGGACGACGTTGTGGTGAAGGTGGGGCTGAAGTACGAGCCGGCCTACGACGCGGTTAAAGACCTGAAGGACCGCTTCCGCGCACATCTGCGCGTGGCACCCAAGATAGAAGTAAGGCCCACCGACGAGGTTCAGCGCGTAAACTTTCCGGCCAAGAGCCGCAAGCCCGTTAAATTCATAGACCAGAGAAAGAGATGACTGAGAGCTTTGACGACATCCGCCCTTACAACGACTCGGAGCTGCCTGCAGCCCTGCAGCGCATCGTAGAGAGTGATGCCTTCCCGTTGCTGGCCTCGTGGATATTCCCCGACCGCAGTCTGGAGGAGGTCAGACAGATGATGCTCTCGTTCAGAACCGTAAGAGACTTTCAGCATGTTGTGATGATAGCCGTGAACCGGCAGGTAATAGAACGCAGCATATCGACGCTTACCTACAGCGGGTTCGGGCAGCTGCAGCCCGGCGTGCAGTATCTCTTCGTGTCCAATCACCGCGACATCATGCTCGATGCCTCGCTGCTGCAGTACCTTCTGGTCAAGCATGGACGGGAGACGAGCGAAATAACCTTCGGGGCCAACCTGATGAGCCCCGGCCTCGTAACGGATATAGGAAAGGCGAACAAGATGTTCCGCGTGGAGCGCGGCGGCCGCATGCGCGACTTCTACATGTCGTCGCGCCACCTGAGCGATTACATACGCAGCACGCTGACTGAGAAGCAGGAGAGCGTGTGGATAGCCCAGCGCAACGGCCGGACCAAGGACGGCAACGACCGTACTGACCAGGGAATAATCAAGATGTTCTGCATGAGCAAGCCCGAAGACAAGATAGAGGCGCTGGCCGAACTGCACATTGTGCCGGTAAGCATCAGCTATGAACGAGAGAGCTGCGACATCCTGAAGGCCATCGAACTGTACGAGAGCCGCTACCAGAAGTACATCAAGAAGCCGGGCGAGGACCTGAACAGCATCCTTACCGGCGTGGTGCAGCAGAAGGGGAGGGTGAATATAACGCTCTGCCCCGAGATAACCGAGGCCGAACTGCGCCGCTACAACGACTGCACCAATAACGAGTATCACAAGAAAGTGGCCGAGTTGATAGACCGGCGCATCATTGCCGACTACGTGCTTTACCCCAACAACTACATTGCCCACGACCTGCGATACGGGCAGAGAACCTACCGCAAGCATTACACCGACGAGCAGCTGCGGCTGTTTCTGCACTACATGGAGCGGCTGAACGATTACGACATCACGGAACCGGATGTGCTGAAAGACATCTTTCTGGCTATTTATGCCAATCCGGTAAACACGAAACTGCTGCTCGGTAAGTCGTGAAAGCGCTGCAGCAGGCCGTTTCTGTCCCCCTTGCTGCGTACATGATATTTTCTTGCAGGTTATATACAATAATCTTTCTCAGCAGGAGTTATTTCAAAAGTTATTCAATATAATAAAAACAGTAAGTATGAAAAAAATGATGATGTTGGTTGCAGCGTGTGCCTGCCTGGCTGCTTGCAACAATGGAAAGACGGCAGGCAATGCGGCCGGTCAGGATTCTGTAGCAGCAGACTCGGCCATTGCAGACTCTTCGGTGTATGTAGGCGTTACCCCTGCTGCCGATAGCTTTGGTATTAAGTACAGGCTGGCAGTGGCCAACGACTCTACCAAAGGCTTCAGCATGCGGCAGGCCTATCTGGAATCGGAGACAAAAGAGAGCGAGGTGTCCTACAACAGCGGCAAGACCGAAGTGGTGACCCAAAACGGCAAGACCTATTATAAACTGCAGATGGGGCAGAACTCTCCGTCTGTAAACTTCCTCGTCCTGAACGATTCTACCTTGCGTATGGTCAACTCGGAGCTGCAGGAAGCCGCCTCCGGACTGAACTATGACCTCAAGCTGGAGAAGTAAGCAACGGGGCAATTGATAATAAACAAAAAGCCGCCACATCCTGTTTTTGCAGGATTGTGGCGGCTTTTCGGTTGGTAGATGCAGCCGGTTCGGGTTACTTAACCTCGGCAATGCACTCTATCTCGACCCTTGCCTGCTTGGGCAGAGTCTTGATGGCAACGGCCGAACGGGCAGGAAACGGCTCGCTGAAGAACTCGGCATAGACTTCGTTCATAGCGCTGAAATCGGCCATGTCGGCCAGGAATACGGTCGTTTTCACTACATCCGCCATGCTTGCACCGGCCTCCCGGAGGATGTGCTGCATGTTGGTGAGGCTCTGGCGGGTTAGTTCCTTGATGCCGCCAACGGCGAACTGGCCGGTTGCGGGGTCAATGGGAAGCTGTCCGCTTACGAAGACGAGGTTGCCGGTACGGATGGCCTGACTGTAAGGGCCGATAGCAGCGGGGGCGTTGTTGGTTTGGATTGCGTTCATTGTTGTTGTTATTGCTGTTTGTTGGTTTTGTTGTTCAGAGGCTTATATGGGTTTAGGATTGCAGCTTGGTGAAGGCTGAAAGCATTGTCCGCAGTTTGTTTTCTATTCTTTGGGTGCCGCCGGCGACATCGGATTCTATGTTGAGCACCATTACGGGGTCGTGCAGTGAGAGGCGCAGGAGAAACCATCCGCACTCGTCGGCAGCCAGGCAGCGCACGCGTACACCTTCGTAGTTGGGCTCTACCAGCTCGTAATCGGCTTGCCCGTTCACGGAAGCCGTGAGCTGCGCAAGCACCTTTTGGCCGTAGTTTTTGAAGTCTTCGGTCGCAATGGTGAAGCGTATTTCGCGGTTTTCGGCCGGCATGCGGAGCTGTGCTATCAGCGAGGCCAGCGTATTGCCCTGTGCGTTGAGCCGTGCAGCCTCCACCAGCAGCTTGGCTACGAGGAAGGCTCCGTCGTCCAGAAAGTAATTCTCCCGGAGTGCCGCATGCCCCGAAGTCTCGATGGCGAGCCAGCTTTCCTGCCCGTTGTTGTTCAGCCTCACAGCCTCGTTGATGACGTTCTTGTACCCTCGCATGTAGCGGTGATGCTTGCCGCCGGCCTCGCTGATGAATGCGGCCAAGCCGTCGGAAGTAACCGAGTCGGTAACAATTGTGGTGCCGGGATGTTCTCTCAGGATGACGGCAGCTATGAGGGCGATGAGTGCGTTGCGGTTGATGGGCTGCCCGGAGCTGTCGACAATGGCCGAGCGGTCAACGTCCGTATCGAATATGATGCCAAGGTCGGCATGGCTCTTCATCACCGCTTGGCACACCGACTGCATGGCTTCCCGGTTCTCCGGGTTAGGTACGTGATTGGGGAAGGTGCCGTCAGGTTCCAGAAACTGGCTGCCCCAGGTGTCGGCTCCCAGTGGTTCGAGCACCTTGCCGGCAAAGAATCCGCCTGCGCCATTACCCGCATCGACGACAATTTTCATTCCCTTTAGCGGGTGGTCGTAGTCAGTTGCCTGCACGCCTTGGCGAATGTAGTCCATCAGTTGCCGGCAATACGTTTCCATCAAGTTATGGGTCGAGACGGTTCCCCGCGTCGGGGCGTCGGTCAGCGGTTCCGTTTCAGCCATGCTGAGAATGACTGCTATGTCGGCTTTGTCTAACCCCCCGTTGCGTGTAAAGAACTTCAGGCCGTTGCGGTTCCAAGGCAGATGGCTGGCCGTAATCATCACCCCGGCCGTTGCGGGGTCGCTGGGGTCGACGGTGGACATGAACATGGCGGGGGTAGAAGCCATCCCGCAGTCGCGTACATGAGCCCCGGCAGCAGTGGCTCCGGCTATGAATGCCTGCTTCAAGGCTGGCCCCGAGAGGCGTGAGTCCATGCCTACGGCGATGCTGACAGGGCCGCTTGGCGTGCGTGCTTGCAGCCATTTTACGAATGCGCGGGCAATGGTAGCCGTGGCATCGGCCGTTAAATTCACCCGTTCACCTGCTGTTCCGTCGAGCGCTATGCCCCGAATGTCGGAACCGTTTTGTAGTTTTTTCCATTCCATGTTGCGTGTCTTGTCAAAGTGATTAATAGTTGTTTCCCGTTCTCCGATGGTTTTTGGGCGTGTGATGCCAGCTGTGTTAGATAGTGCCGGAACCTCTCCACCTGTGCTGACAAAGATAGTCATTTTGGCCGAAGTCTGCAAACTTTGTTGCTGTAATCCTGAGGCAGCTGGTCGTTTATCCGTCATCAGAGTCTTCTGTGGTCACCTTTTTAGTTAATATCTCTTTCGAATTTGTATCGCGAACGATGTTTTTCATAAATCAGGTTAATAAAAGCAGATAAGTCGCAGGCGATATAAAAGATTGTTGTACCTTTGCATCAGAAAAAGAAAAGGATAGCAAATGGAAACAATTCTTTACACAGTAATAGTGGCCCTGGGTGCCGGTTTGATTACCCTCATTGGTACCGAGGCCTGACAAACATTAAAAGAAGAAGATTATGACAAAGATTTATGACTACAAAGCGCTGACCAGCAAGGGTCAGGAGTTGGACTTCAAGCTGTTTGAGGGCAAAGTTCTCCTCATCGTGAACACCGCCAGCAAGTGTGGATTTACGCCCCAGTTTGCCGGTCTGGAGGAACTAAACCAGAAGTACAAGGACCGCGGATTGGTGGTAATAGGGTTCCCCTGCAACCAGTTCGGCAATCAGGATCCGGGCTCGGACGAGGAAATTTCGGGCTTCTGTCAGCTCAACTACGGCGTTACGTTCCAAATCATGAAGAAGGTGGACGTGAACGGCGACAATGCCGACCCCATCTTCAAGTACCTCAAGGAACAAACTGGCGGATTGCTGGGCAGTGCCATCAAGTGGAATTTTACCAAGTTCCTGATTTCGCGCAACGGCGATACCATCAAGCGTTTTGCCCCCGTGACAGCTCCCAAAAAGCTGGAAAAGGATATCGAAAAGATGTTAGGATAGGCTCATGTCACACGCTCAACTGAAACTCGACAGCCAGCTCTGCTTCCGTCTCTATACGGCCAGCCGGCTCATTACGCAGGCTTACCACCCCTTTCTACAGGAGTTGGGCATCACGTATCCGCAGTATCTGGTGCTCATGGTGCTGTGGGAGAACGACCGCCAGCTGGTGAACGACATCGCCCGCCGGCTGGTTCTGGAAACCAATACCGTAACACCGCTCATTCAGCGGATGGAGAAACAGGGGCTTGTGACCAAGGAACGCGGCGAACAGGACGGCAGGCAGACCATCGTGTCGCTTACCGACAAGGGGCGGGCAATGGAGGAGCAGGCTGCCCGGGTGCCTGCCTGCATGACCGGCATGCTCAATGCCTGCGGGCTTGAGAGCGAGACCCTGCGTGGCCTGATTCCTGCCCTTGACGAGCTGATAGACAAGATGAAAACCAGCAAACAGTAAGAGAAAGAGGAAAAAGAACCGGTACGGACTGACGAATATCATCCGACCGAATAATCCAACAGCCATCACGGAACGGTCTCCGTCTGCCAGTTTGCATTCTTACGGAAGCCGTTCCCGGTGGCTGATTTTACATACTTGCAGCCGGTGGCATGCCGACAGGGGCTTCTGCCTCCGGCTGTCGTGCTGCCGGCTTTTGGCATTTGCCGGTCCTTTGCGGCATGTAACGCTGCGAAGTTGCACTCTGCGGAGAATTCCGTCAGTGCTGTTAAGGGTATTCACAGCTTGGAGGTAAGGATGGCAAACGTGGCTCCCCATTGTTCTCTCGGTGCACGTTTTTCCAGTTAAAAGTGTCGCCTAAAAAAGTTTACAACAGCGTCTTTATGCTTGCGATATTTCCAATCAGCAAGCCACTTGGCCATAAATACGCGAAAATAGCGCCACTTTTAAATTGCTGATAATCAGAAGTTTGTGTTTTTCTCATATTCTACAGGCTCCTTAAAGCCCACTTTTTACCCCTTTTCTGCCCCAATATTTCATTTTCAGAGCTATCCTTCAACAATGCCGAAGCTATCCTTCAGCCTTCTTGGAGCTGTCCTTCAACGATACCGAAGCTATCCTTTCGGGTGGCCGAAGGTGTATTTTACGCGTCTCAACCCATTAAACTACCTCTTTTGTCAGCTGTTTCTCCCGAACATGTAGCACGTTTTGTCGGCATCTTTTCTTAACAGTCATACTCGTTACATCAATCTATTTCCGGCTTCATTCGGTAAAAAGGAGAGGGCGGGAAACAAAAAAGGGGATTCTCGAAAGAATCCCCTTTTTTAACTGCTTTGTGACTCGTATGGGGCTCGAACCCATGACCCCAACATTAAAAGTGTTGTGCTCTACCAGCTGAGCTAACGAGTCAATGCTCCAACTTCCATTTCTGAAAGCGAGTGCAAAGTTAGTGCTTTATTTTTAAACAGACAAATTATGCGGGCGTTTTTTATCCTGAATGTTTATTTTTGACCGCTTTCCGGCGTCGTGTCAGTGACTTCCGGTTCGATGGGAACAGCCTCGTCCTCGGGCGAGAGCGTAACCTGATTCTCCTTGGTAACGTACCGCTGCCAGTACGCCATGAGCAGGGTAGTGAGCGGCAAGGCTATAATGAGGCCGATGAAACCGAGCAGGGTGCCCCATACGGAGAGCGAAAGCAGCAGGATGGCGGGGTTCAGTCCCATCGCCTTGCCCATTATCTTGGGCGTTACAATCATGTCGGTGATAACCTGCACAAGGACGAACAAGCCTACTGCAAGTCCGAAAACGAACAGGAAACTCTGTCCCGTATCTGCCGCCTTGAGCATGGCCAGAAAGGCGGTAGGTATGAGTGCGAAGGTGTGCAGATAAGGTACGAGGTCGAGAATGCCGATGAGGATGCCGAGACCGATGGCCATGGGAAAGTCCATGATGGTAAAGCCGATGCAGAACATGATGCCCATGCACAGGGCTACCATGCCCTGGCCACGGATGTAGTTGTTGAGTTCACGCTCCACGTCTTTCATGAGTTCGCGCCAGAAAGGACGGTTCTTTTCCGGGAATATGCGTATCCAGTTGTTGGTAAGGTACTCATAATCGTTGAGGATAAAGAACATATATAATAAGGTAATGAGCGATCCGATGATGCTGATGATGACGTTGGCCGTTTGTCCCAGTACCGAGAAGACTTTGGGCATGGCTGTCTTGACGGCGTCGGAGAAGTCCTCGCTGCGGAAAACCTTTTCCACTTCGGCCTGGTGCTTGCTTATCCACTCGGATATGCTTGCCGTCAGGTCGTTGGTGTGTGCAGTGTCGTTAACCCACTTGGTCAGTATTTCGCCCACTTTCTGGAACTGTTCTATCATCGGCGGCACAATCATGTAAACGATAAGGGCGATGACGGCCAGAACGAAGATGAGCGTGATGATGATGGAGAGCGAGCGTACGCGCACGTGCATCTTGTACTGTACGAACTTTACGATGGGGTAGAGCAGGTAGGCAAACAGCCACGCGATGAAGAACGGCAGCAGTACGGCACTCAGGTAGTTGACCATGTACAGCACGGCAAACACGAGAAGGAGGGTTCCCGTCCACCTGATGAATTTATCGAAAGTTATCTTCTGTCCCATGTTCTTATGTATGTTGAGTTATTTCAGTTGATGGTTGCGCGTGGGCTATTCCTTTGCAGCTTGCCGGCGGCAGGCTTCTTCCTCGAGCGCCTTTTGGTAGCAGTCGCGGCACAGCGGTTCGTATTCTGCCTTCTCGCCCAGCATCACCCGCTTCTCGTTGGCCACCAGTCTGTGGCTCACATAGGCCAGCGCGCCGCACTTCACGCAGATGGCATGCACCTTGGTAACCTCGTCGGCGATGGCGCACAGTGCCGGAATGGGGCCGAAGGGCTTGCCCTGAAAATCCATGTCGAGCCCCGCAATGATGACGCGCACGCCCTTGTTGGCCAGTTCATTGCACACATCAACCAGTCCGTCGTCCAGAAACTGGGCCTCGTCTATGCCCACCACGTCGATTTCTGATGCGAGGAGGAGAATGGAAGCAGACGAGTCTATCGGCGTACAGGGGATGGCATTATGGTCGTGGCTGACCACATCGTCGTCAGAATACCGCGTATCAATCGAAGGTTTGAATATTTCAACCTTCTGTCTGGCAAACTTTGCCCGCTTCATTCGCCGGATGAGTTCCTCCGTTTTGCCGGAGAACATCGACCCGCACACCACTTCTATTCTTCCCGGGCGGTGTGTTTCGCCCATAAGATTTTCCATCATAGCAGTTGCAAAGATAGTGGAAAAAGCAGATAAATCAAAGCCATCTGCCCAAAAAGTTGGATGTTCGGTCTCCGTCTTCTTGACAGTGAGGATTTTTCTTTGGCTGGTATGGCTGCGGAACTGCTGCTTGTCGGTGAGGCAGGGAACGGGAAACGGTAACCCCTCTCGCCATCGTTTGATGGCCTGTTTATTCCTTTCCGGGTGTAGATGTCAACGAAGAAGTCAGAACACCAGCCGCCAAGAGGCGCTGTTTTTGCCGTCATTTCAGCTGATATTCGGTGTAAACGGCCGATTTAAAACTTGCTTCAATCCCCAGCACATTGTATTCGTTGGGGATAAACACCCGGTGTTCGTATATAATATAAGGTATGGGCACGCCTCGGTCTATCCTGTAACTTAGGTTGCGCCGTTTGTCAATCAGCAGCGTGTAGTCTACCCACGAATGTACAAAACGGTTGAAAACCGTTACGGCCTCGTAGTTGGCCGTGTCGCGCGGGTCGACGAATAGCAGCGTGCCGTCATCCGGCCAAGTGGCAGTTGTGTCGTCCGCTTCTGCTATCAAATACTCCGGCGGAAAGTCAGCAAGGCATTGCCGCACGGCTTGGGGCAACCCTTCAAAGCGCATGCTGCCTTGCTTCAGGTCTTTCAGGCGATAGTCGTAAGAACTGCATCCGCAGCAGACAACGAGGAGCAGAACGAGGAAATGTTTCATCAAACGATAGTTTTTGTTTTACACTTAACGCTATGGCAGGCTACGGCCAAGGGCCGGTTACTTGGGCACATATAACGGCGTGCTTGTACCATGCCTGTAATCAACCGATACGGAAATGCCCGCCTCGGTATAGAAAGTCCACAATCCAATTCTATTTGCGCCGTCATCTTCGGGGTCTTTACAGAACGTAATCCAGCCTAAGCCTGCAAACCTGCCGTCCTTGTAATAGTTTCTGACGTAGGCCAATGAGTCGGGCGCGGTGGCATGACCTTCTGGTTGCAGTCGCAAAACATTTGGTTTTACGCTGTCAATGACCGTGCTGTCAATCCAGCCGTTGGTATAACACGCTTGGATGTGTTCGAAGATGGTTTGTCGTTTCTCCCTGTCAGAGACGTAGCTGAACCCGTCAAGCCATGTTTCAAGTAACGAGTCGTAGACGTACGTCTCATCAGGTCCGGCCGTAAAGTATAGGCTGTAGGTGCCGTCCTGCCACCGGTCGTAAAAGAAAGTGACCCCGCCCAGCGCGTTGCCGTCGCCTTTTGCCGGTATGCCCAGCACGCCGAGATTGTCAGGATAGGCCCCGTGGCGGGACTTGTAAGCCTCGATACGCGCCACAATCCGGTTTCCTTTGGCCTCCGTCCGGCTTCTCCAGGTGAGGCAGAAGTAAGTCCACAAGCCCACCAGCAGCACGAGAACCGCCAGACATACGATAAGGATACGCTTCTTCATCAATCAACTTCTTGCGCACAAATATAGTGAATATTTTTATTCCTGTACTCTTTTTGACGTTGAAAGTGCGATTTTCGGCGGCACTGCCGGTGCTGGTGACCTGTACTGAATAAGTTGACAGTTTACATCAACCAAAAAAAGTAAAAAGTCATGAAACAGTACAATGAAATCGAAAAATTAGAGTTATTACGTCGGTACCTCACGAGTGGCCTGTCGATACGCGCCTTTTCC
>FZRE01000004.1 GCA_900199655.1 Prevotellaceae bacterium KH2P17
CTCGAGAGTGTAAAGTAAACTGTGTCAGGCACCAATAAAAAAGTAGTTTAACACGTTTATTTTAAGATGGCAAACGAAGAAATAGATTACAAGTTGGCAGCCGAGCAATTACGTACAGGCAAGCCTTTATTTGGAAAAGACGGTGCTTTGGCACCGATGTTGGAGCGTATATTGAATGCAGCTCTTGAAGGTGAGATGGATGCTCACCTGAGTGTAGAATCCCGTGAGTCTGGCAATCGGCGTAACGGGAAGATGTCCAAGACAGTTCAGACACAATATGGTGAAGTGACCGTTGAGACTCCCCGTGACCGTGATGGCAGCTTTGATCCCCAGACTGTCCGCAAGCGTGAGACGATTCTTGCAGAAGGGATGGCAGACCAGATTATTGGCATGTATGCTTTTGGTACAAGCACCCGTGAGATTAGCCGCTACTTTGAGCGTGAGTTTAACACCAGACTGTCTGCAGAGACTATCAGTGCGATAACCGACCGTGTTCTGCCTGAGATTAAAGAGTGGAAGTCGCGTAGCCTTGATGCCGTATATGCTATCTGCTGGCTTGACGCCATCCATTACAAGGTCAAGGATGATGCAGGTCGTGCAGTCACTCGTGCCATTTACAATGTTCTGGGCATAAACAAGGAGGGTCATAAAGAGTTACTTGGCATGTACGTCGCAAAGAGCGAAGGAGCCAACTTCTGGCTTGAGGTGCTTACGGACTTGCAGAACCGTGGCGTGGAGGACATTATGATATGCTGTGTGGACGGTCTGAAGGGCTTCCCTGATGCTATCCAAAGCGTATTCCCACATACTGCCGTTCAACTCTGTATAGTGCATCAGATACGCAATTCCATCAAGTATGTTGGCAGCAAGCACCAGAAGGAGTTTCTGAAAGATCTGAAGCGTATCTATGGAGCCGTCAGCAAAGAGGCTGCGGAAACGGAACTTGACAACCTTGAAGCCAAATGGGGCGAACAGTATCCTATCGTCATCAAGTCATGGCGTGACAATTGGGAGCGCTTGGCGGAGTTCTTCCAGTACACCAAGGAAATCCGACGTCTCATATATACGACCAACACCGTCGAAGGCTACCACCGCCAGATACGCAAAGTTACGAAGAACAAGGGCGTATTCCCATCTGATACAGCCTTGGAGAAACTGGTCTATCTGGCATATCGTAATGTCAGCGAAAAGTGGACCATGCCCCTTGCGAACTGGGCACTCATCTCACAACAATTGGCAATAAAATTTGGAGATAGATTTGAAATTATGTAACTTCGCAACCAGAAAGGCTCCTCATTTGGAAAACACGATTAAAAAGCGTGTTCCTCATCTGAGGTTAATATAATAAGGAAAATGACCTTGACACAGTTCTATTTACACTACCATCTGCTCTGAATCATCCCATCCACTTTATATATTTTTTACTCCAAGCATAGCTTTAATCACTTTCTTATAATTATGTCCAAACCTTTTTTTATCTTTCTCTGTCATTTCCAATTCCCATTTATTCATCACAAAATACCGATAGGAAGTACATTGTTTTACTATATCTTGTCCTTTTTTCACATAAGTCTGGTAACTATACAGAAGATTATGGAAATTTCTAAAGTCTTTATACGAATATGATGCAACTAATATCATCATGTCATAATCTACTACCAACAAATCTCCAATTTTATCAATATGCTCTTGTAAAATCTCACTTTCAAGTATTCGCTGGCGCAACTTATGCTGCATTATGTAGTTAATCCCACGCACACCAAATAAACGGCTATTAACAACAATTATTGGATGTACTACTACCTTCCCCCTCCCATAATACTCTTTCCAAGGGGATTTCCCCGTAAAGAAATCCTCCATGTTGGTTACCAATTGTGGCAACCCTTTATTTCCACCAGTTTCACCTTTCTTTTTATTGAGACGATCATCAATAAAATCCATCATTAGATTCATATCTCCCCCATCTGCAACTTTTCTCTGAACCCTTATGTCTTTATATTCAAACATAAACAAATGATGTCGTGTTTTGATAGCAATATCTGGTGCTGATTGTTGTGCCGCAAAACAATGATTATTGTAGATTTGAATACGCTTGTTACCTATCATGTTTTTAACTGACTTATAGAATAGTTTTTTCTCTGAAAACTCTTTTGTCAGCAAGTTCATAAGGGCTTTCTCTGAATGAACCTGTTTTAATTCTTCTTTCACACTCCACCAAAAACTATCGAAGAATAAATGTGCATAGTACGGCTGTGATATTATTAGATATTCCTCTTCTGACATTTTTAGTATGGGGTACTTTCTAAAACATGTATTGTCAAGCAATTCCTGCTCAGTAAAGATTGTACTCATCTTATCCGTATCCCAAATATCAATACATTTGTCTGAAATGTATTTTACAAATTTATTCCATAGTTGCAATGATTTTGTCTGTTCATAATCTTGCTGGCGTATATAATAAAGTCCTTCCTTAAAATTCTCTTTATCATGGTAGACTGCCAGAGGCATTTGCGCCAACAACATATAGCTAAACTCGTTCTGGAATCCATGCTTATTTACCACCCTTCTGATGGCATCGCCCACTTCTTTGTATTCTTTCCCAAATTCGTTCAATGCCAAAAACTTAAAGAGTTGAGCTTTTTCCAGTTCCTTTTTATTTTCTCCAAATTGGTCAATATTCAATATATCCTGTTGCATAATAATCTTTGCATTCCGAATATCCGTATCACCACCTATCTTTGCCAAGATTTCCTTTTCACGTTGCATCTCCATATTGTTCTCTGCCAAAATGGCTTTCAGCAATGCTTCGTATGCCTCAAAACTCTCACCTATACCTTCTCTTTCATTGGGTAACATCAGTATTTTTGTCAGAAGACTAAAAAGTGCATGATGATTAACCAAAGTCAGCCAAGCATTTTTATATTTTTCTTCTTGTGCTTTTAATCGATGGAAAAGTCGTTTGACTTCAGGCTTCCCCCGATAATCTTGAAACATAACCAGTAGCCCATGCTCTGCATTCATTGAGAAACTATCAAAACCATCTACACTTATCATATGAACAACACCTTCAATCAACCACCGTTTGTTGATGCCATTGAGGTACGACACCGATTCTGTAGCATTGTCATCAAACAAATCTGCGTATTCCACCGTCTTTGTGACATAAGAGTGGTTTCCTAGCTGTTTAGGTTGTTTGGTTATTGCGCTCAATACATCTGTTCTCAAGTCTTCGCCGTCCAACCGTTTTTCACCATTCATATACCTACTGAACGACATAGTCTGATTTATAATATTTGTCATCATATCACCAATACGAATTGTCGAGGGATTAAAAGTTGTTTTTTTATAGTAGCTGATAAAGTATTGTAGGAATCCGTATTTCTTAAAGTTGCCTTTATAAAGAGTAAGAGTTCCCAAATCCGTTAATATCAGTGGGCATATTCTATTGTAATCTATTTTCTGACGAATGCACTCTTCACGCATCTTTCTATCTAAATAGTTTTTCCACCCTGCGTCTACCTGTCTTGCATCAGCTAATACCAGAACCATGAATATTCTGCTATCTTTATCTATGTTCTTATCCCAAGCAAATTCTCCTTCCAAAATCCTTTTAGCATTCCTAACAAGCTGTCCTACACCCTTATAACGCCATTTGTTTTTCTTAGTATCCAGATAGCCTACAAAGTCTTTGTCAACTTCATTCAAGAGTAGCTGAATGGTTCCTTCTGCCTTGACCTCTTTGGGTATTTTGACATCCTTACATTCAAACAGTATAACATTCTTTCCGTCTCGAATATAAAAATCTGGAGGAGAACTCAACTTCTTCTCGGGAACTATATTCCTACATTCGTCGTCAGCAAGCGAAAACCATCCATGTGTGTTAGTTACTTCTTTCAGGCAATTTGCTAATATAGTCTTTTCCGAAAACTCTGTTGTAAAAATCGTATTAAACCCCTGCATATTATCAGGGTGCTTACATTTCCACAAATCATTGAATATGAAATATAGCCCATCAAACATCCTATAAATCATAAATGAAACATCTATGACAGCATATTCGTGAGGTACTATCTTAATAAATGGTTTCTCTCTAAAAGTTTGATAGTCCACATTATCTTCTAAGGAGATGACTTCATGAATGTCAATGGAATCTTTACTCACAATCTGCTCTGATAATAGTTCGTCCTCATCCCTAAGTCGTTCAAAGTTGATAACACCGGTTTTATCTCTGGCTAAAGCCAAAATGCTCCAATATGTTCTCAAATAATATTCCCATGATGTAAGACCGTATACTTTTAGAAATTCATCATATAAGTCTTTGAGTTGAGGGTGCTGGGACACAAAATTGAAGAACTTGACAGTTCGGACATTCTGATTCCTCACCAATTCTTTAATATCTGATTCCCGATTTATAAAGTCATTATACGCATACCTTGACATCAAAAGACTGGCTATAAACAGTTCCAAATCATCCTCTTGCTTGTATGGTGGTTCACCTTGATTTCTGTTGAAGGTAATTTCATTGGCTATCAAAAATGCTGTATACAGATTTTTCTCTAGTTGCGCAATGTTATCAGAGCCATCACTTTCCTGCATCGCCATAATGTATTTCAGCAAAAGAAGCGGTGTCTCGCTACCTGTCGCATATTCCATCGGTTGTTGCTTTCTGTCTGTCTCCCGTGTGAAATAGGCTTTATACCTATGGATTACATCAAGTAACTGGTCTAAATTATTGGGACCAAAAAAGAATCTCGGCACATCAATCTGAGTTGTTTTCTCATCTCTAAAATCAGGATTATAGAAAAGTTTACCAACCAACTTATTCTGCATATTCGATACTAACCTGATAGCCCAAATACGCGGTAATCCAGCAAGGAGTTTTTCGAGAGGATACATTTCTCCATTTGGGTACAATTGTTTGTATCCAACAATTCCTGCCAATTTCCCTTCTTTATATATAGCCATATTATCTTTATTGTCGTCTTTTATATTCCGCAGCTGACTTGACACAGCTTCATTAAACTCTGTTTTACCCAGCAAGAATAGAAACACAATCTCTCTTTGCGGAACTTGAAATACTTATTTCTCTTACTATAGTAAATATTCTTTCTTGTTTTAATCCCTTCTCTATTTCAGTACAAAAGGAAGTTCTCTACTAAAAATTTCATTTTTTCAATAAATATCTCATGTATTGATTTTCGACACATACATTCAAATAATAATTTATTTAGCAAAGTTACTCATTCATAACGAGAAAGATGAATAAATTGGCAAGAAAACGCCCCTTGCGAAACATAAAAATGTCGCAAGAGGCGTAATTTGAGAATCAGGGGATATAAAACAGGGCAAACTCTATCTTTCGTCGTTTGACAAGACTTTTGAGGACTTGTCCTTTATAACGGCAGAACACGATAAACTCACGATAGATATTCCTGTCTCCCCGCTCAAGTTTTCTGATGAGTTTGCTTTTGGGATGTCTGCCATATCCGAGCAGCGTTCCCGTTCCCACATTGTATGAGAGAACGGTCAGCAGCAGGGCATCCTTCCCGTATCGGCGGAAAAGGGCGTACCGACCGAGAAGGTCGGAACGCAGCAGGGAGTCCGCCTGCTTTTCCGAGATATTGGGAGACAGCCTTTCTCCACGCAGCAGCCTGTGCCCATACCCTATATAGGGATAGTGGCGGCCGTGCCACCCTTCAAAATACTTGACGCAGAGGACAGCCTTGTCAAACCTTGAAAGCCTCTCCCATGCCGTCTTCTGCGCTTCAGCCGGCAGGAGTACGGCAATGAATGCATACACGCACAGCCATCTGGTCAAAGTCTTTCTCCACATCATCCTTCCCCTTTATTCCCTGCATCGTCCTTCCGGTCCTCCCCGTCATGGTTGAAGTCAAAGACCAGTTGGCAGGAATTGCCGTCCGTTCCCTCTATGACCACGATGAAGTTATGAGCTTCGGCAGAAGCGGAAGTAAAGTACAGTCGGAAAACTTCCTTGGTCAGCGGATAACGGTCGTTGGGCTTGAACACCGTCCCGTCATCCATTCTCAGCATACCCTTACCTTCGTACTGGAAGTAGCGGATGGTATAGCCTGTGTCCTCGTAGTGTCCTTCCCTTTTGAGTTCGCACCGTATCTCGACCGTCTGCCCCTTTGCTATTTTCTTGGGGACGGGCATTGTCTCTACCGTGAACGGGTACGCCTGCTGAATATCCAGCTCGTGATCACAAGCAGATAGGCAAAACATGGCGAGGGTAAGCACTCCCATTACCCAAATCGTATTTAATATTTTTATTTTCATCGTTTGTTACATTTTATCGTTATACATTCAGTCCTGCTTTTGTGAGAGCAGGTAGTCATTCAAATCCTTGTGACCGGCATACAGGGAGGAACGGTCAAAGACCTTCTCCCCGAAATCTTCCCTCAGCCTTTCCAATGTCCTATGTCCCGCATCATCATTGTCGAGATAGCAATCTATCCTTCGATAGCCGCCAAGCACTTTCAGTGCCTTCTCCACATTGGAAACGGAATTAAGGACAAGCCAGTCCGAAGCAATGATGCCGAGTTGCATGGCGGAGAGGTAATCCATAAATCCCTCGAAGACGGCGCACACGTCCGAGCCGTTACGCCTCAGTGATATGTCTTTGGGTGGTATGCAGCCCTTGAAGAAGCGGTTACGAAGCTCCCATCCTCCTGCCTTGTTACGGAACCCGATGGCGTAGTACCGCTTGCCATGTACCCGGTATCGGACCTCCTCGCAGTTGGTTATGGCAATATCGGCAAAAATGCCGCGCTCCCTCAGATACCCCAGCAATTTGCTGTCCTGCAATGGGCGTACCCAAATATCCTCGAAGACGGGTTCTTTCTCTTCATTTCTTTGTGGACGTTCCATTATGGGTAGCGGACACGTTCCGCTCTTTGCGATGAAAGCCGCCCGCAGGAGGAAATCACCGCTTCCGATAAACTCTCCTGCCAAGTCGAAGATGTCGCCGCCTTTTCCCGTCCCAAAATCGAACCAGACATTCTTGGTGGTATCGACCTTGAACGAAGGTGTCCGTTCCGTTCGGTACGGAGCGGAATACCACAGGGCGTTCCCTCTCTGTCTGGCCGGATGAATCCCCATTGCGTTCAGGAAGTCCGCAATGGGAATCTCTCTCATCTGCCGCGCGTCCATCAGTCCAGCATGATTTTCAGTCCGACACCGTATTGCGTATGGAAATGTCCCGTGTGTCCTCCCCACAGGGAACGCTCCCTTAGGCTTGCCGTAAGGGCGATGCGGTCTGAGAGATAGACCTCAGCCTGCAATGTCAATGCGCCGCCGTACACGAAAGCGTCCCTGTCAAGGATGGTCGCACCGTCGGAAAGGAGTTTCCTGCCCCAGTTCACGGTTTCATAGCCGCCCAATGCGGAACAGCCGATGTAGAAGAACACATTCTTCCTGTCATCAGACAGGAACAGGCGGTAATAGCCTCCTTCTGCCGTTACCTGCGCTATGGGCAGGTGTGTCGCCTTATAGGGATGATGCACTTGCAGGTAGTCAGCTCCGAAGGTCCACTTGCTTCCACTTTTGGCATAGGTGGAAAGCGCCGCGCCGAAGGCATATCCGGCCTTGTCGCCTCCCTTTCCATGATAGAAACCGTCAGCCATGTCGGCACGGACTTCAAGGGCTTTCATCCCGGGAAGACATCTCTGCGCGTCTGCCTGCCCTGTCGTGAGGCAGAACAGGACGGTAAGAATAGGAAATAACTTTGTCATCTTCCTGCTATTTGATGGTCAGTTCCTCAATATTGCACGCACGGACAAGGTCTTCGTTCTCTATAGTGAAGGTCTGGTGCCTTCCCCCGTTCTTCTCGCAGAGTTCCACCACGAGGTGCTTGTCGTCAGGAATGGTGAACTTCTGCATCGCAAAGACCGTTCTCTCGCTGGAATATCTAGCGATACTCGTCACGTTGTTCTGTGCCCGCAGGGGAAGTACCACCTGCTCCTGCACGGCCGTGCGCCTGGCCACTTTCCTGTCCACGATTTTCCATGTGATGTAGTCAATGTCAAAGGGGATGCTTCCCATGTTCCTGATTTCCGTATGGAAATAGAGAAGCCCGTTGTGGGCGTAGATGCCCTTGAGACGGAACTGCACGCCGAAACGCCTGCTCCCGATATGCTTCACGAGCCTCCTGTTCTCTTTCCAGATGGACTTCATGATCAGGCGTACCAGTAACGGGCTCTCGCTGCCGAGCTCTCTCAGATAGACCTGCCGGGCATTGTTCGGGCGGTTTACCGCCTCCCCGTCATGGATGAAGTCCTTCATCTCGATGTTCGTCATGAGCGGCTCTTCCGCGTAGCGGACATTGAACGAGTAGAAAGCCCCGTCCTCGGTAATGACGGACATGTTCGTCTCTCCCTTATAGTTCCTCACCGCTGCCTTCACCCGGATGACGTTCCCCGCGTCCTCGGCTTTTCCCGCGATGATGTTGGGAGAGCCCAGATCGACATATCTCACTTCCGAAGGGAAAAGCAGGTGGACGGTCTTCTCATAGGACACTTCCAGCTCGTGTGGCGGTATCATGCGGTCAAAGGGGATTTCCCTTGCCATCCTCACATTGCCGTTTTCCTTTTCCGGCACTTGCGCTTCCACGCCGGCTGCCCCCAGAAGGAGGGCCAGCGCCATTGCCATTTGTTTCATTTTCATCTTGCTGTGATTTTAATTTGTTGGATAAAGTGATGATTGTTTCCTTTCCTGTACCTATTGCGGCTTCTGATAGAGCATGACACGGTAGCCGGCCTTCAGATGCACCCTGACGGTACGCATCTTCTTGGCAATATACTGGCTCGTTCCCTGTATGATGCCTTTCCCCATATCTGATGCAAGCTGTGCCCCCGCATTGGTCGAGATGTTGATGCTGCTTCCGAGCGAGCCGCCCATATTGGCCGCGATTTCCCTTGCCGCATTCTGTTCCATAGAGCCGGGAATGAAAATCCCTGCCTGTCCGTCCGTGTCATAGACGGCAAGCTCCGTCGGGATGACCATGCCCCTGTATTCAAGGGAGGTTATCTGGACAGCAAGCCGCTCTCCCTGTATTCTGGCTGTACCCACGACGACCGAGTTCTTTGGGATAATCCTGTCCCCGACCGCCATCGGTTCAAGCAGCCGGAGTCTGACGGTCTGTCCGTCCGTCACGCTCTGGTCGCCATAGACAGATGCCGCTATGGTGTTCTTGTCCGTAAGAGGCTTTGTGCCCACGGCCGTATGGAAGCCGTAGTTGCGGTCGGATGAATGCTGCTGGATAAACTCCTCGTCAGATACGGGCTGTCCGAGTGCAGAGACGACCTGATGGGCTACCTGCCGCACGGCAGAAACAGTTTTTCCTTTCTTGGATTCCTCCACCGTTGAAGGCTCCGGGGCAACGGCAGGAGGTGTCTGTCCGTTCCCACCGTGTCCCATGTATCTGGCTGCCAGCTGGTAGGACTTCTCCATCAGTGCCACCTGTTCCTCGGTCGAGGACTTGCGGTCTCGCTCGGCCTTCAGCCTTTCCTCCAGTTCACTGACCCTGCCTTTGAGTTCTTCCTTTTCCGCATCCTGCCCGGACCGTTCATAGAAGTTGCCCAAAGTGGCATTGATGTCCTCATAGGCTATCATGGATGAACGGACAGTCCCGTGTCCTGCCCTTCGGTCTGAAACGGGGGATGCCGTACTGCCTCCTTCCCGTGCGGGAGTGAAGTCGTCCGGCGTGCCATCCACCTTCCCCGCGTTGTCTCCGAAGAGCGCGCCGAGGTCATGGAGGGCATCCTCCCGCCGTCTCTGTTTCTGTTCGTCCTCTGCCTTCTCGTAGGCTTTCTTCTTGTCGGCAATGATGTCCGTGCCGTCAGCCGTCGGCATCTCGGTGTTGAACCCCTTGCCTTCCTTTTCCCTGTCCTTGGAAGAGGGCGCAAAGATCAGCCACATGGACCCGATGAAGAGCAGGCCCATCAGCGGATAGGCTATCATCTTCATCCGTTTCTGCCTTTGCGCTTCGGTAAACGGCAGCTTCTCCTTTTCAGGCCGGTCTGCCTGCATTTTCTGTTCTGTCATAGTTCTTGGATTGTTTGATGGTTGTTTTCCTTGGAGAGGAATCGATGATTTCCAGCCTCTCCATGTGTTCGATTCTTAACTGCTCCCTCTCCGTGTAATGGAGCAGGTTATAAAGAGACTTGCCCGCCGTATAGAGTGCAAGGAGGGCGAATAACGCGAGCATGGCCAGTATGATATTCCTCCTTGCCTTCATGGAAAGGCTGTCATGGCAGGCCTTTACCGCTTTAATGGCTTTCTTCCTCAGGTCGTATGCCTTCCAGAAGCCGCGCCACATCTTTTTGCTGATTTCCTTCTTCTTCATAAGCCCTCCTTATCTCTTGACGGTCTGTATGTCCTTGTTTTCAAGGATGTTGAACCCCTCGATGGTAAATCCGTTAGGGTTGTCATCCGACCGTGCGGCATTGAGCAGACGGCACTGCGTGACGAGGCTTCTTTCCGTGATGTTGCTCGTCCTGATGATGAGCTGCCTGCCGTATGTCCTCACATCGTAGGGATATTTGTCAAAGTCGCACACCACGCTGTCCACTTTCAGTGTCTGGTTGATGTTGCCGGCAATGATGCGGTTATAGTATCCTTTCTCGGCAAAGTCCGTGTAATAGTCGTATGCGCTCTTGTCCGCCAGAAGCAGGGCACGCCTGATGTTGTTCTCAATGGCGCTCTTTTCCGGAGAGAGCGTGAAGAACAGCTCGTGAAAGCGCCTGACGTGTTCCCGTGCCTCGGCAGGGCGGTTCTGGGAGAGGTCCTGCGACAGGGCAAGCATCAGGGACTTGCCACCGTCGAGGACATAAATCTTCTCACGCTGCTTCTCCGCGAAGTCGTAGGAACTCCAGAGGGAGTAGCCTACGATTGCCGCGCAGAGAAGGACGAAGATGATGCCGAACAGGCGTATCTGCCTGAATGACGACTCAATATTCTTCAAAGACTTGAATTCCATTTGTTCATTGTAGTTTTATGTTCAACGTTTCAGCAGGTTTCCTGCCGCACCCATGACTTTCGACCCAGCAGCCTTGACAAGATGTCCCGCGCGTCCGGCGATGTTCCCTGCCGCCGCTCCTGCAACACCCGATACGCGCTTGCCGGCTGTCCCCGCGATGTTGTTGATGCTGCGGTTGTAGCTTCCCATGCCTCCGGCCTGTATGATCCATCCCGCCACGGTGGGGATGGTAAAGTATCCCACGATGCCGATGATAAGGAAGACGATGTACACCCCGTTGCTTGCCTCTATGGAGAAGTTCGGGTTGTTCTGGAACTCGGAGATGTCATTCTGGAGCATCAGTATCTGTATCCTCGCGAGGATGGTGCTGAACAGGTCTGAGACGGGCAGCCACAGATAGACCTGTACATACCGACATATCCACTGCGTAAGGGTGGACTGGAAACCATCCCATACGGAAATGGCAAAGGCTACCGGTCCGAGTATCGCCAGCACGACGAGGAAGAAGGTGCGGAGAGTATCGATGATGAGGGCGGAGGCCTCGAACATCAGTTCAAGGATGCTCCTGAAGAAGTCCCTGATCTTCTTTTCCATGTGGTAGGCCCCGCGCTCTACATACATGCCCGTCATCGTCACGAGGTCTTCGGGTGAGAAGCCCAGTTCTTCGAGCTGTCTGTCGAATTCCTCGTTGCTCACGAGATAGGCGGTTTCTGGATTGCGCATCATCGCCTCATATTCCAGTTTGTCCTTCTGCTCCCTGTACTTGTTCATGTCGAAGGTCTGTTCCTGCAACATGCCGTTCGTTCCCCTGACGATAGGACTCATCACGCTGTTGAGCGTGCCCAGCACGATGGAGGGAAAGAACATGATGCACAGGCCGACGGCGAAGGGGCGGAGCATGGGAAACACGTCGATGGGCTCGGCACGGGCAAGCGCCTGCCATACACGGTAAGCCACATAGAAAAGTGCCCCCAGCCCGGCGATGCCCTTGGCAACGCCTGCCATGTCCGCGCAGAGCGGCATCATCTCGTCATAGAGCGACCGCAGCACCTGATGAAGATTCTCGAAGTCCATAGGCTACCAGTATCTTTCGTTCCTGCTTCCATAGAGGGCCATCACACGGTCAAGGTCGTTCTTCTTCCTTGCCCGGAGATAGGAAACGGAAATGTTCTTGTTCGTGTAGTAGCTCACAAGGTTGCGGTAACGCTTCATCCTCGTGTAGCACCTGTCCACCACGTCCATGCGTTCCTTGTCCGTCATGGAGAGCGTGGTGATGTTCACCACGTTCTTGAGTTCCTTGAGCACATCATTGCTTTCTTCGAGCAGTCTGGCATAGCCGAATGCGATGGCGGTGAGTTCCTCCACGGTGAAATGGTCGTCGTGGAGCATCTTCCTGTAACTCCCCACGTAGATGTCGCTGATGTCGCCCACCATCAGGATGGTCTGCTGCACCTTGCGGGCATCCTTGATAAGGTTGTTCACGGATTTCAGGGCATCGTAGTATTTCTTTCCCTGCTCGTAAATCTTGACCGTTTCCTGAAAATTCTTCACCATGTTCTGCGCCGTCGTCGTGGTCTGGGCCACGTTCTTGGTGGTGTTGATGATGCTTTGTGCGATGTTGGACGGGTCTATGACCGTCCACTGCGCGCTCGCCCTGCCTGCGGACATCAGCAGGCACAAGACCGTAAGGATGATTGTCCTTGCTTTCATTCTCTTTTCTGTCATTGTCGTTTCTTTCATTTGATGATTGTTTGTTGTAAGTTTAATGGTTGCTTCTCTTTTCTTCGGCCAGCACCCTGATGGCTTTCTCCATGTCTCCGCCATACCTTTCCGCCATCGCGCGGACTTCCACCTTCTCGGTCTCTTCCGTCGTATAGGCGAAGTATTCCTCAGGACTCACCTCCGTGGCATAGACGGCACTCTGCGTTCCGCCGAGGCCTATCCACACCTCCTTGTAGAGCCTTCCGGGGTGGTTGGCCATATTGATGGACAATATTTGCGACTTCTCCTTGTCCGTCAGTCCCAGGAGCGACTGAATCTGGTCGAACTTGTTCATGTACTTGCGCTGGTCAAGCAGGATCTTGCAGTCGGAGTTGTTGATGATGGACTCCTTCACTACGGGGGAGGAGATGATGTCGTCCACCTCCTGTGTCACGACGATGGCCTCCCCGAAATACTTTCTCACGGTCTTGTACATGTAGCGGAGGTATTCCGCCATGTTGGCCGAGGAGAGGGCTTTCCATGCCTCTTCCACGATGAGCTGCTTTCTCACCCCTTTCAGGCGGCGCATCTTGTTGATGAACGCCTCCATGATGATGATGGTCACGACAGGGAACAGTTCCCTGTTCTCTTTCACGGCATCAATCTCGAAGACGATGAAACGCTTTGACAGCAGGTCTATGTTCTCACGGGAGTTCAGCAGGAAGTCATAGCGGCCGCCCCTGTAATACTGGCGGAGCGTCGTGAGGAAATTGTCGATGTTGAAATCCTCCTTACCGACCTTGATGTCCCGTTCTTCAAGTTCCCTGCGGTACACGTCACGCATGTATTCATAGAAGGTGTCGAAGCAGGGAGTGATGCTCCTGTCCGAGCGGATCAGCCCGACATAGGCATTCACCGCGCTTCCGAGTTCTCCGGATTCCGTCTTGGTGATTTCCTGCGACTCGCTTTTCCACAGCGTGAGCAGCAGGGTCTTGATGCTGTCCTTCTTCTCCACGTCAAATACATAATCGTCGGTATAGAAAGGATTGAACGAGATGGGATGCTCTTCCGTGTAGGTGTAGTAGATGCCGTCCCTGCCTCCCGTCTTGCGGCGTATCATCTCACAGAGTCCCTGATAGGAGTTTCCCGTGTCCACGAGGACTATGTGCGTGCCCTGCTCGTAATACTGCCTGACGAGGTGGTTCATGAAGAAGGACTTGCCGCTGCCCGAAGGCCCCAGTACGAACTTGTTGCGGTTGGTGATGATGCCTTGCTTCATCGGCAGGTCGGAGATGTCAAGGTGCAGGGGCTTGCCCGTGAGCCTGTCCACCATCTTTATGCCGAAGGGCGACGGGGAACTGCGGTAGTTGGTCTCTTCCGTGAAAAGGCACACCGCCTGCTCGGTGAAGGTATAGAAACTTTCCTCAGCGGGAAAGTCCGCGCCGTTGCCGGGCATGGCTGCCCAGAACAGGGTCGGACAGTCCACCGTGTTATGGCGGGGCATACAGCCCATAGACGCCAGCTGGCTTCCCACGTCATTCTTAATCCTGCGCAGTTCCTCCCTGTCGTCGCTCCACGCCATTACGTTGCAGTGCGCCCTCACGGAGGTAAGCCCGAAGGAGTGGGCCTCATTGAGGTATTGCTCTATCCATTCGCTGTTGATGGCATTGCTCCGGCTGTACCGTGAGAGCGACTGCATGTTGCGGGAGGTCTTCTCGAACTTCCGGAGGTTTTCCTCGCTGTTGTCAAGAAAGATGTACTGGTTGTAGATGTGGTTGCACGAAAGCAGCAACCCTACGGGTGAGGCAAAGCTCAGACGGCAGTCGGAGCGGTCGGTCGACAGGCGCTCATAGCGGATGTCCGTCATCACGCGCTGTGGCATGTCCTCCGCATGGGAGAGCGTATGCAGGCAGAGACGGTTGTCGCCGACCTTCATTTCTGAGGGTGAGAGGTCGATGTCCTGAAGGCAGCCCTCGTCCTCTGTCATGAGTGAGAGGTAGCGCTCGATGATGCCGGACTTTGGGGCAGTCCCCACGATTTCCTCATCGGAAAGCCGCCTGAGGGTGATGAAGCCCGAATCGTTCATGATACGCTCGAACTGTTCCGTCGCCTCCAAAAATTTCGCGGCGGTCTCGGCATTGAGTTCCTTCGGGATGATATGTCCACGGCAAAGCGTGGAGAAATTGCTCTGCATCCTGTTTCTCTCCTTGGTCGTCTTGGTCAGGTAGAGGTAGCAGGTGTGGTTCAGATAGGGCCGCTCCGCAAAATGCCGCTCGAAACTCCGTGATAGAAAGCTCATGTCCGCCTTGTCCGTCCGGGGACTGTATTTTTCCTTGATGAACCAGTCCTGCTTGTGGATGACGCTGTAGTCGGGCAGCACCCTGATTGCCTTGCACCATGCGGCATGCAGTGCCTCGTATTCCTGTGCCGTCACCGTATAGAGTTCCGGCAGGCTCACCTCGAAGCAGACGGTGAGGTCGGCATTCTTCGACACGATGCAGCCCTGCTCAACGGCAAGCAGGGGCAGCTTGTTCTCTATGGTCGTGGCTTTAAGTATGTTCCTCATTTCTTTTCTTCTTTACCTTGTTCTTGATAATCAGGGAAACGGGTTTCCGGTTGAGCAGGTAGCGGGGTCTGCCGCGGGCGGCTCCCAATTTCATGAGTCCGTGCTCCCCATAGCGGCTGTTCAGGGTGAAGGTTCCCCATACGAGTATGGAGGACGACACGATGCCGAAAGCGATGCACACCAGTTGGTCTGTGCCTGCCATATAGAGAATCACGAAGATGACGAAGAGCGCGAGAAGCCCGCCGGCAAAGATGAACAGGTACTGCGCCTTCAGCCCCTTGAACTCAACCGAAGATCCAATCCCCTTGTTGATTGAATATTCTGCCATACTGTAGCGGATTAGAGGAAGAAGGAACGCAGAATGGTTGCGGCCACGATGAGGAAGATACACGCACCGAACCAGCTTGCCGCCGTCTTGGAGGTATCGGGGTCGCCGGAGGAGAATTTCCCATAGACCTTTACGCCTCCGATGAGACCGACGACGGCACCAATGGCATAAATCAGCTTCGTGCCGGGATCGAAATAACTGCTGACCATTTGGGTGGCCTCGTTGATACCAGCCAGGCCGTTACCCTGTGCGGACGCGCCTGTTACCCCAAGGAGCATGAGGGCAGCCATGAGGCACTTTACTTGTTTTTCTCTTTTCATGTTTGCTTGCATTGATTGTTGTCTGGATTTGCCGGAAGGGACTTTCTGCTGTAACCCTTTGCCGGCGGTGAATACTTTTTTAAGTGGAGATAGTGGTGTGAGTCCATCCCCCGGCTTATCCGTAGTCCCTTTCTTTCATTGTCGTTTGTTTTGACGGTTATA
Organism: Prevotellaceae bacterium KH2P17; assembly: GCA_900199655.1. Lineage (GTDB taxonomy): Bacteria > Bacteroidota > Bacteroidia > Bacteroidales > Bacteroidaceae > Prevotella. The sequence goes on from FZRE01000004.1 coordinate 16,074, forward strand.
CATATTTCCTCACATCGAAGTCCTCAATGCTGTCCGGAAGGCTGAAAGCCTTGCGGGCTGCTGCTTTTGACTCAAGGGCGGAGAGGTGCATGTCCATGACCTGACGGACTCGCGTGCCGACGGACTCGTAGCTGCTGACGATGCTGTCATACAGCTCGCTGGTCTCTATCCGGGTAAACACCTTGCCCGCATGGAGGTTGTCCTCGTCGCTTGCACTGTCTTTCCTTACCGTGGCCACGGCCTTGTCGATGTCCTCAAAGCCCGTTCCCTGTGCCATCGGCTCGTCCTCCCTGCTTTCTTCCCATCTGTCCCTGCCGTCCGCATCCTCGATTCTCATATCGGTGAAGACCTCGTCAAGACGGTCGGCAGGAACCTGCATGGGTGACTTCTGCGGGATTTCGTCGGCAAAGGTAGTGTCTGAAATGCTCACTTCCTCCGTTTCGTCGGAAGTGGCAGCATGTGGCGCCGGAATGGCAGCTTGTGCCTCTTTCCCTGCCCTTGGACTGAACATGCGGAAGCGGCTTTTGCCAATGATGTCATCCATGCTTGCATGATGGTCCGGCGATGGTTCTGCCTGCCGTTTTCCACGGCCATCTTTCTTTTCCCTGCCGGAGGAAAGGAGGTGTAGCAGCCATGCGTTGCAGGCAAGAAGGCAGATAATCAGTAATGTTTCCATAGGATAACTTATTTTTTGTAAAAGGTGTTTCCTGCATTGTAAAACGGAGTGGCTGTCTACAATCCGAATGACTTGAGATGGTCGTTGAAAGTCTCATTGATTTCCTGTGCAAACATGGAAAAATGATATGCCAGCACGTTGTCGAGGTAACTGGCTATGGAAAGCTCGTTCTGCCCGACAACATGGATGATTTTCTGGATACGGTCGTGATACTCCTTGCGGATATATACCTGTTTCCCCTGTCGGGCCGTGATGGAGGTCTCGCGCACGAAAGTGCTTTCATAGTCGGGCTTGGCGACTTTACGCCTTCTTTCCGTATCTTCTCTTACCGGCTCCTTTACTGTTTGCTCCACCATGTCGGGAGGTTCCGGCCCCTCCCTTTGAGTGTCTTCAGGATGCTCGCTGATTATCCTCGCACTGGGGGGAATGCTCCTGTCATCCTTGCGGAAGGCATTGATGATGAAGGAACTGTCTATCTCGTCTGCTCTTGTTTTCTTTGCCATAGCTGCATTATGATTGGATGAGTTCAAGGATTTCCTCCACGAGGCTGTCAATGTTGCTTCCCCTGATGAGTGACTTGTCCGGAGGGAGGGTCGTCGAGCGGAACACGCTTGCCCGATCCGTCTCCACTTCCTTGCGGAAACGCTTGCTGTCCGGAATGAATGTTTTCAGGATATGAAGGCCGCATTGGGCGCAGACCTTTTCATAGATTTCATAGAGGGAGGTCTTCTCCCTGCCGTCCACCATGTTCCACAGCAGATAGAGGGCCTTGATATGGGATTTGCCCGACAGGATGAGCTGCTCATTGATGACCGTGGCGAAAGTGATGGAACTCTCCATCACCACACGGTCTGCGGTGATGGGTGTGAAAATGTAGTCCATCCGGGCGATGGTGTCGATCACATCCTTGTTGTTCACCGTACCGGGAAAGTCAAAGAAAAGGAAGTCAAGGTCTCCGTAATCACGGCTGAGCGTTTTTGCCGTCGGGATGGCATTGACCGGCAGGCAGCACTCTACGGGATAGAAATTGCGTTTCATCCTCTTGAGCAGTTCAAAGGTCTGCACCTTGTAATAATCGTTCCTGACGGCTGCATCCAGCTCACGCTTGCGCATGTCATGGATGCTGTACTGGGGGAAGTCGCAGTCGATGATGCCGACATTGTACCCCTTTACATATTGCAGGTAACTGGCGGTGAGCACCGTGAGCGTCGTCTTGCCCGCTCCCCCTTTTTGGGTGGAGAAGGCCACATACTTGGGTTTGTTCATACTTGAAGTTGTTTATAGGTTTATAAATTCGTGCATACATACCCACTGGTAGAAAGTTCCCGTGCCGGCCGTGCGTACTGCTGTCATTACATTCATACGGCATTCATGATGGCGTATGAACGCAGGTGGGCGTGATGTTCCTCCCCGATAGCATAAGGCCTTGCGCAAATAACAGTGCCAGCCGTACAGGCAGGGGAATGGATATATCCACAGGCTGACAGATGAACGGCTGTTGGTACACCTGCTTACAGGAATGTCTGCCTGATGGCATTTGCAAAAGAATGACTTTTCCTCCATACTGCCGCCAGATTCGGCAAAGGTGGAAGCATGTGGCACGGAAGTGGTAGCAAGTGGCATTTTCCAAAGCGTTTCCGACTGCCGTTTAACCCGTAATTTTGCACCCACAGGGCAGAATGGTCTCTGTCGGCTTTCCGACCTGCTGCGTCAAGGGTCTGTCCCAATCCGTCCGAAGGCGGATTCTTGTGTCCTCAAAGACACAGCAAGATGTCTTTTCAGCCGCTCAAAATGATTTAAGCATCCCTGAAAAGTATCTTGCCCTTGCAGGGGGCGGGCTTTCCCTCCGAAGTCGGGAGCCCATGAGACAAGCCCGCAGGCTGACAGAAACAGTCCATGCTGCCATATCACCACTAAATCCGTTATAAAAATGAATGAGACAAAGAGAAAAATGGGAAGACATCCCAAGAAAGACCCGGCGGTATTCCGTTATACCGTCCGTTTCAATGCGGAGGAACACATCCGTTTCCTTGCCATGTTTGACAAGGCAGGGGCTACGACACGCTCCGTTTTCATCAAGCAGCAGTTCTTCGGACAGCCTTTCAGGGTGCTCGTGGAGGACAGGAGCCTGTTGGAATACTATCAGAAACTGTCCTCCTTCCACTCGCAATACCGTGCGGTGGGCAACAATTACAACCAGATAGTGAAGGAATTAAGGGTGCATTTCTCCGAGAAAAAGGCGATGGCACTGCTGTATAAACTGGAGAAATGCACGCAGGAACTGATACGGATTACACAGGAAATCGTTATCCTGACCCAAGAATTTGAACGAAAATGGTCACAAAGATAAGCATGGGAAGTTCCCTTTACGGGGCGCTTGCCTACAACGCGCAGAAGATAAACGAGGGACAAGGCAAGCTGCTTGCCACGAACAAGGTGTTCGATTCCTGCACGGGAAAGATAGACCTTGCGCGCGCTTTCAACGACTTCATGGTCTATCTGCCCGAAGGCATCCGGACTGAGAAGCCAGTCCTGCACATATCCCTCAATCCGCATCCCGACGACAGGCTTACGGATATGGAGATGGAGAATATAGCAAGGGACTATCTGGACCGTCTGGGGTATGGCAGCCAGCCCTACATGATCTTCAAGCATGAGGACATAGACCGCCACCACCTGCATATCGTCACGCTCAATGTGGACGAAAGAGGCAAGCGGCTCAATCAGGACTTTCTCTTCAGGAGGAGCGAGAGAATCAGGAAGGAACTCGAAAAGCAGTATGGACTGAAGCCTGCCCAGAAAAAGAAAGGAGAAGTGCAGCAGGTAGCACGCAAGGTGGATATAGGCAAGGGCGATGTCAAAAAGCAGGTCGGCAATGCCGTCAAGGCACTGGCCCCCAAATACCGTTTCCAGTCCTTCGGAGAATATCGTGCCTTGCTTTCATTATACCATATAAGTGTCGAGGAAGTGCGGGGAGAGGTCAAGGGGCGTGAATATCACGGACTGGTCTATTCGGCAACGGACGACAAGGGAAACAAGGTTGGCAATCCTTTTAAGTCCTCGCTCTTCGGCAAGGCGGCAGGACACACCGCCATCGAAAGGCATTTTGAAATTTCCAAGAAACAGATTGCCGAAGGCAAGTTTACCAATCCGACGAAGCGGGCAGTGCTTGCAGCACTTGCCCGTACTTACCACAAGGACAGGTTTGTGGACTTGCTCAAGGAGAAAGGCATTGACACCGTATTCCGCCTGACGGAAGAAGGGCGTATCTACGGTGCGACCTTCATTGACCATCGCACCGGCTGTGTCCTCAACGGCTCACGCATGGGAAAGGAACTTTCTGCCAATGCCTTGCAGGAACACTTCACGCTCCCATATGCAGACAAGAAACCCATACCGATGGCTGTCCGTACAGAAGAAACCTCGTCTCAACAGCAGACCGTTTCCGACGGACATGAGCATTTGCCCGACGGATTGGGACTGTTGATGCCCACCAGTCCAGTAATTGACGCGGAGGAAGAAGCGTTCATCCGTGCTATGCGAAAACGGAAGAAGAAAGGCAAGGGGCGTTCATTGTAACAGAAGAAAGAATATCAAACAATAAGCAAAATGCAACAGGAAGACGATTTGAGGGCACTGGCGAAAATCATGGATTTTCTGCGTGCCGTAAGTATTATTTTAGTGGTGATGAATGTCTATTGGTACTGCTATGATGCCATCCGACAGTGGGGCTTCAATATCGGTGTCGTGGACAGAATACTGGTGAACTTCCAGCGGACGGCGGGGCTGTTCGGCTCCATCCTCTATACCAAACTCTTTTCCGCCTTGCTTCTGGCACTCTCATGCCTCGGAACCAAAGGAGTAAAGGGAGAGCAGATTACTTGGGGCAGGATATGGACGGTGCTTGCCATCGGCTTTGTGCTGTTCTTTCTCAACTGGTGGATATTGTACCTGCCCCTTCCTTTCATGGCCAACGCAGTCCTGTATATCTTGGCCCTGTCCGCCGGCTATGTGTGCCTGCTGATGGCAGGACTGTGGATGAGCCGTCTTCTGAAGCACAATCTGATGGACGATGTGTTCAATACGGAGAATGAGAGTTTCATGCAGGAAACACAGCTCTTGGAGAATGAATATTCCGTCAATCTGCCCACGCGCTTCTATTACCGCAGGAAATGGAACAAAGGCTGGATCAACGTGGTCAATCCGTTCCGGGCCACCATCGTACTCGGCACGCCGGGCAGCGGAAAGTCATACGCCGTGGTCAATTCCTTCATCAGGCAGCAGATAGAGAAAGGCTACTCGATGTATGTCTATGACTTCAAGTTTCCCGACCTCACGATGATTGCCTATAACCATTTACTCAATCACTTAGGGGGATATAGGGTGAAACCGAAGTTCTATGTCATCAACTTCGACGACCCTCGCCGCAGCCACCGCTGCAATCCCATCCACCCGGACTTTATGACGGACATCTCCGATGCCTACGAGAGTGCCTACACCATCATGCTCAACCTCAACAAGACATGGGTGCAGAAACAGGGTGACTTCTTCGTGGAAAGCCCGATTATCCTCTTTGCTGCCATCATCTGGTTCCTGCGCATCTATCAGGACGGCAGGTATTGCACCTTCCCGCACGCCATCGAACTGCTCAACCGCAGGTACGAAGATGTGTTTCCTATCCTGACGAGTTATCCCGAACTGGAGAACTATCTCTCTCCCTTCATGGACGCATGGCAAGGCGGAGCGATGGAGCAGTTGCAGGGACAGATTGCCAGTGCCAAGATACCATTGTCGAGGATGATTTCACCGCAGCTCTATTGGGTGATGTCGGACAGCGAGTTCACGCTTGACATCAACAACCCCGAGGAGCCGAAGATTCTCTGTGTGGGCAACAACCCCGACCGGCAGAATATCTACGGGGCGGCACTCGGCCTGTATAACAGCCGCATCGTAAAGCTCATCAACAAGAAAGGGATGCTCAAGTCGTCCGTCATCATCGACGAGCTGCCCACCATCTATTTCAAGGGCCTTGACAATCTCATCGCCACCGCCCGAAGCAACAAGGTGGCCGTGTGTCTGGGCTTTCAGGACTTCTCGCAGCTGGTGCGCGACTATGGCGACAAGGAGGCAAAGGTGGTGATGAACACGGTGGGCAATATCTTTTCAGGGCAGGTTGTCGGTGAGACGGCCAAGACGCTTTCAGAGCGGTTTGGCAAGGTGTTGCAGAAACGGCAGTCGCTGTCCATCAACCGGCAGGACGTGTCTACCTCCATCAACACGCAGATGGACAGCCTTATACCGCCCAGCAAGATTTCAGGGCTCACGCAGGGAATGTTCGTAGGGGCCGTGTCGGACAACTTCGACGAGCGCATCGAGCAGAAGATTTTCCATGCCGAGATTGTCATCGACAGTGCCAAGGTTTCAGAAGAGATGGGGAGGTACAGGCCCATCCCGGTCATCACCGACTTTACCGATGCCGACGGCAGGGACTGCATGAAGGAGATGATACAGGAGAACTACAACCGCATCAAGGCAGAGGTGCGGCAGATTGTCAGTGACGAGTTGAAAAGGATTTCCAGCGATGAGAAATTGAAGCATTTGCTGCGTGGTGAATGACTGGCATCACATCGTCCGTAGCCGGTAAAATAAAAAATACCGAATGTTATCTTTTAATTTGAGAATAAATGCTAACTTTGCAAAATCATCGGAAATAATTAGATATGAATTGTAAGAATCATCCGGAAAGGCCCGCGGTATCCGTTTGTCCTGAGTGTGGGCATGGGCTCTGTACAGAATGTTCTAATAGCAGGGGAAGCCTGCTTTGTGCTGATTGCAGGAAGACGAAGAAGGCGGAAAACATTGCCAGTTCAATCGGCTATCTGGTCGTGTTTGCCGTCCTGTTCTTCGTCGGATACAAACTTGATTTCCTGCCGTCGAAGTCAGGAGGGGACCAGTCTTTTCTGAGCGGTTACATTTTGGTGGCCTTGGTTACCGGGTGGCAGGTCTTTAATTCTCTTTTGCGCAACACGGTGTTTGTCTTCAGTGCAGATACGGCATGGTTGTATATGCTGTTGAAGTTGATTGTGTATATTGTTACAGGATTTTTCCTTGCACCTGTGGTTATAGCGTGGAACATCGTCAAAGTGTTTTATCACAGTTTGACATATACAAGTATAAGATAGGCAGAGAAATAGAGCCATTCAGAAACCTATTCATGGCACAGGAATAGTCCTGTTGCATGCGCTGCTTGATACCCTCATAACAAAGAACGGATGCTTTTGCATGGTATGCTGCTTTATATCACAATACGTCCTATTATCTGTTGAGTAATGATGTGTAATGATTTTCGAGCAAAACTTTGGATTACTCGCCTCCCTTGGCATCAGCAATCGATAATATGAAGGTGTTGGTTGCAGGAAGCGCCCCCAACCTCCAGAATGTCTATTCGGCAATACTCCGTTGTATAACAGTCGTATCGTGAAACATTAGTAGCGTTGTTTGCCATTGCAATTCTTCCCACTTTTAACGATTGACTCAGATTACAATAGGGACATAAAAACTTAACTCCCTATCTGGAGCATGAAGTTCCAAAATTATCTCGTTGCTTCTTTTGCTTATTCTGTAATTGCGAAAATAATGCGAAGGCAGAGCGTTAATCCCCAGCCTTCGCATTTTTAACTTATCAGATAGTCTTGATAATCAAGACCTTATTCTCACAACTCCCAAACTGGAGCATTACCATCACAGTCGTATGCTATTCAGATAAATATGATATTACAATATAATTATCAATTTTGCTAAGATGATGTAGAGTTTCTCCGTTCGAATATATGGCAAGCGTATCATCTTTTACGCTCATGTTTTTGATTCCATATCCTTTATATACTAGAACAGAGTCTTTATTACTAATAAAATAGACTTCAGAAGGGAATTCACTGTCCAGTGTGCCGATATGATCAATCAATACAAATGTACCATTCTTTACGTTTATTCGATTCTGCTCTTTCTCTTGAGGACGAAAGCTGGGAACGCATCCACCAACCAAGAATAAGCATGCGAAAGATACCGTTATGTTATTTATAAAACTTCCCATAATATCCATAATATATATAATCTCCAGAGTAAGTGTGTTCGCCGAAATAAGGGAAGCCTTTATTATAACCTAAGCCTGAATTTTGACTTTGATTATATTTTCCAACTTCTCCCATAACCATCGAATAATACCAAGTCGGTGTTCCCAGCAGGAATGGCTTTGTTGAATGAACATTTGCACCAAAAATCATGTTACCTATTGCTCTTAGTGTAGTTATTTTAGGAGTACCATTACTATTAGTGCCAGCCTTTAAAGCTGTATAAGGATTTGCCCCCAAACTTACTTTTACATCTAATGCAGCATTATTGGCTGACAGTGATTTCAGAACTTTTAATTCTCCATAAAAAGTCATAGGGCTTTCAAATTGTACTTCGGATCTAAAAAGACTCTGTCCCCAGTCAAGAAGCCTCTGGGCATTTGCATTATAAACAGAATATGTTGCATTTTTTGTTTGTACAGTTCCTGATACAGTTAACTTGTTGATGTCAAAAATAATTCCCGTCTCATTTGCCTTAAAATGGAATTTCCCATTTTTATTATCCGTTCCCATAAAATCGTATGGTCTCAAAGTTGTTCCAATAATCTCCCCTGTTCTCTTACCTTCCCTGTCCACAAGATAAATATTATTGTCACCATCATTATGGGCATTTACCACTTGGTATGTACCGTTAGATTTTTTTATAACATCAGTACTTTCCAGACACCCATTTGGATCGGTATAAACAATAGGGCTACCAATACAATAAGTATAAGAGCAAATATCTGCTTTTAATTCCTGCAAAAGATCACAACTCATCCACAAACTCAGCCTCGGTTCATAGTATCTTGCACCATAGTAATACATACCCGTCTCCTCGTCAAATTCCTTGGCGTTGAAGAGATAAGGCGTGTTCCACGTATTGTTGCGTTCCTCGATGAAGACTTCGCCGAACGGCACATACTCGATATGCTGCGCCACCTCGCCATCAAGATTGGTAATGTAGCTGCTGCTGCCCAAATGGTCAGGATGGTAGTAGAACTGCATCTTCTCGTAGTCGTCGTTCTCCTTGAAGTTGCCGCTGACAGCCTTGGCACCTGCCGCATTTGCAGCCATAGCCTTTGCCTGTGCAGCCTCAGGGGTACCGTCATTACAGCAGAAGCCCTCACCATTCACATAGTCGTTGTTATCCTCACCATTGTAAGGAACATTGAACGTAGCGTAGTTGTCCTTAATCACCTGCTGCTGACTGGTGTACTTGCCCTTGTAATCCACATTGACTGCATCAGCTTCGCTACCTGCATACGGTATTCTCCTTGGGTCTGAGCCGTAGGAAGCAAAGTCACCGAGCTTGCTGACAATGCGCTGGCTGCCGATGTAGATATGCTTGGTGTATCGTCCGCCTTGGTTGGCTACAAGGTATGGGCTCACGTAGAGCGAGAACTTGGCGGTATTGGTGCGTCCTCCTGCAAACTCGGAGTTCACATAGATCTGCTCCCCCTCGCCACTGGTCTTCACCGTGCGCTCACCGTCGGCATCGTACCAGTAGTTAGATACAAAGCCGTTCTCATCAGCTGCTAATAAGCGGTTCTCCTCGTCCCAGCGATACTTCTGCTCCGTAGCCTTCTCATCCTCCCTGCCGTCTTTCTTCACACGGCTGGTGTTGATATAGACAAGGTTACCATTAGCATCGTAGGTGTAGCGATGGCCGTTATTCACCTTGTCGTCCTCTCCGGCTGCCCCCTCCGTGCGGTAGTTCACGTCCCGGACATTCGCCAGCTGGAACTTGTGTCCCACAGAGTCCTGATAGGTATAGGTGAGGTCGTAGCCTGCACTCAGCGAGCCGTTGAACTGCACATTGCTTTGCGTGAGGTGCTGCTTCTTGCTCGTGATGCGGTGCATATTGTCGTAGCCCATCGCAAGGGTGTAGGAAGCCGCCTTGCTGTCAGCACCCGTATAGGTACCCGTTGCACTTGCCAGACGATACAGCGCATCATAGGTGTACTGGTGGTTCATCTGGCCGCCTGCCTTGCCGCTCTGTGGGAGCGGGGCACCGTTCTTCACGCTGAGCACATTGCTCACCGCATCATAGGTATAGGCATTGTCCATGATGGTGCCTGCCTTGGCACTGACAACGAGATTCTGCAACCTGCGGCGCTGCGGGTCGTAAGAGTAGAAGGTCTCAGCACCGTTGCAGTACTTCAGGTAGGTGCGCTGCTCGAACTTGTCGTAGCCAATCTTGTTGACATAGTCGTAGCCGTAGGACTTGTAGCCACGCACATGGTCGAGTTGGCCGCCGAGGTTGTAGGAGTAGGTAACCTTCTCCTCATCGGGATAAATCATCTCCAGCAGTCGGTTGTGGCTGTCGTAGGTCCACTGCGTCACGTAGGTAGCAATGGCCTGATTGGGCACAATCATCGTGCGGCGGGTCTTGACAACCTCACCCATCTTGCCGTAGAAGTATTCGATGGCACCGCTGCCGTCCTCACGGAGCATCAGCCTGCCGATACGGTTTTGGGAGGCATTGCGCCCGCCGTAGTAATACTTCACGTTGTTCTCCGGATGGTCGGGATAGTTGATGGCGGTCAGACGTCCGTAGTCATACTCATACCTGATGGTCTTACCTTCCTTCTTGAGGTTGGCAGTCTGCTTGGTCACCACGTTGCCCAAAGCGTCGTAGGTGAAGGTGGCGATACCGCTGGCAGGATGATTGACCTCCGTGCGGCGGTCGCCCATGTCATAGACGGATGTCGTCACGTTGCCCTCGGTGTCGGTTACCTTCACGAGGCGGTCGATACCGTCGTACTCGAAGGAGGTGGTGATCGTTCCATCCGGGCCGCTGAGCTGCTCGGTCTTCACGGTCTTGCCGCTACCGTCGGTGTAGGTTGCCTGACGGTTGCCCAGGGCATCGGTTACGGTCGTGACGAGCGTATTGCTGCTGACATCGGTGGTGTATTCCGTCTTGGTCTCGGCATTGTCAGGAAGCGTTACCTTCATGGTACGGTCGAGCACGTCATAAACAGATACTGTCGGTGACACATTATCGAAGGCCTTGTTGAACGTGGTTTTGCTGCCCAGAGCCTCTGTTACGGGGTAGTAAGCCTTTACCACGCGGCCGAAGGCGTCATATACGTTGCGCCCGCTGACAATCATCACGTTCTCATCCTTGGGTGCGCTGCCCTTGGAGGCAGTGGTAACGACACCGTCCTTCTTCACCTGCACGGGACGTCCGAAGCCGTCCACGAAGGTGACGGTTTCCATGTCGTCGTTCGGATGCTGGACATCATAGTGCTTCGTCACGGCGTAGGCAGGTACCGTGATGCCGTCCTGCATATGTAAACAATAGGTCGAACGAAATAGAGCATCCTTTATATTACATGATGAAATGTATTCAGTAAGGGGTCGCATTCCTTCACATCCTTAAATATTTAGTCTGCATTAGTATATTTGCTGGTTTATGTGGTCTGAATTCTATAAGTATCACAGATTTTTCTTTTATCGTATCGTCTAACATATAGATTTCGTTATCAAGCAAATTTGACAAATTAACAAAAAAACTACAGACTGTGTTATGAATATTCTCATTGGTAACAAACCTAGCATCAACATCCATCTCTAAAATATTTCTACTATTTAAGTACCATCTTATTAGAGGATTGTTTTCTATATAGATTGTAATAATATTGCCATCCAGTTTTTTCTCAACACTTGCACCACTTGTAATACTCTTACTTACATAAAAAAGAGTGTGTTGGGAAATATAATTGGAGATTATATCCCATGCCTCATCTCGCAAATGAAACGCAATAACATCTCTTATATAATCGTCATTGGTATAATACAATTTCTTTTTAATTTCTTTCCAGTCCATAGTACAACAATTTAAAAAACTATTCAGCAATAACCACTTTTGACACCAGATTATATGTGGATGATATTTCGCGTTTCGCTTGCTGGAGTCAGCGTGGCAAGCTGAATAGTTATAGAATCACTTGCTTCTTTCTTTAAGATCTCTGAATCCATTGAATTTTCCTTCTCGACTGATATTAAAGCCACGTCCTGTTGCCTTATCATATATAGTTTTTGTTTCATTAGATTCGATATCAATTATCTTTTTCTTTGAATTCATGATATCCTTTAGCACATTTAAGCCATCTTTCGTGGCTGTCTTACCCGAAAATTTTATGTTGCTAAATGAACTATTAGCCCTACCTGCATGCTTCTGTAAAGCACGGGCAATCTGTGTCATACCATTTTTCGAAGTGCTTAAAACAGAATTCATGAAAACTCCTTTATTGGGAACGATATTAGATACTCGAATCTGTGAAATAATTCTTCCTATTACGGGGCCTGCTAACTTCGATAAAAGCCCCCACGATGCCACTCCAAAAGCAGTACTTTGTAGTTCACTACTTGCAGATTCCCATGCGGCATCATAAATCTTCTTTTCTACAAGATGAGTGCCGAATAATTTATTTAAGATTCTATTGGGAATGTTAGTTGTATATTTGTGGTATAATTTCCCGTTGATATTTTCGAGGATATTATACTTGGAAACAGTATTTGGTAAAGTTGCCCCATAGTACACAAAACCAGAAACCTCCGAACTATTTGACCACAAATAAAATCCTTGGTAATTTACAAACCAGTCTTTCCCATCAAAATCAATAAATTTAATTGGATTATCTATACAATATGCATAGCTTGATATGTTTGGATTTTTTTCTTGCAATAAATCCACGCTCATCCACAAACTCAACCTCGGCTCATAATACCTCGCACCATAGTAGTACAACCCTGTCTCCTCGTCAAATTCCTTGGCGTTGAAGAGATAAGGCGTGTTCCACGTATTGTTGCGCTCTTCTATGAACACCTCTCCGAATGGCACATACTCAATATGCTGTGCCACCTCACCGTCAAGATTGGTAATGTAGCTACTGCTGCCCAAGTGGTCAGGATGGTAAAAGAACTGCATCTTCTCGTAGTCGTCGTTCTCCTTGAAGTTGCCGTTGATAGCTTTCGCTCCAGCCACGTTTGCAGCCATCGCCTTAGCCTGTACAGCCTCGGGAGTACCGTCGTTACAGCAGAAGCCCTCGCCATCCACATAGTCGTTGTTGTCCTCACCATTATAAGGAACATTGAACGTGGCATAGTTGTCCTTGATGACCTGCTGCTGGCTAGCATACTTACTCTTGTAATCCACGCTGACTGCATCAGCCTCACTGCCGGCATACGGTATCCGACGTGGGTCTGAACCGTAGGAAGCGAAGTCACCAAGCTTGCTGACAATGCGCTGGCTACCAATATAGATATGCTTGGTGTAACGTCCACCTTGGTTGGCTACAAGGTATGGACTGACATACAGGCTGAACTTGGCTGTGTTTGTTCTGCCACCTGCGAACTCGGAGTTTACATAGATCAGCTCACCCTCGCCGCTGGTCTTCACTGTGCGCTCACCATCGGCATCGTACCAGTAGTTGCTCACAAAACCGTTCTCATCTGCAGCAAGGAGCCTGTTCTCCTCGTCCCACTTGAACTTCTGCTCGGTCGCTTTCTCATCCTCCTTGCCGTCTCTCTTCACTCGGCTGGTGTTGATATAGACGAGGTTACCGTTGGCATCGTAGGTATAGCGGTGACCGTTATCCACCTTGTCGTTCTCATCGGCTGTTCCCTCCGTGCGGTAGTTCACGTCCTGAACATTCGCCAGTTGGAACTTGTGTCCCACAGAGTCCTGATAGGTGTAGGTGAGGTCGTAGCCTGCATTGAGCGAGCCGTTGAACTGCACATTGCTTTGCGTGAGGTGTTGCTTCTTGCTCGTAATACGGTGCATGTTGTCATAGCTCATTGCAAGGGTGTAGGATGCCGTCTTGCTGTCAGCTCCTGTGTAGGTTCCCGTCGCACTTGCCAGACGATACAACGCATCGTAGGTGTACTGGTGGTTCATCTGACCACCGGCCTTGCCGCTCTGCGGGAGCGGGGCACCGTTCTTCACGCTGAGCACATTGCTCACCGCATCGTAGGTATAGGCATTGTCCATGATGGTACCTGACTTGGCACTGACCGCGAGGTTCTGCAACCTGCGACGCTGCGGGTCGTAACTGTAGAAGGTCTCGGCACCGTTACAGTATTTGAGGTAGGTGCGCTGCTCGAACTTGTCGTAGCCAATCTTGTTCACATAGTCGTAGCCGTAGGACTTGTAGCCACGCACATGGTCAAGCTGTCCGCCGAGGTTGTAAGAATAAGTAACCTTCTCCTCGTCGGGATAGATCATCTCCAGGAGTCGGTTGTGGCTGTCGTAGGTCCATTGCGTCACGTAGGTGGCAATAGCCTGATTAGGCACAATCATCGTGCGGCGGGTCTTGACAACCTCACCCATCTTGCCGTAGAAGTATTCGATGGCACCGCTGCCGTCCTCACGGAGCATCAGCCTGCCGATACGGTTCTGGGAGGCATTGCGCCCGCCATAGTAATACTTCACGTTATTCTCCGGATGGTCGGGATAGTTGATAGCCGTCAGACGTCCGTAGTCATACTCATAACTGATGGTCTTGCCCTCCTTCTTGAGGTTGGCGGTCTGCTTGGTCACCACATTGCCCAAAGCGTCGTAGGTGAAGGTGGTGATACCGCTGGCAGGGTGATTGACCTCCGTACGGCGGTCGCCCATGTCATAGACGGATGTCGTCACGTTGCCCTCGGTATCGGTTACCTTGACGAGGCGGTCGATGCCGTCATACTCGAAGGAGGTGGTAATCGTTCCGTCCGGGCCGCTGAGCTGCTCGGTCTTCACGGTCTTGCCGCTGCCGTCGGTATAGGTAGCCTGTCGGTTGCCCAGAGCATCGGTTACGGTCGTTACGAGCGTATTGCTGCCCGCATCGATGGTGTATTCCGTCTTGGTCTCGGCATTGTCAGGAAGCGTTACCTTCATGGCACGGTCGAGCACGTCATAAACAGATACTGTCGGTGACACATTGTCGAAAGCCTTGTTAAACGTGGTCTTGCTGCCCAGAGCCTCTGTTACGGGGTAGTAAGCCTTTGCCACGCGACCAAAGGCATCATATACGTTGCGACCGCTGACAATCATCACGTTCTCATCCTTAGGTGTGCTGCCCTTGGCGGCAGTGGTAACGACACCGTCTTTCTTTACCTGCACGGGACGTCCGAAGCCGTCCACGAAGGTAATGGTCTCCATGTCGTCATTCGGGTGCTGGATGTCATAGTGCTTCGTCACGGCGTAGGCAGGTGCCGTGATGCCGTTCTCGCCAAAGGTTGCCTTAGGCTGATAATCGAAGGCGATGATGTAAGGTACGCCGGTGGCCAACTCGTTAGGACCACGCACGGCTTTCACTCGTCCGAGGTTGTCGAGGTCGGTTTCGTAATAGAAGTTGTTGAGGTCACGGCGCTGCAAGGCCATACCGTAACGGTAGTCGAAGTTGTCTGCCTCGCTGCGGTAGCCGAAGGCATCGTCAACTCGCTCCACGTACATATTCATCACAGGCTCGTAGCGGTAACTGTACCACATACGCTGTCCCTTGGCATTGGCTGGGAGCGTGGTCTTGGTGATGTTGCCGTAAGCATCGTAGGTGTAGTCGGACACGGCTTCACCACTGCCGAGCTGCTGGCGTATCTGCGTGATATGGTCGGCATAGTTCACATCGTAGGTGGCAGTGACATGGTGGTAAGCCTTGCCGTCGCCGCCCGTAACGGTTACGTCCGTCGGCAGACTATAGATGTGTTTGCCCTCATTAGAAGTGTACTGGATGGCGGTCTGGTAGTCGAACCTACCCGAACCGTCAGCACCCAACTTGCCCTTGTCGCTGAACTTGTAGGACTTCAGCTCTCCGTGGTAGCCCGTGAGGTAATACTCGTTCCATGCCTCGGAAGTGGTGATGCTACTTGCCTGTCCCTCATACTGCCTGTTGGCGGTATAGCGGAGCGGAACAAAGGCGGAGGCGCGGTCGCTGCAAAGCACATCCTGCTTGGTGAAGGTGTACTTGTCACCGTTGGCAGTGAGATAATAGCCGTCATATTCATTATGGGTCTCGGTGTACTTGTTGCCTTCTGCATCTTCCACGGAAGCACCGAGTTCATTGCCCTGTGCGTAGTAGGTGGAAACGTCGTAGAGCTGGACAGCCTGACGATAGACGACCGAGTCGCCCTTCTCCGTGTCGATATTCTTGGTGACTACCTTACCGAAGCCGAGGAACTCGCGTTCATGGCGGTCCTTCTGTCCGTCGGAGTAGTCGAACATCGTCTTCATCAGCGGACCGTCGTCATGGATACCGTCATCGACGGTTACGGACGACATCACCCACTTACCGCCGGGCAGCCCGTAGGTAGGCGTACTGTGCTTATAGTCAAGCGTAAAGGTTCCACCGAGGGAGTTGGTAACGGTCTTGAGCATGTTTGTCCTGCCGATGGCAGAGCGGGTCACCTTCAGCTCGCTTTCCTTCTCGGATTCCACGATGTCAAGATAGCCGTCTCCGTCCACGTCCTGTAAAGAGTAGGTCGTTCGGTTGATGGAGTGTCCCGTACTTGCGCCTGGGTTAAGGGTAATCTTAACTCCTACTCCAAAAACGGTTATCGGTATATAATGGGTATATGCACCATTGACAGACTCAGATGTGGAAGCTGACTCGGTCAGCCCGATAAGACCTTTCCATTGTATCGGAGTATCAAATGCCTGTCCATTGTTCAGTGCAACCATGATACCATTGTCAGTTTTCCAGACTTTGTCAGGCAATCCGTCGGAGTTTATATCCATCAGGTCGTAACCTGCCGAGGTTTCAGTAGTAACAATGCCCACTCCGGCTGAATAACTTGAAGACGCGATATCTACACCGACACCTCCATTATATGAAAGGCTCTGTCCGCCCTGTATCCTGTCTATCTGCCAGTCAATCGGCTCTGTAAATGAGTAGCCGAGGTTGATTCTGACCTTGTTTCCAGCTTCTATCTTGTCAGGAAGACCGTCACCGTTAATGTCAGTGAAACTCTCAACAGCGGAATCATTATTCTTGGGAGCACTTCCTGAAATAGAAATCTTACCTAACCATGAAGTACGGGCATTTTCGTTATTTTCCCTTGATGCTTTCTTTCCAATGATATTTGATATGGAAGATACTGGATTACCTCCATATCCCCACGCATAGGATTCATTATCAGATCTGACATTTCCGATACTCTCGTACTTCTCGCCGCTGATACCACCAAGAGAATTGGTATATTGAATTGAACCGCCGGCCACAATATCCGGATAACCATCGCCGTTCATGTCCATCATGGAAACCAGAGTGTTCATATGTCCATTGGCATCATTATAGGTAATGCCCATGGCACCACTTTGCGTATCGGTACTCTTGTTTTCAGATACTTGTGTGACAGCCGCAGCTCCCGTACCCTGCAGGCAATCACCGGAAAGGGCAGCTATATCCACATTGGTCTCCAATGGGTTGGTCAGAATGACATCCTGCTCGGCCAGACGGGCAGAACTCATTTCGTCACCGGTCAGATAAATGTCCTGATTCTGACCTGTCCAGCGTGACAGCGTGCTTTGGTCCGTTCCAATCGGAGTGAATACCATCGTCCTTGGATCCAACTTAGCATCCTTGTCTTTAGGAAGAACCAGCAATGACTCGTCTATCGGTTTGGCATATCTGCCTTCTGCGGCATTATAGACAAAGCCACCCCAGCCTCGATAGAGTGGGCCGAAGCCGTCATCTCCTGCCTGAGCATAGAAGCCGGTCTGGACACTGCCTGTTCCTGTAACGGCAGCGGAAGATGTGATGACATCACTGGGACTTATTTCACCCGAATAGAAGTAGTCCACCCATACCTTGCCTGCGCTGACATTACTTACGGTAAGAGCATCCTTCGGCATTATGCCGTTAGTGACCGTATAGGTCTTCTTACCCCACAGCCTGTTTTCGGACTTGACCGTCATGGTCACGTTACCGTTCTTTCCCGAAGCAGGAACGAATGTAACGGAAGGTGTTACGGTGAGAGACGCTGCATCGGCAGCCAGTGTGAACGGCTTTCCCTCACTGACCATGTTCTGATACAGGACATAGTGCGGTGCCGCGGAAACGGTCTGTTTCCCATCTGCTGTCGTCAGTTCTGCCTGCGGTGCCCATTTTACGTTTGTCCAATCCACATTGGATGTGGAGGTAATCATAAACTGGAGATTAGGCAATGCGCCTGAATTGGCAATGGTTTCGGTCAGTTCACCGTCAAAAGTCTCATTATAAGCAAATGTCCTGGTGTAAATCTCCTGCGTCTTGTAGGCCGGGTTATCATTGGCAAGACTGTCCTTTTCCTCATTCGAGGCGATAACCTTCAATGTAATGTCATCGGAAGTAACGGGCTTGGTGAATTTGCCACGAAGTGTGATGGAAGTACTACCCTCCGTGCTTGTAACCGTGTTCACATCATAGACTGCTCCTTCTTCCGACTTATAGACTGTCGTAGACATTCCGTCAGGTAAGGTCTCGCCCGTTCCCGTATAGGTAATGACCGGAGCCCATTTTACATGGTCGAAGGCACCGTTGCTCGTTTCCTCCGTACCACTCTGCACACGGAAATAGATACGGTCGCCCTTCTTGACCGTTACGTTCTGTGCTGCCGCATTGTAGGAAGAGGCGTCTCCTTTGGCAATGCTCTTGCTCCACAGTTCCGTACCGCCTTTCTGGATAGCAACGCGTACACCGTCAGCCTTGGCATATTCCTCCGTGTCATAATCCCCGGAAGGTGCTATCAGGCTCACGTTTCCGGAGATGCTGACCGTACCAGCCTTCGGTGCCTGCCATACACGCACCATGTCCTCCATCGGCGAGGAGGCAATCAGTTCCTGCTGCTCCGCAGGGTCTATCTTGATGACAGAAGCATCGACCTTGCCACTGTAGATGATAGGACTCGGCGTGTCGGCACTGCTGAGCGTGAAAGTAGGAACGGCATTCCCCTGACCGTCAAACTCAATATGGTTGAAATAGACCTTGCCGTTGGAAACGAGGTCTACCAGACCATCGCCATTGATGTCGGAGAAATACTCCGTGGTTTTGGTCTTGGTCTTGGATACATCCACGCCGACAACGGCGGTGAACTTTCCATAGCCGGGGATAGCCTTCGCACCGCCGGAATTAGTTGTACTCTTGGCTGTAGAGAAGTTCCTGATACCGTTTATCTTTATCGGCTCTCCGTATGTGGTAACCTTTCCTGATGAATTGCTAAGCTGTGGCCTGTAATATAAAGTGCTTCCATCTCTGTAAACCTTATCCGGCAGACCGTCGCCATTGATATCGACAAGGGCGGATAATCCTTTGGAATTATCGGTAGAATAACTGTATGATGCACCTACCGTATTGCCTTTCCAAGGACTTTTGTCGTCAACACCTACTCCAGCATAGAACGAACCGCTGTATGAGGTACCGGTCGTACCTCCCAATGCCGTAGGCTTGTCGCTGAACCGTTTGGATACAGCCTGAAGCGGATTGACGAACCCAGCGTCCAGCCCGTCGTTATGGGTATTCCATGTCTCCTGACTGTCCTTGAATGGCACATAACCCTTGTCAGACTGCACATCGTCATAATAGCCGAAGTTCTGGAAGGACACTTCCTGCCCCTTGTCGTCCAGCTGTCTTACTCCCGTGAGCACATCCTTGTAGAAAGCGCCTTCTCCGTAGGTGAAGGCATAGCTACGCAGCACGCTGCCCTGGAAGTTCACCGTCACCTTCTCCAACAGACGGTTGGAAGATGTGAGGAAGCCGTATCTTGCGTTGTTGGTCTTCAGCCTCTTTTCCTTGCTGCCCTCGAAGACCACCACGGTATGCGGAGCCTGTCCGCTGTTGCCTGCGTGGACCTCCTTCAGGTAGATGGCTTTACCCACGAGTCCGCCACGGACGGGCTCGTCAGCCGTCTCATAGACATATTCGATATAATCGCCGTGCGTTTCCTCCACGCGTTTGAGCTTCCATTCGGAAATGACCTCATGGCTGGCTCCCGAGGCATCGGTAGCCGTACCTTTCAATACGGCACCTTCGCCGCCATAGGTGTACTTGATACCCTGCTTGTCGGTAACCTCCCAATAATAGTTCGCGGGACTGTCGCCCTTGCGGATGATACGGCTGAAGTCGCCACCCTGACGGGTGTAGAACTGTCGATCGGCCTTGCGGCTCATCTTCTCACCGCGGTGAGCCACGCCCATCTTGCCGTCGTCACCCATCGTCGAGAGCATGGAGCCGGACATCAGGTAGGTCTCGGTCTCCTTGGCACTGTCATATCTGGGAACACCCCATCGGGTATCCAGCGTAATGGAAGGAACGGAGAGGTTCCAGCCCTCGCCGAGCCATCCGCTGCCGCCCTCACTGCTGTACTGTATGCCCAGCGACGGTGCCATGCCGTTGCGGGCCGGCGGCATCTCGAAGCCGTACTGCAGGCTGGCAGAACCCCGGTTATTAGCCTCAGGCGGCGTGATGAGATTGATTTTCGCCGTCGGGTCTGCCGCCTTGATGTCGTTCATCATCGTCGGCGTGAAGCCGTCGGTCTGCGGAGATTCCGGTGCCTTGATGACACCGTTGATCATGTCGGTGAAGTGGGTGGTTCTGGAAACCACGCTGGCTGTTGCCTTGTCCACCTTCACACGCTCCAGTGCTACCCAATGGCGGGTATCACGGTCGAAATAATAGGTATTGATGTCATCCTCAGTGAAACCGCTCGGAATCTTCGTGCGGTCATACTTGATTCTGACCGTCGCACCCTTGCCCTCAAAGTGGTTGCCATGAGGCAGGAAGCGGTATCCCTCACCCTTGGCGGTGACATTGGTCATACCATAGTCGAGTGCCGGAATATCGGTCTCCCGGAGGGAGGCGATGGTAAACCTGGCGGACTTGGCGATGTCACCCTTGGCAACGGACAGGAAGCCGCCGCCCACGGCAAGACTGTCGGCCTTGTCGGCGAGGAAGCGCTTGCCTTCCTTATGCCCGGCTGCCGTAAAGGAACGTGCGTAGTCGGCGATTTTCCCTTTCTGTATATTGATTACCTTCTCTAATTTATCCGAAGAAAGGGTAGCCGTAATATGCAGTCTGCCGTCCCTAACAGGAACCAATCCCTCAAACTCGTTTCCGTTGAGTGCTATCGCTTCCCCGTCTGCCTTGACAGTGGAGACCGCACCCTTGACGAAGCCGTGGATGTAGGTTTTTCCTCCGCGCTCTGTCGGCAGAGAGGAGAGGACGATGGCATCGGTATTGGCAGGTTTGGCTTGACCTTCCACTGTCTCGATACGGACATTTCTGACCGTATAGGCGCAGTCTGCATCAGAAGGGATGGAAAACAGCACGGTGTTCCTGCCGCTCTGCAGCCACTCGGGGCTGATTTCCTCACGGACTGCCGTCCAGCTGTCCGTGCGGCTCAACAGGTAACCGCCGACGGAAGGACGGTCGTTGATGCTCCGTGCCACGCCGTCGGGAGCCACGCCCCTGACCTCATAGGCAAGCCATGCCCGGGATGCCTCGCGGGGACTCCCCGAAAGGCTGACCTCGAAGATGTTGTCCTCGGGGTTGTCCGACACGCGTCCTTCCGGGACTCCAATGATACCCTGTGCCAGGGTGGAACGGAAAGTCATTACACCGTCGGTACCCTTGACAGAAGGATTTTTCGCTTCTGCTCCCTGTGTTCCTTTCTTCTGTACGGGAATGGAGGCAGCAGCGACAGCCGGAGCCTCGTCTTCGCTCTCCGAGATTCTTCCGGACTTGTCTGCAGACGAAACCTTCGCTGCCGGATTATCTTGTGCGTATCGCGCAATGGCGACACCTGACACTGCCAGCACGCAGGCTGCCAATGCCGCTGTGAATATCTTTTTCATACGGTTTTCATTATTTATGGGTTAATGAATGGCAATCACCTGACCATGACCTTTCTCGTGAATTCCTCACCGTCGGTAATAGCCTTGACAATGTAGACACCGGAAGCACCGACACTGACGGACAAGCTCCTGTGCTGACCGCCGTTGAACGGTTGTTCGCTGACGAGCTTTCCGGCCGTGTCATAGATCAGCAGGGTAGCTGCCCTTTCATCACTGAGGGTCAGTTCAGCCGTCAGGGTATGCGAGCCGTCCGCACCGGTCCTTATCGTGAAGGCTGACGGGCCGCCAGTTTCCACATTGTCGATGGAGGTTGTCCGAGAAATCGACTCCGCAGGTTTGGCCTGCGCCACTCCATTGGGCAGCGTGGCATCACATTCGTTGCCCACCATGACGGTGCGCACATAACTGCGTTCCTTTGCCTGTTCTGCACTGACATTGGACGAGGTGTAGCCAAACTCGATGGGGCTACCGTTCACACTAACGCCACTGAGGAACGAGGTACCCGCACTGAACACGGCTCCGAGCGTCCAGTATCTCGTCGGGATGCGGGTTCTGTAAACAGGATTGCCATTGACACGGTATTCCAGAACACGGTCGAAGACTTTCAGGGTAAGGACGTCTCCCTCCCTGATCCTGAAAGCAGAATGGGGAACGATCATCCCCTTGTCGATAATGGCAGCGATGCCGCCGTCTATAGAAAAACCGTAGCTGATAAAGGTTCCAAATACCGTACCTGTGGCAAGTCCGGCATTATAGGAAGAAGTATTGTCGCCTATGCTCCATGAGAATTCTGGATTGGCATAGGTCTTGGTTGAAAAGGCATAGCCGCCTCTGTCGTTTCCGCTGACAGAGGCATTGAGGGTCATACCGCCGGACTGCGTGACCTCCAGACGGTAGGTGCCGGCAAGAAGGCCCGTCAAAGTGAGGGTGTCCGTGGAGAAGGAGCCCTTGCTCACAATGGAATCCCTCGCAAGTCCCTTGACGGAGTCTGCCGTCAGCGTGTAGGTGTATGCCGGAGTTCCGACGGTTACATGGATGACAATGCGTCCGTCTTTCTGTGCCTTGCCGTCCTTACAACTGGAAGGATAGGGAGTGAAATCGGCAAGGATGCCGTCAAAATAGGCAAAGGTGAAGACATCGGAGCCACTCTTGTCCGTGTCCCAGAACAGATTATGGAAGATCGTCTTGCCACGTGTGCCGTCATAGCCCGAGCAGCGGATGGCCAGGGAAGTCTCCGGATTGATGTCGCCCTCACCGCTGCGGTCGATGAGCAGCAGTGTGCGGTTCTTGCGGTAAGGAGCAAATTCCTTGTTTCGTGTCAGCTGATAGCCCAGTTCCGCCTGATTGCCCGTGTCACCGAAACCACCCAAACGGAAATCGGCCAGATTGAGTTTCGTGCCAGTTCCCTGCACGGCAATCACCGCATGGGAAGATATGGAGCCAAGGCTGTCGGGAACGGTAATAGCTGATTCCGAAGAGCCGTTTCCGTTTACCTGCAGGGTCATGCTGCCACCCTTCCGACTGACGGCTATCCTGCTGCCCGACGTTCCGGCAAAGGCGCGGTCGCCGTTTACTTTACCACCGACGATGGGATAGATACGTCCGTTCTGGAAGCGGTAGCCATAGGTGCAGACACCCGTTCCGTCACTGTTCAGCCCTACGTCGAAGGCCGGGGCGGAAGCGGGGAGCGTGAACTCCATGTAGGTCTCCTGACCGTCGGAAGTCCTTGTTACGGCATAAGGGGAGGTAGAGGTACTGTCCTGCCTGAGCTGATAGGTGAAGCCTTCCCGGCTGACGGCAAGCCCGGAGGTGTTCCAGAGCTGCTTTGTATCGGGAATGGAATCCATGTTGGTCCTGACAGTCCACTTGCGTGACATGATATGCCACGGAGAGTCTTCTTCAGGCTGGTAGGTGGCGACATCGCCGCCGTCATCGCCCCACAGCAGATAGTCCCCGTTCCGCATGGGCGAGGCATACTCCCGTCCCATGACGAGCAGCCGAGAGGAAGTAGGAAGGTTGTAGGAGTTCCGGTTGTAGTAAGTGTCGTTCTCTGGTATGACAGTATAATAAGGTGTCTCTTCGTAGCTTGTCGTGGAAAGCGGCTGGTACAGGTTGCCGGAGTCGTCACGCATGATGCCCGTGACCCGGTGGTGGTAGTTGCCGAGGGCATCCCTGTCCCAGAGCAGGTTGCCCGTGCTGCCGAAATAGGAGCCCTTGAGGGTTACGCCATAGCGGATGGCAAGGTAGCTTTCCACCTTCCTGCGCTCCAACGGGGTGAGCATCCGTCCGTAGGCTATCAGCTCCGGGGTATAGCCGTCAAAAGTCCTGTTGCCGAAAGAACCGGTATAGCCTGTATTGCTGTTTACATTATTGGAAGAATAGCCGTATCCTGTCGTGATGACGGAACGGCTGCCCTCACCCCATACGGAATGTTGCGGGAGGTCCGCCTTCAGGTAGGAAACGATGCGTGGGCTGCTCTCGCGGAAGCCGTCGGCACTGAGCGAGTCCGACTCTGAATACATCAGGTCCTCACCATGCTCTTTGCCGTAGTCGAGGGCATCTATGCCTGTGCCGCGCACAACCTTGTCCTTGCTCAGCAGGGAACCGCCCCCGCTGCGCCCATCGACATTGTACACCACGGCATCACTGTTGTAGGTGGAAACTGACGGGGCGAAGATGCCGATAATGGTCGCCTGCGATAGATTGGAGAATCTCAGCAGGGCCTCCTTCGGCATGTCACGCTCAGAGAGGTTGAGCGCAGGATTGAAGTTGAACGTGTTGATGTTCGTCCGCTGTTGGCGGAACTCTGTTCCATAGCCAGCACCGCGGCTGTCATAAAGTAAGTTTTTCACGGAATCACCCGACAGATCTTTCCAAAAATAATAGCCTTGGAGGTTGTTGCTGACAGGAACCGTCCTGAACCATACTTCCGGGGAATGGACACCGCCCGGATTCTGGGCTTCTGCCAATGGGCAGAAGCAAGGAACAAAAACGATGGTTAGGAGTAGAATTTTCTTCATATATTTAGGATTTAGTTACTCACTCCAAATTTGCGGTATGGAAAATCCCTAAAATTACCGCAAGAACTCTGTTCGCTGCAAATATACTAAAAAAAATAAATACCAAATGGTTTTTTCTAATTTTTTTTTGCTTCAGTGTGACTTTTTTTTATTGGTTTTTTGCAGAAGCCTGATATTTACGCCTGTTTTGTGGGAAAGATAGAGCCGCAAGGAATCACTCTTGCTTTAAAGTTTTAAACTCATCTTCCATTCTCCTGTTCAGCTGCCGGCTCATATTATCCAGAAAATAGGTCCTGCTGTCCTTCTTCCTCAGTTTAATGTCGGAATATACCCTATAACAATCCTTGCATTGAAAATTGAAGAACGAACAGAGCGCTTCGGACAGTTCCAAAAGAGACAAATTGCCTTCATTGATACATTTCAGCGAGTCCAATCCATATACCAGTTCCATGAGGTCCACCGCCTTTCCCGTCCATTGCAGTTTGGATGGTTTGTTACGTCTAACAGACCGAGCAACAGACGATTGGAAGAGTGGATAGTAACGTACCACTTTTTTCATAAGGCTCACGGCTTTTCCGGCATAAACCCATTGTGCCGAGTGGCTATTCAGGCCTTTCTGAGCATGCTCTATCTCAATCTCTGTATACGCAAAGATAAGTGCCAGTATCCCTTCGCCGCCATTGGTTCCATGACTGCACATCTCTGCAATTCGGTGTATAAAGCTCTCATATGCCTTTTCTATACCTTCACCTGAAATCTCACCGTTTATGATACGAAAGAACTTGCTCTTCGTAAGCCTATTCAACTCTCTCATGATATGACAGAATGTATGCCCATACCCTCTGTGATGAGCATATTATTTAACGGGAAGCAAATATAACAAAATAAAAATACCAAATAGTATGTTTTAATTGGTATTTTTAATCGTCGACAGGTTTTTTAGGTTTTATTCACAAAACACACAATGGATACGCCCTTCCATGCCCTTTCATCAGTTGTTTGCCTTATAAACAACTTGAAGGCCATAGGCTTTCGCGAAGATTTCCCCTAACTGTTTTACGAAGAAGTTCCGTATCTCATCTTCGCTTACCGGTTTTCCGATTGTATTCGAATAATCAGTCAGCATACTTTTCTCATGCTCCAATGCCGCATTCATTTTCGCGCAGAACCCGGCATATACCTTAACCCCCTGAGACATAATATTGAGCAAAGCCTTGTCAGCATGTGGTTCGCCAAAGTCCATTTGAATAATGTTGCGAACCCTCTCAAATGGGGTTGAGTAAAAATCCCAAAGCGAGGAGTCTGTCCTCCAGCCTGCAATCTCGAGGTTATCAATGGAGTTGAAAACTGAAAAGAAGAAACTGTCGATAACATCATTGAACAGTTCGTGCTTGTCACGGAAGAAATAAAATATAGCTCCTCTTGTCCTTCCCGTAGCCTTCTCTATCTGTTCAATGGTTATGGATTCACAGTTATAGGTAAACATAAGCTGATATGTCTTCCTTAAAATCTCATTTTTTGTACCCAGTTCCTTACCCATAATAAAAGTGTGGGAAACAATCGCCCAAAGTGCAGGCCGTGGAAAAAGCCATCGGAAAGACGAAAGTCCCCACACCATATTATGCGTACGGCGGTAGACTTCACATCGTCAGTCCTTCCTTTTGAAATTTTCCACATTTACACTTTGGAAGACGATTATGAATCCTCTAAAATTTCTGCAAAAATAAGTTTTTTTCTTGAGAAATCAAAATAAATCTGATGATTTTATGGTTTCTTCTGCCTTTTTCAGTGTCAACAGACCCTGAGCAGGACCGTACCATAGGAAAATCTCCCGCTTTCAGGAACGAGCAGAAGGATTCGGTCCCCCTTTTCCAACGGCTTTGTCCTGACAAGTTCATCCAGGGCTGCATAAGCAGACACACTTCCTATATTGCCTACCGTTGGAAGGTTGGTGAACCATCTCTCCGTGGGGAGGTCTACACCTTTTTCCTTCAACGAGTCCGCCAGTCTGCCATAGAAATACATGGAAGAAATGTGCGGGATCACATAACGGACGCTTTCAGGGTCGAGGTGATGTCTGCCTAAGGCATCTTTGACGGATTCGGCGAAATAGGGAACTCCGAATTCATTGAGCAGTTTGACATTCTGCTTGATACACCAGACAGAGCGTTCGCCAATATCCTTGGCAGAAAATTCCTTCCAACTCTGGAAACGCCCTTCTGGAGTATAGTCAGCCCACATATACATGCAGGCAGGTTGCCGGTTGGCATACGATACCGTGTCCACCCATTTTATTTCAAGTGATTTCTCGCCTGCGGGGCGGTCTGACAGGAATACGGCAGCGGCACCGTCCGACAGCATGAAGCGGAGAAAGTCCTTTTCAAAAGCCAGTATGGGATTTTGCTCCATTTGTATCAGTTTGCTGTACTCCTCCTCGAAGAACTTTGACAACATCAGGGGGGAAACCAACTCGGATGTACTGCATACGGCATTTCGGGAATTCCCGCTGGCAACGGACATGAAGGCCGTCTTCAAGGCCGCTACACCGCTCAGGCATACACCTGCAAGGGAGAAAGTCTCCAAGGGATAATCGAATGCCTCCCCATGGACCATGGAGGCCTGAGAAGGAAGCATCTGGTCCGGGGTTGAGGATCCGCATGTGAGTACCTCCACACGTTCTTTTCCCATGCCACGCAGCAGGGTCCTGATGGCTTCTGCGGCCATACGCGCATTTGTATGCGTGATCTGTCCTGATTTATCCAAGGCATAATAGCGTGTCTTGATGCCATTCTGTCTTAGGATGATGTTTTTCACCCGTGACGGCTTGCCGCCAACTTTTCCAAGGTAATCCTCCATCTCATCGTTCCCCACCGGAAAATTGGGGAGGAACGAAGCGGTTTTCGTAATAAATACTTGATTGCTCATTTTTGCTACATAATGATTAGTATGTTCGCAAATATAGCAATAATATCATAAAGACAAAAGAAAAAAGAGAATTATTTCAGCACTTTATATAAATTATGCATCTGCTGGCGGAGGCAGACGACATCCAGCCCATTTGTAAGGGAGTCCAGAAAAGACTGACCATAGAAAACATTTGTAAATGTGCGTGCCATGCTCATTATGTCAATTCCTGCCCGTATCTCCTTGTCCTCTATGGCCTTGTGCAATACGGAGATCCATTTGCTCAGTTCGTTGTTCCTGTAAACGAGATACTTTTCTCTTAAGTCAGGGAAGTGCCTGGATATTTGCATGACAAGGTAAATATAGGCTCTGTTGCTCGTACCGTCAGGAATATCTCCAAGTATGCCCTGCAGCTGCATTATCGTGTATTCAACACCGTCCACATAGGCATCGATGAATGTCCCAAGACTGCCATATTCTTTCAGGGCCATCTTGTTCTCTATATTCTGAGTTTCCACCACAAAGGTATCCAGAACTTTCCTAAACAAATCCATTTTGCTATCAGCATAATAGAAGATGGCACCTCGAGTCATTCCCGAGGCTTTCTCAATATCAGAAATCGAAACGCCGTTAAAATCATTGAGAATGAAAAGCCGGAAAGCAGCCCTGTACAATTGTTCCTTGTGACTTTTGCGCATTTTTTTCTTGTTTTACTCGCAAAAGTAAGAAAATAAAAGGTTTATTGCAAATAATTTTGTACCTTTGTATAACATACCGTATGGTTTCTATTAGGGGGGCGGGAAAGAATGGCAGAGTGCGAATGTGGAATTTCAATTCTAAGGAAACCATTCGCCCGCCCCTTTCCGGTATCTATACGCCCAGCCTGCTGCCATAGCCTACATTTCTGGCCAGCACACTGACTGTAGCCTTTTGTTCTTTGTTTTCCACATGTCCTTCTGATTCTCCTTTATCATGCACATCCGGAAAGGGCTGAGCCAGTTCCAACTGTATCTTTCTGTCCAGAGCGGCAAGTTCCGACTTCAGTTCTTTCAGTTCCTCTTCTTTCTTCCATACCTTGGCCACAATCGGCTGCATCTGCCTGATTTTTTGTTCCAGTGCTTCCGTTCTTTCCCTGTACTGCGACAGCGTGGCAGGTATATGCTCCAACGCACGGAGGGGATTCCTCGCGGCGGCCTCCTTGTCGGACTTCGCCAGCTGTCCGTAGTTGTGCTGGTACTTGTAGTTGCCCTCTACGGAAAAACGGTTCTGTGTCAGTTCCAGTCCATCGCTCAACACCCGTTCTGTCGTCACACGGACATTAAAGCCATAGATCTCACCGATGACCTGCGGCACGCCGCCCGTATTGGCCTTTTGGTCTATCTCCTGCAATTTCGCGCCGATAGTCTTCTCGTCATGGGAATCGAAGCCGTTGATATGAAGTGCGTTGATGTAATTGCCTTCCTTGTCGGTCTTGGCTGCAGCAGAGAACCTCTGCCAGTCCTCGGACATCTTCTCAATCACCACCTTATTATATATAACCGTGTCGGTCATTTCCCGGAGCTTGCCCTCGGTTTCATGTCTGGCACGGTTGAAGGACTTGCGCTCGCTTTCCAATGCGGCCACTTTCTTCTCCAGACGTGCCTTGTCGAGCAGGTCGGTATTGCCCGACAGGATGGCCATGTACTCGGAGAAGTTCATGCCCGACTTCTCGTCCATGCTTCCCTCGTCAATGGTACGCGCGCCCATCGCTCCCGATTTAAGCTGGGAGATGAAGGTCTGCTTGCAGTGCAACAGGTTGAACTTGTAGCTGTCGAGCGACTTTTCCACGGCATAGATGATGACATCGACCCTGTTGTCGGCATAGAGCTTGGCTATCTCATTGCCTTTTCGCACGGCACGCCCGTCGCGCTGCTCCAGATCGGACGGTCGCCACGGCGTGTCTAAATGATGCACGGCCACGGCCCGCTTCTGTGCGTTCACGCCCGTGCCGAGCATGGAGGTGGAACCGAACAGCACCCGCACAGAACCCTCGTTCATGGCCTCAATCACCGCACGCTTCCCCTTGTCGCTCTTGAACTCCTGTATGAAGCGTATCTCGTAGGCAGGAATGCCGTAGTCCTCCGTGAGCTTGCGCTTGATTTCGCTGTAAACACTCCACTGCCCGGGCTGATAGGTACCCAAGTCTGAGAAGACGAACTGTGTTCCCTTCTGCGCGTCGTACTTCCTGTAATACTCCGCGATCATCCTTGCGCAATGGCTTGCCTTGTTGTCGGGATGGTCGCCATACTTCTCCGGGTCTATCATCCGCATATCAAGCGCCATCTTTCGGGCATAGTCGGTGGCGATGAGCATCTTTGCCTTTTCCTCCGACTCCGAAAGCCTTTCACGGCCGAGTATCGTGGCATCCCCGGATTTTGCGAACTCCATGAGTTTCTGGATGAACACCTCCTGATCCGGCGTAGGCGGAATGTTGTGCAGGATCTCGTTCTTCTCCGGGCGGACGACGCCCACTTCCTCCGCCGTGCGGTAATCGGTTATCTCATTGTAGAACGCCGCCAGCTCCGGCACCTTGATGAAATAGCGGAAGCGCTCCTTCTGTATGATGTTGTTCGTCACGGAGAACTCGAAGTCCGTCGTCTTCTTGGCAAAGATGGCCGCCCATGCGTCGAAGCAGCGTATGTCCTGCCGTTCAAGTTCCTTGGGACGGAGGTA
This sequence comes from Prevotellaceae bacterium KH2P17, assembly GCA_900199655.1. Classification (GTDB taxonomy): domain Bacteria; phylum Bacteroidota; class Bacteroidia; order Bacteroidales; family Bacteroidaceae; genus Prevotella. The sequence continues at coordinate 46,308 of FZRE01000004.1, forward strand.
CTTGAAGAGCAGGTACAGCTCCGTGAGCGAGTTGCTGATGGTCGTTCCCGACAGGAAGGTCGCCCCTAAATCCCTGCCCGTGCGCTCCTGTATGGTGCGGATGGCAAAGAGCATGTTGAGGGCTTTCTGGCTGCCCTCCGCGTTGCCGAGTCCTGCCACACGGTCGTGGCGGGTGTTGAACATGAGGTTCTTGAACTGGTGGCTCTCGTCCACGAAGATGTGGTCGATGCCCATTTCCGCGAAATCCACCACGTCATCCTTCCGGCTGTTGATGTCGTTCTCTATCTTCTCCAGTTTTGCCATGAGGTTGTGCTTGCGCTTCTCCAGTCCCTTCAGCATGGAGTTGGATATGTTCCTGCCCTGCCGTCTGAGCACCTCAAGGTTTTCCTCCACCGTGTCGAGCTCTCCCTGCAGGATACGCTGCTGCATTTCCGGCGACTGGGGTATCTTGCCGAACTGGTCGTGCGACATGATGACACAGTCATAGTCGTTGTTCTTCATGTTGTTGAAGAAACGCACGCGGTTGCCCGTGGAGAAGTCCCTCTCCGAGGCGTAGAGGATTCTCGCGTTGGGATATGCCGTCCTGTAGGTTGTCGCAATCTCCGCCACATTCGCCTTCAGGCCGATGATCATCGGCTTGTGGGCCAGCGAGAGCCGTTTCATCTCATGCGCCGCAATGCACATGATGAGCGTCTTTCCCGTTCCGACGGCATGGTCCGCTATGCCGCCGCCGTTCTGCTTGAGCATCCAGATGCAGTCCTTCTGGCTCGGATAGACCGAGGATATGCCGTACTTCCGGCCAAGGGCCTTCAGGTCAAGGTCCGGAAAAGTCTGGTGCGAGCCGTCATACCGGGGGCGCACAAAACAGTTGAACTTGCGGTTGTACATGTCCGCCAGCCTGTCCTTGAACTCCTGCGACTGCGCCTCCAGCCATTCCGTGAAACCGTTCCTTATCTCGTCTATCTTGCTGTTGGCAAGCTGTATGCCCTCCGCGTCGCGCACCTTGATGTCGTTGCCGTTGTCGTCCTTGCCGATGCTCTTCATCATGTTGGGAACGGTGTTGTGCAGGGCATGCTTCAGGAGCGATATGCCGTCATAGTTGCGGTAATATCCCTTCACATGGTAATCCTCGTATATTTTCATCGTCCTCTGCGAGCACTCCGCGGAGAACTCGTCAAGTGTCGGGGAGTAGCCGATGGTAACATCCGTCTCATAGAGATGGGACATGTAGGCGGAGAACACTCCAGTGGGTATCCACCGCTCGCCGAAGTTGAAGTCGAGGTCGGCAAACGGGATGGGCTCGGGTACGGCATCCCTCAATGCCGCAAGTGCCTCGTCCACACGGGAATCCTTCCCATTTTCACCCTGCCACCGCTCGATGTCCTCTATCTTGGCTATCACATTGCCCGCGATGAAGCGGTCGCTGACCTCGTATGTCCCGGCAAGCGGATTGAAGTACACCCGCCCTTTGAGGTCGGAGAGCAGTTCCTCCTCCGTTTTCTCCGTGAGGGACTGCATGTATGCAAGATTGACCTTCCCATACAGGTTGAGGGACATGGACAGCGCCTCTTCCGCACTGTCCGTATGGAGCGTTTCCTGCGTGGAAAAAGAAACGGGGTGGTCAAAGATGTCCGCCTTGACGAACTTTCCGTCTTCCTCACGCTCCAAGGCAAGGATATTGCGCCCACCCGCGTCCATGAGTATCAGGCCCACGTTCTGTCTTGCATTCAGGTTGCCGTAGCGCAGCACGAACTCATCATAGTAGGTGTTCAGGTTGGAGCGCATGGGCTTGTGTTCCTCCTGTCTCTCCGCCTCGTAGGCGTAGAGCTGCTCGTAGGCGTCCCTGACATGAATGTATGCAAGGGACTTCTCGCGTTGCAGACCCTGCAGGTCGAGCGGCTTGAAGACGGCCCCATAGGGAGTTACATCCTTCAGGACTCCGACCTGATAGCCATATTCCAGCGTGTATTCCTGTATCATGGAACCCTCCCTGTAATGCGGCCGCAGTTTCTGCTGTAAGGGACGTTCCCTGAGCATTTCCTCTTTCCGACGCTGTTCTTCCTCTTCCGATTCTCTGTGAGGGAGAACCGTTTCCGGCTCAGTTGGCAGAGGTCTGGAGGTATCCGTGTCTGTTGGTTCCTCCGTGGCCGGCTCTCGACCGTCCAGCATCATCTGCGGTTCCCTGCTTCTCATCCCGCTCGGAATGAAGGCCGGGTCCAGTGTGTCCTTCTGTCCCGTCTGCTTCAGCTGTTCCTGCCTGTGCCACTCGGCCTCGTAACGTAGGGCAATACGCTTCTCAGGTGTCAGGCCCATCATCACCTCATAGAAGCCGTTGATGGGGGGATTGTCCTCCCAGTTGATGGAAGCGTACAGGTCATCGGGATGTGCCCGGACGTCCTCGTCATCCCTTGCGGTTTCCTGTCTCGCTTGCGCTGCCTTTACATTTCCCTGCTCAATAATCTTGACGGCCGGGCTTTTTCCTTTTTTCTTTCTTGTCTTTTCACCCTTATCATGGGAACGCCGTTTCCTGCCTTTGGATGAAAAAGCCTCTTTGCGCTCTTCCTCGGTGAACTCCCACAGGTCGAAGAGAGAAAGCACGGGCGTGGGCGAAGGCTCCGCTTCGGCTGCCGGCTTGGGGTTTTCTTCTGCACTTAGCGGTTCATCTTGTGAAATGGAGTCCGTCACGGCTGGAGATGATGCAGTCTGCATAGTCCGTGGACTTTCTGTCTTCCCAATGCCTTCATACCTGTCGATATTCAACTTTGTCAATATATGTTTGGCAAGCAGGGGCCGGAGATCATGGGCTATGCCGCTGACACCTCCCTCATGCAGGTAAATCATGGCAGGCTTGCCGTAAGGGTCGGTGTCAAGCTGCGCCTTTGTGTGGATGACGCACTCAGGATGCTTCATGAAATACTCATTGTCCGCTACCCGGCCGTTTCCGCCCTTCATGCTGTGGAGCAGGAACTGCTCGTCCTGAGTCAGGTCGGTCTTCGTGCTGTTCTTCTGCAAGACAAGGAGATCGCACCCGACTTCCGTATTGGCAATTTCCACAAAGAGGTTGTTAGGCATGCGGATGGCAGAGACAAGGTCGGCATTCCGTAGCATCATGTGGCGCGTGGCACTGTTGCCATCGCTGTTCAGTATGCCCTGCGGCACGATGAACGCAACGAGTCCTCCGTCCCGCACCGCGTCAAGCCCCTTCAGGCAGAAATAGTTATGGATTTTCTTTGCCGCTGCCCTGCGGTCAGGAGTGCCCCTGTCGAATTCCGGGTCAAAGACTGCCACATCGCCGAATGGGATGTTCGATACGGCAAGGTCAAAATGGTCAAGGAATGGCTTTTCTATCTTCTCGAATCCCTGTATGCGGATTTTCTGCTCGGGATGAAGAAGCGCCAGCAGTTTGCCCGTGATGAGGTCCTTCTCGAAGGCCATAATGTCAGCCTCGGGATGATGTTCCATCACGGCATCCACAAACGCGCCGCGCCCTGCGGAGGGTTCAAGGACTTTCTTGGGGGAAATGCCGTTCTCTTTCAGCACGCGGCTGATGGTGCCGGCTATCTCATCCGGGGTGTAGAAAGCCGTCAGCACGGATGACTTCAGGCTGTCCATGTAGCGTTTGTATTGCAGGGGAGAGTCACTGTTGTCCCTGATAAGCCTGTGCAGCTCCACCGTAGGGGCGAAGAGCTCAAGGTCGGATTTCACCCAATGGACGGCATCGGCCAGATTCTCGGCCGGGCAGAGGATGCACTTGAGTCCGCCGAAGCCACAGTAGGCTTCCAATATTTGGCACTCGTCCGCCGTAGGCCTGCGTCCCTCACGTTCCAAATCGAACATGAGCCTGATAGCCTCCATGTTGCCCGCGAGCCTTGCCTTTCTGTTATATGCTGCCATAGTCCCTGATGTAAAGTGCGACGGCACCGGTAAGCTCGGCATACAGATTCTCATAGTCCTCTCCGGACTCAAAGTCCCCGTCCCCTATATCGTATATGGAGAAAACGCTGTCAAGGAGCGGCAGGAGCCTTGCCGTGAAGGCTTCCCTTCTTGGGACAGGAATTTCACGCTCAAACTCCTGCTCAACGATGGTATGGAGCATTGAGTAAGGGGACAGGTGCAGGCCTCTGGTGAGTTCCTGCATGGCAAGTTCCTGCGATCCGAAGACCGAACAGCCTTCCCTGCGGGAATGCTCGAAGACTTCTGCGGCAAGCATGGCACGCTCTTGGATGAAGTCCATGTCGGAAGCCTGCCGGAAATGGTTTTCCGTAAGGTATCTTTGCAGATAGAGACCATAGTACGAAAGGTCGGTGGGTTGTTTTCTTTTCTTCATTGGGTGATGGATTTAGCTGGTGTTTGAATACAATGATGGGGGACATATGAAAAAAGCACTCCGGGTATCCCTCCCGAAGTGCCACCACTAAATCCACTGCAAAGTGTATTTCCAGAAAGAAAACGACCCATGCAGGTGAACCAGTGGCGAAGGTACAGATTATTTTTCTTTTCTCGGTCTTCTCCCCCTGTTTTTCGTATCAGGGAACACAAATTTCACATTGAAATCCCCGTCGAGCATGAGACAGGCATCAAAGGACTTGCCCTGCTTGTTCCTGAAGCCTTTAAGCAGGCCGGTCTTTCCTGTTTCCAACAGCTGGACGGCCTCTCCCTCGGAAAGTGTCCTGCCGGCTATCTGCCTGAAAAGGGGCAGCCCGCATTCGGCATTGTCGCATTTGACGACCTTGCCGTAGAAGCGCATCCTTCCGGTCTTGCACTTCGGGCAGCGGCACCCGCTCTCCTTTCCCCGGAAGAGCTTGTCCGAGGCAAGCAGGTCTGCCGTCACCTTTTTGGTGTACTCCCTGATTTCAAGCATAAACGCATCATCGCCGAGGTCTCCCTTTTCTATCCTTGCAAGTTCGGCCTCCCACCGTCCCGTCAGTTCCACATTGGCAATGTCCATGTCCTTGACGACGGAATAAAGGGCAAGGCCCTTCTCTGTCGGTACAAGGCTTGCCTTGACCCTATACATGAGCTCCCTGCCAAGCAGGGTCTCGATGATGGATGCCCTTGTGGCAGGAGTGCCGATGCCGCAGTCCTTCAATGCCTGCCGCAGTTTCTCGTCCTCAATCTCCTTGCCTGCTGTCTCCATCGCGGCAAGGAGGCTTGCCTCCGTATGCAGGGACTTGGGCTTGGTCTTGCCCTCCGTGATGGAACAGGCGGAAAGGGTAACGGTCTCACCTTCCTTCCAGTCGGGAAGGATGGTGTCTTCCTGTTCCTCCTGACAGACGCCTCGCCAGCCGGCCTGCCTGACGACGCTTCCCCTTGCGGTGAACCTCACGTTCCCGCACTCCGCCTCGATGACCGTCGTATCCTTGATACAGCATTCGGAGAAAGCCTCTGCCATGCGTCCCGCAATCATGCGGTAAACCGTCAGGTCTTTCTTGAAAATGCCTATGGGAGGCTGTCCCGTAATGAGAAGGGCGTGATGGTCGCTGACCTTACTGTTGTCCACACAGGTGCGGGAAAGCTCGGTGAGACCGCAGACTGAGCGACCGAAAACATCGTCCTTTTTCAGCTTGTCAAGGAGCTGGGGAATCTCGGCAAACACATCCTCCGGTATATAACGGCTGCCGGTGCGGGGATAGGTGATGAGTTTCGCCTCGTAGAGCTTCTGGGCTATGGACAGGGTCTCATCCGCCGTAAGGCCGTGTTTGCTGTTGGCCTCCCTCTGAAGGGTCGTGAGGTCATAGAGAAGTGGACTGTCCTCTCTCTTCTCTTTTTTCTGTACGCGGGTGATCCGGGCACTGCGCGCATCCTTGATTTCTCCGTAGAGTCTCTCCGCCATGTCCTTGTCTTTCCATTTCTCTTCGGAGGAAAACTTTACAGGTGTTCCAAGGGTACTGTCTGCCGCAATGTGCAGTTGCCAGAAAGCTTCCGGGACAAAGCGGCGGTTTTCCCAATAGCGTGAGCAGACCATCGCAAGCGTCGGTGTCTGGACGCGTCCGACGGAATAGGTCCCCGTTCCTGCCGCAATGCTCAGGGCCTGCGTCCCGTTGATGCCCACCAGCCAGTCGGCTTCGCTGCGGGCTTTGGCGGCGAGGTAGAGATTGTCATAGCCTGCCCCGTCTTCCAGATGGGCCAGTCCCGCACGGATGGCCTTGTCCGTAAGGGAGCTGATCCACAGGCGGTCGAAGGGTTTATGACAGTCTGTATAGGAATAGAGATTTCTGAAGATAAGTTCGCCCTCACGTCCGGCATCGGTCGCCACGATAATACGCTCGCTTTGGTCAAAAAGCCGCTTGATGATGCCTATCTGTCTGACCGTTCCGGCATCGGGCTTGTATCCTTTGTCCGTTCGCCCCTGTCGGGCAACGAGCTTGAACTGCCGGGGAATGATGGGGAGGGAGGCGCGGCTGAAGCCCTTGATGCCGTATTCCTCGGGCAGGGCAAGCTGTACGAGATGCCCGAATGCCCATGTCACGGCATAGCCGTTGCCGGTATAGTAGCCGTCTTCCTTCTTGCGGGCATCCACGATACGGGCGATTTCACGGGCTACGCTCGGTTTTTCTGCAATAATCGTTTTCATTTTGTTTTCCTGTTGTCTTGTTCTTTTCAATGTCTGGGATAAGTGGATTCAGTGGTGGCATATGCCGTGTTATTTACATGCCGATGCCTTTGGATTTTTTGGCGGAAGGTTTCCTCGCCTCCTGCCGGCTCTGCTCCTGTCCGTCTTTGGGAGCTACCTGTCCTTTCTGTAAGGGCTCCTGCACATGCTTGGTCGCCTCGTTGGTCTTGCCTTCGTCATTGACGGCGACCTGTGTGCGGCTTTCGTTGGAAGGCGCGACTCTCTGTGCCTCGTCGGGATTCTTGCTGTGCGTAAAGGGCCTTCCCTTTTCCATGTTGAATTTCAAGTACATCGTACATGGCTGTCCCTGCTTGTCAAGGACGTTCTCCAGCTTGACGGTCTTCCCCTGCCGGTAGTCTTGTTTCTGCTGGTCCGTGAAGTTGATGTTCTTCCATTTGCTGATGGGGCGTATCTTGCCGTCTTCGGTCGTCCAGCGGTTTTCACGCTCGCGGGGCTGCACGGCCTTCTGTTCTCCCGTTCCATCCTGTTTCTGTGTCTGGGAGTCCTTGACGCTCCGGCTTGTTCCGGGAACGAACTCCGCTCCCCGCTGTTCCACATTGACCTGCAAAGTCACCGTGAACTTCCGCCCGTTTTCAAGTTCGATGAGTTTGTCCTTCAGCGGGGCGCCGGTAAGCAGCAGGCTCTTTTCCGTCTCCGACAGGACGGACTTGCCGATGGTGTCGCGGAGGTGTACCTTGCTCACGGCAATGTCGGTGATCTCGTTGGTCAGGCGGTCAATGCTGATGAAGGACGGCTTGACCTCGCCGGTCTCCCTGTCGACAAGATCGACGATGCGTCCGAGATTGCCCGTCGTCTTCAGGTTGCGTTTGTCGTCCTCGGAGAACTGGTGTCCCTTGTATTCAAGATCAAGGTTGGCTTCCTTACGAATAAGATGAAGGTCAAGCTTGACCTGCCCGTCGGGCCGTGGCACGAATGAAAGGCGTGCGGCTGTCTCCATAGGCACGCCCTCGAACTCAGGGGTTATCCTTACCAGACCGGACTTGCCGTAGTTCAGCATTTTCCTGAGATCTCCGGATTTCTCCAGAGCCTCCCGGCTGATGCCGAGTTGTGTTTCCAGCTGTTTCCAGTCAATCCGGCTTTCGTCGATGGGTTGATAGCCGTTCTTCTTTTCCTGTGCTCTCTCTTGGACGGTGGCGGTCTCCTGCTGTGCCCCGTCCTGCGTTGTCTTTTCTTTCATGTCCTGTGAATTTGATGTTTGTTCTTGTTTCACCGCTTGCTCATAAGGTGCGGTATCTACCTTGTGTGGGGAAAGGAGGTCCTTGTTTCCTTTCGGGTCCTTCAGAAGTTCTTTCATGACGCCTAAGAGCTGTTCGGCCTGCTCGGCCGCGAGGCGGTAGAACCCAAAGCGGGTGGGCTCCCTGCATTGCCGGAGGAAATTCATCATGAAATTGTCGAGCATGTCGCCGGACTTGTCGAATTTCAGGAACTCATTGAAGTGTTCCTGCCTGGGAGGCACCCTCTTGGGGTAGCCCTTGCTGTCAAGCCCGGCCACCACGCTGACCTCACCGGTCTTCTCGTCACGGACTACAAGCACGTCCTGCTGTTTGGTTTTCTTTTCCATGTCATAACGGTTTTATGGATGATACATAAGCTCACTTCAGTAGAAGGTCATTGTTGAAGTCCCTGATATGGGCGGCAATGAATGCCCGGACATCACGGACTTTGTAATAGATTTTGTGATGGAGCATCCTGTAGGGTAGATGCCCTTCGCTGCGGTAGCGTTGCAGGCTCCGCTTGCTGACCTGAAGCAACAGGCACAGGTCCTGATTGTCAAGCAGCCGTTCCTCGCCCTCGAAAAGGTCTTTCGCACTGCCTGCCACCTCCGTTTCCGTTTCTGTGTTTCTGGCATTGGTAAGAAGACTGAGACCTTCGTCAATGTTGTCAAGGCGTTCTGCAATGAGGGCAGTCCAGCGCTCGAATGTGGCCTTGTCAAGTAATTCACTCATGGCAGATGTCTTTTGAGATGGTTGCCTGCTGTACGCAGTTTCAGGTTTGCTGCAAGTTCATCAAGACTTGCGGGGGAACTCCGGACGCTTCCGCTGTCAATGACGCGGCGTACCTCGTTCATGTGATAACGGCAGCAGCCGTGGACCATGCAGTAAGCGATAAGCCCCTCTGTCCGCATCCGTTGGAGGGTGCGCATGCTGACATGGAGCATCGTTGCCACCTCTCTGCTGCTCAGCATGGGTTCGGGGACCATGTCATAGCCTTTGGCATGTGCTTTGATGAACGATGAGATTTCTTCAATACGCCCCACGATTTCGTGGTAGGCGCGGCTGTCGATTGTGATTACTTCCATCGGTGTTGCTTTTGGTTCTGTGCAAAAATAGGATGTATCTTTCTGACGGACACGGTGCTCACGCGTGAGCACCGTGAGATTTTTCCCGTTTTTTCCTCATTTTCGTGGGAAGGCCCTCTGATAATGGCTGTCAAGGAGCTCTTTTATGTCGCTTTCGCGGTACAGTACCTTCCCGCCGATACGGACATAGGAAAGCAGTCCCTCATTGCGGTATTCCTGCAAGGTCCTGCGGCTCACGTGCAGCAGGAACGACAGTTCCCTGTCCGTGAAATACCGCTCTCCCTTCAGCATGGGCTGGTAGCACTTCATGAAGCGGGAGAGTTTATGGCTGCTCCGCTTCATGGAGTCCAGGGCTCCCGCAATGGGTTCGCCGTGCTCTGTGAATATGTTTTCCTTCATGGCTTCAGGATTTGGTCGGTTTGTCTTGTGCAAGGCACGTTTCCGGAGTCTGTGCTTTTACATTCTTCCATGAAACGCCTGATGTCATCCTCACGGTAATAGAACTTGCGGTTTACCTGTGAGCAGCCGATCAGGTGGGCATCCCGCAGGCGTTGCAGCTTGCGGGGCGATATGCGCATACGGCGGCAGGCATCCTCACTGTCAAGCCAGACGTTCATGGCCTGCCCTTCATTTTTGTCGCAGAGCTTGTCTATACCCGCCGACAGGTCCTGAATATGGGAAAGGAGCGACTCGAATGCTTTCTTTTCAATGATGACAACTTCCATTTTATGCTGTTTTTACGGTTTGATGGATGCAAAAATAGACAATGAACCATGTTCCTCAATGCCTTTGCTTCAAGGTGGCAGCATGTGGCATCCAAATGGTAGCAAGTGGCACTTTGGAAGTGGACCGAAAAATACGAAAAACGGGAAGACCGTTCTGGACTTCCCGCTTACACATTATACAATAGGTGAGTGCTCTTCAGCATCCTGTTCCATGTCCGATGGACACGAAGACAGACATCATGTCGCATTCTTTTTGGAGGACTTTCCCTGCCAGCCATCTCCTGAACATAGCGGCATGTCCGCTCTGGATCCTGAAGGAAACGGCCAACACCGTTTCCGTATCATATACCTCTTCCAGCAGGCCGTTTTCAAGGATTTCGGCGCCCACTCTCACCGGCAAGCCGTCTTTCCTTGTTTCCCTGATGCCCTTTCGTATGAGGCCGACGGTGGTATGGAACAGTTCGGCCAGTTCATGTTCCGTCATACGGATCTGACAGCCCGTCATGCGGACGGCACTGCCCTCAAAATAAAAACAATCCCTGTGTTTCATCTTTTCCTCCTTCCTTTAGAATGTACCTGCCGTGAAGCATTTGTTCAGGCCGGAGAGCTTGGCTGAAAGGCTGTCCATCTCACTGCCCAGCTTCTCGTTGGTTATCTTCGCATAGACCTGCGTACTCCGGATGCACTTGTGCCCCAGTACGCGGCTCACGCTCTCCAAAGGCATGCCGTTGGAAAGGCATACGACCGTCGCCATCGTGTGGCGGGCCATGTGCCATGTGAGATGCTTATCAATGGAGCATTTCTTGGCGACCGTTCTGAGAATATCCTTGCAGGAGTCATAAGGCAGCGCGGGAAACAGCCGGCCGTCCTCGCAGAGTCCCCTGTATTTCTCCACGATACGATGTGGGATGTCGAGCAGTTTCACGTTTACTTCCACACCTGTCTTTTTACGGTAGGTATGTATCCAGAGACTTCCGTCAAGGGGATTGGAGATGATGTTCTCTTCCTTCAGACGTGCCATATCAATGAAGGCAAGTCCCGTAAAGGTGCAGAAAAGGAACAAGTCCCGGATAAGCGTGCGTTTGTAATTCATCTTGGGGGCTTCTATGAGCAGCCTGATTTCGTCCTGCGTAAGGTAGCCCTTCTCCACGTCTTCCGTCTCTATCATATAGTTCGGGAATGGATAGCGGGAAATCCAGCCCTCTTCCTGTGCCTTGTGCATGAGCATGCGGGGAGGGAAAGTATAGAGCCACACCGTGTTCTGCTTGAGTTTTCGCTCGTGCAGGTAGGCCTCAAAGTCCTCCATGAAGGAGGACGGGACTTCCCTCAGGGACATGTCGCTGACATGGTAGCGCACTTGCAGGAAACGGCACAGATGGCCATATACGGCCCTGTACTTCTGTTCGGTGGCTTTGGATTTCATGCCGCATGACACTTTTCTGGAATAGTCCTCAAGGAAGTCCTCGTAGAGTTTCATGAGGGTATGGCTGTGGCTGTCTATTCCCTGAAAGGCGTTGCGGACCTTCTCGGCAGTGACGAAATTGTCCCTGTCCATGATACTGTGGTAATGGCAGGTGATGCTTGCACGAATCTTGTCCAGCGTGCGGTTTACTTCACGGGAGGCCACGCTCTTGCCGATGGCATGACCGCCCTTGGATTCCCAGAGACGGGCATCGATGGAAATCTTGCAGCTGAACTGTGACCGGGTTCCGTCGACGGTAATCCTGCCCATGATGGGGGATGTGCCGTCCTTACTGACCTTTGCTTTCTTCAGATAGAAGATGACTGAAAATGTACTCTTCATTGCTTTAATTGTTTTGTTTGCAAAATTATTCAATGCAGAGTCATTCGCTACACGGCAAATCATAGAGGAATGAAGAAAAGCAATCCAAGGGGGCACGAAATGATGATATTTTTATGGCCATCAGGAGGCTATCTCACCATTTATCCGTATCTTTACACCATGTCCAGAATGGAGGACATGGTTACGATTTGGTTACGGAACTTTGTCCTAAGTAGGCTTTTCCAAGACATGAATTGACATTTGCGCCTTTCTTCAAAAGTTACATAAGACATTGAATTACAACCGTATCGCTATGTTTTTCCATTTTTCAGACTATATACTCACTTTTATGCCGCAAATATACGTTTTTCTGTCCGGTTTTCTCGTTGTTGTAAGAAGAATTTTTTAATTTTGCAGGATATGGACGAGAAAATTGAAAAATACGAGTTGCTGGCGCGCCAGATTGAGGCGCTGGTGCATAACGAGACCGATGAGACGGGCGTGCTGGCCAACGTGTCGGCTGCTCTGCACGATGCGTTCCCCGAAAGGTTCTTTTGGGTGGGCTTTTATCAGCAACGCAACGGCAACATGTTGCGCCTGGGGCCGTTCCAAGGGCCCGTGGCGTGCTACAACATAGCCTATGGCAAGGGCGTTTGCGGCACGGCTTGGAAAGAAGGACGCACGCTGATAGTGCCCGATGTGGAGCTGTTTCCGGGCCACATCGCATGCAGCAGCCTGTCTCGTTCGGAGATTGTGGTGCCCATGTACGATGATAATAAGGTGTTCCGCGCGGTGCTCGACATCGACAGCAGGCGCCCGGACGAGTTCGATGAGACCGACCGCGAGTGGCTGGAACGCATCGTCAGCATCGTTGCCGGCGAGCTGTGGCAGTAAAATTCGTGCTTCCATGCCTGCCGGCTGCAAGTCAGCGGGGCTATGAAAGATAAAATTCTGATGTGCTATGAAGGTACGCGGGCGAATGAACAGGCGGCATGGCGTGCCACCGCGGGGCAGCACCCGCGGCGGCAGGGCACAGAGGGCAGAGGGCGTGGGGCGCCTTCTCCTCATCCTGCTCGCCGTGTTGTGGCCGGGTGGTGATGCCTGCGCGCAGACCTTCAGCATGGAGACGGGACGGGATTCTACGGGCTTCCTCGTCCTCAAGACCGGCCGCGGAGAAGACCGCTGGCGCATTGCCGACCCGGTGTACCGCTTCCAGACGGGCGATGTAGATGGCGACGGGCGCACCGAGGCCTTAGTGGGCGTGGTGCGGCAAACGCGTTTCCACAGCCGCGGCAGGCGCCTCTTCATCTTCAAACAGGTGCGTGGACACGTGCGCCCCATGTGGCTCGGCTCCAAGTTAGGCGGCCTCTTGCAGGACTTCAGGTGGACCGGCACGTGCGTGCGCAGCGTAGAAGCCACTGCCAACGGCCGCTACATGGTGGCCGAATATGGCTGGGACGACTTCGGACTCTCGTTTCTGCGCTTCGTGGCGCAGGACGTCACGCTGGCCGAAGCCTGTCATCTGCTCGACGAAAAACATTCAAACAAGTGACCATGAATAAAAAAACAATCGTCTTTTTGTTAGCCCTGCTCCTGCCGCTGGCAGTCTGGTCGCAGTCCAAACACGTCGTCCTGCCCGGCAAGGGGCACATTGACGTGGAGCAACTGAACCGCAACGTAGACCTCGGGATGGATATCTCGAAGCTCAGCATCAGCGAGTTGCGCGTGCTGCGCAATGCCTTCGCAGCCCGTCAGGGTTATCCTTTTGAGGACGCCACCTTACGGGCAATCTACAGCGCAACGTCCTGGTACCCCGATACCCTGTACGGCAAGTGGGCCAAAGACGAGGAGTTGGAGATGAGAGCTTATGAGCAGCAGTTCATCAAGATGGGAGTAGATCAGAATGGGGCCACCGAAGAGCAATGGAAACAGGCTCGGCAGGCCGCTGGTTTCAAACCCCGTTACCGTTATTCGGCTGCCGAACAGGCCTTTATCAAGAGACTCAAGGCGCGCGAAGAGGAGCTGCTGAAGGCTAATTTCTCGGCCGACAGCTCGCAGGTTCGTGTAGACAATCTCGTCAACACGTTCCAGCTCGACACCATCCAGCCTGCTCTCCTGTCGCATCTGGCCAAAGACGGGTTTGCCGTCGTTCCCGCCCGGCACAACCAACTGTTCCATGTGTACGAGAAGAATGACTACGGCATGTTTCCCAACTTTGTCACTACCGACCTCTTCCTGCAGCTTTTCCACTTTTACTTCGATGCCGTTTTGCGCGATGTGGAGGAGCAGCGGCTCGACTCGGTGGCAACAGTGCTCTGCCGGAAGGTATATGCGCACTTCTCAGAGGGCAGCTTCGGCCAGGCGGCCGACGATGCCGAGTGGTGCCGGGCCTACATGGCGGTGGCGCTGAAGCTGCTTACGGACACGCTGCCGGCCGTATCCGGCGCCTGTAAACCTATGGTTGAGGAAGAGCTGCAGCACGTGGAGGCGGCGGAAGATGCGTACTCCCGCTTCCTCGGGCCCGATTATTCGCCCGCCAATGTGCCGTTTGCCTACAGCTTGTTCCGCCCCCGCGGGCACTATACACGCAGCGAGACGGCCGGCCGCTACTTCCGTGCAATGATGTGGCTGCAGTCGGTTCCGCTGGGCACCGACCATCCCGAACAGCTGCGGCGGGCAGCTCTGCTGGCCGAGGCCGTTACTGCCGATACGGCCACCACAGCCACCTATCGCCGGCTGGAGGAACCGCTGACGCTGCTCATGGGCGCCCCCGACAATGTTACCATTCTGCAGGTGGCCGATGCCTGGCGCCCTATGGGCAAGCCGGTTACCAACACCAAGGCCATGAAACGCCTGCGCCGGCAGGTGGAGGAGATAGCCCGGAGGCAGACGCATATCGTTCCGGCCTTTGTCCATACCAGTCGCTACAAGGTCAACTTCATGCCCCAGCGCTATCAACCCGATGCTGAAATGCTGCTGCAAACCATCGACACGCACTCCCGACCGTCACTCCGGCCCTGTCCCAAGGGGCTTGACGTGGCTGCGGCAATGGGTGTTGGCCTGGCGCGGGATATCCTTCTGAACGACTCAACCGAACAGTGGGACTCGCTCGCCGTGGCTCTCGACAAGGCTGCCCGTGTGGCCCGGCGCACCGACTGGCAGTCGACCATCGCCAACCGCTGGCTGAAGACGCTGGCGGAGATGAACAACAGCCGGCCCGATTATCCTTTCTTCATGCGCAGAGAGCAGTGGGGAAAGAAGAATCTGAACGCCATGCTGGCCTCGTGGGCTGAACTGAAGCACGACGCCATCTTGTATGCTAAGCAACCGGCAGCGGCCGAATGTGGCGGCGGAGGTCCCGAACCGCCCGTGGTAAAGGGCTATGTGGAGCCCAATGTGGCATTCTGGAAGGCGGCGATGGGGCTTGTTGATTCCACTGCAGCAGCCTTTCAGCGCTACGGACTCACAACTGAGAAAGTGCTGCGCACCACCACCGCCATCCGTGAACAGCTGAAGTTCTGCCTCAGCATGTCGCAAAAGGAGCTGCAGGGCATCGAACCTACGGCGGAGGAATATGCCTCCATCCGCATCATGGGGTCGCAGATAGAGTACATCACGCTCGACCTTGTGCGCAACGAAGACCAGTTTCTCATGGACTGGAACGACGTTCAGAGCGCCGACAAACATGTGGCAGTGGTGGCCGATGTGTTCACCGCCAACGGCGACAATGTACCGGAGAACCGGAAACGCATACTTTACGAAGCCACGGGACCGGCCTATGAAATCTATGTTGTGGTGCCCGTGGGCGGCTATCTGTACCTGATGCGCGGCGGCGTGCTGTCGTATCGCGAGTTCGGCAAGTCGCTTGGTGAGCCTCGCCTCACGGATGAGGAATGGCAGAAGCAGGTGAAGGAGGCTCCCGAAACGGGCACTCCGGCCTGGATGAAAGATGTTACGGCTCCGGCAGAAGCCATGCCCACCACCAACGAAGAGGTGTTTTACAGTACCGGATGCTGACCGCTCTGCTTTCTGACAAATGGCTTCGGCGTGCTGCCTTGCTGCTGTTGCTGTGCATGGTTACGACCGTGGCACGCGGCGGAGACGACACGCTGCGGGTTGTCTTCACAGGAGATGTGCTGCTGGATCGCGGCGTGAGGCGCTTCATTGAGCACAGGGGAGTTGATGCCTTGTTCACTCCGGGCGTTGAGAAACTGTTCAGCAGTAGCGAAGTTGTTGTGGGTAACCTCGAATGTCCGGCAACAGTTATCCGGCAGCCGGTGTACAAACGCTTCATCTTCCGGGCCGAACCGCAGTGGCTCCAGGCACTCCGGAGGCACGGGTTTACGCACCTCGGACTGGCCAACAACCACAGTATAGACCAAGGAAGGGCAGGACTGATGGACACGCAGCGCAACATCCGGGCGGCGGGAATGACTCCCGTGGGCGCCGGAAGCAACCTGCAGGAGGCCGTGAAGCCGGTTCTGCTGGCCGAGAAGCCGCGAAAAGTGTTTCTGCTGGCTACCCTCGGCATGACGTTAGAGAACTTTGCATACCTTCCGGGCAGCCCTTGTGTAGCGCAGGAGAGTGCCGACAGCCTCGCTGCCCGCGTGGCTTCACTGCGCAGAAGCTACCCTGACAGCTACATCATCGTGATGCCTCACTGGGGCTGGGAGCACCACACGGAGGTCATTCCGCATCAACGCATGGTGGCGCATGCACTCATCGACGCTGGCGCCGACCTCATCGTGGGCCATCACACGCACACACTGCAGCCGTCGGAGAACTACCGCGGGCGCATCATCTACTACGGAATAGGCAACTTCATCTTCGACCAGACGCGCCCGCTGAACACCCGTGCCTGCGTTGTTTGCCTGCGCCTTACCGCTACCCAGGCGCGCACAGAGGCCCTGCTGGTGCTCATCAGCGATTGCGTGCCGCATATTGTGCGGCCTTGACGGCATGGAAGCCCATTCTCGGGTGCTGCATTTAAAAAAACCGGTAAATGCTTGTGGAATTGCGAATTAATACCTATTTTTGTATCATTGAAAACTTAATACATTCATAAATATGTTAGACGTTAAACAAACTTTGGGTGATGCCGAGGCTCGAATGAAGAAAGCAGCGGCTTATTTAGAGGAAGAACTGGCCCGCATCCGCGCCGGTCGTGCCAATGTAGCCATACTGGACAGTGTGAAGGTGAGCAGCTACGGACAGATGATGCCGCTCAACCAGGTGGCCAACTTGTCTGTTCCCGACGCCCGCACCATCACCATCCGCCCTTGGGATCGTAAGACTATCAAGGACATAGAGAAAGGTATTATGGACAGCGATGTAGGCATCACGCCCGAGAACAACGGCGAGATGGTTATCCTCCGCTTACCTCAACCCACCGAGGAACGCCGCAAGGAGCTGGTCAAGCAGTGCAACAAGATAGGCGAGAAGGCCAAAGTGGAGATACGGAACGCCCGCGCCGACTACAAGGAAAAACTGAAGAAAGCCATCAAGGACGGCCTTTCGGAAGACAACGAGAAGGACGCCGAGGCCGACTTGCAGAAGGTTCACGACCGCTTCATCAAGCGTGTGGACGAGCTGCTGGCCGCCAAGCAGAAGGAAATCATGACCGTATAGCAGGCTTGAAAGCAAAAGGGTAAAAAGGCAAAGGGCAGATGGCGCAGCCTGACTGCGTGCATCCAACCTGCCTTTTTACCCTTTTGTGTTTCCCTGCTTTTATCCTTATTTTATGTTACTTTTATCTTAATGCACGGATTAGTCATCAAGAATACAGGCAGCTGGTACACGGTCAAGACCGACGAAGGGCCGGTTGTGGAAAGCAAAATCAAAGGAAACTTCCGGCTGAAGGGCATCCGCTCAACCAATCCCGTTGCCGTTGGCGACGGCGTGGAGATAGCTGTCAACCCGGAGGGCACGGCGTTCATCACCGCCATCGATGAGCGGCGCAACTACATTATACGCAAGTCGCAGAACCTCTCCAAGCAGAGCCACATCCTTGCTGCCAATGTAGACAGCGCCTTCCTGCTCGTAACGGTGGCCCATCCGCAAACCTCCACCACCTTCATCGACCGCTTCCTGGCTTCTGCCGAGGCATATAGCGTGCCCGTGACCCTGCTTTTCAACAAGACCGACCTGCTGGATCCGGACGAGAAACGCTACCAGGCGATGATGGTGAACCTCTATGAAACGGTGGGATATGCGTGCCATGAGATTGTTGCCGAGACGGGTCAGGGAGTCGACTCGCTGCTTCCGCTGCTGCACAACCGCGTAACCTTGCTCAGCGGAAACAGCGGCGTGGGCAAGTCTACGTTGATTAACCGCCTCGTACCCGGCCTTAACCTGCGCACGCAGGAAATATCCGACGCCCACGACACGGGCATGCACACCACCACCTTCAGCGAGATGATAGCCCTGCCGGGCGGCGGCTACGTGATTGATACGCCCGGAATAAAAGGCTTCGGCACGTTCGATATGGAGCCGGAGGAGATAACCAGCTACTTTCGAGAAATCTTCGAGTTCTCCAAGAAGTGCCGTTTCTCGAACTGCACCCATACACACGAGCCCGGCTGTGCAGTCCTCCAGGCCGTGGAAGACCATTACATAGCCGCAAGCAGGTACCAAAGTTACCTCAGTATGCTCGATGACAAGGACGGCAGTAAGTACCGCGAAGCCTACTAACCACCTGCTGCGCATGAAACAGTCATGGCCCCTTCTGCTTCTCTCCGCCCTCTTCGTGTGCACGGCCTGCCATGAGCGGCAGGTTCCGCGCAGCCCTCTGGACAACATCCTGTATGATGCCGAGGCTGCTTCAGGCCATGATTCGGCCGATGTCTCGCACCTGCAGCTGCTGCTCACCATGACAGAAGACGACCACGAGAGCAGCTGCGACACCATGCGCTTTTACCTTGACGCCCGCGGAAGGCCGGCTTACACGGTGACGAAGCTGTACGGCAAGAGCTATTTCCGCCGCTATCATTACACCGATTCGTCGTTCCGGGTACGCGAGGGGGCAGTGGGAACGGTGGAATACAAACTTAACAACGGGCTTATCGTGAGCCGCACGGAACTCCGCACGGGCCGTTCAACAGGCTTCGTATACGATGGCGGGCGCCATTTGCTGCGCATCGGCAACGGCGAAGAGTGGGAGTGGGAGATGGACAAGGTAACGGCCATCAAGTCGCTGGCGCCCGACGGCAGCCAAGTTTCTGCCCATGTGCGCTACGACAGCATGGCTCCCGCCACCCAGATGGGCTTCATCGAACTGCTGTCGTGGCAGTGGGGGCGGCGCGACCTCATACCTTTCATGGCCCTGGGCTACTTTGGCGAGCTGCCCGTTGGCGCGGCCTACCAGCTCTCCTACAGCCGATTACTCTTCGAGAGTTACCAGACCGAGTACGACGAGCGCGGCAGGCTGACGCGCGGCAAGAGTCTGAACCGCCACATAGACCGCAAATACAAATGGGAGTAAGCTGCTATTTGGCTTACTCCCATCTTTGTTTTTTGGCAGCCGGAAGGTTGCAGTTATTCGTGTGCAGTACAGTTGCAGCCCGAGTGTCGCTATTATGCAGCGCCCGCAAAGGCCTACTCCTCCGGGCCGTGACCTGTGCTGCTGCCGGCGTGTTTCTTCTTTTTGGGCAGCCTGCCGCTCTTGCGCAGTGCTTCTGCAATAATCCACTGCAGCTGTCCGTTGGTGCTGCGAAACTCGTCGGCAGCCCATTTCTCGATGGCATTCATTGTGTCGGCATCGACACGCAGAATAAAAGATTTGTTCTTGTTCCTTTTTTCTTCGGCCATAATTTGTTTGTGTCCTTTCTCCTTCCGGGTGCTGCCGGCGTTGCTACATGTTCAGCGTGCCCGTGTTGACTACCGGCTGCGCCGTGTCGTCTCCGCACAACACAACCATCAGGTTGCTCACCATGGCGGCCTTCTTGTCGTCGTCCAGCTCCACTACTTCGTCCTTTGCGAGCTTGTCGAGCGCCATCTTCACCATCCCCACGGCACCTTCCACTATCTTCTCTCGGGCTGCTATGATGGCGTCGGCCTGCTGGCGGCGCAGCATTACGGCAGCTATCTCGGGCGCGTAGGCCAGGTAGTTGACGCGTGCTTCTACTATTTCGATGCCCGCCATGGCCAGTCTTTCGTCCAGTTTGGTCTCCAGTTCGCTGTTTACCTCATCGCTTCCGCTGCGCAGAGTTATCTCGTCGTCGCTGTCGGTGTTGTCGTAGGCGTACTGTCCGGCCACCTGTCTGAGGGCTGCATCACTCTGTATCTTGACAAAGTTCTCAAAAGCACGCATGATGCTGCTCACGTCCTGCCCCACGGCAGCGGCGCCATGAGCCATCGTCTGGGCGTCAATCTCGAACATGGCCTTGTACGTATCCTTGAGTTTCCACACCAGTACGAGGCCTATCATCACTGGGTTGCCCTGCTTGTCGTTCACCTTGATGGGCTCGCCATCGAGGTTGCGGGCGCGCAGCGAGAGCTTTTTGGGCGTAATGAGAGGGTTCACCCACGTAAAGCCCACGCGCTTGAAGGTGCCCCGGTACTTGCCGAAGAAGAGCATGACGCGGGCTTCGTTGGGCTCCTGACGGATGAAGCCTTTGAGGCAGAAGAGCCCCACGAGAAGCAGCAGAACGCCCGCCACCAACTTTGCTACATTCTCGTATTCGGCCCCATAGCCAGTGAGAACGGCGCCTTCTGCAAGGATGAGGAGGATAATAGCAAAGGCCAGAAAGCCGTTAACGGTAGCTCCTTTGAAGGTGAATTCCTGATTTTCCATAATGGTTGTTGTTTGATGGTTGAACAGTTGATGGTTAATGATATCAAAATGATATTGCAAATATATCACAACTTTTGGTTAGTTGTACGCTTGATACGTTGTTTTTATATCTTTTTAACTCACCGGCAACGATGCTTCTTTTGGTGTTTCTTCATCGCGCTGCAACCGACCGGGATTTTAATATGCCATCAATCGGGCGCCTGAATGATACCTCCAAGCCGCTTGGAGATGCCTTTCAAGCCCCTTGAAAGGCACCTTTTACAACGCTGTTTGTAACCTGTTGATTTCCAATATCTTATAGCTTGGCTTTTTGATTGCTTTTTAAGACAGCGTAACAGGGTAATTTTTCATCTGCTGCGGGTTTCCTGCTGGGTTGTTGCTTGTTTTGAAAGACAGAGTAACAGAGTAATTTTTCATCTGCTGCAGGTTTCCTGCTGGGTTGTTGCTTGTTTTGAAAGACAGAGTAACAGAGTAATTTTTCTGCTGTTGCAGGTTTCCTGCTGGGTTGCAGCTTGTTTTGAAAGACAGAGTAACAGGGTAATTTTATATCTGCTGCGGGCTTATATATTAAAAGGAAAGAGCAAGCAATGATTGGCGAAAAGACAAACTGGTATCCTCCCCTTGGAAAGGGGAGGCGGAGGAGGGGATGATCCCGCAGCAGACGGTAGCAAACCATCAGCTTAAATCATCCCCTCCTAACCTCCCCTTTCTAAGGGGAGGAACCACAGCTGCATGTTTTCTCCGGCAGGAAAAATATTTTGTTACTTTGTCTTTAAAAACAAGCAGCAACCCAGCAGGAAGCCTACTTTTCATCTGTTGCAGGTTTATATATTAAAAGGAAAGAGCAAGCAATGATTGGCGAAAAGGCAAACTGGTATCCTCCCCTTGGAAAGGGGAGGCGGAGGAGGGGATGACCATGCAGCAGACGATAGCAAACCATCAGCTTAAATCATCCCCTCCTAACCTCCCCTTTCTAAGGGGAGGAACCACAGCTGCATGTTTTCTCCAGCAGGAAAAATACTTTGTTACTTTGTCTTTAAAAACCAACAGCAAGCCAGCAGGAAGCCTACTTTTCTGCTGTTGCAGGCTTATATATTAAAAGGAAAGAGCAAGCACTGATTGGCGAAAAGGTAAACTGGTATCCTCCCCTTGGAAAGGGGAGGCGGAGGAGGGGATGACAAAAGGGGAGCCTACCCGCACCGTCCCTACCTGCGCATGAGGTACTTCCGTTCCTCTGGCGGGAACTTCTCGATGGCGTAACGCAGCATGGTGCGCGGCATGGTGAGGCGGTTGTCGTCTACGAAAGCAAACAAACGGCGGCTGTCGCGCTTGCCTGCTTCGCGCAACATCCAGCCCGTTGCCTTCTGCATCAGGTCGTGGGGATGGCTCATCAGCAGCGTGGCCAGCTTGTAGGTGTCGTCGAGCTGCCCCTTCCGTATCAGCGTCATGGTGCTTACTACGGCTATGCGCTGCTCCCACAGCAGGCTGCTCTGGGCCAAACGGTACAGGAGCGAGCGTTCCCGGTCCACCAAGTATTCGCCTACGATGGTAGGTGCGGAGAGGTCGACCAAGTCCCAGTTGTTGATGCGAGCTGTGTGGTTGAGGTAGAATTGCAGTATTTCATGGCGCCGTTCGGTGCTCGCCCGGTGGCATTGCAGCACCAGAATGAGCAGTGCGCAGAGGCGTGCTTCGTGCCAGGGCGAGGCCATCAGCTCGTCCAGCACCTGCCCGGTGGCGTCTTTGTGCGTCTTGGCAACGGTGCGTACAAGCGGCACCGTAACGCCTATAAACCTGTCACCTTCGCCGTACTGGCCCTTGCCGGTCTTGAAAAACCGCGGCAGCATGCGCTTCTTCTCGTCCGTGGCGAGCGCTTCCAGCTCGCGTATAATGTTCTCGGTTTCCTTTTCCATGCGTTTGTTTCCGTTTTGTCGGCTAAGTTACACAAAGATTTCGGGCAGGCCATCAGGCGCCCGATGTTTTAGGATAGTTTTGCATACATCGGATTAATTGCGTACCTTTGCACCATGAATGTGAACGAACTGAAAGACAAAAGGATAGCTGTGCTGCTCTCGGGCGGCGTAGACAGCAGTGTGGTGGTGTACGAGCTGGCCCGTTTAGGGCTTCATCCCGACTGCTTCTATATCAAGATTGGCCCCGAGGAAGAGGAGAAGTGGGACTGCTCCAGCGAAGAAGACCTGGAGATGGCCACGGCTGTTGCGGCCAAATACGGCTGCAAGCTGCAGGTTGTTGACTGTCACAAGGAGTATTGGGGGCAAGTAACAAAGTACACTATGGACAAGGTGAAGGCCGGTTTTACGCCCAATCCCGACGTGATGTGCAACCGATTGATTAAGTTCGGAGCCTTTGACGAGAAGATGGGGCATGCCTACGACCTCATTGCTACGGGCCACTATGCCCAGACGGAGTGGCTGGAAGGGCGCAAATGGCTTACCACCAGCCCCGACCCCGTGAAGGACCAGACCGACTTTCTGGCCCAGATTTACGATTGGCAGCTGCGCAAGGCGCTCTTTCCCATCGGTCACATGATGAAGGAAGAGGTGCGTGCAATAGCCGAGAGCGAGCATCTGGTGAACGCGAAGCGTAAGGACAGCCAGGGTATCTGCTTCCTCGGACAGATTGACTACAATGAGTATCTGCGCCGATATGTGGGCGAACAGACGGGCGACATTATCGAACTGGAGACCGGAAAGAAGATAGGAGAGCACCGCGGACTGTGGTTCCACACCATCGGTCAGCGCAAGGGGCTGGGCCTGGGAGGCGGCCCGTGGTTCGTGGTGAAGAAGGACGTGGCGGCCAACGTGCTCTACGTGAGCCACGGCTACGACCCTGAAACAGCGTATAAAAAGGATTTCAGGATACACGACCTGCACTGGCTTACGGCTGCACCGCAGCAGGTTGCCGGCTCTCTCCACCCTTCGGCAAGTGCGGAAGGGGTGCAGCAGGGCTGGATTCCCATTACTTTCAAGATACGGCACACGCCAGAATTCCACCCCGGATATCTGGAGCTGGGTGCGACGGAGGCCCTTGTGCACTCGGCCGACAAGATACACGGCGTGGCTCCGGGGCAGTTCTGCGTCGTCTACGACGAGCATCACCATCGCTGTTACGGCTCGGCAGAGATTACGGTCTAACGGTGCGAGGCCTTGATGTCTTTGATTATTTGCAGGCGCTCCAGGTAAATGGGGCGCCATTTGTCTATCATGGCTTGCAGGTTCTTGCTGCGTTGGCTCAGTTCTTCGTACTCCGGCAGGTCGGTTTGGTGGTTGTTCTTGAGTTCAATCATCCTACTTAAGAGGAGCCGTTGCTGTTCCTGCGCGGTCGAAAGCTGGTGGCGTAGCTTGTCGAGCTGTTCCATGAAGCGTATCGCCCGGTCGGTGTAATCTTCTGTTGGCATGTATATCTGTTCGTGAAGTGGGTGAAACAATGGTGGTAAAATTAATGAAAAAAATGCAGATTTACCGTTGCTCATGCGTCCGAAGTCGATTTTTTACCTTAAATTTGTAGCACTTTTATTCATTTACTAATATCTTGGAACTATGATTTATTCTACAACTCCACAACTCGAAGGCCAGCCCATACGCGAATACAAGGGCGTGGTGACGGGCGAAACCATTATCGGTGCCAACTTTTTCAAAGACTTCTTGGCCGGCATCCGCGACGTTATCGGCGGCCGAAGCAACAGCTACGAGAAGGTACTTCGTGAGGCCAAAGAGACTGCCATGGCCGAAATGGGAGAACGGGCTGCCGCTTTGGGCGCCAATGCCATTGTGGGTATCGACATCGATTACGAAACTATCGGGCAGGGAAACTCTATGATTATGGTCACCTGTTCGGGCACGGCAGTGGTGGTTTAGGTGAGGATGGCTGTTTGAAGTGATATAGAAGTTAAAG
Source organism: Prevotellaceae bacterium KH2P17 (assembly GCA_900199655.1). Classification (GTDB taxonomy): domain Bacteria; phylum Bacteroidota; class Bacteroidia; order Bacteroidales; family Bacteroidaceae; genus Prevotella. The sequence continues at coordinate 70,452 of FZRE01000004.1, forward strand.
TAGATAAGGAAGTTAAGAAGTTAAAGGCCGTATGTTCGTCACTTTGTTTTAACAGACTTTTGGCTTCAACTTCTTAGCGAACGGAGTGAGCGATAACTTCTTTACCTACTTTAACTTCTGCCTAAAATAAGGAAATACGCTACAAGCAGTTGGAGTGAAAGGATGGTGGGAACGCCGTACTTGAACTTGAGATGGCGCGTTTTGTGGTGGAACGTGCGCATGGCAAGCAGTGCACCGGCTGAGCCTCCGACAGCAGCAAGGCCCAGCAAGGTGGCTTCGGGCACGCGCCAAGCATGCCGTTTGGCTTTCAGCTTGTCGATGCCGTAAAGGGCGAAGGTAAACAGGTTGACGGCTGCAAGGTATATTATCAGAGCTTTCATGTTGCGGGTAATGGGGTGTTGTCTGTGCAATGGATATATTAAAGAGGTACTATCGGGAGCGTAAAAGCATCGTTGCGGGCGGGCGCTGCATGGGTGCAGCGGTTATTTCTGCCCGCTTCCGGCTGCTTCCTTTTGCCGTTTCAGCTCCTCTTGGGTCTTCTTGTAGGCGTTGATAATGGGTTCTTCATCGTATGTGTCCATCTTTTTAAAAGCCTTCTCCAGTTCCTTTCGCTGCCGTGCATGCCTGCGCGCGCTGCCGTCGAAGAGGCTGAAGAAGTCGAAACTGTAGCCACTCGGCTGCGGTACTGATGTGGCCGCAGCTTTCGTCCATTGGTTTACGCTCTCGTTCAGTCGTTTGGACAGGTCGCTTCCATATACCACCACCTCGCCCAATCGGTGGGCATTGGGCAGCAGGGGGATGGAGTCCGTGACGAGTTTGCGGGGCAGTCGGGCGGCCAGGAAGCCGGGCTTGCTCACCACGAGGGTGTCAAACTGCTCGGGCAGCGAGCACCTGCCAAGGTAGTTGGTGGTGTCGGTATGGTTCGTGTTGGTCCATATCCTGACACCCCGTAGTGGCGTTTTGGTATCCAGATTGTAGACAACAATGCTCCGTTGGGCATGCAGCGAAAGTGCCGATACCGTGAAGAAAAGACAGAGTAGCAGTCTTTGCATGGCTTTTTGTTGCAAAGATAAAGTTCTAATTGATACGCAGTGAGGCCCTTTATCATTTTTTATCATAAAAAAACCTTATTCGTTCAGGCTCTCCTTTAAGAGCGATTGCCAGAGATTACAGAGGCTGCGCATGGTGGGCAGAACGATGTCGGCGCCCTCGCGGAGCAACGTCTCGTCAGTCAGTGGACCGCTGTTAACGGCTATGGTGAAGCAGCCCGCGGCCTTTCCGGCACGCACTCCGAGCGGTGCGTTCTCAATGACAATGCCCTCCCAGGGTTTCAGATTGCCTGCAAACTGCAGCCCCTTGAGGTATGGGTCGGGTGCGGGCTTGCCGTGATCTACGTTGTAGGCCGTCACGATATGCCCCTCGACGATGAATGAACCGAAGTCGTCCATCAGCCGTTTGATGAGCGGCCGCTGTCCCGAACCTGTCACGATGCCTATCTGCATACCCGCTTTGCGGATGCGCTGCATGATATCAATGACGCCATCGAATACAGGCGCCGTGGGCATCTCATGGAAGAGACGCGTCTTCTCGTCGTACATGGCTTGCGCTTCGGCCTCTGTAAGCTCCTTGCCGAGCTGCCGGCGGGCCAGAATACGGATGGTGTCAACGCCTTTCATGCCCTCTGTGGCGTAGGCATCGGCAGCCTCCATGCGGATGCCGAACTCCGCCATGGACCGTTGCCAGGCTATGGCGTGGTTCGGCATGGAGTCGTAGAGCACGCCGTCCATATCGAACAGCACGCACCGAGGCGTGAAGACAGCCCCCTGCCGGTGGCTTTCGGTCAGCCTGGTGTTGTACTTCCGGATTGCTTCTTGAATGTGATAATCCATAAAAATAACTAAAGAGTGGGTGCGATTGCTGTCGCACCCACTTGATGGTTCATTGCCCCTGCAGCCTTCGCGATGACGGTACACGGGTTCATCGGCGTCATTGTTCGTTGGCGAGGCGCTCCTTGATGGCCTTGCTGTCGGCCTCGTAGCCCGGCTTGTCGAGCAGTGCAAACATGTTCTTCTTATAAGCCTCCACGCCCGGTTGGTTGAAGGGGTTCACTTTCTCCACCAGTCCGCTGATGCCGCAGGCCTTCTCGAAGAAGTAAATCAGCTGTCCGATGTAGTATTCGTTGAGGCGAGGAACGCTGATGCGGATATTGGGCACGCCGCCGTCAACATGTGCCAGACGGGTTCCGAGCTCTGCCATCTTGTTCACGTCGTCCACCCTCTTGCCGGCCAGGAAGTTCAAGCCGTCGAGGTTCTCCTCATCAGCAGGGAAGTCGAGTTCGCGTTCCGGGGTCTCTACACTTATCACTGTTTCGAAGATAGAGCGCTCTCCGTCCTGTATCCACTGGCCCATCGAGTGCAGGTCTGTTGTGAAGTCGCAGGCTGCGGGGAATATTCCTTTGTGCTCCTTGCCCTCACTTTCTCCGTACAGTTGTTTCCACCATTCGGCTATGAAGTGCAGCTTGGGCTGGAAGTTGGCTATGATTTCAATCTTCTTTCCGGCCTGCGTGTACAGTCCCTGACGCACGGCAGCGTACTGTGCGGCCAGGTTCCGGGCGAAGGGAACATCTACCCCGGTGGCCTGCTCCATGTCGGCAGCACCCTGAACCAGGGCCTTGATGTCGAACCCTGCGCAGGCTATAGGCAGCAGACCCACGGGAGTGAGCACGGAGAAGCGGCCTCCCACGTTGTCGGGAATGATGAAAGTCTTGTATCCTTCCTTATCAGCAGCGGCGCGGGCAGCACCCTTGCGGGCATCCGTTACGGCCACTATTACGTCCTTGGCCTCTGCTTTGCCGCGCTGGGCTTCGCACTGTTTCTTCAGCAAACGGAAGGTGAGGGCGGTCTCGGTGGTAGTACCGGACTTGGAAATGTTGATGACTCCGAACCTTTTATCTTTCAGATAATCGGTCAGCTCGGCCAGGTAATCCTCGCCGATGTTGTTGCCGGCGAAGACGATAACAGGGTTCTTCTTGTCCTGGATGAGCCAGGCGAAGCTGTTGCCCAGAGCCTCGATGACGGCGCGTGCACCGAGGTAGCTGCCGCCGATGCCGGCTACAACCACCACGTCGCACTGCCGGCGCAGCGTGTCGGCACAGGCCTGAACCTCGTCGAGGAATGCAGGTGTGACGGAAGACGGCAGGTGCAGCCATCCCAGAAAATCGTTACCGGCGCATGTTCCGTTCTCAAGAGCTTCCTGCGCAGCCTGAACCTGAGGCTCCAGAGCCTCTACTGCACCGGCTCCGAGGAACTGTGCAGCCTTAGTGATGTCAAGTGAAATACTTTTCATTGCTTATCTAAATGAATCTGTTAATAATTTAATTTCAATCTGGGGGGTGATGCTTTCGTAGAGTATATTGTACATGGCATCGAGTATAGGCATGTTGATGTGCAGGTGACTGTTTATCTCTCTCATGCACTTAGTGCCGTAGTAGCCCTCTGCTATCATCTGCATTTCCATCTGGGCGCTCTTTACCGAGTAGCCTCTTCCTATCATGGTGCCGAACGTGCGGTTACGACTGAAGTTGGAATAGCCCGTTACAAGCAGGTCGCCAAGGTAGACGCTGTCGTACACGTTGCGTGCTATGGGGTGGATGGCGGTAAGGAACCGGCTCATTTCCTGTACGGCATTGGCCATCAGCACGGCCTGGAAGTTGTCGCCGTACTTCAGTCCGGAGCAGATGCCGGCCGCTATGGCGTACACGTTCTTCAGTACCGAAGCGTACTCGATGCCCACAACATCGGCCGAAATCTTGGTCTTGATGTACTCTGAAGCCAGTGTCTCGGTAAAGGCGCGGGCCTTTTCCGTGTCCTTGCAGCCTATGGTCAGGTAGCTCAGCCGCTCGAGTGCAACTTCCTCGGCATGCGAGGGGCCGCCGATGCAGGCCAGGTTCTCGTAGGGCACATGGTACACTTCGTGGAAGTACTCGGAGCAAACCAGGTTCTCATCGGGCACAATTCCCTTGATGGCTGTTACGATAAACTTGTCTCGCAGCCTTACCTTGAGCTTCTTGAGGTGGCTCTTGAGATAGGGCGAAGGCGTCACGAAAATCAGCGTGTCGTAGGCTTCGGCTATCTTGTTGATATCCGGTGAGAAGAAAATCTCGCCGGTATCGAAGTGCACACCCGTAAGGTAAGCCGGGTTGTGGCCCAGCCGCAGGAAGTCTGTTATGCGGTCCTCACGTCGCATGTACCAGCCTATGTGGTGCTGGTGTTGCACCACTATCTTGGCTATAGCTGTTGCCCAGCTGCCGCTGCCTATGATTGCTGTCTTGCCGATGTTGTACATCTTCACACCTCCTTCAGCCGTCCGGGGCCCTGCGTGCTATGCGTTGGCCTTGTCAATCCAGCTCTGAATCTCCTCCACGCCGGGCTTCTCGAACTCCAACTTGTACTTCTTGTGTATCTCGCCGAGCTTCTGTTGCAGCCCCTGGGCTTTCTCCGCCTTGATGTCGGATATGAGGTTGAAGCCTGCCTTGCGCAGAACGTACACCTCGTCTTCGGCCACACCGAGCTCTGCCCACTCCCTGATGCTGCTCTGCGGCATCTTGGCTTCGGGCTTGAGCTGTGGGAAGAGCATGATTTCCTGTATGTTCTCCTTGCCTGTCATGAGCATGACGAGGCGGTCGATACCGATGCCGATGCCCGATGTAGGCGGCATGCCGTACTGCAACGAGCGCAGGAAGTCGTAGTCGATAATCATGGCCTCGTCGTCTCCTTTTGCCGCCAACTTCATCTGATCCACAAAACGCTGCTCCTGGTCGATGGGGTCGTTGAGCTCCGAATAGGCGTTGGCCAGCTCCTTACCGTTAACCATGAGCTCGAAGCGCTCGGTGAGTCCGGGCTTTGAGCGGTGCATCTTGGTGAGCGGACTCATCTCTACGGGATAGTCGATGATGAACGTGGGCTGGATGAAAGTGCCCTCGCAGAACTCTCCGAAAATCTCGTCTATGAGCTTGCCCTTGCCGAAGCTCTCGTCAATGGTTTCCATCTTGAGTTCGTCAACGGCAATGTGGCGTATCTCGTCCTCGGTCTTTCCGTCGAGGTCGAAGCCCGTTTTCTCCTTGATGGCGTCAAGAATAGGGAGGCGCCTGAAGGGAGCCTTGAAGCTCACAGCTTTGTCTCCAATCGTCACCTCGTCAGTTCCGTTCACGGCGATGCAGATGGTTTCGAGCAGCTTCTCGGTGAATTCCATCATCCAGTTGTAGTCCTTGTAGGGCACGTAGAGCTCCACGCACGTGAACTCTGGGTTGTGGAAGCGGTCCATACCCTCGTTGCGGAAGTTCTTGCCAATCTCGTACACGCCCTCGAAGCCGCCCACGATGAGGCGCTTGAGGTACAGTTCGGTGGCTATGCGCATGTACATGTCGATGTTCAGTGCATTGAAGTGGGTGATGAAGGGGCGCGCGCTGGCACCGCCGGCGATGCTCTGCAGGATGGGCGTCTCAACCTCCGTGTAGCCTGCCTGGTCAAAGAAATTGCGCATGGTGCGCAGCACCGTGGCCCGTTTCAGGAACGTTTCCTTCACTCCGTCGTTCACTATCAGGTCCACGTAGCGCTGCCTTGCGCGCTGTTCTGGGTCGTCGAACTTGTCATAAGCCACGCCATCCTTGTACTTGACGACGGGCAGCGGCTTGATGCTCTTGCTCAACAACGTGAGCTGCTGCGCGTGAACGCTCACCTCGCCGGTCTGTGTCTTGAACACGAAACCTTTGATACCGATGATGTCACCGATGTCGAGCAGCTTCTTGAATACCTTATTGTAGAGGTCTTTATCATCGCCCGGGCAGATGTCATCGCGCGTGATGTAGACCTGGATGCGTCCTTTGCTGTCCTGTATCTCGGCAAAGCTGGCCTTGCCCATGATGCGTCTGCTCATCATGCGGCCTGCTATCACCACTTCTCTTTGCTCGTTCTCCTTGAATTCACGCTTGATATCGGTGGAGAAAGCGTTGGTAGGAAACGCTGCGGCGGGGTACGGATTGATGCCCATCTCACGCAGTTCTTGGAGACTCTGGCGGCGCCCAATCTCCTGCTCACTGAGTTCTAAAACATTCATGTCTGATATATATTCTTCTTTCTATACGATGCAAAGTTACGAAATTTATTTGAATGGCGGTTGCGTTTTTAAATTTTTACGCAACCCGGACGCGTTGATGAGCCTTTAAAAAGCATTCCGTGAGGGTGCGACAAGAGGTCGACAGGGGGCTTGAAGATATGCTCCGCGAACTTTCGACACTTGTCGCACGATTGTGTGACACCTGTCGAACATGAATTTGACACTTGTCGAAAGTTCCTGATGCACCCTTTCGGTACCGCGAGAGGACGGTGGCGGCACGGCGAGAAAAACCATGCAAATGTTGCCTGTGTAGCGGGTTTTGTGTAACTTTGCAGCTGATTTTGAAACAATCAGCACAAAATGAATTACTTGGGCGAAATCATCTCTATCGGCGTAGCTTTCTCCTGGACGCTTGCAGCCTTAGCAAGCGAAGTGGGAAGCAAGCACTTGGGCGTGTTTGTAATGAACGTGTGGCGCATGGCCTTGGCACTGCTTTTCTCGTGCCTGCTGTGCTGGGTGCTCATGGGTGACTTCCTGCCGGTGCACGCCGGCACGCGTGCATGGGTGTGGCTGCTGGCCTCCGGCGTGGTGGGTTACTTCTTCGGCGACTGGTGCCTCTTTAACAGTTACCTCACGATAGGCTCCCGTTACGGCCAGCTTTTTATGACGCTGGCGCCCATGTTCACGGCTCTCTTTGCCTGGGTGCTGATAGGGCAGACGCTCTCCTGGCACTCGCTGCTGGCCATGGCGGTAACGCTACTGGGCATCGCCATCAGCGTTTTCTCGCGCGGAGACCACAAGGCGAGCCTCTCCCTGCAGCTGCCGGCCAAGGGAATCATGTTCGGTATCGGCGCCGGACTGGGTCAGGGGCTGGGCCTGGTGTTGAGTAAGATAGGGTTGGATTATTATACGGCCAATGTTCCTGCAGGCCTCCTGCCGCGCGTGGTCAACTATCTGCCGTTCTCGGCCAACTCCATTCGCTGCATGGCCGGCCTGTTCTGCTTCTCGCTGTGGCTGCTGGCACGGGGCGGATTTGCCGACCTCAAGCGCAGCGTTCACGACCGCCGCGGCCTCTTGGCCATGCTCATCGCCGTTTTCTCGGGGCCGTTCATCGGCGTTGCCTTTTCGCTCATGGCCGTTCAGTACACGGCGGCCGGCATCGCGTCAACGCTCATGGCCATGACGCCCATCATCATTCTGCTGCCTTCCAAGTGGATGTTTCACCAGCCCATTACGCCCAAGGTGGTTGCCGGAGCTGTGATTTCGTGCATCGGCGTCAGCCTTTTCTTCCTGTTGTAGGGATGGTGAAGACGAATTGCAGTCCGCCTTCGGGATTGTTGCTTACGCTTATCTGGCCCTTGTGAATGAGCACCGCGTTCTTCACAATGGCCAGTCCGAGCCCCGTTCCGCCCATTTTGCGGCTTCTGCCCTTATCGATACGGTAGAAGCGTTCAAACAGTCGGGGCAGGTGTTCGGCCGGAACACCCACGCCGTTGTCCGCGAACGAGAACTGCCACAGGCCGTTTTGCTCGTGTGCGGTGAGCGTGATGTCGGTGCCGGTGCCGGCATAGGCTATGGCGTTATCGGTCAGATTGCGGAACACGCTGTACAGTAACGAGCGGTTGCCCTGCACCACGAGGCTTGCCGGCAGCAGGTTGTGGAAGCGCATGTTGCGGCTTTCCAATTGCAAAGCCGTTTCTTTCTGGATGTCGCGTACAGTCTCAGCGATGTCTACCTGTTCAAAGTCCATCATCTCCGGAGCATCGTCCATGCGGTTCAGTGTCGAGATATCGCGCAGCAGCGAGGTCAGTCGTTCGCTCTGGGCATAGCATCTTTGCAGGAATTGTGCCCTCGTAGGCTCGTCCATTTGCGGGTTCTCGGTAATGGTTTCCAGGTATCCTTGTATGCTGGCCACGGGTGTTTTCAGCTCGTGGGCAATGTTCTGGGTGAGCTGCCGCTTCAGGATATCCTGCTGTTGGCGGGTAGATTGCAGCCGTTTATACATCTTGATGATGCGTTCGGCTATTTCTCCCAGTTCGTCGTCGGGGAAGTCGGCCAGGTCTTCCGAGTCCAGGCTCTCGTTGTGATCGGCCTTGTAGGCAAAGCTGCGCAGCTTTGTCAGGTTCCGCCCCAGGCGGTTGGTGAAGCGGTAGAGAATAAAAGTGAGGATGATGAAAGCTGCCACGGCGAACCAGATAAAGTGCTGGTCGGCCTGCAGAGATTTGGAGAGGTTGTTGTCGTAGGGTAGGGCACTCCTGATGATGAAGCCCTCCTGCGGGTACCAAGTTGCCGAGTAGAAGTATTCGCGCTTCAAGGTAGCGCTGTTGCGCTCCACGGTCGAGCCCCTTCCTGACCGCAAGGCCTGGACAACTTCTTTGCGGTTGGCGTGATTGGAAATGCTGGCATAGTTCTTCCTGATATTGTCGAAGAACACTTTTCCATGCTTGTCGATGAGTGTTACCCTGATACCGTCGGCCCGATGGCGGCTTACGTAGCCGTTGAGTGTGGCCTCGTCGTGCCGTCCCTGGTAGCTCAGCCAGTCCTGCATCCTGTCATTGTAGTTCTGCAGGCGCGCGTTGAGTGCGTCAATCTTGAATTGTTTTTCGCGTTTCTGCTGGAAAACAATGAAGACGGCCGCAAACACCAGGAACAGTGCCATTACGCTCAGGTAGAGCTGTTTGTCGACGGGAATCCTCTTCATGCGTCAAAGTAATAGCCAAATCCCAGCCGAGTGACGATGCACTTGGCAAACCGGCCAATCTTCTTCCTTAGTCTCGTGATGTTTACATCGACCGTGCGGTTGAGCACCAGCACGTCTTTGGGCCAGATGCGGTCTATGAGTTCCTGCCTCGAAAACACCTTGCCACGCTCTTCGAGCAGCAGTTGCAGCAGCTCGAATTCGGTCTTCGTGAAGGGAATGTCGGTGCCGTCAATGCTCACAGTCTTCTTGTCAAGGTTCATTTCCAGCCCCTGGTAGCTGAGTACATGGGGCTGTTCGGCGTCTTTCTCGGCACTCCGCCTGAGCACGGCCCTCACCCTCACCGTCATTTCACGGATGGAGAAAGGCTTGGCTATGTAGTCGTCGGCCCCGAGGTTGAAGCCGCGCACGGTGTCGTTCTCTGTGTCGCGGGCCGTGAGGAAGATGATGGGAATGGCGGCGGTGGCAGGGTTCGACTTCAGCTGTTGTGCCAAGTCGAAGCCCGACTTGCCGCCCATCATCACGTCAAGCAGCAGCAGGTCGTAGCCTGCCACGCCCATAGTGAGCGCTTCTTCGGCCGAGTTGGCTGTGTCGACCTGATAACCGGCGGTTTCGAGATTGAACTTCAGAATCTCGCAAAGATCCTGTTCGTCGTCTACGACGAGTATTCTGTGAGGTTCGCTCATAGCTTATTGGTTTTCTGCTACAAAAATACAAATTATTTGCTTCATCCCTGTTGCCATGCTGCTATATTTTTTATTCCAGGAACTTTTTGGCTCCGCGCAGCTGGTGGCGCATGTTGCTGAGCAGCTGCTGGCTTTCCTGCAGCAGGTTGAGATATACGAGCGAGAGTTGCAGATACTCGTTGCCGCGCGTCTGCTGCATGCGGTCAATGTGCCGTTTGCGTGTAAGGCTCAGCTCGTCTTTCAGTGAGTCGGCGTCGGCCAGCACGTCCCGGTAATGCTCGAAGCGCCCTGTCGAAATCATGTCATTGGTTTGTTTCATCAGGTCATTGATGGTTCTGCGTATGGGTTCGTACTCTTCTTTCAGGCTGCGCGGTATGGGATTGAAGTTGTTCTCTACGTGTTCCTGAATGGGTTCCAGCATTCTGAGCGTGCAGTAGATGTACTGCGTGGCGGCGTTGACGCCGATGTGGAACCACGTGTTGCGCTCTATACCTATCTCAACGGGCACTTTCTTCAGTGCGATGAGTTCCTGCCGGCGGTCCTGCTTCAGTTCTCCTTTCTGCTTTTTCAGTTCCCTCTGCGCGTGGTGGAGCATGCGTGGCCTGTCGTCAAAGAAGCCGTCAACAATCTGGTTGTACTGCTCCAGGGTGAACATCGTCATGAAACTCTGGGTGCGGCCCACGTGTTTGCGCAGCAGCTCCCATACTATATCCGCATCGTGTGTGCGCATCATGAGTTCCGAGAGGCTCTTGCTGCTGTCTTTCTTGCTGCGATTGAACTTGCGGCTCGAGCTGATGAGCTGGTAGACTACAAAGATCATGAAGGCTGCCTGCACGATAATGCCGCCGTAGTACATGGCCAGGCACACAATCAGACTGGCCACGAAAGCCACGCCGGCCGTAATGAACCAGCCGCCGATAACGGCTATCACGCCCGTTACCCTGAACACGGCGCTCTCCCGTCCCCAAGCTTTGTCGGCCAGCGAGCTACCCATAGCCACCATGAAAGTTACGTAGGTGGTAGAGAGCGGCAGCTTGTAGTTGGTGCCGATGGTGATGAGCAGCGACGCGAGTACCAGGTTAACGGCGGCCCGCACCACGTCGAAGGCGGCTCCGTCGCTCAGTTCCGTGCCGCGCCGGTTAAACCTGAAGTTGAGCCAGCGCTGGATACCGTCGGGCATGTAGCTATCTATCGTGGAGGACATGTTCTGAAAGAAACGCACCAGACTCCTTGCTGCTCTCGAGGAGCCGAACATCTCCGTGTGCTCATCCTGCCGCGAGAGGTCGACCGAAGTCTTGATAACATGCTGCGCCTTCTTGGACGTTGCCATGGCCACTATCATGATGATGCCGGCCAGCAGCAGGTAGAGGGGCGGCGTCTTGGCACTCTCCGCCAGGCTCGTCATCATGAAGCTGGTGGGCGTGGAGCCGGCACCGTGGGCCATGTAGTCCTGATAACTGTCCAGTCCTGCCAACGGAACGCCGATGAAGTTCACCAGGTCGTTGCCCGCAAAGGCCATGGCCAGCGCGAAGGTACCCATGAGTACAACGAGCTTGAAGATGTTTACGCGCAGCAGATGGAGAACCTCCATGAGCACCGTTGAGCCCACGAAGGTGCCCACGATGAGCGTCCGCATGTTCTGTTCTATCCACTGGCGGCTCTCTTCTGATATGTAGGGGCTGTTGCCTACGCCCTTGAGAAAGATGAAATAAGCCAGCGCCGTAAAGGCGATACCGCCGAAGATGGCGATGGAATAACGCGAATGGTGCTTGTAGTTGAACGTGAAGACAACGCGCGTGAGCCACATCACGATGGTACCGAACACGAAGGCTATGGCCACGGAAACGAAGATGGCGATGATTACACTCATGGCCTTGTCCGTATTCAGCAGGTCGCCGAGGCCCAGGTCGGTACCGCCCATCAGCTTTATAGCTGCCAGGGCAAAGGTTGCTCCCAGCAGTTCAAAGACCAGCGACACCGTGGTCGAGGTGGGCATGCCGAGCGAGTTGAACACGTCGAGCACAATGATGTCGGTCACCATCACGGCCATGAAGATGGTCATTACTTCGTCGAACGAGTAATTCTGAGGTACCATGATGCCGTGGCGGGCCACGTCCATCATGCCCGATGACATGACGGCACCCGCCAGAACGCCGAACGAAGCGATGATGAGAATGGTCCTGAAGGTGCCTACACGGGCGCCTACGGCCGACTGCAGAAAGTTTACGGCGTCGTTGCTTACGCCCACAAAGAGGTCGAACACTGCCAAACAGAGCAGGAAGACGACAATAACTAAATAGATAGTTTCCATATATTCGGAATGGTTTTTTCTTCGCCGACAAAGGTATAACAACCGTATTACAGAAACTTTAAGCGCGTGTAACTATTCGTTTACATATATGTTACAATACTGTTACTGCCTCCTTGGGTAATCACCAGCCATCAATTACGGTGTAAAAGATGTGCTTCGGGAACTTTCGACACCTGTCGCACAATCATTCGACAAGTGTCACACAATCGTGCGACAAGTGTCAAAAGTTCCTGCTCCTATCTTTCAGCACTTTTTCGGCATGTTTTCAGCACCCCCGCAGCAGGCTATTCGGCACATGCCGGCATGGTTTCCCACTCCGGCTCGTGACTTCCGGGACCGGCAGAGAAAGCAACCGTTATATTTGGTTGTGTGTTTACAATTTGCTATCTTTGCCAAAGGTTTGTGTGTAGAACCTATGAAAAGTAAAAGGAACAATGGATATAGAAAAACAGAAGGAAATCATCAAGACCCAGGACGGGCTCTCCAACACGCTGGGCATGGAGTTCCTGTCAACTCCGGAAGAAGATACGCTCATGGCGCGCATGAAGGTTAACGGGCTTAACCGGCAGCCCTTCGGCTTCCTCTCGGGCGGAGCATCGCTGGCATTGGCCGAGAACGTGGCCGGTGTAGGCAGCATGGCGCTGTGTCCGGACAGAATTAGCGTGGGCATAAACGTGAGCGGCAGCCACCTGAAGGCCGTCATGGAGGGCGACGTGGTGACGGCCTACGCCAAGCTGCAGTTCAAGGGCCGCACGCTTCATGAGTGGCAGGTGGACATCAGGAACAGGAAAGGAGAACTGATATCGACCGTACACGTAACCAACTACGTGATTAGTCAGCGCAAGAAATGAGTGCTTTTGCCTGCTATCGTCTGCCCGATTCCACCTCTTACACCTATGTGGAGCAAACCGAAGGAGAGCCGCTCGAACTGCATGACTACGGACAGCTAAACGGCTGCCGGGGCTTCGTGATGGCCCCGTTCGCTGCGTCGGCGCTGCATCCTGTGCTGTTGTTGCGCCCCGATGTGGTACAGCAGCGGCCCTGCAGCACAGCAGAGACGGCGGGCCCCGTGGCCCACAGCGTTGGCGAAGCCGGCCGCGAGGGCTATGCCTCGGCCTTTGCCGCGTTCCACCGGCAGCTCTGTGCGGGCAAGTTCGGCAAGCTCGTGCTCTCGCGGAGCGTGGAGATAAGGCTGGCGGAGCCGGCTGATGGCAAGGCTCTCTTCCACAAGGCGTGCCGCCTGTACCCGCATCTGTTCATCGCCCTGGTGAGCACCGCCCGCAGCGGAGAGTGGCTCATGGCCACACCCGAGATACTGGCAGAGAGTGCCGACGGCACCCTCTGGCACACCATGGCACTGGCCGGAACGATGAAAAACAGCCAGGCTGCGGGCTTGGAGCCGGCATGGTCGGCCAAGAACAGGGCCGAGCAGCAGTTCGTTTCCGACTATATCGGTCGCCGCCTCCGCACGTTCGGCCTCCATGTTTCTGCCCGCGGGCCCTATACAACCACAGCTGCAGGGCTCTGCCACCTGCGCACCGACTTCACGTTCGGCCTGCATCCGGGCGTAGGAGTGGGCGATGTGGTGGCCCGCCTGCACCCCACGCCGGCCGTGTGCGGCATTCCCAAGGACGCCGCCCGCCGGTTCATCCTGGCTCACGAAGGCCTTGACCGCCGCTATTACAGCGGCTTCTGCGGCCCCATAGGCCTGCCCGGCGGCACGCATCTGTACGTGTCGCTGCGCTGCATGGAGCTGTTGGGCCACCGCTGCGTGCTGCATGCAGGCGGCGGACTGCTGCCTGAAAGCCGCGAGGAGAGCGAGTGGAACGAGACCGAAGCCAAACTCCAGACAATGAAACATGTATTCGAATAAAGATAATGTCAACATTCTCACGGCACTGCTCGTGAGCCACGGCGTGCGCCATGCGGTGGTGTGCCCGGGCAGCAGGAATGCTCCCATCGTTCATAACCTCAACGAGTGCCCCGCCATTACATGCTGGCCGGTTACTGACGAGCGGTCGGCGGGCTTCCAGGCGCTGGGCATCTGTCAGGCCACCGGCCAGCCCGTAGTGGTTTGCGTCACCTCCGGCACGGCGCTGCTCAACGTGGCACCGGCCGTGGCCGAGGCCTTTTACCAGCATCAGCCGGTAGTGGTTGTGAGCGCCGACCGCCCTCCGCAGTGGATTGACCAGCTCGACGGGCAGACGCTCCGGCAGCCTGCAGCCCTCTCCGGCTTTGTGAGCAAGAGCGTTACACTGCCCGAACCGCGCGACGAAGAGGAGCACTGGTACTGCAACAGGCTGGTAAACGAGGCCCTGATGGCCTGCAGGCAAGGCGGCGGAGGGCCCGTTCACATCAACGTTCCCATTACGGAGCCGCTGTTCGAGATGACCACCGCGCAGCTTCCCCGCGAACGGCTGATTAGTCTGTACACGCCTTCAACAACCGCTGTAGATGCTTCTCTCCTTGCCCGTTTTGAGCAGGCGGAGCGGCCCATGATAGTTGTAGGGCAACTGAAGCGCGACGCGCTGCCGACTGCTCTTTGCCGCCGGCTGAACGACTTGGGCTATGTGGTGTTGCAGGAGCAGCTGAGCGGCGGCTCACTGACGGCCTGCTGCCTGGATGAAGCTGTGCTCCTGGCCTCTCGGAGTGAGCGTTTCCTGCCCGATTTCATCCTCTACGTGGGCGATACGCTGGTGAGCAAGCGGGCCCGCAGGTTCCTGCGCCGCGCCCGTAAGGCGGAATGCTGGCTGATAAACGAGAGCGGCGCAGTGCACGATGTGCTCATGAACCTTACCGGAGTGGTGCAGGCTCGGCCCGCGGAAGTGCTCTCGCAGCTCCACAACCGCAGCTCGCACGCCTTTCGTAACTTGTGGGAAGCGGTGCTGATGCAGGCCATCGACCACCGCAACAGCTATCGTCCGCCTTACTCGCAGATGCTGGCCGTGCAACTGCTGGAGGCCCGGCTGCAGCTCGAAGACCCTTCTTCCGAGGTTCATTACGCCAACAGTACCGCCGTGAGACTGGGCAACATCTTTGCTTCTCACTACATTTACTGCAATCGGGGGGTAAATGGAATAGAGGGAAGTGTGTCTGCCGCGGCCGGCTACTCGCTCGTTACGGAGCGCAACGTGTACTGTGTGACGGGCGACTTGAGCTTCTTCTACGACCAGAATGCACTCTGGAACCGCAACCTCCGCGGCAATCTGCGCATCCTGCTGCTCAACAACGGCGGTGGCGGAATCTTCTATCAACTCAACGGGTTGCGCCAATCGGCCGCCTGCGATGAGCTTGTTGCGGCCCGGCATCATACCACCGCCGAGGGCATCTGCATGGAGAACAACGTCAGCTACTATGCTGCCCACAGCGCGGAGGCATTGGAGAGCCAGCTTGAAACGCTGACTTGCGGGCGTTCAGAGCGGCCAGTGCTGCTGGAAGTGTTCACCGACGCCGCCCGCGATGCAGCCATTTACGAACAATACTATCAATCATTAAGAATATGAAAAGAGAATGGGAAAAGATAGAGAGCTTCGACTTTAAGGAGATACTCTTCGAGAGTTACAACCACATTGCCAAGATAACCATCAACCGCGAGCGGTATCGCAACGCCTTCACCCCCCTCACCGTGTGGGAAATGAGCCAGGCTTTCAGCTACTGCCGCGAGTGTCCGGACATCCGGGTGGTCATCCTCACGGGTGCCGGAGACAAGGCTTTCTGCTCCGGAGGCGATATGCACGTCAAGGGAAAAGGCGGCTACGTGGGCACCGATGGTGTGCCCCGGCTCAACGTACTCGATGTTCAGATGCAGATACGCAGGCTCCCCAAGCCCGTCATTGCCATGGTTAACGGCTATGCCATTGGCGGAGGACACGTGCTGCACGTGGTCTGCGACCTCACGATAGCCAGTGAGAATGCCGTCTTCGGACAAACTGGGCCCAAGGTGGGGAGCTTCGATGCCGGCTTCGGAGCCAGCTATCTGGCTCGTATCGTGGGGCAGAAAAAGGCGCGCGAGATATGGTTCCTCTGTCGCCAATACAGTGCCCGGGAGGCCGAACGGATGGGACTGGTGAACAAGGTGGTGCCCTTCGACCGGCTCGAAGACGAGTGCGTGGACTGGGCGGAGACCATGATGGAACGCTCGCCGCTGGCCTTGCGCATGATGAAAGCAGGCTTCAATGCCGAACTCGACGGCCAGGCAGGCATCCAGGAGCTGGCCGGCGACGCCACCATGCTGTACTACACGCTTGATGAGGCACAAGAGGGAGGCCGCGCGTTCCTCGAGAAACGCAAGCCCGACTTCGACAAGTTTCCCCAGTTCCCCTAACTCTCAACGCTCTCAAACAGTTGGTAGAAGAGTGGCAAATGCCCGCTCTGCTCATTCAATTCATTATCAGATATGCCGAAATTCCATATAAGTATCACCGAGAAAACGCTGCATTTCAGGCAGCCGGCGGGAACTTCGAGGGGCGTGTACACCACGCGCCGCTCTTGGTTTGTTACCCTCACAAGTCCCCAAAAGCCGGGAGTGAAGGGAGTGGGGGAATGCGCCCCGTTGCCCGACCTGTCGTGCGATGCCCTCGCGGACTATGCCGAAATCCTGCAGGATGCCTGCAGGCTCGTGGCCACAACTGGCCGGACAGACTTCGATGAGCTGCGTCCGTACCCCTCGATGCTGTTCGGTCTGGAGACTGCCCTGGCCCAGTACGAGGCCGGGGGCTCACCTGCGCTGTTCGATACGGCCTTCGGCAGGGGCGAAGAAGGCATCCCCATCAACGGCCTGGTGTGGATGGGGAGCTTCGCCGAGATGTACAGCAGGCTGGAGAAAAAGCTGCAACAAGGCTTCCGCTGCGTAAAACTGAAGATTGGAGCGATAGACTTTGAGCAGGAGTTAGCCCTCGTGCGCCACATCCGAGAGGCATTCGGCAAGGAGCAGGTGGAACTGCGCGTGGACGCCAACGGCGGCTTCACGCCCGCCAATGCCATGCAACGGCTGGAGGCGCTGGCCCCCTACGGCATTCATTCCATTGAGCAACCCGTCCGCCAACGGCAATGGGAAGCAATGGCGAAGCTGTGCCGTGAGAGCCCGATACCCATCGCCCTGGACGAGGAACTCATAGGGGTGAACAGCCCGGAGGCAAAGAAAGAGCTGCTCGACACCCTCCGCCCGGCCTTCATTGTGCTGAAACCGAGCCTGCACGGAGGCATGTCCGGCTCGCGCGAATGGATTCAGCTGGCCCGCGAGAGGGGCATTGGCAGCTGGATAACGAGTGCCCTGGAGAGCAACGTAGGCCTCAATGCGATAGCCCACTTCTGTGCTTCCGTCTACGGGCCTCACATCTCCATGCCGCAAGGTCTGGGCACCGGACAGCTCTTTACGGACAATATCGACATGCCGCTGCTAATCAAAGGAGACCAGCTATGGTACTGCAAGAATTCTTAGACGAGTGGAACAACGCCTCCGACAGCGTGCTGGTGCACACCAGCGGCTCCACCGGAGAGCCTAAACCCATGTGGGCGGAGAAGCGGCGGATGCTGGCCTCGGCCCGCATCACGTGCGATTTCTTGGGCTTGAAGCCCGGTGAGAGGGCCTTGCTCTGCATGTCCTTGGATTACATAGCGGGCAAGATGATGGTTGTGCGGGCGCTGGAGCGAGGCCTGCAACTGGTGGCCGTTGAGCCCGATGGCCATCCGCTGGCCGGCGTGGAGGGGCCGATAGACTTTGCGGCCATGGTTCCCATGCAGGTTTACAACAGTCTGCAGGTGCCCGAGGAGCGCCGCAGACTGATGCAAATAGGCAACCTCATCATTGGCGGAGGTGCGATAGACGACCGCATGGAGCGCCAGTTGCGGAGCTTTCCCCATGCCGTGTGGAGCACGTACGGCATGACGGAGACCCTCTCGCACATCGCTCTGCGCCGCCTGAGCGGCCCCGCAGCAAGCCCGTGGTACATGTCTTTCGATACGGTAAAGGTGAGTCTGGACGATGAAGGCTGCCTGGTAATCGACGCGCCGGCCGTGCACGAGGGCCGTCTTGTTACCCACGACCGCGCCGAACTCTCGTCTCGCGGCTTCCGCATCATCGGCCGCAAGGACAACGTCATCTGTTCCGGAGGCATCAAAATACAGGCAGAAGAGGTGGAACGGGCGCTGAAACCGTTCATGCGCGGCGGCTTCATGATAACCAAACGCAAAGATGAAAAGTTCGGCGAGATAGTGGTCATGCTGACCGAACAGACCGACATGGCCGAAGTAGAGGAGCTTTGCGTGGCCGCGCTGCCCAAATACTGGTGCCCGCGCAGATACATCCACGTGGCGCAGATACCGCTTACCGAAACCGGAAAGCCCGCCCGCGCCGTGGCCGAACGCATGGCCCGCGAGGCCGGTTGACGGTCTCCCGCCCTGCTTCCTGCCATCACCTTATTATATATAGGCCCTCTCTTAATCGCAGTGAGGCCATCTCACTATCGTAGTGAGGCCATCTCACTATCGCAGTGAGGCCATCTCACTATCGTAGTGAGGCCATCTCACTACAGCAGTGAGCATAGCTCCTTATCGTAAAGAGCTATGCTCCTTATCGTAAAAAGCTATGCTCCTTACTGTAAAGAGCTATGCTCCTTATCGTAAAAAGCATAGCTCCTTAGGTGTGAGATGATAACTGAAAGGGGCGCGGAGGCCCGCGGAGCGACTGCTATGCCTCGCGGATGAAGTCGAGTGCAGCCTTGATTTCTTCCTCCGTAGCCGTGCGGTTGATGCGTATGTCGCCTACGTTGCCAAGCAGGGTGAAGTTTATCTGGCCGTTTATGTTCTTCTTGTCGTGCGTCATGAGCTCGAGTATGTGGGGATAATCGTTGCACGTGATGGGCGGTACGCCATAGTAGCTGCGGATGAAACTCACCGTTTGGCAGAGCCTGTCGGTGGGGAATTGCGTCTTTATCGCGCTCAGGTACAGCTCGCCCGTGAGGCCGTAGGCCACGGCATAGCCATGCAGCAGGGGCTGCCGGCCCGGCACTTGCTCCATCGACCACTCCTCGATGGCGTGCCCGATGGTGTGCCCCAGGTTGAGTGCCTTGCGGCTGTCGCGTTCCTTGGGGTCTTTCTTTACGATGCGTTGTTTTATCCGCACCGATTTGGTGAGCATGGTCTGCAGCTGCTCCAAGTCGGGTTCGGCCAAGTTGAAGTTCAGCAACTCGGCCCACGTCTGCTCGCTGTCGATGAGCGCGTGCTTCAACATTTCGGCGTATCCGGACCGCAGGTTGCTCTCGTCGAGCGTCTTCAGGAAGTCCGTGTTGAGGATAACGAAGCGGGCGTTGCTGAACACTCCAATCTCATTCTTTAGTCCTCCGAAGTTGAAACCCGTCTTTCCGCCGGTCGCGGCGTCTACCATCGCGAGCAGCGTTGTGGGCATGTTGATGAAGTCGATACCTCTTTTATAAGTGGAGGCAGCGAACCCTCCCAGGTCTGTTACCATGCCTCCGCCCAGGTTGATGAGGCAACTGTGGCGTGTGGCGCCGCCTGCTTCCAGCTCGTGCCACACCTTTACCACGGCGTCGAGGCCCTTGTTGGCGTCGCCGGCGGGGGTCACGATGAGGCGCGCCTGCCTGAGACTGAAGAAGTCTCGGATAACGGGCCAGCACTGGCGGGCGGTGTTTTCGTCGGTCAGGACAAATATCCTGTCGTGTCCGCACTCTGAAATGGCCAGTGCCGTTTCCTGTTTCAAATTCTTGGAATCTATGATTTTCTGCTCAATATTCATAACTTTACTATATTCGTTACCAACAAATGTACGACAGTTTATGCAACATCAATGACTTGTTACCGTTTATTTAATAGTTTTTATCATTAGCTTCTCCTAAACTGCTCATAAGTACACGTAAGTGAGCAAGAATCAGTAAGTTTCGCCATTTAAGGCGTGCGGCTTAAACGGTTGTGCGCAGCCGGAAATCGTCTGCCGTCCTCATTGCTTTTTACTCGGGCTGGGAGGCATGCAGAAACCGCATGTCCGGTCCGGGAGCAGAGCTCCTTTACGGCATGCGGTGATAGGATGAAGCGGTGCCTGCGGGCACCTGACTGGGTTGCGCTACGCAGCTTCGTTCTGCTGCGGGCTCCCGCTCTGTTTGGGCGTAGGCAGCAGCCAGGCAAATAAATCGAGTGCAAGAATGAACCACCAGAAGTAAGCCAGCTTGTTCAGGCCTAAGGCATAGTCTACCAACAGGCCGATAACAGCAAGGGCTACCGAGAGAACTTTTTCACTCAGTGTTCCCATCATCCAAGAGAAGAATGCCTGCTTGTCTCTCCTGAAAACAACAACTGCTATTGCCAAATCTGCCAGAAGAAGTACGCCAAGAATAGCGGTACATATATAAAACAAGGTGTCGTTGCTTTCCAATACGGGCAAAATGACCCAAAACATCATCCATGCGAGGAAGAGAGAAGACAGCAGTGAGCTGTAATTTTGCGTTGTTTTGTTCTGGTTGTTCATAATAGTTGGAATTTAGGGTCTGTTGTTATGTTTTGTATCCAGAAAGTATCTGGATCTTCTTCAGGGTCAAATTTAGGTATAAAATGTAAAAGCAGCAAGCGTTTCAGCGACTTTTTTATATACATAACGAATATTTTATCTGGTGCCGGAGCTATGCTTCGGGAACTTTTGACAAGTGTCGCACAATCTTTCGACACCTGTCGCACGATCTTTCGACAAGTGTCAAAAGTTCCTGAAGCATACCATTAGCGACCCGATAATCATCTACCGGCGCCCTTGCCGAGGCACTTTTGTGGGCTTTTTTAACAATAGCGCGATTAAACCATCGGCTGCTCCGTACATCTAAAAACCAAAAGATAAAAACTAAATGGAATGAAACTAAAGATTTTGATGCTTCTGTTTCTGCTCCCGGCGATGGCCACGTGGGCCGCTCCCGACAGGCAGATAACAGGCAAACTGATAGACAAAGACTCGAAGGAAGGCGTGATGCAGGCCACGATACAGTTGCTGCAGCCCGACAGTACGTTCATAGGCGGCACGGTGTCTAATGAAGACGGCCTCTTCTTTGTCAACGCCCCGCGCAACGGCAAGTATCTGCTCAAGATATCGAGCGTGGGCTATACCACCCTCATCAAGCACATAGAGATATCCCAGGAGAAAGACCTCGCCATGGGAAACATCACGATGAGCACCGATGCCATCATGCTCAAGGGCGCCACGGTGGTGGGTCAGGCCATGAAGGTAACGCTCAAGGAGGACACGTTTGTGTACAACTCGGCGGCCTACCGCACGCCGGAAGGCTCTACGATAGAGGAGTTGGTGAAGCGACTTCCCGGTGCCCAGGTTGACGACAACGGCAAGATTACCATCAACGGAAAGGAAGTGAAGAAGATACTTGTTGACGGAAAAGAATTCATGACGGGCGATACAAAGACGGCACTGAAGAACCTTCCCACCTCCATTGTTGACCGCATAAAGGCTTACGACCAGCGTAGCGACCTCTCGCGCGTAACGGGCATAGACGACGGTGAGGAGGAAACGGTGCTCGACTTCGGCGTGAAACCGGGCATGAACCACGGCATGTTTACCAACATAGACCTGGGTGTGGGCACCAAGAGCCGCTACTCGGGGCGCGGCATGGGGGCAGTTTTTACCGACAAGTCGCGCTTCATGCTCTTTGCCAACGCCAACAATACCAACGACATGGGCTTCCCCGGGGGCGGCGGATACGGCCGGTGGGGAGCCGGCCGGCAAGGACTGAACGCCACCAAGATGATAGGCGGCAACTACAACTTCGAGATAAAGGACAAGATACAGATAGACGCCAGCCTGCGCTGGAACCACTCCAACGGCGACGTGCACACCATACAGTCGACCCAGAACTTTGTGGGTACGGGTGCGCAGGCATCATCCTACGGCAACAGCATTGCCCAGAACTACAGCCGCAGCAACAGTTGGGACGGCCGGCTGAGGCTGGAGTGGAAGCCCGACACAATGACCAACATCATGTTCAGGCCATCGTTCACCTGGTCTACGGGCGACGGCCGCGGGCTCAACACATCGGCTACGTTCAACGAGGACCCGTATCTGTACGTCTCGTCGCCGCTGAGTACCGAGGCATTGGCACAGCTGGCGGCCGACAGCACGGTTGTAAACTCATCAAATTCAACCAACATCAGCTATTCCACCGACAAGAACCTGCGGGGCATGTTGCAGTACAACCGCCGGCTGGGCAACAAGGGGCGCAACTTCACCCTGCGCGTTGACGGCAACTACGGCAAGTCGGACAGCCAGAGCCTGCAGCTGAACAACGTGCGCCTTTATCTGCTCCAAACGCTTGCCGGCACCGACTCAACCTACATGACCAACCGCTACAACACCATGCCCACCACCAACTACGGCTACCGCCTGCAGGCAACGTACAGCGAACCGCTGTGGCGGGCCACGTTCCTGCAGCTGAGGTACAGCTTCAGATACAGCTACAGCAAGAGCGACAGGTCAACGTACGACTTCAGTCATGTTACGCCCGGCCTCTTCGACGGCGTGGTTCCGGCCTACCGGCAGTGGAATGACTACCTCTCGCTGCTAGCCAATCCCGTTGAAACTTACCTGAACAGCGACCTCAGCCGGTTCTCGGAATACAAGAACTACATCAACGAGTTCGAAGTCATGTTCCGCATGATAAGGCCCAAGTACAACTTCAACGTGGGTGTGATGGTGCAGCCGCAGAAGTCCAACTACGTGCAGAACTACCAGGGAATACACGTTGACACCACGCGAACGGTTACCAACGTGACGCCTACTCTCGACTTCCGCTACCGCATAAGCAAGGTGAGCAACCTGCGCATCAACTACCGCGGAACCACCAGCCAGCCGTCCATGAGCCAGCTGCTCGACATTACCGACGACAGCAACCCGCTGAACATATCGAAAGGAAACCCAGGTCTGAAGCCCTCGTTCACCAACCGCTTCCGCCTCTTCTACAATAATTATATAGAGAAACATCAGCGTGCCATCATGACGTTCGTGAACTACAGCAACACGCGCAACAGCATCAGCAACAAGGTAACGTACAATGAAGCAACCGGCGGACGCACTACGCAGCCCGAGAACATAAACGGCAACTGGGATGCCATGGGCGCCTTCATGTTCAACACGGCCTTAGACTCGGCCGGATACTGGAACGTGAACACCTTTACCAACGCCAACTACAACAACTACGCGAGCTATCTGGTGCCGGCGGGAGCAAGGGAATCGGTGAAAAACATTACGCGTTCGCTCACCTTGGGGGAACGTCTGGGGGGCGGATACCGCAACGACTGGCTGGAAGTGAACCTCGACGGGTCGGTCAATTACACCCACTCGCGCAACAAACTGCAGCCCGACAACGACCTCGACACGTGGCAGTTTGCCTACGGAGGGAACGTGAACGTGAACCTGCCGTGGGGTATGAGCATCTCGTCGGATATACATGAGAACAGCCGCCGCGGGTACAACGATGCCGCGATGAACACCAACGAGCTGGTGTGGAATGCGCAGCTGTCGCAGGGTTTCTTGAAAGGCAACGCGCTGACGGTATCGCTGCAGTTCTACGACATATTGCACAACCAGAGCAACTTCAGCCGAACCATCAACGACGTGCTGCGCAGCGACACGCAGTACAACAGCATCAACAGCTATGCCATGCTGCACGTTATTTATCGCCTGAACATTTTCGGCGGCCAGCGTCGGCAGGACAGCGACAACGGACCTGGCTTCGGTGGTTCCGGCAGACGTCATGGCAGCGGCGGACCGGGTTCGCGTGGCGGCTTCGGCGGGCGCAGAATGTTCTGACGAAACAAAAAAGCCATCAGGCGGGCGGATATTTCCAGCCCTCTGATGGCTATAGTTTTTCGATGACTTTCCTGATTGTCAATGGAAAGTATCGTATCTCCAAATCGTGTTCTTTACGGGCAATGGTCGCCACGTCGTCATCGGGCGAGAGTGGCGTCCGGTACTGGGCGATGATGTCGCCGCCGTCCATCTGCTCGTTCACCCAGTGCACCGTCATGCCTGTTTCACGCTCGCCGGCGGCTTTCACGGCTTCGTGCACATGGTGGCCGTACATGCCCTTGCCGCCGAATTTGGGCAGCAGGGCAGGGTGAAGGTTAATCATGCGGTGGTCGAAGGCCTTGACCAAGAAGTCGGGAATGTAGAGCAGGAAGCCTGCCAGCACGATGAAATCAATCTCATAGTCGGCCAGCAGCGAGAGCAGTTTGTCCTTCTCGCCGAATTGAGGCTTTGGCATAACGGCTGTAGGAACGTGCAGCCGGCGGGCTCTGGTGAGTGCATAGGCATCCGGCTTGTTGCTAAGTACCAGGGCAATGCGGATGTCGGGGTCGGCTTCAAAATACCGGATGATGTTCTCGCAGTTGCTTCCGTTGCCTGAAACGAATATCGCTATGTTCATGGTTGTTGGTTTTTACGTGGATGGTTGACGGGCTGCAGGATGGTCGCATCATTCGTCTTCGCTGCTGAAATAGTCGTCATCAAAGCCGAATACCGTTGGGTCAACAAAGGCATCGATGGCCCGGCGGTCTTTCTTGGTAGGCCTGCCGGTGCCGCGGGCGCGGTCAACGAATCCGCTGATACGGCTCATTTTCAGCAGCTCATACTGCTTGGCATCGGTCACGTTCTCGTAAACTTCGGGCACGAGCTTGGCCCCCACGCGCTGCTCTATCGGCTTGAGAACCTTGAAAGAGTAGGTGATGGGCGACTTCCTGACGCTTATCACCTCGCCGGCCTTTATCATGTGCGAGGGTTTTACGTTCACGCCGCCAATGGTTACGCGGCTGTTCTTGCAGGCGTCGGCAGCAATGGAGCGGGTCTTGAAGATGCGGGCAGCCCACAGCCATTTGTCTATCCGGGCCTGCCCCGTTGCCATGCTGTTGGCAGAAGTAGGTTGTTTTGTCATCTTCCTAACTTGTTAAACTGGTTCATGGTGATGTCGATACCGGCCAGAACGAAGCTCCTGATGATTTCAACCGCAGTGTCGATAGCCGGTTGAAGGGTTTTCAGCTCGTCGTCGCTGTATCTGCCCAGCACCCATTCTACTTGCCTTCCGCGCGGAAACTCGTTGCCTACGCCCATCCTGAGGCGGGCGTAATTATGCCCTATCAGCTGCTGGATGTTGCCCAGCCCGTTGTGTCCGCCGTTGCTTCCGTTGGCTTTCAGGCGGAAATGTCCTAAGGGCAGAGCGATGTCGTCTACGCATACCAGCAAGTGTCTCTGCGGTATTTTTTCCTTGCCGAGCCAGTATCTCACGGCGTTGCCGCTCAGGTTCATGAAGGTTGTAGGCTTGAGCAGCGTCACCTGTCGGCCCTTGATGGCGGTCTGGGTGATGAAGCCGTAGCGCCTGTCATCAAAAACAATATTGGACGCCTTAGCAAAAGCGTCCAATATCATAAAGCCGGTATTGTGTCTGGTTCCTTGGTACTCGTCACCAGGATTGCCCAGTCCTACAATCAAATATTTCTCCATATTCTATTCTGAAGTCAAACTAATCCGCCTCGAAAGCGGGCGAATGAGGAGGCGTTTCCTCCTTATTCAGCTTCGGGAGTGCTCTCTTCAGTCTCTTCTGTTGTTGCCACTGCGGCAGTTGCAGCCTGTCGGGTCATCTTGATGGAGCAAACTACAACGTCCTTGCTGGTCTTCAGTTCCAAGCCTTCATACGACAGTTCGCCTACCTTGATGCTCTTGCCGATGGTCAGCTTGGTAACATCAACGTCCAGATGTTCGGGTATCTGCTGGTAAGGAGCGCAGACATTAATCTTACGGATGGAGAGGTTCATGCGGCCACCGTCGCGGACACCCTGCGCCAGACCAACCAACTTAACGGGAATACCGATAGTGATGGGCTTGCTCTCGTTCACTTCAAGGAAGTCGACATGCAGCAGCGCGTCGGTAACCGGATGGAACTGCAGCTCCTTGAGGATAGCAGTGTGGTGCTCGCCGTCGATGTTCAGATTGATAACATAGATGTGCGGAGTGTAAACAATCTTACGGAGTTCGCTCATGGGCGATGCAAACGCCACTGCCAGTGGCTTGCCGTCGGCCATAGCTTCACCGTAGAGGTTACATGGAACCATACCTTCCTTGCGGAGAGTTTTAGAAGCCTTCTTTCCAAGGTCTGTGCGCTTCTTGCCTGATACATTAATTTCTTTCATAATGTGTTACTCTAAATTAAAAATTGGTCATTAATTCGCCATCACACATGGCATTGTGCCCTGTAGCCTGAAGCTGCGGTTCGCGGCCGCAGCCTCAAAACTGCAAAAGCGGTGCAAAGGTACGGTTTTTCCGTGACATGTGCAAAGTTTATCTTAAAAAAACATATTTCCATTGTCTTTTCTTGTGGGTTCTGCAGAAAATATCTATTTTTGCAACATAAATACGAACGCACAACTAAATAATTGTTAGAGAATGATTAATCGCGAATTAATAAGAATCAAGGTAGTTCAGTTAACCTACGCATACTATCAAAACGGAAATAAGAACATGGATAATGCTGAAAAGGAGCTTCTCTTCAGCCTTTCTAAAGCATACGATTTATATAATTATCTTCTTCAGCTCATCCTTGCCGTAACCAAGGAAGAACAGAAACGGGCCGATATTGCCACACAACGTGCCGAGCGCGAAGGCACCGAGAAGCCCTCGCTCAGGTTCGCTTACAACAAGTTCGCTATGCAACTTGAGGAGAACAAGATGCTCAATACCTTTATTGAAAACCAGAAACTGTCTTGGGATAACGATATAGAATATGTGCGCAAGCTGTGCAACCAGATTGAGCAGAGCCAGACTTACCAAGATTATATGGCCAGTGAAGACGACTCCTACGAGGCCGACCGCGAGGTGTGGCGCAAGCTCTACAGGCAGCTCATACAGGAAAATGCAGAGCTGGATGACCTCCTGGAGGACAAGAGCCTGTACTGGAACGACGACAAGGAGGTTGTAGACACCTTCGTGCTGAAAACCATCAAGCGCTTCGATCCCAAAGAGAAGGGAGCACAAGAACTGTTGCCGGAATACCACGATGAGGAAGACCGCGACTTTGCCCAGAAGCTGTTCCGCGCCACGATACTCAATGCTGACACCTACCAGCGTTACATGAGCGAGACGAGTCGTAACTGGGACTTCTCCCGTTTGGCCTATATGGATGTGGTCATCATGCAGATTGCCATTGCCGAGATGCTCACTTTCCCCAACATCCCCATAAGTGTAACCATCAACGAGTACGTCGATTTGGCCAAGCTCTACAGCACCCCGCGCAGCGGCGGATACATTAACGGCATGCTCGATGCCATAGCCCGCTACCTGGTACAGCAGGGCGTGCTGCTCAAGCCGATGCCTGAGCCGCGTCCACGCCGCAAGTTCGTGCACCGGGAGCCGGGTGAGCAAGATGGCCAGGAGCCTTCTGAAGCCGCGCAGGAATCCGATGCCGAGCCGGCAGCCGGGCAGGAGTAACAGCCTCCGCGTAAACTGTCAATACAGAGAAATAACAAACAAAATAGCATAAAAGTAATATGAATTCAATGTTTTTAGCTGCCCAGACGCAGCAAGGTGGAGGCGGAATGGGCCTGCTCATTATGATGGTAGCCATCTTCGCCATCATGTATTTCTTCATGATTCGTCCGCAGCAGAAGCGGCAGAAGAAAATCCGCGAGTTCCAGAACGCCCTTGCCGAAGGTGCCCAGGTGGTAACCGGCGGCGGCATCTACGGCACCGTAAAACGTATAGACCTTACCAACAACAAGGTTGACGTGGAGATTGCGCGCGGCGTGGTCATCACTGTCGACAAGAACTACGTCTTTGCCGACGCAACATCACAGATACAGCAGTAACACAGCAGCAGTTCTGCAGCCTTGAGCCTGCCAGTCGCCAACGGCCGGCAGTTGCCGCTATGGCGGTATGGAAACCCCGGGGCAGAACCGCAATTGCATAAACCCAAAGTCAGTGGATACCGGATACAGAAAAATATACAGGTTCATCAGAGACTTCTTGTTCAGTGTTGTGAACAAGGAGTTTCTGATTTTTTTGTTCTTTTTTGCACTGAGTGGTGTCTTCTGGTTGCTGATGGCACTGAACGAAACCTACGAAAAGGAGCTGCGTGTTCCCGTGCGTCTGACCGGCGTTCCCAGGAATGCAGTCATCACGGGCGACCTCTCCGATACCGTTCGTGTAACCGTTCGCGACAAGGGCTTTGCGCTTATGGCTTACACCACGAGCCGCCGTCTCCATCCGCTGTCGTTCTCCTTTGCCTCATACGCAGTACAGAACACCGGGCGCGGCGTGATTCCCGTCTCCGATGTTCAGAAGCAGTTGTACCAGCAACTCTATGGCTCCTCGCGTATAACGGGCATCAAGCCCGACCGTTTGGACTTCTTCTTCAACTACGGACTCTCCAAACGGCTGCCCATACGCATGGCCGGCAAGGTGGTGCCTGCCCACAACTACTATCTCTCCCGGTTCCAGTTCTGGCCCGAGCATGTCACCGTTTATGCCGACAAGCATACCCTCGACAGCCTGAAGTACGTTACCACTACGCCGCTGGACATCGTCAACTTTGAAGATACCGTTACCCGCCAGGTAACGCTCAAGCCCATCCACGGCGTCAAGATAGTACCCTCTGCGGTCAAGCTCTCACTCTATCCAGACATCCTGACGGAAGAAAACGTCGAGGTGCCTGTGGTGGCCATCAACATGCCGGCAGGCAAGGTGCTGCGCACTTTCCCCTCTCGCGTCAAGGTGCACTTCACGGTTGGCGTTACCAAGTTTCGCAGCGTGAAGCCCGAACAGTTCATGGTGGTGGCCGATTACAATGAACTCTTGGCCCATCCATCCGACAAGTGCAACCTCTACTTGCGCCAGTCGCCGCCCACGGTGTCGCGTGCCAGGCTTGCCATTAATCGGGTAGATTACCTGATAGAGCAGCAGTAGCCCCATGGTAAAGGTCGCCATAACAGGCTGTATAGGCTCCGGCAAGAGCTATGTGTGCCGCTTGCTGGCCCGCCGTGGCATCAGCGTCTACGATTGCGACGCCGCTGCCAAGCGGCTCATGCGCACAGAGCAGAGCCTGCGCGAGGCCTTGCAGCAGCTCGTTGGGGCCGATGTGTATCGCGGCACCGAACTGCAGAAACCTGTGCTGGCGCGCTTCCTGCTGGCCGGCGAGGCCAACAAGCAGGCCGTTAACGATGTGGTGCACCCTGCGGTGGCCCGTGATTTCGAGCAGAGCGGCTGCAACTGGCTGGAGAGTGCCATCCTCTTTGATGCCCGGTTCTACCTCCGCACCCACTTCGACTACATTGTCTGCGTAACGGCTCCGCTCGAAGTACGCATCAGCCGGGTAATGGAGCGCGACGGCATCAGTCGTGCCAAGACCCTTGAGTGGATAAGCAGCCAGCTGCCGCAGGAGCAGGTGGCGGCCCGTTCCAACTACATCATCGTAAACGACGGCGTGCAGCGGCTCGAGCCGCAGATAGACGCGCTGCTCTCGGAGCTCCGCACCGCAGATGCCGCCCGATAAGACAAAAAAAGAAAAAGGTTATTAACTAAACAATAAAACAACATTCAGAATGGAAACAATCCTATCTATTGCAGGCAAACCGGGACTTTACCGACTGGTTTCCCGTGGCAAAATGAACTTGATAGTCGAAGTACTCGACGAGACTCACCGCCGCATGCCCGCTTTCGCAACCGACCGTGTAACGAGCCTGGCCGACGTCGCCATGTACACCGATGCCGACGACGTGCCCCTGTGGCAGGTGCTCAAGAGCGTGGGCGAAAAGGAACAGAGCAAGCCCACCTCGCTCAACTACCGCAAGTGCCCGGCCCGGGAACTGCGCGCATACTTTGCAGAGGTGCTGCCCAACTTTGACCAGGAGCGCGTGCACGACAGCGACATCAAGAAGCTGCTCCAGTGGTACGACATCCTCGTTAGCAACGGCTACACCGACTTTGAACAAGTGCTGGCCCCCACGGAGGGCGACAACGTTGCCGACAGGCAGGACTAATCCTGCAGCCGCACCTTGCCGATAATCTTCTTCTGCCGGCCTTCTCCGATGATGGGTGCATGCGCATCTTCGGGAAAGAAGATGGCAAACTCGCCCGGTTTTACCTCAAAGTAGGCCGAAGCCGGTGCCGCATACAGGGCGAAGTCCTTTTCTTCATCGAAGGGGGCTTCGCTCTTTTTCAGTGTCCGCAGTGCCCTCCAGCCCATCGTTTCGGGCCTGAGCAGGGGCATCTGTATGTCGATGTAGCGGCGGTGGCACTCCAGCAGCTGCTCTTCCTTAGGCTTTAGCAGCGGCTCGTCTATGTTGATAAACAGGTTGTCGGCGTCGAGCACTATCCTCCCCGCAGGCATTTCCATGAGGTTGTGGGCCTTCACATAGTCGAAGAAAGCCTTAAACCGCCTGTTCAGCGCCTCGTAGCGGGCGCAGTCATCGATGTTTCCTACTATCATGTTGATACGTTTATGTTGTTCGTTTACGGTGCCAAAGGTACGTAAAAAAATCGCAGAACGGAGCTGTGAACAGCTGAAAAATGCCATCATTCGATAGCAGGCTGCAACCCGCGGCTGCAAAGGGCCTGCGGAAGAGGTGCCATTCAACGACGCTGAAGGTATGCTTCAAGGGCCTTGAAGGGCTGCGTCAAGGGGCTTGTTTGTGTGCTTCGGCGCTCAAGGGGCTTGCCGGCAGCGTGTCCGCCGGTGGCGAACCGTTATTTTGGAATACTTAACACTTGGGGATGCAATATTCTGTCGGGGCGCGGTTTTCTATGAAATGAGTTTAATGCCGACGACATGAAAAAAGTTTTTAGCATCGTTTTGATGTCCCTGAGCCTGCTGACGGCCTTCACCGCCTGCAGCAACGATGACGACGACAACACCGTAGTTTGCATACTGCCCCCGCATGACGGGCAGCTGAAGTTTGAACTCGATGCCGACAGCATACCGCACTCTCCCCACATGAATGCCTACTCGCAGGAGGCTTTTGAGAAGAACTTCTGCGGCAAAGGGTGGGAGTGCCTGAGCGTAGCTGTTATAAACAACGACGGTTGGTCGTCCCGTCAGAACCTCGTGGGCAGCCTGTTGGGCTGGGGACCCACCCATTATTACATCGGTTCAGGCGGCCGGGCAACGGCCTTCTTCTACTCCGATGCCCACGGATACGTGAACAACGGCCTCTTTTACTGCGACACCTCGTGGACTTACGAGCCAGCTTCAAACACTCTGCGCATGGGCGACGGCACCGCGATGCAGATAGTTTACGTAACCACATCGGCCAATGACGGCTTCTGCTACGCCCTGTCACGCTGGGGCAAGCATGCTAACGGCACGCCCGTTTATGTGGTCTCGCTGTTCCGGATGATGACGGAGGGGCGGCTGGCCGAAATCCGCAAGCGGTACTCCGCTGACTGGCAGACGGTGGAGAAACAACCATAGAAAGCTCCGGTGCAGGCTCCCGCCGAAGGCGGTTGCGCATCTTTAGGAGACGGGATGAAGGCTATTCGCCGGAAAATGCGTATCTTTGCAGCACGCAACGCAAAGATTATGACTCGCAGCAAAACAGCTTTCCACCTCCTGGCCATCCTCGTCGTACTGATTTGGGGCGTTACCTTCGTTAATTCCAAGGTGCTGTTGCAGCACGGCATGGAGGCTCACGAAATCTTTACTGTCAGGTTCCTGCTGGCCTATGTGTGCATTTGGTTCCTGCCGCAGCGGCGCGTTCTCATGGCCGGCAGCTGGCGCGACGAGGCCCTCATGCTGCTGTTGGGCTTCACGGGCGGTTCGCTCTACTTCCTGTCGGAGAACGTAGCGGTCAAGATAAGCTATGTTAATAACGTGGCGTTCATCGTCTGCACGGCTCCTCTCATTACCACCGCACTGGCCATTTTGTTCCTGAAAGGCGTCAAGCCTACGCCCCGTCTCGTCGGCGGTTCGCTGCTGGCGCTGGCTGGAGTGGCGCTGGTGATATTCAACGGGCGGTTTATTCTCAGGCTGAACCCCGCCGGCGACCTGCTTGCTCTTACCGCCGCGGTGTGCTGGGCGGTGTACAGTATCGTCATCAAGTTCGTTTCCGGCCGCTACAGTGCCGTGTTCATTACGCGCAAGGTGTTCTTCTACGGCCTGCTCACGGTGCTGCCCGTGTTTGCCGCAGAGCCGTGGCGGTTTCCGCTCCGCGGCCTTCTGCAGCCGGCGGTGGGGCTCAATTTGCTGTTTCTCGGGGTGGTGGCCAGCTTCGCCTGCTTTGCTTTGTGGAGCCTGGCCATCAAGAAGGTTGGCGCCATCAGCGTGTCCAACTACGTGTATCTCAATCCGCTCACCACGGTGGTGGCCTCGGCGCTCTTTCTCAACGAGCCCATGACGTGGATGGCCTACGCAGGTTCAGCATTCATACTGGGCGGCGTTTACCTTGCCAACTCGCAGCCGGCAGAAGGGTAACGGCGCCGTTTTTAACCCTTGGCACCATTATTTGCCGGCCAAACAGATGGTGGTGTGGAGAAAAAGACGTAACTTTGCAGCCTTAAATAATTAGTTATCGAATGGATTTATTGCTTTTTTCGTTTGCGCCGCAGATGGTGTGGTTGCAACTTGTTTTGTTGGTTGTAGGCATCGCGATAGTGCTGTGGGGGGCCGACAAGCTCACCGACGGCGCCGTTGGACTGGCCGAGCGCATGGGCATCTCGCAGCTGGTCATCGGGCTCACCATCGTGGCCATGGGCACGTCGATGCCCGAGTTCTGCGTCAGCTTGATATCAGCACTCAAGGGAACTCCCGACCTCGCCGTGGGTAATGTTGTGGGTTCAAACATCTTCAACGCACTTCTTATTGTGGGATGTGCCGCACTCGTGGCCCCCATCACCATCCTTCACGTTACGGTAAAGAAGGATATACCGTTTGCCTTGGTAGCTTCGGTGGTGTTGCTGATTATGTGCATGGACGGCAACATCGGCCGTCTGGACGCTGCAATACTGGCAGTATTCTTCATCCTTTTCATGTACTTTACGCTCAAAGGAGCCAAGGGAGAGGCTTCGCCCGATGAAGAGAAAACGCCCATGAGCCCCCTGAAGGCTTCGGCTTTGGTGTTGGTGGGCCTGGTTTGCCTCATTCTGGGCAGCAGTGTGTTTGTAGACAATGCCTCGGCGCTGGCCCACACGCTCGGCGTGAGCGATGCCGTAATAGGTCTTACCATTGTTGCAGGGGGCACGTCGCTGCCCGAGCTGGCCACAAGTGTGGTGGCTGCACGCCGTGGCAACAGCGGTATCGCCATTGGCAACGTACTGGGCAGCAACGTGTTTAACATCCTCTTCATTCTCGGCCTCACAGGTCTTATCAGCCCCATGACCATCCAGGGCATCACTTCTCTTGACCTGAGCATGATGGTTGTGAGCATGATAATGCTGTGGTTGTTCTCCTTTACCAAGTACACCATTCAGCGATGGGAGGG
Organism: Prevotellaceae bacterium KH2P17; assembly: GCA_900199655.1. Taxonomy (GTDB): domain Bacteria; phylum Bacteroidota; class Bacteroidia; order Bacteroidales; family Bacteroidaceae; genus Prevotella. The sequence continues at coordinate 103,720 of FZRE01000004.1, forward strand.
CGCGGTGCTTACAGCAGTGTTCCTGGGGTATATAAGCTATCTGGTTTACAACGCCGTTTAGACCATTTGGATGCCCGGACGGGGCAGATAAAAAGTGAAGTCCTTTATCCGTGATAGGGTAAAGGACTTCTTTTGTTTGTCTGCTTTCGGTTCCTTGCAGGAATCAGTAACCGAATATCTCCTTGAGCTTCGCCGTCAGGTTCTCACCCCCTAAGTCGGCTGCAACAATCTTTCCGTTGGGGTCGAGGAGCACGTTCGAGGGTATGTAAGTTACGCCGTAAGCCTTTGCGGCGGCACTTTTCCAGCCCTTGAGGTCCGACAGCTGCGGCCACGCCATCCCCAGTTCTCTCACTGCCTTGTGCCAACTGTCGGCCTTGGTGTCGAGCGATACGCCCACCACCTGAAACCCTCTGGCCTTGTGGTAGCGCTTGTAGGCATTGACAACGTTGGGCATCTCCTGCCTGCAGGGGCCGCACCAGCTGGCCCAGAAGTCAACCAGCACGTAGTTGCCTCTGCCCGCCCAGCGGCTCAGTTTCATGGCCTTGCCGTTCATGTCGTGCAGGGTGAGGTCGGTGAACTTCAGCCCCGGGCGCCTTTTGGCCAGCGCGTTGAGCTGCTCCTTGGGCCGAGCCATGAGCGGATGGCTGTAGTACGCCGTGCCTGCATCGCAGAGTTGCTTCAGCTCGTTGTAGTCGAAATAATAGAAATTCTGGTTCAGCAGGTAGGCCGGCAGGGCGTTGTCAGCGTTGTTCTGGCAGAAAGTCTTGATGTCGTCGGCATTCTTCTTGTCGAGTGCAGCCATCTGTTTCTCCAGCGTTTTCTTCTTGGTCAGGTTCTCGATGGTTTCCTGTTGGCTTGCTTCTTTCCAGTCTTCGTAGAGTTCCTTCGACTTTTTCCCGTTCTTGGTCTGCTGTTTCTGGAAGTCGCCGAACTGCACATTCTTGGGCGATCCGGTAACGGTGCCGTTGTTCAGGTTCACCGTCAGGGGCGTGCGGTCGTTGAGAACGGTTACCACTTGACCCTTGTCGGTGGCCAGGGTGATGAACGCATTGAGGGGCAGGTTGCCCTTAATCTCGAACTTGTCGCCGTTTACGGCAACGCTGTCTCTTTGGCTTGAGTTGGCATTCACCCAGTAGTAGGCCATTGTGGAGCCTTTGGGTGCGGTGCCGGATATGACGTAGTCGACGCCCTGTGCATACATGCACGAGGCTGCCAGCACGATAGCTGTCAAAGTAAATAGTCTCTTCATTTTCGTAGTTGTTAATGTTATAAACTGTTGCAAAATTACGCTTTTTGGCCGAATACGGTGCACCGTGTCGATTATTTTAAGTATCTTTGCACCCGTTAAGTATATTTTTTGGATAATAGAGTGCTTGGTAAACCTCTTTAAAAACAAGGAAATGAACAGTAGAAAAGAAACGGTGAGCGTGTTGTTCATGATGTTCAGCATACTCTTTTGTGTTTGCCTGATAGCGGCAAACGTGCTTGAAACAAAGCAGATAGCAGTAGGTTCCATCAGTCTTACAGGCGGATTGATTGTCTTCCCGGTATCTTACATCATCAACGACTGTGTATGTGAGGTATGGGGATACCGCAAGGCACGGCTCCTGATATGGACAGGCTTCGCCATGAACTTCTTCTTCGTGATGCTTGGTGCCGTGTGCGACTGGATTCCGGGAGCATCTTACTGGCAGAACGATGCCGGCTTCCACGCCATTTTCGGCCTCGCTCCGCGTATTGCGGCGGCATCATTCGTGGCGTTCCTCTTCGGCAGTTTCGCCAATGCCTACGTGATGAGCCGCATGAAGATACACGATGGAGGGCGCCGGTTCTCCGCCCGCGCCATCCTGAGTACGGTGGCCGGAGAGAGCGTAGACTCTGCTATCTTCTTCCCGTTGGCACTGGGCGGCGTGGTTCCTGCCGACGAGTTGCCGCAGCTCATGCTGTGGCAGGTCATCCTGAAGACGGCCTACGAGGTGGTTGCCCTGCCCGTTACCATCCGCATAGTGGCTGCACTGAAAGCCCACGAGGGTGAGGATGCCTACGACGAAGGCATCAGCTACAATATCTTCAGGCTCAAGTTGAACGATTAACGAACCACAAGATATGTCTGAAACGAGAAAAGACGAGGGCCTCAAATCCCTCGGTGCAAAGACCCGGTACAGCATGGACTATGCGCCGGAAGTGTTGGAGACGTTCGCCAACAAGCACCCCGACAACGACTACTGGGTACAGTTCAACTGCCCGGAGTTCACCTCCCTGTGTCCCATTACGGGCCAGCCGGACTTTGCCGAGATACGAATAAGCTACGTGCCGGCCGAGAGAATGGTGGAAAGCAAGAGCCTGAAGCTCTACCTCTTCAGCTTCCGCAACCACGGAGACTTCCATGAAGACTGCGTGAACATCATCATGAAGGACCTCATCCACCTGATGGAACCCAAGTACATTGAGGTTACGGGCATCTTCACCCCGCGCGGCGGCATCAGTATTTACCCCTACGCCAACTACGGCCGCAAGGGAACAAGGTACGAACAGCTGGCCGAACACCGCTTCATGAACCACAACATGCAGTAGCGCAGGCCACGCTCCGCGGCTCTGCCCCGTAGGCATGGCCGGACGATAGCATACGAAAACACCGTCATACATGCAGCTATGAGAAGATTTTTTTTGTTGTTAGCCACCGTTGGCTTGCTGGCCTTGCCGTTGCAGGCACAGCAAGCGAGAAAGAAAGTTGCCGTTGTCCTCTCGGGCGGAGGGGCCAAGGGCATGGCCCACATCGGTGCACTGAAAGTGATAGAACGGGCCGGCATTCCCGTTGACATCGTGACCGGAACCTCCATGGGCAGCATTATCGGAGGCCTCTATTCCATCGGTTACAACGCCAACTTGCTCGATTCGCTGGTCAGGGAGCAAGACTGGACCTTCCTGCTCTCCGACAAGACCGACGTGAGCAAGCAGAGCCTGAACGACCGCCGGAAACAAAACACCTATCTGCTCTCCAAGGACATCACCATCCGTCGCCACGTTTCGCCCGGCGGGGGCGGCTTCATCGTGGGCAAGAACCTCTCCAATCTCTTTGCAAGACTTACCGTAGGCTACCGCGACTCGATGGACTTTAACCGCCTGCCCATACCCTTTGCATGCGTTGCCACGAACATAGTAGACAACACGGAGTACGACTTCCACAGCGGTGTACTGGCCGAGGCGATGCGCACCAGCATGTCGATACCGGGCGTGTTTGCCCCCGTGAGGAAGGGCGACATGATGCTGGTAGACGGCGGACTGCGCAACAACTACCCCGTAGACATTGCCCGCGCCATGGGCGCCGACGTGGTGATAGGCGTCACGGTGCAGGGTCCGCCCAAGACGGCCGACGACCTCAAGACGGCCGCAACGGTGCTGGGACAGATTGTAGACGTTAACTGTAAGAACAAGTACGAGGACAACATGCGCCAAACCGACGTGCTCATTCAGGCCAACACCACCGGATACTCGGCCGCCAGCTTTACCCGTGTGGCCATTGATACGCTGATACGCCGCGGCGAGGAGGAAGCCATGAAGCACTGGGACGAGCTGATGGCGCTCAAGAAAGAACTGGGCCTGCCTGCCGGCTACCGTCCCGCTGCCCTGCAGCCTGCCACGGCCAACGAGCTGCCGGCACGCATGCGGCTCAACCGCATCACCTTTACCGATGTTGACAAAGGCGACGAAGCCTTCCTGCGTTTTAAGTTCCGGCTGGCCAACAGAGACTCTGTAAGCGTGAAGGACATAGAGCACATCATCGCCTCCATGCGCGTTGACCTGTACTATGACGATGCTGATTACGACATCCGGAGCCGCGGCAGCAGCTACGATGTTGACATTACGGCCCGCGGAAAGAAAACAAGTCAGGTGAACCTGGGCGTGAGATTCGACACCGAAGAGATGGTGGCACTGCAAACCAACGCAGGTTTCCACATCAAGGCTGCCATCCCCATCAACGTTGAAGGTACGCTCCGGCTGGGCAAGCGCATCATGGGGCGAGCCGACTTCTCGCTTACGCCGGTGGCATTCAGCCGACTCACGCTGTCGTACATCTACCGCCACGACGACATTAACGTATATAACGGCGGCGACCGCGTTTACAACAACATCTACAACGAGCACAAGGTGCACCTCAACGTGGTAGACTTCAACATCCGGAACTTCAACTTCCACATAGGCGCACGCTTCGATTACTTCAACTTCAACGATGTTCTCATAGACCCGCATGTGCAGGATACCTTCGTGTCCGACCGCGACGTGCACTTCATCAGCTACCATGCCAACGTGGAATACAACAGTGAGGACAAGTGGAACTTTCCCACCCGGGGAGCCAACTTCCAAGCTGGCTTCGGCTATTATACCGACGATTTGGCCAACTACGGCAGCCATCTGGGCTTCAGCATCGTAAATGCAATGTGGCGGATGTCGTACGCACTCACCCGCCGAGCTACCCTGCAGCCCATGCTCTACGGGCGGTTGCTCTTCGGGGGCGGCATTCCCAACGTGAAGCGCAACGTCATTGGCGGCAACTGGTTCGACCACTACGTGGAGGGGCAGATGCCCTTTGCCGGCGTGGGGCACATCGAGCAGACGGAAGACCAGTTCGTGGCACTGCAGCTGAAACTGCAGGAACGCATTACCGACAACAACTACATCATAGCCAAAGTGGCTGCAGCACAGCATGCCGACAAGCTGCGCAACATCCTCGACCACGGCCCCATGATGGGCTACCAGATAGGTTACTACTACAACAGCATCTTCGGTCCGCTGGGCGCTACGCTCGGCTATTCGTCAAAGACCAAGGAGCCGTACTTCTATATCAACCTGGGCTTCGAGTTCTGAGGCTTTTGCCGGCGGCGCGCGGCAGCCTTTCCGGGGGTGGCGGTGCGCCGCTTTTCGGGTGCCGGAGGATATGAGCAGGAACTTTCGACACTTGTCGCACGATTGTTTGACAAGTGTCACACGACTGTGCGACAAGTGTCGAAAGTTCCCGAAGCACCTCTTTAAGACTTCCGTTGCACGTTTACGGCACCCCCGCAGCCGGTCTTCAGCTACCTGCATGGACGCAGAAAGGCGTGCAACTGCCAATGAGTTGCACGCCTTTCTGTATGTTTTCCGCTCGCTGCCGGCGCCGAGCGGGACTCGCCGGGCAGGTCTTGGAGCGGCGTTACTTGGTGGTTTCGGCCAGTGCCTTCTGCCTTAGCTGCTCGGCTATGCGGCGGGCCTTCACGTTTATATCCCTTACGTTGTCCTTGCGGTAGTAGCTGCGGCTCTCGCCGTCGGAGCTCAACACGAGCGAGTCGTTGCCCAGATAGTCAATGTCGCAGGTATCATTGCGGGGGTTCACGATGGTGTAGTTGCTGTTGTCTTTGTTCATCTTGATGTCGCCGCTGATGACAATGAGCTTGCCGTTCCATATCCGCCAGTTGGTGTAGAACAGCAGGCGGGGGTAGGTAACGGGGCTGGCGTCCTCCAGCGAGGTCTGTTCGCTCACGTAGCCTACGCTCTGCGCGTTCCATTGTCGTTTGAGCCAGAAGCCGTATTCGCGCGGTATGAAGTAGATGTTGCGTACGGAGTCGGTGATTTCTATGTTGGCAGAGTCGCGCAACTGCGGCATCACCACGTAGCACCAGATGCCCTGCAGCTCGTCCAGGTCAACCACCAGGCGGGCTACGCGCTTGTTATGCTGGTCTAAGACCACGCCAATCCAGTCGCCTACTTTCATCTTGCCGAGCACCTTTCCGTTGCGCTTGGCGGCTATGATGTTGTAGGTCACGGGGTCGCTTCCGTCTTGTGGCAGCAGCACAACCACAGAGTCAGTACAGCCCTCGCAGGCCAGTCCGTAGATTGTACTGTCGCCCTTGAGCGGCTGCTCTTCATCCTGTGCTTCGGTTTTTGAGCCCAGGTGAACGTCGTTCTTCTTGCCGCAGGCGGCAAAGAGGAGTGAGAACAGGGTGAAGGTGATGAGGAGATATGGTTTCATATACGCACTGTTTTGCCTGCAAAGATAGTTATAAATCATAAAAAAACAATTCAATAAGGTGTAAATTGATAATTTTTATCTAAATTTGCACCTTGATATAAGACCGCTGTCCGAGGGCGGTCGAAGCATTATATTACGCAATATGAATCAAGAAAATATGAAGAAGAGAATCCAATTCAGTCTCCTTTACCGAGACATGTGGCAGAGTTCGGGTAAGTTCCAGCCACGTAAGGACCAGTTGGAGCGCATAGCCCCGGTCATTATCGACATGGGTTGCTTTGCCCGTGTAGAGACTAACGGCGGCGCCTTTGAGCAGGTTAACCTGCTTGCAGGCGAGAACCCCAACGACGCGGTGCGTGCTTTCTGCAAGCCGTTCAACGAGGCCGGCATCAAGACCCACATGCTGGACCGCGGCCTGAACGCGCTCCGCATGTATCCTGTTCCTGACGATGTGCGCCGCATGATGTACCGGGTAAAGCACGCGCAGGGCGTGGATATTCCCCGCATCTTCGACGGGCTGAACGATATCCGCAACATTGCGCCCTCCATCAAGTGGGCCAAGGAGGCCGGCATGACGCCGCAGGGAGCACTCTGTATCACCACTTCGCCGGTACATACGCTGGAGTATTACTGCAAGTTAGCTGACGAGGAAGTAGCTGCCGGAGCCGAGGAAATCTGCCTGAAGGATATGGCCGGCATCGGCCAGCCTGCTTTCTTGGGCGAGCTAACCAGAATGATAAAGGAGAAACATCCCGACATCATCCTCGAATATCACGGCCATTCAGGCCCCGGCCTGTCGATGGCATCCATGCTCGAGGTGGCCAAGAACGGCATCGACATCATCGACACGGCCATCGAACCGCTGTCGTGGGGCAAGGTGCATCCCGACGTTATCTCCGTGCAGAGCATGCTGAAGCACGCCGGCTTCGATGTTCCCGACATCAACATGGACGCCTACATGAAGGCCCGCGCGCTCACTCAGGAGTTCATAGACGAGTGGTTGGGCTACTTCATCAACCCGCAGAACAAGATTATGAGTTCGCTGCTGCTTGGCTGCGGACTGCCCGGAGGCATGATGGGCTCCATGATGTCCGACCTGGGTGGCATCCGCAGCACCATCAACAACCTGCGTAAGAAGAAAGGAGAGCCCGAACTTTCCGTCGACGATATACTCATCAAGCTCTTCGACGAGGTGGCTTACGTTTGGCCACGGGTAGGTTATCCACCACTGGTAACGCCGTTCTCGCAGTACACCAAAAACATCGCGCTCATGAACTTGCTGACAATAGAGCAGGGCAAGGGCCGTTTCGTGATGATGGATGACTCCATGTGGGGCATGATTCTTGGCAAGTCGGGCCGCATACCCGGCGAGATTGCACCCGAACTGAAGGAGTTGGCCAAGCAGAAAGGCCTCGAGTTTACCGATGCCGACCCGCATACGCTGCTGCCCGACGCACTCGACGACTTCAAGAAAGAAATGGACGAGAACGGCTGGGAGTATGGAAAAGACGACGAAGAGCTCTTCGAACTGGCCATGCACCCGGAGCAGTACCGCAACTACAAGAGCGGACAGGCCAAGAAGAACTTCCTCTCCGACCTGCAGGCAGCTAAGGATGCCAAGCTCGGAAGCAAGCTCTCGCCCGAGCAGATGGCCGAGTTCAAGCACGCCAAGGCCGACGCCGTGGCCGCTCCCTTGCGCGGACAGCTGTTCTGGGAGTTCCAGGGCGACGGAGAAGCAGCTCCCGCTCAGGAGCCTTTCATCGGCAAGGAATACAAGGAGGGCGATGTGTTCTGCTACATCCAGGCTCCCTGGGGCGAGTTTGTCTCGGTACCTGCAGCCCTCGGAGGCAAGCTCGTTGAGGTTGCTGCCAAGCAGGGTTCAAAGGTGCGCAAGGGCGATGTGCTCGCTTACATAGAAAGAAACGAAGCCTGAGAACGTCTCCCCCAACGGGAGCGAACATAAAGAAGTCTTGCACAATGAACAAGATACGTGAGTCTAACCATCAGTCTTCTTTCATGGAAGGGATGGTTAGACTTATTATTGACAAATACTATCCGGAGGACAACGAGCTTCGACGCATCCTCCTTACCCATAGCCAATCTGTAACGCGTAGGGCGTTGCAGATTGTTTCTTTTCATCCGGAACTGAAGCTGGACAGGCAGTTCATTACCGAAGCTGCCATGCTGCATGACATCGGAATCGTGCGATGCAACGCCCCGTCCATCTGCTGTTACGGTACCGAACCCTACCTTTGCCACGGCCGGTTGGGAGCAGAAATGCTGCGGGCAGAGGGCTATGAGCGCCATGCCCGGGTGTGCGAGCGGCACACGGGGGCCGGACTTACGGCGGCGGAAATCATCAGCCAGAACCTGCCTTTGCCGCATCAGGACTTCCTGCCCGAAACTTTGGAGGAGCAGGTCATCTGCTACGCCGACAAATTTTACAGCAAAACACGCCTCGATAAAGAGAAAACAATAGCCTCGGCAGAACGCAGTCTGGCCAAGTTCGGTGCCGACGGACTACAGCGTTTCCGCCATTGGGAGACGTTGTTTGAATAATACGTTAAAATTGCTCAAACGCTCTTACATTCATCTTTATTTCTTTACCTTTGCAAATTACAATGAGACGGAGAACGATTATAGCAGTGTTTCTGTTTGCCTTCATGTTTGTGATGGCCAATGACAACATGCCCGTGTTCAGGAAAAAGAACAAGACAGTTGTCAGTAACGATACCATTGCCATAAACGATACCACCATCCGTGCGGCCGGCAACTTGCCCGATACCACGAAGATGGACTCCTTGCAGCTTGCCATATACCACCACAACAAAGTCATAGACGACTCTATCAGGTTGGATTCCATCAACAGGAAGAAGTCCAACGGCCTCGAGGCGCCCATCCACTACGTAGCTCAGGACTCCATGGTCTACGATGCCACGAGCAAGACAGCACACCTCTACGGCTCTGCCAAGGTTGACTACGAGAACATGAACCTGACCAGCGACAGGATTTACATGAGCCTTGACAGCAACCTGGTGCATGCAACGGGCACGCCGGACTCTACGGAGAAGGGCGGCGTAAGGAACAAACCGAAGTTCAAAATGGGCCAGGACGAGTACGAGAGCGACAAGATGTCGTTCAATTTCAAGACCAAGAAAGGCTTTATCAACAACGTCTATACGGCGCAGGAAGAAGGTTTCCTGACCAGCGAGCGTTCCAAACGCGACTCTTCCGGCGTCATCTACCTGCAGCACGGACGCTATACAACCTGCGATGAGGAGCATCCCGACTTCTATATTGCCCTATCCCGGGCCAAGGTGAGGCCAGGTAAGGATGTGGTGTTCGGCCCGGCCTACCTGGTTGTAGCCGATGTTCCGCTGCCGTTGGCCATTCCTTACGGCTTCTTCCCCTTTACTAAAAGCTACTCCAGCGGCTTCATCATGCCCTCGTACGGCGATGAGCAGGCCCGCGGCTTCTATCTCCGAGACGGCGGATACTACTTTGCCATGAGCGACAAGTGGGACCTCAAGCTGCTCGGCGAAATCTATACAAAGGGCTCGTGGGGCATCTCCGCCGCCTCCAACTACCACAAGCGTTACCGTTACAGCGGCTCTTTCCTCTTCAGTTTCCAGGACACCAGGACAGGCGACAAGGGCCTTCCGGACTACAGCCGGCAGAAGAGTTTCAAGGTGCAGTGGAGCCACCGGCAGGACACCAAGGCCAACCCGTTCAGCTCGTTGTCGGCAAGCGTGAACTTTGCCTCGTCCAGTTATGAGCGCAACAACCTCAATAGCATGTACAACCCGCAGACACTTACGCAGAGCACCCGCACCTCTTCCGTAAGCTGGAGCACTACTTTCTCGAGCATCGGCATGACGCTGAGCAGCACGGCCAACCTGAGTCAGAACATGCGCGACTCGTCTATCGCCATGACGTTGCCCGACCTCAACATCTCCATCAGCCGCTTCTATCCTTTCCGCCGCCGCACGATGGTGGGCAAGGAGCGCTGGTACGAGAAGATTTCCATGAGCTACACGGGTCACATACAGAACTCTATCAATACGAAGGAGGACAAACTCCTGCACTCAAACTTAGTGAAGGACTGGCGCAACGGATGGCAGCACAACATCCCCATCAGCGGCAACTTCACCCTCTTTAACTACATTAACGTGAGCCCCTCGTTCAATTTTACCGACCGCATGTACTCGCAGAAGGTGATGCGGTCATGGGACGCGGCCGCTCAACACGAAGTTGCAGACACCACCTACGGCTTCCACAACGTGTACGACTGGAACCTGAGCATGAGCGCCAGCACCAAGTTGTACGGCTTCTGGACGCCCAGCCGCAAGCTCTTCGGCGACAAGATACAGGCCATCCGGCATGTCATTACGCCGCAGGTATCGTTCAGTTACGCGCCCGACTTTGGCGCCTCGCGCTACGGCTACTATGACAGCTACCAGCGTACCAATGCCGACGGCACCGTTGAGCTGGTGCAATATTCGCCCTATCGCGACGCTCTGTACGGCGTGCCGGGCGTAGGCAAGTCGGAGAACATTTCGTGGAGCGTGTCCAACAACATCGAGATGAAGGTCAAGAGCGACAAAGACTCTACCGGGTTCCGTAAAATCAGCATCATTGACGAGCTGGGTGCACGCATGAGCTACAATGCAGCAGCCAAGGTGCGCCGCTGGAGCGACCTGCAGATGAGCATCCGCCTGAAGTGGTGGAAGAACTATACCTTCAACATGAATGCCGTGTTTGCCACCTACGCCTACGAACTCAACAAGGACGGCGTGCCCGTAGTAGGAACCCACACCGAGTGGGGCAAGGGCCGCTTCGGCCGCTTCCAGGGCATGTCACAGAACTTCTCGTTCACCTTGAACCCCGAAACACTGCGTAAATGGTTCGGCCACAGCGACGAAGAAGAGGACGAGCGGAAGAACAACGACGAAGAAGGAATAGACACGAACATAGAGAGCAACGTGGATGAGGACATGATAGAGGGACAGCGGGGAGCCAAGAAAAAGGACTCCGGCAAGACCGAAACCGACCACGACGGCTACATGAAGTTCTCCATGCCGTGGTCTCTGACCATTGGCTACGGCATCACCATGCGCGAAAATCAGGACGTCAAGAAGTTCAACTACAAGACCATGCGCTACCCCTACAAGTTCTCGCAGACGCTGAACGTGAGCGGAAACGTGCGCATCAGCGACGGGTGGAACATCAGCTTCTCATCGGGCTACGACTTCGAGAACCACTCCATGAGCATGACCACGGCCTCGCTGCAGCGCGACCTGCACTGTTTCAACATGAGCTGCCAGGTAGTTCTGGCCCCGTACACAAGCTACAACTTCACCTTCCGCTGCAATGCCAGCACCCTGACCGATGCACTGAAGTACGACAAGCGCAGCGGCTACAGCAACGCCGTGCAGTGGTACTAACCGCACGAGGTGGCATTCAACGCTGCCGAAGCTATGGTTCAACGGCGTTGAATGATGTGTTCGGCGGGCTTGTTTGTATGCTCCGCGAACTTTCGACAAGTGTCGCACGATTATTCGACACTTGTCGCACGATTGTTAGACAGGTGTCAAAAGTTCGCGGGTGATGGGTGTTGGGGTGATAGGTGATGGGTGTTAGGTGATGGGTGATGAACTGCGAGCTGCAAATTTACATGGAAGAGAGACAAGAAAACACAATAATAGCATGAAATACGATTTCGATACGGTCATCGACCGCAAAGGTTCGGGCGACCTGAAACACGATTTACTGAAAAAACTTTGGGGTAGGGAAGACCTTATTCCGCTGTGGGTAGCCGACATGGACTTTGCCGTCTGCCCCGCCATAGTCGATGCGCTGAAGCAGCGCATGCAGCATCCTGTCTTCGGTTATACGGGCAAATCGGCCGATTTCTGGCCTTCCGTGGTCGACTGGATACGCACTCACCACCAGTGGGAGGTACAGGCGGAGTGGCTGAAGTTTATCCCCGGCATTGTCAAAGGCATAGGCATGGTGACCAATGTGTTTACCGAGCCGGGCCAGAAGATTATCTGCCAGCCTCCCGTTTACCATCCCTTCCGCATCACGCCGCAGCGTAACGGCCGCCGGGTGGTGTGGAATCCGCTCGTGCGAAGGGGCGACGGATACTACGACATGGACTTTGACAACCTGGCGGAGGTGTGCGACGAGGATTGCAAAGTGCTTATCCTGTGCAATCCCCACAACCCTGCAGGCCTCTGTTGGAGCCGTGAGACGCTCGTAAGACTGGCCGACTTCTGCTACGAACACCATCTGCTCGTGGTCTCGGACGAGATACATTGCGACATGGCTCTCTTCGGTCGCAGGCACGTACCCTTTGCATCGGTGTCGGAGAAGGCACGCAACAACAGCATCACCTTTCAGGCTCCAACCAAGACTTTCAACATAGCAGGCATCGTGAGCAGCTATTGTATCGTGCCGGATGCCTCCATCCGCGAGCGGTTCTTTAGCTGGATAGAGGCCAATGAGTTCGATGAAGCCCCTCTCTTCTCATCGGTTGCCACCGTGACTGCCTACAGGCACGGCGAAGAATGGCGCAGGCAGATGCTGGAATACGTAGAGGGCAACGTGCTGCTGGTAGAGGATTTCTGCCGTGAGCACATGCCGCAAATCAGGCCTTTGCGGCCGCAGGCCTCGTTCCTGGTGTGGCTCGACTGCACGGCCCTGCACCTGCAGCACGACCAACTGACGGATCTTTTTGTCAATAAAGCTCACTTGGCGCTCAATGACGGCGAGATGTTCGGCCCTGGGGGCGAAGGTTTCATGCGCATGAACGTGGGCGAGCCGCGCGCTGTTATACGCCAAGCGCTCGCCCAGCTGGCTGCAGCTATAGGCTGATGGGGGTCAGGCGGGCTTCTTTTGGGTAAAGTGCCCGGTCTCGTTCAGTGTGTAGACGGTGCCCTGACGGGCGTCTTTTATGGTTATCTTAAAGGTGGTTGGCGTTACTTCCAGCTGCAGGTCGGCTCCCTGCGGCAGCAGTTTCATGTCCTCGGCCGTTAGGCCCAGTTCCTTTGTGCCGGCAAGGTAGCGGTGGTGCTGCTCCCTGCTGGCCTGCTGGGCGTAGTAGAGTGCCCACATCAGCCGGTAGATGCCGGGGTCATGGGGATAGGCAATCGGCTCGTTGTCACGGCTTCCAACGGTCTTGCCGGAGAAGTACAGGTAGGCCCAACGGTCGGGCATGTGCATGTCTATCTTGCCTGTGGGGCTCCATACCCAGTTCTCCTCGGGCCCTCCTTGCTTGAGCCATTCCACGCGCGAGAAGTTTATACGCCAGCAGTTGCCGGCCTTGAGCAGGTTGTCGAAGCCCGTCATGACGTCCTCCCTGGGGATGGCAATCTCCACGCTCCAGCCCTTGTCGCGGTCTGTACTGTCGTTCAGCGTGCCCTCTATGTGCACGGCAGTCTTCATGGTGCGGTAGTCCCATTGCAGAAAGAAGGTGCCCCCGTCGCGGTAGGGGCGGCCCATCATCAGGTCGAAGACGGTGTTCAGGGCGTTCATCTCCATCTCAAAGTAGTTCTCGCAGTCACCGTCGGGGTCGATGAATACCTCGAAGTCGTTGTCGTGATAGATGATGGCGTCGCGCTCAGTGAGCTTTCCGGTCACGTTGGGCTCCTCCATCTCGGCACCTATATACAGGTAGTCGTCGTCCCAGAGCATCTTGGCGCGGGTGGCATATTTGGGCTTGGCGAAGCCTTTTCCGCTGATGTCCCGGAACAGTTCCGTATATTCTGCCTGCTGCCAGGAGGCTTCGTCGAGCCTTCCGTCAATCTTCAGGCTGCCTGCAGTGCGCCGGCACACGTAGCTCTTGGGGGTGGTCAGCAGGCGTTCAAACTTCTGTGTAAGCGATTGCGAACGGGCAGCCGTAGCGATGAGGCACAACAGGACTGCGGCCAGAGTTAGTTTCTTCATGACTTGGTTGGTTTGTTTTGTGTGTTGAAGAGGGCGTCGAGCGAAGCCTGCTCGCCCACAACCCAGATGATGTCGCCCTGCATGAAGGGGCGCGAAGGGTCTATGAGGGTCAGGTTCTCCTGCCCTTCATCCACGCCAACCACCATGCAGTTGAACTTGTTTCGGATGCCGCTCTCCCTCAAAGTGAGGCCAATGAGGGGGCTGCCTTCGCGCAGCACCAGCTGTGAGAGCTTCATTTCGCGCTGTTCTATCTCCGGGTCGGCGTCGGCGGTGTCGTGACGCAGCGCGTTGCCAAAGGCCTGTAGCTGCTCGTCGTTGCCTATGGCCTGTATCTTGTCGCCGGGGAATATCATGGCTGCTCCGTTGGGAATGTTTATCCGCTGGTTGCCCCGCAGGATGCTGCTCACGTGGATGCCGAAGCGGTTACGGAACTGGAGCTCCTGCAAAGTCTTGCCTCCCCAGGTGGAATCTTCGGGTATGTCGAAGTCTGAAATGTGTATGTCGCGGTCCAGCAGCCGGCTTTCAAAGAGCGGACGCTTGCGCCCCATGACCTGTGCCTGAATGTCGCGGGAGTGCAGGTTCTGCACGAAGAGGCGCTCCAGACGGATGCTGCGGTGCTTCAACCCGCGCGAGAGCACCATCAGGACGATGGCAGCCACGCCGATGCTTATCATCAGCGCGTGGGTGAAACGGGTGAGATAGTTGCAGATATAGAAGATAAAGGCGATGGCGATAACCACCCTCACCAGTATCGTAAACGCCAGCGGGAGGCGGTTGAGGTGGCTTTGCGTCCAGAGAGACTTGAACTCCGCGCTGTTATTCTTCTTCATGACGATGGAGCGGAGGAACGGAGCAATCAGTGCAACCGTGAGCACGCCGCACACGCCATTGGCCCACCAGTGGGGCAGGAGGCTCCGGATAAAGGGCAGGAAGAAGGTGAACATCACGGCAATAACGGCCGAGGAGAGGATGGAGTAGATAAGAACGTTGATGCCGAGAGCCTTGAGCAGCTTCTTCCAGTCGCTGTCCTCTTCGGCCGAAGTCTGGTGGGCAGTGCCCAAATGGTTCAGCCATCGGCTCCATTTCCTGGGCAGTCGCTTCTCTATGTGGTTGTAACAAGGCTCGGCGAAGCGAATCATATAAGGCGTGAGGAAGGTTGTGATGACCGATACTGCTACCACCACAGGATACAGGAACTCGCCGATGACATGCAGCGAGAGGCCGAGCGAGGCGATGATAAAGGCAAACTCGCCTATCTGAGCCATGGAGAAGCCGCAGCGCATGGCTGTTTTGAGCGACTGCCCGCTCAGCATGAAGCCCGTTGTTCCCAATATTCCCTGCCCCAAAAGGATGGCCAGCACGATAACGACGATAGGCAATGCGTAGTCTGTAAGTATCTTCGGGTCTACCAGCATGCCCACCGAGACGAAGAAAACGGCACCAAAAAGGTTCTTGACCGGCTCTACGAGCTTGATAATCTTGTCGGCTTCGATGGTTTCAGCCAGTATGCTGCCCATCACGAAGGCACCGAACGCGCTGCTGAAGCCTACTGCCGTGGAGACCACTGCCATGAGGCAGCAGAGCCCCAGGGCCACGATAATCATGGTTTCGTCGTTCATCAGCTTGCGCGTGGCACGCAGAAACCACGGCACGAGGAAGATACCAACCACGAACCAGAGCACGAGGAAGAAGCCTATCTTGAGCACCGAGCCCAGCATCTGGCCGCCGTCGGGATTGCTGCCGCCCGCTATCGCGCTCAGCATGACCATCATCACGATGGCCAGCACGTCTTCCAGAATGAGCACGCTCATGACGAGTCCGGCGAAGCGTTGCTGCCTCAGGCCCATGTCATCGAATGCTTTGTAGATGATGGTGGTTGACGACATGGCCAGCATACCGCCCAGGAAGATGCAGTCCATCTTGCTCCAACCGAAGGCGTGGCCCACGAGTATGCCCGTCATCATCATGGAGAAGATAATGGTAAGGGTGGCTATGACGGGCGCCATGCCCATCTTCAGGATTTTCTTGAACGAGAAGTCGAGCCCCAAAGAGAACAGCAGGAACATCACGCCTATGTCGGCCCAGGTCTGTATGTCAGCCTTGTCGACTACCGACATGGTATAAGGCATGTGGGGTGAGACGAGGAATCCGGCTACGATGTAGCCCAACACCAGCGGCTGCTTGAACTTCTTGAAGAGCAGGGTCACGGCTCCCGCCACGACCAGTATGAGCGCCAAGTCCTTTATTAAGTCTGGAAGTTCTGCCATAAAAGTAAAACCTTCCCCGCTCCCTCCTATGGGGGGGCTGAGGAAGGCAGTTATAGTTGGTTATACAATGTCATTTCTCTTGGTTGCCGGAAACTTGTTTCCCGGTGCGCGGACGGCTTCCGGAAGCCGCGGCGGTCAGTCTTCAAAGCCGGCCGTAATCTCACATATCTTCACGATAACCTGCATGGCTTTGTCCATTACCTGCACGGATACGAACTCGTAGGGGCCATGGAAATTGACGCCGCCGGCGAAGATGTTGGGGCATGGCAGGCCGCGGAACGAGAGCTGAGCACCGTCAGTGCCGCCGCGTATGGGCTCCACCTTGGGCGCAACACCGCAGTCCTGCATCGCTTTTACTACGATGTCGATAACGTGCATGCAGGGGTCAATCTTCTCCTTCATGTTGTAGTACTGGTCTCGCAGTTCCACCTTGACGGTGCCCTCGCCGTACTTTTCGTTCATCTTCTTGGCTATCGACTCCATGAAGTCCTTGCGGTCTTCAAACTTCTCACGGTCGTGGTCGCGGATGATGTAGCTCAGTTTGGCCTCTTCCGTGCGGCTTTCGATGTTCAGCAGGTGGTAGAAGCCCTGGTAGCCCTCGGTAGTTTCGGGTATGTCAGTATCGGGTATGTGGCTGTTGAACTCGCAGGCCAGCCGGTTGGCGTTCACCATCTTGCCCTTTGCATAGCCCGTGTGTACGCTCACTCCCTTGATGCGCACCTTTGCGGCGGCTGCATTGAAGTTCTCGTACTCCAGGTTCCCCAGGTCTCCTCCGTCCATCGTGTAGGCCCACTGGCATCCGAACTTCTCCACGTCAAAGTGGTGTGCGCCCATTCCTATTTCCTCATCGGGGTTGAAACCCACGCGAATGTCGCCGTGCTTGATTTCGTCATGGTCGCGCAGATAGCACATGGCCTGCACGATTTCGGCTATTCCGGCCTTGTCGTCGGCGCCCAGCAGGGTAGTGCCGTCGGTCACGATGAGGTCTTCGCCCACGTGGTCAAGCAGTTCGGGGAACTTCTTGGGCGACGAGATGATGCCCGGCGAGAGCTCTATGTCCTGCCCGTCGTAGTTGGCAACTATGCGCGGCTTGATGTCAGCACCGCTGCAATCGGTACTGGTATCGTAGTGAGAAATAAATCCGATGGTGGGAATGTCTTTCTTTGTATTGGCCTTCAGCGTGGCGTAGATGTAACCCATCTCGTCCATCTCAACGTCTGCCAGCCCCTCGCGTTCCAACTCCTCTTTCAGGTATTTGGCAAAGATGAGCTGCTTGGAGGTACTGGGCACAGTCTCAGAGTCTTCTGCCGACTGCGTGTCAAACTTGGTGTAATTCAGAAATCTTTCAGTTATATTCATCTTGGTAGGTTTTGTTCTTGTTCTGCAAAGATAACGATAAAATTTCTAAATCGCTCATTTTAAACATTAATTTATTTCATCTCCGCGCTTCCGTGCCAGCAATCAATCCCTGCGATTTTGCCTATTAAGGCCAACAGACATAAAAAATGAGAAGCCGGAGTGAGGCTTCTCATGATGAAATTCTTGCTTAGTGACTCCGCTGGGATTCAAACCCAGGACCTTCAGAACCGGAATCTGACGCTCTATTCAGCTAAGCTACGGAGCCGTAAGACGATGCAAAAGTAAGGAAAAAAAACAGAACGACCAAAGAAAACGACCGAATTTATGGCGCTGCCTCTGCTTTTTGATGTCCGCCTGGCGCTGCCGCCTTGCCGTTTGCCTCGGCCTGCCGAGAGTGGCGGCTTGCAGCTGCGGGGGTGTTGTTTGTGTGGAGCGGGAACTTTCGACAAGTGTCGCACGATGGTGTGACAAGTGTCGAATGATTGTGCGACACTTGTCGAAAGTTCACGGAGCATATCTTCAGCATCTTTTTCCGATGCCTTGCAGACTGCCGGAGGGAGCTTTTTGCGCAGGTGCCGGGAGGAGAACGCAAAAAGCGGAGGCTCTTGTGAGAGCCTCCGCTTGCGTTGTATATGGTCAGTCTCCTAACGGTGGCTGTTGGTTTTTACGCTCCTTTTAACTGCCGTAAGTGCGTTCTTGGGGGTTCCCTTGCCCGAGAAGCTCAGGCCGCTCGATTGCTTCTGTGCGCCCGGTGCTGCCTTGGCGTAGCTGGCGCGATGGAATTCAAAGTCGTCATACTCGTCAAGTCCCTCGGTGTTGCTGGTCATGGTGCCGGCAAACAGGTTCTGATCGTCGTCGAGATTGAGGTCTGCGTAGTAGACTACCATTTCCACTCCCTTGCCTTGTCCTTCATCTGAATCGAAGTCGAGGATGATGTTTCCGTAGTCGTCTATTTCCCAGTTGAAGGCTGTCTGCGTATCGGCAGAGCCGTCGGAGTAGTCGGTTCGCGTTTCTTTTCCGCGTCCGTAGGCGGCGTTACTCTTGGCCAAATCGAAGTCGTACTCGGCCGTGCAGCTTGCCTGTTGGTACTGGCTGTTGCCCTGGTCGCGCCAGTTCATCTTCATGGGGCCGTTCCATGCGCCCGTTGTGAGTATGCGCGCCATAGCCCGCTTGTTGGCGTCGCGCTCCTGGGCTATGCCGTTCACAAAGTCGTTCCAGTCGCTCTGGTAGGCGTCGGGGTAGTTGCTGGAGAACCAGTTGGCGGTGGTCTGGTCGTCAGTACCGAAGGCGCCGTACTTGTAGAAGTAGTCGTCGAGCGCCTGTTCTACATCGAAGTAATAGTCGTCGCGGTCGTCCCAGTAGTAGTCATCGTCGCTGCAGGAGGCGAAGATGAACATGGCTGCTGCAGCCACGAGCATGAATTGATATACCTTTTTCATAATCCTGTAATTTAGAAAGTTATTTTATTTTTTCATTGTTCTTGCGAATTCGCCGCTCTTGGAGGCATGTCCGCCCATGGAGTCGGT
Source organism: Prevotellaceae bacterium KH2P17 (assembly GCA_900199655.1). Lineage (GTDB taxonomy): Bacteria > Bacteroidota > Bacteroidia > Bacteroidales > Bacteroidaceae > Prevotella. The sequence continues at coordinate 122,826 of FZRE01000004.1, forward strand.
GCGTATCATGCCGATGGTTGGCTTGGCATAGCCCATGTAGTCCCAGTAGGGATCCCAGTCGAAGCTCTGCTGCAAGGCCAGGTTGAAGTAGATGTCGCGGTTCGTGCCGTCGTCGAGCATGCCCGAGAAGCTGTAGTCCGTGAGTTCGTAATCGTAGATGTAGGCGGTGGTCCAGTCGGCATCGTCGTAGTCAATCTCTATCTGTCCGTGGCTCACATACCAGTTGAAGGGGGTGTAGGCGTAGTTGCGGTAGGGGTTGCGCACGTCGTAGTCGACCTCGTAACCTGTGCCGTCGGTGTTGAACTGGATGGTAGTACGGTAGCTGTTGCCCTGCAGTCCCCACCTGTCACGGTATACGGAAGAGATGGAACCGCTCCATGTGCCCCAGAGGGTGGTGGCTATTTCGGTGTCAGGGTCAACTTCGCAAGAGCTGAAGGTGAAGGTCGTCAGGGCCATCAGCATGACTGTTATCAGTGTAAAATACCGTTTCATATCTTTTTGCTTTTTAATTGTCGTCAGTAACTTTCAATGTTTCTGCTGCAAAATTAGCTATAAGTGGGCATGCTGCAAGCGTAATTCGCATATTGTGGAGTAGGAAAATCCCTACTCTTCTGGGAGCTTTCCCCCTCGCTAACAAAAAAAACATAAAATCTGTAAAACCACCATCCGAAGTCTAATCTTTTTCGTATATTTGCATTGTCATTATAAACATCATAAACAAAATGAAGACTGTATACGATTTTTCTGTAAAAGACAGAAAAGGTAACGAAGTGTCCTTAAAAGAGTATTCCAATGAGGTTCTCCTCATCGTAAACACTGCCACCAAGTGTGGATTTACCCCCCAGTACGAAGAACTGGAAAAACTCTACGAGCAATATCACGCTGCGGGCTTCGAGATTCTCGACTTCCCGTGCAACCAGTTCGGCCAACAGGCCCCCGGAACGGATGAGAGCATCCACAGCTTCTGTAAGCTCACGTACGGTACGGAGTTCCCTCGCTTCAAGAAAGTCAAGGTGAACGGCGACGATGCCGACCCACTGTATAAGTATCTGAAGGAGCAGAAGGGCTTCGCCGGATGGGACGAGTCGCACCCCATCTACCCTGTTCTTGACAAGATGCTCAGTGAGGCCGACCCCAATTACAAGGACAATCCGGACATCAAGTGGAACTTTACCAAGTTCTTGGTCGACAAGAAGGGCATCGTGGTAGCACGCTTCGAGCCTACCGAGAAGATAGAGAACATTGAGCAACAGATAAAGGAACTCTTGAAATAATGGAACATACGAAATGCCTGATTATAGGCAGCGGCCCCGCCGGTTACACCGCCGCAATCTATGCCGGCAGAGCTAATCTGGAGCCGATAGAGTACTGCGGGCTGCAAATGGGCGGCCAGCTGACCACTACCACCACCGTGGAGAACTTCCCGGGTTACCCGCAGGGCGTTGACGGTAACCAGATGATGGCGGACCTGCAGGAACAGGCACGCCGCTTCGGTACCGACGTTCGCGACGGCATCATTACCGAGATAGACCTCAGCAAGGCGCCCTACGTGGCCACGACCGACCGCGGCGACAAGATTGAGGCCGACACCGTAATCGTTGCAACGGGTGCAAGTGCTAAGTATCTCGGCCTGCCCGACGAGCAGAAATACATGGGTCAGGGCGTCAGCGCCTGTGCAACGTGCGACGGATTCTTCTACCGCAAGAAGACCGTTGCCGTGGTTGGCGGCGGCGATACGGCCTGTGAGGAGGCCATCTACCTGGCCGGTCTCTGCCAGAAAGTGTACCTGCTGGTGCGCAAACCCTACCTGCGCGCATCGGAAGTAATGAAGAAACGGGTGGCAAACAACCCCAAGATAGAGATTCTCTACGAGCATAATGCGCTCGGACTCTACGGCGACAACGGCGTTGAAGGTGCCCACGTGGTGTACCGCAAGGGAGAAGCAGACGAGCGGAAGTATGACCTCGCCATCGACGGATTTTTCCTCGCAATCGGCCACAAGCCCAATACCGACATCTTCAAGGGGCAGCTCGACATGGACGAAGTGGGCTACATCAAGGTCCAGGGCGATACTCCGCGCACCAGCGTGGCGGGTGTTTTCGCTGCCGGAGACTGTGCCGACCCCACTTACCGGCAAGCTGTCGTGGCTGCGGGCTCGGGCTGCAAGGCCGCGTTGGAGGCCGAGCGGTACCTCAACCAGTAATTACCGCTTGGCGAGCCAGAGGCCTGCAAAGGTCAAGGCGCCGTTGAGCATCAGCAATTCATAGCCGAACTTATAGCCTGTAAGTTCGGCTATTATTGTATCCAAGGCAAAACACAAGAAGGGCGAAGCCACGGCAACGTGAGGCACCAGGCGGTCGTTGGTTGGCCGGTTGGTGAGCAGTCCGAAGGCGAAAAGCCCCAACAGCGGGCCGTAGGTGTAGGAACACATGATGTAGACGGCATCTATCAGGCTGGTTGAATTAACCGCACGGAACAGCAGGATGAACCCTGCAAACACCGCGGCCATCAGGATATGCACGCGGCGGCGATAGCTTTCGTCGTCGGGCTTGTTGCGTATGTCGATGCAGAAGCTCGTGGTGAGCGAGGTAAGGGCAGAGTCGGCAGTCGAGAAACTGGCAGCCACGATGCCCACGGTGAAGAGCACCACCACCGTTTCTCCCAGCCTTCCGCTGGCTGCAAACATAGTTACCAGCTCGTCGCCCGATGCCGGCAGCGCCATTCCCTCACGCTCCGCAAGCTGTGCCAGCAGTACGCCAAGGGCAAGGAACAGCAGGTTTGCCGGCACAAAAGCCAGCCCGTAAGAGCACATGTCCTTCTGAGCAGCGCGCAGCGACTTGCAGGTCAGGTTCTTCTGCATCATGTCCTGATCGAGTCCGGTCATCACAATCACGATGAAGATACCACTCAGAAACTGCTTCCAGAAGTTCTGTTTCGACACCCAGTCGTCGAAAACGAACATGCGGCTGCGGCCGTCGTGCGCCACTGCCTCAATGGCTTCGCCCGCGGTGAGGCCCAGGGCACCCGTTACGTGTACGATAATCAGCACGAGCGCAGTGAACATACAGAGCGTCTGAAAGCTGTCCGTCCACACCAGAGTCTTTATTCCGCCGTTGCGCGTGTACAGCCAGATGAGCGCCACCAGCACCGTTACCGTAAGCGCGAAGGGAACTCCCAGGGCATTGAGCACGAACTCCTGCAGGATGATACACACCACGTAGAACTTCACGGCGGCCCCCGTCATCTTCGAAAGGAGGAAGAATGCCGCGCCCGTCTTGTACGACCGCTCGCCCAGCCGCTGCTGCAGATAGCTGTAGATGGTGGTCAGGTTGAGCCTGTAATATACGGGCAGGAGCAGAAAAGCCACCGCTATATAGCCGAAGATGAAGCCGATGCAGGTCTGCATGTAGGTCATGCCGGTTTTCAGAACCATGCCCGGCACCGAGACGAACGACACGCCCGAGATGGATGCTCCTATCATGCCGAAGGCCACCATGTACCAGGGCGACTTGCGGTTGGCTCTGAAGAAGGTGTCGTTGTCGGTCGTCCGGGCCGTCAGCCTGCTGAATACCAGCAGCACGCAGAAGTAAAGGAAGATGGTCAGAATGATAATCATGCGTGCAAAATTACGAAAAGATTGCCGATTAAAGGCCTCTGATAGAACTATTTTTAGTACCTTTGTCCGTGTAAAAATCTAACCAACGCTTCATGAATATGCGACAAAAAAAGTTTTTACTGCAGGAGAGCGAGCTCCCTACACAGTGGTACAACATCCAAGCCGACATGCTTAGCAAGCCTCTGCCGCCCCTCAATCCGGCCACGCACGAGCCGCTGAAAGCCGACGACCTGGCACACATCTTCAGCCTGGAGTGCTCCAAGCAGGAGCTCGACCAGCAGCACGCATGGATTGACATACCCGAGGCGGTGCTCGAGAAGTACAGGTTCTACCGCTCCACACCGCTGGTGCGGGCCTACGAACTGGAGCAGGCACTCGACACGCCGGCCCACATCTACTTCAAGAACGAAAGCACCAACCCCCTCGGTTCGCACAAGATAAACTCTGCCTTGCCCCAATGCTACTACTGCAAGCAGGAAGGCGTGACCAATGTTACTACCGAGACGGGGGCCGGACAGTGGGGAGCAGCGCTCAGCTATGCGGCCAGAATCTTCGGCCTTGAGGCCGCCGTGTACCAGGTAAAGATAAGTTTGCAGCAGAAACCCTACCGCTCCTTCATCATGCGAACGTTCGGTGCAACGGTCGAGGGGTCGCCATCAATGTCGACGCGTGCCGGAAAAGACATCATCACCCGCGACCCCACGCACCCCGGCTCGCTCGGAACGGCCATCTCCGAGGCCATAGAACTGGCCACCACCACGCCCAACTGCAAGTACACCCTGGGCTCTGTACTCAACCACGTGGCTCTGCACCAAACCATCATAGGGCTGGAGGCAGAGAAGCAGATGCAAATGGCAGGCGAATATCCCGATACCGTCATCGCCTGCTTTGGTGGCGGAAGCAACTTCGGCGGCATAGCTTTCCCCTTCATGCGCCATAACCTCAAGGACGGCAAACGCACCGAGTTCATCGCGGCAGAGCCCAACAGCTGCCCCAAACTCACACGGGGAAAGTTTGAATACGACTTCGGCGACGAGGCCGGATACACGCCCCTGCTGCCCATGTTCACCCTGGGGCACGACTTCAAGCCGGCCAACATCCACGCCGGAGGCCTGCGTTACCACGGCGCGGGCGTCATTATCAGCCAGCTGCTCAAGGACGGCTACATGCACGGCGTAGACATTCCGCAGCTCGAAACCTTTGCCGCCGGCATGCTCTTTGCCCGCACCGAGGGCATCATCCCGGCTCCGGAGAGCAGCCACGCCATAGCTGCCGTTATACGCGAGGCCAAGAAGTGCAAGGAAACGGGTGAGCAGAAGGTCATCCTCTTCAATCTTTCGGGCCACGGACTGCTGGACATGACGGCCTACGACAGCTACATTAACGGCGACCTGAACAACTATACAGTAACCGACGAGGAGATAGCCGAGAACCTCAAGGCTGTGCCGCAGGTGTAAGTGCCGCGGCTTGTCACCTTATTATATAGTCGGCCGGGCAGCAAGCGTAGATGCTTGTTGCCCGGCTGTTTTTTTGTGGATGGCGTGCGGAAACAAGTGGGGCAGGGGGCGGGAAGCCTGCCCTGGAGTTGCCGGAATTGGCCGGAGGGCTTTCAAAAGATGTGCTTCGTGAACTTTCGACACTTGTCGCACAATCGTTTGACACCTGTCGCATCATCGTGCGACAAGTGTCGAAAGTTCACGAAGTTATCCTTCAGCCCCTTTTTTTCATTCATTCAGGCTGCCTGACAGGGGGCTTCTGCAACCGCGCCTTCAGCTTTCAGCCTGCCCCTTCTCTATGTCCCGCAGCACGGCCACGGCCTCCCCGACCGATGCCACGCTACTGACGTGCATCAGCCTGCGGCCGTTGATTTCCTTCAGGTCGCACCGGCGGGGGTTGCGCCCGATGTAGGAAAGAATGCGGTCGAAGGCCTGGCTGCGGTAGTAAAGGCTCTGCGGATTGCCTACGAACTGCATGTTCATGCGCCCCTGGCGCAGGGTTATCTTCTCACAACCAAGCCTCTTGCCGATGCGGCGCAGCGCTACAACGTTCATGAGTTCCTCTCCCTCCTTGGGCACAGGGCCGAAGCGGTCGATGATACGCTGGCGGTAAGCCTCCAAATCGCGGTCGTCCGTAATGTTGTCAAGCTCCCGGTACAGCAGCATGCGCTCGCTGGAGCCGGGCACGTAGCTGTCGGGGAAGTACATCTCCAGGTCGCTCTCGATGGCACAGTCGTCAACAAAATCGTCGCCGGAGGCATCCTTCACAAATGCTGCCACAGCCTCTCGGCCCCTTTCGTCGCCGGCATCCAGGTAGGTGTCGGCCTCGTTACGGAGCTCGGCCATGGCCTGCTTGATTATCTTCAGATAGGTCTCGTAGCCCAGGTCCTCCATGAATCCGCTCTGTTCGGCACCCAGCAGGTTGCCCGCTCCGCGTATGTCGAGGTCCTGCATGGCCAGGTTGAAGCCGCTGCCCAGCTCGGAGAAGGTTTCCAGTGCCTCCAGCCGGCGGCGCGCCTCGGGTGTGAGCACGCTCTTGGGCGGGGCCAGCAGGTAGCAGAAAGCCTTGCGGTTGGAGCGCCCCACGCGGCCTCTCATCTGGTGTAAGTCCGAGAGTCCGAAGCGGTGAGCATCGTTTATGATGATGGTGTTGGCGTTGGGAATGTCGATGCCGTTCTCTACGATGGTGGTTGAAAGCAGCACATCGTAGTCGTAGTTGATGAAACCCATGATGATGTTCTCCAGCTCGTCGGGCGACATCTGACCGTGGCCGATGGCTATGCGGCAATCGGGCACGTGCTTCCTGATGAGGCTGGCAATCTCCGGAAGGTTGGAGATGCGGTCGTTGACGAAGAAGACCTGCCCGTTGCGGCTCATCTCGAAGTTGATGGCATCGGCTATCACGTCGTGTCCGTAGGTAGCAAGCTCGGTGTGGATGGGGTAACGGTTGGGCGGCGGTGTGCGTATAATGCTCATGTCGCGGGCACCCATGAGCGAGAATTGGAGCGTCCGCGGAATGGGCGTAGCACTCATGGTGAGGGTGTCGACGTTGGTCTTGAGCGTGCGGAGGCGTTCCTTCGTGGAGACTCCGAACTTCTGTTCCTCGTCTATGATGAGCAGACCGAGGTCGTGCCACTTTACGTTTTTGCCGATAAGCTTGTGCGTTCCTACGAGGATGTCAATCTTTCCGGCCTCCAAATCGGCCAGCACCTGCTTGGTCTGTTTGGCCGAGCGGGCCCGCGAGAGATAGTCTACCCTGACGGGAAAGTCCTTCAACCGGCCCCTGAAAGTTTGGTAATGCTGGAATGCCAGCACCGTAGTGGGCACCATGACGGCCACCTGCTTGGAGTCGCAGGCAGCCTTGAAGGCCGCCCTCACGGCCACTTCGGTCTTGCCGAAGCCCACGTCGCCGCATACCAACCGGTCCATGGGGCGGGCGCTCTCCATGTCGCTTTTCACCTCCTGGGTGGCTTTCAGCTGGTCGGGTGTGTCCTCATAAAGGAAGCTGGCCTCCAGTTCGTGCTGCATGAATGAGTCGGCGCTGTAGGCAAAACCTTTCTCCTGGCGCCGCTTGGCGTACAAGCGAATGAGGTCGCGGGCTATATCCTTAATCCTTTTCTTTGTGCGTTCCTTGAGCCGCTCCCATGCTCCGGTGCCCAAGGTGCTAAGCCTCGGGGCCTCTCCACTGTCCTGGCTGCGGTATTTACTTATCTTGTAGAGCGAGTGAATGGAAACATCAACCTTGTCGTTGTTCTGGTAGATGATGCGTATAACTTCCTGGTAGCCGCCCTCTGGTGTGGGTACGCGAACCAGACCGCCAAACTTGCCGATGCCGAAGTCAACGTGCACGATGTAATCTCCTGGCTCCATCTCCTGCAGCTCCTTCATAGTGAGCGCCATCTTGCCAGCTCTGGCGCTGTCGCTGCGCAGACTGTACTTGTGAAAACGGTCGAAGATCTGGTGGTCGGTGAAGAAGCAGAGCTTCAGTTCGTTGTCAGCAAAACCCTCGTGCAGGGTCTTGTCAACGGGCATGAACGATACAGACGACCGCTGCTCGTTAGAAGGCGAGCGCTCGGGGTCGGTTCCCAGCTCGTCAAAAATATCGCGCAGACGCTGTTGCTGCTTCTTGCTGTCGGCCAGGATGTAGAGCTTGTAGCCCTGCAACAGATAGTCTTCGAGCGACTGACGGAGCAGGTCGAAGTTCTTGTGGAACAGCGGCTGCGGCGATATCTGCCAGTTGAGCGTGGCCTGACCGGCAGTTGCGGCAGTGCCGGATGAGGCCAGCAGACTCTTCTGCTTGGCCGAGACAGAGGCCGCCGCGCCAAAGACAATCTTCTTGAAGGATCCTACCGATTCGGCAAACTGCGTGGCGCTGCAGAGCATGTTCTCCTTGATGAGGCTGCGCCTGATTTGCTCCTGCTCCACTTCCGTGGCCCCTTCGAGCTGTTCAGTGAGTGCCTGGGCGGAGAAACCCTCGCCGTAGATGTGGCCTATCGTATCGCGAATGTACTCAAAATCCTTGGCAACAAGGAGCGTGTTGGCAGGCAGGAAGCTCAGGAAAGGTATCTTCTCTGCCTCGATGGAGGCCAGTTCGGGCACAATCTCCACCTCCGTGCGGCGGTCTTTTGACAGCTGGTCCTGCACCTCGAAGGTGCGGATGGTGTCAATCTCGTCGCCGAAGAAGTCGATGCGGAACGGGAACTCGCACGAGTAGGAGTACACGTCGAGGATGCTGCCACGCACGGCGTACTGGCCCGGTTCATAGACATAGTCCTCCAACCGGAAGCCGAACCGGCGCAGGGTCTGCTCAACAGCGGTTACGGTAACGCGCTGTCCGGCCTTGAGAGAGAGCCGGCGCTCGTCCAGCCGCTGCCTGTTCACCACCAGCTCGGCCAGGGCATCGGGATGGGTAACGATGAACAGCGCCTCCGCCGGCCCGTTGCTGCCCCCAGAGAGGGCAGAGAGGCGGGCCAGAACCTCCGTCCGCAGTATCTCGTTGGCACTGTCTCGCTGGCCGTACTTCACAGCCCTGCGGTAGGTGGAGGGGAAGAAGAGCACGCTCTCCTGGCCCAACAGCTGCGTGAGGTCGTGATAGAAGTAGCCGGCCTCGTCGGCATCCTGCAGCATGAAAAGCACGGGGCGGTGCAGGCGCGAGGCCACGGAAGCAAAGGCCATGGGGGCCGAAGAGGCCACGAGACCCTGCAGGAAAACGTTCCGTACGGAGTCTTCCTGCAGGGTCTTCAGGAGCGCTCCGGCCTTTGGCGACGCTCCGTAAAGTTGAATGATGTCTGTTATATTCATCGGATAGCTCATGAGGCCCCCGGCAGGCGGAGGCATGTAGCGTAACCGAAACGCCCGGCCCGCTGTGCCGCCGGCATCGCGCAGCCGGTCCATGGCACTGTGAGTGCCCGGTCAGGCGCTCGCGGTAAGGTTTAATTCTTTATCGTGGGGTACTTGCGGAACCATCCGTCGAGGCGCAGGCGTATCACGCCGAAGAAGGCTTCGCCGAAGATACCGCCGCTCATCTTGCTTGTTCCCTCGCGGCGGTTCACGAAGACCACGGGCACTTCCTTGATGCGGAAGCCTATCTTGTAGGCTGTGAACTTCATCTCGATCTGGAACCCGTAGCCCTTGAAACGTACCTCGTCCAGCGGTATGGTCTCGAGAACACGGCGGCGGTAGCACACAAAGCCGGCCGTGGTGTCGTGTATGCTGAAGCCCGTAACGAGCCGAACGTACTGCGAGGCGAAGTAACTCATCAGCACCCGACCCATGGGCCAGTTCACCACATTCACGCCGCTCACGTAGCGGGAGCCTATAGCCACGTCGTTGCCCTCGTCGTGGCAGGCCGCGTAGAGGCGTGGAAGGTCGTTGGGATCGTGGCTGAAGTCGGCGTCCATCTCGAATATATACTCGTACTGACGGGCCAGAGACCACTTGAAACCGGCTATGTAGGCCGTGCCAAGTCCCTGCTTGCCGCTGCGCTCGATGATGAAGAGGCGGTCGCTGAACTCGGTCTCCATGAGGCGGTGAACTATCGAGGCGGTGCCGTCGGGGCTGCCGTCATCGATGATGAGGATGTGGAAACGCTTCTCGAGGCCGAACACCGCGCGGATTATCTTCTCGATGTTCTCCTTCTCGTTGTATGTGGGAATGATGACGATGCTGTCGTTCTGCTCCATAGGTGTATCGCTTTTAATAGTTGCAAAGATAATAAAAGATTGGTGATTACAGCCGGGCGGGAGGATATTTTTTTAGCTCCGCCTGAACTGCCTGCCGGCGGGCGTTGCAGCAGAGGTATCATTCAAGCCTCTTGACCCATACCTTCAAGTCCCCTGAACGGTACCTTCAGGCGGCTTGAAGCATAGCTTCTGTTTTCGCACTTGCCCCAACCGGCTTTGCCGCAGGCCTGCTACTGGTCCGGATTCTCTACGTAACCCTGGTACTCGGGCACCAGTCCGCCCATCACGGCAGCGTAGGCCTGGTCCATTGTCTGCTTCACGCTGTCGGGCCCTTTGCCCTTGGGCGCGATGGGCTTGTGGATGGTCAGGGTGAGCGGATGCCAGGTTACGAAGCGCCAGTCGCGCATGCGCGGCAGCACGTTGAACGACCCGTTGATGGTCAGCGGCACCACCGGCAGCTGCAACTCGTCGGCCAGCATGAAGGCACCGCGGCGGAACAAACCCATGTGACCGGTGAAGGTGCGGCAGCCTTCGGGGAAAACGACGAGCGACATGCCCTCCTTCAGTATCTCGCGGGCCTTGTCGTAGGTGGCCCGCACCTTGCTGGGGCCGCTCCTGTCTACAAAGATGTGGTGAGCCGCCTCGCAGGCTATGCCCACCAGGGGGATGCGGCGGATGCCCTTCTTCATCATCCATTTGAAGTTCCGGTTTAGGAACCCGTAGATTACGAAGATATCGAACGCGCCCTGATGGTTGCTCACGAAGACGTACGACTGCCCCTTTTCGAGGTTCTCCCTGCCCTTGATGCGGATGGGAAGCAGGCACAGCCGCACGGCAACTATTGACCACCACTTGCCGGGATAGTAGCCCCAGAAGTGGCCGTTGCCTATGAGGCAGCCGATAACTGTTACCAGGGAGGTGAGCACGGATGCCACCAGGAAGAGCGGCAACACAATGAAGAGCTGATAGAGACGGTACAGGTATTTCATGTTATTGGAGTTTATGCAAGGTGATGACTGCTATCTCCGGCGGCACGCCAAAGCGGAACCTGACGAGTCCGCCCAGACCGGCAGAAACGTAGATGGCACGGTCGGCCTCCATGTAGAGGCCGCAGTCTTCGCGGCAAACCAGATGAGAAGGGCGGAAACCGAAGATACTCAGCTGCCCGCCATGCGTGTGACCGCTCAGCGTGAGCTGTGCCTGAGAGGACGAGAGGATGGTGCGCCGCCACGCCGAAGGGTCGTGTTGCAGCAGCACCACGAAGGCTCCGGCGTCCACGCCCTGCAGCGTTTGCTCCAAATTGGCTTTGTGGGGAAAGGGCTTCTTGCCGTCGTTCTCCTCGCCGGCAATGACTATCGAGTCCTGTCCGCGGTGGATGGAGCGGTGCTCGTTGAGCAGTACGTTCCAGCCGAACTGGCGCTGGCGCGACACGGTTTCGCGCTCGTTGGCCACCTTCACGGCCGGGTCGGCGTCTATGTACATGCTGTAATCGTGGTTGCCCAGTACGGAGAAGACGCCGTCCTTGGCCTTAAGCCGGCCCAGCATGTCTTGGAATGGGTAGAGTTCGGCCGGCTGCAGGTTCTGCAAGTCGCCCGTAAAGGCTATCAGGTCGGCCTGCTGGGCGTTTATGCTGTCGATGTCGCGTTCAACCAACTGCTCGTATCCGCCCTGGAAAGTGCCCAGGTGCAGGTCGCTGAAGTGTACGATGCGATAGCCGTCGAACGCCGGGGGCAGGTCCTTGAAATACACGTCAACGTGCTTTACCTCCAGCTTGCGGTAGCCCAACAGCGACCCGTAGAGCAGCACGTACACCGCAAACACGGCGAGCAGGAGCCCCACCAGGTTGCCCCAATTGTGGTGCGAGTGGCGCAGACGGCACCATGCCAGGCCCAGTGCGGAGCAGAGTACGAAGATGGCTTTGGGCATTACGAAGAGCCCAACGAGGATGAGATAGAGGCTGAGCCACGACATGTCGTCGGGTGCAAAGTTGTGGATGGAGGTCAGCCCCACTGTGTAGGCCATCATGAGCAGGCCCGGCAGCCACCACAGCAGCCGTTTCCACCACCTCATTCTGTTGCGGCGGCTCAGATAGTGCACGTATATATAAAGGTCGGGCAGCACTATCGCCAATATGATGGGTATGAAAATGCGTGCTATCATCTTTTCAACAAGCTCGATTCAAGGAAGCGCCGCATCAGCTCAACGGGTATGCCGCGGCGGCGGGCGTAGTCAGTAAGCTGGTCTTCGCCTATCTTTCCGAGGTCAAAATATCGTGATTGGGGGTGAGAGAACATGAAACCGGAGACGCTGGCGTGGGGCGTCATCATGCCGCTCTCGGTGAGTCGGATGCCGATATCCTTCATGCCGATGAGGCCGGAGAGGATGAAGTTGAGGCTCGTATCGGGCAGCGAGGGATAGCCCACGGCCGGGCGGATGCCCTGATAGTGCTCAAGGTGCAGCTCGCTCATGGAGAGCTGCTCGGCCTGTGCATAGCCCCAGAAGGTTGTACGCACCTGCTGGTGCATGCGTTCGGCCGTGGCCTCGGCCAGCCGGTCGGCCAGTGTCTGCGACAGCAGCTGCCTGTAGGCGTCGCCCTTGTAGTCCTGTTCCATGGCTGCATCAACGGTTGTGGCAAAGAGACCCACCTCATCGGGCTTGCCGGAGGAGAGCGGACGGACGAAGTCGGACAAGCAGAGGTTGGGTTCACCCTCATGAGCGGGGCGCTGTTGGCGCAGTAGCGGTATGCGCGTACCGGCCACCAGGAGGTCGTCGCCGTCGCTGTTGGCGGGGAAGATGCCGAACACCGCATGCGTAAGGTATCGCCCCTGGAACTCGCGGAGCATGTCCTCGGCCTCGGCGCGCAGCTTCTCCCGCTCGGCGGCGGGCTTGCCGTTGAGTCCCCAGGCATGGTAGAAATAAATCCAGTTGATGTAAGGGGATATCTCGTTAATGCTGTAGTCTATGTGCTTCTTCAGTTCCATTTCGTTTGTGTATGCCCCGGGCAAGGGCGCCTTATCTGAAGTTGATGGCCTCGCCCCGGCTGCTTTCGTCGAACTGCCCCAGGTTGTAAATCAGGCGGCCGTTGCAGAGCGTCTGCCGTATCTGCCAGCTGAAGCGGTGCCCCAGCAGCGGGCTCCATTTGCATTTGCTCTGTATCGTGCGCTCCGTAACGGTCCAGGGCGAATGCGGCTTCACGATAACAATGTCGGCCTTGCAGCCCTTGCGGAGGTATCCGCGGCCGTTTACGCCGAACAGCCGGGCCGGGTTGTGGCTCATAAGCTCGACAAGCCGCTCGATGGTAAGCACCTTCCGGTCAACCAGCTCCAGCATCAGGGGCAGCGAGAACTGCACCATCGGCATGCCCGAGGCGGCCTTGGCGCATCCGCCCTGCTTGTCGGCAAGCTCGTGGGGGGCGTGGTCGGTGCCTATGCAAGTTATGCGTCCGTCGGCCAGCGCTTTGCGTAATGCGGCGCGGTCGGCATCCGTCTTCACGGCCGGGTTGCACTTGATGCGTGCGCCAAGGTCGTGATAATCGGCGTCGGAGAAAAAGAGATGGGCCGGTGTAGCCTCCATCGTAATCTGCGGGAGAGCCTCGGCAGGGGCGTTGGCAGTTATCAGTTCCAATTCGGCTGCTGTACTTACATGGGCTATGTGGAGGCGGGTGCCGTTCTCGCGGGCCAGCCTTACGGCCAGCGAACTGCTGTTGAAGCAGGCTTGGGCCGAGCGGATGAGCGGGTGGAGCGCTATGGGCGGGTCGTCGCCATACCGTTTTTTGGCCTCGCTCATGTTGCGGTTGATGAGGGCGGTGTCCTCGCAATGCGTCATTACAGGCAGCCCTAAATCGGCTGCGGTGCGGAATACAAGGGCCAGGGAGTCCGTCTTGTCGACGAGCATGTTGCCCGTGCTGGCTCCCATGAAGAGCTTGATGCCGGGAATGCTGTGGCAGTCCAGCTGCTTGAAAAGCGGCGCATTGTCGTTTGTGGCGCCAAAGAAAAAGCTGTAGTTTACGTGGCTTTTCTCGCGTGCAAGTGTAAACTTGCTGGCCAGCGCCTCCGGAGTAGTGGTCTGGGGCACGGTGTTGGGCATCTCGAAGTAGGACGTTACGCCTCCGTAAGCTGCCGCCCGGCTCTCGCTCCCGATGTCGCCCTTGCGCGTAAGTCCGGGCTCCCGGAAGTGCACATGCTCATCAATGACGCCCGGTAAAACAAAACACCCCGTGGCATCTACTTCTTGATTGTAGCTTCCACGGGGAGTTTTCGTATCTTCGATAATCTCAGCAATACGGTCGTTTTCTGTCACGATGTCGGCCTTGAATGACCGTCCCTCGTTTACTACCGTCCCACCAACAATCCTTATCTTCATCTATTTGTCATTCGTTTCTTACTTGTCAGTTAGCCTGCGGGGCTTCCGACGGCTTTGCCAGGTCGCTGGGCGTAGGAGCGGGAGCCGTCTCCGGCTGCACTGCTGCAGGCGGGGCCTGCGGTGCGGGAGTATCTTTCAGGCCGTTCATAATCTGCTCGTTCTCCTGTGCTTTCTGATAGTAGTCCTTCACGTAGGGGTCTTTTTTGAAGTTATCGGTGGCCTTGCTCATGATGTCTTCTATCCAGGGAGTGAGCATGGGATATTCGTTGCCTATGGTGACCAGGAAGAACACGCCTGCTCCCAGCACGTTGTCGAAGTTCTCGGTCACGAAGTTTGTCACCAAATCGTCCTCCTGCTTGGACAGTTTCATGGCCTCGGCATTGAGGTGGGCATTAACGGCATCCATGTCGCCGCCATTCATGATGGCCTGGTCATGCCTGTGTACGAGTTCTGCCTCCTGGTTTTTAAGTTGCGTGTATTTATTGAAGAACTTGAAAAGTTTATCGTTCAGAGGGGTTCCGCTCACGTTCTGCTGGGTGTTGTCTATCTTTATCAGGATGTCTCCACCTTCCAAGACCAGCGGCAGTACGCTTTCATCATCCATGAAGATGCTGGCCATGCGCACGGAGTCTACGGTACCGGAGAAGCTGAACTGGCCATGCACAACATCGCAGGAATCCAGATTCTTGAAGTCATTATTCTTCAGAACCTTGAGGTACAGCTTGCGTCCATCCAGGGTGGAAACATTTGAGCTCCCCTGAATATCAAAGGTATCCGCACACGAAGTGAGCGCCAACAGAGTGATAAACGCGTATAATACTTTATTCATAAACCGTTTTCTTGTTCTTGTCTGACAAAGGTAATATCTATAATTGATGTAGAGAAAGATTTTTATGCAAATTAAATGAAATTCTTGCTCTTTTATAATTTTTTGGGAATTTCATTCTTTGCCCTCTTCTTTCCGTAATTCATGAGCCAGCCGGTGGGTGGTATATATCTCCAGAATGGCGGCTATGAGCAGCAGAATTACCCACTTGTTGTACACGTACTGGATGTAGTTAAGATAGCCACTGCCGCTCCGATTGTTGAACAGAGGCAGCAGGAACTGATACGCGGAGTCGGCCATGAGGATGCCGGAGAGCACGAAGAACAAGTCTGCTATGCCCTGAATGCTCTTCAACCTGCGGATAACGGGGTTGTTGCCCTCGTAGCTTTGCATGAGCTGCATGAGCGAGAAAAGAACCGTGCCCAGCAGGAACACCCAGCACACCACTTTCTCCTGCCACATGAAAGCGTAGCAACCTGCGCCAATGACCATCAGCACGCCTCCGGCCAGAAATATCAGACTTTGAGTCTTATTCAGTTGTTTCATTTTGTTCTTCAGTCGGTTTCTCGTCGTCGCTCAGTACGAAGATATCCTCATCCGATGCCTTCATGAAGTAGCGTTCGCGTGCTATCTTCTCTATGGCCTTGGGATTTCGCTTGATTTCACGCAGCTTCTTGGCATCGGCATCGTGCTGTTTGTTGTACTTGGATATCTGCACTTCGAGGTCGTCTATCTGCATTTCGTACTGGATTCGCTTCATGAAGCTGTTCTCATCGAGAAATCCGACGACGAGAATGCCCAGCACAACCACGATAAGATACTTATAATGGCTGAGGAAACTCCAAACTACACGTAGACGACTGTTCATATTGTTTCTCTTTCCGGGTGCAAAAATAGGAAATATAATTGAGATTCTCGACTTTTTTAGTTACTTTTGCAAGCAACAAGATGAAAATAAAATGGAAAACTATATCGTATCGGCACGCAAGTACCGCCCGATGACATTCGACTCCGTTGTGGGCCAGGCAGCCCTTACTACCACGCTGAAGAATGCCGTGAAGAGCGGAAAGTTGGCCCACGCCTATCTGTTCTGCGGCCCGCGCGGCGTAGGCAAAACAACCTGTGCCCGCATCTTCGCCAAGGCCATTAACTGCGAGAACCCCTCTGCCGACGGCGAGGCATGCAACCAGTGTGAGAGCTGCAAGTCCTTTAATGAGGGCCGTTCGTACAACATCTTCGAACTCGACGCAGCCAGCAACAACTCCGTCGAGAACATCAAAAGCCTGATGGAGCAGACGCAAATTCCGCCGCAGACGGGCAAGTACAAGGTGTTCATCATCGACGAGGTGCACATGCTGTCGCAGGCTGCATTCAACGCATTCCTCAAAACACTTGAGGAGCCGCCCGCGCATGTCATCTTCATCCTCGCCACTACAGAGAAGCACAAGATTCTACCCACCATCATCAGCCGCTGCCAGATATATGATTTCGAGCGGATGACGGTTTCCGAAATAATCAACCACCTGAAGATGGTGGCCCAGAAGGAATCCATAAGCTACGAGGAGGAGGCCCTCAACGTGATAGCAGAGAAGGCCGACGGCGGCATGCGTGATGCCCTTTCCATCTTCGACCAGGCCGCCAGCTTCTGCCAAGGCAACATCACGTACCGCAAAGTGCTCGAAGACCTCAACGTACTCGACAGCGACAACTACTTCCGCATTACCGACCTGGCCCTGCAGAACAAGGTTCCCGACATCATGCTTCTGTTCAATTCCGTTATCGAGAAAGGCTTCGACGGCGGCAACATGATGAACGGACTGGCCTCCCACATGCGCAACGTGCTCATGGCCAAGAACCCCGAGACGCTGCCCCTGCTGGAGGTGAGCGAGCAACAGCGGCTCAAGTACAGCGAGCAGGCACAGAAGTGCCCCGCTACATTCCTCTATAAAGCGCTGCAGATACTCAACAGCTGCGACATCAACTACCGCCAGAGCAGCAACAAACGGCTGCTGGCAGAGCTCACGCTCATACAGGTTGCGCAGATTACCCAGCCCGAGGACGAAGACGTGCCCGGCGCGGGGCGCAGCCCCAAACGATTGAAATCCCTGTTCAAGAACCTGATAGTATCTCAGCCCCAGGCAGCCTCCAGGGTGGTTGCCGCTGAGAAGCCGATAGCCCGCCCCACGAAGGCAGCGCGCCACCGGGATGCTGTCCCCACGCCTTCGGCTACCCCCCAACCTGTTGAAGACACTGCCGCCAACTCCAAGCCCGTGCTGAAATTGGGCGCCATCGGCATGACCTTCAAGGACATCCTGCGAGGTCCTGACAAGCCCGACTATGCCAAGGACAAGGAAGAAGAACAGCCCGCCCCGGATGAACAGCACGCGTTCACCCAGGACGAGCTGGAACTGCAGTGGATTGCCATGTGCAACCGCATGCCACGGCAGTACACCGGACTGGCGCAGCGCATGAAGAACATGACGCCCGTCATAACCAACTATCCCAACGTGGAGATAGTGGCCGACAACCCACTGCTGCTTGACGACATCAAGCAAATAGAGGGGCGCATCCATGCCACGCTGTCGCGCGGACTGCACAACAGCGACATGAAGCTCTCCATACGCCTGGCCAAACCCGAGGAAGTGAAGAAGATACTGACCAAGCGCGAGGTTTTCGATGAAATCAGAAAGAAGAACACAGCCATCGAAAAGCTACGCAACGCCCTCAACCTCGAACTCACCTGAACCCTTAAATGAGCGGCATACCGCTGCGCTCACACTCCTCACGCATTTCTGCAGGCCAGATGCTGGCCTGTATCTCGCCTATATGAGCCTTGTGGAGCATGAGCATGCAGAGCCTGCTCTGACCGATACCGCCGCCAATGCTCAGCGGGAGTTTGCCCTCGAGCAGCTGCCGGTGGAAGTACAGTTGCTCCCTTTCTTCCTCGCCCTCTATCTTCAGCTGGCGCAGCAGAGCTTCCTTGTCTACGCGGATACCCATTGACGAAAGCTCGAACGAGCGCTCCAGCACGGGGTACCAAATCAGTATGTCGCCGTTCAGCCCCTGCTTTCCGTTCTCGGCAACTGTCGACCAGTCGTCGTAGTCGGGCGCGCGTCCGTCGTGCTTTTCGCCGTTGCTCAGCTTGGCTCCTATGCCGATGAGGAACACGCAGCCGTACTTGCGGCAGATGGCGTCTTCACGTTCCTTGGCGCTCATGTTGGGATACATCTGCAGCAAGTCTTCGCTATGAACGAAGTGAATGGTGCGAGGCAGGAACGGCTTGAGCTGTGGATAGCACTCGCAGGCCAGATATTCCGTGCGCAGTACGGCCGAGTAGATGCGCTCTACCACGTCTTTGAGGAACTGCAGCGTGCGGTCCTGGGCCGTGATAACAGCCTCCCAGTCCCACTGGTCAACATAGAGAGAGTGCAGGTTGTCCAGCTCCTCGTCGGCGCGAATGGCGTTCATGTCGGTGTAGATGCCGTAGCCCGGCTCTATGCCATACTCGGCCAGCGTGAGGCGTTTCCACTTGGCGAGCGAGTGAACCACCTCTGCACGGGCGTCGTTCAGGTCCTTGATGGGGAAGGAGACAGGCCGCTCCACGCCGTTCAGGTCGTCGTTTATGCCCAATCCCTTGAGCACGAAGAGCGGTGCCGTTACGCGGCGGAGCCTCAGCTCGGTAGCGAGGTTCTGCTGGAAGAAGTCCTTTATCAGTTTAATGCCCTGCTCGGTCTCTCGTTTGTCGAGCAGAGCGCGGTAGCCTTCCGGTTTAATCAGTTTACTCATAACTACTAACTTAAATCCTGTAATTTTGCTTGCAAAGATAGCGATTAATTGATAAAATGCAAGCGGATAGTCTGCTTTATTAGTCGTTTTGCCTGTTGTTAGTTTGTTTTTCTGTCGTTTTTGTTTGTTCCGAGGCTGTTAAAAGGCTTCTCGGTCATGTCCTTCCTTCTTTTATAATGGATGAGTCTGCCGTAATGGCTCTTCTCTTTGGAAAGGGGAGGTTAGGAGGGGATGATGCCTGCAACAGGCCTGTTATTTCTTGCTATGTGGTCATCCCCTCCTCCGCCTCCCCTTTCCAAGGGGAGGATACTGGTTTGTCTTGTGGCTATTCTTTGATTATCAACATTTTGACATCAGAAAGTTTGTCGCTGCAATTCCTCCCCTTAGAAAGGGGAGGGTAGGAGAGGATGATGCCTGCAGCAGGCCTGTTATTTCTTGCTATGCGGTCATCCCCTCCTCCGCCTCCCCTTTCCAAGGGGAGGATACTGGTTTGTCTTGTGGCTATTTTTTAGCTATCAGTCTTTTGACATCAGAAAGTTTGTCGCTGCAATTCCTCCCCTTAGAAAGGGGAGGGTAGGAGGGGATGATGCCTGCAGCAGGCCTGTTATTTCTTGCTATGCGGTCATCCCCTCCTCCGCCTCCCCTTTCCAAGGGGAGGATACTGGTTTGTCTTGTGGCTATTTTTTAGCTATCAGTCTTTTGACATCAGAGAGTTTGTCGCTGCAATTCCTCCCCTTAGAAAGGGGAGGTTAGGAGGGGATGATGCCTGCAACAACGTTTTGAACCGACATAAAAAGAGATTTTTGACACCTACTTGTAATTTGTTAGAAATCAGCAAATTATAGATGAGGAAGTAAAAGGTGTCTTTCAAGCCTCTTGAAAGGCACTTTTAAGCGCCTTGAAGGTATGCTTCAAGCTCCTTGAAGCATACTTCCATGTAACGAGGTACAATTCTGTTACTTTGTCTCTGCAAGTTAAAGACAAAATAGCGAAACTCAAATGGCAGCGTAACTGGTGCTTAAAAACATAGTAACAAAATAACATTCAGTATCAAAAAACTACTCTGTTACTCTGTCTTTAACGATAAGGAGCGAGCCGGCAGCAATCCCGTTGCAATAAAAAAACACTCTGTTACTTTGTCTTTTATCATCTTGAGACAGGGTAACAGAGTATTTACGGGCGGCAAGTGGTGGGCGGAGGCTTTACTGGAAGCCCCAGGCGCGCTTCACGCTCTCGGCGCTGAGCGACTCTACATGGTTCTCCACGTCGTCGGGCAGATTGCAGAAGAAGTCGATGCCGGTGAGTTGCTGCAGGGTAGAGATGTTGATGATGTAGTTGCTCAGGTTGTCGCTGCTTTTGTCGACGTTGAGGTGCTCAGCCCAGAAAGCCAAGGCCTTGTAGCCCTGCTTGTTCTTGCCCAGCAGCGCCATGAAGAAGTAGCGGGGCACGATGAATCCACTCTTGGTGCGCCCTACTATCTGGCTGCCGTTGTCGATGGTGCCGCCCTTGCACACGTAGAGCGTGTCTACCGACTTGGCCAGCGAGCGGACGCGGTCTTCCATTTTCATCCATATCCCCCCGTTGAAGTTTCCCACCTGCGGCATCATGTTGGTCATGTAGAACGTCTGCTCGTTGGCTTCCTGCGAATAGACCCTGTCCTCGGATGCACAGATGTGCCCGCGCTGGTAATAAGAGTTGGAGTTGGGGTAGTAACTGCCGCTGAATTCGCCCCTCACGTTGGGCTGCTCGCCCAGCGGTACGAGTGGGTCGGGCTGGAAGGGGTCGCCTCCCCAGCTGGTTCCTTCCCACTGGTAGCGGCTCCAGTTCTTCACGGCGTTGTCCTTGTAAATCCGGAAGCAGGTCCAGCGCTGCGCCCTTTTCTGGTGGTCCCACTCCAAGGCGTAGGTCATGCCGTACTGGGCCGTGCGGTGCACGATTACCTGACTGGTGCCGCCCTTTACGCGTGGAAATTCCAATCGCAGGATGTCGGCCGGGGCTGAAGCAGCAATCTTGTTGCCGTTCTCGTTCTTTACGGTGTTGCTGCCGCCGTTATCGGTGCCGTTGTCGTTGCCACTGCAGGCAGCAAGTGCCATCAAAAGGGGCAGGGAATAGATAATAATCTTGAGTTTGTGCATGGTTTGGTGTGGGTTTGAAAAAGCAAAAGTGCGGCCTAACGTATATGCAACTACGTTAGGACGCACTTCTTTTTGGGAATATATACTTACCGAACAGATATATTACTTCTTCAGCTTACCGTAGCGGTTCATGAAGCGGTCAACGCGTCCTGCTGTGTCTACGAGCTTGCTCTTGCCTGTATAGAACGGGTGAGAGGTGCTTGAGATTTCGATTTTTACCACCGGGTAAGTTTCTCCTTCAAATTCTACTGTCTCTGTGCTCTTGCATGTAGAACGTGTAAGGAACATATCGCCGTTGGACATATCCTTAAATACGACGGGGCGATAGTTTTCTGGGTGAATACCTTTTTTCATTGTAATCTAAATATATTTGTTATTAATTGATTTGCTACACAACGTAACAGGGTGCAAAATTACAAAGAATTATGCACCCTGCCAAATATTTTGAGAATATTTTTAGTTGGCGTAAGTAATTGTCATGGAGACAATTCGCAGCTGCTTGGTGCCGCCTGTACCCTCTGCGCCGTTGGTCAGGGTGAGGCTGGTGGCATTGATGCCGCTCACGGTGTAGACAAGTTTGTCAAGGGCTACCGTACCCGGAGCCGACTTGAGCAGCCCCTCGGCCGTGTAGTCAGTGCCGTTGTAAGAGTCGCAGTTGAGTGTGATGCTGGCTATCTTCTTGCCCGATACGATGTCTACCTTGTTGGTTGGATACATGCGGATGGTGCCGTCACCGGCTGTATAGAACTTCGGTGCATTGGTGTTGGTGCCCTTGTCAAAGGTCAACTTGGTACCGTCGGCCAGCGTCTGCGTGCCCATGTCCTTGGCGTTCTCTAACTTGAAGTCGGCTGCCTTGACAGTGATGGTGTTGCCCGAAACGGTTCCTATGCCTCCGGTTGTGCCCGGAGTTGTGCTGCCGGGGGTAACAATCTTGCTGTTCTTGTCAATCTCCGGCGTACCGTTGTAGCTCTTGAGCAATCCGTTAACCACCACGGTTTCTCCTACTTTCAGGTCGTCCTTGCTGGCAAAGTCGGCTCCGTCCTTACCCTTGCCGGAGTAAATCTGCAGCTGGCCGGTGGTGGTGCCGTCGTCTGAAATATAGTAGGTAATGCTCTTGTACGTGCCATTGTATGACTTAATCTCGGAGATGGTGCCCTTTACAAATACCTCTTTGCTGTAAGTGGGGTCGGCAGTAACGAGACTGATGGCCTGGGCCACGGTGAGCGGAGACTCGGCTGTACTCTCCTGCGAGCCGGGAGTGCTGGCGCCGGAGATGGATATCAGCTTGTTTTCCTTGTCAATCTCAGGTTTGCCGTTGTAGTCCTTGAGAATTCCGAAAATCACTACGCTCTGGCCTACTTTCAGGTCTTCCTTGCCTGTAAAGTCGGCTCCGTTGAGTCCTTTGCCCGAATACACCTGCAGGTCTTTGGCCTTGCCGTCGTCCGAAATGTAATAGGTAATGCTCTTGTACGTTGCGTTGTAGGATGTTACCTCGGAGATGATGCCTTTTACGTAAACGCCCTCTGACGGGGCTGTGCCGTCCTTTATCTTGGCAATAGCTTCGGCTACGGTGTATGCGGTCTCAGGTGTATTGGTCTCGGCGGGCTTAGCCGTCTGGCCGTTCAGTGAGTAGATGTAGTTGCCGGAGGTGAATTCCTTGGTGCCGTTGAAGTCTACGAGCTTGCCGCAAACAACTACCTTGTCGCCAATCTTGATTTCATCTTTGCTGGTGAACTTCTTGTTTCCCAGGGCGTAACCGCGGTACACGGTGAACTGCCCCTTGGTGGTACCGTCGTCGGAGATGAAGTATTCGGCATTGCCATAGTTGGAAGTGTCTATGCTCTTAATCTCTGATATGGTGCCTTCAACGTACACCACCGCGTTTGCATCGCCTCCGCTGGCGATGTAGTTCTCGGCTCCGGCCACGTTAAACGGATGTTCCACGGTGCCGTCTCCCTTGGGTTCAGCGGTCTGGGTAGGATTTTCGGTATTTTCAAATGGCCAGCCGTAAGGCATCGGCACATCTTCGCAGCTGGTAAAAGTCATGGCAACAAGCGCCATGGCAAGCATTGAATAAATGAGTTTTTTCATATTTCTATCTGTTTTTATTTCCTGTTCTGTTGTCTGATGTTAACTATTCAAGAGAGGTAATCTTGTTGTTGGCACCTACTTCGGGTGTCCCGTTGTAGTCTATGAGCTTGCCTACGAGAGTTACCTTCTGGCCTGCCTTGATTTGATCTGCAGCTGTAAAGTCGGCTCCGTCCAGGTACTTGCCGCGGAACACCTGCAGCTCGTTGTTGGCCGTACCGTCGGTTGAGATGTAGTAAGTGGCGTTGTGGTACTGCGTGCTCACTTCGGTCACTCTGGAGATAATGCCGCTGATGTAGATATTCTTGTTGGCATCATTGGCTCCGTTGGCAACAAGGCTCAGCGCTCTGGTTACGTTGTAGGGCGACTCCTCGGTGCCCAGGCCGGTTCCGTCGATGTTGGCGTACGGGTCGGTAACAACCTCCACGTCGGCCAGTGAGCGGATAATGATTTCCCAAGTGTTGTTGTAACGCTTGATGATGCCGGTGATATTCAGCTTTGCATTGGGCAAAACGGCGTTCGCAAAGTCAGCAAAGTTGCTGTTGTACAGCATCACGTTGCTGCCTTGTTCTACGAAATACCAGCTCTTGGAGCCTGCTCCGGCGTTGGCATTGGCGTAGGTGGAGTCGCGCGACCAGAAGAGGGGAGTTACGTTTCTGAGCACTCCCAGCTTGCCGCCGTCTTTGTTCAGGTCCCATGTCGTGGGCTGGGCGCCGTTGGCAAAGAGTTCGGGCGTAACGGTGTTGCCGGTACTCAGTATCTTGTAATGCTTGTCCCAGGTGACCCGGCTCATGCGCCCCACGTAGGTGGAGCCGCTGGCATTGGTCGTGGGTACGCCTATTTCGGCCTGCAATCCGTAGTTGCCTACATAGAGATCCTTGAGGTCTACGAGCACTTCTGTGCCCACCGGCAGGAAGCCGTAGATACCTCCCTGGGCCACGGCGATGATGACGGCCCCCGTTTCATCCTGCAGGGCAATCTCGTTGTAGATGTTTCCGGCTTCGTCGCTGCTGGTAATGATGCCTTTGATTTTGATGTCATCGGTTACCTGGCGGTAGCTGTTGCCGTCTCGATAGTCGGTAGATATCTCTTTGGCAAACTGCTCTTTCAGCTGGGCGATGGTGATGACATTGGTCTCGGTAATCTCCTGATTGCCGAACGGAGAGGTCTCTCCCTGCGGGTCGGCATAGCTGTCGCCCATGCACGAAGCCATGAGCAGCCCGGCAAAAGCTAAGGTAATGTATTTTAATGTTTTCATTTCGATGTGCTTTTAGAATCTGTATGAAACCTGGAACATGCCGTTGGTTCCGAATACGTAATACTTCTTTGGGTTCCTGGAGAACTTGTAGGCGCGGTCGGTACGCGTGCCGTCGTCTTTCAGGGTGTAGTCGCTGCGGCTCTGTTCGTAGCCTCCCGAGACGATTGTCTGGTTGTTCAGGATGTTGGTAACCATGAGGTTGAAGTTCAGCGAGCCGTGCTTCAGGCGCAGCGACTTGCCGATGCTGCCGTCCAGCATCCAGCCTCCGTGCCCCTTGGCCTGTGCCGGGATGATGTATTCTCCGTCGTTGTCAATCGAACCACTGGTAATGAGCGTGCTCTTGTAGCGGTAGCTCGGTGCATAGGAAAGGTAGATGCGGTCGTACCAGTTGGCGTTCAGGTCGATGAACCAGCCGCCCTGGTGGAAGCTCAGTCCTGCGCTGGTAGCCGTGAGCGGGGTGCCGTTCTCGCGCATACCTTTATTATATAAGGTCTCTGATGTGTAGTTGGCCGACGTTGAGTTGAGGTAACGCACGTTGGCGTTGTTGATGTTCTTGGCCTCGCTGATGGTTCCTATCGTCTTCAGGTCAAGGAAGCTGGTGAGCTTGAACTTCAATCCGGCCTCCACGCCGTAGTACGATTTCTTCACGTTAGTCATGGAGACATAGGAGAAGGAGTTGATATCGTCGAAGTAATAGTTCTGCCATTCGGTTACGTTCGTCAGCCTGCTGTAGTATGCGTTCACGTTGGCATTGAGCCAGGAGTTCTTGTACTGGTAGCCTACCTCGGAACTGAAGACGCGCTCATTGCGCAGATTGTCTACGAAGTCGTTGTTCATTTCGGGCGAAACAAAGGCAGTATTGGCCTGTGGAGCTCTGTGCTCGTAGCCTATACCCAGCATGATGACATGGCCGTGGCCGAAGTCGTAGTTGCTTCCGAACTTGAAGCCGCCCGACAGGAAGTTGGACTGCTTGCTCTTGCCGAATGAGTTGTCGGCGAACATACCGTTGCGCATGTAGCCTTTACGGTACATGTTGTCGTACGCCAGCTTGGCGGCAACGGTGTAATGCAGCCGTCCGATATTCTCGGTATAGCTGCTCCAGAGCAGTCCGCGGCGCACGGTAAGGTCATAGTCATAGCCGAACTTGTCGCCTTCGTAGATGAGTTTGCCCAGTCCCTGGGTGCCCACCGTGTTGAGGTCGTACTGCACGCGGGGGTCCGAAGCTGCGTAGGTGCCCACTGCGTAGGAGTTTACGTTGTGGAAGCTGCCGCCTCCCAGCATGTCGTCCATGGTCTGGTAATGGCGGCCGCGGCTCTGACCAAGGACAATGCCCAGGTTGAACACCTTGTTGCGGTCTATGTGTGTGCTGAACGTAGAGCTTAGGTTAGTGGTCAGGGCGTCGTTGTGTTTGGCCTGTACATAGTACATCAGGTCCTTGTTCTGCTCCCTGAGCTGGCCGTTGACGTAGTAGAGGCGGTCCCAGTTAACCTGCCTGTTAGCCTTGTCCTGCCACCAGTCGTAGGCGCCGTTCCAGTCGGCCAGTGCCTGTGCAGTACGGTAACGGGAGTCGTTCTCGTCCCAAACGTCGTAGTACGAGCTGGGCAGATTCTTCCAGTAATCGGGCTGTGGATTGTCGCCGTTGTTGTAGTTGAGCTTTGTGCTCTTGTACATGCTGTACTGCCCGAAGAGCGAAGTGGTGAGCTTGCTGTTGTTGTTGATGTCCCAGTCCCAGGTGAGCAGGGCCGACGGTGCGAAGTCGTTAACCACGCGCGAGTTGCGCCGGTGCCCGTTCTGGTAGCCCCAGTAGGGGTTGTAGGAATAGTCGTTGGCCAGCCAGTAAACCTCATCAGTCGACGCTCCCTGCGTGGAGCGCTCCGTCGGGTTGCCCCAGGTGGAGAGTGAGAGGCTGTGACCGTTGTTCCACTTCTTCTGTACACCGAAGTAGTACGACAGTGCATTGTAGAATGTACCCTCCACATAGCCCCGGTTGGCCCAGCGATACGTGAGGCCGGCAGCGAAAGCCCAGCCCTTGCTGTTGAACCCCGAAGCGTAGGTGTACATGCCGCGCAGGGTGTAGTTGCGGTTGGCCGCCGCTACCGAGGCATAGTTGCCCGTCTGCATGCTGCCTGCCCGCATGTTGTAGTTGTTGCTGCCCGCCATGCCGTTGAGCGAGAAGTTGTTGCTCTCAAAGGGCAGGGCAAAGTCCACGTTGCGTGTAAAGCGGTTCAGTCCTCCTATCTGCGAGTAGCGGAACTGACCCGTCTCCATGTCGTTTACCGGCGCTCCGTTGATATAGATGTCGTTGTATTTCTGGTTGAAGGCACGGTAGCGGAAGCGCACGGGAGAAAAGAGGAACCCCACCTCGCTGGCATACATGTTGGTTGTGGAGTTCAGAACGGTAACATTCTGCGACATGTTATCATCCTCTCCAAGCTGTGCTTCAGTGAACGTGAAGGCTGTCTCATCCATCGTCTTGGGTGCCTGGCTCTGCTGGTTGGTGTTCTGAGCCGCAACCAAAGATGAATAACAGAGTGCTATCACTGCTAATTTCAGCTTTTTCTGCATAGTCGATTGTTGATTAATAATTGTTATACTTTGACTGCAAAGTAACGAAATAAATTTTAAAAAAGAAAGTATTATTCATTAAATTTTCATGAAAAAGGTAATTTGTTCGGATATAATTACGATATTTGCAGAATAATTCAAGATATGATGAAAAGACAATCTATCCTGCTGGCATTAGCCTGCCTGCTCTGTCTGCCTGTCATGGCACAGAAAACCTACTCTGTTTACGCAGTGGGATTCTATAACCAGGAGAATTTATTTGACTGTATTCACGACGAAGGAAAGAATGATTACGAATTCCTGCCCTCCGGCTCCTACAAGTGGGATGAGCTGAAGTACACCCACAAACTGCGCAACATGGCCAAGGTGCTGGCCGAGATGGGCACCGACAAACTGCCCGGTGTGGGCTGCGCCTTCATCGGACTGAGCGAGGTGGAAAACGCCCACGTGCTGACTGATCTCGTGGCCCAGGAGCCGCTCAAGGCCCGCGACTTCCGGTTCTGCCATATCGAAGGGTCCGATGAACGCGGCATCGACTGCGCCCTCATCTACAATCCCAGCCTCTTCACCGTGCGCGATGTCAAGCTCGTACCCTACGTGCAGAGCCTGAAGAAAGACAGCGCCTACCACACGCGCGGCTTCCTCACCGTGAGCGGAACGCTGGCCGGCGAGCACGTTACGGCCGTAGTGTGCCACTGGCCGAGCCGTTACAGCGGCTCCTTCTACCGCGAGCAGGGGGCCAGCCAGGTAAAGGCACTCAAGGATTCGCTCCTTGCCGACGACCCCGACTGCAAGATACTGGTGATGGGAGACATGAACGACGACCCCACGAACAAAAGCATGCACGAGGTGCTATCGGCCAAGGAAGAAGTCGACATGGTTGGCCCAGGCGACATGTACAACCCCTGGTACAACCTGCTCGTTAAGCAGGGACAGGGCACCTTGACCTATGAGGGCAGCCCCAACCTCTTCGACCAGATTGTGATGACGCCCAACCTGCTCAACAAAAAAGGACAACGCGACTACTCAACGCTCAAGTTCTGGACCAACCAGATATTCCGCCGCGACTATCTCTTCCAGTCCGAAGGCCCCTACAAGGGTTCCACCAAACGCACCACTGCCGGCGGTGTGTGGCTCGACGGCTATTCAGATCACCTGCCCGTGGTGGCCTATTTTGTGAAAGAACAGAAGTAACATGCTTTTTCCTGCCGGCCTTTGCCGGCGGGAAACGGACATATATGCGATGACAGACCAAACTCCGAACCCCATCGAGGTTCACCCCTTTGAGCCGTTCCTGCCCGGAAATGCCAAGCTGCTCATGCTCGGCACCTTTCCGCCCGCTCCCAAGCGGTGGTGCATGGAGTGGTATTACCCCAACTTCCAGAACGACATGTGGCGCATCGTGGGCCTGTGTTTCTTCGGCGACAAGATGCACTTCGTGGACGCACGCCGCAAGACTTTCCGCGTGGAAGCCATCAAGGACTTCCTGCGGCAGCGTGGTATCGCCATCTTCGACACCGCCCTGCGCATACGCCGCACCAAGGGAACGGCCTCCGACAAGGACCTGGAAATCGTAGAGCAGGCCGACCTCGACGGCATGCTGCGCGCCCTGCCGCAGTGCCGCGCCGTGCTGGCAGCGGGTCAGCTGGCCACGCAGGTGTTCATGGAACACTACAACATCCGCCACACACCCAAGATGGGAACCTATACCGAGTTCGGCTTCGAGGGCCGCACGCTGCGCCTGTACCGCGAGCCCAGCAGCTCGCGCGCCTACCCGCTGCAGGTGGAGAAGAAGGCAGAAGCCTATCGGACAATGTTTGACGAAATACTATAACAGATATACTATGAACGTAACAGACGACCATATCACCATCATCGGCATTGCCGGAGGCACGGGTTCGGGCAAGACTACCGTGGTTCGCAAAATCGTAGAAGCCCTGCCGCCCCACTTCGTAGCCGTTGTTCCGCTGGATTCTTACTACAACGACACCACTCACATGACCGATGAGGAGCGCCACAACATCAACTTCGACCATCCCGACGCCTTCGACTGGAAGCTGCTCAACAAGCAGATAAACGACCTGCGGCAGGGCATCGCCGTAGAACAACCTACCTATTCGTACCTGCTCTGCAACCGACTGCCGGAGACGGTGCACGTAGAACCCAAGCCCGTTATCATCATCGAGGGTATCATGACGCTCATCAACAAGAAGCTGCGCGACATGATGGACCTCAAAATCTTTGTAGACTGCGACCCCGACGAGCGCCTCATCCGCAACATACAGCGCGATACGATAGACCGCGGGCGCACTGTCTCCATGGTGGTTGACCGCTACCTGAAGGTGCTCAAGCCCATGCACGAGCAGTTCATCGAACCCACCAAGCGCTATGCCGACCTCATTATTCCGCAGGGAGGCGAGAATGCAAAGGGCATAGCCATACTGTGCAAGTACATTGAGGGCATTGTTCCGCCTACCGAGTAATATCCCGTTAGGTTCTTAAACGTATCTTTCGCGAACTTTCGACACTTGTCGCACAATCATGTGACACCTGTCGCACAATCGTGCGACACTTGTCAAAAGTTCCCGTAAACAGCAAACGGCACCCTCGGAGTGCCGTTTGCCGTTTCTGTTTGTAGGTTTCTTGGTCTGCGCTTTACGCGTGGAGCAGAGCGCGGAGGGAGCCGTCAGGGGTTCTGCTCCGGTTCCTGTGCCTCCTCCTGCGGTGCCTCTATGGCTTCAGCAGGCTGCGGGGCAGGTTGCTGCGGCACGTTCTTCTTGCGCTCGTGGTTTATCTTGATGGCGTTCACACACTCCACCACGCCGTAAAAAAGCATGCTCCAGCCAATGATGAAGAGCGGCGCGCTGGCTATTGCTGCTGGGTGAACGATGGCCACGATGCCTATCATGAGGATGATGGAGGGAAGGAGCCAGAAAACAAGTCCTACGTGGCCGCCCTTTGCAACGGTAGCAAGGTTCATGTATTGGTTGATGGCTCCCAGTATCAGAACAGCCGCCAGGATGTACATGAGCCATGTAATGAAGGTGTTGGGCATCAGCGCCAGGATGATGCCTAAGAACAGGCTGCCTATGCCCACGATGGGGAACACGGGCTTGCCGCCGGCTATCAGCCGCCCTTCGGCGTCGTAGACTTCGGTCTCCTGGGCATGGTGCTTGGCGCTGTAGTAGGATACCACGGATATAACTCCCGAGAGGAAGAACAGCACGCCGATGGCAATGGTTATCCACGTAATGGTTTGCTCGCGGTACAGAATGAGCAATACGCCTATAACGATGGCGCAAAGCGCACGGAAAAGGGAACTTCTGAAGACTTTCATAGGCAATTTATTTGTTGCAAAAATACAAACAATCTGCCAACCGTGCAATATTTTTTGTAATTTTGTAGCCTAAAACGCAGATGATGACAAAATTGTACTTAGTGCGCCACGGAGAAACTGTAGACAACGCCAAGCAGATATTGCAGGGGCAGGAACAGGGTGAACTCAATGCCACGGGCATCTCTCAGGCCCGCAAGGTGCGCGATGAACTGAGGGCGGAACCCATAGACGCCTTCGTGGCCAGCGACCTGAAGCGCTCCGTCGACACGTGTCGCATCATCGCCGAACCGCACAACTGCGAGGTTGTTACTACGCCGCTGCTGCGCGAACGCGACTGGGGAGACTTTACGGGCAAGTTCATTCCCGACCTCAAGGATGCCGAATGGCCCGGCAATGTGGAGACTATCGAGCATCTGCGGGCCAGGGCGCAGAACTTTCTTACATGGCTCAAGGTGGCTTATCCGGACCAGACGGTGCTCGCCGTGGGCCACGGCATCGTGAACAAAGCCATCCAGAGCGTGTACTACCGCAAGCCCATGAACGAGATACAGCGCATGACCAATGCCGACGTGCGCGTGCTGCTGCTGTAGGAAACGGGCCCGCAGCGGGCATATACGGGGCAGGGAACCGTGCGGGTAACCAAAAAAAGAGACTTCCGGATAACCCGGAAGCCTCTTCCCTAAATAATAACTCTCTAATTATGAGATCCCGAAAAACAACTTTTTCTTTCTGTTTAACACCTATGTCTTTATTTTTATAGCAACTTTCTTGTTATCTGTGGCCTCCGAAGTGGCCGTTGGAAGAACCGCCGCCTCTCGTGGCGCCACCGCTGCGTCCCATGCTTCCGAAGCTGCCGCCGCTGCGTCCGGCACTTCCAAAGGAACCGCTATTACGGCTGCTTCCAAAGCTGCCGTTGCTGCGTCCCATGTTGCCGAAGCTGCCGTTGCTGCGGCTTTCGCCAAAGGAACCTCTGCTGCGGCTTTCGCCAAAGTTGCCGTTGCTGCGTGAGGGTGAGCCGAACGAGCGGGTGGGGGCTGTCTGGCGCTCCTGTGCCGAACGGCTGGGAGTGAAGGTGCGGTTAGGCGTCTGGTTCTCCGGACGGCCGAAGCTGCCTGACGAGCGTTCCTCTATCCGGTTGCTTCTTTCGCCGAACGAGCCTCTCTCCGTAGCCCGCGTGCTGCTCTGGCGCATGGTGTTGTTGCGCTGCAGGTTGTTGTCGGCGCGGCCGCCGAAGGTTCGGTTCTGCCTGTTCTCAAGCCTGCGGTTCTGGTTCTGGCGGTTCCAGTCGCGGTCGTAGTTGGCGTTGTTGCGTCCGTAGTCTCTGCTGCGTCCGCCGAAGGTTCTGCCTTTTCCGTAGTCGCCGCGGTCAAATCCGTCGCGCATGCCTATCCTGCGGTCGTTATGGCGCTGTCCGTAAGAGCGCCCGTTGTACCAGCTTCTGCCTCCGTTAGACCTCCAGCTGTGACCTCCGCGATACACAGTGTAGAAGTGGGGGCGCCCGAAGTAGTAGTAGGTACGGTGCGGGTAGCGGGCATAGACACGGAAGTGCCAGTAGCCGCCGTCCCAATACAACGGACGGTAAAAGTAGTTGGCAGCACAGAAGGCGCGGTATTGCCAGTCGAGCAAGATATAACTCAGGTCGAGGTTGCGCTGCGTCCAGTATGCTCCGTATATGTCGTTGTAATCGCTGATGCCCATCAGGTAGTCGAGATTTATCTCGTAGGCAGCCTCGTATTGGTCATCAGTCAGGTTCAGTTCATACGCCATCTTGTCCGTAAGGAAAAGAGCTTGTTCACGTGCCTGTTCGTAACTCATGGCGCTCACTGAAACCGTCAGTGTCAGCAGTGCTGTCAAGGCAATTATAAACTTCTTCATTTGCGTATCGTTTAAAATGTTCTGTTCTTTGTCTGATGCAAAAGTAACGCAAATCGGGAGGGCAGTGAAAGGATTTTCCCTAAATAGGCAGAGGAAAATCCCTACACTTTAAAATAATCATCACAATACGCCGTTATAAGTAGGAATAATGAAGAGGAATGAAGAGAATATCCGTCATCATGGCTTTGTTTCTTGCACTGACAGAGCTTCATGCACAATATTATTGGAAGAACAACACGGCTCCGGGCAAGCCTGAGCTTGCCAAGGGGCTGGAATACCGCGTGGAGATGCAGGGCTCGGTGTCGAAAGGCAAGACTCCCTTATGGCTCAATGCCAACAAGTACGGGCTAAGTTCACTGGAGAAAACAAACGGCTATTTGCGGGCGGCAGTTATCCGGCCGCTGTCCGTAGACTCTGCCCGCAGGTGGGCGATAGGCTACGGGCTCGACGTGGCCGGCGCCTGGCACTATACCAGCAAGCCCATAGTGCAGCAGGCGTACGGTGAGTTGCGCTGGCTTCACGGCCTGCTCACCGTGGGCAGCAAGGAGTATCCGATGGAGCTGAAGAACAACAGCTTGAGCAGCGGAGCACAGACTCTGGGCATCAATGCACGCCCCGTGCCGCAGGTGAGGCTCGCTTTGCCGGAATACTGGACGCTCCCCCTGCTCTACGGATGGCTGCACGTAAAAGGCCACATAGCCTATGGAAAGTTCACGGACAACAGCTGGAAGACGGAATTTACGCGCACCAGCAAGGCTCCTTACGCCACGGGAGCGCTCTACCACAGCAAGGCAGGCTATCTGAAGATAGAGAACCGACGGCAGGAGTACCCTTTCTCGTTCGAGATGGGGCTGGAGATGGTGTCGCAGTTCGGTGGAACGCGCCACGCGTACGATGAGAACGGCAACCTTACCGTTACCCAGGCGCCCCATGGATTGCGCTCTTACTGGGATGCCTTCTTACCAGGAGGCGCGGGAGTTGGCGAGACCACGTACCAAAATGTTGAGGGTAACCAGTTGGGAAGCTATGTGGTACGCTTCAACTGGGACTGTCCCAGTTGGGGCTTCAGCCTCTATGGCGACCATTACTTCGAAGATCACTCGCAGATGCTCTTCCTCGATTACGACGGCTATGGCACCGGCGAAGAGTGGAATACGAAAAAAGACAGGCGCTACGTGTCCTACGGTCTGCGTGATTTCATGGTGGGTGCGGAGCTGCGTTTGCCGCGTTACCGCTGGCTGGACAACGCCGTCTTTGAGTTCATTACGACCAAGTACCAGAGCGGACCGGTTTATCACGACCGCACGCCCACCATCAGCGACCACATTGGAGGCCGCGACAGCTACTACAACCACTGGTGGTACAACGGCTACATGCACTGGGGGCAGGTGATGGGAAATCCGCTCTACCGCTCTCCTATATATAATACGGACGGCCTAATCCTGGTAGAGAACAACCGTTTTGTGGCCTGGCACGTGGGCTTCTCGGGCCATCCGTACCGCAACATGGGCTACCGCATGCTGGCAACTTACCAGAACGGATGGGGCGACTACGACCGCCCGTTTACCCACAGGCAGCACAACGTGAGCCTGATGGCCGAGATGCACTACCGCTTCTCGTTGCCCAAGTGGGGCAACTGGATGGTCAAAGGAGCCGCGGGAGCCGACTTCGGCGAGATTTTGGGCGACAACTACGGCGTGCAGTTCACGCTGACAAAATACGGACTGTTTAAGAGATGAAGAAAGAAATGAAGCCTCTCAGGATGTTGTTTTTCACGGTTATGCTCGCGTTGGCAGCCTCGTTGAGTTCCTGCGGCGTCGATGTAAACTCGCTGGGATCGGGCGATGTGTACGGTTATTGGCACCTGGAACGGGTAGACTCGCTGCAAAACGGGCAGCAGAAAGACGTGTCAGAGAACCGAATCTTCTGGATGTTCGAGGGCAAACTGCTGGAGATGAGCGACTACGACGGCGGTTACAACATCTACCTGCTGCGCTTCAGCCACTCGGGTGGCATGCTCGAAGTAAGCCAACCCTACATGTACGACCGCGAGAGTGGCGAGGGCGACCGCAAGGTAACTGACCCGCAGGAACTCAGCCACTACGGTATTAACGCCTTGGAAGAAAGATTTGAGGTGGAAAAGTTGAGCGATGGAAAGATGATACTAAAGAACCAGCTGGTAAAACTCTATTTTACCAAGTTCTAAAACTTCTTTCCGAAGAGGATATTCAGAATGGTTTCTGCAAGAATCTTGGCATCGAGAAACCAGGAGCGATGCGCTAAATAGTACAAATCCATCTCCAGTCGGGTGAGCATCTTGTCCATGGTGTCGGTGTAGCCGTTGTGCAGCGTGGCATACGATGTAACGCCCGGCCGTATCTGGTAGAGGTATTCGTAACGCGGGTCGTGCTGCATGATGAGGTCAATGAAGTACTTGCGCTCCGGGCGCGGACCGATGAAAGCCATGTCGCCCTTAAAGACATTCCACAGTTGCGGCAGCTCGTCGAGATGGTGGTCACGCAGAAATCTGCCCACCTTGGTCAGCCGTTCGTCGCCCTCCGTGTAGAGTTCCGGTCTCCCATCCTCAGCTCCCGGCTTCATGCTGCGGAACTTGTAGATGAAGAACGGCCTGCCGAAGCGCCCTATGCGTTCCTGCTTAAAGATGGCCGGGCCGCCGTCTTCGCGCTTCACGGCAATGTAGCAAATAGCGAAGAGGGGCGAGAGAAGCACCATGCCGATGGCGGCTAAGAGCATGTCTACAATGCGTTTCACGTTTCTTTCTATCTCGGTCATCCCGTCGGGAATATACGTTGTCTCGTTTGTCATCATATTTTTTTTAACGACAACTTGCTGTTTTTAGTGTCCGGACGGCATTACTTTCTAAGAAGTTTTAAGTAAATAACACGTCTGATTACATTTGGAACGAGGCGCAAACCGAACCTGATGCACACGTTACCCACGGCCCGGCCGAGACTGATGAACCCCATCCGGTGGATGTGCAGCTGGAAACGTATCTCCGCACAGCTGTATTTCAGCCCGCCGCGGCGGCTGAACATCTGTTCCGACTGGCGGAAGCAGAGCAGCGACTGCTGCAGGTTGTGCAGCCTGTAGCCTGCCAGCAGCAGCCGCACCCACAGGTCGTAGTCCTCGAAGTAGGGCTGCGTGCGGTAGCCGCCCACAGTCTCCACGGCGCTCTTGCGCAGCATGCAGGAGGGGTGGTTCACGGGGTTGCGGCTGCGAGCGAACCGCTTAATCTCCTCGTTCTGCTCGGGCACCTTGCGTGTAGACTTGATGTTCGAGGGGCGGTTGATGAATTCATCAATCCAGGAACCCACCACAGCCACCTCCGGATGCCGCTCCATGTACTGCACCTGCAGCCTGAAACGCTCGGGCTTGCTGATGTCGTCGGTGTCCATTCGGGCCACGAGGTCGCACGTGCAGTGCCTCAGTCCCTCGTTGAGTGCATAGCCCAGCCCCCTGTTCACGTTGTAGGAAACCACCCGCAGGTTGCCGTGTTCGGCCTGCAGGCGGTGCACCAGCTCGTAGAGAGCAGGCGTCAGCCTTCCGTCCTCCACCAGCACAACCTCCTTGGGTGCCAGTGTCTGCGTGTAGATACTGTCGAAGCACTGGCGCATGTATTCAGGTTTCTCCTTGGCGTAGACTGCCAGCAGGACAGCAAATTCAGTCATTCTCGGGTAGTGATTGCAGTTAACGGTCGGAGCGGGCAGGTTATACTTGCAGCCAGTCGGCGCACATTGGCGAGCTGGCTCCCTCCAGGTTCATCCATTTAGCAGGGCCTATCACGGTTTTGCCGGCATACGGGTTGAGCCATGCAGCCCACCAGGAGAACGACGAGTTGGCAATTATCTGGTGCCGGCATAGGCTCATCAGCTGCATGTCGCGGTAGCTCTCTTGCCCCCGGTTCCAGTCAACAAACAGCACCTTCTTCCTTTCTCTTATCGTTGCAAAGTATTGGCGGCACCATGCCATGTCGTTGGAAAAAACCACGTACACGTCGGGGTTCACGCGTGCCTCGGTCAGGTGGATGGCCCGGTCGTAATAGCCGGCCGGACAGGTGCCGCGAAACAGCGGGTCGGTAAGATAGTCGCCGCGGCGCACGTGTATGCCCACACTGTTGCCGGTCGTAACGGTTTGCAGCACGGCTCGGTTGCGCTCGTCGGTTAAGTCGGGAAAGGCGAACGCCGCTCTCACCCTCTCGCCGATGGCGCTGAAGTAGCTCTCGTGCTGCCAGTAGCCGTCGTAGTAACCGATGGAGGTGCGGTCGAAGAGGTCGTCTACAGGCTTCATGTCGGCCTGCTCCACCAGCATTGTCCTGCGCGCGGGCAGCAGTCTGTGGCCTGCCTTCCAGCTCAGGTAGTTGGGGTAGGGGTAAGCAACGCGGGCGATTTCGCACAGCGAGGCCGCTGCATACCTGACATTGAAGATGCGGGGCAGCTCGAAGCCGTAGTGTTTCCTATAACCACGGAAGCAGTGCAGGTCGAGTTTTACCTCTTCGTCCTCAAACCTGTGCTGCAAGGAGAGTGCCAGCGCGTACTGAAACATCTGGTTCCCAAGCCCTCCTATGATTTTAACAATGCGCATGTTTCTTTGTTCCGTGTTCCAAAGTTGCCGCTTGCAGCGGCGCAGGCTGCCTAATGCGCGGCAAGTGCTCCACTATTACCGGTGGCTTACAGCATGCAGCCACATGTACAGCCTGCTCATTATAAGAAAGAACGAGGCACCCGGCCGGCCCCTATATTTGCTCCTTAATGTCGTGTAGTCCTGCGAGTAGGCCTTGGTGATGTTTATCCGGTTGGTTATCTTGTCTGCGTGTTCATGGAATGAGAGAACGTACAGACGGGGCTCGAACACCGTCTTCCTTTTAGCCAGAAGGCGATAGTACCACTCTGCATCCACAAGCCACAGCAGCCTGCTGTCGAACTGTTGGAGACACCGCCGTGCAAAGCAGAGGCAGGCGCACGGGCCTATATAGTTGCAGCACAGCAGCGAGGCCGGCCGTGAGAGCAGCAGCCGGCGCAGGGCGTTGTGCCTTTTGGCAACGGTACAGCCCCCTTTGCTGACTTTCACTCCCGTAACGGCAACCTCCGTTCCGCCGTCCATCAGCTCGCGGAGGCACTGCAGATGGCGGGGCGACTCAAACGCCTCGTCGTGGTGCAGCAGGATAACGTACTGCCCGCCGGTCAGCGACAGGCCGTAGTTCCAGTTGCTTACGGCTCCTCGGGGCGGCACGTTGTGGTGGTAGCGTAGCTGCGGCAGCGGGTTCTGACGTACAAACTCCTCTATTGCGTTGTCGGTAGAATCGTCCACAACTATCACCTCATAGTCCTGTACAGTCTGCCTGCGCACCGACTGCAAGGCCTGGCAGAACAGCTGCAGGTTATTGTAGGTGGGGATGATGATGGAGAACAGAGGAGCGTCAGCCATAGAAGTGGTACGTTTCGAGCCCAATCCATTCGGGGCGGTACAGTACATAGAAGATGTAAGAAGCGACCAGATACAATGCGGCCAGCGCGTTATATTTGCCTTGTATCTTGCTCCCCGTTCCGTATAAGTTGGAGATATAGGCAATGATATAGGGCAACAGATAAATGGAAAATCTGCTAAATACAAACATCCTGATGGAAAGCAAGGCCACAATCAGGTTCAGGAGGCACACCAAACTCAGCGTGTTGCTCTCTTGCCTCACCTCTTCATTATCTATTTGCAGGTGCTTCTTGAGGTAATTGGAATAGACGTAAAGAACCAAGGCGTTGGCAGTATTGAAGATGCCCACGGCCGAGAAGAACCCTTTCTCTGCCGATTTATCCAGATAAACCGTATCTGCCGCTCCCCTGTAATAAAAGGTGAGTATAGCCTGCAAAGAAACAAACAGCACTACGGCCCCGCCTATTGCAAGGTATTTAATCCGCTTGTTTTGGCGCGGATACTTGTAAAACAGAATGAAAAGTACCATCAGCAAAGCCGAGAAATGGAAAGTGTAGGCTATCAAAACGGCCAGGGAATAAAGCAGAAACCTCCTCTTCTCCAACAGCGGATGTGACAGCAGAAGGATGCTCATCGCTATACCCTGGCGTATGGCTATGAACTGGTAGTAAACCTGCAGGGTTGCAACCAGCAGAAATAAGGACACCATCATTCTGGAAGAATTCCTGTACAAAAACAGCATGATGGCTGTGAGTACGATGGCGGTGTTGATGATATTGAAGACCAGAAAGCTGGAAGAGATATACCGATGGATAAATTGCTGATAGATGACATAACCGGATTCCAGCCTCTCGTGCGGCTTGATGTGGTAAAAAGGAAGGTGGTCGTTTATCCTGTTGAAGAAATATGCGTACGTGTGAGTATCGGCTAAGACGTTGCTGTCCCTGAAAGCAAAGAAGACAAAGAACTGGACCGTGAACAGAATAAGGGCCACTCTGTTCCTTTCCTTGTGGTTTGAAATCAGGCTGGAGAGCAGTATGACTTCAATGATGGTGATGACAAGAAATATGATAGGTATCATTCAACGTTCTTAAATGTATCCTTCAAGCGCCTTGAAGCATACCTTCGGCGGGCTTGAAGCATAGCTCTTGTTTTTGTGCTCTGTAGGTGTGCTTTTGCCGTCAGGGTGCAGGCAGCTTTCCGGCCATGCGGCTCAGGTAGGCAAACTGAAAGATGCAGTTGAATATGTAGGCTACAAGAATGCCCATGGCTATGGCTCTTGCACCCATGCCTTGCCCCAGCAGGAGCCAGGAAACGATGATGGTCATGGCCGCCCATATCACGTTGAAGGCGAAACTTGTCCACATCCTGGCCAGGCTGTACATCGACATTTCGAGTATGTTGGCTACGGCCGAGAAGACGGTTGAGATGGAGAGGATGACGAGCGGCACGTTATCAGCGAACGCCCTGCCATAAAACGACATGATAGAATTGCTCAACAGGCACACCAGAGTGGCCGCCACGGCCGTCACGGCGCCTATGAGCAGACAGTTGGCACGTAGCGTCTGGCGGAACTTGTCGCCATCGGCAGTGAGGCTCGAGAGTATGGGCAGGGCTATCTGACTGATGGCCGTGGGCACAAAAAGTATCATTACCTTCCATTGGTCGGCAGCTTCAAAGACGGCGAGTTCGCCAAATCCGTCGTGCCTTACTATCATCGAGCGGAGCAGCCAGAACGTTGGGGCTATCATCAAAGCCGACAGGGCCGCGGGCAGACTGTAGGAGAAGATGATGCCCAAATCCTTTCGGTGGATGCGGTGCCAGGTGTGCCGAAGTCCCAAGTGCCTGAAGTCCTGGCTGATAAAGTGCCTGTTGCATAGATAAACGACTATGAACCCGATGCTAAAGCCCAGTATGGCGCCGCTCACCCCGTAGTAGTAAGCGCCAAGAGTCATGAAAACGGCTTCGCAGATGCTGCCTGCAAGGGTGCCGAAGGCTATGCCCCTGAAGTTCTCGAAGCCCATGAGCGCACCGTTCTGCGCCCCGTTGATGATGGAGAAAAACAACAGTACGGCACCCAGACGAATGGGTGCGGTGAGCTGCGGGTCCTTGAGTATGCCCGTTGCTATGGCGTGGGCAGAAAGCAGAATGAGGAGGGTAACCACCATGCCCGATGCCGTGGCAAAGGTGTTGGTTAGGCTGTAGATGTACGGTATCTGCTCTTTGGCGCCGTTGCGGTACTGCGATATGTACTTTGTTGATGTAACTCCCAGTCCTACGGAGCCCAGAACAATGAACATGTTGATGGTTGAACGGATGATGCCTAACTTGCCGAAGTCTTCCTTTCCGAGTATGTTGGCGCAGATGATGCCCGCCAGCATGACGACAAACTTGGCCGTGGCAGTGCCCGTAAACGACCAGATGGCGCCGCTGGCCATCCTCTTCGCGATGTCGGAATGCCGGTATTGGGCGAGTAAGTGATTGATGATTTTCATCCTGGTAGGGAGCAGCTTCAGAGGTGTTGGCCTGCTATTATCCTGCCAATCTTGCCGATACGCTGCTTAGCTATAGGCTGCGAGAGGAAGTAGTTGTAAAACCTCAGGCCGTGGGTATCGGTACCGCAGAGGTCGTAGAAGCCTTTGTCGAGGAGCATTTCGGCCTTGCGCTGCACGGCTTTGCCATAAGCACCCACGATGGATGGGAGGTTCAGCTGGAAGAGAATGCCGTTGTGCTTGAGCTTCTCGTAGTCGCCGATGTTCATGTACTGGTACCGTTCGGGGTGTGCCAGCACCGGGAAGAAGCCCATGCGCTTTACGTCGTGCAGGATGTCTGCCATTCCGTAGGGCGGATTGAAGTAGGAAGTCTCTACCAGAAGGTGGTTTCCGCTTTCGCCTAAAGCCAGCAGGTTGAGCTGCTTGCGGCGGCTGGCAAAGAGGTCGTCCATCATGTTTTCGGCTGCCAAGTGGAGCCGGATGTGCCCCTTGTAGTGTGCGAGCAGGTTGTCGAACCGCTGTTGCAAGTCGGCCGGGTCGTTGGGAATGTCGTCCATGATGTGCGGTGTGAGCCACACGGATGCCACGCCCAAGCTCTCCCACAGCTGGAGTATGCGGAGCGTTTCGTCTGTTTTCTGCACGCCATCGTCCACCCCCGGCAGCAAATGACAGTGGTAATCGGTGAACCCCTGCAGGAGTCCGCTGTCCTTGATGGTAACCTTACTGCTGAACGGCCACATCCTATTCGTCCTCCTTGGCGTAGCTTCCGTAGCCATAGCCGTATCCGTAGCCATGGCGGCTGTAGCCGTATTTGCCGCTTACAACCTTGCTCCCGTTGAGGATGAGGCCCATGTTCTTGAGCTTCTTCTGTGTGTAGAACTCTTCGATAACGGGCAGCATGTCGCGTTCCAGCAGGCCGCTGCGCACGATGAACACCGTCATGTCGGCCATGCCGGCTATGATGTTGGTGTCGGCAACGATGTCAACCGGGGCACAGTCCATCAGCACCAGGTCGTATTCCTGCT
Source organism: Prevotellaceae bacterium KH2P17 (assembly GCA_900199655.1). GTDB lineage: Bacteria > Bacteroidota > Bacteroidia > Bacteroidales > Bacteroidaceae > Prevotella. Next base: position 163,814 of record FZRE01000004.1, read on the forward strand.
TCAGTTCACCGACCAGTTGCTGCAGTCTGCCGTTGCCAAGGAGCTCTGTCGGGTTGGGCGGAATGGCTCCTCCGGGGATGATGTCGAGGTCGGGGCAGTCGTCATGGTGTACGATGAGTTTCCGCCAGTCATTGCTCTGACCGGCCAGGTAGGTCGAAATGCCGTCGTGGGGCATGCCCACGTACTCGCTGAGCGAGGCTTTGCGGATGTCTGTGTCAAGCAAGGCTACGCGCTTGCCTTTGAGGGCAAACACGGCTGCAAGGTTGATGGAGACGAATGTCTTGCCGCTGCCGGGGTTAACGGAGGTAACCATGAAGACCTTTGCCTGGTTGTTGCTGCTGGCCATGAACTCCACATTGGTGCGCACAACACGGAAAGCCTCGTTTATCATGTTGCGCTTCTTGGGCTGCACGAGGATGCGGCCCGGCGCCAAGTCCTTGCCTTTGGCCTTGCTGGGAGTCAGTGGAATCTCGCCTATGAACGGTATGGAGAGTTTCTCCAAATCCTTCTTGCCCTGCACGGTGGTGTTGAGCAGCTCGCGCAGATAGATGATGACGATGGGCAGGATGAGGCCCATGAGCAGCGCAACGAGCAGCGTGATGCCCTTGCGGGGCGACGTGGGTTCCAGCTTTCCCATAGGAGGCGTGATGATGCGGGTATTGTAGGCGGTGAATGCCTGTGAGAGTTGGTTCTCTTCCCGCTTCTGAAGAAGGTAGATGTAGAGCGACTCTTTCACCTTCTGTTGCCGCTCCACGGAGAGCAGATGCTTGGCCTGTGCGGGGCTGGAGGCAATTTCAGCAGTGTTCTTGCTTTGGTTTGCCGCGAATCCTCCTATCTGTATGTTGAGCCGACGGATGTCATTATTCACCGTGGCCAGTATCGACTGGCGCATGCTCTTGAGCTGCAAGTCCAGGTCTTCAACCAGTGGATTGGCCGTACTGCTGTTTTCAACGAGCTTGTTGCGTTCCAGCTGCTTGGTGTTATACTCCGCTATCTGGGCTTCCAGCGCCTTGTTGCCCTCGGTTACGTTGGCCGGCAGCAGCTGGTTATGCCTGCTGTTGTTCTGCAGATAGTTGCGCAGATAGGTCGCGGTGTACAGCTGGTTGTTGAGCAGCAACTTGCTCTGGTCGGCCTGGTTGGCGTTTTCCATGTGCATCTTGGCTGCCTCAGCCACGTCGGGAATCAGGTTCTTGCTCTTGTAGGCTGATATGTCGTTGTCTACATTGCCCAGTTCGAGGGAGATGGACTTCAGCCGCTCGTCAATAAACTTTGATGTGCTGAGCGCCACGTTGTTCTTGTCTTTCACCCAGTCTTCCTGATACGCGGCTATGACTGCATTGAGAATGTCCTCTGCCCGCTCAATGGAAGCATCCTTGATGTCGAGGTTGATGACCGACGCATTTTCGTCCGCAACCGATGCGGTGAACTTATTCATCAGCTCCTCGGTGCAGTCTATGGGTGCAGCTCTGTTAACCTTGACGGTCAGCTCCTCGTCTTTGCCCATGAGTTTGGCAAAGTAAGGCGTGGCCGAAACCATCATGCTGCCGGCCGGAGTCTTGACAACGGCGCCCAGGCGGCCCGTAAACGAGCCGCCGATATGTTCCTTGTTCTTCCTGATGTCGGCAATGGTGAGGCTGCCGTCGGCCTTCACCGTGAGGGTGAAGCGGAGCCTGTCGTCATCGGTCAGGGCAGGAACAAGCACGCTGACGGGCAGTGTGCGGCCGTAGAGTTCCACGTTGCGCAGGCCCTGACGCTGTCTGTAAGCGTAGTCGAGGTGCAGCCTGCGCACCACCTTGAGCATGACCGAGGGCGACTGCAGCGCCAGTTGCTCGTTGTAAACGTTTGAAACGGCATTGAAGAGTCCCATGCCCGAGAATGCTCCCAGTTCGCTCGAGACCGATGAGGCGGCGTTGTCTTCCTCCTTTATCAGCACTGCTGCCGAGCGCGTATATTGCGGAGCGGTTCGGAGCAGGAACAGTACGGCCAGCAGCATGCACACCAGCACCGAGGCGACAAACCACTTCCATTTCTCCATGCACAGCGACACGAACTCCTTGAACCTCACGGTGCCCATGTCCGGCGCCGTCGTATTGTCATATTCCTTTAATACCATGAGCGTGTCTTAGCGTTATTTGAACAATAAAACTCCTACCGTGGTGAGCACCGAAATGAGTGAAAGCCAGAAGGAGGCCGACGTGAGCTGGTTGCCGTTTACGGTGGCCTGGCGCTGCCGGTAGTTGTTGGGCGACACGTAGACGATGTCGTTCTGCTGCAGGTAGTAGGCCGGCGAGCGGAACAGGCTGTCGCTCGAGAGGTCCACCTTGTAGGCATACTGCCGGTCGCCGAAGTCGCGCAGAACGGTTACGCTGTCCCTGCGGCCGTAGATGGTCATGTCGCCGGCCTTGCTCAGTGCGTCGAGAATGGTAAACTTGTCACGGTCGATGACGAACTGCCCCGGGTCCTTCACCTCGCCCAGAACGGAGAGGCGGAGGTTGGCATACTCAACAGTAACCACGGCGTCCTTGAGGTACTGCTTGCCCAGCAGCACCGACTTGATGGCCTGTCCCACCTCGTTGCGCGTCATGCCGGCCACGTGCAGGCTGCCCACAATGGGGAAGTCGATGTTTCCCTCGCCGTCAATGGTGTAGGCGGCAGAGTAGTTACTCTGCATGAGAGCTTGCTGTTCGGTGTAGCCAACAATCTGTTGAGTGATGGGTAAGTTGAAGAGATTGCTCAATACAGGGTCCTTGCTCTTTACTACAATGGTTACTTTGTCCTGCGGCTTGAGCCTGATTTCCGCGTTCTCTGCCATCGTGCGGATTTCGCCCTGCTGCAGTCCGCCGAAGTAGGTTATCTTCTGCGGAGGGGCGCAGGATACGATACCCAGGGCCAGTAAGGATGCAATAGCGAGATTTCTGATGTTCATTGTCCGTTTGTTTTATCCTGCCGGAGGCTTCCGTGCGTGTACGACCTCTCTTCCTCCCAATGCAAGCAGCAAAATCAGAAGGTGTGGGCAAGCAAGGTCGAAACTCTTCGGAATCCTCCGCATGTAGGTCAGCATGCCGGTTGACATGCAGACCCGCAGATGTTCGTTATAGTCTGTTGAATGGTTTCCCCATTCCAATATTAAAACTGCATTTTATCTATTTTGTTGCAAAAGTAGGCATTTTTTCTTGATTTTAGGCAGCTTTGCGGCCCAACAGTGGCCTGTCGGGAAAAAATAAACGGCTTTTTGCCATTACTTTACGATTATTTTATTATATTTACAGCATAAAACAAAGGAAGGGAGGAACCTGCCATGACTAAACTGACCGATACCCTTTGCCGTGCCACTCTGTTGTTGCTGGCACTGATGGTGAGCGCACTTGCCGGCTCACAGAACACCTATTACACTTATCAGGGCACCGTTTCTGATGCCGAGACGGGCCGCCGCCTGCCCTACGTGGCCATTGCCGTGGCGGGGCAGCATGTCTCCATCGTCTCCAATGCCGACGGTGAGTTCGTGCTCAAGACGCCTGTCCGCCCCTCGCAGCTGGTGCTCACCCACGTGGGTTATCAGACCACGCGCTGCAAGGTGGGTGCCGAGGGCCAGCGGCTGAACATACGCATGCAGCCCGGAACCATCCAGCTCTCGGAGGTGGTGGTGGCTTCGGGCGATGCGGAGAAGATACTGCGCAGCGCCATCGGCAAGATACCCGCCAACTACAGCAGCGTACCCGAGCTGTTCCGCGGCTTCTACCGCGAGACCACCGAGCGCGGGCGCCGCTGCATCTACGTGGCAGAGGCCGTGGTCAACATGTACAAGACGGAGTACACCCGCGACGTTTATGCCGACCGTGTGAGCATAGACAAGGCCCGGAGGCTCATCAGCACGCGCAAGACCGATACCCTTGGAGCCAAGATGGTGGGCGGACCAACGCTGCCGGTGTACATAGACGTGGCCAAGAACATTGACTATCTCTTCAGCGAGGAGACGCTCCGGCTGTACGACTTCTTGCTGGCACCGCCCGAGAAGACGGGCGACCGCCCGCAGGTGGTTGTGCTCATGCGCCCCCGCAAGATGCTCAACGGCGCCCTCTACATAGCCAAGGTGTACATAGACCGCGAGACCCTGTCGTTCTCGCGCGTGGAGATGGACCTCGACATGACCGACAGAACCCGGGCCACGGCCGTGATGCTGGTCAGCAAACCGGCCGGAGTGAGGTTCAAGCCGCGCCAGCTCTCGCTCGTTGTAAACTACTCGCTCGAAGACGGCGTGAGCCGCATCAGCTACGTGCGCAGCACCTCGCGCTTCAACTGCGACTGGAAGCGCCGCCTCTTCCACTCCGGTTACACGGTCACGTCGGAGATGGTTGTCACCGACCGGGCAGCCCCCGACCGCGTTCACCGCATACGGGGCAAGAGCAGCTTCCGCCCACACGAGTCGCTTTACGACAAGGTGGAACTGTTCGACGACCCGCAGTTCTGGGGCCACGACAACATCATTGAGCCCACGGAGAGCCTGGAGCACGCCATCAACAAACTGAAAAAGAAACTGCGGGAGTGATGCTGCCGGATGGCCGGACGGCGTGATGGCCGCACTGACTGGTGGCGCAACGGCCCTTTGCTGCCTGTCTCTGTGAAGCCGGAATGTAAGGAATTTATGCCGAAAAACAGTGCAGCGTTTTCGGCCGAAACAGATAACGAGAAAGATGCAAACATGCTTCCGGGAGCCCGTTTGTCATCATTCGCGGGCTTGAGGTTATGCTTCAGGCTGCCCGAAGCATATCTCCGGCGCGCCTGAAGCATAGCTTCAAGGAGCCCGAAAGGCGCCTCTGGCGGCACCGAAAGCATGCTTTTGCGGCCTTGATGCAGCCCTTCGGGCAGCCCGTTTCCGTGCTCCCGGAAGCAAGATGCTGATAGCCAGTTACTTAAAGGATGCCGTTTTTGGCGCGTATTTGCAACGGGGTGAACGCCCGGTTGCAAATACGGCCGCTACGCGAGGGGTGTTGTAAAAATAAATACTGATGCTTTCTGCCGCCGGCCGGCATTGTTCCGGGCTAAATGCCGAGTACCTCAGCCAGCTCGCCGAAGTGCTGGATACGCGCCAGATGAGGGTGGGCGTACTCGGCCGTAACCTCGTGCTGCCACTGCACATGGAAGGGTATGTGCACTGCATAGCCGCCCAGCAGGAGCACGGGCTCGATATCCGACTTGAAGGAATTGCCCACCATGAGCAGCTGGTCCATGCCTACGCCGAACCGGCGGCACAGCTGCTGGTAGGCTTCGGGCGACTTGTCGGACACGATAACCACGTCGTCGAACCTGTTGCGCAGGCCCGACCGCATGAGCTTATGCTCCTGGTCAAGCAGCTCTCCCTTAGTAAAAACAACCATGCTGTACCTGTCTGCCTGGCGTATGGTGCGCAGGCAGGCGTCTACTCCGGGCAGGGGCGTGGCCGGAATCTGGAGCAGCAACTTGCCCAGTTGCGTAATGCGCAACAGGTCGGAGGCCGCTATCTGCTCCTTGCTCACTCTCACCGCATTCTCTACAAGCGAGAGTGTAAAGGCCTTGCAGCCGTAGCCCAGGAGGGGCATGTTGGCCGTTTCGGTTTCAAAGAGCGCCTTGTCAACCTCTTCTGCGGTTGCGTAAGGCGAGAGAATGTGCTCGTACGAGCGCTGTACTTGCTCGAAGTGCGACTGGCAGTCCCACAGGGTGTCGTCGGCGTCGAAGGCTATCAGTTTAATGTCGTTGGTCTTTATCATGTGTTGCTGTGAATCGGGAAAAGCCAAAGCCGCATGGAGTGGCTTTGGCTTTTGGGTGCAGGGGCGCCGTTCAAATCTTGTCCAGCGCCTGTTTGATGTCGTCTAAAATGTCGTCGCAATCCTCAACGCCCACGGACAGGCGGATGAGGTCGGGGGCTATGCCGGCCTGGCGCAGCTGGTCGTCGGTAAGCTGGCGGTGGGTGTGGCTGGCTGGATGGAGCACGCAGGTGCGGCTGTCGGCCACGTGGGTCACGATGTTGATGAGTTCGAGTGAGTCCATCCACTTGATGGCGGTGTCGCGGTTGCCCTTCAGTCCGAAGGCTATCACGCCGCAACTTCCATTGGGCAGGTACTTGCGGGCGCGCTCGTAGTTGCGGTCGTCGGTAAGTCCGCTGTAGTGAACCCATGCCACGCGCGGGTCGTTATGTAAGAACTCGGCTACGCGCTGGGCGTTTCGGCAGTGTTGGGCCATGCGCAGATGCAGGCTCTCGAGGCCGAGGTTGAGCAGAAAAGCATTCTGTGGGCTCTGTATGCTGCCAAGATCGCGCATGAGCTGGGCCACGAGTTTGGTCATGTAAGCCATGCGGCCGAAGCTCTTGGTGTACGTAAGACCGTGGTAGGAGGCGTCGGGCGTGCAGAGCCCGGGATACTTGCCGGCGTGCTGCTCCCAGCTAAAGTTGCCGCTGTCTACCACCGCTCCGCCCACTGAAGTGGCGTGGCCGTCCATGTACTTGGTGGTGGAGTGGGTCACGATGTCGCATCCCCACTCAAAGGGACGGCAGTTGATGGGTGTTGCAAAGGTGTTGTCTACTATCAGGGGCACGCCGTTGCGGTGGGCTATGCGGGCAAACTTCTCGATGTCGAGCACGTTGCAGCCGGGGTTCGAGATGGTTTCGCCGAACATCACCTTCGTGTTCGGGCGGAAAGCCTGCTGTATCTCGTCGTCCGGGGCCTCTGGATTAACGAAGGTGCACTCAATGCCCAGCTTCTTCATCGTTACGCCGAAGAGGTTGAAGGTGCCGCCGTAAATCTCGTTGGAGGACACGATATGGTCGCCCGCCTCGCAGATGTTGAACACGGCGTAGAAGTTGGCAGCCTGGCCGCTGGAGGTGAGCATGGCGCCCACACCGCCCTCCAAGGCGGCAATCTTGCGGGCTACGGCATCGTTGGTGGGGTTCTGCAGGCGGGTGTAGAAGTATCCGTCTTTCTTCAGGTCGAAGAGCATGGCCATCTCCTCGCTATTGTCGTACTTGAATGTTGTGCTCTGTACAATCGGCAGCTCCACAGGTTCTCCGTTCTTGGGTTCCCAACCCGCCTTGACGCAAAGGGTCGAGGGTTTCAGTTTCTTTTTCATCTTTCGGTTGTTCCTTGTTGTATGTGTACGCCAAAGGCATGTTAAGCCGTTGGCAAAAGTTTAAATACTTGTACTCAAAAAGTTGCACATGTGATTGACCGTTGGCCACTTGATGGTGGCCAAACAGGAAGGTTCAGGCCAATGTATGTACAAAAGTTGTGCAATATTCGCACTTTTTTTCGAGATATGCAAGCGATTGTACAAGGAATTGGTCGGTGGGAGCGGAAAAATGTGTAGTGGCTGTTGTTTCCCCAGCCTCTTCGCTATGAGGTTTACTTGGCGTTGAGGTAAAGGTTCACGTATTGGTAGTTGGCCTGGGCCTTGCGTACCAGCGTGGGGTCGGGATGGCTGACAGGCTGCTCGTCGGATGTGCCGTCAGGGAGCGGACGGACGGCAAACTGGCGGACGGAGCGTACGGGTGAGAGCACCGTGAGGCGATTGGAATCATAGTATCCCAGGTCCTGGTAGGTTGCCATAAAGGCTCGGGGACGGAAGGTTGGGGCAAGTACATCTTGCCCGCTGAAGCTCACCTTGCAGCTCAGATGAAGCAAGGAAAGAAGTGTTGGCATGACATCTATCTGCGAACACACCTTATTTATATATGCTGGTTTTACCAGTCGTGGTGCATAGATGAGGCAAGGAATGTGGTAGCGATGGATGGGCAGCGATGTTTTTCCGGCGCTTGAGGCACAGTGGTCGGCGATGATGATGACTGCGGTGTTGGCAAACCAGGGCTTGCTCGCTGCTTCACGGACGAAGCGACCTATGGCATAGTCGGTATAACGCACGGCAGCTTCACGCGTGTTGGGCTCTCCGTCCGTGTGGATGCGGCCGTCGGGATAGGTGTAAGGGCGGTGATTGCTGGTCGTCATGATTTGAGCAAAGAAGGGTTTGCTGCTTTTTGCATCGGCATCGAACACGCTGAGACTCTTGCGGAAGAGATCTTCGTCACACACGCCCCATATATTTGCAAAGGTAATGTCATTGGATGCAATATCCTTACGGTCAATGACTTCGTAGCCGTTGTGGGCGAAGAAGTCGCCCATATTGTCGAAATAGCTGTCGCCACCGTACAAAAACTGCGTGCGGTAGCCGAGCTTACGGAGCACTGCACCTACCGACAGGTTGCCCATGCGGTTCTGTTTGCGCTTGATGATGCTCTCGCCTGCGCTTGGCGGAATGCAGAGCGATAAGGCTTCCAGTCCGCGTACCGTGCGGTTGCCGGCAGCGTAGAGACGGTCGAAGACAAGACTTTTCGGTATCAGTCGGTCGAGTTCGGGCGTTAGGTGCTGGCTGTTTCCGTATCTGGTCAGAAAGTCGGCGCTTAGACTTTCTACGGTTATGAGTATGATGTTAGGCCGGTTGGCTCCCAGACTGTCGCCAATGTTCTTGTAACCGCTGGCATTCAGGCCGGCTTCCTGGCGATACAGAGCCACTGCCTGTGGCTTGGGCAGCATCGGGTAGAACCTGTCGTACTCCAGCTTGTTACTTTGAAAAGCGATGCAGAAGTCGTAGGCGCCGTTCTGTTCGAGCTGTGTGACATACTGATTGTCACTCTGCAGGGAGTGTGTTCCCCAGAGTATCAGGGCTGCACAGACTGCAAAAGCGGCATAAATGGCTAAATGAACGGCAAGCAAACGGGGGGTATAGAGGCCTGTGAGACGGAAACGTCTCTTGCGGGAGTCCCACAGTATGATGCCTGCAGTAACGAGGAGCGCCAGGATAAGGATGGGAATAATCGCATAGGACTCCATGATATTGCCGATAACCTCGTGTGTGTAGACCAGATAGTCAACGGCAATGAAGTTATAACGTACGCCAAACTCCTGCCAGAAGAATATCTCGCCCACCGTTACACAGAGAAAGAGGAACACGTAGATGCCCCATGCGGCATAAAGAGAAACACGCCGCCACGCGTTGCGTATGCTCGGGAGACGAAAACGGAGCGTAAAACTCAAGAGCTTCCAGCCTAAGAACAACTTGGCTATTTTGGGCGCGCCGCCTCCGTATTCATCGAAGACAGAGTGGAAGCAGAGCGTATAGACCAGTCCTGCTACTAACAGAGCTTCTATCAGCCATCCTGCTATCTTATTGTATTTCCATTCATTCAGTCCCAGATAAAGTATCTGGAGGGGCATGAAAAGCAAAATACCCATACCCAAATCGGACAAAAGGCCAACGCTCAGAAGCCGAACAACGGCTGCCAAGTTGAATGAAGCATCGCCGGGTGTCATTTGCATCAACACGATTCTGAGCAAGAAACCTACTGCTACATAGAGCTTCAGGAACCTGCACATAATGATGAAGAGAGGATTTCTGTAATCCGCTTTCGTGCCTTTATCCATATTTCTTTTTGTTTTTGGACGCAAAGATACCGTTCAAATCTGTAGACATTTTGAATTTTGACAGTATTCTCTAACACATCCAGTATTTCTACAGAATCGGTCTGTAAGTTTGTTGCGTCTTGGCAGAGGAATAATCTTTGAGTTCGTTCTCCGGGCAATGTGGGCGGGAATATTTATGGTATGGGATGCCTGTCTATGTGAAATCGTTGTGGAATTTGCGATAACCGTTGGTTGTATTGATAGTATTGTATAATAAAATATGGTGGGAGTCGTTATGAAGAATGTGAAGGTTTTGATTATAGAAGATGAACGTCAGCTTTCCGACAGCATCAAGACATATCTGGAAAGGCAGCACTATCTGTGTGAGCAGGCTTTCGACTTCGATGATGCCATGATGAAAGTTGGGGTGTATGGCTACGACTGCATCCTGCTTGACCTGATGCTGCCGGGTGGCAATGGGCTGGAAATACTCGGCTCCATCCGCCGAAAACAGAACGGGGTAGGTGTCATCATCATCTCTGCCAAGGACTCGCTCGACGACCGTCTGCGAGGTTTGGAGATTGGGGCAGACGATTATTTGCCCAAGCCTTTTGCCTTGCCGGAGCTCGCCATGCGTGTATATGCGCTCATAAGGCGTAAGGAATTCTCGGCAAGTAACGTGATTCATTCGGGCAATATTGAAATAAATTTGCTTGAAAAGACGGTCAGTGTCGGCAAAACTCAGCTGGAACTCACCCGTTCGGAGTACGAACTGCTGCTTTTCTTCATCAGCAATCGCGACCGTATTATCTCCAAAGCTGCCATTGCCGAACATCTTACGGGCGAAATGGCAGACATGCTCGACAGCTACGATTTTATCTATTCACACATCAAGAACCTCAAGTCTAAACTCGCCAAAGAAGGCGTAAGAGACGTAATCAAGACCGTTTACGGGACGGGATACAAATGGAAAGAACCCTGACACGGCAATTGATGACGAGGCTTATCGTTGGGTTATTCGTCATCCAGGTGCTTGCCACACCTTTTTTATATTATCTTACGACGCGCTTCTACGCAGAAGATTTACTGGATGTAGTGCGCAGTTACGGCATTAAAGACCCGGACTTAGACCTCGAAGAAGACGTAATGGCCGGCATGTTTATCCAGTTTTTCGTTATTCTTGGAGGCTTGCTTTCTGTTATCCTGCTTGTAGCACAGCTCGTTCCTCGCCGACTCTGGCGCCCGTTCCATCAAACTCTTGAGCAGATTAAAGGTTTTAAAGTGGAGCGGGGCATGACAGTTTTGCCCGAGACAACAGGCGTACATGAGTTCAGCCAGCTCAATTCAACGCTGAACCGCATCATGGAGACCAGCGTAAAGAGCTATCAGGTGCAGAAAGAGTTTACGGAGGATGCTTCCCATGAGCTGCAAACGCCGATAGCCATCGTACAGAACAAGATAGACAACATGCTGCAAGACGAGAGCCTTACGCCGTATCAGGCTCAGGAACTGCATGAAATCTATCAGGAACTGCGCCACATGAGCAACCTCAGTCGCAGCCTGTTGCTGTTGTCGAAGATAGAGAACAATCAGTTCAGTACACAGTCGGAAGTTGACCTCTGCCTAAAGATGAAGGACCTGCTCCCCCGCCTTGAAAGCCTTGCCGGCAGCATTGTGGTCACTGCAACGTTCGCACAGCCCAGCCTGAAACTGCGGTGCAATGAAACTCTCTTGGAGAGTCTGATAACAAATCTTGTAGTGAATGCCGTCCGGCATAACTATGCCAGAGGCAAGATAGCTGTTACCGTAACAGACGGACAGCTGTCAGTTGCCAACACATCTAACGAACCCGCGCTGGATGCCCACCACGTTTTCTCCCGCTTCTTCCGTACAAAAGGAACCCAGAAAGGCAATGGATTGGGCCTTGCCATCGTGAAGTCAATCTGTGATTATCACCATTGGCAGGCCGGCTATTACTATGCAGACGGGCAGCATGTGTTTACCGTAAAGTTTTAAGCCATGTATCTTACGCTCATTATTGTGGGTCTGGTGGCCGGAACACTGTCAGGCTCCGTTGGCTTTGGCGGTGGAATGGTGTTGTTGCCGGTTATCACCTACTTCTATGGGGTGGAGATAGCTGTGCCCGTCTCTACTATTGCCCAGTTGATGAGCAACCTCTCCCGTGCAGCTATGGGTTGGCGCGAGATTCACTGGCGGCAAGTGATGTGGTTTCTCATCCCGGCCTTGCCTTTTACGGCACTCGGTGCTTTCGGCTTCAGCTTGATAGACAAGGCGCTCATGACGCGCTTGCTGTGCGTTTTCCTTATCATCTTTTCCATTATGAAGCTACGTGGAAAGCTGCATTTGCCGTCAGGCCACCGCACAATGTTGGTCGGTGGAAGCCTGACGGGACTTGTTAACGGGCTGTTGGGCATATCCGGTCCGTTGAGCAGTGCCGTGTTCCTGACGCTCGACCTCGCTCCTGTTGCCTACATCGCCAGCGAGGCTACGGCGGCTGCAGCTATGCACATCGTTAAGGCTATAACCTATGGAAAGTTCGACCTGATGGACTGGCACATCTTTCTTAACGGACTTTTTATCGGCTGTGCCATGATGGCAGGCAACTTCGTGGCCATACATCTCATTCGATATGTGCACAAGAAAATCTATCAATGCATAGTAGCCGGCATGATGATAGCCATCTCGCTGTGGCTTTTCATCATGACTTGATAAGTGCGAGTTCGACGAAAAAGGAACTCCACAGCGCATAGGTAGCCCCGGCTTGGATAGATGAGTGGCCTGTTTGTGTAGCCAGGCGGCAGGTTGCAGCTGCCGGCGTGTTCGTTGAGAAAGGCTAACATGCCGGCGTTTTTCCGGCTTACTTTGCCCAGAGAAGACAGCTTCTGTAACCCCTTGTGTATCAATATGCTCCGTGTTCTTCATCCTCTTGTGTTGCTGGAGCTATGGTTCAGCATCCTTGAAGGTATCGTTCAAGGACGTTGAAGCTATGCTTCAAGCGTCTTGAAGCATAGCTCCTGCACCGTGGCTGCCAACATGCCTGTTTTCGGTCTAACGCAAATTCGCTGTATGCACGTAAAGTGCATCATACCAGAGGAGGGCTAAATCAAATCATAGAAATGCTGACGCAGGGTGCCGGTATGTTCTTGTCCTGTTGTTTCTGTCGGTCTGCGCCGGCTTCAGGTTTCTGTTAGGCGGTGGTAATGGCAAAAGAGCAACCTGCCCGTTTCGTCGTGCAGGTGCATGCCTCCACCCTCGCAGTAGCGGAACATGCTGCATTCGGCACATTCGCCCTGCCGTGCCCATGCCCTGTTGCGGTACACCTGGAAGCGGCGCTCCCATACATCCATGAAGTTGTCGCGGTAGATGTTGCCCTGATGATAGTCGGGTCGGATGCTTGCACAGGCCGAGATGGAACCGTCGCAGAGTACGGAACCCACGGTGATGCCGGCGTGGCAGAAATAGAAATGGTCGCGTACCTGCCCCTCATAATTGCCGAGGAATCCCTCGCACCCATAGCTGGCATGAATTTGTGCCTGCTGGCGGGTCTCTTTGATGAATTCGAATACGCCGCGGAACTGGGTATCTTCTAATCTCATTTCCGGGTCTTTGGCTGCTCTGCCTACAGGGAATACGGTCACCACACGCCATCTTCCGACGCCTTTGCCGACGAGGAACGAGCGGATGGCGGGCAGCTCCCGGTAGTTGCGTTGGTTCACGCAGGTCAGCACGTCGTATGTCAGGCCCGGCGTGGCTGTCATCATCTCAATGGCTTGTGCTACCCGCCCAAAGCTGTGTTCGTTACCTCTCATCCAGTTATGGCTTTCTTCTAAACCGTCTAAACTTACGGTAACAGAGCCTAATCCGGCAGCCAGCAGTTGCCGGTAGCGTTCCGGCGTGAGTGCAAGCGCATTGGTTACCATACCCCAGGGGAAGCCTTTGTCGTGAATGGCCCGGCCACATTCGGCCAGGTCGGGCCTCATGAGAGGCTCTCCTCCTGTGATGATGACGAACACGTTGTTCGGGTTTGTGCGGGCTGCAACTTCGTCGAGAACGCGTAGAAAATCAGCTGCGGGCATGTCGGGTGTGGCCGATGCCTGTCTGCAGTCGCTTCCGCAGTGCCGGCAATGTAGGTTGCAGCGGAGCGTGCACTCCCAGAACAGATGCCTGAGCGGATGTTCTGCGGTGACATTATGCCTGATGATGCGGGCTGCCTCCAAAGCTACTCGCTTCTTGAGGTTTATCATTTCTTCTTGAGTTTGGCGTTGGCAGTGATTTCAAACTCCCCCTCGTTCCACGCGCCATGGCCTTCTGCAACTTTCTTCAGTTCAACATCTTTCTCGCGGAGTGTGTCATTCTGGAATGCTCCTCCATTGGCCTCGCCGTCTGCGTCTTCAATGACAATCATCCTGCTAAACATGGGGGACCCTGGTCCATAATTCTTCTGTGTGACATACTGACCCTTGGAGTCGGTGTAGGCAGAGTCTATGGCAGGCAGAATAGCTTTGCTGTAGTCGGGCTTGACACTGACTTTAATGCCTTTGACAGGCTGCCCCGACTCGTCGGTTACAAGTCCTTTTACATGATAGGAGGATGTAGGAGTGCCATAGAGTTCCACAGCACCGCCCCAAGGAGAGTCGCTGCAGGAAGCAAATCCCAGTGCAACCAAGATTGCGGACATTGCAGAATTGATAACCTGCCGCAACTTCTGTGTAATGTTTACTTCTTTTTTCATCTTACGCATAGTACATAATAAGGCTCTTTGTGGCTTCTTTTGCTTATTCAACTGTTGGAGATTAGAAACCTTGCATGTAGAAACCAAAATTTTTGTTTTTTATAGTAGAGAAGCTTGACAGTGGCAGACACAAAAAGTCCCGCAAGCTTTTAAGCTTGCGGGATTTCTTGATAAAGGGTGGAGGGTGGGACTCGACCACCGTATGAAATGTAGAGAAATGCGATTAAACTTGTATATAACTAATAATCGATATCTTGTGACTGTTGTTTGTTTTATTACATTTCTTGACACTTCATCAATATAGTTGCTTTCGTTCCAAAACCGTTCCAAAAATGCTATCTTTGTTTTGGATTAAAAAATAAAAGAATAATGGCAAAGTTGTTTTTACGAACGACCAAGACAAAAGGGTATGCCCCGCTGTACATGAGGCTCACGATTAAGGGCGTGAATACCTGGCTCAACACGCACATAGAAGTATCTATTCCTGATTGGAAAACATCTGAAGGAGAAAAGGTCGTAAGTAAGATAGAACGCGTGCGCGACATGCTCAACAGCCTGTCAAATGATGTGCTGAATGACAAGCAGGCAGTAGATGATGCCGTGCGAGATATAGTATTTGGAGAACAATATCGGGCAGTGAAAGCAGCAGAGAAAAGGAGAGAACGTTCTTTGATTGGCTTCTGTGACTATTTTATCAATGGCATTGCAGATGGAAGCATCAAACATAAGGATAAGTCATACAGCAAAAGTAGCATAAGAATATGGGGACAGTTTCTCGAATTGTTGAAAGCATATCTCCATGATGATGAGGCTGTGACCTTTGACGATGTGACCAAACCGTTTGCTGACAAGTTTTCTGCATATCTCGAGCGTAGGGGAATGATGGCGAGCACGGTAAACAAGTATGTTATCTGCTTCCGCAAACTCTGTAACCGGGCAGCGGAAGAGGGCAGGAATAGTAATGCAGTTTCTTTGCGTGTGTGGCACGAGAGAGCAGTCAGTGGCAGTGAGAAGAGAACGGAAACATATATGACGGATGAGGAACTGGATGCACTATACAGGATGCCATTGGTCGGAAAGAAGAAGCTGGTGAGGGATTTGTTTTTCATTGGCTGTGTAAGCTGCCAGCGTTTCAGTGATTACGGCTTCTTGGGTAAGGATAATTTTATCAGAGATAGTGATTTACTTATCCTTAGACTGACGCAGCAAAAGACGGGAACCTATGTAGAGGTGCCGATAGTAGATGAGAGAGCCGTTAAGATATGCAATGATTATAACTTTGATTTTCCAACGGTCAGCGGTCAGCAGATAAATCGGTACATTAAAGAAGTTCTCTGCGATTTGGCCAAGTTGGTTCCCTCTTTGAGAGAAAAACAAGTAACGGTTCTTACTTATGCGGAGAGACGATCGGAGGAAAATTACAAGCGACTTCTCGCCAAGTCGAAAGAAGGTAAAAAGCTAATCAGAAACGAAGCTGACCAGTTGAGGCATTTGCAAGAATATGCGGAAATGCACAATGGTAGCCCTCTCTTTGAGCGCAATGCAGCCGGGAAAGTAATAAGACCCAAATATGAGTTGATAACATCTCACACTGCAAGGCGCAGCGGCCTTACCAACGCCTATAAGACAGGTTTGTTTGATACACGCGAATTGATGAGCCTCAGCGGGCATCAGAGTGAACGAGTATTTGAACACTATATAAGGGTAGGAACACGTGAGCAGGCGAAGCGGATAGCCGCCAAAGTTGCCGAGAAAGAAGAACTGAAAGAGAATAAAACCATATAATCAACATTTAATAGATAAAGCTATGGAATGTAAGACAACATCAAACGGGGCTCAAAATAAAACGGCAAAAGGAAACGTTACCAATTTCACGAGCAGTAATAGCCAAATGATAGAAGTGGGTAAAGACGCAAATATAAATAATTCCAATATAAAAGGGGTAGTCAACTCAACTGTGTCAGTGCGCCTTTTCCGTTAGGCTTTAACCTCGGTCGGCGGGACGCGATTTTTAATCGCGTTTCGACAACGAGGGGCCCGCAACAGCACAAAGTTACATAATCTTGAAACGGTCTCCAAATTTTATGGCCAATTGTTGCGCCGTCTGTCCCCAGTTTGCCAGCGGCATGGTCCATTTCTTGCGGATATTACGATAGGCAAGATAGACAAGTTTGTACAGCGCATGATTGGTAGGAAAGACACCCTT